>JADJRE010000004.1 GCA_016712375.1 Rhodospirillales bacterium
TATGCGGAGTGCTTCCAGTGCCTCGATTGCGTTGCGATCTACGCCGATCCTGAAAGATGCGTGCCGGAGCGGCTGTTGCGCCGTAAGGGCCGCCGGCTCGCCGTTACACCGGAGCGGCGGACGTGAGAGGCCCGGCGCTTTGCCGCCGCCGCATGCTGGCCCTGCTGGCGGCAAGCGCCGCGACAGCGTTGCCTGGTCGCGCGGCGCGGGCGGAGGCTTCGTTCGTCCGCTGGCATGGACATGCTTTCGGAGCGGAAGCGTCCCTCACCATTGCCGGATCCGGATGTCGTCCGCAGCAAAGCCGCGCTGCGCGACTGCATTGCCGAGATCGCGCGGCTGGAGGATGTGCTCAGCCTCTACCACCCTGCGTCCGCCCTGGCCCGGCTGAACGCGAGGGGCGCGCTGGACGCACCGCCCATCGAGCTGGTCGAGGTACTGACGGCGGCGGAGCGCATGTCGGCGAGCAGCGAGGGCGCGTTCGACGTCACCGTGCAGCCGCTGTGGAGCGTTTATGTGCGCGCGCAACGCGAACCCGGGGTTTCGAGGAGCGGTTGCAAGAGGCGCGCGCACATCGGCTGGCAGCGGCTGCGGATCGCGCCGGATCGAGTCGCCTTCGCCGCGCCCGGCATGGCGGCGACGCTAAACGGCATCGCTCAGGGCTATGCCGCAGACCGGATCGCCGGACGGCTGCGCGAGTCTGGCTTCGCCCACGTGTTGGCCGATCTCGGCGAGTACCGGGCGCTCGGCGGGCGAACACCTGGTGAAGCCTGGAGGATCGGCATCGGACGGCCGGGTGACAGCGATGATCTGGCCGCTACGCTGGCGCTGTCCGACGCAGCGCTCGCAACCTCAAGCCCCTCCGGATTCCGTTTCGATACCATCGGTGAGCGTCACCATCTGTTTGATCCTCGCACCGGTCGCTCGGCAACCAGCTGGGCGCAGGTGTCGGTGATCGCGCCGATGCCACCACCGCGGACGCACTCTCGACCGCTATTGCCGTCGCGCCGATGGACGCGGCTGAGAGCTTGCTCGCGGCCGGCGGCGGCAGCGAGGCGGTGCTGATTGACGCGCAGGGCCGCTTGCGACGCGTGCGCGCCTGAGGCTGGCGTCGAGCTCACGTTCTGACCCACCGACCGGTGGCGGCGGGGTCGCCGGACCACGGCGGCGCCTTTCGCCGGGCGGCCGGGGGGGGCTTTCTCGGGTATGGAAGGAAAAACACGGACCTTCAGCGCGGTTAAAACGCCGCCTTCTTCGCTTTTTTTTGGTGCCGCGCGGGGGGGGGGGGGGGGGGGTGCCTACCCCCGGACCCGGGGGCCGGCCGGGGGGGCTCGGGCTGTCCTGCCAACTAGCGAGCAAGCCGGCCAGGCCTTCCACCGCGGGGGGGGGGGGGGGGGGGGGGGGGACCGGGGTGGGGGTTTGCCTCCGAAGGCCTGTTGCGGAGTCGCCCCTTGAGCGAACCACTCTCAACCACCGCCACTCCACAGTTTAAGTTCGACGGGAGGCTAAAGGCTTCGGAGGGGCGCGTCTGCGAATGGAGCCGGTTCCGCGGGTCGCGCTGCCGTTGCCTTGACTTCGGCCCGCTGCCTCCATAAAGTCCCGATTTCCATGGGTGGTTACGGGGTAGAGCCAGGCTGCGAGAGGCGCGCTGGCTCTTTTTCGTTGCCGTGGACGGGAAACGGCCAGAGGGACGACAGACGCGTGTTCGAGGGCCTGAGCGATCGGCTGGGTGGCATCTTCGATCGGCTGAAGCGGCGCGGCGCCTTGAGCGAGGCGGACGTGGGCGAAGCCCTGCGCGAGGTGCGGATCGCCCTGCTGGAAGCCGACGTTGCCCTGCCGGTGGTCAAGGAATTCATCGCTGGCGTGCGTGAGCGCGCCATCGGCCAGGAGGTGCTGCGCAGCGTCACCCCGGCGCAGATGGTGGTCAAGATCGTCCACGACCACCTCGTTGCGATGCTCGGCAGCGGCGAAGCGGACGAGAAGCTGCGCGCCGGCGACGGGGCGGGGATCAATCTTGCCGGACCGCCGCCGGTGGCAGTGCTGCTGGTTGGCCTCCAGGGCTCTGGCAAGACGACGACCGCCGGCAAGCTTGCGGTCCGCCTGCGCAAGCGCGAGAAGAAGCGCGTGCTGCTGGCGTCGCTCGACGTCTATCGCCCGGCGGCGCAGCAGCAACTCGCGGTGCTCGGCCAACAAACGGATACTTCGGTACTCGACATCGTTGCGGGCGAGGCACCGGTGCCAATTGCCGAGCGGGCGATGGACCACGCACGGCGCCACGGCTTCGACGTAGTCATCCTTGATACTGCCGGCCGCCTGAGCATCGACGAGAAGATGATGGCCGAGGCGGCGGCGGTGAAGGCGGCAACCGGGCCGGTGGAAACGCTGCTGGTCGCCGACGCGCTGACCGGCCAGGACGCGGTGACGCTGGCGCGGTCGTTCAATGAGAAGGTCGGCATCACCGGCATCGTGCTCACCCGGGTCGATGGCGACTCACGCGGTGGCGCGGCGCTGTCGATGCGCACGGTCACCGGCTGCCCGATCCGACTGATGGGCGTCGGCGAGAAGCTGGACGCACTCGAGACCTTCCGGCCGGACCGGATCGCCGGCCGTATCCTCGGCATGGGCGACGTGGTCGGACTGGTCGAGCGCGCCTCCGAGGTGATCGAAAAGGAAGATGCCGAGAAGCTGGCGGCGAAGCTGGTCAAGGGCGATTTCAATCTCGAGGACATGGCGGCGCAGTTTCGCCAGCTGCGCAAGATGGGTGATCTGAAGGGACTTCTCGGGCTGCTGCCGGGGATCGGCAAAATCAAGAAACAGCTCGACGATGCCAACATCGACGACAGAATGATCGCGCGGCAGGAGGCAATCATCTTGTCGATGACTCCCGCTGAGCGGCGCAACCCGAAGATTCTCAATGCCTCCCGCCGCCGGCGCATCGCCACCGGTTCGGGGGCAACGGTGCAGGACGTCAACCGCCTGCTGAAGCAGCATCAGCAAATGGCGGCGATGATGAAGAAGGTCGGCAAGATGGGGAAACGCGGGCTGTTCGGCGGCGGGCTGCCTCCCGGCCTGCTGCCCCCGGGAATGATGCCGCCGCGCTGAGGCGCGAACCGGCGAGACATGCACACGAGGAAGAGGAACGAACGACAGCATGAGCGTGAGAATCCGTCTGGCGCGCGGTGGCGCCAAGAAGCGCCCCTTCTACCGGATCGTCGTCGCCGACTCGCGGAGCCCGCGCGACGGCCGCTTCATCGAGGTGTTGGGCACATACAATCCGATGCTGCAGCAGGATCACCCGCAGCGGCTGATCCTGAAGCAGGAACGCATCCAGCATTGGCTGCAGCACGGCGCCACCCCAAGTGATCGGGTCGCCAAGTTCTGCTCTACGGCGGGGTTGATGGAGCCGCGCGCGCGGACCGAGCAGAGCAAGAAGCCGCAGCCAAAGGCGAAGGCGCAGGAGCGCCTGAAGGCCGCCGCGGACGCCGCCGCCAAAGCCGCCGAGACGGCGGCCGGCTGAGCTCCGCGCGGGCGATGGAGTGGACATGGCGGCGAGCGGCGGTCCAACCGAGGAAAGGGTGTGCGTCGGCGAAATCGGCGCCCCCCGCGGGCTGCGCGGCGACTTCACCGTGCGCAGCTTCACTGCCGATCCCCGCGCCGTCGCCGGCTACGGGCCGCTGACGACGGATCGTCCCGGCTCGTCTCTCCGCTTACGCATCGTTGGCGAGAAAAAAGGCGCGCTGGTTGTTCGGGCCGACGGTGTTGATGACCGCACCGCGGCGGAAGGACTGCGCGGCTGCCGGTTGTACGTGGCGCGTTCGGCACTGCCTCGCCCCGATCAAGACGAGTACTACTACGCCGATCTGATTGGGCTGCGAGCCATGTTCGATCCCACGGACGGCGGCACGTCGCCGGGTCGGGTCGCGGCGGTATACGATCATGGCGCCGGGCCGGTTCTCGAGATCGAACGCGATGGCGCGCCGTCGGTGCTGGTGCCGTTCAGCAAGGCGGCAGTGCCGGACGTCGACCTCGCCGCCGGCCGTCTCGTTGTCGCGTCGCTTCCCGGACTGCTGGCCCCAGCCGAGGACGACGGGCGATGACGCCGATCGAGGCGACGCCGTGGACGGCACGTGTGCTGACGATCTTTCCGGAGATGTTTCCGGGGCCGCTCGCCGTCTCGCTCGCCGGCCAGGCACTGACCGCTGGCCTGTGGCGCCTGGAAACCATGGACATCCGGGCGTTCGCGCGCGATAAACACGCCTCCGTCGACGATGCACCGTTCGGCGGGGGTCCCGGCATGGTGATGCGCGCGGACGTGATCGAAGCGGCGATCGAAGCCGCCGTCGGTCGCTCGCCCGGGTTGCCGCTGATCTACCTGACGCCGCGCGGACGCCGCTTTGATCAGTATCGGGCGCGCGAACTCACCGCCGGTCCTGGGCTGATCGCGCTTTGCGGGCGCTACGAGGGCGTCGACGAGAGGGTCCTCGAGGCGCGGCGGCCGGAGGAGATCAGTCTCGGCGACTTTGTGCTGTCGGGCGGCGAGCCGGCGGCGTTGGCACTGATCGACGCCTGCGTGCGGCTGCTACCGGGCGTGCTGGGCGATGAAGGCTCGCTAATCGAGGAGAGTTTCGAACAGGGACTGCTGGAGTATCCGCAATACACCCGCCCCCGCTGCTGGCAGGGACGCGCCGTGCCGGAGGTGCTGCTGTCGGGCCACCACGCGCAGATCATTGCCTGGCGGCGGGGTGAAGCGGAACGCATTACCCGCGAGCGGCGCCCCGATTTGTGGGCCCACCATCTCGCGGCCGCTACTGGCAACCGGCCCGGCGCTAGCCGCCTCGGCCGACTGCACCCATATGACGCTGAGGACGAGCCATGACGATCATCGAGGAACTGGAGAAAGAGCAGATCGCCGCCCTGACGGCGGAAGGCACGCCGCCTTGGTTTGCGCCGGGCGATACGCTCAAGGTCAAGGTGAAGGTTGTCGAGGGAACGCGCGAGCGGGTGCAGGCGTTCGAGGGCGTGTGCATCGCGCGGCGCAATCGCGGGTTCAATTCCTCGTTCACCGTCCGCAAGATCTCGTATGGCGAGGGCGTCGAACGCATCTTCCCGCTGTACTCGCCAACGATTGCCGGAATCGAGGTGGTGCGCCGCGGCGATGTTCGCCGCGCCAAGCTGTACTACCTGCGAACCCGACGCGGTAAGAGCGCGCGTATTGCCGAAAAGACCGACGGCTACGTCGCCAAGGTAACCGCCCGCGAGCGGGAAGCGGCGTTGCTGGAGAAGCAGCAGGGTCGGGCGGATCGGGCGGCTGCCGCGGCGGCGGCGGAAGCCGAAAGCGCGTGAGCTGATCGGCACGAAAGAACGGCTTGGACAGCCGACGGTGGCGATCTCCTCCGCCGTTCGGCGAGGAGGATGACGTGGCGAAGCCGCGGACACTGTTCGACAAAATCTGGGACAGCCACCTGGTTGATGTGCAGGCCGACGGCACTTGCCTGCTGTACATCGATCGCCATCTGGTGCACGAAGTGACCAGCCCGCAGGCGTTCGAGGGTCTGCGCATCGCCGGCCGCGCGGTGCGCCGGCCGGAGGCAACGCTGGCGGTTGCCGACCACAACGTGCCGACCACCGATCGCTCCCAGGGCATCGCCGACGAAGAGTCGCGCATCCAGGTGGCGACGCTGGCGCACGAACTGCGCCGAGTTCGGCGTCGAGTACTTCTCGATGGACGACAAGCGCCAGGGCATCGTCCACATCATCGGCCCGGAGCAGGGCTTCACCCTGCCCGGCATGACCATTGTCTGCGGCGATTCCCATACGGCGACGCACGGAGCCTTCGGCGCGCTGGCCTTCGGCATTGGCACGTCCGAGGTCGAGCACGTGCTGGCGACGCAGACCTTGCTGCAGCAGCCGGCGAAGAACATGCGGGTGACGGTGGAAGGTTCACTGCCTTCCGGCGTCGGCGCCAAGGATCTGATCCTTGCGATCATCGGCGAGGTCGGCACGGCGGGCGGGACTGGCCATGTCATCGAGTACGCCGGCGAGGCGGTGTCGTCGCTCGGCATGGAAGGGCGGATGACCGTCTGCAACATGACGATCGAAGCCGGCGCCCGTGCCGGCTTGATCGGGCCGGACGAGACCACCTTCCGTTACCTCAAGGGCCGTCCGAAGGCACCTTCGGGCGAGCTGTGGGAGCGGGCCGTCGACTGGTGGCGAACCCTGCCCTCCGATGCGAACGCCGTCTACGACAAGGAAGTGCGGCTCGCGGCGTCGGCAATTGCACCGCTGGTCACCTGGGGGACGAGCCCGGAGGACGTGGTGCCGATCACCGGATCGGTCCCCGACCCTGCTGCCGCCGCCAGCGACAGCAAGCGCCGGGCGATGCAGCGATCGTTGCAGTACATGGGCCTCACGCCCGGGACCCGGATGCAGGACGTGCGCGTTGATCGGGTATTCATCGGCTCGTGCACGAATGGCCGGATCGAGGATCTGCGGGAAGCGGCAAACGTGGCGCGCGGGCGCCGCGTCGCCGACGGCGTCGGCGCGATGGTGGTGCCGGGCTCCGGCCTGGTAAAGACGCAGGCCGAGGCGGAAGGACTGGATCGCATCTTCCGGGATGCGGGGTTTGAATGGCGCGAGCCCGGCTGCTCGATGTGTCTGGCGATGAACGCCGACCGGCTGGAGCCGGGAGAGCGCTGTGCTTCCACCTCGAACCGTAATTTCGAGGGCCGGCAGGGGCGCGGTGGGCGGACCCACCTGATGAGCCCGGCAATGGCCGCCGCCGCCGCGGTTAGCGGCAAACTCGTGGACGTGCGCGACCTCATTGGCTGAGGATCCGCCTAGGAGCCTGAAGTAATGCAGCCCTTCACCACGCTTACCGGGATCGCGGCGCCGCTGCCGATGATCAACGTCGATACCGACATGATCATCCCCAAGCAGTTCCTGAAAACGATCGCGCGGTCCGGTCTCGGCAAGAGCCTGTTCTTCGAGATGCGTTACGATGATGCTGGGGATGAAATCTCTTCGTTCGTGCTCAATCGGCCCAACCTTCCGCGGCGCCAACATCCTGATCGCCGGCGAGAACTTCGGCTGCGGTTCGTCGCGCGAGCACGCGCCCTGGGCGCTGCTGGATTATGGTATCCGCTGCATCATCGCACCATCGTTCGCCGACATCTTCTACAACAATTGCTTCAAGAACGGCGTCTTGCCGATCACCTTGCCGCAGCAGCAGGTGGACGCGCTCATGGCAATCGCCGAACGCGGCGCCGACGCGCGCTTTACCATCGACCTCCCCGAGCAGGTGATCGAGACGCCGGATGGGGCAAGGCTCGGCTTCGAGATCGATCCGTTCCGCAAGGCCTGCCTGCTCGGCGGCCTCGACGACATCGGCCTGACGCTGCAGAAGGTGGATCGCATTACCAGCTTCGAGGCGCGGCATCGCGCCGAGCGGCCCTGGCTTTGATCCGCGATCACGGCCTCGCAGAGAACCAGCCACGGAAGGCCGCCATGTCCGAGACGAAGACGCTGTTGATTCTCCCCGGCGACGGCATCGGCCCGGAAGTGATGAGCGAGGTGCTGCGCGTCATCGAATGGCTCGCGCGGCACCGGGGGGTGACTTTTGAAGTCGGCCAGGGGCTGGTCGGGGGAGCTTCGATCGACGCCCAGGGCACGCCGCTCGCCGAGGAGACGATGGCCCGCGCGATGGCCGCCGACGCCGTGCTGCTGGGGGCGGTGGGCGGACCGAAATGGGAGGCGTTGCCGTTCGAACAAAAACCCGAACGGGGTCTGCTGCGGCTGCGCAAGGAGATGGCGCTGTTCGCCAACCTGCGTCCGGCGCCGGTATTCGACGCGCTGGTAGACGCCTCGCCGCTGAAGCCGGAGATCGTGCGGGGACTGGATATCGTCATCGTCCGCGAGCTCACCGGCGGCGTCTACTTCGGCGAACCGCGCGGCATCAGCGACCTGCCGGGCGGCGGACGGCGCGGGGTCAACACGCAGGTTTATACCACCGAGGAGATCGTGCGCATCGCCCGCGTCGCCTTCCAACTCGCCGCCAAGCGTCATCGGCGGCTGTGCTCGGTGGAGAAGTCGAACGTCATGGAGTCCGGGGTGCTGTGGCGCCAGGAGGTGCAGGCGCTGCACGATGCCGAGTTCGCAGACATCGAGCTCAGCCACATGTACGCCGACAACTGCGCCATGCAGCTGATCCGCGATCCGCGCCAGTTCGACGTCATCGTCACCGACAACCTGTTCGGCGACATGCTGTCCGACGAGGCGGCGATGCTGACCGGCTCGCTCGGCATGCTGCCGTCCGCCTCGCTGGGGGAAGCCGATGCCGATGGCCGCCGGCGGGCGCTGTACGAGCCGGTGCACGGCTCGGCGCCGGATATCGCCGGCCGCGGCGTCGCAAATCCTCTCGCCAGCCTGCTCAGCTTCGCCATGTGCCTGCGCTGGTCGTTCGATCTCGCCGCCGAGGCGGACCTTATCGAAGCCGCGGTGAAGGGCGTGCTCGACGGCGGCATGCGCACCGCCGACATCATGCAGCCCGGCAAAGCGCGCGTCTCCACCCGCGTGATGGGCGAATCAATCCTCCGCGAACTCGACAAGCTCACCGCCTAGCGTCGGCGGGCCGACGGAGCCGGCAATGCCGCACCTGATCCTGCTGTTCGCCTTCTGCCTGGTAGCCCTGGTCGCCACCTGCGCGCTGATGGGCTGAGACAGGCGGGGAGCCTTGCCACAAGCGGGCGCCGGGAAGGTGGAAGCGGTCTGTTCGCCATTCGCGGCCTTTTCAGCTTCGGAGAGCGAACAACGCGAACGTCGGTGTCGAGACGAACGTCGGTGTCGAGACTGCCGCCAATCGCCGTGGAGTTCGCGCTTGACCGGGTGGGCGCGACGGGCGATGGCCGGCGCTAGAAATAGAGGCGCCCCGGGAGAAACGGGGCGCTTCGCGTGGCCGATGCTGCCGATTAAAGGATGAAGTCGGCGGCCTGCCAGTTGCTCGCCAGGATGTCGCCATCGTGTACGATGATCTGCAGGTCGGCGCCGCCACCGTCGACGTCGGCGAGGATCAGAGTGTCGGCGCCGGCATTGACCAGCGACAGGTGGCCGGCGCCGGTGCCGCCGAAGATGAAGGCCTGGTTGCCCGCCACCGTCGTATTGGCGTCGATGGCGCTGAGATCGATCCGGTCGCCACCGGCGATGCCGATCCCCTCCATGTCGAAGATCTGATCCGAGCGGGTCGTCGTCGACTGCGAGATCGCGGTGAACCGGAAGACGTCGTCGGCGAAGTCCACGCCGCCCAGCAGGGTGTCGGCGCCGTCTCCGCCCAGCATCGTGTCGACCCCGTAGCCGCCGTAGAGAGAGTCGTCATCGGCACCGCCGTTAAGGAAATCGTTGCCGGCATGACCGAGCAGCGTGTCGTTGCCGGTTCCGCCATAGACAAGGTCGTTGCCGGTAAAGGTGTAGATGTAGTCGTTGCCGGCGTCGCCGGTGACGGTTTCGTTGCCCAGGGAGGAAACGCTCAGATAGTCGTCGCCGTTGCCGAGGTGGATCAGGTCGTTGCCGTCTCCACCGTCCACGGTGTCGTTGCCGTCCGCACCGTAGATTGTGTCGGCGTCCGCACCACCGTCGATGGCATCGTTGCCTTCGCCGCCGTTGATCGAGTCGTTGCCGGCACCGCCGTTGATCGAGTCGGCACCGTAATTGCCAAGCAAAGTATCGTTACCGTTGCCGCCGTCGTAGTATTCGGCGCTTGTGTAGCCGTAGATGTAGTCGTTGCCGTCTTCCCCGTAGAACGTATCGTTGCCGCCCGAAAAGACGTCCAGATAGTCGTCGCCGGCGCCGAGATAGATCAGATCGTTGCCGTTGCCGCCATCGACCGTATCGTTACCCGCACCGCCATAGATCGTGTCGCCGTAGTCGCCGCCATAGAGGCGGTCATTGTCGTATCCACCGTCGATCAGATTGTTGCCGCTACCGCCGTAGATGGTGTCGTTGCCGTAGAGGCCGAGCAGGGTGTCATTGCCGGCACCCGCGTCGAGGTAGTTGTCTGCATACGAGCCGATGATGTCGTCGTTGCCGGCAGCCGTGTAGACGTTCTCGAAGTTGACGACCGTCTCGCTCCAGCCGCCGGAACCGGATGCCGTGCTGGAGAACAGATTGACGGTGACGTCGCCCGAGAAGAAGCGGTAGTCGACGGTGTCGATGCCGTAGCCACCGTCCATGCTGTCGATGCCGTAGCCGCCGTCGATCAGGTCGTTCCCGTCACCGCCGAGAAGCGTGTCGTCGCCGTCGTCGCCGAGGATATACTCGTGGCCGGTTCCGCCGGCGATGTAGTCGTTGCCGGCGCCCCCGAAGTCGGTGTCGTTGCCGGCGCCCCCGAAGTCGGTGTCGTTGCCGCCGCCGATGCCGTAGATGGTGTCGTTGCCGATGCCGAGGGTGATCAAATCGTCGCCGGCTCCACCAATCACGGTATTGTTGCCGTCATAGGTCCGGATCGTATCCGCGCCGTCCCCACCGTTTACATAAGTGTTGCCGCGGTCGTCAGTGATGTAGTCATTACCGGCACCGCCGTAGATCGTGTCGCTTCCCGAACTCCCATGCAGGGTGTCATTGCCGGCGTCGCCGGAAATATAATTATTTCCGCTGGCGCCATAAATAAAATCGTTCCCGTTCCCACCGTAGATCGTATCATTACCATTGGTGTTGAAGGGGTCGTAGCGGTCGTTGCCGTCTCCGAGGTAGACGAGATCGCTGCCGTCGCCGCCTTCCACCGTATCATTGCCGCCATTGGCGTAGATAGTGTCGTTTCCACCTTTCGCGTTGATGCCATCGGATGAATTCGAACCGTATACGTACTCGGCTTTATTGGTGCCAATGATTGACAGACCGGCCGATATCGAGGCAGATGTAACGAGATACGTCGAGACGTCGGCGTGGTGGTATTTGTAGAGCCAGAACGTGGTATTCTCGTCTATTTCATCTACTGCGCTGCTCATCTGAGTATCCTTTATTTTGGCATGACTCCACCGGCGCACCGGTTATCGGCAGCGCGAACGGATCCCGTGTTCGCGGGATCCGCCCGGCAGAGGTGTGATGTCAGTCGACGACGAGGTGGGCTGCAGCGCCACCGGGCGCGCCAGGTTGTAGAAATTTGGCGAGGTGGCCATCACCGCCGCGTGGATTTCCTCGAACTGCTGCCGGGTGCCGTCACCGCGGATGCGGACCGTGTAGCGCAGCGCCTCGTACCCCGGTGCGACTTCGGCGTTCAGCCCGAGAAAGCCGCGCAGGTCGATGTCGCCCTCGGTCTCGATCGCCAGATGCTCAGGCGTAATACCGCGGACGGCGCACTGCGCGACGTAGCCGACGGTCATGCAGGCGTTGAGGGCGGCGATGAGGTATTCCTGCGGGTTGGCGAACCGGTTCGAGCCGCCCAGTTCCATCGGTTCGTCGACGTCGATGCAGAATTGCCGGGCGACCTGTTCGCCGCCGAAACCGAAGCCTTGCACCTCGGCCCGGCTGCGGGTCTGGCCTTTCCAGGTCGTCTCCACCCGCCAGTGCGTCATCGCCTTCGCCGGATCGGCCTCGATCGAGGCAACCAGCGCCTTGAGATCATCGACGTTGATCCCGTTGACCACCGTCGGCTCCTTCTCTTTCGTCATCGTGTCCATGGTCTTACTCCGTCCTCCTGTTGCACCTGGGACTAGTGCAGCATCGCCCTTGAATTCGCGGCGCCCAGGCCTTGAGCGATCGAAGGCTGGCTTTTAGAACCGCCTTCCGCGTTACGTTTGCCGCGTGTGATTGATTTTTATCCACGTCCGCCGGGAAGGTCCTTATCTTGGCCTGATAATTTTCTTATCCTTGCGGACGACGGGCGTTAGGGGAGGAGCATGGTTTGCCAGTTTGGGGACTTCGAGCTGGACGAGAGTGGACGATCGCTGCGTCTGCGGGGCCGGGCGCTCGGTCTTCAACCAAAGATCTTCGATCTTCTCGTGTATCTGCTGCGCCATGCCGGCCGGGTCGTTACCAAACACGAGCTCATGGAGCACTTGTGGCCCGAAGTGCACGTCACCGAATCGTCATTGCAACGAGCCGTCAGCCTCTTGCGCAGAACGCTGCGCGAAGGCGGCCTCACAGATGCGCTGAAGAGCTTCGCGGGCCACGGATATCGCTTGGCCGTCGATCACCCGAACCTCGACGCGCTGCTCCCAGGTGGAGCCGAGCCGCCCGGCGCAGGAGCAGCAGCGCGCGCGGCGGCGACCGAACGAGACTGGTCGAAGGTCATTGGATGTCTGGCGGCTTGCTCGGACTCGGACCTTGCCGCCGAGGATTTTGAGCTCTGGGCGATCACGCTCGAATGCCTGGGGCGGCCAGGCGACGCGTCGCCGATGCTGCGGAATGCGCTTGAGCGCTATGAGGCGCAAGGCGATCGTGCGCCCGCGGCGCGCTGCGCGATAACGTTGGCCAAAATTCATTTGGAAAGGGCTGAGGCGGCCGTTGCCCGGGGTTGGCTGGCGCGCGCGGCATCGCTCCTGAAACATCAAGAACCCAGCGATGCAGCCATCTATCTGCTCTGGATGCAGGCGCGCTTCGAGGCGTTCGATGGGCGCCCCGAAGCAGCCCTGGACGTCGCCGAACGAGCGTCGGCAATCGCGGAAAAACACGGCAGCGTTCCCTTGCGCGCACTGACGCTCGGGTATCTCGGTTTTTTCAACATCTCTCTCGGCCACACGCGTATCGGTCTTGAACAGCAGGATCACGCGGCGGCTCAGGCAATGTCGAGTGCGGTTGATCCGGTCACGGGTAGTCTGATCTACTGCAACATTCTTTGGTCGTGCCGGTGCTTTGCCGACTGGTCGCGCGCCAATCAATGGGCCGATGGATTCGAAACGTGGTGCAAAGCCAATTTTGCTGGAACGACAGGATCCTGCGAACTGCATCGGGCCGAAATCCTCGGGTCGAGGGGACGCTCGCCGACGCGCTGATCGCGGTCAATAACGCCAGTGGCGAAATTGCCCAACTCGGAGCCATGGGCGCTTGGCGACGCGTATCGCGTCCGCGGCGACATCCACGCCGCAAGTGGCGATTTGGACGCGGCACTCAGCGATTACAGGAGCGCCTACGCGGCCGGGTGGGATGCTGAGCCCGGAAATGCCGTCCTGCTTTTCCAGGCGGGCGACGTGGACGGTGCGATTTCGGCCCTCGATCGCGTGCTGGCCAGCGTTGGGTGGTTTGGTTTGCAGCGGCGCGGGCTCATCCTGGCGCACAAAGCGAGGATCTGCGCCTGGGCCGGTCGATCCGCGGACGCGCGAGCGTCCCTCGACATGCTGGCGGCGCAGTTTGACGGCTGGCCCAGCCCGGCAATTCGAGCACTTGCGACGGAGGCTGAAGCCAGCCTCGCCGCAACCACCAATGACGATCCGCAAAGTGCGATGCAGTTTCTACAGCTTGCACGCCAACTCTGGACGAGCATCGGCGCGGAGCTTGATGCGGCGCGCGTCCGACTGAACCTAGCGCGCTTGTTGACGGCGAAGGGCGATCTTGCCGGAGCACTAGTGGAAATTGACTGCGCGCACAGCTGCGCGCGTCGCATCGGGGCGCGTCTGCTTGAACGCGAATGCGCTGAAATTCGGGCTGAGCTAGTCCCCAAACCCATCAACAAAGCTCCAGAGCGGCCGACCGCTCACTAAGGAGATTATGATCCCGAAGGCGCAAGCGGAGCTTGGCGGCGAAAATGCAGAGCAACTCGCGCGCCCTGCCTTGTCCGTGGCTGAGGGGGCAAATGCCTTTGTCCAGATCGCGCGTTGTCGAGAGCTGCTTGCGGGTTTGCCAGAGTCGTGCGCTCGTTTGCAGACTCATATCCAGTAACACTGACTGTTGCCGCGAGGCGATCGTATCGGACCGCAATGTGGCAGAGGGCGTTGTCACGGGAGCCTCGGCTTGCATCGCTGGCGCGAGCAGTTGCCGGAGAACCGACGCTTTCAGGCTCAGCTTTGGAGTTGCCTGTTGATCACTGACGGACTTTGAACGAAGAAAGCGAGCGACGGATGCAGCTTCACGTTTTATGACCTAGAAGGTCGAGCGTTGGCCCCTCCAAGAGATGCGAGGGAACCATAGCGGACGAAACCACAGTCGAGCCGACCTCACGAATGGATCTTGCGTCCATCAGTAGCTGCACATCCTGCCGCGTGTCGGGATAATTGAGTTGCTTGGCAGATGGCCACCTCTCCGGGGAGCTTCTCGATGCCCATCCTGCGGCAGATCAGCCAGCTTGGTCAGCCGGTGCTTCGGCAGACGGCCGGGGAAGTTCGGGACGTGTCCGACCCGGCGATCCAGGCGCTTATCGACGACATGATCGAGACCTGCCGCGAGGCCGATGGCGTTGGCATTGCCGCACCGCAGGTCTACCAGCCGCTTCGCCTGTTCATCGTCGCGTCGCGACCAAACCCCCGCTATCCAGGCGCGCCGGGCATGGAGCCGCTGGCGATGATCAACCCGGTCATCCTGTCGGCGTCGGAGGAGAAGGAGAAGGACTGGGAGGGATGTCTGAGCATTCCCGGCATTCGCGGCCTCGTTCCCCGCCACACGTCGCTGACGGTATCTTTCACCAATCGCGAGGGCGAGGCCGAGCAGAGGACCTTCAGCGGCTTCGTCGCCCGGATTATTCAGCACGAACATGACCACATCGATGGCAGCGTGTTCCTGGATCGCGCCGAACCACGCGACCTGATCACCGAAAGGGAATACCAGCGCATCCTCCGCGCCTCGCACATGCCGTGAGCGGGCGATGGGCCTTGAGCGAAAGCCCACTTGCGCGGAGATCAGCGTTCGCCGCGGCGCGGGCGCTGTCCTAGTCGGAGGGAGGTTCCGGTTGCAGGATCACCGCCGACAGCGCCGGCAGGCTGACGCTGATGGAAAACGCGTGGCCGTGCCACGGCACCTCTTCCGCCGCGATGCCGTCGCGGTTGCGCGCAGCGCCGCTACCGCCGTACTTCGCGTCGTTACTGTCGAACAGCAGGGTGAAGGTCACCGGATAGGGGACGCCGATCCGATGCTCCGGCCGCGAGACGGCGGAGAAGTTGGCGGCGAACAGCAGCGCGCGCCGCGGATCCTTCGCCTTGCGCAGGAAGGCGAGGATGCTCTCCTCGGCGTTCTCCACCTCCAGCCACTCGAAGCCCTGGGCGCGGAAGTCGACCTGGTGCAGTGCCGGCTGCGTCCGGTAGAGGCGGTTCAGGTCCTGGATGTACCATCCGAGCGCGCGGTTTGGTTTCTTCTCCAGCGCCCGCCACTCCAGGCCGGTTTCGTGGCTCCACTCGCTCTCCTGCCCCAACTCGCCGCCCATGAACAGCAGCTTCTTGCCGGGGTGCGCGTACATGAGGGTGAACAGCAGCCGCAGGTTGGCAAAGCGCTCCCAGTCCTCGCCCGGCATCTTGCCGAGCAGCGAGCGCTTCAGGTGCACCACCTCGTCGTGCGACAGCGACAGCACGAAGTTCTCGTTGAAGGCATAGACGATGCTGAAGGTGAGCTTGCCGTGATGCCACTTGCGCTCCGCCGGCGGCACGCTGAAGTAGGCGAGCGCATCGTGCATCCAGCCCATGTTCCACTTGAAGCCGAAGCCGAGCCCGCCCTGGTCGGTCGGCCGCGAGACGTTCGGCCAGGAAGTCGACTCTTCGGCGATCATCAGGATGCCGGGAAAGCGCGCGTGCAAGATCGAGTTGGTGTGCTTCAGGAACTCGATCGCCTCCAGGTTCTCCTTGCCGCCGTAGGCGTTGGGGATCCAGCCACTGTGGGCGGGGCGCGAGTAGTCGAGGTAGAGTATCGACGCGACGGCGTCCACCCGAAGCCCGTCGAAGTGGTAGACCTCCAGCCAGAACAGGGCGTTGGCAATGAGGAAGTTCTCCACCTCGTGCCGCCCGTAGTTGAAGATCAGCGTCCCCCAGTCGGGATGCTCGCCACGACGCGGGTCGGCGTGTTCGAACAGGTGCGTGCCGTCGAACCATGCGAGTGCGTGCGCGTCCTTGGGGAAGTGCCCCGGCACCCAGTCGAGGATGACGCCGATGCCGTTCTCGTGGCAGAGGTCGATGAATTCCATCAACTCCTCGGGCGGCCCGAAGCGCGACGTCGGTGCATAGAAGTGCGAGACCTGGTAGCCCCAGGAGGGCTCGTACGGATGCTCGGCAATCGGCAGCAGCTCGATGTGGGTGAAGCCGAGCGTCTTGACGTAGGGCACCAGCTTCGCCGCCACTTCGCTGTACGACAGGCGTCGGCCGCCCGGGCCCTGCATCCACGAGCCGAGGTGGACTTCGTAGATGGCAATCGGCTGCTCCCAGGGTTTGCCGTTGCGCCGCGCCTCCAGCCAACCGGCATCGCGCCAATCGTGAACGCCATCGAGGTTATGAACGACGCTGCCGGTAGCAGGAGGCACCTCGGCGCGGGAGGCGAACGGATCGGTCTTGAGGAAAACATGGCCGTTACGGGCGCGAATCTCGAACTTGTAGACGTCACCCTCCGCCGCGCCGGGCACGAAGATCTCCCAGACGCCCGACGCACTGTGCCGCTTCATCTGGTGGACCAGCCCGTTCCACCCGTTGAACGCACCGACGACACCGACCCCCTCGGCATTTGGCGCCCAAACCGCGAAAGTAACGCCCTCGATCCCGCGCACCGTGCGCGGGTGCGCCCCCAGTTTCCTGTAAAGCCGATAGTGATTGCCTTCGGCGAACAGGTGGCGATCTTGCGCGCCGAAGGTGAAGTCGGTGAGCGTGTAGGGATCGACGATCTCTTTCGATCCGCCGTCGGCGGTAAACACCCTCAACCGCCAGTCGGCCGGCGCCACCGGCAGGCGCGCCTCGAACAGCCCGGCAGGATCGATGGCCGTCATCTCGACGGCGAGATAGGGGGCCTCGCCGGGCAGCCGATGCACACCGACGGCATCCGGCTGCATCGTGCGCACGACCACCGGGTCGGGCCCTTCCACCGGCGCCGTGCCCACAGCCGGCGGCGAAGGCGCCACATGGAGGCCGAGTATGGCAAACGGATCGTCGTGCCGGCCATCGGCGATGCGCCGGATGTTCGCGCTGCTCAGCCTCGTCGTCCAGGCCGTATCGCGAAAGATCAGCCGGGCCGTGGCCAGGAACTCGGCCGGCAGATCCGCCAGACGGCGCAGGCGGTCGATGTCGCAGACGAGTGCGTCGGCGTGCCAGCACCAAAGCCGGAAGGCTGCTACTGATAGCAGGACGCTGCGCACCTCCCCTTTCGCAAGATCGAACCGCAGCGGTTCGCCATCGACGCTGTCGGGCCGCTCATACAGACGGGTGCCGTCGAACCAGGCGAGGTCGGCGGCAGCGTCGGGGAAAGAGATCGTCCGGCGCCGGCAGCACGACGCCGAAGCCCTGCACATGGCAAGCATCGATCCAGGCCAGCAGCGCCTCGGGCGATGAGAAGCCCGCCGGCGCCTCGAACAGCCCCGGTGGCCTGAGGCGGCGGCATCTGCCGCCAGTTCGATGAAACCGCAGCCAGCGGCATCAGCGGATGCGGCCGCCGCCTCTGGCGTCGTATCCGGCGCCGATCGGTAGGTTCTGAGACCTCGGTCTTGCGTCCGGGCCGCGCGCCCAGTTTCCATCCAGGCGTTGTCGCGCCAGCTCCTGGCCGCGACGTCTGCCACGATCGAAGCCCGATGCGGCGGCGGCTCGGTCGCTACCGCGAACGGATCAGCCTTCAGAAAGACATCATCCTCGCTGGTCTTGATTTCGAATTTGTAGAAGTCGCCGGTGCGGGCGCCGGGAACGAACAATTGCCAGACCCCCCGCGAGCCAGTGCGCTGCATCGTGTGCCGGCGACCGTCCCAGGCGTTGAACGGGCCAACCACGCTGACCCGCGCGGCATTGGGAGCCCAGACGCCGAAGTCGACGCCGCTCGCTGCGTCACGCATCGCGGGCCGCGCGCCCAGCTTTTCGAACAGCCGGGCATGTCGCCCAGCGGCGAACAGAGCGTCGTCGTCATCGGTGAACCCTGATGGGGCGAACCGGTAGGGATCGGCTACGCTGACCAGCGGTGCGTCGTCCCACTCCACGAGATAATCGTATGCAGGCATCGTTTCCGGGCGCAGCTCGGCAAGCCTGATCTCGAATAATCCGGCCGGGTCGACGCAAAGCATCTCCTGCTCCGCCGGGTTTCCGGGGATGCGCAACAAGGCGCGGGTCGCGTCGGGAAGGAAAGCGCGGAGGATGATCCCCCGCCGTCTTCGGCCGCCTGCGGACCCAGCACCCGGCAAGGCGCATCGTGTGCCGACCGGACGATGCGCGCGATCTCCTCGGCCGGCAGTGTGGGCTCGGCGGCGATTGATGGCGAAACGGAAGTCGTGTCTGCCGATACAGCGGCCACCGCTGCCGCATCCTGCACGAGCTGCTGGGCAACGGGCCGCAGATCGTCATCCGGAAACGAATCGCTGACCATCGGCAGGCTCGACCAGGTGAGGCGCTGGCGAGATGTGCCGCACAGCCGCCGCGTTGCTTATCGGAGGCGATGGCTTGTCCACCGCCGTGTTTACGCAGACGCAGCAAACTATTCGCAGATGCGGGATCGGTCAAGGATCGCTGGCGAGGCCCTCTACTTCTGGCTATTCGCCGACGCCGGCAAGCCAGGCGTTCAACGGCTCCGCCAGCGCGTCGAATGGCTGCCAGCCGGCGGTAAGAGCAGCTAGCCGCTGCCCATCTTGCAGCAGCACGGTAGGGAACCCCTGAATGCCAAGACCCTGAACCAAGCGGAAATCGGCTTGCGTCGCCTCATGCACCTCTGCGGCGTTGAAAACGACCCGGAAATCTTCCGGATCCACAAACGCAGCGGCAATATCGGCCAGTGCGTCTTCTTGCGTGACGTCACGGTTCTCCGCATAAAATGCCCGCTGCACCGCAGCGAGATACTGGAGAGACGCCTCGGGAGCAAGGTTGCGGATCGCGACGGCTGCGCGGCAAGCAGGCTCGGTATCATAAACAAACCGCTCGCGCTCGAAGAAGCGGAAGTCGAACGGCTGCCCAGTTGCCGCCGCCACCTCCTCCCAGTGATGCCGGATGTAGGCGCCAGAGCGCCCGTCCATCGGCTTCGTCTCCCCGGCTCTCAGCCCGCCCACGCATAGCCGGATGGGGACCAACCCGGCACACGCCGCTGCAATGTTGGCGATCACCGGCGAAAAGCCCCAGCACCAGGAGCACATCGGATCGGCGAAGTAGAGGAGGCGGCGGACGGATAGCGTCGCGGCTTCGCTCATCGGGGTTGCTATCTCACGGCATTTTTGCTGCCACCCCGCCCCACGGCATCAGCGGCACGGTGGACAGCGAGTTCTGCGGCGAGCCGGTCAATACCTTGTCGGAATACGCGACATAGACGAGCACGCCGCGCTTCGCGTCGAAGAAGCGCACCACCTGCAGGCGCTTGAAGATCAGCGACCGGCGCTCATCGAAAACCCGCTCGCCATCCTTCAGCGGCTCCTTGACGACGATTGGTGCGATCTGCCGGCAGGCGATCGCAACTTCGGAGGACTCTTCCGCGGTGCCGACGGCGCCGCCGACGCCTCCTCGTTCGGGGCGGCTGATGTGGCAGGCGACGCCCTCGATCTTCGGATCATCGAAGGCGTCAACGGCGATTCGGTCGTTGGGACCCAGCCAGCGGAAGTTGGTGGACACGGTGCCGATTTCGCCGCGCTTCTGCCCGCCAAACAGCCACCAGGCAGCACCTGCGAGCACCAGCAGCAGGGCAAGGGCAACGGCGATGGCTTTCATCGGTGTCTCTCCCGCATCGGGCGGCCGGTGTGCCGGCGTCGCCGGTACAAGGTCCTCGCTCGCCATAGCCGGGCCGGCGGTGTCAGTCCAGCACTGAATAGCCGCGGCCGCGCAGGCAGTTGCGGACAACGCGTTCCTGCCTCGACGCGCCGCGCGCGGTGCCGCCAATGACGCCTGAGGTGCCGCCTCCCGCCGCTCCTACGGCCGCACCCGTGCCCGGATTGCCGGTGACCGCGCCAATCGCCGCCCCAACTGCCGCACCCGCGGCACCGCCCAGCAAGCCACCGCCGGCGGCGTTGCCGGCGACGCTGACCTGGTCGGCATATTGCCGGCACTCGGCGAGGTCGGTCTGGTAGCGTGCCTGATTGACGCCCTTCGTATCGATGATCGGATCCGACGCGCAGCCGGCGATTGCCAGCGTCAGCAGCAGGCACAAGCTCCGCCGCCGCGGGCGGTCCTCAGGCCGCCGCAGTGGGGTGATGGACATCGTCGACGATCCCCGCCGCTAGTCGTGCCTTCATCCGCGACAGCCGCTCGCGCTCGCTGGCCGAGCGGAGCTGGCCGCACGCCGCCATGATGTCGCGTCCGCGCGGCGTACGCAGCGGTGCTGTGTAGCCGGCACTATTCAGGATCCTGGCAAACCCACGCATCGCGTCCTCTGTTGAGCACTCGAAAGGTGCGCCCGGCCAGGGATTGAATGGGATAAGGTTGAACTTCGCCGGAATGCCGGCGACCAGCCGCGCCAGCGCCTTGGCGTCGGCCGGGGAATCGTTGACATCCTTCAGCATCACGTACTCAAAGGTGATCCGGCGGGCGTTGTCGGCGCCCGGATATTCCCGGCACGCGCGCAGCAGTTCGGCGATCGGGTACTTTCTGTTTATCGGCACCAGGGAATCGCGCAGCTCGTCGGTGACTGCGTGCAGGCTGATCGCCAGCTTGACGCCGAGTTCCGCCCCGACGCGGCGGATCATCGGCACGACACCGGAAGTCGACAGCGTGATCCGCCGGCGCGAGATGGCAATGCCCTCGGGGTCCATCACGATGCGCAACGCGGCCGCGACGTTATCGTAATTGAACAGTGGCTCGCCCATGCCCATCAGCACGATGTTGGACAGCAGCCGCTCGCCGCGCGGGGTCGGCCATTCGCCGTAGCTGTCGCGCGCGACCAGCACCTGGCCGACAATTTCAGCGGCGGAGAGATTGCGCACCAGCCGTTGCGTGCCGGTGTGACAGAACTTGCAAGTGAGCGTGCAGCCGACCTGCGAGGAGACGCAGAGCGCACCGCGGTCTTCCTCGGGGATGAACACCGTTTCGGCCTGATTGCCGTCGGCAAAGCGAAGCAGCCACTTGCGCGTGCCGTCCTCGGAAAGCTGCTCGCTTCCCACCGCGGGTCGATCGATCTGGAATTGCGCCGCGAGCCGAAGCCGCAGGTCCTTCGACAGCGTCGTCATCGACGCAAAGTCGCGCGCCCCACGATAGTAGATCCAGTGCCAGATCTGACGGGCGCGGAACGGCGGTTCACCGACCGCGGCAAGCGCACGCGCGAGGTCGCCACGCTCCAGGCCAATTAGGCTGTCGCAGGCCGTTGATGCAGATTCAAGCGATTTGGTGCCGCCGCCGCAGGAGGTGTCCATCCCTTGCATTGATGGGTAGAAGCCGCGGCGGCGTCAATGCCCCCGGGTGTCAGGGCCACGAATTCGCTGATCAGACCGGCTCAAAATGTGAGCTCGATCACTTTTGCGTCAGCGAATGTGATCTAGATCACAGAACGCAATGGGAGCGCCCAGTACCATTGGCATATATTTGACGACCTGCCAGACCAGACAGGTGTTTTTTGGGGCAGGATAAGTTCTTAGCGGCTTATACTTATAGATGTCGCGGTCACAGGTAAAATTAGGCTGGAGCCAGGGGGGTTTGGCTGCGGCGCGACAGGGCGGGGCGTCAGCCCCGCCCTTTTTATTTCCATATGCGAAATATGCAAAAGTGCTTCTATACCCTCTCGACGTTCTTTCTCGCACCGTACTCTACTTTGCCAGACCCAGTTCTGCCAATCCAAGCCGGCCCATACCTTGCAGTAGCTGAAAAGCAGCGCGGGTAACGTCACCGGATGCTTCTACCAGATTGATGCGGGCGTTATAGACCTCATTTTCCGCATCCAGCACGTTGATTATCGTCTCCCTGCCCGCTTCCCGAAGCTTTTGCCGCGCTTCAAATACTTCCGATGCGATGGCGACGGCATTCTCCAGCAACTCCACCCGCTGCCGCGCCGTTGTCCATTCGTTCCAGGCAAGATGCGTCTGGCGGGCAACGTCGCGCTCGATGATGTCGTGGTTCTGCCGCGCTGCCTTGTACTCCGCCGCGGCCTGACGCGCGCCCGCGGTGGTGGCGAAGCCGTCGAACAGGTTCCAGGAGGCGCTCAGCAGCACCGAGACGTCGGTCCGCGTGCCGCGGACCAGATCGGTATCATTTTCCCGGTTGGCGGCCGCCACCACGTCGAGGCTGGGGTAGTAACGGGCCTTCGCCAACCTTTTGCCCTGCTCGGCGACGGCGACGCCAGCCAGGCTGGAATCGATTGCCGGATTCTCCTGGCGGGCGATGGCCAGCGCCTGATCCAGGTCTCTCGGCAGCAGATCATTCGGCGGCGCCGGATTCTGCATCGCGGAAGGACGTGGCGGATGGTCGAAGACTTCAATGTAGCGGGTATTGGCATCGGCAAGCGCGCCTTCGAAATTGATCCGCCTTTCCTTCGCCAGTTGCAGCCGTGACTTCGCCTGCAGCACGTCTACGGCGATGCCGGAACCGCGCTGCACCCGTTCGTCCTCCAGCCGCAGTTGCCGCATGATCGTCCGCTCGCTCTCCTGTGCCAGCGCCACCAGCCGGCTCTGCCGGAGGACCTCAAGGTAGGCGTCTATACCGTCGAACAGGACATTCTGGCTGGTCCCAAGAGTGTGAACTCGGCCACCTCCAGGTTGAGCCGGGCTGAACGAACCTGCGCCGGCGTGGCAAAGCCGTCGAACACGTTTTGTGTCAAACGCGTGCCGACGACCTCGGCGAGCGAGAGCCAAGTGCCCCCGCCTTCGCTCTTCAGCACCGGGCTGTCGATATATTGCGGTCCTGATTGGCCAACGATGTCGAGTTTCGGAAGATATCCGGCGAAAGCTTTCGTCACCCCGTGCTCGGCGGCTTCGACACTGCGCTGTCGCGCCAGGATCTGCGGATGGTTGGCCAGCAGTCCCTGCAACTCGCTTGCGAGGGTCTGGGCGTACGCCGTGCCGCCGCTGCCCGCCGCGACGACGACGAGCCCGCCGACGACGGCCCAGTGCATGAAGCGTTGCAAGAGCCCCCGACCTCGCATAGCGTTATGGCCTGCAAGGGGTAGCCTATATACCCAAAAGGGCTACCTTGGAAGAACGAAAAAGGCGCCTTATCGTCCTTCAGGTTAGCGGCCGATCTCCTCTCCCCAGCCACCGCCGCCTGGTGTTTCAATGATGAAGCGGTCACCCGGCTGCATCTCGACCCGGGCGGTTGCAGGGAGCAGGTTGACGGTGCCATCGCGGCGTACCACCCGGTTCTCGCCGCAGCAGCCGGCCTGGCCACCGGCGAGGCCGAATGGCGGGATCCGGCGATGACCCGACAGGATGGCGGCGGTCATTGGTTCGCGGAACTCGATCGTCCGCACCACTCCGTCGCCGCCGCGATGCCGGCCCGCGCCTCCCGATCCGCGGCGGATACGGAAATCGCGCAGCAGCACCGGGAAGCGCCACTCCAGCACCTCCGGGTCGGTCAGGCGGGTGTTGGTCATGTGGGTGTGCACGGCATCGGTGCCGTCGAAGTCGGGGCCGGCACCCGAGCCGCCGCAGATCGTCTCGTAGTACTGCCGGCGGTCGTCACCGAAGGTAAGTTGTTCATCGTGCCCTGCGCCGCCGCCATAACCCGCATGGCGCCATAGAGCGCGTCGGTGATGGCCTGCGAGGTCTCGACGTTGCCGGCGACGACGGCTGCCGGCCAGGCCGGCCGCAGCATCGCTCCGCTCCGGGATACGAATGTCGAGCGGCTTCAGGCAGCCGGCGTTGGCGGGATGTCATCGTCGACCAGGGTGCGGAACACGTACAGCACCGCCGCCTTGGCCACCGCCGGCGGAGCGTTGAAGTTGCCGCGATGCTGCGGCGAGGTGCCGGCGAAGTCGATCACCGCCGACCGCGCGACGCGATCGATGCGGATTGCTACCCGGATGATCGAGCCGTCGTCCATCTCGTAGGCGAACTCGCCGTCGCGCAGCGCGTCGATGACGCGGCGCACCTGCTCTTCGGCGTTGTCCTGGACGTGGCGCATGTAGGCGTGCACCACGTCGAGGCCGACATCCGCCACCAGCTTGCGCAGTTCGCGAGCGCCGGTCTCGTTGGCCGCGACCTGCGCCCTCAGATCGGCGATGTTCTGATCGGGATCGCGCGCCGGCCAGCGGCCGGAAACCAGCAGCGCGCGCATCTCCGCCTCCCGGAAGCGGCCGGCCTCGACCAGCAGCTCGTCGTCGATGACCACGCCCTCCTCATCGATGCTGCGGCTGTCGGGTGGCATCGAGCCGGGGGTGGTGCCGCCGATGTCGGCGTGATGACCGCGCGAGGCGACGAAGAACAGGATATCGCGTTGGTTGCCGGGAGGGACCGGGGCGTCATCGAACACCGGGGTGATTACGGTGATGTCCGGCAGGTGCGTGCCGCCGTTATAGGGGGCGTTGAGCACGTAGACGTCGCCCGGCCGCATCGCGCCGCGCGCCCTGGCGGATCACCGTCTCGATGCTCTCGCCCATCGAGCCCAGGTGCACCGGCAGGTGCGGCGCGTTAGCCACCAGTCCGCCGGCGGCGTCGAACACGGCGCACGAGAAGTCGAGGCGCTCCTTGATGTTCACCGACTGCGCGGTGTTCTGCAGCGAAGCCCCCATCTGCTCGGCGATCGACATGAACAGGTTGTTGAACACCTCCAGCATCACCGGATCAGCGCGGGTGCCGACCGACCGGGCGGCCGGCCGAGGGATGACGCGGGCGAGCAGCAGCGCGCCGTCGGGCGCCACCTCGGCTCGCCAGCCGGCTTCAAGCACGGTGGTCGCGTTGGCCTCAATGAGGATCGCCGGTCCCTCGACGGAGTTGCCAAAGTCCAGATGCGCGCGATCCCAGACCGGCGTCGGCCGCCGCGTCCCGCCCGTCCACATCGCGACGTGCTCGATCGGCGCAGGTGGTGGCCGTTCTGACGGCGCGGCGGAAGATGCCTGAATGCTTTCGCCGCCGCCAATGGCCTCGGCGGTGACCGCCTCGACGATCAGCGGCCGGCCGGCCATGACGAAGCCGAAGCGCTGCCGGTGCAGGTCCTCGAACGCCTGCGCCACTCGCCGCGGGGCCGAACGATACCGGCAGCGGCGCATCGGTCCCCTGGTAGCGCAGCAGCGCGATGCGGACGACACCGATTCGCCGGCGGCGACGCCCTGGCGCCGATGATCTCGGCGGTCGCATCGTCGGCGAGGTCAGCCAAGATGCGTTCCAGCTCCGGCGTCGCCCGCTCATCGAGCAGCGCCTCGACCGTCTGCTCGCGCAGTGCCCGGATCTCGGCCAGCCCCATGCCGTAGGCGGACAGCACGCCGGCAAGCGGATGGATCAGCACCCGGGTGATGCCGAGCGTATCGGCGATGGCGCAGGCATGCTGGCCGCCGGCACCGCCGAAGCAGTTGAGCAGATAGCGGGTGACGTCGTAGCCGCGCTGCACCGAAATCGTCTTGATGGCGTTCGCCATGTTCTCGACGGCAATCGTGAGGCAACCCTCGGCCACCGCCTCGGGGCTGGGCGTCTCCCCCGTGGCGGCGGCGATCTCGGAAGCCAGCGCCGCGAACTTCTCCGACACCGCCGCCGCGTCGAGCGGCTGATCACCGCCCCGGCCGAAGACGGCGGGAAAATGTGCCGGCTGGATGCGGCCGAGCAGCACGTTGGCGTCGGTGACGGTGAGCGGCCCACCCCGCCGGTAACACGCCGGACCGGGAGCGGCGCCAGCGGATTCCGGGCCGACGCGCAGCCGCGTCCCATCGAAGCGCAGGATCGAGCCGCCGCCGGCGGCGACAGTGTGGATACGCAGCATCGGCGCGCGCATCCTAACCCCTGCCACCTGCGTCTCGAATGCGCGCTCGAAGCTGCCGTCGTAGTGCGAGACGTCGGTCGACGTGCCGCCCATGTCGAAGCCGATGACCTTGCTGAAGCCAGCCGCTTCGGCGGTGCGCGCCATGCCGACGACGCCACCGGCGGGCCCCGACAGGATCGCGTCCTTGCCCTGGAACAGCGCGGCGTCGGTCAGCCCGCCGTTCGATTGCATGAACATCAGCCGGGCGCCGCCCATCGCCGCCTCCATCCGGTCGACATAGCGGCGCAGGATCGGCGACAGGTAGGCGTCGACGACGGTGGTGTCGCCGCGCGGCACCAGCTTCATCAGCGGGCTCACTCGGTGACTGACCGAGATTTGGGTAAAGCCGATGTCGGCGGCGATGGCCGCCAGCCGCCGCTCGTGCTCGCCATGGCGATAGCCGTGCAGCAGCACGATCGTCACCGCCCGGATGCCGGCGGCGAAAGCGTCAGCAAGCGCGACGCGGGCCGCCTCTTCGTCGAGCGGCGTCAGAACGGCGCCATGCGCATCGATCCGCTCGTCGATCTCGATCACCCGCTCGTACAGCATCGACGGCAGCACGATCCGCCGCGCGAACAGCTTCGGCCGGTTCTGGGTGCCGATGCGCAGCGCATCCGCGAAGCCGCGGGTGATCGCGAGCACAACCCGGTCGCCCTTCCGCTCTAGCAGGGCGTTGGTGGCGACGGTGGTGCCCATCTTCACCGCGCCAATGCGATCGGCGGAGATCGGCGCACCCGGCGCCAACCCCAGCACCCGGCGGATCCCCTCGACCGCCGCGTCGTCGTAGCGACCCGGGTCCTCCGACAGCAGCTTGGACGTCAAAAGCCGCCCGTCCGGCGCGCGGGCGACGACATCGGTGAACGTCCCGCCACGATCGATCCAGAAATGCCAGCGGTTTTCGCAAGATGGTGTCATTCAAT
This sequence comes from Rhodospirillales bacterium, assembly GCA_016712375.1. Lineage (GTDB taxonomy): Bacteria > Pseudomonadota > Alphaproteobacteria > Rhodospirillales > Defluviicoccaceae > Defluviicoccus. Next base: position 26,849 of record JADJRE010000004.1, read on the forward strand.
CGCTCAACCAGAAATGTCAGGCGGTGCGGGAGGCACGCTTGAAGATAAATGATCTTGTCATTTGCGACGGCAAATGTGGTCATGATCCGCATGGTCGAAACGGAATCTGGAAGTGCGCATCGCGATCAAACGGCAATCGGCACGATCACCTCGGCCCGGTTCGGCCGACGATCCGCTGCTCGCGAGCTTCGCGGGTTGCGGACGTCGCGGCATCTCGATTGCGGACCGGTGCGGGTCAGGGGATTTTGATGGACCTGAGATATACGAGAGAAAAGCTAACCTCGGCCGTGTGCGGCATGGCTCAGAGCGCCGCATCTCTGCAACAGCGCACGTTCAACGCCTACGGCTACAGTTTGATCCGGCTTACGCCAGAGGATTTTCCGCACGAGTTAAAGCTGATTTTTGCCGAGATCGTCGAAGCGATGAGCGCGGGCGAACCGGGCGTGATGGCTATGTCAGATGCCGAAGCTGAGGCGATAGCGCGCAAGATCGTTCATCTCTATGACGAGGTCAACGCTCGGTACGTGAGCACCTTGGAGTAAGGTTATCAGTCCGCGTCGGTCGAACAGGCCGGGCGTATTCCGACGCATGTTTTGGCCACTGCAGGAAGGCATGCGGCGGATTACGGGCGTCGCCCTAAAATGGTCCACCGACTGCTTACGGCGCTCAGGCGTCGCGTTGATGAATATCCGTGCAAAAAGGCGTCGCTTCAGTAATGCGCGACAAAGGCTGGCTTGGAGCCACGCGCCTTCGCGCGAGCTTCAATGCGCTCCAGCAGAGCCCGCTTTTCCGGCGTACGGCGAGCGCCTCGATTCCGGCACGACGCCAGTTCCTCGGCGGTGATGCCGAGCAACCGCTTTCGCTCGGCGAGCACCTTGGCTTGATCTTCCAGGCTTCGCAGGATGCGCATCTTATTTGATCCGTTTGGTCAGCAGCGATAGGTCACTACCTTCCTCCTTCACACGTCTTTCTAAATACGCGAAATCGATCGATTCTGCAAGATCTCGCATTATTCGCGCTTGACTTAACATCTCATCATCGCGTCGTTCCGACGCTTCGAACTGCCCGAGCCGGTCGGCGATCATGTCTTCGACCGGTGGGACACGCACCCTTGGACGTCCCTCTACTATGATCACGCCGATGCGCTCCGGGTCGGTGCGACCATCGAACAGCGCCCCGGAAACCAGCTCGACGCCGATATCGAGCTGCCGGTGATAGAACCCTCGGCGAAGATGACCGGGTCGGTCTTCCTGTCGAAAATCGTGCGCCTTCATGGTGTCGGCGAAGACTTGCTGATCACCCGCGATGATGTCGAAATCACCAGAAATGATATCGCCAGCCGTATAATACTCGACGACTGCGCCGCCGACGAGGATCGGCCGCACCCCCGTTCTTGCTTCGTAGTCATCGAAAACTGCCGCAATTAGCCGAAGAGCCTCGACATATTCCTGTCGAAACGCCAAGTCGGTCTCTTTCTCCGCCGCCGCTCAGTTCTTGCTCTTGTCGACCAGGCGGTTGGCGCCGATCCACGGCATCATGCCGCGCAGCTTTTCGCCGACCGCCTCGATCGGGTGTTCGGCGGCGCGGCGGCGCAGCGCCTTGAAGCTGGGCTGGCCGGCGGCGTTCTCCAGCATCCACTCCTTGGCGAAGCGGCCGGACTGGATGTCGTCCAGCACCTGCTTCATCCGCGCCTTGACCGAGGCGTCGATCACCCGCGGGCCGCTGGTGTAGTCGCCGTACTCGGCGGTGTTGGAGATCGAGTAGCGCATGTTGGCGATGCCGCCCTCGTAGATCAGGTCGACGATCAGCTTCACCTCGTGCAGGCACTCGAAATATGCCATCTCCGGCGCGTAGCCGGCCTCGATCAGCGTCTCGTAGCCCGCCAGGATCAGTGACGTCAGGCCGCCGCACAGCACCGACTGCTCGCCGAACAGGTCGGTCTCGCATTCCTCGCGGAAGGTGGTCTCGATAATGCCGGAACGGCCGGCCCCCAGCGCTGCTGCATAGGACAGCGCAACGTCCAGCGCGTTGCCGCTGGCGTCCTGGCCGACCGCGACCAGCGAGGGCACGCCCGCGCCGCGCAGGTATTCCGAGCGAACGGTGTGGCCGGGACCCTTCGGCGCCACCATGAACACGTCGAGATCGGGACGCGGCTCGATCAGCCGAAAGTGGATGTTCAGCCCATGGGCGAAGGCGAGTGCGGCACCCTGGCGCAGCGTGCCGGCGAGGTGGTCGCGGTAGAGCGCGCCCTGCAGCTCGTCCGGGGTGAGGATCATCACCACGTCCGCCCAGGCGCCCGCTTCGGATGGACCGACCACGGTCAGCCCGGCGCCTGCCGCCGTCTTGACGCTGGCCGAGCCCGGCCGCAGTGCCACCAGCACCTCGGCGACGCCGGAATCGCGCAGGTTGAGCGCATGCGCGTGCCCTTGGCTGCCGTAGCCGATGACGGCGACCTTCTTGCCCTTGATCAACCCGAGGTTGGCATCCCGATCGTAATAAACCCGCATGGTGTTTCCTCTCGTCATACTCGTTTGTCCCGCTCCCTCACCCCGACCCTCTCCCGCGGGCGGGAGAGGGAGGCCCGCCTTCACTAAAGCCCTCGCGCGCAGGCAGGAGACCCGCCCTAAGAACCCCTCGCCCGCTCGCGGGAGAGGGAGTGACCCGCACAGCGGGAGGGTGAGGGCCCTCCTCCCGCTTCACCTTACCTGTCTCCACGTGCCTCCGAATCTAGCTTGTCGGGGGGGCGCCGGCTTTCCCGTTCTCTGGCGTCTCGCTCGGAGCGTTTCGCAGAGAAAAAAACCCTCACCCTCTCCCGCAAGCGGGGAGAGTCCGGGGGAGGGAGCACGGGCTTAGCTAAATCCGGCCCCTCAAAACGCCGCCGGTCCCCGCGCGATGGCGACGACGCCGGTGCGGGCCACGTCGACCAGCCCCAGCGGCTGCATCAGGCCGATGAAGGCGCTGAGCTTCGTCGTCTTGCCGATGATCTCGAAGACGAACGACTCGTTGGTGGAATCGACGACGCGCGCGCGGAAGATGTCGGCGATGCGCAGCGCCTCGACCCGCTTCTCGCCCGCCCCGTGCACCTTCACCAGCGCCATCTCGCGCTCGACGTGCGGGCCTTCGATCGTCAGGTCGCTCACCTTGCGCACCGGCACCAGTCGGCCGAGCTGGTTTTTGATCTGCTCGATGACCATCGGCGTGCCGGAGGTGACGATGGTGATCCGCGACAATTTTCCCTGTGGATCGGTCTCGGCGACGGTCAGGCTCTCGATGTTGTAGCCGCGCCCGGAGAACAGGCCGATGACGCGGGCGAGCACGCCCGGTTCGTTGTCCACCAGCACGCCGATCGTGTGTCTTTCCTCCCGAGCGGACTCAGGCATGGCGCATATCCTTGTTCATTGATTTGACGGGCCGGGTGCACCGGCGGTAGCGGCAACCCTCACCCTCCCGCTGCGCGGGCCCCTCCCTCTCCCGCCTGCGGAGAGGGCCGGGGTGAGGGCCGATTGAACGCGGCTAGACGAGAACCATCCCCTCCTCGGAAATCGGCTTTTCCGCCTTATCCTCGGGTCCGAGCAGCATGTCGTTATGTGCCGCTCCCGACGGAATCATTGGGAAGCAGTTCTCTGCCTTGTCGACCATGATGTCGGCGATCACCGGCTTGTCGACGGCGATCATCTCCTTGATGACGTCGTCGAGCTGGTCGGCCTTCTCCGCCCGCAGGCCGACAGCGCCGAAGGCCTCCGCCAGCTTTACGAAATCGGGCAGCGACTCCATGTAGGTCTGCGAGTAGCGGCTGCCGTGCAGCAGTTCCTGCCACTGGCGGACCATGCCCATGTACTGGTTATTGAGGATGAACACCTTTACCGGCAGCCGGTACTGGGCGATCGTCGACATCTCCTGGATGTTCATCATGATCGACGCCTCGCCTGCGATGTCGACGACCAGCGCGCCGGGTTGTGCCAGCTGCACGCCCATCGCCGCCGGCAGGCCGTAGCCCATGGTGCCGAGGCCGCCCGAGGTCATCCAGCGGTTCGGCTTCTCGAAGCCGAAGTGCTGCGCCGCCCACATCTGGTGCTGGCCGACCTCGGTGGTGATGAACACGTCGTCGCGGTGCTTCGTCAGCTCGTACAGGCGGCGGATCGCATGCTGCGGCTTGATGATGTCGCCGGTCTGGCGGTAGGCCAGCGAGTTGCGCGTCCGCCAGTGGTCGATCTGCCTCCACCACGCCGCCAGCGCCTTGCGGTCCGGCTTGACGCCCGAAGATGTCCACACGTTGAGCATCTGTTCCAGCACGTCGGCCACATCGCCGACAATGCCGATGTCGACCAGGACGTTCTTGTTGATCGACGACGGATCGATGTCGATGTGGATTTTCTTCGCGTTCGGTGCGAAGGCGTTCAGCCGGCCGGTCACCCGGTCATCGAAGCGAGCGCCGATGCAGACCATCACGTCGCAGCCGTGCATCGCCAGGTTGGCTTCGTACGTGCCGTGCATACCCAGCATGCCGAGAAATTGCGGATGTGACGCTGGCACCGCGCCCAGGCCCATCAGCGTCAGCGTCACTGGGAAGCCGGTAACGTCAACCAGCTTGGTGAGCAGTTCCGACGCTTTCGGGCCGGAGTTGACGACGCCGCCGCCGCAATAGAGGATCGGGCGCTCCGCCTGCGCCATCAGCGCCACCGCCTGCTCGATCAGCGCCCGATCGCCGCGTGTCTTCGGCTGGTAGGTCTTGTGCACGATGTCCTGCGGCGGGATGTAGGCGCCCATGGCGAGCTGCACGTCCTTCGGCAGGTCGATCAGCACCGGGCCGGGGCGACCGCTGCGGGCGACGTAGAACGCCTCGTGGATCGTCCGCGCCAGATCCGCCGTGCTCTTCACCAAATAGTTGTGCTTGGTGCACGGCCGGGTGATGCCGGTGGTGTCGCATTCCTGGAAAGCGTCGTTGCCGATCAGATGCGTCGGCACCTGCCCACAGAAAATCACCAGCGGCACGCTATCCATCAGCGCGTCGGTGATGCCGGTAACCGCGTTGGTGGCGCCGGGGCCGGAGGTGACGATGACCACGCCCACTTTGCCGGTCGAGCGCGCGTAGCCTTCCGCCGCGTGCACCGCGCCTCCTTCCTGACGGACCAGGATGTGGCGGATCTGGTTCTGCTGGTGCAACTCGTCGTAGACCGGGAGAATGGCGCCGCCGGGGTATCCGAATACATCCTTGACGCCCTGGTCGACGAGCGCCTGGATGAGGATCTTTGCACCCGACATTTCTTCGTACGCCATCACAAGCTCCTGCTCGGTTGCCGCGGCGAGCCCCGGACGGGATCACGCGGTTGATCGAAAAAAGCCCGGCACGTGGCCGGGTCGATCGACATGAAATGGGAACCTAGTCGCTCAGGTGCTCCCGGTCAAGAGCCCCCGGCGAATAAACGCAAAGATTTTCGGACGGATCCTTTCCGAATATTGCTCATTGAGCACAATGTCGGCACGGACCTGATGGCGCAGCCAGGTCATCTGCCGCTTGGCGAAGCGCCGCGTCGCCTGCTGCGTCGCCGCCTTCGCGGTCTCCAGTGTCTGCTCGCCGGTGATATGTGCAGCCAGTTCGCGGACGCCCACCGCCTTCATCGCCGGCAACGAGGGATCGAGGCGCATCGCCAGCAGCTCTCGCACCTCTTCCAGCGCCCCTGCCTCCAACATCCGCAGGAAGCGAGCATCGAGCGCGGGATACAAGGTTTCGCGAGGCGGCAGCAGGACCAGGGTGGCAAACTGTCCCGCAATTGGTGCTGTTCCGGCTCGCTGCCATTCAGCGAGCGGCCGGCCGGTCGCCCGCACCACTTCCCAGGCGCGCTGCAGCCGTTGCCGGTCGGAGGCCGGCCATCTCGCCGCCGCTTCTGGATCACGAGCCGCGAGTTTGGCGCGAAAACCATCGCCTCCAAGTTCAGCCCACAGCGCCGCCGCTTCCACCCGCACCTCGGCCGGTATTGCTGGCACCGGCGCCAGCCCTTCGGTTAACGCCTTGAGGTAAAGACCGGTGCCGCCGACGACGATCGGCAATCGCCCTTCGGCGCGTACTTCGTCGATCGCGGCGCGGGCCATTGCCAGCCAGCGGCCGGCGGAGCAGCGCTCGGTTGCGGAAAGCTCGCCGTAGAGGCGGTGCGGTACGCGCGCCTCGTCGTCCGGCGACGGCCGGGCGGTGAGGACACGCAGCTCGCGGTATACCTGCGCGCTGTCGGCGTTGATAACAACGCCATCGAAAGCCGCCGCCGCTTCGAGAGCAAGATCCGACTTGCCGCTGCCGGTCGGCCCGGCAACGATCAGCACCCGCCGGGCGTACCCGGCGAGGCCGAGCGGGAGAGGCGGTGGCGGGCGATCAATTCACCTTCAGCGTGCCGCCGCGGCCGAGGCCGCCCTTCACGTCCTGCGCCGTGTAGTTTCTGAGGGCGACGACCATGCCGTTGTAGGCGTCGAGGAACGCCGCGACGGTAGCCTTGCCCTCCGGCGTCGTCGACAGGCCACCCAGACCGCCGCCGGCTCCGCCCCCGAACGCCGCGAGTGCAGCGCCGTAGTTGGTCGCGGTTGCGCTGCCTTCGGAAGCGGCGATCTGCACCTGCGAGCGGATGTCGAACAGCGACATTGTCACCACCGACGACTTCGCCCCCATGCCGCCGGCGATACCACCGACGGCGGAACCCAACAGACTGCCGACGGCGCCACCGACCTTGCCGAGGCTGGAGTCGTCGATGACAATCGCCGGTTCGACGAAATAGTCGGCCGCCACGCGCTGGCCCTTCTCCTGGCGGGAGCCCGCGCGGAATTCACCGGAGTTCCGCTGCTTGTCGGTAATCCCGGACATGCGGGAGTCCAGGCGGCTGTTGCCGATCGAGGTAATCACGAAGCAGTTGGACTGCTGCACCGCCAGCCGCAGCAGCGGCTCGATGCTGGTGACCTTCGTCGATGCGGTGAACGGCCCCCACCACGAATTATTGCGGCCATCATCGACAGCGAGCGTACCGAACGGCTGATCGCAACGCTGCAGGTTGGAAGCGGCATCGACACTGCTGGCGCCGCCGGCTGAGCCGGAAATCGCCGTACCATCGGTACCTTGCGAAACGTGGCCGCCGCAGCCGGCAACAGCGACCAAGACGATCGCGGGTCCGAAGAAGCGAAACACCCCCTGTGACATTCCAGTCTCCTGATCAGGATACCAATCGGGATTCGATACGATGCTTCTGCGCCATCCGTGGGATTGGATCGCGCATGCCGTTCTAGTGCTTATTACCCCATATGTGGTATCAAATTGCCTCGATGCGAAGGTAACGGAAATGTTATAGGAGGTCCAGAAGGGGAATGCGCATAGCTGAGGGATCGCAGAACCGATGCGTTTGCAATTAAGGGTGATGCTCCTCGTTATTGTCGCGGGGTGCGCCGACACGTCGGACAAGAAAACCGTCACCGTCTGCCAGGGCAGCGCCTGCCAAGAGCAGGACAAATCTTTGGTCACGTACGATCCCGCAAGCGCGGTTCCCGACCCCGACCCAGACGGACGCATCGCCGCCCTGGAAGCGCTGGCACGCAACGATCCGAGCGCCGCCTACGACCTCGGCCTGCGATTTTACCGCGGCGACGGTATCCGCCAGGACAGCTATCAGGCGCTGAAGTGGATGCGCGACGCGGCGGAGCGCGGCGACCGCCAGGCGCAGACGGCCGTCGGCCGCCTCTACTACACCGGTCTAGAGGAAATGGGTTCCGATCTGCGGGAATCCGAGCGCTGGCTCTCGGCCGCTGCCGGCCGCGGTGACAAGGAAGCGGCGGCCCTGCTGGCGGAAGTTCAAAAGGCGCGGGCGAGCAACGAAGAGTATCGCCGGCGGCTGACTGAACTGCGAGCAACTACCTACTACTGGTGGACGCGCGGTTGGGTTTACCGCTGGTACTGGGACCCCTCCCGGCGGACCTACCTGGGCTACTATTGAGCGCCCGTCGTCCCGGCACCGCCGGGTGGTCATGACGACAGCGGCAGGGACAGCAATCCATCCGCCAGCTTCGGCTCGAACCAAGTGGATTTCGGCGGCATCACCAGGCCCGCGTCGGCGACCGCGATCAGGTCGGCGAGCTGTGTCGGATGCAGGGCGAAGGCCACCGCCCATTCGCCGCTGGAGACGCGTTGCTCCAAAGCCGCGAGACCCCGTCCACCGCCGACAAAGTCGATGCGTGGATCGGTGCGCGGATCGCCGATGCCGAGCACCGGCGCCAGCAGCCGGTCGTTGAGCAGACTGACGTCGAGCTTCTGCACTGGCGAGGCGTCGGCGGCAGGCGGATCACGAAGTTCCAGCCGATACCAGCCGGACCGCAGCCGCATGCCGAACACCGCCGGCGCTTCCGGCCGGACAGCACCATCGGCCGCGATCACCTTGAAGCCTTCCCGCACCGCTGCAAGAAAAGCTGTCTCATCCTGCCCGTTGAGGTCGCGGATGACGCGGTTGTAGTCAAGAATCCGCACTTCGTCGGTCGGGAAACTGACCAGCAGGAACCGTGCGTCGCCGCTGCGGCCGTGTGCTGCCGCCACGCGCGCCGCCGCCGCTGAGCGGTGGTGGCCGTCGGCGATCCAGATCGCTGGCATCGCGGCAAAGCGCCGCCCAATCGCCGCGATCGTCGCTGCGTCGGCAATGCGCCAGACCTGATGACGGGTGCCGTCGTCGGTATGGGCGTCGGCGATCGGCGCCGCGTCGGTGGCGGCGGCAAGCAGTTGCGCCAATTCGGCATCGGGAGCGTGAACGGTGAGCACCGGCCCAGTGTGCGCGCCGACCGCCTCGATCTGGCGTGTCCGGTCGAGTTCCTTGTCCGGCCGTGTATGCTCATGCCGGCGGATACGATTCTCGACGTAGGCGGAGATCGAGCCGGCAGCGGCGATGCCGATCTGCGCATGCTCGCCCGCCGACATGCGATAGGCGTAGTAGCAGGGGGACGACTCGCGGACCAGCATGCCGGCATCGGTCATCCGGGCAAGCGCCCGGGCCGCCTGTGCGTAGACCTCGGGAGCGTGTGCATCGGTGCCGGCCGGCAGGTCGATTTCCGCGCGCGAGACGTGCAGGAAGCTCCAGGGTTTGCCGGCGGCGCCCGCCTTCGCTTCATCAAAGCTGACCACGTCGTACGGACGAGCAGCTACGTCGGCCGCCCGTTCCGGCTGCGGCCGCAAAGCCGCAAAAGGCCGCACTAAGGGGGGGATCATAACGGTTCCGAATCCGCCAGAGCCTGCTGAACGCGGCCTCAGCTTTTGCCCAGCTTGATGGCGACAAAGCGCATCCCGCTCTCACCATCCACCAGCAGCAGGATCACCTTGCGCCCGGCACTTTGCGCAGCCTTGATCTTGGCCAAAAGCTGCGAGGGAGTGGCGACCGGTTCCTGCGCCACCTCGACAACACGGTCACCGACGCGCACCCCTTGCTCCCCCGCGGGCCCGTTCGGATCAACCGATGTAATGACTAGACCCCGCGCGTCCGCCTCCAGGTCAAAACGCTCCCGGGCCCGCTGATCGATTGCGGTGACAGCCAGCCCCAGCGCAGCGATCGTCTCCCCGGCGGCCGGCGCCGCAGGTTCGGGCGTCGCCGACGCAGTCTTTTCCTCACTCTCCTCCAGCGCGCCGACCTCGACCTTCATCGACAGTTCCCGACCGTCGCGCCAAACCTTGATCGGCACTGTCTTGCCCACTTCGGTGTCGGCCACCAGCCGCGGCAGACGGCGCATCGGGCCGATTGCCTTGCCGTCGAACTCAATGATGACGTCGCCGTCCTTCAGCTTTGCCTTTTCGGCGGGGCCGCCGGGTATCACGCCGGCGACCAACGCCCCCGCCGCCTCCTTCAGGCCAAGCGCGTCGGCGATTTCTTCGGTCACCGCCTGAATGCGAACGCCGAGCCAGCCGCGCCGCACCTGGCCATGATCGATCAGCTGCTGAATCACGCCCTGCGCGCTGTTCGAAGGTATGGCGAAGCCAATGCCGACGCTGCCCCCCGATGGCGAGAAGATTGCCGTGTTGATGCCGATGACCTCGCCATCCAGGTCGAACATCGGCCCGCCCGAGTTGCCTCGGTTGATGGAGGCGTCGGTTTGCAGGAAGTCGTCGTAGGGACCTGCATTGATGTCACGCCCGCGGGCCGAAATGATGCCTGCGGTCACCGTGCCGCCGAACCCGAACGGATTGCCGATGGCGACAACCCAGTCGCCCACCCGGATAGTATCGGAATCGCCGAACTTCACCGGAGCCAGCTTGCCGTGCGGTTCGACCTTCAGAACCGCGATGTCAGTCTTCGCGTCGCGGCCGATGACCTTCGCTTCAAGCCGCGTGTCGTCGTGCAGAATAACCGTAACTTCATCGGCGTCCTGAATGACGTGATTGTTGGTAACGACGTGTCCCTTGTCGTCGATAAAGAACCCGGAACCCAAGGAGGTAGCACGCCGCTTCTGCTGCTGCTTCGGCTGGTTACGCTCCATGAATTCCTTGAAGAACTCCTCGAAGGGCGAACCGGGCGGCAGCTGCGGCAACTCGATACCGGGGTTGCCTTCGACCACCTGCGTCGTCGACACGTTGACCACGGCAGGCAGCAGCCGCGCCGCGAGATCGGCGAAGCGGTCAGGTGCGGTTCGGGCAAAGGCAATGCCAGGAAGCGTAAGCGCGAGCGTCAAGAAGCCGGCGAACACGCTCAATGACACCTGCGATCTTCCCGCCGGGCGTGTCAACGGCTGCACCGAAAACATTTTCACCCGAGCCATCCTTCCCCTCCTTGGCTCCCGCAAGAGAGCGCTTCCCTCTGCAACCAAGCCGAGGCGCGGCTTGTGATCATCACCTGCCTCAGCGAGGCCCGCTGCCACCATGCGACTTGCCGAGTTCGTCCATAAAATAGCGGAAAAAGTAAGAGTCGGGCGTCAGCACCAAAGTCGTTCCCGAGCCGAGCGCGCTGTACGCCTCCAACGATCGAAAGAAGTCGAAGAACGCTGGATCCCGGCTGTAGGCCTGATTGAGCGCCAGCGTCCGCTCGGCGTCGCCCAGGCCCCGCTGGATTTGCGCCTGACGTGTCGCTTCGGCGAGGATGACGGTGCGTTCACGGTCCGCTTCCGCCTGGATGCGCGATTTCTGCTGTTCGCCTTCAGCGCGCAGTTGTGCCGCCTGAGCGACGCGCGCCGAGCGCATACGGTTGAACACCGATTGGCTGGTGGCGTCGGGCAAATCGGTACGACCAATGCGCAGATCGACCACCTCGACGCCAAATTCCGGAGCATCCGCCTTCATCTGATCGGCGATCCTCGACATCAGGCCGACGCGCTGCTCGGATAGCACCTCCGCGAGGCCGACACGCGCCACCTCCGTTCGCACGGCGGAATTGATTCGGCTGCCGAAAATCTGCCGGAAGTTGGCGTCCGTCTGCGCCCGCTGGCGGAAGCGCAGTGGATCAACAATGCGATAGCGCGCAAAGGAATCAACGTTGATCCGCTTCTGATCGGCGAGCAGCACTTCCTGTACTGGCGGATCGAGATCGAGGATCCGCCTGTCGTAATACTCGACGTTCTGCACGAAAGGAATCTTGAACTTCAGCCCGGGTTCGCGCTCGACGCGCACCGGGTTACCGAACTGCAGAACCAGCGCCTGCTCGGTCTGGCGAACGGTGAATGCCGAACTCAGCACCACGACCAGCAGCACGGCGGCGATGACGGCGGCGGCGATGAGGGCCCGTTTGTTCATCGCGGTGCCTCCTGTTGGCGCCGTTGGATCTCGGGGAGGGGCAAGTATGGAACGACGCCGGAGCCACCTTTGCCGGTCGGGTCGATGATCACGTTCTGCGTGTTTTTCAACGTCTCCTGCATCCGCTCCAGGTAAAGCCGCCGTGCGGTAATATCGCGGCCCGACTGATAGGCCTCCAGCACCGAGATGAAGCGCTTCGCCTCACCCTCTGCCTCGCGCGTCAACTGCTCGCGATACGCCTGGGCGCCCTGTGTGATCCGCTCGGCCTCACCTTTAGCGCGCGGCACAATGTCGTTGCGATAGGCGGTCGCTTCGTTCACCGAACGCTCCTGGTCCTGCCGGGCGCGCTGCACATCGTTGAAAGCGTCGATTACCTCGCTTGGCGGATCGACCTTCAACTGTTTGACCTCGGCGATGAAGATACCGGCATTATAGCTATCGAGAATTTGCTGCAGCAGTTCCTTCGTTCTGTCGTCGACCTCCTGCCGCTTCAGCGTCAGCGCGTCTTCGAGGAGCGTCTGACCCATGACTTCGCGGATCGCACTTTCCGCCGCAACTTTCACCGTTCCCTCTGGATCGCGGATGTTGAACAGATAGTCGGCAGCGTTCTTGATACGCCACTGCACGATGAAATCCACGTCGATGATGTTCTGATCGGCGGTGAGCATCTGGCTTTCCTGCAGCACGTCACGCGCGCTGGCCGCCCGTGGCCCGTCGCTGCCGCCGCGGAAGCCGATGGTGATCTGGTTGGTTTGTTCGACGTTGGGCGTCAGAACCTCACCGATGGGCGCCGGGAACCAGTAGTTAAGACCGGGCGTCGTCGTCTTGACGAAGCGGCCGAACATCAATTCAACACCCTGCTCGCCAGGCTGTACCCGATAGAAGCCCGTGGCCAGCCAGATGGCAAGCACTGCCGCCACCACCAGAATAATCCCGCGGCTGGTGCCGAGCCCGCCTGGGACCATGCGGCGCATACGATCCTGCGTCCGGCGAACCATCTCCTCGATGTTCGGAGGCGGCGAAGACGCAGGTCCACCGCCCCAGGGGCCCCCACCGCCGCCCCACGGACCACCCTTCGGATTCCAAGCCATGCAGGAAGCTCTCTCCAATTCTGCGGCAAGGCGGAGGTGCACAAGCCGCTTGGCCGTTTGTTTGGCCACCCATATATCGACAGAACGCTATATAAGCGAGCCGGCTACACGGCGCAACGCGAGCCATGCGCATTTGAGCAACCGAGGGAAGCAGCGGGAGAACCTGATGACCGAGCCGAGCGAGCAGCAGATCCTGGAAGCACTGAAGTGCGTGGTCGATCCCGACCGGAAGCGGGACATCGTCGGCCTCGGCATGGTTCAGGGGCTGCGCGTCGAAAACGGGCACGTTGTGATGGCGCTGCAGGTCGATCCCCAGCGTGGACCTTCCCTCGAGCCGCTGCGCAAGCAGGTAGAAACACTGGTGCATAAGCTACCCGGCGTGCTGACTGCCAGCGTCGTGCTGACCGCAGAGCGCCCAAGCCCACCTCCTCAGCAGCAACGCCAGGCACACGGACATGCACACGGACACGGACACGGGCAGCCAGCACCCGCTAGCGCCCCCCTGTTGCCGGAAGTAGGAGCGATCATCGCGGTCGCGTCGGGCAAGGGTGGCGTTGGCAAGTCGACAACGGCGGTCAACCTGGCGTTGGCGCTGGCTTCACTCGGCAAGCGCACCGGTCTGCTCGACGCCGACATTTACGGCCCTTCGATGCGCCGCCTGCTGGGGATCGAGGGGCAGCCCGGGTCCAGCGACGGCAGCCGGCTCGATCCGATGGAGAAGTACGGCATCAAGGTGATGTCGATGGCGTTCCTGGTCGAGGAGGAGACGCCGATCGTCTGGCGCGGGCCGATGGTGCAGTCGGCCTTGGAACAGATGATGCGCGACGTCGCCTGGGGACCGCTAGACGTCATGATCGTCGATATGCCGCCCGGCACCGGTGACACTCAGCTGACGATGGCGCAAAAAGTACCGCTGGCCGGAGCCGTCATCGTTTCGACGCCCCAGGATATTGCTTTGATCGACGCCCGCAAAGGGCTGAACATGTTCCGAAAAGTCGACGTGCCCGTGCTGGGCCTGATCGAGAACATGAGCTACTTCTGCTGTCCAAATTGCGGACACCGCACGGAGATTTTCGGCCACGGCGGCGCCCGAGCCGAAGCCGACCGCCTCGGCATGGAGTTCCTAGGCGAGATCCCGCTCGATATCGTCATTCGCGAGACCTCGGACGGAGGTCATCCGATCGTGGCGTCTGATCCGACAGGAGAACACGCCCGCGCCTATATCGCCATCGCCGAGAAGGTGTGGGCGAGTATCGAGCGCAGCATCGCGGCCCGAACTGCCAAAGCGCCGCGTATCGTCGTCTCCTAATCCCTCGGGCCGGCCGGCTCTTTTACCGATCCTCAACCGAAACAGCCTACGCTGCGAACCGTTGCCCGGCCGCAGGCGGGCCGCAGAACGCGGCCCGTCCAGGGCCCACCGTGTGTGTTGCGCATCAGGGGTTCCGATGATGCTGGGAATGTTTGGCCGACTGTCGATCGCCGGCAAGCTGGTTACCGCCAGTCTGACCATTCTCGTTCTGTTGGCGGGCTGCCTCGCCGCGGTCGCCGTGACAGTGATCCACAGCGAGATGATGCAGCAGGCGAAGGTTAGCTTGCAGAGAGATCTGGCTGTCGCCTGGACACTGTTGCGCGGCGTGGACGATCACCAATTCGGCTTCCGCGTCCATGACGGCCGTCTTTACTCAGGGCTTCGGCCACTCGACGAAGCCAACGGCATTCTCGACGACGTCGCTAAGATCGGCGGTGGCGCGGCGACCTTTTCTCGGGGACAAGCGCATAGCGACGACCATCCGCAACCCGGATGGCAGTCGAGCCATCGGCACATCGCTGGCGCGCGGCCCGGCATACGATGCGATCTTCCGCGATGGGCAAAGCTATCGCGGCGAAGGCGAAATCCTGGGGGAGGGCTACCTCACGGCGTACGATCCCATCAAGACACCGGGAGGCGAGCTCGTCGGCATCGTTTTCGTCGGTGTCAAGTTGGCCGATGCGGTGGGGGTTGCCAACCGGGTGACGCGCGACATCACACTGCTGGCGTCGCTGGTCGTTCTCCTGGGCGCAGTTGGCCTTTGGATCGTCAGCCGCCGGCTTTTGAAGCCTATCGGCCAGATGACCAACGTCATGCAGCGGCTGGCCCGGGACGAGACAGACGTCATGGTTCCGGGGCTTGGCCGTCGGGATGAGATCGGCCGGATGGCCGCCGCCGTCGATGTGTTTCGCGAGAACGCCAACGAACGGCACCGGCTCACCGCCGAGCAGCGCGCCGCTGAAGAACGCGTAGCGGCGGATAAACACCGATTGCTGGATCGGCTGGCAGAGTTTCCGGGAGAGCGTCGGCCGCCGGGTGGGAGAGTTTGCGCAACGTTCGGAGGCAATGCAGGAACTCTCGCAAACGTTGGCCCGGCACGTCGACGAGACCACCCGGCGGTCTTCTACCGTCTCCGACGCTGCTCACGAGGCGTCGTCACATGTCGAGACGGTCGCCGCGGCCGCCGAGCAACTGTCGGCTTCGATTGCAGAGATTGGCCGGCAGGTTGGCCAAGCTTCTCGGGTCGCGGACACAGCGGCCGTTGAAGCACAGGCGACCCGAGGCACTGTAGCCGAACTGGTGGCTGCCGCCGAAACCATCAGCGAAGTGGTTCGCCTGATCCGGGACGTTGCCGATCAGACCAATCTGCTGGCGTTGAACGCTACCATAGAGGCGGCACGTGCCGGCGAGTCCGGAAAAGGCTTCGCTGTTGTGGCATCGGAGGTAAAGACCCTGGCGAACCGCACGGCGCGAGCGACCGACGACATTGCCGGTCAGATCGCGTCCGTACAACGGGCAACCAATCGAACCGTCGCTGCCATCGATCGCATCACCGGTACCGTTGAGGACATGCGTGAAACGGCGACCGCCATCGCCGCTGCGGTCGAGGAGCAGAGTGCGGCTACCCGCGAAATCGTCCGCAGCGCAGGAGAGGCGGCTGGCGACACCAGTTGCGTCTCCGCCAATATCGTCGAGGTCAGCGAGGCCACGGACGCCACGGGCCGCGCGGCGACAGAAGTGGGAACCGCGGCGGATTCGCTGCGCGATGGCACCCGTTGCCTGCAAACGGAGGTGGAGGATTTTGTCGGCCGCGTCCGCGCCGCTTGATCGACTTGGCCGTTGGCGTCAGCCGGAGCGGCCGATCGCCGCCATCAGTTCGCGCCACTCGCGTGGAGAAAGGCCGCTGTCCAGCTGGGCGACGCTGTCGCCTGCCAGCATCCGCTTCACCACCGCCAGCGCCGGCGCCGACAGGGTCAC
Organism: Rhodospirillales bacterium; assembly: GCA_016712375.1. Classification (GTDB taxonomy): domain Bacteria; phylum Pseudomonadota; class Alphaproteobacteria; order Rhodospirillales; family Defluviicoccaceae; genus Defluviicoccus. The sequence goes on from JADJRE010000004.1 coordinate 42,951, forward strand.
CGCGCCAAGCCGGTTCTTGGTAAACGCGGCGTACGCCAGCGGCACCCAGCGGCGCACCGTTTCCAGCATTGGCTCCGCGTAGGCACGAATCTCGAACTGCGCGTGCGCGTCGGCGCGCAGCGACAGGAAGTGAAAGAGATTGTGCAGATCGATCTTCCAATACCACTGGGTGTAGGTGGCGAGCGTCAGGTCGATCCGCGCCAGTTCGCGCGCCAGGCCGACGCCGTCAGGGTCCAGCATTTCTTCGTAATGCGCGTAGCAGCGCTCGGCGTCATCGCGCAGCAGCTGAAGCACATACTGCGCGTGTTCCGCCGACAGCGCTTCTCCCCTTCCCTGCCGATTGCTCGCCGACTGTGCTGCCAGGTGCTCCGGCGCCGGCAAGTAGTACTCGCGATCGAGAACCGAGTAGCGGGCTGAGTACTCGTTGACGTTCGCTGTGCGATGCCTGATCCACTGCCGGGCGACGAAGATTGGCAACTTCACGTGATACTTGATCTCGCACATCTCGAATGGCGTCGAGTGGCGGTGGCGCATCAGATAGTCGATCAGGCCGGCGTCGTCCTGCACCCGCCTGGTGCCGCGGCCATAGGAGACCCGCGCCGCCTGTACGATCGCCGCATCGTCGCCCATGTAGTCAACGACGCGCACAAAGCCGTGGTCGAGCACCGGCAGCGCCTGATAGAGAATCTCCTCGATCGCCGGCACGGTGGCGCGCCGCGTTTCCGCGCTGGCGGCGCGCTGCTCATCGATCTCAGCCTGCTGCTCAGAGTTCAAAGGCATTGGCGACAGGGGTTCACGGGATGTTTGTCGCACTCTAACCGCTTCCAAGTACGACGCAACGCGTTCGCTTGCGCAAGGAGGGGGCGAAGGACTATATTAGTCATGTCGAGAAATCGACTATGGCGATAAACGTCATGCGAAATAAGCGTAGCGGACCCGGGGGCAGTACCCGGCGCCTCCACCAGTTCATCGGGTCGGCCTACCCTCGCGGCCGATCCGCTCTACGGGGGCGAACCAGGATCGACGTGCGTGGTAAAGGTGTGGTCTTCGCCCGGCATGGTACCGCCGTTATCGGGCCGATCCTTATATGCCAACGACAATGAGGCATATGCTCTCGCCGCATAAGGCATGAGCGGGGTTCGGGGGGCACCTGGCAACAGAAGCCCCTCACTTGACCGCTTCCGGCGCCGTATCCCGACACAACTTCGGTCGATGCTCATCATGACGGACTCGGAACTGCCCTACGACACCTGGCTGGAAGAAGCGTTGCGTGGCGTGATCCGCCGGGCATTGCGGCATACCGCCGAACACGGGCTGTCGGGTGGCCATCACTTGTACCTGACCTTTGCCACCGGCGCTGAGGGCGTCGAGCTGGCACCGGAGCTGCGTGCGAAGTATGCAGACGAGATGACGATCGTCCTGCAACACCAGTTCTGGGACCTTACGGTCGAGGAAGACTGCGTTGGCGTGACGTTGAAGTTTCACGGACGGCCCTCCCGCATCGTCATTCCCTTCGACGCCATCAGTGCCTTTGGCGACCCCTCGGTGAACTTCGGTTTGCAACTGAAGACACTTTCGGCGGAGCTGTCGGAAGGGTTCTCCCCCGATACAGAAGGCTATGCCGCCCAGGGAACGGAGGAGCCCGCTACGGGCGAGGCCGGCGGACAGGTGATCGCCCTCGACTCGTTCCGCAAAAAGTAGCACATACAGCCGCGAATCCTGACGGAAGAGGGGTCGCGGCGATGAGCAGCAACTACGTCCACCACGAGATTTTTCCGCTGGGGGCGGACGCCACCCCCTACCGGCTGCTGACCACCGACTACGTGGAGGCGCGTCAGGTAGACGGCCGCGAGATCTTGCAGATCGATGCCCGCGCGCTGACGCTGCTCGCCGACGAGGCAATGCGCGACTGCCAGCACCTGCTGCGCCCCGGCCATTTGGCGCAGCTGCGCAAGATCATCGACGATCCGGAAGCCTCGGCGAACGACCGGTTCGTTGCCTTCGAGCTGCTGAAGAACGCCAACATCGCCTCGGCCGGCATTCTGCCGATGTGCCAGGACACCGGCACCGCGATCATCATGGGCAAGAAGGGCGAGAACGTCTGGACGTCCGGCGATGACGAGGCAGCGCTCAGTCAGGGCATCCTCAAGGCGTATAGCGAGACCAACCTGCGCTACAGCCAGACCGCAGCGCTCGACATGTACGAAGAGGTCAACACCGGCACCAACCTGCCGGCACAGATCGACCTCTACGCCACCAAGGGCAACGTCTACAAATTCATGTTCATGGCGAAGGGCGGTGGCTCCGCGAACAAGAGCTACCTGTACCAGGAGACCAAGGCGCTCCTAAATCCGAAGCGTCTGGCGCAGTTCCTCGACGAGAAGATCCGCACGCTCGGCACCGCCGCCTGCCCGCCCTACCATCTCGCCATCGTCATCGGCGGCACCTCGGCGGAGATGACGCTGAAGACGGTGAAGCTCGCCTCCGCCCGCTACCTCGATAACCTGCCGACCGCCGGCAACGAGTTCGGCCAGGCCTTCCGCGACATCGAGACGGAAGCCGAGGTGCTCGGATGACCCAGCAGATGGGCATCGGCGCGCAGTTCGGCGGCAAGTACTTCTGCCATGACGTCCGCGTCATCCGCCTGCCCCGCCATGGCGCCTCCTGCCCGGTCGGCATCGGCGTCTCGTGCTCCGCGGACCGGCAGATCCTGGCGAAGATCACCAAGGACGGCGTGTTCCTCGAGCAGCTGGAGCGCAACCCGGGCCAATATCTGCCAGAGCCGAGCGAGCAGGCGCTGTCCGGCGAGGTGGTGAAGATCGATCTCAACCGGCCGATGGCGGAAATCCGCGCTACCCTGTCGCAGTATCCGATCAAGACGCGGGTGTCGCTGACCGGTCCGCTGATCGTCGCCCGCGACATCGCGCACGCCAGGCGGAAGGAACGGCTCGATTCGGGCCAAGGGCTGCCGCAGTACTTCAAGGACCTCGCCGTCTACTACGCCGGTCCGGCGAAGACGCCAGAGGGTTACGCCTCAGGATCGTTCGGACCCACGACGGCCGGCCGCATGGACGCCTACGTCGACGCGTTCCAGGCGGCCGGCGGCAGCCTGATCATGCTGGCCAAGGGCAACCGCTCCAAGGCCGTGACCGAGGCCTGCAAGAAGCACGGCGGCTTCTACCTGGGCTCGATCGGCGGCCCGGCGGCGCGCCTGGCGCAGGACTGCATCCGCAAGGTCGACGTGCATCGAGTATCCCGAACTCGGCATGGAGGCGATCTGGAAGATCGAGGTGGAAGACTTCTCCGCCTTCATCGTCGTCGACGACAAGGGTAACGACTTCTTCGCCGAGTTCATGAAACCGGGCGGGCATTAGTTCGATGGCGCGGAATGAGGCAACCAGCGCTGCCGCGTTCCGCGACTATGGATTTCCACGCCTGGCCGGCAAGCGCGTTCTTGCCACTCAGGCGGATGCCTTCATGGGCCCGGTGCTGTGTGAGGTCTTCACCCTGCACGGCGCCGACGTCATCGCCGAACCGAGGGCACGCGCTGACGTCGGTCTTGCCGCCGCCGTCGGCGCTGGGGCCGGTACGGTCGACGTTCTCGTCGCCAACCTGGCCCTGCCGGCACCGAACACGCCTGCCGTAGACGCCACCGATGCCGAATGGCGGGAGACCTTCGCCGCATTGGTCGATCCGCTGCCGCGGCTGGTCCGCGCTGTCCTGCCGCAGATGATCGCGCGCCGCTCCGGCAAAATCCTGCTGATGGGCAGCGCGTCGGCACTGCGGGGCATGCGCCGCGCCTCCACTTACAGTGCCGCGCGCGGTGCTCAGCTTGCTTATATCCAGGCTGTCGGCGTCGAGGTCGCCTTGCACAACGTGCAGGTCAACGCCATCGCCCAGAACTTCGTCGACAATCCCACCTACTTTCCGCCCCAGGTGCAAGCCGATCCGCGTTTCTGCGAACGGCTGAAGCGCGAGGTGCCGCTCGGCCGCCTGGTCTCGGCGCGCGAGGACGCCGAATTCGCCCGCCTTCCTGGCGAGCGACGCCGCCGACCATTTCGTCGGCCAGATCTTCCCGCTCTGCGGCGGCTGGGTCACCCGCTGACTAACGGTCGATAGCCAGGACTGAAGGATCCCAGCCCTGATCGCCAACGTCGTTAACGGTCTCCGGCTGTACCGGAACTACACGGACGTCAGCAACCTGCTGATGCAGCGTCGCGCGGTCTCGGAATTGGGACGGCTGGCAGCGCGCGCTTATCGCGGTGCTTCAGCCTCCACGTTGACCATCCAGCTGATGCCGAAGCGGTCGGTGAGCATGCCGAAGCGAGGCGACCAGAACGTTTTTCCCAGCGGCATCTGCACCTGACCACCGTCGGCCAGCGCGGCGAATAGCCGGTCAGCCTCGGCTTCCGTCGGCACCGAAAGCGACAGCGAGAAGCCGCTGAAGCTGACGTCTCCCCCGCAGCCGTCGGAGGCCATCAGCGTGCTGCCGGCGATGCGAAATTCGGCGTGCATCACCTTGTTCTCAAAGCCCGGCTGCAGCATGCCGGGCGGCGGCGGTTCGGGGCTGTCCTTGTGCAACATCAGCATGTTCACTTCGGCGCCAAGAGCGGTGCGATAGAAAGCGAGCGCCTCTTCGCAGCGGCCGCCGAAGAAGAGATAGGGTTGGACGAGCGTGTTCGGCATCGGTGTTCCTCGCGCGAGTGTTATCGGAAGATAGGCACTGTGCCGGGGTCTGCTCGTCGAAAAAGAAGATTGGCGTGCGTCCTCCCCTGCCGAACTTCTGCGGATTTCCGGCAGCGGGAGCCCGCTCGAAAGCGAAACGGGGAAACGACAGGCGCCGTCTCCCCGCTAACCCATGAGCAGTCGGTGGATCAGGTCCCGATCACGCCGCCGTCTTTCTTGGTGATCACCACGACAGCCGAACGGGGTTTGTAGACGGTGCTCCGCCCGCTGTTGGGTGGTGCGGCCGTTAATGCCACTGTCCGGCCAGGTGGAGTTGCCGGTGAAGCTGACGATCGGGTTCAACTGCCAGTCTTCGCCCGGGTGCTGGATGCCAACAAACAGGGTCTTGCCGTCGGGCGTGCCGACGACGCCGGTCACCTCGCAGTTCTTGGGACTGGTGAGGAACCGGCGGGTCTGGCCGGTGGACGGGTCGGCGCACAGCATCATGTTGCCGCCGATGTTCACCCAGTCGCCGGTGGCGTTGCCCACCTGATCAGTCTCGATCCACAGGCGGCCATCTTTGTCGAACCACAGGCCGTCCGGTGCGCCGAAGTCGTCACCGTTGATGTTGCCGACATAACCGTCGTGGCCGGTCGCGATATAGGTTCCGCCCAGCGTTTTGGTCGTCGCCTTGTCGCCGCACTTTACGAAGATCTCCACTGAAAGGTGGTCGCGGTAACGTCGCTTCCGTCGTCGCGCCAGCGGATGATGTGGCCAAAGTCGTTGTCGGGACGCGGGTTGGCTGCGTCCACTACCGGGTTGGCGCTGGCGGCGCTGCTGGAGCCATCCACGGCGTTGCTGGAAGAGGGCGTGTTGCCGCGGCGGCTGTTGTTGGTCAGGGTCATATAAATTTCGCCGGTGACCGGGTGCGCCGCACCCCATTCCGGACGATCCATCATCGTTGCGCCAAGCCGGTCGGCGGCCTGGCGGGTCTTGATCAGCACCTCGCCCTGATCGGCGAAGCCGTTCGCCGGCGTCAGCCCGTTCTGGCCCCAGATCAGAGGCAACCACCGGCCGGAGCCACTGGCGTCGAACTTGGCGACGTACAGCGTGCCGCTGTCCAGCATTGTCCGGTTGGCAGCCGCGTTCGTGCGGTCGAGCCTCCGCGCGCAGACGAACTTGTAGATGTACTCGTTGCGCTCGTCGTCGCCCATGTAGAAGGCGACGTTGTCGTTCGCGTCGACAACGAGCTGTGCGCCTTCGTGCTTCACCCGGCCCATGGCGGTGCGCTTGACCGGGGTGCTGTTCGGCCGCTTGGGGTCGATCTCCACCACCCAGCCGAAGCGGTTCGGCTCGTTCGGATGCAGATCGGCGCGAAAACGCTCGTCGACCTCGTGCCAACGGTAGCCGAAGCCGCCCTTGCCTACGCCGTAGCGTGCCTGCTCCACGGGGATGGTGCCGGTCGTCTCATTAGAAAAGTAGCCGTTCCAGTTCTCCTCGCAGGTCAAATAGGTGCCCCAAGGGGTATAGCCGTGAGAGCAGTTGTTCAGCGTCCCCAGCACCCGCGTTCCAGTCGGGTCGGCTTCGGTCTGCAGCAGCGGATGGCCCGCGGCGGGACCGCTGATCGAACACGGCGTGTTGCCGGTGATCCGGCGGTTGAACGGCGAGCGGCGATTGACCTGCCAGTTGCCGTAGGAGTTCTTGAATACTTTCGCTACGTTCACGCCATGCGCCGCCTGCTGGGCGCGGACCATGTCGATGGTAATCGCGGCGGTCGCATAGCTGGTCGTGCTGTTGACGAGGCCCGGGTCGCAGTACTCGCTGTTGGTCACCAGCAGGCCCCCGCTATTGCCGGCGGTGCCAGCCTGCGGGAAGAAATGCATGCCGTCGGTGTGCGCCCCGTAACAATGCAGCTGGGTCGCCTCGTCCATGGCCCCGGACGGGTCCCAGTTCGGCTGCATGGTCAGTGAATCACCCCAGGCCACGAGCACCCTGGCGGTGTAGCCCTGCGGCACGGTCACCGCGTCGTCGACAGCGGCGTTCAGGTACAGATTCGCGGGGACGGAGGTGAAGCCGATGCCGCCTGTCGGCGCGGGAGCGGCGCCGGCATGGCTGGTGAGACCGCCCAGCATGCCGGTTCCAAGCACGGCCAGAGAGGTCGCACCGAGCGATGTTTTCAGGAAGCTGCGCCGGCTGAGGCCGCGCTGCTCGATCAAATCGATGATGGAATCATTATCTGAATCGTTGCTGACGACCTGGCTCGGGTTGAGCTTGCCGTCAGGGTGCAGCTCGCTGCTCATCAAACTCCCTTTCGTGGTTGTTCGAAGCGGCCCCAATCACCGTGCCCGGATAGTCCCGCTCCACAAAGACGCGGCGGACACTAACGCCCTTCGATGACACCCTGATGAACGCCGGGCGGATTTCCGCACCTCGGTTGTCGGGTGGTGCTTGCTGGGAGCCAGCGCTTTCGCGGGCGATGCGGGGGGTATCAGGTGGGGCTGCCGTTCAGAGACGGCGGATAGCTCGACTCAATTATTGCCGATGCCATTCACGCTGCCGGCATCGCGACGGTGGATCCGCCCCTGGCGTGTCAGTCTTCGCAGAGGGTGTGGACGAGCAGGTCGGAGAGGAAGTCGTAGAGTTCGTCGCGCCGCGGCAGGTCGGGGTCGGCGGTGAAACGCCGCCGCAACGATTGCAGGTTGCGGGTCAGTTCGGCGTGGCGGCGCTCGTGGTCGAGTCGATCCTGAATATCCGTCGCCCGCATAACCGTTTCCTCGCGGGCAAACTCGCTTTCAGCCACCTCGTCCAGTTCGTCGAATGTTTCCTCGATCAAGTCGCGGTCGTCGCGGCTGAGGATCATCAGCCGAAGCTCGTCAATCAGGCCGATCAATTGCTCGTGCTGAATATCCGGCGGTCGGCTGTTGCCGGTCGTGATGTGCCCGGCTGAAACCATCTTCGTTCTCCGTCAGCGCCGTCCGCCCGTTGTACGGTACGCGCGTGCCACCAGAGAAGTATATGCCAGACTGCTGATAATAACCAATCAAATGGGCAGATTTTCTACTAGGGGTTATTACGTACCTTGCTTCCACCGGCGTGCCGGCCTCTCCCAATCGGCCGGACGAACCGGCGCTCATTCGCCGCCGCTCAGCCCGGCGCGGTAACGCCGCCAGTTTTCCACGTATTTGGGAGCGCCGGTCTGCATGCGGGTGATCTGATCGGTGGTGAGCTCGCGCACGACCTTTCCCGGCGACCCCATCACCATGGAGTTGTCGGGAATCTGCTTGCCTTCGCCCAGCATTGTCTTCGCCGCGATCAGGCAGTTGCGGCCGATCGTCGTGCCGTTAAGGATAACGCTGCCGATGCCGATCAGGCTGCCGTCGCCGATGGTGCAGCCGTGCAGCATCACCAGATGGCCGATGGTGACGTTGCGGCCGATGGTCAGGGAAGCCCGGATCGGTGTGCAGCACGCAGCCGTCCTGAACGTTCGAGTTCTCCCCGACGGTGATCAATTCGTTGTCGCCTCGAAGCACTGCGTTCCACCAGACGCTGGCATTCTTTTCGAGCCGGACCTTGCCAATCACTACCGCCGAGGGTGCGACCCACCAGTCGTCGTCAGCGGTGTCGAGTCCAATGCCGTCCAGGACGTAGCGCATTTCTGGTCTTCCTCCCGCCTGCTGCAATTTGATTATCCCTTTTTATGCGAACCAGTTGCGAGAGGCCACCTCCTCGAGTCACCTTGCTGCCAGCGGACGTGATCCTTGTGTCCGTCGCGCCTACGCAGTGGACACCGGACCGCCGCGGGTCATATCAATGGCGACATGGCAGGACTTTCGTTCGTCAAGATGCATGGGCTGGGCAACGACTTCGTCGTCGTCGATGCGCGCGCGTCCACGTTTGCGCCAGACGCGGCGCGGGTGCGGGCGCTCGCCGATCGCCGCACCGGTGTCGGCTGCGATCAGTTGATCGTGGTCGAGCCGCCGAAGAACACGCTGGCCGATGCCTTCATGCGCATCCGCAACGCGGATGGCGGCGAAGTCGGCGCCTGCGGCAACGCCACACGCTGCGTTGCGGCATTGCTGATGCGCGAGAAAGGCCGCACGCACGCGATCATCGAAACCGCGGCCGGCCTGCTCGACGCCGAAGCCCGGGAGGATGGTTCAATCGGCGTGGACATGGGCCGCGTCGCTTTCGACTGGCGCGATATTCCCCTGGCCGAGGCCGTCGATACCCTGCACCTGCCGGTGGAAGCGGGCCCGCTGCGCGATGGGATGGCGGTGAACGTCGGTAATCCGCACGCCGTGTTCTTCGTCGACGACGTCGAGCACCTGGCGCTGGAGCATTTTGGGCCGCTGATCGAACGGCATCCGATGTTTCCGGAGCGTACCAACGTCGGCGCGGCGCAGATCCTCGGCCACGACCGGCTGCGCTTGCGCGTCTGGGAGCGCGGAGTCGGGTTGACGCGGGCCTGCGGCACCGGCGCCTGCGCGGCAGCCGTCGCCGCGGCAAAGCGCGGGCTGACCGAACGGACAGTCGCGGTCGATTTGGACGGGGGGAGCCTGCGAATCGAATGGCTGCGTGATGACCACGTGCTGATGACCGGGCCGGTCGCCACCGCCTTCACCGGAATCCTCGATCCGTCACTTGTCGGCTGAGCGGCATAGCGATGGCTGAGCCCTTGGTTGTCACCCTCGGTTGCCGGCTGAACGCCTTTGAGTCGGAGGTAATCCGCCACGAGGCGGCGGCGGCCGGGACCGACGCGGTGATCGTCAACACCTGCGCGGTGACCGGCGAGGCGGTACGCCAGGCGCGGCAGACGATCCGCAAGCTGCGCCGGCGCCATCCCGAGCGGCGGATCATCGTCACCGGCTGCGCCGCCCAGCTCGCACCCGAGAGCTTTGCCGCAATGCCGGAGGTTGACCGGGTGCTCGGCAACATCGAGAAGCTTGACCGCGCAACCCTGGCAGACGGCGGCCAGCCGCTCGCGGTCGCCGACATCATGACCGTGCGGGACACCGCGGCGCACCTGCTCGACGGCTTCGAAGGCCGCGCCCGCGCCTTCGTCGAGGTACAGCAGGGCTGCGATCACCGCTGCACCTTCTGCATCATCCCGTTCGCTCGCGGCCCGGCCCGCAGTATCTCCCGGCCGCTCGTCGTGGAGCGGGTGCGCCGGCTGGTTGCGGCGGGTTTTCGCGAGATCGTGCTGACTGGTGTCGACATCTGCTCCTGGGGAAGCGACCTCTCGGGAAGCCCAACCTTCGGCAGCCTTGCTCGCGCGGTGCTCGCAGAGGTCCCGGAGCTGGCGCGGCTGCGATTGTCCAGCCTCGACCCGGCGGCTGTCGACAACGATCTCTTCTCGGTACTGGCGGACGAGCCGCGGTTGATGCCGCACCTGCACCTTAGCCTGCAGGCGATGGACGATCTGGTGCTGAAGCGGATGAAGCGCCGGCATGACCGGGCCCGCGCTTTCGACGTTGCCACCCGGGCACGCGCGGTGCGCCCCGATGTCGTTCTCGGCGCCGACCTGATCGCCGGATTTCCCACCGAGAGCGAGGCGATGTTCGAGGTGACGCTCGATTCCGTAGAAGCACTGGGCCTGACCTGGCTGCACGTTTTTCCCTTCTCCGCACGTGCTGGCACACCGGCAGCGCGGATGCCGCAGGTTCCAGGCCCGCTGCGGCGTGAGCGCGCCGCCCGGCTGCGCGTTGCCGGTGACGCCGCCCGTAGCCGCTTTCTTGCCGGGCGGGTCGGCGAGACGACCGACGTACTGGTTGAAACCCCAGGCGTCGCCCGCTGTCCCCGCTATGCGCCAGTTGCCGTCAGCGACGACGCGGAACCGGGGTCTCTGCTGCGGGTTCGCATTCGTGCCGCCGATACCGAGCGGCTATATGCGGAGACGACACCGTGAACGACAATCCACTCAGGCAGACCGAGAAGCGGGGCTGGTTGCGCCGGGCTCTCGGCCGCGACGACCGGCGGGACGGCGACCCGCCACAAACAACGATCGCCATGCTCCCCGAGGCACAGACTGTGCCCGACCCGCTGCCCGACTTGCCGCCCGATCTTCCGCCACTGCCGAGCGACGTGCCGGAGCCGCCACGCGAACCGGCGATTCCAACGCCCGGTCCCGACCTCATCCCGCCACCGGACACGCCGGGCCCGGAGATGCCGGTCCCGCCCGGACCCGAGCCAGAGCTGCCGCCGCCCACTGCGCCGGAGCCGGAATACCCCGGGGCGCCATCACCTGGCGTAATCCCGCCCCCGGCAACGCCCGGGCCTGAGATGCCCCCACCGCCGCCGTTCCAACCGGAGATTCCCCGGCCGATCGGCCCCGATGTGGTGCCGCCGGTGATCCCGCCGTCAAAGCTACCAGGCCCCGACCCCGCGCCGGTGGTGGCCCGGGACGCGGTTCAGGCGGAATGGATCGCCCGTCGATCCCAGGAAGTACGGGCCAAACTGGCGGCTCAGGAGACGACGGAGAAGGCCGGCTGGTTGGGGCGGCTGCGGCGCGGCCTCGGCCGCTCCTCGGCGAAGCTGGCTGGCGGCATCGGCGACCTCTTCGTCAAGCGCAAGCTGGACGACGCAGCGCTGGAGGAACTCGAGGACCTGTTGATCACCGGCGACCTCGGGATCGAGACGTCGGCTCGGTTAACCAAGGCGCTGTCGGATGCCCGTTTCGGCGACGAAGTTTCGGCAGACGAGGTACGCGTGGCGCTGGCCGACGAGGTGGCGAAGGTGCTGGCGCCGGTGGCGCAGACCATCACCATCAACGACGCCTACCGACCGCACGTCATTCTCGTCTGCGGCGTCAACGGCAGCGGTAAGACGACGACGATCGCCAAACTGGCACATCTGTTCCGCAGCGTCGGGTTCCAGGTGATGCTGGCGGCGGGCGACACCTTCCGCGCCGCCGCCATCGAACAGCTGCAAATCTGGGGCGAGCGCACCGGTTGCCCGGTCATCGCTCGGCCGCAGGGCGCCGACGCCGCCAGCCTCGCCTTCGAGGCCTTCGAGCAGGCGAAGGCGGCGAAAGCGCACGTGCTGCTGATCGACACCGCCGGACGCCTGCAGAACAAGGCCCACCTGATGTCGGAGCTCGAGAAGATCTGCCGGGTGCTGAAGAAGCTGGATGAACGCGCGCCGCACGACTGCCTGCTGGTGCTGGATGCCGGCGTCGGCCAGAACGCGCACAATCAGGTCGAAGTGTTCCGCAACATGGTCGACGTGACGGGTCTTGCGATCACGAAGCTTGACGGCTCGGCCAAGGGCGGGGTGGTGGTGGCGCTGGCCGAACGCTTCAAACTGCCCGTCTACGCCATCGGCGTCGGCGAAGGGATGGACGACATGCGCGCCTTTGATGCGCGCTCCTATGCGCGCTCGCTGCTCGGGCTGGACGCCTGAAACCAGCCGCGATTCTCCTTTCTCTCACTCTCCAATACGTGCAGCCTGCGGCACTGGCGTCGGATGGCGGCTTTCGAGCGACCATCGGCATCGCCGCGTTCGGCAACCGGGCATATCGGGCATGTGGAGCAGTTTCGCCACCTTCATTTTGGGCCGGCCGGCCGAGCGGCAGATCCCGACGCGCATCCGCACAGCGATCCTCCGGCAACAAGCGCAGGCGGAGATCCTGATCGGCTGGACGCAGTTCGCTCTTTTTCTGTTTTTCCTGCTTCTCTACTTGATCGCTCCCACACCCTCGGATGCGATGGCGTTCAAGTTGGTACCGGGGTTGGCGGTCCGCCCCGTTCCTCTGGTGGTTTCAGTCCTTTTGGCCTTCACGCTCTTCCGTGTCGTGCTCGCCCACCTGCGAATCGTCCCCGCCTGGTTCCTCGCCGGGTCGGTCGTCATCGACATCGCCTTGCTATTGCTCCTCATCTGGTCGTTCCATATTCAGTACTCGCAGCCGGCTGCCTTCTATCTGAAGGCGCCGACGCTGCTGTACGTTTTCCTGCTCATCGCGCTGCGCGCTTTGCGCTTTGATCCGATCTACGTCGTTATCGCCGGCGTCAGCGCGGCGCTCGGGTGGGCAGCAATGGTCCTTTACGCCCTCGCCGAACCATCGCTGAGTTCGCTCGTTACCCATGACTTCGTCGAATACATGACTTCAAATCGCATCCTGATCGGCGCCGAGGTCGATAAAATACTGTGCATTCTTCTCGTCACCGCCGTGCTGGCGGTGGTGATCATGCGAGCGCGCCGGCTGTTGACGCAATCAGTCGCCGACGCCACCGTCGCCCGCGAACTTACCCGCTTCGTCGCCCCCGAGGTCGCAAGCCACGTGGCCACCGCAGAACGGGCTGTCGAGCCCGGTGACGGTCGGGTGATCAAGGCAACCATTCTGTTCTGCGATATCCAGGGCTTTTCGACCATCGCCGAGAAGATGAGCCCGGAGCGGCTGATGCACACGCTCAACGCTTACTTCGCGGCGATCGCCGAGGTGGTCGAGGTGCATGGCGGAACGATCATCGCATATCAGGGGATGCGATGCTCATCGGCTTCAACACCGCCAACCCCGATCCGCAGCACGCGGCGAGCGCGCTGCGCTGTGCGCTTGGCATCCAGCGGGTGGTAGCGGAGCGGCGTTTCGACGAAGGACTGCTTCTGCGCACCCGCTGCGGCGTCAACACCGGCTGGCTGGTCGCCGGTGCCGTCGGCACTCGTGAGCGGCTGCTATTCACGGTCTACGGCGACGAGGTGAACATCGCTGCGCGACTTGAGCAACTGAACAAGTCATTCGGCACTTGGGTGTTGGCCAGCGAGCAGACCATCTCGGCGGCAGGCGGCGGCTTCAATTGCCGGCAGATGGGCGAGGTGCAGGTGCGCGGCCGCTCGAAACCGGTGACTGTCTTCGCACTTGAGGAAGGGGATGGCGCGCCGCTTCTGCCTGCCTCTTGATGAGGACGGCACCTTCAAACCTGGATATCCAAGTGGTATCCGGGCGGGACATCGCGGCGCAGCGGCTGGTTCGCCGCAAGGCGCTGCGAGAGCCGGTCGAGGGCTCTGCGCGCGTCACCTTCGTGGTCGTACCGTGTCGATTGCGCGCGAACTTCGACGGCGCGAGCCGCTGCGTAGCCATCCCGGCCGCGTGCGGGTGCGGCAACTGGAGATCGCGCGCTGTTGGTCTGGTCGATCATGGCGAAAGCCTGCCATAGCACCGGTTAATGGATGGTTAACCGGCGGCGCTGCGCACCGCCGACGGCTGCGCCGCGGCGAAAACATCCGGCCCCTCGCCGGCGCGGAATCGTTCCAGCGACCAGCGCACCGATGGAAACGCAAGGTGCTCCCAGGGAATGTCATCCCAGGCGAAGAGCGCAACCGCCTCGCTCTCCGCTCCCGGGGCACATTCCGGACCGAGCATGGGCGCGTGATAGATGATGTTCACTTGGTTGATATGCGGGATTTCGTAGACGCCAAGCAGACTTCCGACGAGCACCCGGGCCTGCGCCTCCTCCCACACCTCTCGCGCGGCCCCTTCCGCAGAGGACTCGCCAAGTTCCATGAAGCCGGCGGGAGGTCCAAGGCCGCGCGCCGGACTCCGGACCGCCTTTTAGCCGGGATCGCCGCGCACAAAAGGATCAACGACTGCCACGAACACACTGCGCCAACGACATTTTGGATTGTCATATTCGACGTAGCCGCGGGAATCCCGGACATAAGACGCGTGCGATTGTCCCCCTGTGCGGAACGGTCTCGACGGATGGGCCGGGGCGTTTGACGCTCATGCGCAGAGTTTGGCTACGACGCGTGCGCCAGGCAAGGGCTGCCGAACGATGATGATTTGCCGCCCCGAAAGTTCATTGGCGCCGCGGGCTTTCGGCGGTATGGTGTCGCCCTCTTCCGCGGTAGCCCGCATGCGTGTCCTGTTCGTCCATCAGAACTTTCCCGGTCAATATCTCCACTTGGCGCCGGCGCTGGCAGCACGCGGCGACGAGGTGGTTGCGCTCGCCATCGAGGGAGAGAAGCCGCTCCCCGGCGTGCGCACCTTCCGTTATAAGCCGCAGCGCAGATCGTCGTCTTCCATCCATCCGTGGGTCGCGGACATCGAGACCAAGGTCATCCGTGGCGAAGCCGCGGCGCAGGCTGCTCTGGCCTTGCACGCCAAGGGATTCCGGCCGGACGTCATCTGCGCCCATCCGGGCTGGGGCGAGGCTCTGTTCCTCAAGGACGTTTTCCCCGAAGCGCCGCTGCTGTCGTTCATCGAGTTCTTCTATCGCTCCGACGGCGCCGACTTTGGATTCGATCCGGGGTTTGCCGAGGACTTGCTTCCGGGCCGTTGCCGGCTGCGTATGAAAAACGCCAACAGCTTGCTCAACCTCGACGCCGCCGACTGGTGCGTCAGTCCAACCGAATGGCAGGCGAGCACCGTTCCGGAGCGCTACCGCGACCGCTTCAGCATCGTGCACGATGGAATCGATACCGACCGGGTAAAGCCGGAGCCGCGCGCCGTGGTCAAACTCGCGAAGGCGGGGCTGACGCTGCGCCCCGGCGACGAGGTGATTACCTTCGTCAACCGCAACATGGAACCCTATCGCGGCTTCCACATCTTCATGCGTGCCCTGCCAGAGATCCAGCGGCGGCGGCCAAATGCGATTACCCTGATCGTCGGTGGCGACGAGGTGAGCTACGGCAGGAGGCTGGCGGAGGGCGAGACCTGGCGGCAGAAGATGCTGGCGGAGGTTGGCGAGCGGCTCGATATGGACCGGGTGCGCTTCGTCGGCCGCATTCCGTATCCGGAATTCGTCGCCATGCTGCAAGTGTCGGCGGTGCACGTCTATCTCACCTATCCGTTCGTGCTGTCGTGGTCGATGCTGGAAGCGATGTCGGCCGGTTGCGTCGTCGTTGGCTCCGCGACGCCGCCGGTGCAGGAGGTGATCCGCGACGGCGACAACGGCCTGCTTGTCGATTTCTTTTCTACCGAGGCCATCGCCGCCGCGATCGACCGGGTACTGTCGCACCCTGACCGCATGGCCGAATTGCGCGCGCGGGCGAGACGGACGGCGATCGAGCGCTACGACCTGAGGAGTGTCTGCCTGCCCCGCCACGTGGCGCTGGTCGATGCGGTGGCCTCCGGCGGCCTGCCCCCTCGATTCGACGCCGAAACTGCCGCTGCCCGGCTTCGCCCGCCAGCGCCGGAGACGGCGCTCGCCGAAAGCCGCGCCGCAACCTGATGGACTCCCAGTCGCTTTCCGGCTCGCATCCAGAGCTTTGAAGCGGCATATTCGCGGTATGAGTCCCATTTGCATCCGTGTCGTCCGCCGGCTGCTGCTGTTGTTGCTGCTGGCGGGCTTGGCGCTGCCGGCGGCTGGCTGCGGTCGCAAAGGGCAGCCGGAACCGCCGCCGGGCGCCGACTTCCCGCGTACCTATCCAAGCCGTTGAGCGACGGAGGCGCCTGGGATGGACCATTTCGCATACCGCGACGGGAGGCTGTTCGCCGAGGACGTGGACCTGGGTGTCATTGCCGAGGCCGTAGGCACGCCCGTCTACGTCTACGCCACGGCGACGCTGCGTCGGCATTATCGCGTCCTGGCGGACGCCTTGGCGGCGCTCGAGCCAACCATCTGCTATGCGGTAAAGGCCAACGGCAACATCGGCGTCATCGCCACGCTGGCGCGCGAGGGAGCGGGCGCCGACGTGGTTTCCGGCGGCGAGCTGACAACGGCGCTGGCGGCTGGCGTTCCTGCCTCGCGCATCGTCTTTTCCGGAGTCGGCAAATCGGCCGACGAGATGGAGCAGGCCCTGCGGGCCGGCGTGTTGCAGATAAATGCCGAGAGTGAGCCGGAATTGGAGCTGCTTGACCAAGTGGCCTGCCGGCTCGGCGTCCGCGCGCCCGTTGCCTTGCGTGTCAATCCAGACGTAGACGCGCATACCCACGACAAGATCTCGACCGGCCGGCGCGAGGACAAGTTCGGCATTGAATGGACGGCGGCGCACCGCATCTACGCCCGCGCCGCGGCGCTGCCGGGACTCGATCTGGTCGGTGTAGCGGTGCACATCGGCTCGCAGTTGACCGATGTCTCGCCATTTCGCGAGGCATTTCGCCGGGTGCGCGATCTGGTCGCGATGCTGCGCGCCGACGGCCTGCCCATCCGTACCCTCGACCTCGGCGGCGGCCTAGGGATCCCCTACGGCAACGAAGGAACCGCCGTGCCTCCGCCCGCCGACTACGCCCGCGCCGTCGTCGAAACGGTCGGCGATCTAGGCTGCCGGCTGATCTTCGAGCCGGGACGGATGATTGTTGGCAACGCCGGTATCCTGCTCACACGCGTGCTGCGGATCAAGGAAGGCTCCACCCGAACCTTCGTCGTCGTCGACGCCGGGATGAACGATCTGCTGCGGCCGGCATTGTACGGCGCCTGGCATGAGGTGGTGTTAGTGCGTGAAGCGCAGCCTGGCGGGGAAGTGCGCGAGGTCGACATCGTCGGTCCGATCTGCGAGAGCAGCGACGCCTTTGGCAGCGGGCGGAAGTTGCCGGCGGTGGCGGACGGCGATCTGCTGGCCATCCGCAGCGCCGGCGCCTATGGCCGGGCGATGGCATCTTCCTACAACGCCCGGCCACTAGTACCGGAGGTGCTCGTCGACGGCTCCGCCTGGGCTGTTGTGCAGGAGCGGGTGAGCGTCGAAGCAATGCTGGCGAGCCAGAGGCTGCCACCTTGGCTGGGCAGCGACGTTGCGGCAGTGCGGGTTGCGCCAGCGATTGCCGGACGGAGGGGATGATCGGGCGGCGGCGCGGAACAACCTTGGCCACGGGCGGCCGCCACTACCGGCTGCTGCTCGTTCTCGCCGGTATGTCGCTGCTGTGGGAGCGATTGTGGCCGCGGCTTTGGCCGGTTTGCTGCGTTGCCGGCGGCTTTCTGTCGCTGGCCCTGATGGACCTGCTGCCGCATCTACCAAACTGGGCGCACGTTGCCGTTTTGGTGGCCTTCGCTCTAGGGCTGCTGGCGGCACTTGCCTGGGCTTGGCCGGTGCTGCGGCTTGTGTCCCGGAGCGAGGCGCGGGCGCGGCTGGAGCGCGACAACGCGCTGACCGATCAGCCCCTGCAGGCGCTGGAAGATCGGCTCGCGGCCGGGCGCAATGATATCCTGGCGGAAGCCTTGTGGAGCCGGCATCGCCAGCGGATGGCCGGCCTCGTCGGCAGGCTGCGGGTGCGCTGGCCGCAGCCACAGATGCCGCGCCACGAGCCGTGGGGAGTGCGCGCCGGCGTGCTGATCGCGCTCGTCGTCAGCGTCGTCGCCGGCCATGCGGATCCCGGCGCCCGGCTTGCGCGCGCGTTCGATCCGGGAATTGGCGCCGGTGGACAGCCGCTATCGGTCGATGTGTGGATCACACCGCCATCCTACACTGGTGTAGCGCCCGTCTTGCTCAGCGGCGGCCCCACCCAGGCCGTAGCCGACCCGATGTCGTTCCCTGCGGGAAGCACCCTGCTTGCTCGGGTGACCGGAACGAGTCGCGCTCCCGCTTTGGCGCTGGCCGGTAAGGTCACCGCCTTTGAACCGCTGGGCGAGGGTGACGGAAAGCGGGCATGGCGCGTCGAAACGGTGGTCAATGGCGGAGACCGGATCATCGTGCGCAACGGCCGCCGGGAACTGGCTGCGTGGCCAATTGCCGTCATCGCCGATGCCCCGCCCCGGCCAAAATTCGCTAAGCCTCCAGCCGAAGAAGGCAACGGCCTGCTGGCGCTGGCCTGGCGCGCCGTTGACGACTATGGAATCGTTGAGATCGCCGCGATTATCGAGCCCGCGGCAACTCGCGAGCCGAGGACCGCAGATGCGCCACTTCGCGTCCCGCTGCCGCTCGCTGGACCACCGGGTGTCGAGGCCGCCGGCACATCGCTGCAGGATTTATCGATGCAGGCATTGGCCGGCTTGCCGGTGCGCATCCATCTCGAGGCCAAGGATGCAGCCGGGCATCTTGGCAGCAGCGAGACGGTCGAGGCGGTGTTGCCGGAGCGAAAGTTCAGTCATCCAGTGGCGCAGCAGCTGATTGTCCTGCGTAAGCGACTGACGGCGCCGGCTCCCGAAGTGCGGGCGGCGGTGGCAACCGAGCTGCAAAGCATAGGTGCCCAGCCTGAAGCCTTCGACGGCGACATCGTCGTTGCCCTGGCGCTGGCGGTTGCCGAAGCTCGGCTACGGCTCGATGACGGCGCGGCCGCGGTCGCCTCGGTGCGCGATATGCTGTGGGAAACAGCGTTGCGGATTGAACAAGGGGACGTTCCGCTTGCTGAACGGCAGCTCGAAGAGGCGCGGCAGCGTCTTGCCGAAGCGCTGCAGCAGGGCGCTCCCGCCGACGAGATCGAGCGGCTGATGGATGCACTGCAGCAAGCGCTCGATCACTACCTTTCGACCGCCGCCGCAGAACTGGCACGACGTGGGCAGACGGCAGCGCCGTTCGATGCGAAGGCGCAGATGCTGCATTCGGACGACCTCAAAAACATGATCGACACGGCGCGCCAACTTCTCCGTTCCGGAGGCCGCGAGAGCGCGATGCAGATGCTGGCGGAGTTGCAGCGCATGCTCGACGACATTCGCTCGGGCCTGCGCAGCGACGACGGACGGGCGGAGCGTGCCGAAGCTCAGAAGATGATGCAGGCGTTGCACGAGTTGAGCGATCGCCAGCAGCGGCTGCTCGACGACAGTTTCCGCCGGCTGCGGGAGCAACGCGCCCAGCAGGAGCGGGGCCCACGATTCTCGCAGGGCCGACAAGCCCCCAGCATGCCGGGAGGAACGCCTGCGCCGGCTCCCGGACCCTCGCTGGAACCCCCCGCCGGTCAACGGGGTGCCCGCCCGGAGGCAGCCGAGAAGGGCGGCAGCGGCGCCGCAGAACAACTCGCCTTGCGCAAAGAGCTTGGCGATTTGATGGTGCGCCTGGATGACATGCTCGGAAGCATCCCTCAGCCGTTAACCGAGGCCGACCGCGCGATGAAGGGAGCACTTGACGCGCTCGGGCAGAGCCGCCTCGGCGACACAGTGTCGAACCAGACCGCTGCCGTCGATGCCCTGGATCGCGCAATGCAGGCGGCTGGCCAGGCGCTGGCACAGCGGCAGGGCGGAGGCATGTCCCTGGGCGCCGGCAACGGCAGTGGCAGCGACGACATCTTCGGGCGTTCCGTCGGCGGCCGCCGCGGCTACGCGACAGGCGCCTTAAAGCTGCCCGACCGGGGCAGCTTGCAGCGGGCGCAGGAGATCCTTGATGAGTTGCGCCGCCGGGCTGCCGAGCGCTCGCGCCCGGTCGACGAGTTGGACTACATCGACCGGCTGCTGCGCCGCTTCTGAGTAGTCCGCCCGAGCGCCAGCGCCAACGGTCCGAGCAAACCGACAACCGCGACGGAAGCAAAGCCCAGGCCCCACGACAGCGATGACGCGCCGCTGCCGGTCGCGTCCAGAACCACCCCCAGCAACAACGGTCCGAGGCCGGCGCCGCTGAAGCCGACAAAAGCGTGCACCGCCAGCGTGGCGCCACTCTGCCCCGGCCCCGCCGCTTCGATTGCGCCCGCCGTCAACGCCGCCGAATCCAGTTGAATGACCGCCGCATACAGCAAAGCGAGCGCCGCCAGCAGCGGGTACGGCAGCACGGCGGCAAATCCAAAGCCCGCCGCCAGCAGCGCAGCCGCGAACATGACCAGAACGATGACGCGAATCCGGCCAAAGCGCACGCAGAGCTCGTTGCCGGTGATACTAGCCGCCATCGCCACTAGCCCGCTCAGCGTTGCCACGGTCGTCGGCGACATGTCACGATCGGCCCCGCAATCCAGCGCCAAGCCAAAGGCGAGAAACGCCACCAGCCAGGAGCGATTGGCAAACAGTTCCCAGCAATGCACGCCGTAGCCGAGAATGAAGGCGAGCGCCCGGCGGTTGGCGAACACGGGTCGAAAGTCGAGAAGATGTCTGGTTGCGGCAGGCCTCTCGGGCCGGCGGGCGGCCAGCAGCAAAGGTACCAATGCGGCGGCAAGCCCCGCCAGCGCGCAGAGTGCAAAGGCGGCGCGCCAGCCGAACGCAGCGGCGGTCTCTCCGGCAGCGAGAAACGACAGCGCCGTGCCCAGGCTGAAGCTGGAGGTGTAGAAGGATATTGCCCGCGACGACTTGTTGCCCTGGTAGCGGTCGACGAGGGCGCGCAAACCCGGCAGGTAGGTGGCGGCAAGCGACGCCCCCGCCAGGACCCTGAACAGCAGCGCCGTCCAGAATCCCTGCGCCAGCAGCGCGAAGCCGGCGGCGGCCAACGCCGTCGTGAGGGCACCGACAAAAAACACCAGCCGCGCATCGATGCGGTCGGTCAGGGCCATGATCGGCGGCGCCGCCAGTGCATAGGTGACGAAATACAGGCCGGCGATCCAGCCGGCTTCAGTTTTTGACAATCCCCATTCGGCGACGAACGACGGAAGTAGCGCCGGGAAGGCAAACACTCCCGCCATGGTGAGGACCTGCGCCGTGCAGAGCGAAAGGATCAGCCGACGGTCGGTCACCCACTCCTGCTTCTGCCATGGCGTCCGCCGCGGACGTCACCTCAGATGTGGATCGCCCGTCCGGCAACGGCGAGTGCCGCCTCCTTCATCGCCTCGGCGAGGCCGGGATGGCCATGACTGGAACGGGCCAGGTCTTCGGCCGAGCCGCCGAACTCCATCGCGACGACGATTTCCTGGATCAGATCGCCGGCTTCCGGGCCGATGATATGGGCGCCGAGAATGCGATCGCTCTCAGCATCCGCCAGAATCTTGACAAAGCCGTCGGTGGTGGCGTTACAGCGCGCCCGGCTGTTGGCCGAGAACGGGAACTTGCCGACCTTGTAGGCAACCCCATCCGCCTTCAGCTGCTCTTCCGTGCGCCCGACCGCGGCGACTTCCGGCCACGTGTAGACGACTCCGGGAATTGCCTCATAGTTGACGTGGCCGGCCTGTCCGGAGATCAGCTCGGCGACCGCGACGCCTTCTTCCTCCGCCTTGTGCGCCAGCATCTTGCCGCCAATCACGTCGCCGATGGCGAAGATGCCGGGTACCGTGGTCTGATAGTCATGATCGACGGGGATGAAGCCTCGGTTGTCGAGGGTAATACCGACGCTTTCCAGGCCGACGCCTTCGGTGTTCGGCCGCCGGCCGACGGAGACCAGCACGGTATCCACCTCCAGCGTCTCCGCCGCGCCGCCGCTGACCGGCTCGATGCTCAGCGTGACGCCTCCCTCACTGGCTTCCGCTTTAGTGACCTTGCTGCTCAGTTTGAACGCCATGCCCTGTTTCTGCAAAATTCGCAGCATTGCCTTCGACACCTCGCCGTCCATCCCCGCCAGGATCTGGTCGAGGAACTCCACGACGGTGACCTTCGCCCCCAGCCGCCGCCACACCGACCCGAGTTCAATGCCGATATAGCCGCCGCCGATGACGACCATCGTCTTCGGCACCGCCGGTAGCGCCAGCGCGCCGGTAGAGCTGACGATGCGCTGCTCGTCGACGACCACCCCCGGCACTGTCGCGATCTCCGAGCCGCTGGCGATCACGATGTTCTCGGCGTGCAGGGTTCGCGCCTCGCCGTTATCCGCTGTCACCTGCACCGTGTCGGCCGAGGTGATGCTGCCGTGGCCAAGGATGTGCTCGACCTTGTTTTTCTTGAACAGCCCGGCAACGCCGGCGGTAAGCTGTTTGACCACCGTGTCTTTGCGCGCCAGCATTGCGGCCAGGTCGAAGCTGACGCCGCCGGTGGTGATGCCGTGTTGCGCGAAGTCCTTCGCCGCCTCTTCAAACAGGTGCGACGACTGCAGCAACGCTTTCGACGGGATGCAGCCGACGTTCAGACAGGTACCGCCCAGGGCAGGGCGTTTTTCGACGCAGGCTGTGCGCAGCCCAAGTTGTGCCGCGCGGATCGCGCACACGTACCCTCCCGGCCCGCCGCCGATCACCACCACGTCGTATTGTTCGTCGCTCATTGACACTGCCTCGCCTGCCGCCCGGACAAAAAACTGTACCGCAGAACGCAGCGGCGACCACACTACTTCCGAGCGCGCACAACCGCCGCGCTGCGAGCGCATCGAACGGACCTGGCGATCACCGCGATTGCCCGGCGCCGGCCGGGACGATAAACACCCGCTGCGATCTTCGCACGACCGCCGTGATTGGCGCAGCCGCCGGTCTCGGCCGAGGCGAAGTCTGCCGGCCGTCTCTCACCCACAAGGACCGTGATCGATGCCTTCCGTCTCAGCCGACGCACCCCTCTTGGCCTCGCTCGCCGAGCGTGACCTTGCAGCACTGGCGCACCCATACACCAACCTCGCCACACATCGCCGAGCCGGTCCGCTGGTGATCACGCGCGGCGAGGGCGTCCGCGTCTTCGATGAAGCAGGCAAGGAGTACATCGAGGGGCTGGCCGGACTCTGGTGCACCGCGCTCGGGTTCAGCGAGCCCCGCCTGGCGGAGGCGGCGGCGCGTGGGATGAGCCGGCTGCCGTTCTATCACTCGTTCGGCGGCAAGGCGCCGCAGCCGACGATCGAACTCGCCGAACGGCTAATCGCGATCTCACCGGTGCCGATGTCGAAGGTGCTGTTCGCCAACTCCGGCTCGGAGGCCAACGACACGGCGGTCAAGCTGGTCTGGTACTACAACAACGCGCTCGGCCGGCCGGAGAAGAAGAAGATCCTCTCGCGCAAGCGCGCCTACCACGGGGTGACGGTAGCGACCGCGAGTTTAACCGGGCTGCCGGCCAACCATCGCGATTTCGACCTGCCGATCGATGGCATCCTGCACGCCGACTGCCCGCATCACTGGCGCTTCGCCGACGAGGGCGAGAGCGAGGAGGACTTCGCCTCGCGGATGGCGGACAACCTGGAAAGGCTGATCGTTCGCGAGGGTCCCGACACCATCGCCGCAATGTTCGCAGAGCCGGTAATGGGCGCCGGGGGCGTCATCGTGCCACCGGCATCATACTTCGCGAAGATCCAGCCGATCCTGAAGCGGTACGATATCCTGCTGATCGCCGACGAAGTGATCTGCGGCTTCGGCCGTACCGGCAACCGCTGGGGCAGCGACACCTTCGGCATCCGTCCCGACATGCTGACCTGCGCCAAGGCATTGTCGAGCGGCTACATTCCGATCTCGGCGCTGCTGATTTCCGAGCCCATCTGGCAGGCGATGATCGCCGAAAGCGAGAAGATCGGCGTCTTCGGGCACGGCTACACCTACTCGGGCCACCCGGTCGCCGCCGAGGTGGCGCTGGAAACGCTCCGAATCTATGAGGAGCGGGATATCGTCGGCCATGTCCGCCAAATGGCGCCGGTCCTGCAGGATGGCTTGCGCGCCCCCGCCGATCACCCGCTGGTGGGCGAGGCACGCGGTGTGGGGCTGATCGGCGCGCTGGCGCTGGTCGCCGACAAAGCGACGAAGCAGCCGTTCCCGCCCGCCCGCGGCGTCGGCGCTTTCGTCTCGAAGCGCGCCGAGGCGCACGGGCTGATCGTCCGCGTCATTGGCGGCGACATCGTCGCCTTCTCGCCGCCGCTGATCATCGAGGCCGCTGACATCGCGCAGATACTGGCGCGCATCGGCCGCGCCCTTGACGACACCCTGGGATGGCTGCGCGACGACAAGTAAAGCTATGCGAGCCCGACCCTAGGCACCCGCCTTCGCCGCTGCCACCTGCTGCGGCGACCACTTGCGGTCAAGGCCACGGGCGCGAACCGCGAGCAGCACCAGCTCGACGACGTCGTCCAGGCGGCGGAAATAGTCGGTGTTAATGACGAGGTCGAAGTTGGTCGGCTCGTTGTAGCGAGAGTGGAACATGTCCCAGATGAACTTGCCGCGCTTCTTGGTCGACTCTTGGACTTTGCGCTTGGCCTCGGCGTAAGACGTGCCTTCCTCCTCCGAGATCCGCGTGGCGCAAGCCTCGACCGACCCGACGATGCGCAATCGCAGGACGTCGCGGCCAGCGAGGATCACGTGGCCGCCGCGGCCGAGGATGACACCGCCGGTATGATACAGGCCGCGGATGACGGTTGATAGGAAATGCACGTATTCGTCGCGGGAGACATGCTTTCCAAACACGGCTGAGTAGATCCAGGCGTCCACTGCGTCCAGCTTCTCGTTCAGCGTCTGCATCAGCGACGCGCTGACGTCGGCCTCGCGGGCGATGCCGCTGATGATCTCCGAGTCGTACAGCTCGATCCCCAGCCGGTCGGCGATGGCGCGAGCGACGTAATCACCACCGGAGCCGACGCTGCGCGAAATGGTGATGACCGGCTTGCGGACCTGGCGGGCGCGGGCCGGGGGTTCTTCGAGAGCGCGGACGATTGCCTGAATGACGGCATGTGCGTTAACGGCCATGACCTCTTTCTCCCCTTTTCCGGTCTTCATAACACTGTGGTTGCGGTTGTGAAAGCGTCGGTTGACGCGGGCCGGCCCGGCTGCGCGAGCCAAGGGTTGTTGCGGCGGGACGCGCGCTCGGCTACCGTCTGCGGCGCTTGCGCGCCTTTGCCATGCAATGGCGGCGGCGCGGCGGGAGGGGTGGCCGAGCGGTTCAAGGCGCACGCCTGGAGAGCGTGTTCACCGAAAGGTGTCGTGGGTTCGAATCCCACCCCCTCCGCCAAAATAACCAGGGTATACAATTAGTTATGACGTACATTACGAGAACATGGGCCAAATGGTGGGCCAGACACTTCAGGTCGATTACTGATCCGAACTAGCGCCGATGGCGGTTGCAGCCGCCACCGGCACCTTAATTTTGGTCATCTCCTGACCATGTCAGCCAATTCCAACCAGCGCCTTTAGTGCTTGAGATTTGGAAGGAACCCTACGGCCGGCGCTCGACCATCATCACCAGTGAACTGCCGGGTCGACAAGTGGCACGACGTCATCGACGATGCACCTACGCCGACGCCATCCTCGATCGTCTCGTCCACAATGCGCAGCGCGTCGATCTCGCTGGCAAGTCCTTGCGTCGCAAACGCGCCGCAAAAACCGCCTTGAACGATTGGCGATCGCACTGACACGGTGCCGCGAACCCACCGCCAGCGAGGCATCGGCACCGGCGACATCATGTCGAAAATCCCGGGCCGCCGGATTCTGAAAATCCTGCATGCTGCCTCGTTGGGCTGGTCCGCGCCCCCTTCGGCCATGAGCCAATCGTCCCGACCTGGGCGATCATCACCGACATGAACGAGTTCCGCCTCTACTGGGCGGATCGGGGCGACCGACAGTCGCTCCGCTTCGTCATCACCCTTGCGACCTGTTTCAGGGGTCGTCCTTGATCGCGGACACCGAGGACGCGCGCTTCGACCGCTTTCTGTTCCAGCGCAGCAAGCGGCAGCGCTCGCCGGCCTCGCGCCATTCGTCCAGCAGAGCGGACGCTGGACAGGCGAGACGCACATCGCCGGTGGCCGCAGCCGGCTCCGCCGTTCGCTCTACGCCGCAGCATTGCCGGCCGCCTTCCGTTGGAACGCGGCGCTCAAGGCGCTCTCGTTCCTGACCGAGCGGTCGCGGCACTCCTCCCTCACCGCGGCGCCGGGGAAACCGCACCGCCACGGCGCTGACCAGCGCCAGCGGGCGTTTTGGATCGCGCCGGACCGAGAGCCAGCCGATGGCGTCGGCGCCGGCCTCGCAGGCCTGCTTTTTCAGCTCGCCCAGCACCGAATCCAGGTCGCCGCCCGGCGGCGGCGGCCCCTCGATGCGGGCGGTTAGCCTCGCCACGACGTCGTAGGCGCCTCCCGGCTGGCCGGAGCGGAAAACGACGATCGAGCAATCCTCAGGTTTCGGCGGGTAGGTGGATTCGACCACTGACGTCACCTTCGATCCTCCCGCCAACCCCTCGCAACCGCTGAGGGCCAGCAGCGCGAGGGCGAGTACCGGTAAGCCCCACCCGCCACCGCTTCGTTTGCGAGATTTCTTCTCGGCCATCATCGTTCCCCGCGGGGCATCAGCAAGCGCCCTGGTCCAGATGATAGCGAAGCGGTGGGGCGGCGGGAACGGTTGACGCTACTGCCCCACCGCCGCCGCTGGCGTCCATAGATCCAGCAGCGACTGCGCGTCCTCGAGGTTGCGGCGAGCGATCTGCGCGTAATCGCCGGCGCCAACGATCTCGAACACCTCGATCGCTGCACGGCAAGCAAGCACCGCCTGTTCGAGCGGCGCGGTCTCGCCCTCCCATTCGGCTAGAGCTGCGAGCGCGCTGCCGAGGTTGTTCTGGGTCACGGCCCAATCGAGCGGGACCCGCTCGCGGGTCCGCTCCCGCAGGGATGCCTGGAAGGCGGCCACCGCGTCTTCCAGTTGCGCCGTGTCTCGTTGCCGCTCAGCCAACGTAGCCAGTGCGTTGCCGAGATTGTTCTGCGTTGCCGCCCAATCGAGCGGCTCGCGCTCTCGCGTCCGCTCCGTCAGTGCAGCCCGGAAGGCTTCGATGGCGCCGAGCAGTCGCGCCGTGCCGCCCTCTCGCTCGCCGAGGGCCCACAGCGCATTGCCCAGGTCGTTCTGCGTCGCTGCCCAGGCGAGAGGCTCCCGCTCGCGCGACCGCTCCTGCAGCGCCCCCTCGAATGCCGCCACCGCCTGCTGCAGTCGGGCGTCACCGCTGTCGCGGACGCCGAGGCTGGCCAAGACATTGCCAAGGTTGTTCTGGGTGACTGCCCACTCCAGCGGGGCGCGCTCGCGGGTCCGCTCTTCCAGCGCCGCGTTGAACGCCGCGAGCGCCGCTTCCAGAGTGGCGGTGCCGCACTGCCGGTCGCCGAGACGAGTCAGCGCCGCACCCAGATTGTTCTGGATCGCCGCCCAGTGGATGGGGTCGCGCGCGCGGGAACACGTTGCCAGCGCGGCATGGCAAGCGGCTATGGTCGCTTCAAGATGGCCAGTCTCAGTGTCTCGCAATGGACGTGGGGACGCCTCATGGTCCCGCGCCGCCGGTTGGTCAAACGGCATCCCGTGGCGCGCAGGCATTGCGCCGACATCGCTGTCCTGAGGGAGACGGAGCGAAGAGGCGCGGCTGGTTGCAGCGTGATCGATGGCGCGGGCGTCAGAGGCAACCAGCCGCCGATTTGGCTTGACCTTGTCGTGGCCACCACGGCGAACGCCGTTGCCGCAGATCAGGCAATATGCAATGGCTGGAAGCAGCGCGGCGGTCGCAACGACGACGACCAGATCGGAGAGCCCGACGTGCTGCTGAAACCACATCCCCACCTGTTCCAAAAGGTCGGGAGCCTTCGCCGCTTCCACCATGTTGCCTCACCAAGCCGTAGCGCCAGGCGATGTACCCGTTTGGGTATATCTCGGCCGACGCCTTGGAGGCAAGGTCGAACATCGGAAGATGGCTACTGCGTCTTTTGCGCCCCCGCCTGCAACATCTTGATGATACGTTCCTGCAGGGCCGGATCGGACTCGGCGGCCTGGCTGATTTGCCGATATTCCGGCAGCGTCATATCGCCATTCGATTGAATGGCGGCCACCAGTTCAGCGTTCGCTGTCTGCTTCAGCTTGGTCTTCTCTTCGGGCGTCGGCGCCGCCTCGATCTGGGGGTGTCCACTTGTCGATCAGATCACCAACCTTCAGCGCGGCGGCCACAAATGACTGCAGCTTGGCATCGCTGACCGTTATGGGCACCGGCGCAGCCTCCGGTGCTGCGGTCTGAGCGGAAACGGGAGCGACAGCGACGCTCATCGTAAAGGAAAGCAGCAGTCCGATAAGGATCGGAAAAAATCGCAGGCGCATTGATCGTCGGCCTTTCGTCGGAGGCGGGGAAAAGGCGCCGCCGGGGCGGCCGCAGTCGGGACGCGGCCCTCTAAAGCCGCGCCCGGAAGGTTAGTTGGATGTGTTGAGACCTCAATTGCAAGTGGAAATCGCCAAGCCGAGCATCGTTCGCCGCCGGGGCTGTGGCACCGACTTAGAATGCCGGGCGCGCCACCAGCAAGCCGGGCAGCTGACGCCGGCTCTGTTCTTCCCACAGCGCCCACCGTTCAGCCGCCAACTCGCGCGCCAGACTGAACGGTGTTGCGGGCGGCAGCGCCATTATCGCCTCGTATTCACCGGCTCGACCCTCCACGCGCATGCCGGCCCGGCTCGCCAGCCGTCTGATCGCGTGGTTGTCGGCGAGGAAGTAGAGTGCGGCTCGGCGCAGGCCCCGGTTCCGTGACCAAGCCAGCGCCTGGTCGAACAACAGCCTGCCGAAGCCCTGACCACGCTTATCTGCATCAACGCTGAAAGCGAGTTCAACGGTACCGGTGTTTATCTCCGGTTCCGCTGCCGCACGGGCAATGTTTGCGGCAGCCACCACACGACCGCCTTCGACCACCGCCAGAATGCGGTCGCGTGCCGGGACGAGGCTCGCGACATGCGCTCTGATGGCCCGGTCGTCGATCTTATAGCCGAAGCGCAGCCGACGAGCCTCGGAGTCGAGCCGCAGCAGGTGAGCCTCGTAAGCTTGCCACTCGGCGGGGTTCAGAGTTCGAGCGCAACGCATTATCATCATTCTCTAATATGTTGTGCGCTGCAACAATACAAGTCTTGCGTTATTAAATTTACAATCGGATACACTAAAAGGTTATAAGATAGGCGTGACGGGAGTGAAATGCCTAGAACGAAGGCAATTACAGACCTCAAGCGTCGGGCCTGCGGCACTTGGACAAGCGATCGGCGAGCCGCGTCGGCTCCGGCAAGCGCCACCGTGTGCTGCAGTGCAAGACGATATGCACAGCCGTTTGCAGCGATACCCGATGGCCGATGGAGACAAAAAGCGGCTTGACGCCCGCTTTCGTCCGCAGGCAAACCCCTATTTGGTCATCGTTGTCGAGAAGCGGTGTCCACGCCCCCTTGTGCGGCGCCGGGTCGACATGCCGACCGATCAGCCGCGACTTCGCCACGCCGATCGTGGGCAGATCGAGCGCCAGGCCAAGGTGGCTGGCGACGCCGCAGCGGCGGGGATGCGCGATGCCCTGCCCGTCGCACAGCAGAAGGTCGGGCCGCACCGGCAGCGCTTCGATCGCTGCCACGGCCGCCGGCGCTTCGCGGAACGTGAGCAGGCCGGGCACATACGGAAAGGTGGCCGGCATCTCGATCACCGACTCGCCTAACACGACGAGCGTGGCGAGGTCGAGGAGCACCGCCGCCGCCCGCGCTGTCGCACCACGGCCGCGCGCGCCGTAGGCTACGTCAACGCCGGCGATGGTGGTGATATCGCCCAATCGGTCGACAGGCTCGATCGCCAGTGCTGCACAGCGTTGCAGGGCGACAGCCTCCCGGGGAGTGACGTTCCAGCGGCGCCACGGCAAAGAGGCGGCGGGGGCTTCCGGCATGCGGGAACGGCGGCTCAGCCTTCGAGGAAGCGGGTGATCAGCCAGCCTTCGGGCGTGATCTCCAGTTGAGCGACATAGGTCGACGACTTGTTGAACACCGGGTCGCAATAAAGGTCCGCAACCATGGGGCCGGGGGACGTTTTCGTGGTGTATTTGCAGGTAACGGTGGTTTCAAAGCTGCAGGCGAACCCCGCCGGCTCGGTCGGATGGCATGCCTTCTTCTTGAAGGTAACGAGGCGGTAGTCGCGGCGGACGTCAAGCAGGCGAACGGCGCACCCTGCACCTTCTAGGCTGCATCCCGGATCGACGAAGTCACCGTGGATGGCGACAAAATCATAAAGAAAATCGATGTAGGCGCGGCGCAGTTCCTTGTCACTCGGCTCGACCAAGGCATCGGCACCCAGGCCCAGCGATGGCAGGGCCAAAAATCCCGCGAGCACAAGCGCGCTCAGCCTCAGCAAGGACGAGGCTTGCCGGGTCAGCGGCGCAGCAGTTCTGGAGTGAGTACCCAGGAAAGATACCATGCACCGGTCACCGGTCGGCGGGCGAGACAGGCTATCGTCCCCGGAGTGAACTCGACGATCGCAGGCTGTTCCCGCCCAAGCAGCAATCGGGATACAAGGCGGCTCATGAACGGCTGGTGACCAACGACCAGCGTGTCGTCCTGCCACTCGCCCACCGCCTCGGCCAGCGGCACCGGTGAATCACCGGGCAGCAGCCCCTTCTCGCAAGTTTCGATCGCAACGTTGTTGCCGATCGCGGCCGCCAGCAGTGAGGCACTGTCGGCGGCACGCAACTTTCCGGAATGGACGATGCGTGCGGGGTTAATCTTCGCCTCGGCCAGGAAGGCGGCGAGGGAGCGGATGTCTTCGCGTCCACGCGTTGTCAGCGGCCGCTCGGGGTTCTCGCTGTCTGGTACCGCCTCGCCGTGCTGTACCAGGTAGAGCTGTATGCCCATCCTCCATATCCTCGTAACAACCGGCCGCGCTCAGTGCCCGCGTTGGGTGCCACTCTCATAGGCGTCGACCGCGGCCAGCATCGCCTCGGCGGCACGGACATCACGCTCGGCCTCGGTGCGGACGCCCAGCGTGTTCGACAGCATCAGCGCATCATGCGCCCGCTTCAGCCGTGCTTCCGCATCGTCGCGGCTTATTTCGGCCACCGGACGCGCCTCTTCGGCGAGGATGGTGCAGCGCTCCGGCGTTACCTCGGCAAAGCCGCCCTCGATGAAGAAACGCTGCAAAACCTTCAGCGACTTCTCACGGATTTCGATGGTGCCGGGGCGCAACGTTGACAACAGGGCGGCGTGCCCGGGCAGCACGCCGAAGTCGCCGGCGGCGCCGGGCACGATCACCAGCTCCGCGCTCTCGGCCAGTATCGGTTTTGCTGGCGTAACAATCTCGAATTGAAACGTGTCGGCCATGTCTGGTTCTGCCCTTGACTACGGATCGCTGCTGGCGCGGTAAAACGAGGCGTCAGGCGGCGTCCTCCGCCATCTTCTTTGCCTTCTCCACCGCCTCATCAATGGTGCCAATCATGTAGAAGGCGGCTTCCGGCAGGTGGTCGTAGTCACCGTTGACGATCCCCTTGAAGCCTTTGATCGTGTCTTCCAGGCTGACGAACACGCCAGGCGTGCCGGTGAAGACCTCGGCGACGTGGAATGGCTGCGACATGAAGCGCTGGATCTTGCGAGCGCGGGCAACCGTCAGCTTGTCCTCTTCCGACAGCTCGTCCATGCCAAGAATGGCGATGATGTCCTGCAGCGACTTGTAGGTCTGCAGGATGCGCTGCACGTCGCGAGCCACTTTGTAGTGGTCCTCGCCGACGACTCGTGGATCTAGAACGCGGGAGGTGGAATCGAGGGGATCGACCGCCGGATAAATGCCGAGCTCGGCGATCTGCCGGGAGAGCACCGTCGTCGCGTCCAGGTGGGCGAAAGAGGTGGCCGGCGCCGGATCGGTAAGGTCATCGGCCGGCACGTAGATCGCCTGCACCGAGGTAATCGATCCCTTCTTGGTCGAGGTAATCCGCTCCTGCAAGGCGCCCATGTCGGTGGACAGGGTGGGTTGGTAGCCGACGGCCGATGGGATGCGGCCCAGCAATGCGGAGACCTCGGAACCCGCCTGCGTAAAGCGGAAGATGTTATCCACGAAGAACAGCACATCCTGGCCTTCCTCGTCGCGGAAGTATTCAGCGACGGTGAGCCCGGTCAGGCCGACGCGGGCGCGCGCACCCGGCGGCTCGTTCATCTGTCCGTAGACGAGCGCCGCCTTCGAGCCCTTGCCGTCAACCTGGATGACGCCGGATTCCATCATTTCATGATAGAGGTCGTTGCCCTCGCGGGTTCGCTCACCAACACCGGCAAACACCGAATAGCCGCCGTGCGCCTTGGCGATGTTATTGATCAGCTCCATGATGATGACGGTCTTGCCGACACCGGCGCCGCCGAACAGACCGACCTTACCCCCCTTGGCGTACGGCTCGATCAGGTCGATGACCTTGATGCCGGTAACCAGAATTTCCGATTCCGTCGACTGCTCGAGGAAGCTCGGCGCCGGCCGGTGAATGGGAAATTTCGTCGCCGTAACGATCGGCCCGCGCTCGTCCACCGGCTCGCCGATGACGTTCATGATCCGGCCCAGCGTCTCCGGTCCGACCGGAATCGAGATCGGCGCGCCGGTGTCGGTCACCGTCTGGCCGCGCACCAGGCCATCGGTGGTGTCCATTGCCACCGTGCGGACCACACCCTCGCCTAACTCCTGCGCCACTTCCAGCACCAGCCTGCGGCCCTCGAGTTCAACGTGCAGAGCATTCAGGATTTTCGGCAGCCCACTCTGCTCGAAGCGGACGTCGACGACGGCGCCCATGACCTGGGAGATGGTGCCCACGGCGTTATTGCTATTCATTCCCTCAGCTCCTTCAAGAATCCCTTTCCGCGCGTCCGCAGGCGACCTAGACCGCCTCGGCGCCGGAGATAATCTCGATCAGTTCTTTCGTGATCGCGGCCTGGCGGCTGCGGTTGTAGGTCAGCGTCAGACGGCCGATCATATCGCCCGCGTTCCGCGTTGCATTGTCCATCGCCGTCATTCGTGCCCCTTGTTCGGAAGCGTAGCTCTCCAGCAGCGCCCGGAACAACTGCATCGACACATTCGCGGGAAGAAGGTCGTGAAGCAGCGCCTCGTCATCCGGCTCCATTTCGTAGACACCGCCCTGCGGTGCCGACGGGGCGGCGGCCGGCGCCAGTGCTTCGATCGGGAAGGGGATGATCTGCTTCGCTGTCACCACTTGGCTGATCGCCGACTTGAAGGTGTTGAACAGCAAGGTACAGACGTCGAATTCGCCCGCCTCAAACATCTTGCGCAGTCTTCGCGACAGCTCGCGGGCTGGCTCGAATTGCGCTCCGTTCCTGGTGACGTTTTCTACTGTATCGATAATCAACCGGCCGTGGTCGCGGCGCAGCGCGTCGCGACCCTTTCGGCCGATGATCAGCACCTTGACCTCCTTGCCCTCGCGTTGCAGGGAGGAAATTTGCCGCCGCGCCTCGCGGGCAATGTTGCCGTTAAAGCCGCCGGCGAGGCCACGGTCGCTTGTCACGACCACCAGCAGGTGCTTCTGCTCGCGCCCGTGGCCGGCCAGCAGCTTGGGCGCGTTGTCCCGCGACGACATGCCGGCAAGAAGGCCCGAGAGCATTCGTTCCATGCTCTCGGCATAGGGGCGGCCCTGCTCAGCCGCCACTTGCGCCCGTTTCAGTTTCGCAGCCGCCACCATCTTCATGGCGGAGGTAATCTTCTGCGTCGATTTGACGCTCGCAATGCGGACCCGCAGGTCTTTCAGGCTTGGCATGACACGGTTGTCCCGTTTGCGGTGTTTTCAGTCGATGCCCAGCCGTTACGAGAACGACTTGCCGAAGCGGTCGAGGAACGCTTTGAGCTTCTCCTCGATCGCCGGCGTCAGGTCCTTCTGCGCGCGTATCTCATCCAGAATATCGGCGCCGTTGGCGCGGATGCTGTCGAGCAGCGCACCCTCATAGCGGTTGACGCTGTCAATCGGCACCGCGTCCAGGTAGCCGCGAGTGCCGGCATAGATCGCCACCACCTGCTCTTCGACCGGGTAGGGCGTGAACTGCGGCTGCTTCAGCAACTGCGTCAGCCGCGAGCCGCGTCCCAGCAGCTTCTGCGTCGAAGCATCGAGGTCGGACGCAAACTGCGCGAAGGACGCCATTTCGCGGTACTGCGCGAGTTCAAGCTTGATCGAACCGGCGACCTTCTTCATCGCCTTGATCTGCGCGGCCGAACCCACCCGGCTGACTGAAAGACCGACGTTCACCGCCGGGCGGATGCCCTTATAGAAGAGCTCGGTCTCAAGAAAGATCTGACCGTCGGTGATCGAGATGACGTTGGTTGGGATGTAGGCAGAGACGTCACCGGCCTGCGTCTCGATCACCGGCAGAGCGGTGAGTGAGCCGGAGCCGTTGTCGGCGTTCAGCTTCGCCGCCCGCTCAAGCAACCGTGAGTGCAGGTAGAAGACGTCGCCGGGATAGGCTTCGCGGCCTGGCGGGCGGCGCAGCAGCAGCGACATCTGCCGGTAAGCCACGGCCTGCTTCGACAAGTCGTCGAAGAAGATCACCGCGTGCATGCCGTTGTCGCGGAAGTACTCACCGATGGTGCAGCCGACATATGGCGCCAGGTACTGAAGCGGCGCCGCTTCCGACGCGGTCGCGGCGACGACGCAGGTGTACGACATGGCGTCGTTGTCCTGCAGCACCTTGACGATCTGCGCAACAGACGAGCGTTTCTGTCCGATGGCCACGTAGACGCAATACAGCTTGCCGTGCTCGTCGGTGGCTTGGTCGTTGATCCGCTTCTGGTTGAGGATGGTGTCGAGGATGATCGCGGTCTTGCCGGTTTGCCGGTCGCCGATGATCAGCTCGCGCTGGCCGCGGCCCACCGGAATCAGCGGTGTCGATCGCCTTGACGCCGGTCTGCATCGGCTCGTGCACTGAGCGGCGCGGAATAATGCCGGGCGCCTTGACGTCAACGACTCGTCGCTCCGATGAATCAATTGGGCCCTTGCCATCGATCGCTTCGCCAACGGCGTTGAGGACGCGGCCAAGCAAGCCTTTGCCGACTGGCGCGTCGACGATAGCGCCGGTCCGCTTGACGGTGTCACCCTCGCGGATGTTGCGGTCGTCGCCGAACAGCACGACGCCGACGTTGTCTTCTTCCAGGTTCAGCGCCATCCCTTTGGTGCCGTCCGGGAACTCCACCATCTCGCCAGCCTGCACCTTGTCGAGGCCGTAGACGCGGGCGATACCGTCGCCGACCGACAGAACGGTACCGACCTCGGCGACCTCTGCCTCGGTGCCGAACGCCGCGATCTGTTGTTTGAGAATGGCGGAAATTTCCGCCGCCCGGATTTCCATCACCCGATCCCCTTAATTGCAAAGCTCAACCGGAGCAGTTTCGTTTTCAGCGAGCTGTCGATCATGCGCGAACCGACCTTGACGACGATACCGCCGAGAAGACTCGGGTCGGTGCGCGTCGACAATACCATCTGAGTGCCCACCACCTTTTTCAGCGCCGTTCCAATCGCCGACAACTGGTCGGGCGTCAGCGGCTGCGCCGACACGACGTCGGCGGTACTTTCGCCCCGTGCCCGGGCCAGCCGCTGTGAGAATGCGGCGATGATGCTGGGCAGCGTGAAAAGCCGTCGATTGTGCGCCACGAGGCCGACGAAGCGGCGGGTCAAAGACGACGCCCCCTGCCGCTCGAGGATCGCGTTGATCGCCTTGCGCTGCTCATCACGTGAGATTACCGGGGAACGGATCATCCGCTCCAGGTCGTTCGAGCCGCGGATCAGCCCCGCCAGCGCCTGTAGTTCACCATTCACCTGGTCGAGTGCCTTGTCGGCCTCGGCCAGTTCAAACAGTGCACCGGCATAGCGTTCGGCGAGGCCGGTGGAGCCTTGCGTTGCGGATGTCACCGGAAAGCGCCCTCATTGTTGTTGGTTGTCGGGCCTTTAGCAGACAGGTTGGCCCAGGGTAGCCCGAACCCGCGGAAAGAGACGGAAGACGGCGTCGTCGGCAGAGGCCCCGCCCGCGCGGCGACCTTCTGTAACACGTTCGTTTTCGCCATGCAACATGGCTGGGAACACGCCGGCGCCGGCAAAAAGATCACGAGAAACAATACCTTGACAGCCCTGAAGCGGCGAAACGGGCGCCAATGGTATCGAGAATCCCGCATCCGCGTCCATCGCCTTGCAATAACTCCGGCGGCGATCGCTGTTCAACGCCTGGGGAATGACCCGCGCCGCATTTTCAGTATGGCGTTACACGCGGTGGCGAAAGCTCGCGCGATGTCTGCCATTGAACAGGCCGGATGTAGAACTTGCGCCGCCTTCGTCATCATGTCCGGTCATTTGATTGTGCAATCGCGCCCATCAATGAGAGGCTCGATGAACGGCGCGCTCGATCTTGTGGAACACCGAGCCTGCGCGCACGTTATGCGTGCGACAAGCGTGGTCGAAGCGCCGAGTAGGGCGCTGGCGTGACACGTGCCAGGGAGGCAGAGATGATCCGACGCAAATTCCTTAATGCCGTACTTCTGATTGCTATGGCCGTGGCCTTACCATTCGCCGGCGCTGTCACGGCAGCCGCGGCAACTGGGCATCAGATCCGATCCAGCGCCGAGGCGACGCTGACCAGCCTCTACAACCAGAACTCAGTCGCACGCGAACTCGGACGTAAGGCGAAGGGCATTCTCGTGTTTCCGGAAATCACCAAGGGAGGCATCGGCATCGGCGGCTCCTATGCTGAAGGCGTGCTGTTCGTTAACGGCAAGCCAGACGGCAACTACAGCGTCGGCTCCGGCTCGCTTGGCCTGACGCTCGGGGCGCAGTCGTTCTCGCAGGTGATCATGTTCATGACTCAGGAAGCGCTGAACTCGTTCCGCGCCAGCAGAGGTTGGGAGGCAGGCGTGAACGGCTCTGTGGTCGCCATCGATGAAGGCAAGGCTACTTCATACGACTTCACGAAGGATCAGGATCCGATAGTTGGCTTTGTTTTCGGTCAGCAAGGCCTGATGTTCGACGCTTCCTTCAGAGGCGCCAAGTACACCAGGATCAAGCGCTGAACCAAGAGAGACAAGGACTGCGCGTTCAGGGCAGGTAGCACCTGCTGCCGCTTCCTTCTGCAAGCGTCAGAGGCTGCTCACCTGCCGGTGGCGCTAATTGGCTGCGTCACGGGCGTCAACCCGGGCGTCGGCTCGACGGGCGGCGTTACGATTCCGCCGGACACTACCATTTTAAGTGCGTCCTCCACCGACATGCTCAGCGCGATGATGTCCGTGCGCGGGACGAACAGCAGAAATCCCGACGTGGGATTGGGCGTCGTCGGCACGAAGACGTTGATGACATCTTCGCCGGTAACCGACTGCACTTCGCCTTCGGTGACGCCGGTAAGAAAGCCAATCGTCCAAATTCCTCGCCGGGGGTACTCAATCAGCACCGCCTCACGGAAGGCGCCGGATTTCTTCGCCAGCACTGTCTCGACGATCTGCTTGAGGGCGGCATAGACACTCCGGATAACCGGCAGGCGGGTCAGCGCGGCGTCGAAAAACCCGGTAATCAAGCGGCCAAGAAGGCCCGCGGTAAAGGCGCCGATCAGGACCAGGGTGGCGACGACGACGACAACCCCGAGCCCCGGGATGGCAAATGGCAGATAGCTCTCGGGATTGAATCTTGCCGGGATCAGCGGGGTGACGCGCGCGTCGATAAAGCTGACCAGTTGCCAGGCAAGATAAAACGTGATGCCGACCGGCGCGGTCACCAGGATGCCGGCGAAGAAGTAGGCGCGGAGACGAGCCACCAGCGCCAGCTGCATCTGCTGACGGCGCAGCCGCAGCGAGCGTAGTACCGGCGCCGGGCCTTCACCATCGTGACGGGGGTTGCCAGCAGGGGTATTCATTCGCCGAAGAACCGCTCGAGGAGAGCAAACGTTTCATCCGGCCGCTCCTCGGGGAAGGAAATGGCCGCACGCCAGCATTTGGCCGCGTACGTCGGCGGCTCGTTTCTGCCACGTCGCCAGCACGTCATAGTTACGCTGCATCAGCCCCTTCTCGCCCCAAAGCACCAGTAACGGGCAGCCAATCTTCGATGCCATGTCGTCCTTGTCGTGCTCAAGGTCGATCGACGCGGCGGCGCGGTAATCCTCGCACGACGCGTGAATTGAGGCGGGATCACGGAAGCAGCGACTGTACTCGGCGATCGCTTCCGGCGTGAATGCGGAAAGGTCACCGCTCCACTGCCGCAGCTTCGCCCGCAAATACCAGTCGGGGTCGTGGCCAATCATGGTCTCCGGCAGTCCCCCGCCCTGGATCAGGAAGAACCAGTGATAGTAGCCGGTCGCCACCTCTTTATTCACGGTGGAGAAAATTTCGTAGGTAGGCACGATGTCGAGCACCGCCAGTTTCGCCACCGCGTCCGGATGGTCAAGCGCCATGCGGTGCGCCACCCGCCCGCCGCGATCGTGCCCGGCGACGCAAAATCTTTGGAACCCCAGGCTTCGCATCACCTCGACCTGATCGGCAGCGGTCGCCCGCTTGGAATACACTTCGTGCCGAGGATCCGAGCGCGGCTTGCCGCTGTCGCCGTAGCCGCGCAGGTCGGAAGCGACGACGGTGAAGCGTTCTGCCAGCCGAGGCGCTATCTTGTGCCAGATGGCATGCGTCTGAGGATAGCCGTGCAGCAACAGCAGGGGCGGTCCGGAACCGCCCATGACAGCGTGAATGGTGGTCTCTCGGGTCGCAATGTCCCTGCTGTCAAAGCCTGCAAACATCGTCGCTCTATCAATCCCGTCCCGTTGGGTAAGTCTGGCCCGCTGGCATGCGCCTGTTCTGTTGGGCTAGAGTCTAGCCCATTGGTACGGCGTCTGGCGATGCGCACCGCATCTTTTCCCTTATACCATGCTCGCCACTGGATGCCGCGGCGGAACGGCTGAGCGCCGCCGGCAGGGAGCCCGAGCAACTGATGCCGCGTGAGTTTCCGCAATCTCCTTTGGTTGGTGTCGGCGCGGTTGTCCTGCGGGACGACAAAGTGCTGCTGATCCGCCGCGCCCACCCGCCGCGCCAGGGGGAATGGAGCTTGCCGGGAGGTCTGCAAAAGCTGGGTGAAACTGTTTACGAAGCAGCGGCACGGGAAGTCATGGAGGAGACCGGCATCGCCATCCAGCCGCTCGGCATCGTCGACGTTGTCGACCTGATCGAGCGTGACGGGGAATATCTGAATTCCCGCGTGCGCTGGCACTACACGCTGATCGACGTATATGCCTTATGGCAGGCCGGCGAGCCGCGGCCGGGGACGGATGCAGAAGAGGTTTCGTGGGTGCCGATCAGCAACGTCCGCAGCATGGTTGGCTGGGGCGAAACAGAGCGCATTGTCGAACAAGCTTATGACATGTGCAAAATGCCGCGGTAGACGGGCAATGGCTGAGGCTCCCGCGAGAATGCTTTGGCCGCACCTGGGGCAGGCCGGTATGGTGCTGTAACGCCGGTTTTGGGGCAACGCCGCCGATGGACATCTACCTTCCCATTGCCGAGATGGCGGTGAACGTCTTCCTTATCCTTGGCCTGGGCGGCCTCGTCGGCTTTCTGTCCGGGCTGTTCGGTATCGGCGGCGGCTTCCTTGTCACGCCGCTGCTGATTTTCATTGGCATCCCTCCAGCGGTCGCCGCAGCAACCGGCGCCAGCCAAATCGTTGCGCCCTCGGTTTCAGCCTTCCTTGCCCATTGGCGACGCGGCAACGTCGATCTGCGCATGGGCTCGGCGCTTCTTGCGGGAGGCGTGCTCGGCTCGGCGATCGGCGTCGCCGTGTTCGCCTTCCTGCACCGCTTG
Source organism: Rhodospirillales bacterium (assembly GCA_016712375.1). Taxonomy (GTDB): domain Bacteria; phylum Pseudomonadota; class Alphaproteobacteria; order Rhodospirillales; family Defluviicoccaceae; genus Defluviicoccus. Next base: position 82,733 of record JADJRE010000004.1, read on the forward strand.
GCGCAACTCGATGTCGTCATCAAGCTCGCCTACGTCGTCTTCCTGGGCGTGATCGGTCTGCTGATGCTGAAGGAGAGCCTGCAGGCAATTCGGCGCGCCAGGACCCGCGTGGTCAAGTCGAAGCCGCGGCGGACACTGTTGGATGCGCTGCCGCTGAAGGTGCGCTTCCGGCGTTCACGCCTGTACATCAGCGTCCTGCTGCCGGTGGCAATTGGACTGCTGGTTGGCATGCTGGCGGCAATCATGGGCGTGGGCGGGGGGTTCATCATGGTGCCGACGATGATTTACCTGCTCGGCATGCCATCCTCTGCCGTCGTCGGGACATCGCTGTTCCAGATCATCTTCGTCTCCGCCAGCGTCACCATCATGCAGGCGGTGACGACGCAAACGGTGGACGTGGTGCTCGCATTGCTGTTGGTCGGCGGAAGCGTCCTCGGGGCGCAGGTTGGCCTCCGCGCCGGAACGAGGCTGCGCGGCGACCAGATGCGGGTGCTGCTGGCGATCCTGGTGCTCGCGGTCGCCGGCAATCTTGCTTGGCAGCTTATCGCTGAGCCCAACGATCTCTACTCGATCGTCGAGCGGCGGGAGTCGTGAGGGGACAAGCTCGGCAAGGCGATGGGGTCGGCGGGCGCAGGCTGAAGCGCGCGGTGTATGCGCTGATCGTCGTGCTGCTTGCCGGCGCCTCTCTGGCCACGCCGCGGGTCGGATCCGCCGACCTGGTCGCGGCGCTATCGAGCCATCTGGTGGCGGTGACGACTGGCTTCAGTGGGAGCAACGTGCTGCTGTTCGGCACGACCGACGGCGAGGGCGACGTTGTCGTCGTCGTGCGTGGGCCGGAGGACGTGGCGACGGTCCATCGCAAAGGCCGTTATATGGGCATTTGGTTGAACGAGGCGGACATGGCATTCGCCGCTGTTCCGGGTTTCTGGACGATCGCCTCGAGTCGGCCACTGGCCGAGATATCGCCGGGAGTTGCAGCGTTTCATCAACTCGGCCTCGAACATCTGCGTCTGACACCACTGGAGTCGACAAGCCTGCGGCGCATCACTGAGTTCCGCCAGGCGCTGATCCGTAACCGTCAGCGCGAGGGTCTGTACTCGACCGAGCCCGGGCAGATCGTCTTCCTTGGCAATCGCCTGTTCCGAACCGATCTTTGGATACCAGCGAATGCTCCCATCGGCACGTATACCGTCGCCGTCTTTCTCGTGCGTGACGGTGACGTGGTAAGCGCCGAGACGACGCCGCTGATCGTCGGCAAGGTGGGATTTGAAGCGAGGGTGTTTGAATTCGCCCATCGCTGGGCGCCGTTGTATGGCATCATTGCCGTGCTGCTGGCAGCAATGGCAGGATGGGCGGCCAACCTCGCGTTTCGCAAGGATTGACGCAAGTGAGCAGCAAAGGCGCCGGGACGGTATCGGGTGGATCTTCAGAGCCCCCGGACGCGGACACACGGGGACGCACGTTTCTCTGCGTTGTCGACGAAACACAGGAACTACACCAAGCGCTGCGTTACGCTTGTCGGCGGGCGCGCCATACGAAAGGCCGGGTCGCCCTGCTCTATGTTATCGAGCCGGTGGAGTTTCAGCACTGGATGGCGGTCGGCCATCTGATGGCCGAGGAACGCCGGGAACAGGCGGAGGAGATGCTGCAGGTGGTCTCCTCGGTGGTGCAGAAGCTGTCCGGAACAACGCCGGTCGTTTATATCCGCGAGGGCAAGGTCATCGACCAGTTGGAGCAGTTGCTGTCGACGGAGAAAGCGCTGTCGATCCTGGTGCTGGGTGCCGCCGCCGGCTCCGAGCAACCAGGCCGCATCGTTGGCCACGTGATGAAACGGCTCGGCAAGCTGTCAATTCCGGTGACAATCGTCCCGGGTAGCCTGTCCGACAGCGAGATCGACGCCATCAGCTGAAAAGCGTCTGCCTCTCCGTCCTGGGCGGAACCATCGCCGGACCCATCACTTATCCTCCGACATCGCATCCCGCGGCCCAGCAGACGAGGAGTATCATCATGGTTGAAGCATGCCCGAAAGGCTTCCACACGATCACTCCCTATCTCGTCGTCACCGATCCTGGCGCGCTGATCGAATTTCTTGGGAAAGCGTTCGATGCCGTAGAGCTCCACCGTGTCGATCGGCACGACGGCAGCATCATGCACGCTCAGGTGAAGATCGGCGACTCGATGCTGATGATGGGGGCGCGACTGCGGAATGTCCGGCGACGGAGGCCGGGATCTACCTTTATGTCGAGAATGCCGATGCAGTGCATGCCCGCGCAGTCGCGGCGGGAGGTACGTCGCTGATGTCGCCGACGGACGAGTTCTGGGGCGATCGCATAGGGGGAATCCGCGATCCTTCCGGAACACAGTGGTGGATCGCTACCCACGTCGAAGACGTGGCGCCGGACGAATTGAAGACGCGCGCCGAACTGGCGATGCCGACGGCGGTTTAAGCTCGACTAACGAGCGACAACCGGTACTGCAACTTCATTGCGGCGCCGGAACGGCAAGGTCCATGGGGAGTCATAGAGGAAAGAAACGGGCTCTCCGACGGCGCGCCATTTTGACGTCTGCAGTCGGTCCAGTAATTCGGCCTGGCGTGCCTGCAGAGCAGTCTCGGTCGGTGAACCAGTGAAGCGAAGGACCCCCAGCATCTCCGCCGGCACCTCGACCAGGCGGACCCGCGGGTCGGTCGGTTGCGGCGCAGTCGCCATCGTGTAGGACGCCGGCAGGAAAAACCGCATCGCATACCGGCCTTGCCCGGCCGCGGCCGTCGCGACCGGTGCGGTCATCGCAATCTTCTGCGGGCCGGGGTCGATCGACACGGGCGTTGTCATTTCTATTTTTGCCGCGGCCCGATTGGCGCCGGAAATGTAGTCAAACAGGGCACGGAAAGCGGCGTTGCGGCCCGCCTGCTCGTTCGCCGCCTCCACTTCGGTTTCGGCTGCCAACCGTGGACCGTAGCTGCGGATCTCGATGTCATCGCCAATCCGGGCGACGACACTGTGCTCCGGCTCTGGCGTGCCCGAGCGCACGCCGAACACCGAACAGCCGGCTAGAAACAGCGTGCTTATCATCGCCATCGCCCGAAGCATCCCGTTCTCGCCCGTCTCTTACGACGCGACGATCCGCGTCTTGGAGAATTACGTGAACCGGCGGCGCCGGTTCACCTGAGCGGGCGAAGCACATCGATCATCGCGCGAAAGTTGCCGCATCGAAAACGGCATCACCCGCCAGCACGTCAACACCAACCACGCGCCGTGGTTCACCGCGGAGGGCGCAGCGCGTCAATCATTGCTCGGTAATTATCGCCGCGGAATACGGCGGAACCGGCCACCAGCACGTCGGCGCCGGCCGCGACCACCGACGGCGCCGTCTCGGCATGCCCGGGTTGACCGTCATCACCAGGATCAGGTCGAGGCGGTCGAGCACATGTTCGATCAGGGTTTCCGAGGTGCCTGGATTGAGGGAGACGCCCGCCTGCTTGCCGAGATCACGGATCACCTGCAGTGAGCGGTCGAGATGACGATCGGCCTCGGCGTGGACGGTGATGATGTCGGCGCCGGCCGCGGCGTATTCGGCCAGGTAGGGCTGCGCCGGATCGATCATCAGGTGCACGTCGAACGGCTTGCTGGTGTGCCTGCGCAGGGCGCGGATCACCGGCGGCCCGAACGTCAGGTTGGGAACGAAGTGACCATCCATCACGTCGATATGGACGAAGTCGCAACCGGCTGCGTCGATGGCTCGCACTTCCTCCCCAGCCGAGCGAAGTCGGCCGAAAGAATCGACGGGGCGATCCGGACGGGCGAGGTCATGCGCCGCTCCTAGCTGACATTTCCTCCAACGGGCTGTTCATTGCTTCGCCTTCGGGCTTCACCACACCAGCTATTATAGCAGGCACAGCCGACAGATAAGCTAGCCGGCGAGCAGCCTCGCCGAAACGGTGGAGCGGTTGCCGTCCGCAGTGCAAAAGCCGTGTCATCACGTGACCGTCGGCCGGTGCAAGGTCCCCCCGGTGAGCGGCTGGGGGACGCCGGTGGTGGTCGGCAGGCTGAGCGGCAGGCGGCGCGCGGCGCGCACGGCAAGAAAGGCAAAGGCTTCGGCTTCGATGAAATCGCCGCGCCAGCCAGCGGCCTCCACCGGCTCCACAGGCGCGCCGAGGCCATCCGTCAGCATTCGCATCAACGTGCGATTGTGGCGGCCACCACCGCACACCAGCCAGCGCCGCGGCGCCGCCGGCAGGAGCGGCAGCGCGAAAGCGACGGCACGCGCGGTGAACGCGGTGAGCATCGCCGCCCCATCAGCCGGGGCGAGCCCCGCCACGGCGTCGAGAACAAAACGGAAATCGTCACGGTCCAGCGATTTCGGCAGCGGCCGGCGGAACCATGGATGGCGCAGCCAGCCCATGACGCGCGCGCCGTCGATCCGACCAGTCGCGGCCAGCGTTCCGCCCTCGTCGAATGGCTGGCCGGTGCGGGCTAGGACGAAATCATCGAGCAGCGCGTTGCCGGGACCTGTGTCGAACGCCAGGAGAGGCGTTGCGTCGTCTTCGCCGATCCAGGTCACGTTGGCCACGCCCCCAACGTTGAGCACCGCCAGAGGCCGCGGCTGATCACGTGCCAGTGCGGCGTGGTAGAGCGGTGCGAGTGGGGCACCCTGGCCACCCGCCGCCACGTCCGCTGTCCGAAAATCGCAGATGACCGGAATGCCGACGGCATCGGCGAGCAACTGGCCGCGGCCGATTTGCACCGTCCGCCGCCGCTCTGGCCGATGCAGCACTGTTTGTCCGTGAAATCCCACGAGATCGACATCCGAGGCCGCCAACTCTGCCGCCGCCAGCAGCTGTTGCACCGCTTCGACATGGCGATCGGTAAGCTCTCTGATCACCGCCTGATCGTCGACGCTGTCGGTTGGCTCGCGGCCGAGCAGGGCGCGAAGCCGGCCGCGGAAAGCCTCCGGATAAGGCGTCGTGAGCACCGGGCCGAATGACTCGATGCGCTCGCCGTCGGAGGTCAGCAGCGCCGCGTCGATGCCATCAAGCGAGGTGCCGCTCATCAGCCCGATGGCGCGCAGTGGCCGTTCATCGAAGTCGTCCCAGGGTTCGTTCCCGTCGTCCATGCGTCGCCCACCGCCTTGCCTGCGTTGTCGCCACAACCGGCCTGTGATACCAAGCCCCGCTCATCTCCTTACCACAGACCGGATAGCCCATGCCCGACCCCCGTTCCGAGTTCGTGCGCATCCTCGTCGAACGCGGCTTCCTGCACCAGTGCACCGACCTAGAGGGGCTGGACGCGCTGGCCTGCGACCGGACGGTCACGGCGTATGTCGGCTTCGACTGCACCGCCCCCAGCCTGCACGTCGGTAGTCTCGTCTCGATCATGCTGCTGCGCCGCTTGCAGCAGGCGGGCCACCGGCCGATCGTCCTGATGGGCGGCGGCACCACCCGTATCGGCGATCCCTCGGGGCGGGATGAGGCGCGCAAGCTGCTGACAGATGACGAGATCGCCGCCAACATGGCCGGCATCCGGCGGGTGTTCGCCAACTTTCTCGACTTCGGCGACGGGCCGACCGGCGCGGTGATGGTAAATAACGCGGACTGGCTCGATGGCCTCGCCTACATCGCCTTCCTGCGCGATTACGGGCGGCATTTCTCGGTCAACCGGATGCTGACCTTCAGATCGGTGAAGCTCCGGCTGGAGCGCGAGCAGCCGCTGTCGTTCCTGGAATTCAACTACATGGTGCTGCAGGCCTTCGATTTTCTCGAACTCGCGCGGCGCCGGGACTGCGTCCTGCAGATGGGTGGCTCCGATCAGTGGGGAAACATCGTCGCCGGTTGCGAACTGGCGCGCCGTGTTGACGCCAGGTCGCTTTTCGGCCTGACAACACCGCTGATCACCACCGCGTCGGGCGCGAAAATGGGCAAGACAGCGGCGGGCGCGGTCTGGCTCTCGGCCGACATGCTTTCGCCCTATGGCTACTGGCAATTCTGGCGCAACACCGAAGATGCCGACGTCGGCCGCTTCCTGCGGCTGTTCACCGAATTGCCGCTGGCCGAAATCGAGCGGCTGGAAAGCCTCGAAGGTGCTGAGATCAACGCCGCCAAGGCCGTGCTGGCCGATGAGGCGACCCGGCTATGCCATGGCGAGCAAGCGCGCGCCGTTGCGGCGGAAACGGCGCGACGCACCTTCGCTGACGAGAGTAGCGGCGACGCATTGCCGACGATCGAGGTTGCGCGCGACGAAATGGCCGCCGGCCTGCCGGCGTTCGAGCTGTTCCGTCGCTCCGGCCTTGCCGCTTCCGGCGGGGAGGCACGCCGCTTGATCAAGGGCGGCGGGGCGCGGCTTAATAACGTCCCCGTTCAGGAAGAAATGCGCTCCGTCAGCACGGCGGATGCGGACGAAGCCGGCCTGCTAAAGCTTTCCGCGGGAAAGAAGCGACACGCGCTGGTGCGGATCGTCTGATCCAGTGCTTCCGGAGGACCGTTGGTTGGGGCGGGCCTCATCCGTTGATCTCGGGTAACAACAGGTTTTCGTCGCCGTTGCTGGGAACACCTCCTACCCAGCCCGAAAGCACCTCCAGGAACCAGCTAGGAATCCTGGGAACAACACGCTTGCCGTGTTGACGGAGATGTTTGGATCGTCCAGGGACCTACCACTTGGTAACTAGCTGAAAAAACGCCACCGCCCTTCTCCCCGCCCGTCATGACGGGGCCGAGAATTGGCAAACGGCCGAGCGCGCTGTTGATCGCATAGAACGGCACCAGCCGGCCACTAACATCGACGATGTCGGCACGGGTATCGACCCTGCCAGCGAAGGTCATGCCGAGCGACCAGCCGTAGGCACGACCGTCGGTGATGTCCAGGATATCGTCGCTTAGGCTGAACGGCATTTCGAAAGTGGTAAAAGCAATACCCCTGCCGGTTAGAGCGTCGCGGATGCCGGTGACCGCCATGACGCTAAGCAGCCTTGCCAGAATGGGCGCGTTGACAACGTGAAACCCACGCACCCGCACCCGCCCGGACAGCGGACGCGCCGGATCGTTGTCGTCGAAACGCCCTTTCGCCTCGATCGTGCCGCCGCGCACGTCGGGAATAACGTGAAAGGCACGCAGCGCCTCGCCGGCATTTTCGGCTTCGAGGCGTAGAGCGCGACCGCCCTGGTCGTCCGGGGCGACCGAAAGCTCAACGGCACTGCCGTCTATCAAGTTGCCCTGCATCTGCACCAGCATCCAGCGGTCCCGCTCATGCACCACAGTGGCCCGCAGGTCTCGAACCGGAGCCGCGTCGTCCAGCCACAGCGTTTCCAGATCGGCGGTGAGCGAGAAATCGGGAATGCCGTCAAACCTCGGCCCGCTTTTCGAGCGAGGCGTGTCTTTAGCCGTGGAGTCGCTTGCCAACAGCGGTTCCAAATCAAGGCCAATGCCGGTGAGGCCGATATCCCATCGACCATCCGGAAGGCGGGCCACGGTTCCCGAGAGGTTGGTCCGGCCGGCGGCGAATCGGCGAATCTCGATACCTGCCGGCTGTCCCTTGCCGTCCAGCTGCAGCGCTCCGCCGACGTCAAGTCCCGGAGCCAGCAATTCGACATTCGGAACGGACGTCACACGATCATCTAGCATGTGCACCACCGCATCGAGCGCGCCAGCGGGCCCCGCTTCCTTCGACCACCGGATCTCGGGAATGGCCAGCGCCGCCCGGGTCAGGTCCATCGTGGTCTCGACGGTGCCAACTCCTTTGCCGGACAGTTCGTAGTTGACCCGGCCGGTGAATGCGCCGCCGACCAGGTAGCGATCGAGATCGACGACGTTGCGCAGGGCACGGCGAACACGCGCGAGCGGAACGTCGGCCGCATCGAAATGCGCGGCGACCTGTGTTTCGGCGTCGTCCACGAACGAAGTGTTGAGTCGAAGTTCGCCATCCACGCCCGCTACGGTGAGACGGCCATCGGCGCGCAGCCCGGTCTCATCAATAAGCAGACGAGCTTGCCCGCCGGTAATGTCGATCCCGTCAACCACACCGGCGATGCCGAAGTCCCGTAGATCGACGACCGCATCGACCTCCATATCCTCGTCTTTGAGGTCGTCTAGCAGCGGAAAGCGCAGCTGCAGCCGCGTCAGGGTTTCGCCGGACGCCTGTTCGGGCTTGATGCCGAGGCGCTGGGTGTACTCCAGTGGCGGGTTGGAAATCAGCCCCATTGCGGCCCGCACGGGGCCGCTCACCAGCAGGTCGATGTTGATGTTCGGAGGGTCGCGGTCCAGGTTCGGGAACACCACCGACCCATCGCGCACCACGAGGCCCGCCGCTTCGCCGCTGTCGATGTCGATGCGCAGGCTCTTTAGGTCGGCCGTTGCGGTACCAGACGCGTTGTGCACCGGAGGCAGCGGCGGCAGGTAGTCGACACTCAGCCGTTGGACGTCGAAACGGGCATCAAGCCCGGTGACCTCGGTGGCGCCAGCGCGCGTGGCGAAGGTGAAGTTGGCGCTGAGGCTCGGGACGACTCCGTCGTGCAGCCGGGTCGTGCACCATTCCCAGGCGCCGGGCGCCAGTTTCTTCGGCCAGTAGCGCGGAAACTCGTCGACGCGGACGTTCTCGGCGCGCAGCGTCAGGCTGCCCGCCGGGGCCGTGTCCACGTTCTCGGCGCTCCCCACCAGCGCCAATTTCAGGCCATCCAGATCGAGCAGGGCCGAGGTGACGCTCGCGCGGCCGTCATCATAGCCGCCGGCGGCAGTCAGCCCGGCCAGCGGAAACCGGTGGTCCACCGGTGAGGGCACGTACAGCGTGGTGCCAGGCACAAAGGCAATGGACGCTCCGTCGATTGCCAGTTTACTGAGCGTCGCGTCGAATGATCCGCGCAGCGACAGCGTGCGCACGCCGAGGCGCTGCGCAGGCGAGGCGAAGCCGGCGGCTTGGGCCAGCGGGCCCTCAAGGTTCAACGCGCCGCCGCTACCGGTAAGATCGATTGTTGCGGTTGCAAGCCGGCCGTCGGCGCCGACCTTCATTTCGGCTTTTCCCTGCAGCGGCACGTCGAAAGCGATCAAAGGCGCCAGCACCGGCAGCGCGTCGGCGAAGGCGGCGAGTCGCAAATTCGTGAACGTCAGATCGAGCGAAAGATCTTCCGCCGCGGCCGTAGGCGCGAGAGCGATTGAAACATCGGCGTGTTCGTCACCTCGTGCCAGTATCAGCGCTGCGTCGCCTGTAAGCCGGCCGATATCGTCACGCGCAAGTTTCGCGTGTTTTACGAGCAGTCGCCAGCCACCGCCCGTCGCTGGATCGCCGCGGGACGGGTTCCGAACGCCAATGCTCACATTCCGCAGCATGGCCGTCTCAAGGAAACTGAGCGGATGCTCTGTGTCGGGCGGACCGCGGAGGCCGCTGAACAGATCGTCGAGGCCCTGAGAATCGGCGCTGTCCGGGGATGCGCTTAGTTGCCCGGGATCGAGCGTGACTTCGGCGTCCGCAGCATCGATGGAGGTCGGAGCAATTACTCCCCGTGCCATTGCCCAAGGGCTGAAGCCCACGGCAAGTTCGTCAATACGGGCACGTTCGCCGCCGTCGTCGCTGGTTACTTGTACATCATCGAGCCTGACCAACAGGCCATGCCGCCAGTCGCGCCACAGCACCGCGAGATCCCCGATCCGAAAACGGTAGGGCGTTACATCTTCCAGCACCTTGGCAAGGCTTGGCGCAAAGACACCGAGCGAGACCGGGCCGGCCGCCAGCCGCATGGCGAGCAACGCCGCTATAACGATCGCAATTGCGATCGTCGCAGCCACCAGCCGCACAAACAGGTGCACAATTCGTCCCATTACCGGTTATTCCTGTCGGCGCCTCGTCATGTGGGCCGTTTCTTCGTCGCGGCCGGCGAGTTTGCTCGAAAGCCGCCGCTTCGACCATGAATAACCTCGCACCCGCTTTGCATGCCGCTCAAGTGCCGATGGCCTCTGATCCGGAACAGGTTCGTCGGGGCTTTGAACGGTGGCGCGATGCCCTGGCTGTCATCGCCGATTCGCAACAACAGCGCTTCGCCGAAGCCCTGTGCGACGACGAAGGCGCCGCCGCTCTGCTTGCCGCTGTTTTCGGCAACAGTCCTTTCCTGACGCTCATGGCGGAACTGGAGCCTATTTTCCTCCTTGATCTGCTCGCCGCTGGCCCGGACCGGGCGCTCGAGCGAATCACCGAAGAATTGATGGAGACGCGTCACCTTGGTATTGCCGGATCGGATCCCGGATCCGCGCTGCGCCGAGGCAAGCGCCGGCTCGCTCTGACTGCCGCAATTGCCGACATCGCGTCGGCCTGGACGCTGGAGGAAGTAACGGCGGCACTGTCCGATTTTGCCAGCGGAGCGCTGGACGCCGCACTTGCTTTTCTCCTGGCGGATGCCGCTCGGCGCGGTGCCCTGGTTTTCGACCCTGCCGATGCAGGCGATCCCTGCCGGCGATCGGGAATGATCATTCTCGGCATGGGCAAGCTGGGGGCGGCAGAGCTGAATTACTCCAGCGACATCGACTTGATCGTTTTCTGGGATCAGCAGCGTTTGCGAACGCCTAACCCGGATCTTCGTCAGCGCACCGCGGAGCGGCTGGTCCGCGGCTTGGTGCGGCTGATGGCGGAGCGCACCCGCGACGGCTACGTGTTCCGCACCGACCTGCGTCTGCGTCCGGATCCGGGGGCGACGCCGGTGGCGGTGTCGGTGCTCGCGGCCGAGGAATACTACGAGACGCTGGGCCAGAACTGGGAGCGCGCCGCGCTGATCAAGGCACGGCCGGTAGCCGGCGACCAAGAGGCGGGAGACGCGTTCCTGCGCTGGCTGAAGCCGTTCATCTGGCGCAAGCATCTCGATTTCGCCGCAATCCAGGACATCCATTCGATCAAACGGCAGATAAACGTCCATCGCGGCGGCGCCCGCATCGCGCTCGCCGGCCATAACGTCAAGCTCGGCCGCGGCGGCATCCGCGAGATCGAGTTCTTCGCCCAGACGCAGCAGCTGATCTGGGGCGGTCGCATCCCCTCGGTCCGCCAGATCGGCACCGTCGAAGCGTTGGCGGCGCTGGCGCGGGCCGGCAAGATCAGCGCTTCGGTCGCCGCCGAGATGACCAATGCCTATCGCTATCTGCGCCGGGTCGAACACCGCCTGCAGATGATCGACGATGCTCAGACGCATAGCCTGCCCGAGGATCCACAGAAACTGTCGGCATTGGCAGTCTTTCTGGGCTACCCGTCGCTCGAACCGTTCGCCGAAGAGCTGCTGGCGACGCTGCGCCAGGTGGAAAGCCACTACGCGGAGCTGTTCGAGGATGCTCCTGCCCTGACCCTGCCCGGGGCTGTCGGCGGCAATCTGGTGTTCACCGGCGGCGAAGCCGATCCTGAGACGCTGGCAACTCTGCAGCGGCTGGGCTTTGCCAATGTGCAGACGGTCGATGCGGCGGTGCGCGGCTGGCACCACGGCCGCTGCCGGGCGATGCGCAGCGTCCGCGCCCGTGAGCTGCTCACCGAACTGATGCCGCACCTTCTGAAGGCGCTCGCCGGCAAGCCCGATCCGGACGGCGCCTTTCTTGCTTTCGACCGATTCCTCAACGGCTTGCCTTCTGGCGTGCAGTTGTTCGCGATGTTCCACGCCAATCCGCCGCTGCTGGGGCTGGTAACCGACATCCTGGGCGTCGCGCCGGCCCTCGCCGACCATCTGGCACGCCGGCCCTCGGTGTTGGAAAGCGTGCTGTCGGCGCCAGATTTTTTTCAGCCGCCGCCTCCGCTGGCCGAGCTGGAGACGGAGTTGGAAGACCTCCTCGAGCAGGCCCGCGATGCCGAGGATGTGCTCGACCTGGCGCGCCGATGGGCCAATGATCGGCGATTCCAGATTGGTGTGCAGGCGCTGAAAGGGCTGGTGGACACGACCGCGGCGACCGCCGCCTGGTCCCGTGTCGCCGAAGCAGCGCTGCGTTGCCTGCTGCCGCCGATAGAAGCGGAGTTCGCACGCTTCCACGGCCGGATCGCCGGCTGTGCCATGGCGATCGTCGGAATGGGTAAGCTCGGTGGCGCCGAGATGACGGCGACGTCCGATCTCGACCTGATCTTCATCTATTCAACTCCGCCAGAGGGCGCGCAGTCCGACGGAGCGCGGCCGCTGCCAGCACCGCAATACTTTGCCCGGCTGAGCCAGCGACTGATCAACGCGCTGACCGCGCCGACGTCTGAGGGGCGTCTCTACGAGGTGGACATGCGCCTGCGACCCTCCGGCAAGGCCGGTCCAATCGCCGTGAGCGCCGCCACCTTCGCCCGCTATCAACACGAGGAGGCGTGGGTGTGGGAACAGATGGCGCTGACCCGTGCCCGGGTCGTCGCCGGCCCGCCGGATCTGGCCCGAGCTATCGACGCCTCGATCCGGTCCGTACTGGCTCGTCCGCGCAATGCGAGAGCACTGGTCGCTGATGTCGCCGATATGCGGGCGCGGATGGCGGCCGAACATCCCACGCGCAGCCTATGGGAGCCGAAACACCTGCGCGGCGGCCTGGTCGACATTGAATTCATCGCCCAGTACCTGCAGCTTCGGGAAGCGCACGCCCATCCCTCGGTGCTGTCACCGAATACCGCAGATGCGCTGGCGCAACTGCGCGCCGCAGAAGTGCTGCCGCCCGACGTGGCGCACGAACTGAGCGAGGCGCTGTCCCTGTGGCAGGCGGTGCAGGCGCGCATCCGGCTCAACATCGGTGAGGCGATCGTCGCCGAAGGAGCCGACGACGCACCAAAAGCGCTTCGGCTTGCCGTCGCCGGCATTGGCGGTCTCGATTTTGGCGGCTTGGTGGAAGCGTTGCAGCAGGCGGCGGAACACGTCGGGGAGCACTTCCGCCGCCTCGTCGAGGAACCGGCAGCGGATCAAGCCAGACAGGCGGCGGCAGACGAGCCGCTGTGATCTGTCGTGCCGGCTCCTATGTAGAGACGACGAAGAGGAAAGCGGGCCGACGGGCCTCTTCGGCTGATGCCGACCGGCGATCACGATAACGGAGTGAGACAATGCCTCTCGAGCTGGGTGAAAAGTTGCCGAACTTCGCGTTACCGACCGACGAGGGTGGGACGCTCACCCACACCAATCTCGAAGGCAAGACCACCGTGCTCTACTTTTACCCGAGGGACGACACGCCCGGCTGCACCACGGAGGCGAAGGACTTTACCGCGGCGCTTCCGGAATTCACCCGCGCCGGCGTGACCGTCGTTGGGATCTCGGCCGACGACATCGAGAGCCACCGCAAGTTCAAGCAAAAGCACGGTCTGGCCATTACCTTGGTCACCGACACCGACAAGGAGCTTGCCCAGGCGCTCGGGGTCTGGGGAGAAAAGAGCATGTATGGCAAGAAGTTCATGGGTATGGAGCGCGCTACGTTCCTGATCGACAAGCACGGGGTGGTGCGGAAGGCGTGGCGCAAGGTCAAGGTTAACGGCCACGTCTCCGAGGTATTACGGGAGGCCGGCAATCTTGCTGTGGCAAGCGGCACCGATATCGGCTGAGAGGCTTCCCGCCGGGCGCAGGCGGGGTATGCGCCACGGCTCGTTGTCTGACCGGAGCGATTCTGATACGCGTTCGCTAAAGGGAGGCGGCGGGTAGATGTCCGGCCGCGTGCAGAAAACCTTTGTCCACCGGGTCGGTCCAACAACATTCCCACTGGAGAGTTTCATGTCAGCGAATGAAATCGACAAACCAGCCGTTCTCGCGGTCCTTAACAGCATTCTGGAGGCTGAACTGGCCGGAGTCGTCCGCTACACCCACTACTCGTTGATGGTGTATGGTTATGGACGGATTCCGATCGTCCATTGGCTGCGTGGGCAGGCGGAAGAGTCGCTGACGCACGCACAGGAGGCTGGCGAGCTGATCACGGCACTGGGCGGCCACCCTTCGCTGGGTATCGGCAAGCTGCTGGAAGGTGAGAAGCACGACATTGGCGCTATTCTGCGCGAGTCGCTGCAGCATGAACGCTCAGCGCTTGCTCACTATGCGGCGCTGCTCGATCTGGTCGAGGGGCGCGACATCATGCTTGAGGAATACGCCCGGCAAATGGTGGCGGCAGAGAGCAAGCACTGCAGCGAGGTCGACAAGATGCTGCGCGCGCCGGGGGACCTGCAGCCGTTCAATGGTTAACAATGTCTTGGCGTTAACACTTTCTTAATCTTGATTACCGTATTCTTGAGATCGTCCGGAGAGGCGATGGTTCGTCCACTCCGCAGGTACGGAACTCCCTGCGATGATCGAAAGCAACGGTGCGATCGCCGCCGCCCATGCGGCTGGCGCGGCGGCAGACGAGGCGTCGGAAGTCGACGCCTCGCCGGGCGCAACCGCATGCTCGGTTGTTCGCGGCAAGCTCCGGCTGTCTCGCCTGCGTTGGCCGATAGCGGCGCAGTGCGGAATGGTGGTGTTGCTGGTGCTGGCGCCCGCCTTGCTTTACCTGGTGCTGAGCAATGATAGGAGCGAGGTTGGGTCGGCCTATGTCGCCGTCCCAAGCTCAATCACCTACCATCAGCTTCCGGAAATCACGGCTGATCTGAAGACGTCACATCGTCGGACGCATTACGTGCAACTGGCAGCCGTCATTGAGGTTGCCGAGGACAGTCTGGTCAACTTGCAGGCGCAGCAGGCGCTGATCATCGCGGATGTGCAGATCGCGCTGCGCGATCTGCACCGACAGGACCTCTCCGGCGCCGCCGGCGTCGAGCGACTACGAGGCATGGTCACCAGCATCGTTGCTCGTCATATCCCGCCGGCGGGTGTGCACGCGGTGCTGTTCACGAAGTTCCTGGTGGATTGACCGGCTCGCCTGATCGTTTGGTGGGCGTTCTGTCGCATCGACCCAGCAGCATCAACAACTCTTGCATATCGGAACCCTGCCTGCCGGCTCCGACGGGCGTGAGTTGACGCCAGCGGTGATTGCAGGCGCGGCGGGCCGCGGCGGATCGGTGCTTGTGTCTCCGGCGGTCGCGGGCTAGCGTTTGGGTGACCGGGTGCCACGCGGCGCCTGCCTCTCTGCCACCGAGGTGCGCTTGCGGCGCTTGTTCCTCATTGTCATTCCCCGATGCGAAACAGCGTCATTGGCCTGATCATCGGGGTCGTTCTGGGCATTGTTCTCGGAGCGACCGTGATTGCACCCCGCCTGCAGCGGACTGCTCCCGATGCCGTCGCCGCCCCGGCACCGACGTCGGCACCGGCCGATGTCGCCAAGCAACTGCCCCGGGTGTTGGCACCTCGCCCCGACGTCTCGATGAAGATGGCGAGCGCCTATCCGCCAGATACGCCGGTGGCGGGAGAGTTGGCGCGGCGCATCGACGCTCGGATCTGGGATATCTCGCACGGGTTGCTCGAGATCCGCAGCTATCCCCCAGGGGCGCTTGCACCGGTCTCCGATCTTTTCGAGGCGGTAGGCTCCGGCACAATTGACGCGGCCTTCGCGCCGATCGAGCCCATCGGCATGAAGTTTCCCGCGCTGGCGCTGTTTGGCGGCGTACCGTTCGGACCGGACGTTGCGGAGTTCCTCGGCTGGATGGAGTTCGGCGGCGGGCAGTCGCTGTTGCAGGAGATCAATGAGCAGCATGGCGTGCATGGCCTAGTCTGCGGCCTGTTGCCATCGTCCGCGTTCGGATGGTTCCGCCAGGAATTACAATCTCCGCAGCAACTGCGGGGCCTGCATATGAACGCCTCCGGTCTTGCCGGCAAGGTGCTGCAAAGGCTGGGGGCCGAGGTTGCCGATCTGCCCTCGGGGGAACTGATCCTGGCGATTGAACAAGGGACAATTGACGCTGTCACCTGGTCGTCGCCAATGCTCGACAAGCAGATGGCGTTCGGCACCTGGCTGAAGAATTACTACCCACAAGGCTGGAACCAATCGCTCACGGTGTTGGCTTTGATGATCAATAAGAAGAAGTGGCAATCCCTGAACGCGATGCAGCGTGCACAGATCCAAACGGTTTGCGGCGACAACATCCAGCAAAGCATCGCTGAGGGTGAGGCGGGACAATTCACCGCACTACAGCAAATGTACGGCGCGGGCGTTCATCTGCATCGCTTGCCGCCTTCGGTGCGCGACGCGCTGGAGCGCGCCTGGCAGCAGGTGGTGCAGCAGGAAAGCAGTGACGACGCCCAGTTCCGCAAGGTTTGGCAGTCCCTGGCAGCGTTCCGGGGCGATTTCGCCGTATGGCGGGAACTAAGCCGCCCCTAGGAGCTTTAACAACGTCAACCAAAACGCCACCATGGCTTGCAGCCTCTGCGAGGCTCGGCGATACTCCGAGCGGTCGTTCTCGCCGTTGGTCAAGAGAAGAAAGAGGTCCATATGCACAAGCCCGTATTCGCCGCACTTGCCGCCGCCGTTCTGCTGATCGGCGGCGCAGGCGTCTCCAGTGCCGCCGACGCCGCCGCTGGCGAGCAGGTGTTCAAGAAGGTCTGCACTACCTGTCACAGCAACCAACCGGGAGTGAACAAAACTGGACCATCACTTTTCGGAGTGTATGGCCGTAAAGCCGGGTCCTCGGATTTCCCGCGCTATAAGGGGCTGGTAGGGGCCGATTTCACCTGGGACGCGGCCAGGCTCGATGCTTATCTGCAGGACCCCAAGGCATACGTGATCGCCAACACACAAAATAAGACGACCGCGATGACCTATGCGCTGAAAGATGCGCAGCAGCGAGAGGACGTCATCGCTTATTTGCAGACACTAAAGTAGAAGCCAGAAGAAGCGGCGGCTAAGACCCGCGTTCATGTCGTGCCGCCGCACAATTGCTATTTGCGCACTTACCTGTTTTGCAGAAGTGGCGGCTGCCGCAGCCGGTTCCGCGGGTAGCGGTAAAGCCATCTACGACAAGCAATGCCTTGTCTGCCACGATACCGCCCCCGAGTTTCACAAGGAGGGGCCTTCACTCTCCGGGGTCTACGGCCGCCGCGCCGGCACCGCCCCCTTCTTCGGCGGCTATAAGGCACTGAAGGGCGCTGCCTTCGTCTGGGATGCCGAATCGCTGGATCAATGGCTCGCGGACCCGCGCAGCTTCCTCGGCGGCCGCGATACCGGCATGACCCTGCATGTTGACGACCCGGCACAACGCACCGACCTCATCGCCTACCTGAAGACGCTTCGTTAGCTTGCAACGCCGTTACGGCCGGCTGCCCTGACCGCATGGTCGGGACTAAGCGGCGGTGGCTACTTCCTGAGCCCGCGCATCGTTCAGCAAGGGAGTTATCGCCTCGTTTTGGCGGCGGATGTGATTAGTCAGCCAATGCAGGAAGTAGAGCGCGACGCCCCAGCGTTCGTAATAATCGAAGCGGGTCGTCAGACTGAGCAGCAATGCATCCGCGGTATCAATGAGCCCCTTATGTTCGGCGTGGTGGGCATTCAGATCGCCGTAGCCGAGGCGGCGCAGTTCGTCTTCCTCGGCCATGAAATGTTCCTTCGCTAACGCGACGAACCGGCGGAGCGCGGAAGCGAACGCCGTTTCGTCGCGGTCGGCAGCGAGTCGGTTGACGAGGCAGCGGAGATCGTCCAGCAGCATTGCATGTCCGCTGTCGATGGCCGCCGTTGCCTTCGTTATCCGAGTGTGCATTGTCCGTCTTCCGTTCGGTCGACCGCCAGGCCGACGTCGATAATCAAGCTCACATCCTCGGCTGAGCAGCCACTTGCGCCATGTAGGTCGCCAGCGAGCGGATGTGACGCAGTTCGAGACTGTCGTGGCCAAACTCGTCGAGCAGATCGGCGATCGCGCGCAACTTGACCAGCGCCCCTTCGGCGGTGATCGGAACCGCATCGGCAAACGCCTCATCTGCGGCTTCCCATTCAGACTCTGCGTCGGCAAAAGAAGCTGTGAGCTCATCAATAAAGCTTCGCGCCGGCAAGGACAGAACGCGAAGTTCAGCAGACTTTGCCGCCTCTGCCGCGGCTACTGCTGGATCATTGATTTGATACATCGATCTCCTCCTTCTCAAATCCCAGTCTGTTATGCGAGATTTCTATTCGTCCGCTACTCTGCCCGCCCCAGTCGCAGCGGTGTTACGAAAGCCAAATGGCGACAGATCCTGAGAGTAGAATTGTTGTTTACGCGTTACCGGCGGCTCCGGCTCCATCGCACGGCCAATCGCGGAGAGAAGGTGCGCCTCGTTCAAGGGCTTTTGCAGCACGGCTAATGCACCAATTTCTGGCGCCCGAGCCTGCTCGGCGCTCCGTTCCTCAGCGGTCATAAAGATGACGGGCAGGCAGACACCCGCACGCCGCAACGACATCAGAACCTCGAAGCCGTCGTAATCGGGAAGGCAAATGTCGAGCAATAGACAACCCTGACCGAGCGTACCGCTGTACTTCAAAACTTCGCCGCCGGTACCGAAGGCTGTGGTCCGCCATCCGGCGGCATGCAGCAGTGCCAGCAGCGAGTCGCGTACTCCAACATCGTCTTCAACGACGAATACTGTTCCCGCCACGACATCACTCAGTGTTTTCACGTGTTACAGCTCACGCAGTGCATCGCACTGCAGGACAAAATCTATACGACTGAGGCATTGAGCAAAATACGGTGATCTACGTATCCGCTCTCGGCATCTCTGATAAAGCCGGAGCCGGAGTCAACGGATGCCGCGGATGTCGCCCCGCACTGTCAAAATCTGCCGGACAAGCTGCGACAGGCTGCTCGCAGCCATCTTCTCCATCACCCGGGCACGATGGATCTCCACTGTCCGCGGGCTGATGCCGAGGTCGTAGGCGATCTGCTTGTTCTGTCGGCCGATGAGCAACCGGTCGAGCACCTCCCGCTCTCGGGGAGTTAGCTCCGCCAGATGGGCGTTGATGCGCCTGACATCATCGTATGTGCCGGCTGTCTCGGCATCGCGCAGCAGTGCCTTGCGGACACTCGCCAGCAACGTCTCCTCCGCATAGGGCTTCTCCAGGAAATCGAGGGCACCGGCGCGCATCGCCGCAACCGCCAGCGGCACGTCCGCATAAGCGGTGATCATTACCACTGGTAGTTGGGCGCCAAGTTCTTTCAGTTCCGCCAGCACCCCTAGGCCGCTGATGTCCGGCAAGCGAACGTCGAGCAGGATGCAGCCCCGTTGGTGGGGATGAAATGCGACTAAAACGCCGTGGCATTACTGAATGCCGAGGTGTTGAAGCCGGAGGCTTCAAGTAAAGCAGCCAGAGACTCACGTACCCCCTCGTCGTCGTCGACGATGAACACCGTTTGTTCGATGGCGGTCCCCCACCATCAAGCCGCCTTTCCAGTGCCGCCGGCGACTGGGAGAGTGAATTGGAATATGGTTCCTCCGCCGGGCGCCGGCTCCGCCCACAGCCGTCCACCGTGTGCTTCGACAATGCGCCGCGGACGGCGAGCCCGATGCCCATGCCCCCGTCCTTGGTGGTGACGAAGGGTTCGAACACCTTTTCAGCCATTTCCGGCGCGATGCCCGTACCAGTATCGGCAACCAACACCTCCACCTCGCCGGGCGACGACAACCGGGTCTCAATTGCCAGCTCGCGCAGCGGGGAGGCGCTCATCGCCTCCACGGCGTTCCGCATCAGGTTAATCAGCACCTGTTGAATACGAATCTTGTCGGCACGAACCGCTGGCAATCTCTCACGGTGCTGGCAGCGCACGCTGATGCCGAGATGCGTGGCACCAATAAGAGCAATTTCCATGGTCTCATCGACGATTTCAGCAATGGATTCTGTGGTATAAATTGTGTCGCGCTTCTGCACGAACTTACGCAGGTCGCTGACCAACAGATCAGCTCGGCTGATCTGCTCGCCCGCCTTCACCGTCATCGTCAGTGCCTTGACAGGCGGGGAGGGAACCCTCCAGCAAGCGGCGGCAGGCGTTGACGTAGTTCATTGCAGCTGTCAGCGGCTGACGTAGCTCATGTGCCAGCGACGAGACCATTTGCCCCAGCTCGTTCGCGACGCCCATGCGCCTTAATTGCTCGTCCAGTTCGCGCGCTCGCATTTCCGCCTGCACGCGCTCGGAGATGTCGCGGACAATGCTGTGGCGGAAATGCTGCCCCCGGACTTCAATGTTGCGGCTGCTGACCTCGACGGGAAAGATGCTGCCGTCCTTGCGGCGGTGCTGTGTCTCGAACACAAAGCCCTCGGCTGGCGGACGCTGTCTTGCGCGCTGGATGGCGAGGCCGCGAGCGAAGGGATCGTAGAGTAGTTCGGCGGGTTGACCGACCAACTCGTCGCGGCGGTAGCCGTAGGCTTGTTCGGCGCGGGCGTTAACCTCCACCAAATGGCCGCGCTCATCGGACAAAAGGATGATATCGTTAGCGTATTTGGACAAGTAGTCGAAATGGTGGACCAGTGCTTGGCGCTCTAGCCGGGCCTGCAGATTGGCAGCCAGCAGCCGTGCCCGTTGCTGTTGCCACCACAGCGCGACGCCACTGCCGGCGACGGCAATGCAGATCGCAACGACCGCTGCCGTCCACAGCGCAATGTGGCGCAGAGGTCCATACACCTCGTCGGCGTCGATTTTGGAGACCATGAGCCAATCGGTGCCGTGTACGGGCCGAGCCACCGCCAAAACCGGCTGGCCTCGATAGTCGATGCTCTCCAGCCCCTGGGGCTCACCCCGCAAGGCTTTTGCCGGCGGCAGATCTGGATCGTTTATGGAACGGCGCAGGGTCATCGGCGGATCCGGAGCGTGACGCAACGCGTTCAGGAATAAGATGTCGTTACCCTCCCGACGCACGAGCAGCGTCTCTGCGGTCGTATCTGTTGTGGGGCTCGGCTTCGGCCAGCTCTGCACCAGCGGAAACAGGTAGTGCTCGGCATCAATTCGCAGCACGAGCACCGCCGACTCCAGCCCTTGACCCGCCCCCTTCGATTGCAGCGGTGCAATTACGTCGAGCGCAACCACCGGTTTGCTCGCGGCACCGTCCACTCTAAAAAGGTCAGAGACCTTGACCTCGCCATCGGCCAGCGCCATTGCAACTCGGTCCCGGCTTGCCTGGTCCATCGCCATGGGCGCCGTGCTTAATAAGATGCGGCCACTTGCATCGACGACTGCCAGCCAACTGTAGCCTAGAGCACCATGCAGGTTGTCAAGCCAACCGAGCAGCTTGTCGCGCTGCGCATCCGCCGCCGCTCCATCAGCCAGCCATCGGTCTAGCGCTGCGGCGAGAAACGGATCACTGGCGATCAATCTGGCATGAGCTCTTCGATCTTCCAGCCAGCGGTTGATCTCGGCGATTTTGATGTTGGCGACGGCACTGATGTCGGCATTCTTATCTCTTCGCAACGACGACCGTTCATTTTCATAGGTGAGCCAGCCGGTGAGGCCGATAGCCAGGGTGAGCGCCACGAAGATCAGCAGCGGCACCAGCGCCTGACTCCAGCGCCGCTTGGAAGTTGTCTGATCGGCATCCTCCGACTGCGTGAAGCTGCCGGCCACGGCCAACGACTGCCTGGCACCGCTGCGGACGGCTACCACGATGGTGCCGTACAGCAGCAGCGCGGTCACCGTCACGAACAGCCCCCTTGTACATTTGCAGCCAAACGGTATCACCGACGTAGGTCGCGAGCCCACCTATCAAAGAGTCGGACGCATAGATCCAGACGCCAGCGATGAGCGCATAAGCGATGCTGATGCGCGCGGCCAGGATATAGGCAGGCAGTTTGCGTTCGTCCGGCGCGGCGTTCATCTTCGTTGAGGTTCGATTTAGCTTGCGTTATCGCATTTTCGGCACTGGAAATGCTAGCCAGTACGGCAATTAGCTGTTGCAGCGTGGGCTGCCCATTACACCGGCCGGCCGCTCACATTGCGGCTCAGACGCCACTATGCATGGCGGATTGCTGGTTGCTCTCGTGCACCATGGTGATGCGGGTGATTCTGGTAAACGGTATTGAGATCGACGAAGGTGCCTTGGAGGAGACCTTCGTGCGCGCCTCGGGGCCGGGCGGGCAGAACGTCAACAAGCTGTCCACCGCGGTGCGGCTGCGCTTTGATTTGCCCCGTGCCGCTGGCCTGACCGATGGAGTGCGCGAACGATTGCGACGGCTCGCTGGTCGCCGTCTCACGCGCGACGGCGTCATCGTCATTGACGCGCAGCGTCACTGCACTCAGGAACGCAACCGCGCCGATGCGGTCTCACGGTTGGCGGAGATGATCCGTCTTGCCACGCCGGCACCCAAGTCGCGCCGACCCACTCGACCTGGCACCGCCGCCCGCCGCCGCCGGCTTGAGGCGAAGGCGCAGCGGGGTGAAACCAAGCGCCTGCGTGCCACGCCACCCCCGGAATAACCGGCTCACGTCTCAGCGCGGCGCCGCGGCGATGTTGCCGCCATCTACCGTCAGCACGGCGCCGGTGGTCTTGCCGGACAGCGCCAAGTGAACGAAGGCACGGGCGACATCGGCGGCGGTCACCTCCAGGCGCAGCAGGTTGCCGGCGATGTATTCCTGTTCGGTTACGCCGCGGGCGCGGGCGCGGGCCGTCACCATCTTGTCGGTGAGCAGGCCGCTGCGGATGCGATCGGCGTTGACCGCGCACGAGCGAACGCCGTCGCGTCCGTAATCAACCGCGTACTGCCGCATCAGCGCCAGCGTTGCCGCCTTGGCGATGCCGTAGGGGCCGAAGTCGGGACCGGGGTCGAGTGGTTGCTTTGAGGCATTGAACAGCAGCCAGCCGCCAGTGCCCTGCGCTTTGAAGACGCGCACCGCCGCTCGCGCCACCCATTGGTGGGCCCAGAAGTTCAGATCGAAGCTGTCGCGCAGCACCGCCTCCTCGACCTCGCCGATTCGCCCCGAGAACGCGGCACCAGCGTTGGAGACGACGATGTCGACGCCCCCGTAGGCCCCGGCGACACTTTCGAAGGCGTGCTCCACCGCTTTCGGATCGGTGACATCGCAACCGAGCGCGAGGGCACCCAGCGGCTTCGCCACCGCCGCCGCTGCAGTGGCGTCGAGGTCCAGCACTGCCACCTCGGCGCCCTCTGCGCGGAAGGCGGCAGCAGTCGCGGCACCGATGCCGGAGCCGCCACCGGTGATCAGGGCAATCCGCCGCGCCAAGGGCCGCTCCACCGCCTTTCCCAGCTTCGCCTGCTCAAGCGACCAGTATTCCATGTCGAAGACGTCCGCCTCGGCGATCACCTCATAGGCGTCGATGGTCTCGGCCGCGGTGATCACGTCGACATTGGCCTCGGCAAGATCGGCGGCGATCCGGGCTTCGGCCTTCGAGGCGCCGAGGCCGAACAGCCCGAGGCCTGGCACCAGGATTACGCGTGGCGCTGGATCAAGCATCTTCTTGCGCCCGTGGAAGCGCGATTCGTGACGGGAGAAGTAGGCTTTGTAATCGGCATGATATTGAGCCATCGCCTGCCCCGCCGCGGTGGCGAAGCCTTCGAGATCCTCGGCATCGGGCGGCGGCGTGATCAGCGGGCTCGGCTTGACGCGAATGACGTGATCGGGTGTCGCCGTGCCCTGTCGGGCGTAGCGCTGCAACTCCTGACCGCCGACGAAGTCCTCGATTTCGGCTCCGGAGCGGAAGTCGAGCACGAAGCGGCGGTGCTCCCCGGCGCCATTGGGCAAAGCTGCCAGTCCGCGCAGAATCGGCGCCACGGCGCCGACGGAAGCGATGCGCGCTGGCAGCTTTACCGGCTGGAAAGACTTCGGCCGGTGGCGACCGATACCCTTCGGCAGGTGTACGCCAGCCACGCTGACCCGCCGCGCTTCGGCGATGCGTGCCTCGGCTGCCGTTACCACGTCGATCATCCGGTCGTAGGCGCGGCGCGCCGTATCGCCGAAGGTGAAGACGCCGTGCTTCAGCAGGATCATTCCCTCGACGTCGGGCCGCTCGTTGAACACATCCAACGCCGCCTTGGCCAAGGCGAACCCCGGCATGACATAGGGAACGAGCGCCATCCGATCCCCCCAAACCTGATGGCACAGCAACGCACCGTGCGGCTGGTCGGTCAGGGCCAGGACGGCATTCGCATGCGTGTGGTCGATATAGGTGTGCGGCAGGAAGGCGTGCAGCAGGGTCTCGACCGACGGATTGGGCGCACCGGGATCGATCAGGTTGGAGCGTTGTTCGGCCACCATCTCCTCGTCCGACATGGCGTCGAGATCAACCAGGCGACGCAGCGGAGCCAGGCGGACCGCCGGCAACCCTGCCGGCTCGATCGTCGCCATATCCCAGCCGGACCCCTTGACGCAGATGACGTCAATCTCTTCGCCAAAGCGGTCGCGGATCGTGGTCTTCACCGAGGTGTTGCCGCCTCCGTGGATTACCAGTTTCGGCTCGGAGCCAAGCAGACGGCTGGTATAGGTGCGCAAGGCCACGTCGATGCCGACGCCCTGCTTCGTCCAGCGCTCGACCGCCGCCTCCGCGTCGTGATCCGACCAGCGATTGTCCATCTGCGCTGTCCCTAAGCTGCGGGGATGGGCGGTGCCTGTCGGGCGCCGCGCCGATCGACGGTATTATAGCAAGAATGGACCGGATTGAGGCGTCAGGGTGCGCGCGGGGCCGGCGCCAGCCTCATCACTGTCGGAAACTCCGTTTCGATCGTCTCCGGGCGCAACGGCATGCGGACGAAGCGTCGCTCACGCCACAGCGGCAGCTGATCGCAGAAGTTGGCGCTGCCCAGCCAGCCGTCGTTGCCACCGAGCAGGGTGAACCAGTTGGCGTCGGGATCCGACATGTCCGAGATGTGCCGTGCCATCGAGCCGAAAGTGGCGGTGTGCCGGCCGTTCACCAGCCCGTGCGCCATCTTCATCGGCGTCTGCCGTGAGCCACCGGCGGGCAAGTTGGCGACGATGAAGGCGCCGCGCAGCACCGGCAACCGCGACAACTGGTGCCCGAGGCGCAGCCGGTGCATATCGCCCCATGTCGGATAGCGCGAGGCATCGCGCGCCGCCGCTATCGCCGCTTTCTGCAACAAGGCTTTTCGCCGCTCCGCATCGAGCTCCGCCAAGTCGGGCATCAGATAGGTGGTGAGATAATTCCACTGGCTGTAAAGCTCGGGAAGGTCGGCGGGCCGCTTGCCATCATAAAGCGCGAGCACGACGTGATGCAGGAAGGTTTCAAAGGCAACGGCGCCCGACGAGGCCTCGTTGTAGTCGCCGTCCCAGGCCGCCAGCTTGGCTGCAAACCTGCGCCCGTCAGGATCTGCTATCGCAGCCAATGCGCGGGCAAGATCGTTGGACAGGCCGGCCGCATCGGGCGCGTACGTGTCGGTCTGCAACGCCGCCAGATCGTCGAATGTCAGCTTTTCGTGCCTGCCGAGCAAGTCGTACAGGCGGCGAATGCGATCCTCCGATCCGAAGGTAAAGCCGATCGGAATGTCGGTTCCGGCGGGACGATCGTTGGCCGAAGCGATGACCCCGCGTTCCGGATTGAGCGTCAGCGGCAGATCCATCACGCCGGCGAAGCCACGCCAATGTGTCGAAGGATCGCCCGCGTCGAGCACCAGGTCGTCCTTGGGAAAAGCGGTGCGAATTGGGTGGGTTACCGCCAGCATGTGACCGATGTCGCCCGAGCGGGTGGCGAACAGTATATTCTGGCCGGAAACACCGTATCCGACGAAAGCCTTGCGGAACTCCTCGGCGGTTCGCGCCCGGGCACAGTTGATGAAGCTGGTCATCTCGTCGGTTGGCTCATGGCCGACCCAGCGCAGCGCAACCGGTCCGCCGCCGCCGCACTTCGCCGCCTTTGCGTCCGAAATGATTGGGCCAAAGGCGCACCGCCGTATCTTCCGGGTGGTCGAGCGCCAAAAGCGGGAGCGGATTACCGTCTCGCTGGTCTGGAAGGCACTTTCGGGCAGGCTGGAAACGTCGTAGAGGTCGCTGGAGGCGGCGCGCAGGTTAGTGCCGCCCCAAGCCAGATCGGCGTTGCGGCCGAGCCCCAGCATCGGCAGGCCGACGATCGACAGGCCGACCACATCAAAGGTCGGCGAGCGCAGTCCGACAAGGATCCAGAGATTCGGCAGCGATAATCCGAGGTGCGGATCATTGGCGATCAGCGCCGCGCCGGTGGCGCTGCGGCGCGGCGAAACGGCGGCCGAGTTACTGCCGGACCGCGGCGTGTTCAGCAGCAAGTCCTCGAGATCGCCGCCGGGAGCGTCGGGCCGGTTGCTCGACGTTGGTGTCTCGCCGGTTTCCAGCGTGCGATTCCACAAGGTGGCGAATCCCGGCTTGCCGCGTCTTTCGAGCAGCGGAAAATAGTTGAGCCAGGTGAAGTCGGTACCGGCGAAACGGGAGCCGACGAGGATGTCACGAAAAGTGAACTTCTCCGGCCGGATCCCCATTAACTTGAACTCAGGCGGCAACTGCGGCGTCCGGTCCTGGTAGGCATTGAGCCCGTCGACGAATGCCTGCACCCAGGCCCTTGTTTCTTCGGGCATGCGACGTTCCCATTCGTCGGCGGCATGTCCGTAGTCGAGGATGCGGATGGCGTGATCGATGTCGCGTGCGAGCGGGCCCGCCATCTCCGACAGACGGCCATAGAAAAACCGCTTGAACAGCGCGATCTGACCCAGGCGCAGGTGCGCATGTACCATACCGAAGGCGAAGGCGAGATCGTGGTCGGTCTCTGCCTGGATGAAAGGCACCTGTTGCTCGTTCCAGCGTATAACCACTGGCTTTTGCAGCGACAGGCCGTCGGTGGGAAATGCTGCGAGACGCTGTTCGGTCGAAACGGCGATCGGCACCAATGGGCCGAGCGCTTCTTTCAACGGCGCAGGCAGAACCGGCAGAAGACGGCGGAGCAGGTGAAGCGGGATGCGGGGGTTCATTCGGAATCTCTAGGGATTGTGACGGAGCGCCCGTCGACCGCCACGTTACAGCAGTGGATATCGGATGTCTGTCGCTTTGCGCCGCTGCGGCGCCGCTAGGATGGTGCGTCTGGCACGGAGAGTTGGAGAAAGAGCCCTGCGTCTGGTAAGTGATAGCTCATCAAAGACTGCCATGTCGCGCGTTCGTTCGCTCGTCCGCCGGGGGGCGCCCTGGCGCCCCTTTTTTAGACCGGTCTCGGTCAGGAACTATTCTCGCCGATGATCAGGCTGATCCAGTTGTTCTTCGCTTTCAAGGGCGCCAATCCCTGGATGGTGGTGCTGTGCCTGCTATTTGCCAGCGTCGCGCAAGGATTTGGCATTGCCAGCCTGGTGCCCCTGATATCAATGGTCGGCGAGGGGAATGACCATGGGAGTTCCTTCGCCGGCCGCACGGTCGTTGATACGCTGGCCACCGTCGGACTGCCGCCAAGTCTCGAAGTGCTGCTGGCGGTGGTGGTCCTGGCGGTAGTCGTGAAGTCGGTGCTGACCGTCTTTGCAATGGTTTATGTTGCGCGTGCAGTCGCAAACGTCGGCAACACCTTGCGTGAGGATCTGATCAACGCGCTTTTGAAGGCGCGATGGAGCTACTTCACCAGCAAGCCAACCGGCATCCTGGTCAATGGCGTCGGTCTCGAATCAACGATGTCGGGCATCCTCTACCTGATGATCTCCCGCTACATCTCAAACGCCATCCAGACGATCATTAATGCCGGTGTTGCTTTTGCCGTTTCCTGGCAGATGGCGGGTTTCTCGATCGTCGTCGGCGGCATCATCGTGCTGTCGCTGCACACGTTCGTGCGTATGGCCGATAAGGCGGGACGCCGCAACATCAAGCGCTCGCGTGAACTGGTGACGCGATTGAGCGACGCCATCATCGGCATCAAGCCGCTGAAGGCGATGGCGCGCGAGGATGAATTCGCCCGGCTGTTCACCCGCAAGATCGAGCAGATCCGCACCGCCGTGCGCTGGGAGATGATCAGCAAGAACCTGCTGAATAATCTGCAAGAGCCGTTACTGATGATCATGATGGCGGGCGGCTTCTATGCCCTCGTTGTCTATATGCAGATGCCAATCGCGACCGTGGTGGTAATGGGCGTACTGCTGCAGCGCACGGTGCAGACGCTCGGGCGGGTCCAGTCGCAGTACCAGGAGGCGGTGGCCGCCGAGAGCGCCTACCGCTCGGTCAGGCAGATGACCGAAGAGGCGGAGAGGGAACGGGAGCCGGTATTCGGCGCCTGTGTGCCGTCGCTGGACGTTGGCTGCGTTTTCCGCAACGTCAGCTTCTCATTCGGCGAGGCGCGGATCATCGATAACCTCAGCCTGCGCATCCCGGCCCGCAAGCTGACATTGGTCGTCGGTGCCTCGGGCACCGGCAAGACGACGCTGACCGACCTGCTCCTCGGGTTCTATCGGCCGGAACGCGGCGACATCCTGGTCGATGGCGTGCCGCTCGGTGAAATCGACCTGCGCGCCTGGCGGCGCCTCATCGGCTACGTCCCTCAGGAACTGATCTTGTTGCACGACACGATCCTCGCCAACATTACGCTGGGTGATCCCGACATTGGCGAGGACCGGGCAATGGAGGCATTACGCCTTGCCGGTGCCGCCGACTTCATCAGCCGGCTGCCCAGCGGTCTGGCGACCGAGGTAGGGGAAAAAGGCGCCCGGTTTTCAGGTGGACAGCGGCAACGAATCGCGCTGGCCCGCGCGATCGTGCATCGCCCGAAGCTGCTGATCCTCGACGAAGTAACGAGCGCTCTTGATACCGAGACCGAGCTGGAGATATGCGAGAACATCAAGCAGATCTCGCGCACGATGACTGTGCTGGCCATCTCGCACCGGCAGGCCTGGATCGACATTGCCGATGAGGTGGTGCTGCTGGAGGGGCAGCAGCCGGAGAGCGCGTTGGCCGATTAAGTCTCCCGGCGATCGCAGCGGGTTTATGCGGCTCGCCTCTCGAACACGTACTCGGCGTTGCCGCTGCCAAGGATGCCCAGATCGCGGCGCGTCTTGAACATCTGTTTCAGGCGAAATCCCGCCTTTTCGAGGCGAGCAACAACTTCCTCCGCACTGGCTGACTCGTAGGGATAGCCGCCGAGCCAGTCCAGCACGTCGGTGTACCATTTCATGCCGCGCTTGCGGCTGTGGGCATGGATCTTGGCGAACGGATTCTTCAGCCGAGCCACGTCACGCCCGAACCGCGCGGCGACAAACAGGCCGATGGCGGCGCCGCGAAACATCAAGCCGCCGTGGGTGAAGTGCCGCTTTTCCCAGCGCCAGAAACCGCACATCGGCGTCTTTCGATAAAGCGCGATGGCAAGCGTCCCGCCCTCATCTACCAACTCGGTGACTCGATCAACCGCCGTCCACATGTCTCCGGTGTGATGCAGGACGCCCCAGCTATAGACGATGTCGAACCTATTCCCGTCCTCGGGCGAAAGCTGGAAGACGTTTGCTTGGCGAAGCATGTAGTTATGCCGCGGCCACCAGCGCCCAACGAGGGTGCGCGCGGTGGCGACGGAGTTTTCGTCGAAGTCAACGGCAGTCACCGTGTCGGCGCCGAGCCGCAGCGCTGCCAATGCGTGAATGCCCGAGCCGCAGCCGACGTCGAGAAATCGCATGCCGACCAAGTCATTGCGGCGTAGCATTCGCCGCATTTCCTTCACTGCCAGCTCGATGTCGCGTTCGGTGACGGTCCGGCTGTAGACTGCCCAGTTCTTGCCGAAGCCGAAGTGAGTGGACGCATCGAACTTCAGCGCGTCGACTTCGTGATCGGGCATGGCGGCTCCATTCTCGACGCGGCCACGGCGTGCGGTCGCAGCGCTTGCATATCGGTCTAAGTCCCGCCGATACTTTGACCGACTCGATCCGACAACGCTACGCTACACCAGTCCTCTCCCGCAACACTGGTATCTGTGTAACCGGACATTCGTGCTTCCGGACAATTGGAATTGACATGGGCATCATGAGCAGCGTGGCGGCCTTGTTGGTACGCGCGCGAGAGCAGGGGGCAAGCTTCGAGCGTACGGCGACGATCGGCCGGCAATCCCTGGCCGTGCCGGTCGCCGATTTTGCTGCGTTCGCTCGCCGGCTGGGGATCGACGAACCCGACTACGCGACGTTCGCCGCCGATGGCTACTGCGAGGATTTCCTGCGGCTGTTCCTCGGCGCCCGCTCCGTTACCGCCTTCGATGCGTCGAACTACCAGCATGCGGGCATCGTGCATGACTTCAACCTCCCGCTGCCGCAAGAGCATCATCAAGCCTTCGACTCTGTCATCGACGGCGGCAGCATTGAGCACATCTTCGATATCAAGCAGGTGCTCGAGAACTACATGAACCTGGTGAAGGTCGGTGGCCACGTGTTCATCTGCACCAACGCCAACAATCTCTGCGGCCACGGCTTTTATCAATTCAGCCCGGGTTCTTCTATCGCGTCTTCAGCGGGGCCAACGGCTTCCGCGTGCGCTCAATATGCCTGATCGAGACGCCCTTTCACTTGGTGGAGAAAAGCTCCCGGCAGCGGATCTTTGCCGCCGCTGATCCTCCCTCGGTCGGCAAGCCGCATGGTGTTGGTGACCGATAAGGCGATCTCCATCTACGTCGAGGCGCAACGCGTCGCCCCGCGGCCGCTGTTCGCAGAAGCTCCCTGCCAGAGCGACTATCGCTCAGAATGGAGTGCACGTGCCGTTGAAGAGGCGTCGGCAGGCGATGCAGAGACGCCGTCGGCAGCAAGCGGGGGGAACAGGTATGAATTCACCTACCTCTCGGCCTGGGATAGCTTTCGTCGCAGCCTGCTTCAGCGACGCAAGAATTCGCTGCGCAACCGGCGCTGGTTCAAGCCGCTGGATCCCCTGGGTTGATGGTGTCCGAAATCGCCGCCGACGAACGACCCGCGCTTTCGATCGCGCGTGTGGTGCGTTGGGGGGCTCTCGCTTGCTTACCCGGTTCGGCCAGCGTGAGCATGCGGCAGGTTAGCTTGGGCGGCGCCTGATGAACCATACGCGGCTGCTTTCGATTACCGGCCTGGGTTATGTTGGCATACAACTCGCCCGGGCATTCGCTCAGCGCCGCAGTCGTGTTGTTGCCTTCGACATTGATGAGGCGCGGATAAACGAGCTGCGATCCGGCCGCGATCGCACCGGCGAGGTCGAAGCCGTCGACCTGTTGCTGCCCAACCTCTGCTTCACTGCCGATTCTCGCGAGCTGACGGCCGCCGATTTTCATATCGTTTGCGTGCCCACACCGCTGACGGATTTACGCAAACCCGACCTGCGGCCTCTCCTGGCGGCGGCGCGGACCGTGGGTGGCGCGTTGCGGCGGGGATCCATTGTCGTCTTCGAATCGACGGTTTATCCCGGCGCCACCGAGGAGGAGTGCATTCCCGTCCTCGAGCAGGCCTCGGGGCTTGTCTGTGGCCGGGACTTCGCCGTCGGCTACTCGCCGGAACGGATCAACCCCGGCGATCGTCGCCGCCGTCTCGAGAGCATCGTCAAAGTGATCGCGGCGCAAGACCCGAAGACCTTGGCGGAGTTGCGCGCCGTCTATGGCAGCATCATCTACGCGGGCCTGCACGAAGCACCCGACATCCGCACCGCGGAAGCCGCGAAGGCGATCGAGAATACACAACGCGACTTGAATATCGCGCTGATGAACGAACTGGCAATGATTTGCGCGCGCCTTGGAATCGATACCCGCGACGTGCTCGCCGCCGCCGGCACCAAGTGGAATTTTCTGCCGTTTACTCCGGGGTTGGTGGGCGGCCATTGCGTTGGTGTCGACCCCTACTATCTCACCGATCGCGCCGAGCGGGCGGGATACCACCCGGAGGTGATCCTCGCCGGCCGCCGAATCAACCATGGAATGGGCGCCTGGATCGCGCGCGAGACGATCAAGCGGCTGTTGCGGTTGCGGCCGGAGGGTGCAGGCGCCGGTGAGATCTGCGTCCTCGGCATCACCTTCAAGGAAGACGTGCCGGACTGCCGCAACTCCCGTGTTCCTGAGTTGGTCGCGGAACTGCAGGCGTTCGGCGCCCGGGTACAGGTTGCCGACGCATTGGCTGATCCTCACGATGTGGAGGCCGCCTACGGGCTCCGGCTGGTCCCGCTGGAGCGGATCAAGCCCGCCGACGCGGTGGTCCTCGCTGTGCCGCATCAGGCGTATCGGGAGGCCGGCTGGCCGTTGATTCGCGCTCTGCTGAAAAGCGGAGGCGGGCTGATTACCGACGTGCGCGCCTGCCTCGATCGCGCAACCGCGCCGCAGGATGTCAACCTGTGGCGCCCATAGCCGCTCCTCAGCCGGCGGCCGAAGACCATGCGTGGGAGGCCGGAAGATCGACGCACCAGCGCGCCTGCCACGCCTGAAACATCAATAGCGCCCACAGCAGCCGCTCGTGGTTGTGCGTGCCTGCCAGGTGTTGTTCCCAGATGCAACGAACCGGCCGCGGCGCCAGCAGACCGCCTTCTCGCAATCGACGCTCGTCGAGGAGGCTCTCAGCCCAGTCGCGCAGCGGCCCCCGCAGCCAGGCTGCGACCGGAATACCGAATCCCGCCTTCGGCCGTTCCCACAGCGCCGGCGGCACGTGACGGGCGAGAAGGTTGCGAAGAACCCGCTTGCCGCCGCCTGAAGTCATCTTCATCGCGGGCGGCAACGTCAATGCGAACTCGACGATGCGCCAGTCCAGCAGCGGGCACCGCACTTCCAGCGCCACCGCCATGCTGGCGCGATCCACCTTTACCAGGATGTCATCGACGAGATAGCCCTCGATATCGACCTGTTGCATCGCCAGCAGCGGATCATCGACCGCGGCGACCCGTGCGGCGTCAGTCAACGCCGTCGGCAGATCGCGCCCGCCCAATATGAATTCTTCTGGCTGACCACACGCGCTGCGCTTGTCCGCGAGCATGGCGACCGGCGTGGCCCCGCGCATCCGAACGGCGCGGCCAGCGAGTTTAGCAACAAGTTTGCGGGCGCGCTTTCCACCGAGGGACGTGACGCCGTCGCCTGAGAAAGATGCACCGGCCGCCTGCGCCAGGGACGCGATACCATCACGCAGTCCCGCCGGCAGACGACTCCACCTGCTCCACTGCTCCAGACAGCGGCTATAGGCGGAATACCCGGCAAACAATTCATCGCCGCCATCGCCGGACAGCGCCACTGTCACCTCGCCGCGCGCCAGCCGGGAAACCAGAAAAGTCGGGATCTGCGACGGATCGGCAAAGGGTTCATCGTAGAGCTCAGGGAGACGGGGTACCAGCGCCAGGCTGTCCTCTGCAGTCAGATACAGCTCGCTATGCTCAGTGCCGAGATGCCGTGCGATGGTGGCCGCGTGCGCCGCCTCGTTCAGCTTCGCTTCGTTGAAACCGATGCAAAACGTCTTTACCGGACGAGTGGCTACGGCTTGCATCAGCGCCACGACAGTCGTCGAATCGATGCCACCAGAGAGCAACGCGCCGAGGCTGACGTCGGCGATCATCCGTTTGTCAACCGCATCGGTCAGCAGCAGCGCCAGCTCGTCGGTCGCCTCTTCGAGGCTGCCGGTGAACGGCCGGCGCCCGCCTCGTTCCGCTGCCTCGCGCGCTGACCAGTAGGGCACGGGCCGGGCTTCGGCGGCAGTCATTCCGGCCCGCAACACGACGAAGCTGGCCGGCGGTAGCTTACGGACGCCCTGGAAAATGCAAAACGGCGCCGGGAGATACACAAACCGGAGATAGGTCGCGAGCGCGTCGCGGTCAATCTCACGCCGGAAGGCAGGGTGTGCAACAAGCGCCTTCAGCTCGGATGCAAACATCCAGGTGCCGGCAAAACAGCCGTAGTAGAGGGGCTTCTTGCCCAGCCGGTCACGCGCCAGTGTCAGCGTGCGCTGTTCGGCATCCCACAAAGCGAAGGCCAGCATGCCGTTGCAGCGCTTCAGGGTCTCTTCAACCCCCCACTGGCGGATTCCCGCCAGCAACACCTCGGTGTCCGAATGGCCGCGAAAGCCGTGGCCGAGTGCCTGCAACTGGCTACGCAGTTCCTGGAAATTGTATATCTCGCCGTTAAAGGACAGCAAGAGGCGGCCGTCCGCGCCAACCATGGGCTGATGGCCGGCGGCCGACAGATCTAGAATCGACAGCCGCCGGTGGCCGAGAGCAATGCCGGCGAGAGGATCAACCCAAGCTCCCGAATCATCCGGCCCGCGATGCGCGATGGCATCCGTCATGGCCGTCGTGACGGCGCCCAGAGTTTCCGCCGGTTCGGTTGGTTTGGGAAGCAGAAAGCCGGCGATGCCGCACATGTGGTCCGTAACTTTCGGCGTCTGGGATAAACGTTGGCTGCCCTTCAGCCGGCCATCACCGTCTCGAAATGTTGCACCGCCCGATCGAGCGAGAATTCGCGTGCCCGCTCAATCAGCTGCGTTCGTGATGGCGTGGAGCCCAGGGTTGCGAGAATTGCTTTGGCCATGGTCTCGGCTTCGCCGACAGGTACGAGCGCACCGAAACGGCCGCCATCCAGAATCTCGCTCGGCCCGCTCGGGCAGTCGGTGCTGACCACCGGGCAGCCGCAAGCCATCGCCTCGATCAGCGCGTTTGGCAATCCTTCCCAAACGGATGAAAGCACAAACACCGAAGCACGCCGATAATAGGCAAACGGATTTGCGACGTGCCCCGGAAAATCGACATCGGCAGCGATACCCAGAGTTCTCGACATTTCCCGCAGAGCCTTTTCGCCTTCACCCTGGCCGAGCACGATCAGCCGCGCCGGCCGTTCGGCACGGACTTTGGCGAAGGCCCGTAGCAATGTCGGAAAGTCCTTCTGCGGTTTGAACTTGCCGGCGCCGACGATAACGGGCTCGTTGCCATCGACGAGCCAGGGATGATTTACAGGCGCTTCGGCCATCGTCGCCAATTCCGGCCGGAAGACCGGATTGTAGATAACGGTGATGCGGTCGCGGCAAATTCCGGTGATCGCGGCAACATCATCGGCGACACCCTGCGAAGGTGTCACCACGACGTCTGCCCTTCCGAACAGCCTGCGCATCAGGCGAGGCACCGAACGCACCCGGGCTGATTCATTGAGGGCTGCAGCTACCGACATGTGGTTGCGCACACTGACGATAAAGCGCGTATCGCCACGATGCAGACTTGCCGCCAGCAGCAGCACGGTGTTCGGGTAATTCAGAAACGACAACACGGCCCGGGGCTTCGCCTTGTGTAGGTAGCGGCGTATTGCCGCGAGCGGCGGTGCGTCCTTGAAGAGCAGAGCCGCGACCGGACCAACGCAAGGGTCGCCGCCGGCCAGCATGGCCCGAGGCGCCGAAAGCAAGTGGGCAGCAAAGGCACGCGCCTGCAGCAGTCGGTCGGCAACGTTGTGCCGCCCGGCGCGGAGGTTGACGACGATAATGTTGGGGTGCTCGGCGCTCAATTCCCGTCCCAGCCAGGCGCCGCTCTCTTCCACCAGGAAGTCGACATGATGACCTCGAGAGGCCAGCCCACGAGCAATGTTGATCGCTACCCGTTCGGCTCCACGCGCCGACTCGACACTGCGAATAAAGATAGCCGAGACGCATTTCCAACGCTCTCTGCGGCACTTCAGCGGGCCGTCAAGGACGCGCAGTGCTAGCCGGACGCAGTCTCGCCGTCGAATTCGATGATCGGCTATGAGCTCGATGCCGGCCGACTGGGAATTCGGCCCTCGTAGCACACGCGGTCTGGTGCAGCAAGAATGCACTGAGGAATGCGCAGGGCTATCCTGTTCTCCATTCCTGCGAGAGGGGTGCGCTACGCCGAGCGCCGCAGGGGCGAGATGGAGTTCGCGGACTGTAGGAAGGCCGTCTCTCCCACCGGCGCCGTCGCTCCAATGAGCGAGCGAACCCTGCCGACGGCGCGGTCGAGGCAATCCATCGCTGGCAGAGGACGGTCTTCAGTCATCGTGTCACCTAGCCAAACCGCCCTGCCACTATCCACCAGATACGCATGAATAATGCGGATGTCGCGGCTCAGGCGCTGCGGACCAAAACGCATCATCTGCCGGTAAAGGAACGCTTTGACGTGCGCTCCCTCGAGCGGGCGGCTTCCTTCGCGTGCCCGACGCAAAGCGACGGCGGCATCGACGGTTGCCGGCCGCATAGCGTTTTCGCCCTCGCCGAGATCGAAGATGTGCACCGGTTTACGGGTGGCACAGGCTTCGGCCAGCATCGACATGCTGTCGCCGGTCACAATGATGTGTTCCGCCAACCCGAGAAAAGCGAAATATGGGTTGTCCCTGGCGTTCTGCTCCCAGCGGAAGAGATGGTGGGGAACATCAACATTCTGTTCTAGCACGTCGATGGTCGGCGCCGAGGTCCGAGCGCTGGTGGTGATCAGCAACGAGCCACCGATGGATCGTGCAAAATACGAAGCTTCCTTAGCCAGCCGTTCGGCTGCCCGCGTGCAGAAGCTGTAGGGTCCGGAACTGCCGCCGACGACGACGGTAACAAACGGTCGCGGGAGATGTGACAGGCGATCCTGCCAGCGCGCTCCCTCGCGCACCAGGCGGTCCTTGGTCACCCGGTGCAGCGGTGTCTGGTTGTGCAAGACGTTCGGCCGCACCGGCAGACGGTACTGCGGCGTGGTGATGATGAGGTCGAAGTGATGCAGCCGGCTCCACGGCCGGCCGACATGGACGGTACGTACGGTCGTCGGGGACTGTTTCTTAATCCAACGGGCGATCGGCTCGTTGCGGCGGCCGGCGGAGATGACCAAATCCGGCCAAGGAGCCTGCAGCGGGCTCGACTGCTCGCGATCGATCCCGGCGATTGTCGAACGCAACAGCATGTTCGGCACGATCTCGAATCGCGTGTGCACGAATCGTTTGATCTCGAACGGCCAGCCGAGCGCCTCGGCCAGCGCCAGAACCTGCGAGTTGTCGCCGGCCTTATTGCCGGTGAGCACCCACACGCGGGGTGCAAAGGTGACTAGATCCGGCGACGTTAGTCCGTGCGGCATTCTTGCTCTTTCCCGAAATGACGTGCAGGCAAAAACGCGGCCCTGCACTCCAATTGATCGCAATCGTGCGAACGATACTCAAATCAATCATTGTTTCCGTTTGTTACGCGCCCGGCGAGGAAACATGGCGCTGTGGTCGATCTCCTGGCTGGAGCAATGCCGCGCCGCTGATGGCGCGGAAATGGTGTAACCTCTGGAAAGGTCCGGGTTCGGCAGGTTGTTAAGAATTCGTCGCGGCCGGAGGCGGGCGACCCGCAACCGATCGCAGGGAAGCTGCAATGGCGATGACCACCCTTGGCTGCCGGGCGATGACAAGGCTACGCACGCAGGCGGCGACGGTTGCATCCGGCGAATGCGATCGCTATAGCTGATTCAGCGTCATCGCAGAGAACTTATCCGGGACTATGCGCCATGAACATGGCTGTCAGAACGACTATGCGGCACTTGATTTCTTATTCGCTGTTCTTCCTGCCGGAGGAGCGTCGGACGTCGATCGAGCGCTGGCTGCGGGGCCATGAAGACGCACGCAAGCTTGCTCTGGCTGATTGTGTCATTGTTTCTTTCGGCAAGAGCGGGCGCACCTGGCTGCGCGTGATGCTGTCTCGGGTGTTTCAGGTTCGACACGGCTTGGCGCAGCGGCATTTGATCGCTTTCGACAATCTGCATAGCCGGGTTCCAGCTATCCCTTTGATTTTCTTCACGCATGACAACTACCTCAAGGACTACACCAAGCAGCCCGATACCAAGCAGCCGTACTACGCGAAAAAGGTCATTCTGATGGTCCGTGATCCTGCCGACGTGGCGGTTTCGCAGTACTTCCAGTGGAAGTTCCGAATGACCGATCGCAAGAAAACCATCAACGAGTATCCGCCAGCCGGAGCGGATGTGTCTCTGTTTGATTTTGTGATGATGCCGTCATGTGGACTTCCTAAGATCATAGACTTCATGAACGGCTGGGCGCGCGATTTGAGCAACATTCGAGATTTGATGATTATCCGCTACGAAGATTTGCGCACAGATCCGAAGGACATGCTGCGGCGCGTTCTAGACTTCATCGGTTCACCAGCTTCCGAAGACGAATTGCAGCAAGCAGTGGAATTTGCCTCCGTCGATAACATGCGGGCGCTTGAGCAGAAGCGGGTCTTCTGGCTGAGCGGGCGGCGCATGCTGGCGAAGGACCGCAGCAATCCCAATACTTATAAGGTGCGTCGGGCGAAGGTCGGCGGCTACCGGGACGACTTCACGCCGGAACAGCTTGCGTCGATCGACGCTATGGTAGCGAGCCGCCTACTGCCTGGATTCGGCTATGGCGGCGATGATGCCGGTGTTAAGACCGACGCGCGTGCTGCGGGTTGATCGATTGAGGCGAAGGGATTTCGAGAGCGAGAAAGCGAGAATCGCAGTGAAACCCACCGTTTTCATCCATACCAACGAACGACAAATCGTCGGCGCCTTGGTCGCTGAATATGCCCTCCGGCGGAATTCCCGCCGAGCCGATGCGTTCGATGTGCGAATCATCGAAACCAAGGACTTTCCCTTCCTGGCGGCACGGGAGGGGCAGCCATTCGAGCGCGACGGCACAATCCGCGTCTGGCGCAACGACGATCTGCAATCGTTCACGCCCCTCCGGTTTATCCCACCGGAATTGATGGGGTATCAGGGCCGGGCGTTAATCATTGATCCCGATATCTTCGCCGTGGCCGACGTATGGGATTTGCTGTCGCGCGATATGCAGGGCGCGGCCATCATGTGCCGGATGCGCAACGGGCCGAAGGGCAAGTTCGGCTACTACGCCTCGAGCGTGATGCTGCTTGACTGCGCCAAGCTGCTGCACTGGCGCTGTGAGCAACAATTCAACGAGTTGTTCGAGTTCAAGCGCGACTATATGGACTGGGTCTCGCTGAAAATGGAGCGGCCCGACTCGATCAAAGCCTTTGAGGACGAGTGGAACGATTTCGACAAGCTGACGCCGCGGACGAAGATGCTGCACAATACCCGGCGGCTGACGCAGCCATGGAAGACCGGCCTGCCGATTGACTTCGAACCTCCCGACGCGTTCAAGCCGATCCCGATGTACGCTTGGCTGATGCGATTCGGACGCCGCTTCTTTGGGCCGAATCGGCTTATCGGCCACTACTGGCGTCATCCCGACCGCAATCAGGAGAAGCTGTTCTTCGGCCTCCTGCGCGAATGCATGGATCGCGGAATCGTCACCGAGGCGATGCTGCGCGAGGAGATGCGTCGCAATCACGTTCGTCACGACGCTCTTCAGGTGCTGGAGCGGACACAGCCGCTAGCTGCGTGACAATGGATCATAATCCCTCCGCCGCGCCGTTGCCGGTGGCCGGGCCGATGTCGGACGGCGACGGCAAGGACAGTTTCGCCTCGCCCATCTTTCCGACCCGCACGTTCCGCACCGCCTCGGGGCATGGCCAACGGCGATGCTGAACAAGCGCATCTTCGGCTATCTCTCGTGGCGTTTGCGGCGGGTTCGGATCCATCGCCGTGAGGTTCTCGACGCGCTGGCGAGAGACCTCATGCAGCACGCCGCCGACCACGTTGCTGTGACCGGCGACATCGTCAATATCGCCCTGCCGAACGAGTTCTCTCGCGCCGGGGAGTGGCTGCGCGGTCTGGGCGCGCCTCATCGAGTAACGGTCGTCCCCGGCAACCATGACGCGTATGTTGCGGTGAGCTGGGACCGTTCCTGGGCGGCTTGGCACGAGTTCACGACCAGCGACAGCCACGAGACGGCGGTGCCCGCCCACCCTCCACAGCGGAGGAACTTGCACGAAGGCTTCCCGATAATCCGGCGCCGAGGGCCCGTGGCGCTGATCGGGCTGTCGACGGCCGTGCCGACGCGGCCGGGCCGGTCGTCGGGCCGGGTCGGCGTTTTGCAGCTCGAACGCCTCGACGACCATTTACGGCGGGCCGGCGACGCCGGTCTGTTCCGAGTGGTGCTGCTGCATCATCCGCCGCGCGCGCTTGAGGCGCCGCAGCATAAGCAGCTGACCGATGCCGAGGAGTTCCGCAAGGTAATCTCGAACAGCGGTGCCGAATTGATCCTCCACGGCCATGAGCACCGCTTCCGCTACGTCGAGTTGCCTGGGCCACGAGGCGGTGTGCCGGTGTTCGGGGTCCCCTCGGCGTCGATGCTGCCATCTGTCAACGGTGGCGCTGCCGGACAGTATCACCTGCACCATATTCAGCGCCGGGATGGTCGATGGGAGGTGAGAACGCACATCCGTACCTATAGCAGGGAGCACGGTCGGTTTGTCGAGAGTCAGCGCCGCTCTCTCCTGCTGCCGGCAGGGACGGATGCCCGGCCTTCGCCGCATTCGACAGCGGCGGCGACCGTATGATAAGCAGCATCGGCGCATGGGAAACCTTGCGCCGGCTGCGATGTCTGGATGCTGTCCCGGCTCCGCCAGCGTGCTCTGCAAGTCATCGCCCGCTGAGCTTCGAGCGTTGGTCTCGGCAAATCCGATATAGTCAGTCGCGGCACGGATGGCCGGCGCCGCCGTCGGCTTCGCGAACAAGGTTCCGCGGGTCGCCCCATGCGCACGTTCGACATTTACGTTCTTCGGCAAACCCTCAAGCCGCTGATACTCGCGTTGGTAGTGGCGCTGCTGGTGCTGCTGATCGAGCGGCTGCTCCGCCTGCTCGATATGCTGCTTGGCGCACAGGGCCCGTTGAAGCTGGTCCTGGAGCTCATGGCTTACCTGGTGCCGCATTACATCGGCCTGGCGCTGCCGATCAGCCTGCTGATCGGCGTCATGCTGGCGTTCAACCGGCTCAGCCGCGATGGCGAGATCGATGCGCTGCAGTGCGCCGGCGTAGGCCTTGCCCGACAGTCGCGTGCTGCCCTGCTCGTTGCCCTGGGCGTCGCCGTCATCACCGGCATCACCCTCGGCTATCTTAAGCCCTACGGCCGTTACGCGTACCAGGTGATGGTTTACACGGTCAGCAGTGCGGCATTGCAGGCGTTCGTGCAGGCGGGCGTGTTCACGCAGATTGGTGACACGACCTTCCTGGTGCACGGCATCGGCAAGCAGGCCGATAGCTTCGCCCGGGTGTTCGTCTACAAGGATGACGACCAGCGCTCGACGGCAATCACCGCCCGCGAAGGCATACTGATGCGGGCGTCGGAAGACGGCTCGCCGATGCTTCGATTGTTCGATGGGGTCCGGCTGAATGAAAACAACGCCGACACCTCGACACGGCGCAACTCGACCAGTAACCCGCCGGTCGGCGTGCTGCGTTTTGATCAGCTGAACATGTCGCTTGGCGACGGCCGCGCGCCATTATTCCGGCCGCGCGGCGCCGATGAGCGGGAACTCACCATCACCGAGCTTTGGCAGCGCCGCTACACGCCGCCGCCCGGCATCCGCTCTTCGGACTTGATTGCCGAATTCAATGTCCGGCTGGCGCGCGCCCTCTCGGTACCGTTCCTGCCGCTTATCGGCATACCGCTGGCAATGGGGCGCCA
The DNA here is from genome assembly GCA_016712375.1 of Rhodospirillales bacterium. Classification (GTDB taxonomy): domain Bacteria; phylum Pseudomonadota; class Alphaproteobacteria; order Rhodospirillales; family Defluviicoccaceae; genus Defluviicoccus. Next base: position 123,944 of record JADJRE010000004.1, read on the forward strand.
GCGTAGTGACCGCTCGTGGGGAATTGCCGCCGGATTGCTGGTGTTGGTCCTGTATAATCAGATGCTTGACGTCGGCAAGAACATGGCCGAGACGGGCGAGATCAGCCCTTTCCTCGGGTTGTGGCTGCCGTTCATTGCATTCGCTGCCATCAGCGTCTGGCTGTTCTGGCGCGCCTCGACACGACTGCCGCGCGTCAGCGGCATCAGCGCCACGTCCCTTCCGCTGCTGCGGGATCTCGGCAGCGCCTTTGTTCGACTGAAGAGACGAGGATAATGTCGATCCTCGGCCGTTACCTCACCGCTCGCTTCGGCGCCTACCTCGCGTTTATGCTGGGAGCGCTGACCGCGCTGGCGCTTACCCTCGACCTCATGGAGGAAGCGGATCGGGTGCTGGAGTCGGATCCCGGCAGCATCTCGGCCTTGATTTGGTACAGCGTGCTCCGCCTTCCCGACATTCTCGCCCAGATGCTGCCGATTGCGACGTTGCTCGGCATCGTCGTGATGCTGGGCCGGCTGCTTCGCCATAGCGAACTGGTGGCGATGTGGGCAGCGGCGTTTCGCCTGTGCAGTTGATGAGCCAACTCCTGCCGGCGGCGGCACTGCTCGGGATCTTCAGCTTTCTCAACGCCGATATCGCTGTTCCCATCTCGCGGGATGCGTTGCGGACGTGGGGGGTGGGCGAGGCGCGCAAGACCGGCATACTCGCCGACGACGGCAAGATGGCTTGGATGCTGAGCGGCACCGACGTGGTCCGCACACCGAAGCAGGCGTCGGCGTCGGGTGAACTCCGCGACGTCACGATTTTCCGCCGGGATGCCGAAGGCCGGCTGCTGGAGCGGATCGGTGCCGCCCGCGCGCTGCCGCAGGGAGATGGCTGGCAGCTCGAAGCGGTGCGTCGAATTGACATCGACACGGCCGCGACCGCCAACCTGAGAGCCTCTATTGGCAGGGGCGGATCGACGTCGGGGCGCTGCCGCTGATCGCCGGCGACATCCGCGCTCTTCGCAGCGGCCAGCTGCTCGATCTGATTCGTAACGAAGGCTATGGCCAGCAGCCCGCCTACCGGTTCGACACCTGGCTGCAGTCGCGGCTGGCGGGCGCGCTGATCCCCGCGCTGATGGTGTTCCTGGCGATCGCGCTGGCGCAGCGGTTCCGCCGCACGGGCGTCTTCGCCACTTTGCTGCTCGGCGGCATCGGCATCGGCTTCGCGTTTTTCGCCCTCGACGGCATCTCCTTTGCGATGGGTGAAGCCGGTTTGCTGCCCCCGTGGTTCGCCGCGTGGGGGCCAAAACTGGCCCTGGCTGGCTTGGTCGGAACCCTGCTTGTCAGCAGCGAAGCGTGAAGCACGGACGCTGTATTTAGCGGGTGAAGATCGGCGGAGGGCTGGCGATCGGGGACGCCGGCTTACCGGTGATCGGCGATGCGAAGCGCCCAGAAATCACCGGCGCAGCCTGAAACGCGCTTGAACGGTTGGCGACAATGGCCCGTCGGGTGGGGAAGCTCCGGACAAAGGCGCGATCGCTGCGATTGATGACGATCACTTGCTGCGGGCAGGGGGCAAAGCAGGAGCCGCCCCTGGCACGGCTGACGTCGCAGGCATCAGCGGCCGAACTGGCGACGCCGATCAAGGCGAACACTGCGGTCCCGATGAGGAAGGGCCAAAATCGCCACAGCCGCTTCATTTTCCCTCCGACCAATCCACATGGCCGGTCTTCCACAGCTTGAGATTATATCCGTAGCTATCGGCGTTCAAGGCCCGCAGAGCGAAACCCTATCAAGAATTCGGCAACGGGACCATGGGCTGGCTGCGAAGCTCGGTCTTGATGGTCGGCAGAACTGCGGACACTCTGGAGGATGGTGAGATAAACGCGGCGCCCGCTCATCGTAACGCACGCACCTGACAAGGCTTGGTTTTCGACCCATCCACGCCTTGACCGTGCCGAAGGGGTGCTCGACGGTCCGTCGCGGATGGTCATGGCGTCGGGGGCGCGATCGAGACGATTGAGCATGGCATCGATGACGTCTTCATGTTCCCAGCGTCTCACACGCTTTCCTTGGCCGGCGTGCACCTGGTTTTGAGCGCAGTCACCGCCCTCCGCGACAGTCGTGCAGCGATAGGTGAGCGTCTCGCCCGTCGGGCAGCGATAGGTTCTCGGCAGTATCGTATACGAAGTCATCCTTGCCGAAGACGAAGTCATCCTTGCCGAAGCGGCCGGCTGCCTTGGCTCCCGAGGTGCAGGGTTTGGGCACGTAAGGGGTGACGTCGATGGCCTCGCAGGCGAGGATTTCCTCACCGCTGAAATACCCTTGATCGGCGAGGACATCGATCCTCTCGGCGCCCATCGCCGCCTTGGCCTGACGCGCCATGGGCGAAAGCAGTGTCCTGTCGACGACGGTATTGGTGACCTCGTGGGCGACGATGAGATGATGCTCGGTGTCCACCGCGATCTGCGGCGTCCAGCGATTGAAGGTAGCGCTCGATGCTCTGTTCGACCTGGCTGATGCGGCGCTTGAGTTTGCCCTTGGTGAAGTTTCGGTCGCGGGCGTTGACCGCCTTGAACTTGGCGCCGTCGATGGCGGCCACGGCGCGGGCGAAGAGCCCCAGATCACGGCAGAGACCGATGAACCGGGCGTCCCCAGGGAATCATAGCGCAACGCCCGTTTTCACAGATTCGGGATGACACGTCTGATCATGCCAGGACCGTCTGACGCGGAGTCGGAATCGATACAAGAGCCCGCGCGCCGCCCATTGACCCGCGCCGGAGCGCTGCGTATGTTGCCGTGCCTTGCGACGGGACGGCCCGGCGCGATTTGGGGATGCGTTGGACCAGCGTCATGAAGATCAGGCACTCGATCAAGTCGGCGAAGACGCGCGAGCGCAATTGCCTCGTGGTGCGGCGCAAGCGCCGCCTCTACGTCATCAACAAGAAGCAGCCGCGCTACAAGACCCGCCAGGGCTGACTCTTCCCTCCTGCTTTGATAAATTCACTTCGGTTCGCCCCTTCCAGCGCCGTAGCCGCGGCCTGAGGGTCTTGGTTTCGCTTTTGCCGGTTTGACGGAGCACCTACATTCCTAGGTGAATGCTCCGCGACATCCGGGAGGGGGAGCGAAGGCCATGCAGATGCCGAAGCCGGACGCAAGCGTGCTGGTCCGGCGGATGGAGATCGCGGAAGCCTTGCGGGCGATCGTGCCCGGCGAGGGCGTGATCGACCAGCCGGATGAGCTTCGGGTCCATGAGAGCGACGCGCTGACCGCCTACCGGCAGCCGCCCATGCTGGTCGTGCTGCCGGAGAGCACCGACCAGGTCTCCGAAATCCTCGCTTATTGCCACGCCGAGGGCATCAAGGTGGTGCCGCGCGGGTCCGGCACCTCGCTGTCGGGCGGGGCGCTGCCACTGGCCGACGGTATCCTGCTCGGGCTCGGCAAATTCAATCGCATTCTCGACATCGACTACGAAAATCGCTGCGTCACCGTCCAGCCAGGCGTGCCCAACCTCGCCATCTCCACCGCGGTGGGACATCGAGGCTTCTACTACGCGCCGGATCCCTCCAGCCAGATCGCGTGCTCGATCGGCGGCAACGTCGCCGAGAACGCCGGCGGCGTGCACTGTCTGAAGTACGGGCTCACCACCAACAACGTCCTCGGCGTCGAACTGGTGTTGATCGACGGCTCGGTGGTGCGGCTGGGCGGCAAGCACCTCGACAGCGAGGCCTATGATCTGCTGGGCGTGATCACCGGCTCCGAGGGCCTCCTCGGCGTCGTCACCGAGGTCACAGTGCGGATCATCCGCCGGCCGGAAACGGCACGCGCCATTCTCGTGGGATTTCCAACTGTGCAGTCGGCGGGGGCCTGCGTTGCCGCCGTGATCGGCGCCGGCATCATTCCTGCTGGCATGGAAATGATGGACGCGGCGGCGATGCGGGCCGCCGAAGACTATGCGCACGCCGGTTATCCGCTGGACGCGCAAGCGCTGCTGATCGTTGAACTCGATGGGCCGGAGGCCGAGGTTGATGATCTGATTGTCCGGCTGGAGGACATCGCCCGAGGGAGCGGCGCCGACAGCGTTCAGGTCAGCCGCAACGAGGAGGAGCGGCTGCGATTCTGGGCCGGGCGCAAGGCGGCGTTCCCGGCCGTCGGCCGGATCAGCCCCGACTACCTGTGCATGGACGGAACCATCCCTCGCCACAGGCTGCCTGATGTCCTGACCCACATCCAGGAACTCGAGCGGCAGCACGGCCTGCGATGCGCCAACGTTTTTCACGCCGGTGACGGCAACCTGCACCCGCTGATTCTTTACGACGCCGCCGCCCCTGGCGAACTGGAGAAGGCGGAGGCGTTTGGCGCCGACATCCTGCGGGAATGCGTGCGCGTCGGCGGCGTACTGACCGGCGAGCATGGCGTCGGCGTCGAAAAGCGCGACCTGATGGGCGAAATGTTCAGCGAGGAGGATTTGAAGCAGCAGCAGCGCCTCAAGTGCGCGTTCGATCCGGAGAGCCTGCTCAACCCAGGGAAAGTGTATCCGACGCTGCACCGCTGCGCCGAACTGGGCCGGATACATGTGCATCGCGGCGAACTTCGCTTTCCCGATATTCCCCGTTTCTGATGGACGGCGCACCCCGGCAGCAGGAGGGCAAGCCACGCGCGATGACGACGTTGATGCGGCCGGATAGTGCGGAACAGGTCGGCGACGCTGTGCAGACGGCGATCGTCGAGTCGCGCCGGTTGGACGTGGCCGCTGGCGGATCCAAAGCCGGGTGGGGCCGCCCCGCGGAGACTGATACCCGGCTCGATCTGTCGGCACTGTCGGGAAGCGTGCTCTACGAGCCGGACGAACTTGTCCTCACCGCAAAGCCGGCGACACCGCTCGCCGAAATCGAGGCGTTGCTGAAGGAGAGCCGGCAGCATCTCGCTTTCGAGCCGCCCGATCTCGGTCCGCTACTCGACGGCGGCGGCGAACGGCGGTCGAACGTCGGCGGAACTCTGGGCGGCGCCGTCTTCTGTAACTTGGCCGGTCCACGGCGGATCAAGGTGGGCGCCGCGCGGGACCATATCCTGGGCTTTCACGCGGTGAGCGGCCGCGGCGAGCGCTTCAAGGCTGGAGGTCGTGTGGTCAAGAACGTTACCGGCTTTGATCTGTCGAAGCTGATCGCGGGTTCTTTTGGCACCCTTGCCGCGGTGACTGAACTTACCGTGCGCGCATTACCCGCCCCTGAGGAAACACGCACCGTGGTGTTGTTCGGGCTGTCCGACGCAGACGGGGTGCGAACGATGACCATAGCCCTCACCAGCGCATGCGACATCTCCGGCGCTGCCCACCTGCCGGCCGGCGTGACCTTGACTTCGAAAGTGCCGGGGCTCGCTTCCGCCGGCTGCTCGGCGACGTTGCTTCGACTGGATGGAACTATAACGTCGGTGGCGGCCCGGGTCCTCCATCTGAGCCGGCTGCTGCTCAAGCTCGGCCCGCCGACCGTCTTGAACACGCACGATAGCGTCGCCGCATGGCGGGACATCCGCGACGCGTCGTTTTTCGTCGCGCATCCAGAGCATCAGGTTTGGCGGCTGTCGGTGCCACCGTCCGCTAGCGCCGAGGTGGTCGCGCAGATTCTCGATCGGCGGCCAGGGCATGCGTTCTACGACTGGGGCGGCGGGCTGATCTGGCTGGCACTGCAACCGAGTACCGACGCCGGCGAAGCGATGGTGCGCGGGGCCGTCGGCATCACCGGCGGGCACGCCACGTTGCTGCGCGCCGCGCCCGAGGTACGGGCACAAGTGCCCGTTTTCCAGCCACAGCCGCCACCGCTGGCGGCGCTGACGCGGCGGATCAAGGAGGCGTTCGATCCGCACCGGGTGCTCAATCCCGGCCGGTTGTACGCAGGCGTCTGAACATGCGAACCGACTTCGCGCATGGCCGGCTGGCGGATCCGCAGCTCCGCGATGCCGATGCGATCCTTCGGGCCTGCGTGCATTGCGGCTTCTGCCTCGCCACCTGCCCCACCTACCTCTTGCTTGGTGACGAACTGGACAGCCCGCGCGGCCGCATCTATCTCGCCAAAACGATGCTGGAGGGCGGCAAGCCGGCGACGGCGCCGGCGGTCAAGCACCTGGACCGCTGCCTCACCTGTCTGTCCTGCATGACGACCTGTCCGTCCGGAGTGCACTACGCGCATCTGATCCAGCAGGCGCGGGAGCACATCGAGCGGACCTACGTCCGGCCGTGGCCCGAGCGGCTGCTGCGGCGCGGTCTGGCGACGATCATACCCAACCCGATGCTGTTCCGCCTCGCGGCACTGGCCGGCCGGCTCGTCCGCCCAGTCGCGCGGCCGTTCACCCGCCTGCTGCGACCGCGCGTCCGGGCAATGCTGACCAACACGCCGCGGCGCATCGCTGGTCCGTCCTGGGTCGACCGGCCGCAGGTCATCCCGGCGGAAGGAGAACGTCGCCTAAGGGTGGTGCTGCTCGCTGGTTGCGCCCAGCAGGTGCTGCGGCCTGAGATCAACGAGGCGACCGTGCGGGTTCTGACCCGGCACGGCTGCGAGGTGGTAATCGCCCGCGGCGCCGGCTGCTGCGGCGCAATCCTGCATCAACTTGAATTCGCAGAGCGGGCAAAGGCCCTGGCGGTGGCGAATATCCGCGCCTGGCGTCGCGAGCTGGAGATGGGCGATCTCGACGCGATCGTCTTCAATGCCTCCGGCTGCGGCGTCGCCATCCGCGATTACGGCCACCTGTTGCGCGAGGATCCGGAGTGGGCAGCGCCGGCGGCGCGCATCGCGGCACTCGGCCGGGATGTCACCGAGGTGTTGCTCGAGTTGGGACTTCGCTCGTCCGTGCTAAGCGAGATGAGGTCGGTGACCTATCACGCAGCGTGCACGATGCAGCACGGGCTCGGCCTGCGCACGCAGTCGAAAGAACTGCTGATGCAGGCCGGCTTCGACGTCTGGGAGCCTGCGGAAGCGCATATCTGCTGCGGCTCTGCCGGCACCTACTCGGTACTGCAGCCGGAACTGTCAGAGGCGCTACGCGAACGCAAGCTTGCCGCCATCGCCGCGACGGCACCTTCGGTCGTCGCCACCGGCAACATCGGGTGCATCACCCAACTGTCCGCCGGCAGCGGTGCACCAGTCATGCACACAGTCGAACTGCTCGACTGGGCAACCGGTGGTCCGCAGCCCCCAGGCATCGAGTGAACGGGCCTTACGAAGGCTCGCCCGGCTCGTCCGGCCGCTTGCCACCTCCCCTGCGCCGCCAGTTCCGAAGAGCCCCGATGATTTCGTCACGCGTTTGAAAGAACGGTAGTTTTGGGCGCGCGGCGCGACTGGGTTCGACCGCGAGGCCGACGCCGACGATCTCGCGAGCTTCGCTCAATTCGCGGACGATGAGTTCGACCGCTCCCAATGGAACCCGGTCGCCAATTTCGGCAGAGCCGTGCAATCGCCGACCGATGTATTCCGCTATCGATAGCTTCGCCTCCTCGGCACCGACCGCAAGACCGTATGCATCGCTCAGCTCCGCCATTTTCGTCTCCGCATCGATCGCGAAGTCGCCGAAAAAGTCGCGATCGGCAGGATCCAGGGCGGCAGGACGGGCGAACAATCGGTCTAGCAGCGGCACCAGTTTGGGTGGGGCGAAAATGTAGACGCGGTCGCCGACCCGCAGCCGGCCAGCCTCGTGAATGCGGATCGATCGGCCATCCCGGATGATCAGCGACGGCCGCGCCCATCGCGGTATGCGTTCGCCGGTCGCAACCGGGCTCTCGGGAGCAATGCGATAGGCGACCAGCTCGTGATTGGCCCGCCCCGGCAGTTCCAGCTCCACACGGTCGACCGCGCCGTAGCGAGGTGGCACGACCAGGCCGAGCCAGCGTGCCATCGGCCCGATCGTCCAGCCTTGCACCAGCAAGGACGCTATGACGACGATGAAAGCGACGTTGAACAGCAGTCGTCCGTTAGGCAGTTCGGCGACCATCGGCAGGATCGCCAGCAAGATCGAGACCGCACCCCGGAGTCCGACCCAGGCAACGAAGGTCGTCTCATTGCGGCTGAAGCCGAAGGGCAGCAGCGACAGCCAGACGGCGAGCGGCCGGCCGATAATCGTCAGGAACAGCGCAAGGCCTAGCGACGGTAACGCGATATCGAGAAACTGCGAAGGCGTCGCCAGCAGGCCCAGGGTTAGAAACATGGCGATCTGACTGAACCAGGTCATCCCGTCCTGGAACCGGCGCAGCAGCGGCATCGTGTGCAGCCGCGAGTTGCCGGCCATCAAGCCGGCGACGTATACGGCGAGGAATCCACTCCCCTCCAGCAAGCCGGTCGCCGCGAACAAGCAGAGCGCGAGGCTGAGGACGACGATCGGATAAAGGCCGGCCTCCAGTTTCAGCCGGTTGACAGCGAGGATGATGAGCTGGCCGCCGCAGAGGCCGGCGAGCAGACCCAGGCCCATCTGCCGTGCGAAAGCGGTTAATACCTCCAAGCCGGCCGTGTCCATCCGGGCTCCGCTGACAGCGAGATCGACCAGCGTCACGGTCAGAAAGATCGCCATCGGATCGTTGGAGCCGGACTCGACCTCCAAGGTGTAACGCACCCGGTCACGAACGGTGATCCCGCCGACGCGCAACAAGAAGAAAACCGCTGCCGCGTCGGTGGAACTGACGATGGCGCCCAGGATCAACGCTTCAAGCCAGCCCAGATCCAGCAGGTAGTGCGCAGCGAAGCCGACCAGGCCCGCAGTTACAAGCACCCCCAGTGTCGCCAGTGTCAGCGCCGGGCCGAAGGTCGAGCGCACGGCACGAAGGCTCGTATTAAATCCGCTGTCGAACAGAATGACGGCGAGTGCCAGCGAGCCGATAAAGTAAGCGGCCGGCGCATCATCGAAAGTGAGGCCGCCCGGCCCGTCCTCGCCCGCCACGAGACCGACGGCGAGGAAAACAAGAAGCAACGGTGCGCCGACACGGAACGAGATCAGGCTGGTGAACGTAGAGATGGCGATGAGGCCGGCGCCGATCAGGATCGCCAGGTTCATCGCCTCAAACATCGACGTGTAGGTTCCTATTCACCAACCCAGTCTCCGGCATGACGGAACGGGCTCGCGCCGCCAACTGTCGTCGAAAGCTTCCGGCCGGAGGGAGCAGCTGTTTTCGTGGTGCCTGCCGCTGCGATTTCAGTTATGTGAACATCTGTCCCTTATGCGCTCGACTGTTCGCCAGCGGCTTGCCGATATCGCCGTTGAACGTGTAAGTTAGCGCTTCGCGCGGACGGACAACAATGTTTAAGCGCCTTTCGACGTTCCTGGCCACCCGGATCGATGATTAGGCATCGAGACAGAGGGGCAGACTGTGCCGAATCCATCCGCGCCACGGGGCGGTACCGATCAGAGCGCTGGTGGGCGCCGGAGTAAAGACGGCTAGTGTGTGCTGGTTATGCTGCATGCGGGGGCCATCTTTTCCGGCAAGCCAGTGAGGGACGCCCAGGCGCGGCTGCAGCACGGAAGAGGAAGATGGATCTCGGCCTTGACGCTCTCGCCAGCCGATCAGGCGAACAGGAGGATGTTACCTCCGGCAATTGATAGCGGCAGTATCAGCCTTCGCGGGCGTGGTATAATGCGCCAGACGCAAGGGAGGTGTTATGGGATTTAGGCCGAACTACAACCAGCAGCGAGCCGAGCGGGACCGCGCAAAACAACAGAAGAAGCAGGAGAAGTTGAAGCAGCAGCAGGAAGAAACGGCGCGGCGGAAGGCAACGCGGGACGAGGAACCCGCCGATGGCGGCGATGATGGTAAATGATGCGAAAAGGTGATTACGAGCAATGATGCGAAAAGGTAAGGGGTTTCGGGAACCACGACGTCGCGGCTTCGACGACGACGAGCCGTTCTCCCGCGAGACGCGCGGCATGCGGCCACCCGGCCGGCCATTCGGTGATCTCCCGCGTGATACCTCACCGGTAGAAGGACCGACCTCCGAGGCGACGGTGAAGTGGTTCAATCCGGAGAAGGGCTTCGGATTTGCCGAACTGGCTGACGGATCCGGCGATGCCTTCATCCACGTGGCGGCAGTTCAAGCAGCGGGATTGGAAACGATCCAGCCAGGCGCCAAGCTGAAGGTAATGGTCGGTCAGGGTGCCAAAGGTCCGCAGATCACGCGGCTGCTGGAAGTCGACGATAGCGGCGTCGCTCCGGCTCCGGCGCGCCGGCCGGCGCATGGTGCTGCTGGACCGTCCCGTCGCACCGTCGACCCCTCGACAGCTGTCGACATGGTCGGAACTGTGAAATGGTTCAACACCGAAAAGGGATTCGGCTTCATCGCCTGCGATGATGGCGGCAAGGATGTTTTTCTGCACATCTCCGTGCTGGAGAGATCGGGCCTCGCCAATCTCGCCGAGGGACAGCGTGTCTCGATGGGCGTCGTTGATACGCCGAAAGGACGCGAGGCGGTTACTGTCGCCTCGGCAGGATAACCGCTGACCCCAAAGCCGCTTAATCGGCAAGAGGGCTCCGCTGCGGCAATTCGCTCGACGGCGGCGTTTGTGGTTGTGCGCAAACGCCGTCGATCGGCAGCCGCGGGCGCGGATCGCGAGACCACAAGGAGAAGGGACATGGCGCGTAGAAAGCCCGATTCGGGCGCCCGCCGGAAGTCGGCGGACACAGCTTTCGTGCTGTTTGACGTGATCTACGAAGACGGCTCACGAAGCTCGAACCGCAAGATTGCTCGCGAGGAAGTGGAAGGCCTTGATGGCGATGCGCCGGCTCGTTGGCTGATTGAGGCGCAGGATCGCAAGATCGCCGAGCTGTCGGGCAGGCCGCGCGGGCCGATCAAGACGATCGTGCGCTCGCCCAACCAGTAGGACAGCAGTAGTGCCGTCAACACCCAGAACCTTGAGCGGCTCTTGGCTGCGCTTGAGGCAGCGTCGTTCCGAACAGCTACGACGAGCGAACTAACCTTCCAGCATCTTCCTTCTGACAGCGCGGCGGCGGTTGAACCGGTGCGGCTCAGCCGGCATCTTCCACGACAAAGGCGTGATAATGCCACGCCGGCACGTCGAGGTAGAGGCCAGGGCTTAGAAGAGAATCTCCGGCGCGCTCGTACACGGTACCGCTCAGCACATCGCGCAGCCGAACGCGCTTATCCGCCAGTTCGCGAAACGGCAGGCGCACGAAGCACTGGCCTTCGGAGCCGGCATAGTTGACTGCGGCAACTAATCGGCAGTCCTCGCCGCGCCAGGCACACGCGATAAATCCGTCCCACGAGTTGTTGCCGTTCCAGGCGGCTTGCGGCTCCAGCCGCGCCCAGGCGCCGTCGTGCAGCAATGGCATTCGTAGTACCGCCAGCAGCCGTTCGTAGAAGGCTTGCAGTTGCTCATCAACCGGCTCGTCCGGCCAGCGAATCAGGTGTGTTGGCAAGTGCGCGCGGCGCCCTTGCATCTGACCTTGCTGGATAAAACGAAGACCTGGAACCAGCGCCGCCACCACCGTCGCCGCTTCGTGCATCGGGCGCGGAAACACCGCTGCGGCACGCGGCTCGTCGTGATTTTCCAGGAAACGTGCGAGCCGGCCCTGAAAGTCTAGCCCGGCCACCAGATGCTCGCGGACGCCGCGGGCGTCACCGCCGCGCAGCCGGTCGTAGAGGCGTTTATCGTAGGTATAGTCGAAGCCTTGCTGCTGCAGCGTCCACTCCATGTCCCAGTAGACTTCGGCCATCAGCCGAAACCCTGGATGTTCCGCACGGACGGCGGCGATCGCATCCGGCCAGAATGCCGGCGCGTCGATATGCCAGGTGCGGTGGAACACGTCCGGCACCACCAGCATCGCCATGTCGCAGCGTACGCCGTCGCAACGCTCGGCGATCCGCACCAGCTCGGCTCGCATCGCTGCCTGCAGGTCTTGACTGCCATAGTTGAGCTGCAGCGTATCTGGCCAGCCGGGAAAGTACGGATCACGGCCATAGGCGAACACTGCCGAGCCCTCCGGTCCCACGATCCGGCACCAATTGTGCGGCTCGCGCGCCAGTCCTTCTTCGTCGCCGCGAACAAACCAGTCGGGATGCTCGACGATCCACGGGTGATCGGGAGCGACGTGGTTGGGCACAAAGTCCAGCATCAGCCGCAGCCCATGCTCGGCAAGCCGCTCCCTTAGCCGGCTCAGCGCCGCGTCGCCGCCGAGCGCCGGCCGAACGTCATAGCCGGTGATGGCAAAGCACGACCCTGCGATGTCGTCTTCAGTGAGATCAGGCAGTACCTGCCGATACTCTGCGAGCCACTCGGGATTGCTGCGCGAGACACGGCGCGCGGCCTCGCCGGTGCGCCAGACGCCAAGGAACCACACCCAGTCGAAGCCGTATCCGGCGATACGCACAATCTCCTCATCGGGTATATCGTCAAGCGTCGCCGGCCGACCCAGGTCACGCCCGATCGCTGTGAGCCACGCCCTGGTGTTGATTTGGTAAAGCAGTGGGTTCTTGTTCGCCGCTCGCACGATAGACCTCCCTGCTGCGATGCCCAGGCAGCTTGTCCCGCACCAGGTCGGCACGGAATGCCCCCGCCTCGGCTTTACCTGTGTGGCGCAACAGTCACGGCGCGGCGAGGGTTTCACCTCGTACAGGCGAAGTGCGTCATCAGGATAGCTGTGTTGTATAAGGCAAAAAGATGAACAGGGAGGAATGATGCGAACGAGGCGGATACCCGTGGAAGCCGATGCGGTGATCGCTCGCCTCGAACTTGTTCGGCATCCGGAGGGCGGCTGGTATCGCGAAACCTTCCGAGACGCGCCGGCCGACGGCAGTCGCGGATACCTCGCCCACATCCTCTATCTGTTGAAGTCGGGTGAACGCTCGCGCTGGCACCGCATCGACGCAATCGAAATCTGGCACTACTCGCTTGGCGCTCCGCTGGCTCTGCGTATCGCCATGGCCGGTGAGCCGGTCCGGCACCTGATCCTGGGCGGCGATCCGTTGGGAGATGAACTGCCACATGCGGTGGTACCGGCCGGCGCCTGGCAAAGCGCCCAGTCGCTAGGCGCTTTCACGCTCCTCGGCTGTTCGACCGCACCAGCCTTTAGCTTTGAAGGCTTCGAGCTGGCGGCGGAGGGCTGGGAACCTTGAGGCGACGAGCCGAGTAGTTCGTAAATTCTTTGCCTAGTGTGAACGACCGGACCAGTCGCGATCGCTCTGGGGCTGGCAGTGGGTGATCCCGTACCTTGAGCCCCGCCGCATCACCAGGCTGGACCGCAGCTTCGTTTGGCTTATTCCGGTCGCTAATGCGACGGCTTTCATTTCGCTTGCCTTGTTGCTGAGATCACCGCCGCAGCGCTTCCGGCGCAGGCCGCGCGGGAGACGCTGACCATTGGCCTCGGCCAGATCCGGCCTCGCTGCATCTGTCGATAGATGCTGGCTTGCTCCGATGTGCTTAGCCTGCCGCGCCGTTCACCGTCTACGACGCCGACTGGAAGCTCGTCTGCATGCTGGGTGAGACGCTGCCCAAGCTCTACAACGGCCTCGCGCGGCCGTAGCCGATCCGTCAGCCGCCGTGCGGAGCGTCTATGGACGCAGACAGGTTCGACTTCACAAGTCGCAGCGTTTCGACGATTTGCACCTGCTGTTCGGGGGTTAGTCCGGAGAGCATCTCAGCGCGGGTCTCCAAGACGATCCGCATCACGTTTTCGATCAGTGGCCTGGCATCTGCCGTCAGGTAGACGCCCCAGATGCGGCGGTCTTTCGGGATCGGGCGTCGCTCGATCCATCCACGGGCCTGAACGTGGTCGATCAGTCGCCCCGCAGTGGACTTCTCGATCTCGATTTCATCCGCCAGTTCCGATTGCGACAGGCCATCGCGATTGGCGAGCGCAGCAAGAACGGCCCACTGCGCCCGGGTCAGCCCGAATGGCTGCAGCCGTCGGTCGATGAGCTTGCGGAGCAGCCGCGCGGCATCGCTGAGCAGAAAGCCAAAGCCCTTATCTTCTTCATGGATAATCATCCGCTCTTACTCACCCCTGAGGCCATTACCCCAGTGTTGGGAGCGGCGCCCACCACATTCAAGGCGCCCAGCCAAACTATTCAGCAAGCTGATCGTAAGCAAGCTTACTATCGGCTTGCTTACGTCTTTTTCTGCCATATTGCGCAACCTTCTCGGCCAGCAACTGCAATTATTAAAATTATTACTCTAATCTTGCGAAAGACTCCCGAAATATAACATGAGTAAAGTGCACGAAACACCTTGTCATACCAAAGGTATGCCTCTATCTTTACGGATAACACGTTGCGATGGATCAGCAATAGAATTGAGAAGCATTCGTGGTTTCCTCCGCACCCGCACAATCTGTGCGGTATCAGGCAGCTGAAACGGGACGAGTGCTTCTAACTGGGAGAGAGGAGAATTCGATGGATGGTGCGATGAGTGTGCCAACGACTAATACCCGGCTGTTGGCCTGGGTCGACGAAATGGTGGCGCTGTGCAAGCCGGCACAGGTGGTATGGTGCGATGGATCGCAGGAAGAGTACGATCGGCTGTGCCAGATGATGGTCGACGCCGGCACCTTCATTCGCCTCAATCCGAAGAAGCGGCCGAACTCGTATTTGGCGCGGTCGCATCCGTCGGACGTCGGCCGGGTCGAGGACCGCACCTTCATTTGCTCGACCAACAAGGAAGACGCCGGCCCGACCAATAACTGGGCGCCGCCGGCGGAGATGCGGGCGACGCTGAAGGGCCTGTTCGATGGCTGCATGCGCGGCCGCACGATGTACGTCATTCCGTTCAGCATGGGCCCGCTGGGCTCACCGATCGCCAAGATCGGCGTCGAGATCAGCGACAGCGCCTATGTCGTCGTCAACATGCGGATCATGACCCGGATGGGTCGCGCCGTGCTCGACGTACTCGGCAGCGACGGCTTCTTCATTCCGTGCCTGCACTCGATCGGCGCACCGCTGGCACCGGGGCAGAAGGATGTCCCGTGGCCATGCGAACCGGACATCAAGCGCAAGTACATCGTGCATTTCCCGGAGACCTACGAGATCTGGTCATATGGCTCGGGCTACGGCGGCAATGCGCTGCTGGGCAAGAAGTGCCTCGCGTTGCGTATCGCCTCGGTGATGGCGCGCGACGAAGGCTGGCTCGCCGAGCACATGCTGATCATGGGCATCGAATCGCCGCAGGGCGAAAAGACCTACATCGCCGCGGCCTTCCCGAGTGCCTGCGGCAAGACCAACTTGGCGATGCTGGTCCCGCCGAAGGGCTTCGAGGGCTGGAAGGTGCTGACGGTGGGCGATGACATCGCCTGGATCAAGAAGGGCCCGGACGGCTCTATGCGGGCGATCAACCCGGAATACGGCTTCTTCGGAGTCGGTCCCGGCACCAACATGAAGTCCAACCCATCCGCGATGCTGTCGATAACCGAGAACATCATCGTCAGTAATGCGGCGCTGACCGACGACGGCGACATCTGGTGGGAGGCATGACCGACACGCCGCCCGCGCACCTGATCGACTGGAAGGGCGAAGACTGGACGCCCGGCTGCGGCCGTCCGGCGGCGCACGCCAATGCCCGCTTCACAGCACCGGCCAGCCAGTGCCCCAGCATCGATCCGGAATGGGAGAACCCTGCCGGCGTCCCCATCGCCGCCTTCGTCTTCGGTGGACGGATGAGCAAGGAGATGCCGCTGGTCTTCCAGGCGTTCAACTGGAGCCATGGCGTCTACCTCGCGGCGACCATGGGTTCGGAGGCCACCGCGGCGGCGATCGGTCAGGCGGCGATGCGCCGCGACCCGATGGCGATGCTGCCGTTCTGCGGCTACAACATGGCGGATTACTTCAGCCACTGGCTGAACGTCGGGCGACATGTCGCCAACCCGCCGCGGATCTTCCGAACCAACTGGTTCCGCAAGGACGAGAACGGCAAGTTCATGTGGCCGGGCTTCGGCGAGAACATGCGCGTCCTGAAGTGGATCGTCGACCGCGTACACGGCCGCGGCTACGCGGTCGAGAGCCCGATCGGCTGGATGCCGCGCCACGACGACATCACGTGGGACGGCCTCGATTACCCACCCGAGACCTTCTACGATCTGATGGCGGTCGGACGCAGCGCGGGCGCCGCTGAAGCGCACGCCCACGAAGAACAATTCGACGCGTTCTTCGACCGGCTGCCGAAGGAGTTCATCTTCGAGCGCGAACTGCTGCGCTCGCGGCTGTGGCGTTCGCCCGAGCGCTGGGAGCTGGCACGCGAGGACGTAGTCCGACCCGCCGCCTGAACCCGGAACAGCAGGACGCCGGCAGGGAGGGCTGCCAGGGGGGGCGGGACCAGACCGGTTCCGTTCCCCGCGGCTGTGACCGTGGCCAGCCTGCCAACCACCATAAACTCTGATTTGCGGAAGGAGAAATCCATGGCGCGTACCAAGATCGCCCTGATCGGCGCCGGCAACATCGGCGGCACGCTCGCGCATCTGATCAGCCTGAAGGCACTCGGCGATGTCGTCCTGTTTGACATCGTCGAAGGCATCCCCCAGGGGAAGGCGCTCGACATCGCGCAATCGACGCCGGTGGAGGGCGTCTCGGTAGCGTTGAAGGGCAGCGCCGGCTACGCCGACATCGCCGACGCCGACGTGGTCATCGTTACCGCCGGCGTGCCGCGCAAACCCGGCATGAGCCGCGACGATCTGATCGGCGTCAATACGAAGGTGATGATTTCTGCCGGCGAAGCCATCGGCAAATACTGCCCAAATGCCTTCGTCATCGTCGTCACCAACCCGCTGGATGCGATGGTCGGCGTGCTGCAGCAGGTCTCCGGCCTGCCGACGACGAAGGTTGTCGGCATGGCTGGCGTGCTCGACTCGGCGCGCTTCCGCACGTTCCTGGCGATGGAGTTCAATGTCTCGGTCGAGGACGTCTCCGCCTTCGTGCTCGGCGGCCACGGCGACACCATGGTGCCGCTGGTCCGCTACTCGACCGTCGCCGGCATCCCGCTGCCCGACCTGGTGAAGATGGGTTGGACCACCCAGGAGAAGCTCGACAAGATCGTCCAGCGCACCCGGAACGGCGGTGGCGAGATCGTGGCATTGCTGAAGACGGGCTCGGCGTTCTATGCCCCGGCGGCTTCGGCAATCGCCATGGCCGAGGCTTATCTGAAGGACCAGAAGCGGCTGCTGCCGTGTGCCGCGCACCTCAGCGGCGAGTACGGAGTCGACGGCATCTATGTCGGTGTGCCGGTAATCATCGGGGCAGGCGGCGTCGAACGGATCGTCGAGATTCAACTGAACGCCGACGAACGCGCGATGTTCGATCACTCGGTCGCGGCGGTGAAGGAACTGGTCGGCGTCACCAAACAGATGATGGCGGCCTGACGCCGAGGCGACCAACGCACCCCGGTTCGTCGCCCAAGGAGCGCTACCTGCTACCTGCTGCCTTTGCCTCCGGGGTGCAGGCGGGAGAAGAGCCGACGCAGGTTTCGGTGCGCGGCCGGCGGTGATACGATCGCTGGCCGCAAGGTAGCGGCGAAAGCAGGGGGACAATGAACATAATCACACCAGACGCTCCGGTCGCTACGCGCGCCGAAGCCGCATCGCGCTGCCGCTGCTGGACTATACGGATCGCCGCCAGCGCCCTGCTGATGTGGAGTGCGGGGCTCGGCGTCGGCAGCGCTTCTGCCGACCCGCAGTCGCTGCGTCGAGATATCACGGTGAGGAAGGTCCTCGACACCGGCGGCACCGGCTCGACATCGATGCGGCTGGCCCGTGATCCGACCGACGGGGCGTTGTATTACCTGCAACGAGGAGGCGGCATATTCCTGATCAACCTCGCGAAGGGCAGCAGCAGCCGCGTCTACAGCGCCGCGAACCACGGGCAAAGCAATCTCCAAGGCTTCGCAATAGGTCCCGACGGCACCTTCTATCTGGTGAATAACCTGGATGCCGCCGGTACCAAGACGCAGGCGACGATCGTGAAAGGCGTTAAGCAGCCAAATGGCACCCGCCTTTGGACGGTGCTGGCCCGCAGCGCCCCGTACCCTCGAAGCGCCACCGCTTATGACCATCGCTTCAATGGCATCGTTGCCGATCCCGCCGGTGGCGTCATCTATGTCAACAGCGGCTCGCGGACCGATCATGGTGAGATTCAGACCGCCGGCGGGCTCTACCCCGGCAAGCGCGAGGTCGGGTTGACCGCCTGCATCCTCCAGCTGCCGACTTCCGCCACCAACCTCTTCCTGCGCAATAATCGCGAATGGCTACGAAGTCACGGCTATCTGTTCGCTGAAGGCATCCGCAACACCTTCGACTTTGCCTTCGCTCCGAATGGCGATCTGTTCGGCACCGAGAATGGGCCCGGTCGGGATGACCCGGAAGAGCTCAACTGGCTCCAGCCGGGCCTGCACTACGGCTTTCCCTGGCGCATCGGCGGCAACGATAACCCGCAGCAGTATCCGGGGTACCTCCCAGCGAACGACAAGTTGCTTAACCCCTTTTCGGACGCGGTGAAGAAGGGTTACTACCAGAACGACCCCACCTACCCGCCACGGCCCGCCGTTCCGCTTGTGGAGCCGATCCGCAATCTTGGTCCAGATGCCGACAAGTACCGGGATCCGGCGGACGGCACGGTGAAGGACGCGAGCGCGCAGGGTGTGGCGTTCAGTTCGTTCACGGCGCACCGCAGCCCGCTCGGCCTGGTCTTCGACCGCGCCGGCGTCCTCGCCCCGGCGTACCGTGGCGACGGCTTCATGTTGAGCTGGACCAAAGGCTTGGCGAACAGCGATCAAATTGCGGGGCCGTTCTTCGACGCCAGCCAGGATCTGCTGCATCTCGACCTGACGAAGACCGGCACGACGTATACCGCGCGAGCTGAGAAAATCGTCGTTGGCTTCAACAAGCCGATCGATGCAGAGATCATCGGCAACACCATCTACGTGCTGGATTATGGCGGCGTGCAGAGCCTCTGGGCGGTCACCCTGCCGAACTGAGTGCGGCTGGCGACAGGATTGAACGGCCGCTTCGGTTACCGTCGTTGGCGAGCGGAGCGAAGCAATCCACCGCCGGTAACCGAACCCATCAGTAGATCGCCGCGCCGCTCTGCGGCTCGCGATGACGACGAGGCGGAGGCAGGTTGCCAGAACGGCACCCGCCCTGGCGTCGTCAGCAGCGTATGCGTGGACACCCGGCCTGCCCTCACGCGTACGCGCTGTCGAGGAACAGGGTGATCCGTTCGAAGAAGGCATCCGGCTGCTCGACGTGCGGGTAGTGGCCGGATCCGTCGATCACCGCGAACTCGGCCTGCGGGAAGCGGTCCCACACCGCGCCGTGGTGGACGCGGCCGATATAGTCCGACGCCGCTCCGGAGACGAACAGCGCCCGGCCGTCGTAGGCGAGATCCTCGGTCGCAGGAAAGTCCAGCAGCGCCGGCATGTTGGCGGCGATCGCATCGAGATTGAGCCGCCAGGCAAAGCCGCCGGCCGCCCGCTCCTCCAGGTTCTGCAGCAGGAACAGGCGCGTCGCCGCGTCCGGCACCGCCGCCGCCAGCGCCGCGTCGATATCGCCGCGCTTGATACCGGCACCCACGTCGGCGGTCTGCATCGCCGCGATATAGGCGAGGAACGGCTCCTCGTAGGCCACTGGGGCAATGTCGACAACGATCAGCGCGTCGAGCACGTCGGGATGGCGGAGCGCCGTGAGCATCGCCGTCTTGCCGCCGACGCTGTGCCCCAGCACCGTCGCCGGCGCCAATCCCTTCTCGTCGATAAACGCTTCCAGGTCGTCGGCCATCTCCGCGAACGACATCGTGGCCGCCCAGGGCGAGTCGCCGTGGTTGCGCAGATCGCAGGCGAACACCCGGTACTGCCCGGCCAGCCGCTCCGCCATCGACTGCCAGTTCCGCGCCGAGCCGAACAGCCCGTGCAGGATCACCAGCGGCGGCCCGGACCCAAACTCACGGAAGGCGCGGGAGAGGGGCATGGGGTACTACAAGCAAGTCCTTTTTCGAGGCGTGATGGGTATTCATATAGAATATCTGCTAAAACAATTTCAACTCCACAACAGTTTCTTCGTCTTTCCTGCTAGGCATTGATCAACATGGCGTTGTTGATTAGCATCAGCCGGATCTTATTTACCCATTCTGCCATCTCTTTTGTAATAACGCCTGAAAAACGGCCTGATCAATGCGGTTATAGAGCCATTCGCATGTCGATCCCTTGTTTTAGGCATAGAGTCGATTGAAGATGCCGCCAGCATGACGGCACCAGCGGGTGCGGCAAACTTGATTTAGCTTGTCGAAGATATTCTAACGCGGGTTGCGGGATATTCACGCCACGTCCGTGCGCCGCCGCGTCTCGAAAGCGTCCCACAGTTGCGCCTCCAGCGAGACCTCGTCGAAGCGGCCGATTTCCTGGATTCCGGTGGGCGAGGTGACGTTGATTTCGGTGAGGTAGTCGCCGATGACGTCGATGCCGACGAATAGCAGGCCCCGCTTGCTGAGTTCGGGGCCGATCGTCTCGCAGATCTCGCGGTCGCGCGCCGACAGCGTCGCCTTCTCGGCCCGCGCGCCGGCGTGCAGGTTCGCGCGCGCCTCGCCCGCTTTCGGCACCCGCTTCACTACCCCCGCCGCGCGGCCGTCGATCAGGATGATCCGCTTGTCGCCGTCACGCACCTCCGGCAGGTAGCGCTGGACAACGATCGGCTCGCGGTAGAACTGGGTGAACATCTCGAGCAGCGCGTTCAGGTTATCGTCGTCGGGATCGACGTGGAACACGCCGGCGCCGCCGTTGCCGAACAGCGGCTTCAGGATGATGTCCTCGTGCTCCTCGCGGAAGGCGCGGATCGCGGCGCGGTCGGAAGTGATCAGCGTCGGCGGCATCAGGTCCGGGAACTGCGTGACGAACAGCTTTTCCGGCGCGTTGCGCACCTCAACCGGATCGTTGACGACGAACGTTTTCGGGTGGATGTGCTGCAGGATGTGGGTGGCGGTGATGTACGCCATGTCGAACGGCGGATCCTGGCGCATCAGCACCATGTCCAGGGAGCCCAGGTCGAGGACTTCCTCCTCGCCCAGCCGGAAATGATCGCCGCGCTGCCGCTTGACCTCCAGCGGCCGCGCCCGGGCGAACACCGATCCAGCGGAAAAGGTCAGATCTTGCGGCAGATAGTGCCAAAGCTCGTGGCCGCGCTGTTGCGCCTCGAGGGCGAGGGCGAAGGTGGAGTCGGCGTCGATGTCGATCTTCTCGATCGGGTCCATCTGAATGGCGACGGTGAGCGGCATCGTTGGTCCTCGGTCTCGGGTCGGCACGGCGGCGCGCGGGCGCGCCGCTCCTGCGCGCACTGAACACCGGCACGCCGCCGCTGGCAAGTATCAGCGCCATCTCCGGGGAGCAGCGGCGATCGCTCCGACGTCAACCCTTCGTTAACCATTCGAGGACTACGCTGAGTGGTTTGGCGCGCACTGTCGCGCGCCGGCGCGGGAACGACGAGATGGCGGCGTCGGCAGCGAGCGGCAACGGCGGGACCACCGCGGGCGCGGCGTCGTCGACGCTCGCCGACCGCTGGCGCATCGACCCCGATGCGCCGCTGCCAACCTTCGATCTGCCAAGTGCGCAGGCCTTTGCCGCCACCGAGCTGCCGGCTCAGGAGCGGCCACTACTGGCTTTCCTCTGCACATCCGGCCTCCCCTTCCGCGCCGAGTCGGCGCGGCTCCTGGCCGGCTCTTCGATCGAGGGACTGCTTGGCCTGATCGCCTACGGGATTGTCGACTGGCCGGCAGAGCAGGCACGCGTGCCGGCATTGCTCTACGAACGGCCGAAGGGCGATCCCGTCTGCGAACTCTTCGGCAAGCGCATCGTTCCGGGGTGCGGAGACGAGCCAATCCGCGCCCTGCTTCGCCCAATCGGCCGCGGTCTGCGCGTCCTTCAGCGATTGAACATCGCCCACCGCGGCATCCGGCCAGACAACCTGTGGTTCGAAGATGCCGCCAACCGGAGCGCTGTTGCCGGCTGCGCCTTGTCAGGGCCCGCAGGTTGGGATCAGCCGTCACCCTTCGAACCGCTCGAACGCGCCATGGCAGAGCGGGCAGGGCGTGGCGAAGGAGACACCGCCGCCGATATCTATGCGCTTGGCGTGACCGTGCTGTGGCTGGTCACCGGCCCGCCAGCGTGGTCGTTCCTGCCAGACGCCGAGGTTCTTTCCGCGCGCGTCGGCAAGGGCAGCTATTCAGCGCTCACCCAAGGCGTCCGCCTGCCGGAGTGGCTGGTCGAGCCGCTGCGCTGCATGCTCGCGGACGATCCGGACCAACGCTGGACCTTGCGCGAGTTGCAGGCGTGGCTGGACGGGATGCCGCTGCCAATGCACATCTCCCCGCCCCTCCCCTCCGCCGAAGGTCCCTTCGTCTTCAGCGGCAAACCCTTCATCGGGTTACGCGAGCTGGCAATGGCGATGGCTCGTGACGTGCCCGCCGCGGCGCAGGCAATACGTGGAGGATCGTTGCAAACGTGGCTCCGGCACGGATTGCGGGACCCGATACGCGCCAAACGGCTCGATGAGCTTGTCGAGGGAGCGACGTACAACGCCGCCGAGATCGGCGGCGGCGACGACGCGCTAGTGGCTCGTGCCTTACTGCTCATCGACGAGACCGCTCCGATTCGATATCGCGACGCCGCCTTCAGCGTCGATGGTTTCGGGCCGGTTCTCGCGAAACGCGTTCTCGATGGCGAGAGCGTGCAAACGTTGGCCGAGGCGATCGCGATAGGCTTGCCAAAGCTCTGCTTGATGCAATCGCGCGGCAGCGGAGCGGCAAAGGTGGAACGCGCGCGTCGTTTGGTGGCGCTCTCCGGATACTTGCGCGATCCAAGGCTGGGCTTCGGCGTCGAACGCTGCCTCTACGTGGCCAACCCCGGGCTGCCGTGTCTGTCACTCTCGATCGCCACTTGCGGAGTCGTCGAGTTGGCGGACCTATTGCGGGAGCTGGAAGCGGCGGCCGCGGCAGCAACGGACGACAAGCTGCTCGACCGGCACGTTGCCGGCTTCATCGCGGCGCGGATCGGCAATGAAGCCGCGGCCGCAATCCCACTTTCGGGCCTCTCAGATCCAGACGCGGCGACGTCGGCAACAGCAATGTTGGCGCTGTTGGCTTTCGTTCAAGCGCGGCATCCGGACGCCCCGCGGCCACGGCTCGCGCGATGGATTGGTCGCAAGTTGCCGGCTGCGATTGCCTCGATCCGACATCGTCCGACACGCGTGGCGCTGGAGAGGGAGGCGGCGAGGAAAATCGCCCTGGGTGACCTGTGCGGCTTGCACGTGTTGATTAGCGACCCAGAGCCCCGGCGCCGCGATCACAGTGGTTTTCGCACCGCAACGGCAGCGTGGAAAAGGGCCGAAATGGAAATCGCTGCGCTGGACCGGTTACAAGCGCAGCGGCAGCTCGCGGCGCAGGCTCGTGGCGCGCGTGTTGCTGCGATCATCGGATTGAGCGGCGCCTGCGTTTCAATCGGCGCCACCATTCTGCTGGCGTTGCGCTGAGGGATTAGCAATGGCGACGGCACCGCGAAGAGGAAAAGTGGCGCGGCACCGCGCGACCTATCGGCCGGCTCAACCCGCCGGACGATCTGCTTCCAGCCCGCGGCGGAAGGAACGACGGCCGGCGGGCAAAGCGCGATCCGGGAACGGTTCGCTTATCTTCCTGTTTGTCGGCTTCGTCGCGGCGGCGGTAGTAACCGCGGCGCCAGCGGCGGCACCCATCGCCCTAGGCGGCATGCTGCCGACGCTGGTCGTCATAGCGCTCGATTGGAGTCAAGGCCGAAGCGTCGCTTGCACCGTGGGCGGCATGAATGTCGCCGGTGTGGTCCCCTTCCTGCCCGCTTTGTGGTGCCGGCGAGGAGCCCTCATCAGCCCGGTCGACATGTTGGGCGACACTACTGCCGTGATCGTGATGTACGCCGCCGCGGCAGCTGGATGGCTGCTAATTGCGTTGCTGCCCGCTCTTTTCGCCGTCCTGGAGCGAGAAGAGGCGGCCTATCGTCAAGTTCAACTGCGGCGCGCGCAGCAGCTTCTCGAGGAGGAATGGGGACAGGGGGTTGTCGGAGCGGAAGTCAGCACGACCTGCCCAAGCTCGGTGGCGCCCGGCTAGTTATTCACCGGGCGCCCGCCCAAAGGGTCAGTGCGAGACGCGTTGCTCGATCACCGCGTTCTTGACCGACTTCTGCAACTTCTCGAAGGCGCGAACCTCTATCTGCCGAACCCGCTCACGGGAGATGCCGAAACGCTGGCTCAGGTGTTCAAGTGTCGTCGGGTTTTCCTTGAGCCGCCGCTCGGAAACGATCTGCCGCTCGCGATCGGTCAGCGTCTGCATCGCTCCGGCAAGCAGCCGGCGCCGGCTGTCGAGTTCTTCGGAACCGGCGAGCCGAACTTCCTGACCTTCGTCTTGATCGACAAGCCAATCCTGCCATTCGCCTTCCCCCTCCTCGCGCAGCGGCGCGTTGAGCGAGGTATCGGGATTGCCGATGCGGCGGTTCATCTGCACCACGTCGGTTTCAGACACGTTCAGCCGGGTGGCAATCGTCGTGACATGCTCTGGGGACAGATCACCTTCCTCGATCGCCTGCATCTGCCCCTTCAGCTTACGAAGGTTGAAGAACAGCTTCTTCTGCGCGGCGGTGGTCCCCATTTTAACGAGAGACCACGAGTGCAAGATGTATTCCTGGATCGAAGCGCGTATCCACCACATCGCATACGTCGCGAGGCGAAAACCGCGATCGGGGTCGAAACGCATCACTGCTTGCATCATTCCGACATTACCTTCGGAAATCAGCTCACCGATCGGCAATCCGTAGCCGCGATAACCCATAGCGATCTTGGCAACCAGCCTGAGATGACTCGTGACCAGTTTATGCGCGGCTTTTTCATCGCCGTGATCGACCCATCGCTTCGCGAGATCAAATTCCTCGCTCGGCTGCAGCATCGGAAATCTGCGAATGCTCTGCAGGTACCGGGCGAGGTTTCGGTCGGGGGAAATGCTTACGTCCAGTGCGAGGCCCGGCATCGATCGGTTCTCCGTCCCAAGTGCCATACCGCAATCCCTCCAACCATAGCGTAGGGGATACGTTGACGATCTCTACAATAACCAACTTCCTTGCTTTGATATACTGGTTCTTATATCTTCTCTAAACAATCTATTAATCCATTGAAATCGCTTGGATTTCTTGACCGGAAGCGAAGCGTATCAGTGCTGGCAGGGTGGCTAAACCCTATCAAATAAGCGTGAAGTGCCTGCCTCGGGAAGCTCGCCAGCATCTGCGCTGCCTCGGCCCTTGCCGCGAAAATGTTCGCGCTACGCCCATACTTCTTGTCGCCGATGAGAGGATGGCCGATCGATGACAGATGCACCCTGATCTGATGCGTTCGCCCCGATGCCAGACGACACTCGATGAGGCTCGCGGTCGATCGGTAGCGAACTCTGGTCTCGTAGTACGTCACGGCTGGCTTTCCACCCTGTGTGACGGCCGCCATCCGAATACGATCATGACTTCGTCCGATGGCTTTATCGATACGTCCCTTAGGCGGATTTGGATTTCCCCACACGACAGCGTGATATGCCCGCTCAACCGTATGCTGGGCGAATTGCCGGGCCAGGATCCGATGAGCGTCGTCGGTCTTGGCCACAACCAGCAGCCCGCTCGTGTCTTTGTCGATCCGATGGACGATACCGGGCCGCAGCGGTGCTCCTATGGATGACAACCGTCCCTGCGTGTGGGCAAGCAGGGCGTTGACCAGCGTGCCATCAAGATTGCCGGCGCCCGGGTGGACAACCAGGCCGGCTGGCTTATCGACGACCAGCAGGTGGTCGTCCTCGTAAACGACGTCGATTGCGAGCGCCTGCGGGGGCGGTGTTTCTGGCGATGGCGGCGGCACAAGGACAGCAAATACCTGCCCGATGCGCACCCGCAGCGAGGGATCAGATGCCGAGCGGCCGCTGCCGTCGATTACCTTGCCGGCGGCGATCAGCCCCTGCAGCCGCGTTCGGGAAAGATCCGGCAGGGCGTCGGCAAGCAGGCGATCGAGACGGCTTCCCGCCTTGTCGGCATCAACCGCGACGGTGTAAGTGGTGGCGAGGGTGCTCATCGCAACGGACGGTTCGGCATGCAGGCGCTCAAACTTGTGGTTGTCGGTCTCGGCGTGCTGATCGTCATCAGCATCGGGCTGCTCGGCTGGGGATTCTACAGCAAGTTGAAGCGCCCGGAGGGGTCCGGCGATATCGCCTCGACGCCGGCGGTGGCGGCGCCGCCGTTCGCAGGTTCGCCGGCAACGCCAACCACCGCAGCACCTCAGGCTGCCTTTGGCGAAATTCGGGTGCCGCTGCCGGCGGGCTGCACCGCCGTCGAAATGCGGCCAACGGCCGACCGGCTGTACGTGCGCACCGGACCAACCGGCTTGTGCGAACGGATCATCGTGTTCGACACCGCCGGGCGGCTGCTCGGCAGTATCGTCCTGGCGCCGTGATCGTCTTCGCCGGCGGCTGTCTGGAGCGCATTGCCCACGCCGTTGAGCGCGCCTATCCGGAAGAAGGCTGCGGCCTGCTGATCGGCCGCCGTGACACCGCCCGGAAACTTTATATCACCGAGGTCGCGGAGAGCGACAACGTCGCGATTGGGCA
The DNA here is from genome assembly GCA_016712375.1 of Rhodospirillales bacterium. Lineage (GTDB taxonomy): Bacteria > Pseudomonadota > Alphaproteobacteria > Rhodospirillales > Defluviicoccaceae > Defluviicoccus. The sequence continues at coordinate 150,532 of JADJRE010000004.1, forward strand.
GCGCAACCGCCGCTTCGAGGTGGATCCAGCGCTGCGCCTGTCGCTGATGCGCCGGCTGCGCGGCACCGCCGACGACATCGTCGGTCACTACCACTCCCACCCGGACGGCACCGCTGTGCCATCCGCGCACGATGCCGCGATGGTGTTTGAGCCGGAGTTGGTCTGGTTGATCATCTCGGTCTCCGCCCGTCGCGCCGGCGATGCGCGCTGCTGGCAGTGGGATCAGACGACCGGCAGCTTCTTGCACCTGCCGCACCGCCCGAACCTGCGGACTGGTTCGACTTGAGCGACTGCTGTTCGACGGTGCTGGATTTAGCGACCCGGCGGCGAGATGACACCGCCGATCCTCGTGTGCTACCACAAGAGAGCCTTTGGAAAGACGGCGGGCGGCATGCTTCCGGACTTCATTCATCCATCCAATTACCTGCACCGGATGCCGGACGGCACCGTCAAGCAGATGAATCCTTTCACTGGCACCGAGGTGTGGACGGTGCCAGGGCGGGGACATCGGCCGCTCGGTAACCACGGCAAGTCAGGGGCGCCGATCGATCCCTCCCGCCATGAGGCCCATTGCGCCTTCTGCAGCAAACGGACGCTGGAAACACCGCCGGAGAAGGCTCGACTGGTGCACGGGCCAGACGGGTGGCAGACGCTGAAGATGCTTGGCGTCGAGCGTCTGTTCGACACGCAGTGGGAGTTTCGGCGTGTCCCCAATCTGTTCGAAATCGTCTCCTGGGAGTATTGGCAGCAGAACTTCGGGCACGCGCTCACCGAACCGCTGGCGGCGCGCAAGCGCGCCTATGTCGCTGGCGAGGCCGGGCGGCGGCACGTGCTGGACATCATCGAGACCCGCATGCGCCTTTCCGGCGTCGAGCCGGCGGTGCTCGCGGGGATGCCGTTGGAGGACAAGCTGGCCGCCGCGAACGCCTTCTTCGGCGGCGGGCACGAGCTGGTGATCAGCCGGCGGCACTATATCGATGGCGCCACTCATGACAGCGAACTGGCCTCGTCGGGGGCGCTGTCGCCGGAGGAGCACTACCAGTACCTGCGTTTCACCATCGATGCGATGCGCGACATCTACCTGGAAAACCGCTACGTCCGCTACGTGGCGGTGTTCCAGAACTGGCTGGCACCTGCCGGCGCGTCGTTCGACCATCTGCACAAGCAGTTGGTGGCGATCGACGAGCGCGGCGTCTACAACGACATGGAGATCCGCCTCGCCCGCGCCAATCCCAACATCTACAACGAGGCGGCGGTGAACTTCGCCGCGTACCGCAACCTGGTGTTCGCCGAGAACGATTACGCCGTCGCCTTCGCCGGCTTCGGCCACCGCTTCCCTACGCTGGAAATCTATTCAAAGGGCGAACGCAGCCAGCCGTGGAACCACTCGGCGGAGCAGCTTCGTGGCGTTTCCGACCTGGTGCACGCCTGTCACGCGGCAATGGGCTCTGCCATTCCCTGCAACGAGGAATGGCACTACAAGCCGCCCGACGCGGATACGCCAATGCCGTGGCGGATCCTGATCAAGTGGCGGATCTCCAACCCCGCCGGCTTCGAGGGCGGGACCCGCATCTACGTCAACACCATCGATCCGGAGGGACTGCGCGACAAGGTGGTGCCGCGCCTCTACCAACTGCGGGACGAGGGGCGTATCGCCGCGGGGCGCATAGGCCCCGAATGCAACTGCGTGCCGAACTGCCTGAAATACAACCCGGCAGTAAGGCGGGAGGATCGCGAGGATCCCGAGTTCCCGCCGCTGTCCGCCGCCGCCCGGCCGAGCACGCTCTGAGCAGGCAGGCTTCGACCGCCCTCGTCCGAGGCGGCTGTCATGCTCCCTCCCCCCGGCCTTCGGCTTCCCGCTCGGTAAACACGTCCTCGGCCGCCGACAAACCGTTCAGGGCGGCAGGGAAGCCGGCATAGACGGCCATCTGCATGATGGTCTCGACCACCTCCTCGCGACTGCAGCCGACGTTCAGCGCGCCATGAATATGCACCGCGAGCTGCGGGCGCGCGTTGCCCAGCGCGGTCAGGGCGGCAACGGTGGCGATCTCGCGGCTCTTCAGGTCCAGACCTGGCCGGTCGTAGACGTCGCCGAAAGGGAACTCGACCAGCAGGCGGGCGAAGTCGGGCGCGATACCGCGCAAACTCTCGACGACGCGCTTGCCGGCCTCGCCGTCGATCTTGCCGAGATTCCGCAGACCACGCTCGTAACGGGTGTCGTCCATAGTGCTCTCCTTCCAGGCGGTTCGCTTGTCGGATCGAAAATGGCAGCGGCACTTGAATAAATCCAATGCATAAACAATATGCTCATCATGCAGCGCCTTAATTTGGCGGCGGTAGACCTCAACTTGCTCGTCGTCTTCGACGCAATCATGGCCGAGCGCAGCGTCACCCGCGCCGCCGAGTGTGTACGCCTGACTCAGCCAGCGGTGAGCCATGCGCTGTCCCGCCTGCGCACCTTGTTCCGCGATCCGCTGTTCGTGCGCACGCCGGCCGGGATGGAGCCGACGCCGCTGGCGCTCGGCTTAGGACCACGCATTGCGGCGGTGCTCCACGAGGTCGGCGCGATCCTTGCGCCGGACCAGACATTTGACCCGGGAACGTCCGACCGAATCTTCAGCGTCGGGATGTCGGATTACGCCGCCTCGGTGTTCCTGCCCGCGCTCGCGCGGCGCATCCAGCAGTTGGCGCCTGGAGTCACCGTGGTGTCGCGGCACACGAACCACGCCGAGGGGATCGGACTACTGGACGCGGGTGACGCAGAGTTGGTGGTGGGCAACTTCCCCGACCCGCCGCAGCGCCTCCAGAGCGAATTGTTGTTCCATGAGGTGTTCCTTTGCGCCTTGCGCGCCGGGCACCCCGCCCTCGCCGGCACCTTCGACCTGGACGCCTATTTGCGGTGTTCGCACCTGAACGTGTCACTTCGGGGCGAACCGGTGGGCTACGTCGATCGCGTCCTGGCCCGTTCACGCCGCCGTCGCAAGGTGACGCTCGTCGCCGGACACTTCCTTGTCGCGCCCGACTTGGTGGCCGCGACCGACTTGGTCGCCACCGAGCCCGCGCGGGTGCTGAGCCCCGCGGCAGGCAGGCTGGGCCTGAAGCTGCGGGACGTCCCATTCCGGGTACCCGGCTTCGCGGTGGTGCAGATGTGGCCGCGGCGCCTCGACACCGACCGGGGTCATGCCTGGCTGCGCAGCCAAGTCAAGGCCGCAGGAACATCCGCTTGAGCTTCGTCGCCGATGTCTCGGCAACCTGGCTTCTCACGTATGCGTGCTTCGAGTAGATAGCTGCGCCCGCAACGACGCTCATGTCGCCGTCACCAGCGGCGCCGGGTCGGGTTCAGTGTTGGCGGGGGCGGCGCCGGCTTCCCGCGCCAGCAGACGTTCGACCGTCTGCTCCGCCAGCGCCATCGTTTCGTTCACCGCTAGACTTGCGTTCACGATGTGCGCCGAGTTGACAATCGTCAGCCCCGGCACCGAGGTCAGCATCGGCGGCAGGTTGTCGGAGTAGTTCAGCGTGCTGACGGCGTACACCTGGCGCGCCCGGGCTATACGCACCGCGAGGATCTCGTCCGCTTTCACGTCGGGATACATCCGCCGCAGGCCTTCGAGAAAACGCCGCTCGATCTCGACGTCGTCGTAACCCCAGAAGACGTCCTCGCCGGTGACGTAGCGCGGCAGGTAGATCAAGGTCTTGCCGCCGAACTGTTGCTGAGCGTCGACCAGCGACGACATCTCGATCACCGCGGTGAACGGAATGTCCCGATCGGTGATGTAGGTGAGGTAATAGCCGCCGAGCGGCCGCGTCAGTACCAGCGAAGCGCAGATCACGCCGTTGTAGGTGACACCTTGTAATCGCCGGCGCTCGTCCTCGGTCAATCCTTCGCAAATCTTTGCCGCCAGCGGCGACGCCGCGGTTACCACCACCCGGTCGAACGCGAACGCCGTCTCGCCGCTGGTGACCGTGAAGCCGTCGCGCTCAGGCACGATGCGCTGCACCGGCCGGCCGGTCTGGATGACGACGCCCTCGCGCGCCAGCAGTGCCGCGAAGCATTCCAGGATGCGCGCGTAGCCCCCCGGTACGTAGCCGAACATCTCGGTCTTCATGCCGCCCTGCCGCGCAGCGTAGAAACGTCGCGCATACGACCAGATGAACGAGGCCGACGCCTTCTTGTAGTTGTCGCCCAGCTTCGCCGCCAGCAACGGCCGCCAGATGTTCTCGAACACGCGGCGTCCGGACAGACGCGTCAGCCAGTCCTCGAGCGGCACCGCCTCCAGCCGGCGGCCGTCCTCGATGCGCGCCATGTAAAGGATGGTCAGGCCGAGGCGGAACTTGTCGATCAGGTTCAGCGCCGGAAAGCGCAGATAGTCGATGGCATTGTTGAGTTGATAAAGGCCCTTGCCGGTAAAAAACCCGGCGCGCGTCACCTTCCAGTCGATCCCCGCGTCAAGCTCGAGCTCGCTCAGCAACCGGCGCAGATATCGGTCTGACAGCATGACGACGTGATAAAACCGGTCCCAGGTGACATCGCCCACCTGCCAAGCGGAAGCCAGTCCGCCCAGCTCCGGCGCTGCCTCCAGAACGGTGACCTGCTGGCCGGCCTGGGCAAGCCGGTGTGCCATCGTCAATCCCAACAGCCCGCCGCCAACGATCCCCCAGCGTTTCATCGTCTTGCGCCCTTATCCGCAGAGCCTGTTGAATTATGAAATTCGGCGAGGCGCGGCCGCGATTCGAGCAGCCTTGCGAGGATCACCAGCTGCCGGTGTTGCCCATGCTCGCCCACGGCTCCGTCGGCGGCAATGCGTCGCCCTTCTGCAGCAGTTCGATGGAGATGCCGTCGGGCGAGCGGACGAACGCCATGCGCCCATCGCGCGGCGGCCGGTTGATGACCACATCGCGGTCCATCAGCCGCTGGCACGCGGCATAGATGTTGTCGACGCGGAACGCCAGATGGCCAAATTTGCGGCCACCATCATAGGCATTCTCGTCCCAGTTCCAGGTCAACTCCAGCAATGGCGCTTGATCGGCCCGGGCGCGCGCTTCGTCTGCGGGTGCCGCCAGGAACACCAGCGTGAAGCGCCCCCGCTGACCGTCGGTCCGGCGGATCTCGCGGAGCCCGAGCTTGTTGCAGTAGAAGTCGAGGTTTTCTCCAGGTCGCCGACGCGAACCATCGTGTGCAGGTATTGCATGCAGACCCTGTCCGACTCTCCCGGGCAGGACGCAACTCCCCGGCGACAGAAGATGTGGAGAGATACCGCGTACCGCAACCTCCGCCGGCAACGCAGCTAAACCCGGCAAGCTGCAAGGGCGGACATACGGACTAGAACTTATAATCGACCATCACGCCGCCGAAGAACTGGTGCGAGGATGGCTCGCTTTGCTTGTCGTCTTCTCCGGCGTTGAGCATCCGCTGGTAGCGTGCCTGCGTCTGGATATTCCAGTTGTCGGTGATCGAGTAGCCGAGACCCAGACCCACTCCGATATCCTGAAAGCCAGGATCGGAACTGCCGCCTGAACGGAACGCGGATGACCGTTCCAGCCCCAGCCCGCTGGCGCTGGAAGCGTCCGGAGCATAGGTCGAGAACAGCCGCGTGTTAAACTGCCAGGAAGACGAGAGGGGCGTGGTGTAATCAAGTCCCGGCTGCACCAGCCAGCCGCCGGTCGATGCTTTTGGGTCGGTCGCGACCTGCAGGTCGAAACCGACGGATCCCGCCGGCTGCCCGGTCGCCTCGTCGTGAAAGAGGTAGCCAACAAAGCCGCCTAGTTCCACTGGTTTCCCGTCGTCACGACGCGCGGCTATCGCCGGATCTGCCAAGCGTGGCGCGTTCGGTCGATAGTCAAAGGTCGGGCCGGCTTGCAAGTTCTTGCCGCCCAGCAGATTGGTTCGCAGCTGAACGCCCCGCTGACCTGTTGCTGGGGAGAGCGGCAACTCCTTGTCGAGCTGCGCCGCCGGCGCACCTGGAGAACTGCCGGCGTTTGGCTGCACTTCGCCCGCTGGCCACGGCACCGTCGTTTCAAGGCGCGAATCCGCTTCCGCCGCCGTGGCGGCGAGCATGGTCACCATCGCAATTATAAGGATGTAACGGCGACGGCTAGAAAGAGATGCTTGGCGACGACCAGCCACTGCGGATACCGTAGAGAACGCGTTAGGACAGCAAATACTCACCTGGACGATATACTCGTGCCAGATTGGGCCGTCCACACTTGTTGCGATAGTTGACAAGAATCCATGTGAGGGTTGCGCGAGAGCAACGGGTTGAGGAGGTTACCCCTCGCGATCACCACCACGAGACGGATAGGCGCCAACGCAGAGAAGCGCCCTGGCTTCAAGCTCCCCGTTCGGGTTCCGACGGGATTCGGCTGCCGTCTGTCGGCTCGACAACTTCGCTACAGCGGTAGGTTGCATATCGGATATCCAGGGGAGCAAACTGTTCGGCGCTCTCCAGTCCCGCCACCCGTCCGGTGCCCGCGCAAATCGCCGTGGCGAGAAGATCCACGTCATCCCGGGAATCGATCACCGGTACGTGACGGACATAGAAACGATCCTCGCTGTAGGTCACCACGCGCGGACCCCGGACTGCCTCCGCACAGCCACCGACGGACAGCGGCACGAGAAGGAAAAGCAGCAGCATCCTGGACATCGTCTGATTTTAACCCACTGACTGGACTTCCGCAAACCCGCGGCGAGCAATCTTTTCAAGATGCGGAAACGCCGGTACGACTGCATCAACCGACGCAAGCCCTCAAGTTAACCCTCGATCCGGCCGGAAAGGCCACACCCGTTCCGGAGGCCGGGAGGAGGCGAAGGCGATGGGCAAGCGCATCCTGATGCTGGTCGGCGACTTCGCCGAGGACTACGAGACGATGGTTCCCTTCCAAGCGCGCTGCAGATGGTTGATCACAGCGTCCACGCCGTCTGTCCCGGAAAGCCGCCGGCAAGATCCGCACCGCCATCCACCACTTTGAGGGGATCAGGCTAACAGCAAAAAGGATGGCCGGCCCAGTTTCTCGTCGTGGATAATGGAAAAGCACGCGCGGCTTGACCCGCCGTTGAGCGAGTGTCAAAGCGTCTCTCGCCGCCTTGACACTGCTGCCCGCGGCTACCGCAGGATTTAGTCGTTGCCGAAGTCGATTGCGCCCGCCGAAATCCCGGCTCTGCTGAGGCCGGGGATGACGGTTTACGTGCCAGGGCTGGCGGGGGAATCGCCGGTGCTGGTGGCGGCGCTGCGGGCGGCGCCGGAAGCGTGCGCCGGCGTGCGCTTCATTGGCGTGTGGTTGCCCGGCATCAACCGTGTCGATTACGCCGGGCTGCACGTGGAGACGCGGTCAACGGCGTTCTTCATCACCCGGGACATGGCGGCTTCCTTCGCCGACGGTCGCGTTGACTTCATGCCACTCTGCTATTTCGACACCTATCGGTTCCTTGCGCGACCAGATGTCCGTCGATCTCGCGGTGCTGCATACCACACTGCCGGATGCCGAAGGCCGGCTGTCGTTGGGCGTCGCCAACGACTTCACGCCGGCGATCATCGCAAAGGCGCGAACGAAGGTCGCCCTCGTGAATCCCCGAATGCCCCGAACCCGCGGTGCCTCGACGGTGGCGCTTTCAGACATCAATTATCTTGTCGACGCCGATGAACCGCTCCTGGCGGACGACGACGCCCTTGACCCGACCTTTGATGACATCGGCCGGCACGTCGCATCGCTGATCGCCGACGGCGACACGCTGGAGGTCGGCATCGGCCGGGTACAGCGGGTCTTCGGCAGGCTGGCCGGCAAGCGGAACATCCGCATTCACACCGGGGCGATCACCACACCGGTGTTGCGGCTGGTGGAGGCGTCCGGCATTGCGGACGTCGAGAATGCGATCACCGCCGGCGTCGCACTTGGCAGCGACGCCCTCTACCGCTTCGTCCGCGATGATCCGCGCGTGCGCTTCGCGCCCGTCGGCTGGACCCACGACATCGCGACGCTGCGCGCGATCCGCCGGTTCGTGGCCATCAACTCGGTGATCGAGGTGGACCTGCTCGGCCAGGCTAACGCAGAGACGATTGGCGGACGACAGGTCGGCGCCGTGGGCGGCCTTGTCGATTTCATGCGCGGGGCGCGGGCATCGCCAGGAGGTCGCGCCATTGTCGCGCTGCCAGCAACGGCAAAAGGTGGCATGGTATCGAAAATTGTCCCCTCGTTTGCGGCCTGCACGCCGATTGGCATCGCGCGTGGTGACATGGACGTTGTCGTCACCGAACACGGCGTGGCGGATCTGCGGGAGAAGACGATCGACGAGCGAGCCGCTGCCCTTGCCGCCGTCGCCGCCCCGAAATTTCGCGACGATCTTGCCCGCGCGTGGGCTCGGCTTCGAAGGCAGATGTGACCAGACGAACCGCCTTTGCGAGCGCTAGTTCACCTTGCTGCGCAGCCGGCGCAGGAGCTCCTCCAGCTCGCCGCGTCCGCCGTCGGCTGCGGAAGGTCCGGCGAGAAAACCTTCCAGGGTGGCAATCGCCGTCTTCAGGTTGCCGAGTCGGCTTTGCAGCACCGCCGTCTCCCACCACAGTTCGCCGCGCTCAGGAGCGATCAGCGTCATCGTCCGCAACACTTCGAGCCCCCGCTCCAAGTCGTCAGCCGCGATCGTCCGCAGCTTGATGTTGTTCTGCAGCCGGATAAGCACGTCGCGGTTGCCGACAGCCGCATAGTGCTGCGGCTCGATTTCCTTTTCGGCGCCGTGCGTCTCCTTCAGCAGGCTGCGCAAGTCCTCGGCGGCGAGCGTCCGGCCGCCGCGAAAGACGTCGATAATCACCCGTTGGCCGCGGGCTCCGAGGCGCACCAGAAAGTGCGAAGGAAAGGCCAGCCCGGTGATGTCCGCACCATAAGCCCGTCCTGCATGCAGCCAGAGGATGCCGAGGGCGACAGGCAGGCCGCGGCGACGGTCGAGAACGTGCATCAGATTCGCGTTACGCGGATCATCGTAGGTCTCGTCATCCCCGCGCAGGCTCCAGCGTCCAGCCAGAACGTCGGCAAGCGCTGCCACCTGCATGTCGACGCTATGCGTCCGGGCGGTGGCGGCGCGAACTTCGCTGCCGAGATCCGCCAGTTGCCGGCGGTATGGCTCGAGCGGCTCGCCTGGCCGATCGAGCGACGCTAGCAGCAGCGCAGTGTCAGCAACGTCGATATCTTGATCTTTCCGCGTACCGACCTCCCGCAGCGCCTCCAGTACGCCCTCCCGTTCCGACACCTTCAGCGTCTCCTTGCTCCGCTCACCGCCTCTGCGCCTAGTTTGGATCATGTGAATACGACCTGTCTCGGCTAACCAGCAATCCTACATCATCAGTCATTTGCCGGCGACGAAGCGCATCGCGAGACCGAGGGCGCCGGTGAGCAGCCGCCGCGGCATCACCACCGGGCTTAATGCCACCTCGCGTAGGCGTCCCGGGACACACACCGTTTGTCGGCCGAGAGCGTCGAGTGCGTCCGCCGCGACATCGCCCGGATCAGCGGCGCCCGGCAGTCCGCCGTTTCGCCAGCCGGCGCGGGCGCCGAAGTTGGTACGTGTGGCTCCGGGACATAAGGCGACGACGTCGACCGGCTCGTCGCGCAGCTCTTCGGCAAGTGCCTCGGTGAACTGCAGGTCAAACGCCTTCGAGGCCGCGTAGGTTGCAAACATTGGCACAGCCGCGAAGGCAGCGGTGGAGGCGACGACGATCAATCCGGCGCGACGGCGGGTTTCCTGTGCCCGCGCCAGCATCCCCGGCAGCAGCCGCCGGGTGAGATCGACGACGGCGACGACGTTCAGCAGCACCGTCTGCTGCTCGATGTCGGCCGGACTATCGAGAAAACGACCAAGCCGGCCAGCGCCGGCGTTGTTGATCAAAAGGTCGACGTCGAACTCCTCGGCCCGAGCGACCAACCGATCACGATCCTGCTGAAGGGTCAGGTCAGCTGCAAGCACCTCAACCCGCCGGCCGGGACGGGCTGCCCGCTGCGCCTCGTCGTTCAATCGCGCCAGGTCGCGGCCGGTCAGCATCAGGTCCGTCGTCGAAGGCAATCGGCTGGCGAAGGCGCTCCCGATCCCGCTCGTCGCGCCGGTGATCAACGCCCGTCGGTAGTTCCGCATTATCCTCCGCTCCATTCGACGTCCAGGTTGCCGGTAGTTTACCGGCCGCCTTGTGCTATACGCCGCGACAGCCGACACAGATCCGACAAGAACGTGACTACCCGCTAGTTCCCGCTGCGGCGGATCAAAGCTGACGCTATCATCGTCTTGAGGCTTATCTCTAAACAGGCCCCGGAGACATCCCTATGGTCTACTCTCCCTCGACGGCCGCACCGCCGGGAGATGGGGATGCCAACGCCCCGCAGCACGTCCATACCTATCGTCAGCAAGGCTTTGCCATCGTTCGCGGTGTTTTCGCTCCCCTCGAAATCGCCGCCTTGGCCGATGCCTTCGACCGCATCCGGGCGGAAGGCATGCGGCATCCGAAGAGTTTCCGGCACGGCAACGTGTTCTTCCGCGTCGCGGTCGACCCTGCGATCGGTCGCATCCTGCGCTACATGCAGTGGCCTGGCTATATCGACCCGGTGCTCGACCGCTTCCGCACCGATCCCCGCATGCTCAACCTCGTGGCCCCGCTGATCGGCAGCAACCTGAAGCAGATCATAAACCAGATGCACTGGAAGCCCCCGGGAGCGGCGATTGCCGAATTCGGCTGGCACCAGGACATCCGCTTTCGCCGACCGCGCGAGGCCTATCGCCGGCCGGGCGACAGCTACGTGCAGACCGGTATCGCCGTCGATCGGCACCGTGCCGAGTCTGGCGCCATGCGCATTCTTCCCTGCAGCCACCGTTTCGGCGAACTTGCTCTTGGCGACGGCCGGGTGATGGACCGGCCGCTCGATGATAGCGATCTGCGCCGCGTCGGGCTCGATCCCGCCGCGGCGGTGACGCTCGAACTCGACCCAGGCGACGTGGCGCTGGGGCACCTCTACACCCTGCATGGCTCCGGCCCGAACCGCTCCCCGGCCGACCGCCGCTTCTATATCAACGGCTACGTCGATGCAGCGATGTGCGACCGCGGCGAACCGACGTTCGACGAAGGCCATCCGGTGCCGCTGGGCGCGCCGGTGCTGGTGCATTGGGAAGACCTGCACGTCCGGCCGGAGCCGCACTACGTAGAACAGTAGACCGGCCGCCAGGCCGGGTGAACCCGGCAAGGAGGCGGCAACGATGGCGAAAGCGACATGGAACGGCGCGGTGATCGCCGAGGCGAAGCAATTCGAGACCGTGGAGGGTAACGTTTACTTCCCGCCGGAGACGCTGGACCGAGCGCATCTGCGGCCATCGTCGCACACCAGCATCTGCCCGTTGAAGGGCGTGGCTCACTACTATGACGTGGTCGTCGGCGACCACGTCAATCCCGCGGCTGCCTGGTACTACCCCAATCCCAAACCCGCGGCGGCGCAGATCAAGGACCACGTCGGATTCTGGAAAGGTGTGGCGATCGAGAAGTAAGAGGACAGGGAGCGGGTGCGGCGGTGGTCACATCAGTCCGACCTCCTGCCTGTCGAAACCGTTCGAAATCGAAAATCAACGGGCGACCGGCAACGCTTTCTTCGCAAAGGACCTCCTGACGCCGCGTGGGGTATAATCCCTCGCAATCAATGCGACCAGCCGCGCGGGAGGAAACAAATGCTTATCGGTGTGCCCAGGGAAATCAAGGTGCACGAGTACCGGGTCGGGTTGACGCCCGATAGCGTGCGCGAATTCGTCGTTCACGGCCACAAGGTCGTCGTCGAAACCCGGGCAGGCGCCGGTATCGGCCGCTCCGATGAGGACTACCGGATGGCCGGCGCCGAGATCGCCGGCGAGGCGAAGGAGGTGTTCGCCCGCGCCGAGATGATCGTCAAGGTCAAGGAGCCGCAGGCCGCCGAGCGGCGGATGCTGCGCGACGGCCAGATCCTGTTCACCTACCTGCATCTGGCGCCCGATCCGGAACAGTGCCGGGACCTCCTTGCCAGTGGTGCTATGTGCATCGCCTACGAGACGGTGACGGACGGTCACGGTGGCTTGCCGCTGTTGGCGCCGATGTCGCAGGTCGCCGGCTGGCTGTCGATCCAGGCCGGCGCGCATTGCCTGGAGCGGGCGCACGGCGGCAAGGGCATTCTGCTGGGCGGCGTCCCCGGCGTCGCGCCGGCGAAAGTGGTGGTGATCGGCGGTGGCGTCGTCGGCGAGAATGCCATCATGATGGCGCTGGGCATGGGCGCCGATGTCACCGTGCTCGACAAGAACGTCGACGTGCTGGGGAGGCTCGCCCGCCAGTTCGGTCCGGCACTGAAGACTGTCTACTCCACCCGGGCGGCGCTGGAGGAGCATGTGCTGCTTGCCGATCTGGTGATCGGCGCGGTGCTTGTCGTCGGTGCCGAGGCGCCGAAGCTGGTGACCGCCGACATGGTGAAACGCATGCTGCCGGGCTCGGTACTGGTCGACGTGGCGATCGATCAGGGCGGCTGCTTCGCCACATCGCGCCCGACGACCCACGCCGAACCCACCTACGTCATCGACGACATCGTCCACTACTGCGTCGCCAACATGCCAGGCGCGGTGCCGCGCACATCGACCTACGCGCTGAACAACGTGACGCTGCCCTACGCGCTGGCGCTCGCCGACCGCGGCCCGCGCAACGCCCTGCTCGACAACCCAAACTTCCGCGAAGGCCTCAACGTCTGCCAGGGCAGGGTCACCCACCGGGCGGTCGCCAATGACCTCGGCTACGACTTCGTCGACCCGATCAAGGCGCTTGCCGCGTGAGGGACAAGAGGGACCAGGAAGGGTGGTGAACAGCAGGTGGCGCCGGAAGGCAGACGCGACCGCCTTACCGCAGAAGCGACCGTCTTGTCGTCGGTTGCGGCTCCTTCCGCTATGCTCTCAAAGCGGCGGCCGGGCTTCGGCGGGTAGCAGCAGAGGAAACGGTGATGATGGTAAAGGATGAGATCCTGGAACGTCTGCGGGCCGACAAAGCGACGCTCGACGCATTTGGGATCGGGTCCGTTGCTGTTTTTGGATCATGCGCTCGCGGCGAAGCTCGCGTCGACAGCGATGTCGATCTTCTCGTGCATTACCGCCCCGACGTCCGTCCCGACCTGTTCGACTTCATTGATTTGCAGGATCATTTGCGAGGGCTGCTGGGCCGCCCCGTCGATCTGGTCACGCCGGAAGCCCTGTCCGGTCCGCTTCGCAGGCGCGTCCTCGGCGAGGCCGTGTATGCCTGAGACTGACGTCTGCGCATCCACGACATTACCGTCGCCATGGAGAAAATCGCGCGTTACACGCAAACATGACGCTCGCCGGTTTCCAGGCAGACGAGCGGACAGTGAACGCTGTTCTCCGCAACTTCGAGATCATCGGTGAAGCTGCCAGCAACCTGCCTGAGCATGTCACCGCCGCACACCCGCACGTTCCGTGGTCAAAGATGCGCGGCCTTCGGAATACCGCCGCCCACGCATATTTTGGGGTCAACCTGTGGCAATCATCTGGGAAACCATCGTTCGCCGCTTGCCTAAGCTGAAGATCACCCTCCAATCCCTCAAGCGGTCGTCGAATTGACCAGATCCCGTGCTGCGCTCGCACTATCCTAATGTGTCCCCCCCCCCCCCGCGGCCCCCCCCCCCCCGCCGGGGCCCCCCCCCCCCCCCCCCCCCCCCCCCCCCCCCCGGTTGCGACTGTGGTCGCATCGGCGTCCGCTATGGTTTTATCGCGTTAGGTCGCCGAACTGGCACTCCAGCGAATTGTCATCTCAGATACGCCTTGGACGCTCTCTCCAATTGGCGATGGCGGGGACACCGACGGTGGCCTGTGGACGGCCACACTTCGGGCCTCAGTGTGATGAACCGACAGTGCTCCGCTGACCGCGGCGGAGCACGTCTGCGCTAACGTCCTCGCGCCACGCAGGAGATAGGGCTCGATGCGGCGCTCGTTTACCCAAGTTTGACGACACTGAATGGTTGGCGCGATACGTGCAATGCCAAACGGGGTACGATTGCCGGACGTGGCAGAAGGCATCAACTTGCTCGCTGGAGAGTCGCATGCAGATCGACGTCAATGTGGCGCTGACCCTGGTCATTGCGATTCTTGTCCTGCTCGTCGGTCGGCTGTTCATCGCCCACAGCAAATTTCTGCGCACGTTCAGCATTCCCGAGCCGGTGATCGGTGGCCTGATCGTCGCCGGACTGCTGACCGCCGCGCGGACCCTGCTCGATGTGCGGATCACCTTCGACATGGCGCTGCAAACGCCGTTTCAGCTGGCGTTTTTCTCCACCATCGGTCTTGCCGCGGACGCCCGGATGCTGATGGTCGGCGGCCGCAAGCTGGTGGTGTTCGCGCTCGTCGTCACGCTCTTTCTCGTCGTCCAGAATGTCGTCGGAGTCGCCGCGGCGCTGAGCCTGGACCTGAGCCCCATGCTCGGCCTGCTCGCCGGCTCGACCACGCTGTCGGGCGGCCACGGCACCGGGGTGGCCTATGGCAAGCTTTTTGGCGAGGTGAACAACCTGCAGGGTGCGATGGAGGTTGCCATGGCGTCGGCGACCTTCGGGCTGGTCATGGGTGGAACCCTCGCCGGGCCGGTTGCTCACCTGCTGATTTCGCGGTTCAAACTGAAAGGCCGGCCCGATGCGCCGGACACGGCCGTGCCTGGCGAAATCGGGCCGGACGAACGACGGCCGCTGAGCCCGGAGTCCTTACTTGAAACCGTGCTGCTGATCATGGCCTGCGTCGCCGCCGGCGGCCTGCTTTCGGCACTAGTCAAGATCCCCGGCATTACGCTGCCGACGTTCGTCTGGTGCCTGTTCACCGGAATCATCATTCGCAACATCATCGGCTTCACCCGCGTTTACAAGGTCGACTCGACCACGCTGGAGCTGTTGGGGACGGTGTGCCTGTCGCTGTTCCTGGCTATGGCGCTGATGGGCTTGCGGTTGTGGGAGTTGGTCAGTCTCGCCGGCCCGATGGTGATCATTCTCGTGCTGCAAACGGTGGCGGTGGTGATCTACGCCGTCCTCGTCACCTTCGTGGTGATGGGCCGCACCTATGACGCGGCGGTGCTGGCGGCCGGACACATCGGCTTTGCGCTCGGCGCCACCTCGACGGCGATCGCCAGCATGCAGGCCATCACCAGCCGCCATGGCCACTCACCATTGGCCTTCCTGCTGGTGCCGATCACCGGCGCGTTCCTGATCGACATTGCCAATGCGCTGCTGTTGCAGGGGTTCCTCACGCTTCCGTGGTTCGGCTTCTGAAGGGGCCATGCTGATGCAAAGTACAGCTCATCGCCTCGGCCTCCTCCTCCTCATGCTGGCCCTCAACCTGCTGCTCGCCGCGTGCCAGGGCGGTCCCGGAGAGGCGGAGGTTGAAAAGGACGTGCAGGCGCGGGTCGCGCAGGCGTTCGGAGATGGAGCAGCCCGCCTCGACACCCTTCGCCGTGCCGGCAGCAGCCCGCTGGCCGCTGATGCCGAGGGCCGGGACCGTCGCATCGTCTATTACAACGCCAAGCTCATCCTGGAACGGGACGTCGACCTCTCGTCCTGGCAGAGCCTGAACGTCGCCGCCGTGGCCGATCTTCTAGGCGCCACCGAAAAGGGGATTTCCGGGCTGAAGCAGGGGGGTAACCAAAAGGGCGACACCCTTTATGTCCATGGCACCGTCACTTACGTCGACGACCAGGGCCACTGGGAGCCGATACACACGGCGCGAATGCCTGTGGGCGCGCCGCCGCCGGAAGGCAATACCGGCCCGCCTGCCGTAGCCCTGCGGACGATCGACGACATCCGCAGCCTGTTTGAGGGTGCGGGGACCGGAGAAGAGCGGCGAGAGATCGTCGCCGATGAACTCGCCAGGGCCTATTCCCGGATCGGCTGCGTCTCGACCGGCCTAGGGGTTCGCTGGTGATCGCGGGCGGGCCCGAGTCGGGAGAATATCAGCAGGTGGCGACAGTGATCGCCAGCGCACTCAGCAGCGCAGGGGTCCCGAGCCAGGCGGTGAACACCGATGGGAGTGTCGAGAACGTGGGCCTGCTCGTCAGCCGGCTGGCGGGGGCGGCGTTGCTCCAGAACAACGTTGCGATGCGCGCCCAGGAGGGGCTTGCGCCGTTCGCCTGTACCGCCGCCCCCGAGTTGCGGGCGCTGGCCAGTCTCTTCCCCGAGCAGGTGCACGTCGTTCTCCGCCGTGATGCCGGGGTGGCGAGTCTGGAGGATCTCCGGGGCAAGCGAGTCGACGTGGGCCTGCCCAACTCGGGCGCACGACTTGATGCGGAAGCACTGCTCGCTGAAGCGGGATTGACCCTCGCCGATCTCGGCGAGGCGAGCGCACGGGGGCTGGCGGAGGGGCTGGACTTGCTGCGACGCAATGAACTGGATGCAGTGATTGCCACGATCAGCGCGCCGGCGCACCGTTATCAGGAGATGGCAGCCGGCGGCGACTTCCGATTGCTGTCATTGAGCGAGACGGCGCAGGCCCGGCTGGTCGAGGCCGACGCCGGCTTCGTGGCCGCCGTCCTGCCGGCCGCCACCTATCCGAGCCAGACCGAACCGGTGCGCACCGTCGCCGTCGCTGCCCTTCTGGCGGCGCGCGCCGACTTGCCCGACGCCGAGGCGACCATGCTGCTGCGGGAAGTCTTCGAGGACATCGATTTCTTCGCTGCCGGCAGCGCTGCCGGCTCCCAGATCAGCCGGGCGACCGCCGGAACCGGCGTCGGCATCCCCTGGCATCCGGCAGCCAAGCAGTTCTTCGCCCAAACGTCGCAGGGGAAGGGCGTACCGTAAATGCAAGGCCGGGGTGTTCGGACGGGCGCCGGCAGAATAGCGCCCTCCCCCGGGACATTTCGTCGCGCCATCCCGGGGAAAGGACGCCGCACTGGCCCGAGCATCGCTCGAAGAATCCGTTCGTCTCGGAAGCGACGCAAGAAATCATATGGCGTGCGTTATCGACGTTGCCGCAAGTGGAGCGGCAATGGAAGATCGCCGGCCCGCCCTGCATCGCGTCCGTACAAGCCTCGACAGCGACAATAGCGGTGTCCGATCTTAGATTTCCCAAAACGACGCGATTGGCGAACCACGAAACTTCAACCCGAGGCACGCGCGCAACACCGACAATCCTGGAGTGACCCCGTCACGATCGCGTAACGTGCCGGATCATCGAGGGAGGTCGGACCGGTGCGTTTGTTGCGGATTTTGAAGCGGGCGATTGTGCTGGTCGGCGTTGTCGCCCTGACCTTGCTGGCGGTCCGCGCGTGGGACGCGCAGCGTGGCGAGCCGTTGGAGTTGTGGCATACGTTCGTGCCCGACGAACTCGATGTCGCGGCCATCGACCGGGCGGATTGGAGCGCGTATGTCGCTGCCGAGAACGCGATGCTCGACGAGATGCGCGTCGAAGTGACGCAGAAGCTCGATCCGGAAGACCGCGTTCCGGTCAATCGCTATTTCGAGGGCAGCCCGGTTTACCCGGGGCATTTCGCCCGGGATTGGAACCGCTCCTACGTCCTGGAGCCCGACGGCCCGCCGGTCGGCGCCGTTGTTTTCCTGCACGGCCTGACCGACTCCCCCTACAGCCTGCGCCACATCGCGCGGCGCTACCGCGAGCGCGGCTACGTTACCGTCGCCATCCGCCTCCCCGGCCACGGCACCGTTCCGGGCGGGCTGACCGGCGTGGGCTGGGAAGACTGGATGGCGGCGACGCGACTGGCGGTGCGGGAAGCGCGCCGCCGCGCCGGTCCTTCGGTGCCGCTGCACCTCGTCGGCTACTCCAACGGCGGCGCGCTGGCCTTGCTGTATGCGCTGGATGCTCTCGATGACGAAAAGCTGCCGCGCCCGGACCGCCTCGTGCTGATCTCGCCAATGGTCGGGATCACCGCGTTCGCCCGCTTCGTCGGGCTCGCGGCGCTGCCGGCGGTGTTTCCGGCGTTTGCCAGGGCGGCCTGGATCAGCACGCTGCCGGAATTCAATCCGTTCAAGTACAACTCGTTTCCGGTCAAGGCAGCGCGACAGTCTTACCTGCTGACGGACGTGCTGCAGCGCAAGATCGTGAGCCACTCCCAGCGCAACGGCCTGGCCGACCTGCCACCCGTCATCACCTTTCAGTCGGTGGTCGACTTCACCGTCCTCACGCAGGCGATCATCGACGCGCTGTACCTGCATCTGCCGGCAAACGGCAGCGAACTGGTGCTCTTCGATCTGAATCGTAACAGCAAGCTGGGGTTGCTGCTGCGCTCCGACTCCGATATTTCGCCGGCCCGCCTGCTACCCGCGCCGCCGCGCCGCTTCGGGACGACGGTCGTCACCAACATCGACGCTGACAGCAGCGGCGTCGTCGCCCGCATCGTCCCCGCGGGGGCGGTTGGGGAGCAGACACGGGAACTGGCCTTGGCCTATCCGCCGGATGTGTATTCGCTGTCGCATGTCGCGCTGCCGTTTCCGATCAGCGATGCGCTCTACGGCATGCAGCCGGATGGAAGCGAGGATTTCGGCATCAACCTGGGAACCGTGGCGGCACGAGGCGAGCGTGGCGCGCTGATCGTCAGCCTGGACTGGCTGCTGCGTATCAACTCCAATCCCTTCTTCCCCTACATGAGCGACCGCATCGAGGCGTTCACCTCATCGCAAGGAGCTTCCCCGGTTCGTGCCGACAGGGAGTGAATGGTGCCGCCGCCATCGGCCCTTGCTCATGGCAGAGGCCTGTCCGAGAGTTCGCTGGCCACCGAGATGCGGTCGAGCAGCGCGCGCAATCCGCCCACCGGGATAATCAGCCAGTCGGGGCGGTTGGCGGCTTCATAACGGATCTCGTAAAGCACCTTTTCCAACAGGAATAGATCGAGCATGGAGCGGAACGTCGCCTCGGCAGCGGGCACCGAGGGACAGCCTGCGATCGCCGTCCAATATCCTTCGAGGAACTGGCCGATGACCTGGTGACGCCAGTCGAGGAGCGCTCGACGCAGCACTTCACCGCCTCCGGGACGGACTTCGGGACGCCGATGCAGGGCCGTGGAAGCGGCGTAATCGAAAGACCGCAGCATGCCGGCAACATCCCTCAGCGGCGAACTCTTGACGCGCCGTTCGCTTAGCGGCCGCAGCGGTTCTCCCTCGAAATCAAGAATGTGGAAGTCGTCGCGGACCACCACCACCTGGCCCAGGTGCAGGTCGCCATGCAGGCGGGTCTTGACGAGGCCTTCGATCCCGCGATCGCTGGTCACCCGCGCCGCCGACTCTATTTCACCCCAGCGGTCGAGCAAGGCTTGTACTTCGGCGCGAACCAGCTCGCCGAGGCTATCGTTGACGGCGCGCGTCAACGCCTCGTGTGCCGACGCCGCCTGCTGCCGCACCGCCGCCACCCAGGCTTCGATGTCAGCCGGTCCAGCCGGCTCCGAACGGAACGCCGCATCGTCGGTGGGCAGCGCGAACGCGCGATGCAACTCGGCGATGCGTCGACCGAGCGTTTCCGCCAGCGGCAAGAATCCGCCGTAGAGCTCAGCAGGATCGGCATCAACTCCGCTCGGCAGGAACTCGAGCTGCCCGAGTACCCGGTCGAGATGATCGAGCGTGAACTCCCAGCCGTCACCCTGATTGCGGACGAAGCCCTGCAGCACCACCAGCGCCGTCGGCACGCCCTCGGCGTCGATGTGTTCCACCGAGCCCAGCAGCGGCGGCACGTTGGTGTAGCCCGCGACTTCGGTGAGGAAGCGGCCGACCTCGACCTCCGGGTGCACGCCCGGCGCCAGCCGTCTCAGCAACTTCAGGATGATCTCCTCGCCCAGCTTCAGCGAGGTATTGCTCTGCTCGCCTCCCATGCGCTCGACCGAAATTTCCGCCAGCGGCAGTGGCTCGGGAAAAGCCTTGGTGCGACGGAAGATCAGCCGGCCGTCGTCTCGGGTCGGCACCGTCAGACCGTCGCGCACACCGGCCACGACCGCCCGCGCCAGGCCGGGGCCGGCAACGGCGTCGTGGATCGCGCCGATCCGCCCGCCGGTGCGTGCCCGGGCCAGCGTATAGGAATGCAGCCGGGCGAACGGATCGTCGATCGCGCTCTCCCAGGCGATGGCGAGCGGCAGCAGGTAGCGCTGCGCCTCTCCACTTTCGATAAAGGCATCGAGCGTCAGCAGCAGAAACGCCTCGCCATCGTGCGACAGCACCGCGGTATCGGCGATCGCTACCCGCTCGATGCGCTGGCCCTTGGCGGCAAACCAGCGCTGGTTGGGCAGAAACTCCGGCAGGATCGCCTGTTGCAGCAGGCCGGCATTGGTTCCGGCGCCGATGCTGTCCCAGCCGAGCGAAAGCACCAGGGTGCGGAATTCGGGAAGCGGTTGTACGTAGGGTTCGTGCCACTGCGGCGCCTGTGTTTCCTCGGCGAGAAGGAACCAGTAGAAGCCGTAGCCGGACAAGGTGATGAAGTAGGGCAGGTCGCCGATTGGTGGAAAGGCGCTTCTGCCCAGCAGCTCAACCGGTACCTGGCCTTTATGACTTGCCAGATCGAGCTCGGCCGCCTGCGGTGCCGCGCTCATGTTGGCGACGCACAGGATCGTCTCGGTGCCGTCGCTGCGCAGGTAGGCAAGGACCTTGCGGTTCCGCGGGTAGAGGAACGTCAGGCCGCCGCGCCCCATTGCCGGATGCTGCTTGCGCGCCGCGATCAGCCGGCGCATCCAATTGAGCAGCGACGCCGGCTGGCGAAGCTGCGCCTCGACGTTGACCGCCTCGTAGCCATAGACCGGATCCTGGATCGGCGGCAGGTACAGCCGCTCCGGATCGGCGCGCGAGAAGCCGGCGTTGCGATCGGGCGACCACTGCATCGGCGTGCGGACGCCGTTACGGTCGCCGAGAAAGATGTTGTCACCCATGCCGATCTCGTCGCCGTAATAAAGCACCGGCGTTCCCGGCATGCTCATCAGCAGGCTGTTGAGCAGTTCGATCTTGCGGCGATCGCCGGCGAGCAGCGGCGCCAGCCGGCGGCGAATGCCAAGGTTGATCCGCGCCCGCGCATCGGCGGCGTAGAACTGCCACAGATAGTCGCGCTCCCGGTCGGTGACCATTTCCAGCGTCAATTCGTCGTGGTTGCGCAGGAAGATCGCCCATTGGCAGATGTCCGGAATATCCGGCGTCTGCCGCATGATGTCGGTGATCGGGTACCGGTCCTCGCGAGCCAGCGCCATGTAGATGCGCGGCATCAGCGGGAAGTGGAACGCCATGTGGCACTCGTCGCCGTCGCCGAAGTAGGGGCGCACGTCCTCCGGCCACTGGTTCGCCTCGGCGAGAAACATCCGGTCGGTGTAGTGATGGTCGAGCCACTGGCGGAGCCGGCGCAGGATGGCGTGTGTCTCGGGCAGGTTCTCGTTGTTGGTCCCTTCCCGCTCGCAGAGATAGGGAACGGCGTCGAGCCGAAGTCCATCCACGCCGATGTCGAGCCAGAACCGCATGATCCGGGTGATCTCGACGAACACCCGCGGATTGTCGAAGTTGAGGTCCGGTTGGTGGGCGAAGAAGCGGTGCCAATAGTATGCTTTGGCCTCGGGATCCCAGCTCCAGTTCGACTTCTCGGTATCGCAGAAGATGATCCGGGTGTCGCTATAGCGCCGGTCGCTGTCCGACCAGACATAGTAGTTGCGGTGGCTGGAGCCCCGCCGCGACAGGCGGGCCCGCTGGAACCAGGGGTGCTGATCAGAGGTATGATTGATCACCAGCTCGGTGATCACCTTGAGGCCGCGCCGATGCGCCTCTCGGACAAAATGGCGAAAGTCGCGGATGCTGCCGTAGGCCGGATGGACGTCGCGATAGTCGGCGATGTCGTAGCCGTCGTCACGCTGCGGCGACGGATAGAATGGCAGCAGCCAGAGCGCGGTGACGCCGAGATCGCAGAGGTGGTCGAGCTTCTGGGCCAATCCCGCGAAGTCGCCGATGCCATCGCCGTTGGCGTCAAGGTAGGCCTTGACGTGCAGCTCGTAGATGATCGCGTCCTTGTACCACTGCGGATCGTTGGTCATCGTCATCGCCGTCTCCGAGCGTTGGTCCATTCTTCCGGTGCCGGCACTCCCCGCGCGCACCCCTAGTTCTCACGCACCCGCCACTCCTCGACCCACAGGGTCGTCGGAAACTGGTGGCCAGTCGGTTGTACGCCGTCCAACCAGCGGGGAAGCACGAAGGGATTGGCTCGGAACCAGAGCGGCAGCGCGGGTAACTCCTCGGCGTAGATCGCCTGAAGCTTCGCCCACAGGATACGCCTCTTGCCCTCGTCGAGTTCCGTTTCGATCGCTTCGATCGTCGCGTCCATCTCGGCGTTGCGGAAACCGGTGTAGTTCTGCCCGGCCCAACCGTTGGCCTCGGTGGGGATCTCGCTCGAATGCAGTGTCGTGCGCGGCACGCTCTCAGGCGCGCTGAACCAGGCGAACATCGCCATCGCCGGGAACCGCCGGCGGCTTACTGTCTCGCCGAAGAAGACGCGGGCCGGTTGATTGCGGATGCGCACATCGACGCCCGCCGCCTTCCACTGGCTCTGCAGCACCTGCTGCACCAGCTCGCGGGTGCGATCGCCCGCCGTGGTCATCAGCTCGACGCGCAGCGGCCGACCCGCGGTATCGACCCGCACCCCATTCTGCATCCGACCCCAACCGGCTTCGGTGAACAGCGCCGACGCCGCTGAGGGATCATGGCGCCAGCGGCGGACGTCAGGCGCGGCCATCCGGTCGAGCGGGCTGACATTGCTGTTCGCCACCGGCTGCCGGCCGGCGAACAGCTGCTGGGTGATCGCCTCGCGGTCGAGTGCCAGCAGCAGCGCCCGGCGCACCCGAACGTCGGCCAGATCAGGGTTGTCGAGGTTGAGATCGATGTGCTCGTAGACCAGTGAGGGCTTGAAGATCACCGCGAAGCGGTCACCGTGCCGCGCCTCGAGCGCTGTTGCCTGATCCAGCGTCAGGCCGATCTCGCCGGCGATCATGTCGATGGCGCCGGACAGCAGATTCGCCTCCAGCGCCGCGGTGTTCTCGATGGCGCGCACGATAATCCGCTCGAACGCCGGCTTTGCGCCGCCCCAGTACGGGTTACGAACGAGCACGACATGCGAGCCAGGCGCCACTTCCGCCACCCGGTAGGGTCCGTTGTAGAGACCGGCGTTGGTTGGATCGACGGCAAAGCGGGTGCGTGTTGGATAGCTCTCCGGCTCGGCGAAGGCGGCCGCTTCGACGTGCTCCGGCAGCAGCTCGTAGCTGCTGATATCGTTATAGTCGAAGTGCCGCTTGTCAAAGTGCAGGGTGAAGCGGCGGTCGTCGGCGACGTCGATCTTCCACAGGCTGCGCCAGAACTCCTTCGGCATGACGCCGGACTTGGGATGTCGGCCAACCTCACGGGTGAAGACGACGTCGCGCGTGCTCACGCGCACGCCGTCCGCCCACCGGGCGTCCTCGCGGATGGTGAAGCTCACCGCCATGCCGGGCTTGCCGTCCGGCGTCGTCTCCGGCCGCGCGAGGCCGTTGTCGAGCGTCGGCAGCGCCGTGCACATCATGCAGACCAGCTGCCAGTTGGCGTCGTAGACGGTGAACGGCCGCCGCGCCAGGCCGAGCACGTAGGAGCGCGCCACCATCGACTCGATCGACGGGTGCAGCGAGGCCGGATACTGGCCGATGCCGATGGTCAGCGTCTCCCGCCCGGCTCGCGCCGGAAGCGCCGCGGCGGTGATCGTCAGCACCAAAGCGAGCGAAACGAGAAGGCGTCGCATTAGCGACCGGAATAAGCCGAAACGAAGCCGCGGTCCACCGTCGCGATGGGGCGGGCGGGTGCGGCGGCGGGGCCGCGCTTCGCCAATAAGAGACTTACAGATGGCAACAAATCCGACGCATGTATCGTCTGCGATAACGGGTAGAGCGGACGCGGCCGGCACGCGGCGTAGAACGGAATCGGAGTTAGCAAAACCGAAGTACGAGATCCTTCATCTCGAGTTCGCGCTTGCCAGAACGCTAAGCTCGGCGGCGGGTCTGCCGGAGCAAACCGGAGGCAGAATCGTTCGCTGGACTACCTTGCCGGGCCATAAACATTTCAGCCGCCACGAATTGCTTGTGATAACTCACGCAGACGAGCAAGAGCGAAATACCAAAGCCACACAAAAAGTAATACCGTGAGCACCGAACTGACAAAACCGCCGATAAAATATAAAAGTCGGACAAATAGAACTGGAAAATGAATTCGCATCTGCGGCTCAGTAAGCCAAATGCCCTTGATTCGGCCGCCGTCTGGAAAAACTATGTCTGCCTTTTGCTCCGCAGAGTACGGGCTGACTATAATTGAACGATTATCGTCCAGCTTGATAAAAAGGCGGCTGCCCTCCGACTGTGCCTTTCTCCATTGTTCAGCAGTTTGAATCTTTTGCTTAATCAGCGGTTCCTTATAAATGACCGCGTCGAGAAGCATTTCCTCTGACGGGGCGGTGTCAAACACGAGCAGAAATGACCTTTGTGAATATCCACTCTTAGTCCAATACAAGTAAGGCCTTCCAAAGTAAGCGGTACCAAGTGCGGCGATCAGCCCAACTATAAGGACTGGGGCGGATACGAGCTTAAAGAGACGGATCATCTCAACTGCTTTTCTTTAGGCCCAATGTATGGAGTGTGCGAACACTCCACCGAAAAATCGTATCCTAATTCTGCCACTAGGCTATGCGCATCGGCCCTCAAATCTCCTTGACGCGAGTGGGGTCCTACGACGATCCGCTCAATAGGTAATCGCATGTTATCGATGCCATCGAAGAGCTTAATGTAGAGTATGTTTTCACACCGGCGGTGCACG
Organism: Rhodospirillales bacterium; assembly: GCA_016712375.1. GTDB lineage: Bacteria > Pseudomonadota > Alphaproteobacteria > Rhodospirillales > Defluviicoccaceae > Defluviicoccus. The sequence continues at coordinate 175,330 of JADJRE010000004.1, forward strand.
TCCTTGAAGGAGCGCGTCGATATGCGCCTTTGTTCCGGAACCTCATCTCGGCATAATGGCATTATGACAATTCGTACTTCGCTCTCTTCGCGAAATGCCTGGTGTTTAAAAGTACAAGCCGCACGTGCAAAGAATTTGTGCAGTTTGTCAAGATTTGGGCTTTCGCCAGCATTTCGGAAAAACTCACAAAGCGCATCGGGAATAATCCTGATCAGATCCGGCCAGTGACTTTCAAAATCTGGAGTGTCGTCCTCGTATACTACCTTTTCAAGTCCTGCTATCCAATACTCATACATTTTGCATTCTTGCTCAAGGAGTTGCCAAAGCCCTTTTGTGTTTAAGACGATTGCGTATCCCCCATTAGCATATGCTCTCCACTGACTAAGAAGCCCATGTTGTCTAGTCCATTCATCAGCTCGCGCATGGCTACAAAAGGATGTAAAGAATGGACCGTCTTCTTCCATCCAACAAAATGTACGATCGTATTGACTATTTAAAATAGCGTCTGCGTCATGCTCTGCGGATTTATCGATGCCACCCATATTTATAACGCTGCTGCCAAAATCTTCATTATGCTCATACACCTCACCGTGTTTTCTTTTCATGTGAGGAAGATAATACGGTTTGAGGTATGGCATCAGATGGCGAACCTCGGACGTGTCATTCAGCGAACGGAAGTTTGTCGCCCATAGTTGTCTTGACCGAAGAATTCCTTTTAGGCCGCACTTCGTTGTGTAGTGCCAAAGTTCAGGATGCTCATCCCAGATTAATTTCTGGCCATCCATGTTGCGCGTATTCTGTAATTTCATTGCTGACCGCTGGTCCTTAAGGCCTTAAAGCCGTGACGGCTATGGCGTCACGAATGGGTTCGAAAAGTATGCCAGCTGACCCGACACGTGGAATAGCTCTTGCTATCGACTTTCTAGCAAGCGTAGCCCGCGTAGAGCGGAGCAGACACGACTTGAGCCCAGATCCGGCCGCCCGCGACATCCTCTCCCGGATTTCGCTTCTGTCCATCCAGGCTGCCCGTCGCTTCCTTTACCATTGCGGACGCAGCTTCCGAAACGCCGCAATTTCCGTTGTTGGGATAACGCGGCTCTTTCAGGGCCCTGGGGCCCTGTCGGTTCTCGGTGATTGTTGAACCGCCGTCGCTCATGTAAAGTCGTATTGGTTTTTGAAAGCGGCGTCGCCGTTTGGAGCTTTTGACGACAATTGACGACGTTTGATGACAGATCCGTAGCTATTGCAGCGTGAATCGAATCAAATCAATAGGTTAATTGAATTTTTTGGCTCAAAACGGATCCCGATCGGGATCCAATCGCACGTAAACCTTACGACTTGCGGCGTCGTTCGTCGTCGTCTGGAGCGAACCGTTGCGGATATTCGGGCTCGCGGTGCGGGCGGCACCACCCCTGCGCCGCCCGCACCGTCTTGCCTCAGCGACCGCCGCCGGGACCCGGGCCGTTGCCCGGTCCCCGGCCGCAGGGCATCGCCTGCTGCAGCTCCTGGGCGGTGATCACCTTGTCGCCGTCGGCGCCGAGGGTCTGGAACCGCGTCTCGGCGCGGCCGGCGAGTTCGTCGCGGCTGAGCGTGCCGTCGCCGTTCGCGTCCATCCGCCGGAACATCCGCTGCATCCGCGCCTGGCGACCGGGCTTCGGCGCCGCCTGGAACTCTTCGATCGTTACTTTGCCATCGCCGTTGGCGTCGATCTCGACGAAGCGCTCTTCGTGGCCGCCGCGAAACTCCTCCAGGGTGATCTTGCCGTCGCCGTCCTCGTCGAACCACTCCAGCATCATCGGGCACGGTCCGACGCCCGGGCCCATTCCCATGCCGGGTCCCTCCCATGCCTGGTGCCGCGGACCGGCGAACTGCTGGGTCACCATTGACGATGATGGACCGGGCATTCCGGAGGCGGAGTTGGAGCGCGTGTTCGAGCCGTTTCGCCGGCTGGAGACTTCGCGCGATCGCGGATCAGGCGGCTCCGGTCTAGGGCTCGCCCTGGTACGCGCGGCGATTGGCGCACATGGTGGCAGCGTCGATCTCGCCAACCGCCCGGAAGGCCGACTGCGGGCGCGGGTCGTACTGCCTGGCCGACCAACCGCCTCCGAGCGGCGGAGAGCATGATGGCCGTGAGCGACTGTTTTCCTTGCAATGCCGCCGCCTGCAAGCTAGCAAGGCTGCGTAGGTATTGGCGTCAATAGCCCGTACGGGGAGAACATCGTTGGCCGCCGCCATCTTGATCGCGACGGCCTCTGAGCAACGGGGAACGCCGCATGGCCAACGCTACGCGAAGGGATTCACCGGTCCTCTTCTGGGTGACCATCGGCCTCGTGCTGCTGCTACCCCTGCCGCTTGGCTCCGTCTACCAGTGGAGTTGGGCGCTGATGGCGTTCGTCGTCGGCTCCCTCCTCGCCTTCTGGAGCACGCGCGTGGCGCTCGGCTGGCAGGAAGCGCCCGTCGGTTTCCGCGGTATCTGGTGGCTGGTGCTGCCTTTTTCGCCACTGTGCTGTGGATTACCTTACAGGCTTGGTCATGGACGCCGCAAAGCTGGCATCATCCGCTGTGGACCTCGACCGCCGACGCGCTGCAGACCGACCTGGAGGAGCCGTAACACTTAATCCATTCGATGGCATATCTGGTTTGGCCCGGCTGCTCGCCTATGCCGGCATTTTTTGGATTTCGCTGCAATATTGCCGCCGGGCGGCGCGGGCGCGACAGGTATTGCTGGCGGTCACGTATGCCGGCCTCGCCTATGCGGTCTATGGCCTTTTGGTTTACCTCTCCGGTTCGGAAACGATTCTGATCTTCCGCAAGCCAGCGTATTTCGGTGACCTGACCAGCACCTATGTCAATCGTAATTCATATGCGACCTATGCCGGCCTCGCCCTGGTCTGCGCGACCGGCCTGATTTTAGTGCTGGTGACGCATGTTAGCGGAGCCGCGTCATCCGCGCGGGATCGTTTGCTGCGCTTTTTTGAAGAGGCCATAGGACGCGGCTGGCCATTGCTGATTACCTGGCTGGCGCTGCTGGTGTCGCTGGTGCTGACCCATTCACGAGGCGGATTCGTCAGTGCGGGGGTCGGGGTGCTGGTGCTGCTTCTGGCAGCGGCCTCCAGCCGCGCCGTCGGCCGCATGGTACTCCTTGCCGTCGCCGGCGTCAGCGTTAGCAGCCTGGCAGCGGTGCTGCTGATTGGCGGCGAGGGGCTGGTGATGCGGTTGGTGCAGACCTCATTCGAGCTTGAAGAGCGGCCACTGGTCTACGCTCGTACGATGGAGGCGATCGGCGACGCTGGCGCGCTCGGTACCGGTTTTGGCACCTTCGAGGAAGCCTTTCGCTTTTACCGGACCAGCGACATCAACGGCCACTTCAACATGGCGCACAATACCTACCTCGAAAATGTGCTGGAGTTGGGGTGGCCGGCCGCGGTGGCGCTGTTTGCAGTCTTTGCCGGGTTTATCGTTGCCTGCGCCTTGGGCATCCGCCGACGTCGGCGCGATGCCGTCTATCCCTGCGTCGGATTAGCCGCGACCATGCTCGTCGCCGCGCATTCAATGATCGACTTCAGCCTGCAGATCCCGGCGATCACGGCCACCTACATGCTCATCATGGGTGCCGCCTGCGCTCAGTGCTGGAGCAGCCGGCGACCGGTTGATCCTTGGTGATGCTGTCGCGGTGGCGGGCTTCCGCCGGCAACCGGCCGACGCTGATTTACCGCTTCGCCTTGACCATTTCTTCAAACACTACAATCTCATCTGGTGTCCGCAGTAGCGCCGCACGCACCAAGTTAAGCTGCTTGGTTTCCACCGCCAGCCGAGCTAACTCGGTAGGATTTGCTTGCCAAGCCCATCGGACCTGCTGAAACACCACCTCGCGATCCTCGCTCGCCATCTGCGGCCAGGCGAGGAAGGCCATCCGCAGCCGTGACCACAGCAACCTCGGTTCATACGGCGCGGTTATCAGCGCCAGACGCAAGGCAGAGACGGCGCGCGGCGACCAACCCTCGGCAAGCGCGCGCGCGTAGGCTAGCCGCGACCACGCGTACGGATTAGCGGGCGCCCGCGCCACGCCCTCTTCCAGTGCGGCAATTGCCCGCTGCAAGGCCGCTCCTGCGGCAGGGTCGTCACGAGGCAGGTTCTCCGAGAGCAGCAACGATCCAAGCCGAGATCCGTGTACACCCGACCGTCGGAAAGCCAGAAAGTACCGCTCTGCTGTGCGTCTACGAGCGCTGACAACTCTTCAACGCTGACCGGCTGCTGTTCCTGCAGCTTGCGGAGCACCGGCTCCCCATCGGCCGACACCAGCACACCAATCGTCCTCGGCAGGGCCAGGGCGATGAGAACAACGGAGCTTATGGCGATCGGTATCGCGACCAACCGACGGCTATTATCGGCAGCGGAACGGCGCTGGCCCACCACAGGATACGTCCTGGCGTAACGCGTCTCCGAATTGTTCCCGCCCACAGCCGATCGACGCTCGCGGCGAAACAGTGTGGCCGCCGCGGCATAGCATTGGCGGGCAACCCCTATGACTCGCGACGCAGTGACCGGTTGCTCACCTGTCATGTCAGTCGAACGTAGTGGCCAGAAGACGATGACGCGCCGTTGACACTCTAGAAATAGCGCTCCGGAACCTCGATGACATCGCCTGGCAGAACCGGCGTGTCCTTATCTGCCACGATCGGCTTCCGTTGCGGATCGTTGGCGCGGACGATGCGGACGCTGCCGGTTCGGGCGCGGTAGGTAAAGCCACCGGCCATGGCGACGGCGTTAACGACCGTCATGCCGCTAACGAACGGATAGCTCCCTGGCTTGGTTACTTCGCCGTAAATGTAGAACGGGCGATAGTTCAGCACCTCGACGCTGACGCTCGGGTTGATGAGATAGTCGGGGGACAATCGCTCAGTGATTGCCTGCTCGACTTGCCGAACGGTCAGTCCCTCAGCCTTAATATTGCGAATCAAGGGCAGAGAAACATTGCCAGATCCGTCAACCTCGAATTCGCCCGAGAGATCCTCATGGCCGAACACGGTCACCCGGATCTTATCGCCGGAGCCGAGCTTATAGGCGGTAAGCTCCTCGGGAGCCGGAGCCGCCGCCATTGCTGGCATGCTCGACGCCCAGGCCAGCGGCACGGCGATCAATAATCCGGCGACGCCGCTTTTCAGCGCCTCGCGCCGGCTCATCCGCTCCACACTCATTTCGTCACCCATCGTTTTGCCCTTCCTGGGGCCGTTGACCCTCTGATCTGCACCCTCGTCCGACGATTTGGCCCCTACCCCAGAGCGGCTACACCGCACCTTTGTCCTGCCGCGCGGCTAGAAATCCTCGCCGTGCGGTCGCCCGAATACGTAACTGACAGCGGACGCTCGACGTCAGCGTCCCGTCTTCGCCACTGGCGAGCCTTCTCAAAGCTGCGCCTCGATGCCGACCCTGACCAAATTCTGCCAGAAGCTGTTGGCGGTTGAATCGCTGCCGTTTGTTGTCCGGCGAACCAGCTGATAGCCCAGGGTTCCGTAGAAGTTCCGATTCATCAAGTAGCGGGCGCCAACTCCACTGACGTAGTAGTAGTCTTCTCTATTCGAGTCCTCATAATTGTCGTTGGTGACGGTCACCGCAGCAGTCAAGATCAAGTTGCGGAGGAGTTCGTGATCTGCGGACAAACCACCGGACGTACGCAAAATCGCGGGCGAGCCGGCCTGCGTCGTGTCCTGGATGGTACGGGCGGCGCGGGCATTCAGTGTCGTCAGCGTCGTCACGTTCCAAGTCATCGTACCGCCGGCGGTAAACCCGCTAACGTCGTTGAAATCGCCGCTGAAGTACTGGGCCAAATAGCCGGCATAGACGTCGCCGAAAACGACGCCGCCGAGGTCGAGCGCTACTCCAGTGACCGCCGTGAAGCCATCAGAGGTGCGTTCAAGCCGTTCACCGCCCACCTCCTGACGATCATCGTAATCTCGCCGGTTACCCTCTGCCCGCACAAATGCTTCGTACTGCGGCAAAAACTCGTAGCCGAGCTGGTAGCCGCCGGCAAAGACGGTGCGGTCACGCGCGGCGGTGCTGGCATCGTCGCCCGTAAAGGTGGCTGTCTTGTCGTAGTTTAGACGAACGACAGTCGCGTCCCCGACGCCGCGGAAACGCCCGAAGGTCTGAACGTGGCGGAGGAATCCATTGAACACGTCGTATTCGGTCGGCCGCTTGGCGTCCGTTGGCGCGTCCGGTTCGCCTGGTTCTTCATGCTCGCGGGCATAGCCACCGCCCGCGAACAATGCCGAGTCACGGGTTATGTCAAGCCGACCGTCCGTGGCGAAGAAGTAGTCCACGTAGTCCAGCCGCGAGTACTCGGCGTAACGGCCAACATCGACACCGACCGAAAGTTAAGCGCGTGATTGGCCCAGTCCGATTCGACCGCTACTCCCGGGGTGATATCGGCGACGAAGTCGCTCTTTGCGTCCTTGGTGGAATTCACCGCGAACACGTTGTCGTTCCAGGTGCCCTGGAGCCCAATGCTCGGGTAGACGAGAAAGGTTCCAAGGCGAACACCCAGCGGATCAAGTTCCGGGCGAGCCCGCGTCGCCACGGTTTCACCGCGCACCGCCGTGGCTTCGGGGCCTGTTCGAACAAGCGGCCCGAGCTGTTGCGCCCACGCGGCGCTGGAGACTGAAAGCGCCAGCGTTGTGATCGCACAGGCCGGCCAAACGTGTTTTGTTGTCATCTCATGTAGCCCCCGTTCGCCAGTCGATTCCCAATAACTTGCGATTTGTCGTCGGGAAACTCTCCTGAGAAAATCCGCGCAAGTTCGTACCCGGCCCGATGCAATGATGCAACGCTGATCGTAAGAGCCGGCGGTTCTTGTCACAGCGCGGTGCGGCTGGCGTCATTGGCTGGCGGGGGCTCGACCGCGCCGCAATCGCGCTTGCAGATCGGCGTTGGGTCCCCGAATGGCCCGAATTCAGGCAAACTTTGCCGCTCTGGCAGAAGGCTATCGAGCGAGTCCGATCCCGGGCTCAGGGCGCCTCCTGTCAACAATGTGTTCTTTTTGTCGCAGGTCGGAAAGGCATCCGCGAAGACCTTATGAATTTCGCCGGAGCTCTTTCGATCGGCCGGCGTCAGGGCCTTCGACAGCTGGTCGATGCAGTTACACTGCGAATCGCCCTGCTGGCCGCGAGCCGCTCCCCAGCCACCAGCCCGCAGCCGCTCGGCGGTGTAAGTGGCGATGACGATGGCGCGATGCGGCGATGGATTCTGCGCGTCCTCGACCAGCGATCGCAGCGCTTCTTCATTCGGGCACTGGTCTGAGCCCGAGGCGACGGCGTCGATGGCCTCGATGATGGCAGGCGGTATCAGGGGTGGAGCTGACGTCGCGGCCCGAGGACCGGACGGAAGCAGGATCAGTAGGCCGGCGATCAGCATTGCCGCAACGGGACTGGCTTGCGCTGTGAGCGATATTCGAGCCATTCTTCTCTTGCTCCGTCCAGTCACCGTTCCTGAAACGTCTCTTGCGTCCCCCGACAGCTTGTGGCGCCGGGTTGCACAGGAGCTTCTTGCATCAGCGGCACCGCTACCGGTTGCCTCGGAACGCGGGCCGGTTCGGCGATGGTTTAGCGATTATAGGAGCATCGGGTGCCCCCGTCGGTGTCGGAGGTCATAGTGCGCACGCGAAAGACGCGCTATGCTTGCGTTTCATCTCCGTCCCTTGCGCATCGGCGGTAAGCTCGTAAATGTTGCCGTGTAATCTTTTGCGGTTCGCACGATCCCGGCGCCTCGTGTGTGCCCTCGTAGGTTTTTATGCCGCGTGAAATGCTGAAACGATTTCTCAACCGCCGGCCTCGCCTGACCGTTCACACGGCCAGCGTGCCCGACGGGCTTCGCGTTTACGCGATCGGCGACATCCATGGTCGCGCCGACCTGCTACGACACATGCATCGGCTGATTGCCGTCGATGCCCAGGGTACCGGACCTGGGATCTGCAAACTCGCCGTTTATCTCGGCGATTATGTAGATCGCGGTCTGCAGAGCCGGGAAGTCATCGACATCCTGCTGGACGAGGCGCTGCCCGGCTTCGAGAGCGTGCACTTGCGCGGCAACCATGATCACGAGCTGCTCGCCTTTCTGGAGGATCCGCAGGCCAGCGCCGCGTGGCTGCGGTACGGCGGGGACGCGACGATCTACAGCTACGGCGTGCGGCTTCCCTCCGAGGCGCCCGCGGAGGAACGGCTGGCGGTGCTGCGCGACCGGTTGCAGGAGGCGCTGCCGCCCCGCCACCACGCTTTCTTCTCGACTTTGCCGCTAACCTACGAGATCGGTGATTATCTGTTCGTTCATGCCGGCATTGATCCCGACAAGCCACTCGACCGGCAGACCCCCACCGACCTGCTCTGGATCCGCGACGCTTTTCTCGAGGCGGAAGACGATTTCGGCAAGATCGTCGTGCACGGCCACTCGGTCTCCGAGTCTCCTGAGGTGCGCGACAACCGCATCGGGATCGACACCGGCGCATGCTACACCAACGCGCTCAGCTGTCTGGTGCTGCAGGGAAATCGCCACCGTTTCCTCTCCACCCGCGCTTCGGGTGACTTCGCAGCCTGACTCCCTCGGGAACAATTCTTCGATCGCCGGTTCCTGCGCACGGTTGAAGCTGTGCCCGCCTTGAGCGCGGTGGAACAGCGATTGACGTATTGCCACCATACAGTAGAAAGCAGCGTCATCCCTCCCGTGTCGAGGAGCCGCCCCCGCCCATGCGCATCATGTTCATGACCAACGAGTATCCTCCGAACATCTACGGCGGCGCCGGGGTGCACGTGGAATACCTGTCCAAGGAACTGGCGAAGCTCGACGATGTGGAGGTGCGAAGCTTTCAGGAGCAGTCGTTCGTCGACGGCCAGCTCACCGTGCGGGGCACCCGGGTGGATGGCGGGCAGTTCTCCGGCTGCCCGGTTCCGCTGATCTCGCCGCTGCGTGCCCTCGCCACCTGCCTCGCCTTCAATGGTCAGGGGATCAATGCGGATATCGTGCACTGCCACACCTGGTACACGCACTTCGGCGGCGTTCTCGCGAAGCTCCTCTATGGCACGCCGCTGGTCATCACTGTTCATTCACTGGAGCCGCTTCGTCCCTGGAAACGTGAACAAATCGGCCGCGGCTACGAGCTGTCGAGCTGGGTGGAGAAAACGGCGCTCGAGATGGCCGATGCGGTCATCGCGGTATCGACAAGCACTCGCGACGACATCACGCGGCTGTTCGATGTTACACCCGCGAAGATGCACGTCATCGCCAACGGAATCGACACTGACGAGTACCGCCAAGTCAACAGGCCGGATGTGCTGACCCGCTTCGGCATCGACTATGGCGGCCCTTATGTTCTGTTCGTCGGCCGGATGACGCGCCAGAAGGGGTTGCTTTACCTGTTGAAGGCAATCGATCACATCGATCCGCAGATCCAGGTCGTTCTCTGCGCCGGCGAGTCCGACACCCCGGCGCTGCAAGCAGAGCTCGAGGGCATGGTGGACGAGCTGAAGCGTCGTCGCCCGGGGATCGTCTGGATTCCAGAAATGGTCGAGCGGCCGACAGCGATCGCTCTCTATTCTCATGCTGCGGTTTTCTGTTGTCCATCGATTTATGAACCGTTCGGGATCATCAACCTGGAGGCGATGGCCTGCGGCACCCCAGTCGTTGGCAGCGCGGTCGGCGGCATTCCCGAGGTAGTGGTCGACGGCGAGACCGGATACCTGGTCGACGTCAAGCTGTCCAATGCGCCACCGCACGATCCTTCCGACCCGGACAGCTTCGTCGCCGGGCTTGCGCATGCCATTGATCGCCTCGCTCTCGATCCGGAGTTGGCACGGAAAATGGGCGCGGCGGGTCGGCAAAGAGTTGTGGAACACTTCAGTTGGCGGAGCATTGCCAAGCAGACTTTCGACCTCTACAAGACGCTCGTCGATCAGCCGGGCTAGCCTGCGGCCGGCACAACCCGGAGCGACCGCCGCTGCTACCGCTGCACCGCCGGGGTCGTTTAAGAAAAGGGGAGACGGACGTGCCGCAGGGTGTCAGGATCTACAATCTTTTTCCGTTACTTGCCGGTAATGCCAAGGAGTGGGAAGCCCACCTCGACCGCATCGCGGGCATGGGATTTGACTGGATCTTCCTCAATCCAATCCATTATCCCGGCTTCTCCGGCAGCCTCTACGCCGTCAAGGATTACTACGCGCTCAATCCTCTTTTCGACGACGGCTCTGGCGACGAGCCGGACGTGGTGGTCGCGCGCTTCCTGAAAGCGGCTGAGGCGCGCGGTATCAAGGTGATGATGGACCTCGTCGTCAACCACACGGCGAAGGACTCGCTGCTGGCAGCGGAGCATCCAGAGTGGTTTGCCCACGAGCCGGACGGCAGCCTCGCCTCTCCGTTCGCTGTCGATCCGTCTGACACGTCGAAGCGCACCGTCTGGGCCGATCTCGCCGAAATCGACTATTCCGAACGGCCCGAGCGCGCCGCCCTCGTTGCCTGGTTCGCAGGGTTGGTCCGGCATTACGTCCAGCTGGGCTTCCGTGGATTCCGCTGCGACGCCGCCTACAAAGTGTCGAAAGATGTGTGGCGGACGCTGATCGCCGCCGGGCAGAAGGAGAGCGATGACGTCCTGTTCGTCGCCGAGAACCTGGGCTCGCTGCTGGAAGAAACACTGGCGCTCCGTGGTGCCGGCTTCGACTACCTGTTCAACAGCGTGAAGTGGTGGGACTTCAAGGAGTATTGGCTGCTCGACCAGTACGAGCAGTTCCGCTCGATCGCGCCGTCGATCGCTTTTCCTGAAACGCACGACACTGATCGCCTGATCAACGAGCTGGCGGCGAAAGGGATCACGGAACCAACAGCCGTTGAACAGCAATACCGTGACGCCTACCTGATCGCTGCGCTGTTTTCTTCCGGCGTGATGATCCCGATCGGCTATGAATACGGCTTCCGCAAGAAGCTGCATGTGGTGAAAACACGGTCATCGGATTGGGAAAAGCCGGCGTTCGACCTCACCGCCTGGATCGCCGAAGTCAATCGCGTTAAGGGATCGCTGCCGGTGTTGAACGAGGAAGGTCCCCAGCGTGCGCTGCTGCTGGGCGACAAGCGCGTTGCCTGCTTGCTGCGCCGGGCGATGCGCGGACCGGCGTGGGTGGTGACCCTGATCAACCTGGAGCGCAAGGTGCCGGTAACGGCGCGGATCGAGTGGCTCGACGGTGACGTGCTGGAAGGTCGCGAGGTGACACCGGGGAGGGCTGCGGGCTTGCCCGAGCGGCCGTTCCGCGCCGGCGCCGAGGTGACTCTCGCTCCCGGAGAGGTGCGCGTCTACGCCAATCGTTGACAGCCCGGGGACGGTGCAGCCCGAAGGAACCGAAGAGGAGGGGCTCGATGACCACGGTGATCAGCAAACATCCGGCCGGCGAAATCGTCCGGTCGGCAGGATTGGCGGCCGACCTCATCAGCCGGCCGATCATCATCCAGAACGTTCAGCCGCAGATCGACAATGGCCGATGGGCAGTGAAGCGGGAGGTCGGCGACGAACTGGAGGTGACGGCCGAGATTTTTCGCGATGGCCACGTCGTGCTGTCGGCGGTGATCCTGTGGCGGCGGGCCGATGAAACCGCATGGCGCGAGGCACCGATGACGCTGGTAAACCCGGGCCTCGACTACTGGGCCGGGAGCATCCGCCTCGACGCAAACACCACCTACGTCTACACGGTTGAAGCCTGGACCGATCATTACGAGACCTGGGCGGGCGAGCTGGAGAAAAAGGTCGCTGACGGTCAGACGGTGACGCTGGAGCTCATCGAGGGTCGGACGCTGATCGAGGACGCCTCAAAGCGGACGCAAGGCGACGATGCGGACCTGCTGACGGCGCTGCTGGCGTCGTTCGACCGCGTCGACGACCTCCGCCGCCGACGATTGTTGCAGGCAGAGGACGTCCGCGCGGCGATGGCGAGGTGGCCGGACCGTGCGCAGGCAGTGCGATACGACCGGGAACTCCGGGTATTTGTCGACCGCGTCGAGGCCCGCTTCGCCGCCTGGTACGAGATGTTCCATCGCTCGCAGGGCAAAGTCCCCGGCAAGGGCGCTACGTTCGCCGACTGCGAGGAGCGGCTGCCCGAGATCAAGGCGATGGGCTTTGACGTCATCTACTTTGTTCCCATCCACCCGATCGGCCGGCTGCACCGCAAGGGACCGAACAACGCGCTCACGGCCGGCCCCGGCGATCCCGGCAGCCCGTATGCTATTGGCTCGGCCGAGGGCGGGCACAAGGCGGTGAATCCGGAGCTGGGGACGCTTGCCGACTTCCGCCGTTTCGTCCGCGCCTGCCATGCGCAAGGCATGGAAGTGGCGCTGGACTTCGCCATCCAGTGCGCGCCGGATCACCCCTGGATCAAGCAGCATCCCGAGTGGTTCATCTTCCGGCCGGACGGCACCATCAAATATGCGGAGAACCCGCCGAAGAAATATCAGGACATCGTCAACGTCAACTTCTACGGCCCGCATCAGGACGCGCTGTGGCAGGAGCTGCTGTCGACCTTTCTGTTCTGGATCGAGCAGGGCGTGAAGATCTTCCGGGTGGACAACCCGCATACCAAGCCGATCCCGTTCTGGGAGTGGCTGATCCGTGAAGTGCATGCCAAGGATCCGGAAGTGATCTTCCTCGCGGAAGCGTTTACCCGCCCGCGGGTGATGCAGATGCTGGCGAAGGTGGGTTACACCCAGTCCTATACCTACTTCACCTGGCGCAACTTCAAGGGCGAGATTACGGACTACCTCACCGAGCTGACGACATCGCCGGTGAAGGAGTACATGCGCCCCAACTTCTTCCCGTCGACGCCGGACATCAACCCGCCGTTCTTGCAGACCGGCGGCCGGCCGGCGCACATGATCCGTCTCGCGCTGGCGGCGACCCTGTCTTCGGTTTACGGCATGTACAACGGCTACGAGCTTTGCGAGGCGACGCCGGTGCCGGGCAAGGAGGAGTTTCTGAACTCCGAGAAGTACGACTACAAGGTCTGGGATTGGGACCGGCCCGGCAACATCAAGGATTTCGTGACCCGCATCAACGCCATCCGACGCGCCAACCCGGCGCTGCACGAACTCGACAACCTGCGTTTCTATCCATCGGATGACGACAACATCCTGTTCTACGGCAAGATGACCAAGGACAAGACGAACATGGTGTTCGTCGTCGTCAACCTTGATCCGTTCGATAGCCACGTCGCCGAACTGGAGTTCCCGCTGGAAGCGATGGGCCTGAGGTCGGGCGATACCTTCCAGGTGGAAGAATTGCTCACCGGCCGCAAGCACCTCTGGCGCAGCGCCAAGCAGGGCGTCAAGCTGGAGCCGGAGGTCAACCCGGTGGAGATCTTCCGGATCGGCACCTGGGAGAAGGTCGACTACCGGAGCCCCTGCTTCTAGCCGCGCTGCTTTGGGCCGACCGAATGAGGGATGTCATGGCCACTCAAGGGCGGCCATGACACGGAAGTCACGTCAGTACAGCGCGACGACGTTGGCGACGGGAACGAGGCAGTCACCGGGAGCGTCGATCGAGACGTTGAGGGAGGTCGTGCCGGCTGGCGCCGCGGCGTTGATCTGGTGCCCCGTCGTGTCCCACAACTGCGGCAACGGACCGGCGATCGCGCCGTTCCAGTCGCTATCGTTGTTCGCGCCGCCAAGGCCTGCATACTGGAAGCCATTTATCGTGGTGACTTCGCCGGATATAACCGAATCGGCATCCCGGCTTGCGCCGACCTGCCCGTCAGCACCGATGTTATCGAACGTTACGTTGCGACCGGTCGCCGCGGCTGGAAGGCCGAGCGTGTACGTGAGATTGCCGTAGAACATGTTGCCGGCGAGGGGTTTATCGAAGATCGAGACGTTGGCATTGCCGGTGCCAACGACGACTAGCGAGGCGCCTTCCATAAGCGGCAGCTTTTGCGTCGAATACCACGGGTCCCCGCCCGTGGTAGATCCGGATGCGCCGGCAAGCAGCGTGATCTGATAAGTTCCGATCCCGTTGGCGATGCTCAGTGGGACTGCCGCCTTGTAGACGGTGGTTGTGTCGCCGGACCAGCATGGCGAACTGGTGACGCCGATCGCCGTTCCGACGACGGTGGCGACGGCGCTTGCCGTAGGGGCAATGCGCTGAATCTTGACGCTCTTCACAGCTGCGGGTGGCGCTCCCGCGGTGATGGCCGCCCAGTACACGAATGCCGCCTTCGTCGGCTTGTTGACATTGCTGACGTTCAACGCTCCGCTGGAGCGGTTGCGCAGCCCGACTCCGCCTGTGCCGTACTGAGCTTTTGTGTAGACGTTGCTGGCAAAGATGGTCCCCAGGTCCGCTTCCACCTCTGCGGCTGCCTTGGAAAGCGCCTTTGATGTTCCGAGTGCGGGCGACCCGGCATCCTCGGCATACGCCGGAATGGCGAGTAATGCCGCTATCGCAAATAGAATGGCTTGTGTTCTCATCTGCTTCTCCCTGAAAGAGACGGGGCTGATCTACGCAGCACGCTGGAAATCCGTTAACGTTGAGTGCATGCACCGCAATAGAGAGCCCTCACAGACGATCGATACCACACCATTTGGGTACCAACAATACATGACACACCCGGCCGACGAAACATATCTCGACTGTTTGACAAACTCATAGGTTGATTGCGAACCGCAAGTTGCATGCACGTCCGAAGATCCGCGTCGGACGCCGAAGCTCAAGGTTCAGGGTCAATGAGCGAGCGGGATAATCTTCAAGATAGGTGCAGACGGTGCCGCTGCACCGGATCCGCCGCTAGAGCTGTCGCAGGCCTTCTTGGTCACACTCCTTCGTAGGCGCGCTGCAGCGCCTCGACGTCGAGCTTGACCATCCGCATCATCGCTTCCATCACGCGCTTCGCTTTCGCCGGATCCTCGTCCTTCATCATGCGCGGCAGCGCTCGGGCACGATCTGCCAGGAAACGCCGAACTTGTCCTTGAGCCAGCCGCACTGCACCGGCCTGCCTCCGCCTGCGAGAAGCGCTTCCCAGAACCGGTCAACTTCCGCCTGATCCTCACAGCTGATCGACAGCGAGATCGCGTCGTTGAACTGATCATGCGGACCACCGTTCAGCGCCTGGTACGACAAACCAGCGATTGTGAACTCGACAAGAATGACTGCTCCCTGTTTCGCGCCCGGCGTATCGATGGGCGTCCGCTCAATGTGGTCGACATGCGAGTTCGGAAAGATCGTCGTGTAGAACTGGGCGGCTTCCTCGGCCACACCGTCGAACCACAGACAGGGCGAAATTTTCTGGGTCGTGGACATTATCCGTTTTCCAACCAACTAGCGCTATCGGTTCGACTTGATCGGTAAGGGTCACGGTCTCAAGCCGAGCAGGGCATTTGGACCGCTACTGGTCAGCGGCTTTGGCCAATTGCTGCCGCTTGTTTCGCCAACTCGGAAAGTCTCGCCCAGTCGCCTCGTTCGACCGCATCCTTCGGCGTCAGCCAGGAACCGCCGACGCAAGCGACGTTTGGCAGCGCGAGGAACTCCGCAGCCGTCGCCATGGTGATGCCGCCGGTGGGGCAGAAAATAACGTCCGGAAAGGGGCCGGCGAGGGCTTTCAACATTCCAACTCCGCCTGCCTGCTGCGCCGGGAATAGCTTCAGCTGCGTGAAACCGGCTGATCCTGCGGCGATGACGTCCGAGGGGGTCATCACGCCGGGCAGCAGAGGAAGCGTACTGGCCCGCGCCGCCTCCGCGAGTTCCCGTGTCAATCCCGGGCTGACGCCGAAGCGGGCCCCGCCGCTGAGGCGGCGGCGAAGTCCTCCGCGCGGATGATGGTGCCGACGCCGACAATCGCCCCCGCGACCTCTCGTCCGATCCTCGCGACGGCTTGCAAAGCCACGGCGGTACGAAGAGTAACCTCCAGCACCCGGACGCCGCCTGCAACGAGCGCCCGGGCGAGCGGCACCGCATCGTCGACGTTATCGATCACAATAACCGGGACAACCGGGCCCAGCCGCAGCAGCTCGAGCATGGTCATCGCATCGTCTCCGGCACGTAGACGAAGTGATCGTGGACGCGTTCGCGCTCGATGTCCGTCGAAGCCGGCGGGCGTGGCGGCTCCGGCGGTAACCAGGTCATCGCTCCCTGCTCGGCCGAAGCGGCGTTGTTCCGGAACGTTGCAAACAACTCCCGCCCGAGGCCAAAGCTCGACGGCGTGAGATCAACGGCGTCGACCGGACGTCGGGCAAGTTCGTCTGCGCTGATCCGGGCATCGAGGGTGCCGCTGCGGGCATCGAGGCGAATGACGTCACCGGTTCGGATTTTTGCCAGCGGGCCCCCGGCGGCGCACTCGGGGCTGACGTGAATCGCTGCCGGCACCTTGCCTGACGCTCCCGACATACGGCCATCGGTTACCAGCGCGACCTTGTAGCCGTCGTCCTGCAACACGCCGAGCGGCGGCGTCAACTTGTGCAGCTCTGGCATGCCATTTGCGCGCGGGCCCTGCCAGCGGACGACCGCCACGAAGTCTCGCTGGAGTTCGCCTCGATCGAAGGCGGCCATTAGCTCCTGCTGATTGTTAAAGACAATCGCCGGCGCTTCGATCACGTGGCGATCGGACCGAACCGCCGAAGTCTTGATGACGGCACGGCCCAGGTTCCCTTCCAGCACCTTGAGTCCCCCATCCGGCGCAAACGGGCGGGAGACCGGACGCAGGATGCTCTCGTCCTCGCTCTCCGCCGGTGCAGGATGCCAGGAGAGCCGGCCGTCGTTGAGGAAGGGCTGCTGCCGATAGGCCTTGAGGCCGTGACCGGCGATCGTCAAAACGTCATCGTGCAGCAATCCCGCGTCCAGTAGCTGCGCAATGAGAAAGCCCATGCCGCCGGCTTTGTGAAAGTCGTTCACGTCGCCGGCGCCGTTGGGATAAACCTTGGCGATCAACGGCACCACTGCCGAGAGATCAGCGAAATCGTCCCAGTCGATCAGGATGCCGGCAGCACGGGCGATTGCTACCAGATGGATCGTGTGGTTGGTCGACCCGCCGGTTGCGAGTAATCCGACAATACCGTTAGAGATGGCGCGCTCGTCTACCACCCGGCCGACCGGAATGTACTCGTCGCCGAGCGCCGTGATCTGCAGCACGCGCCGCGCCGCAGCATCGGTTAAAGCGTCCCGCAGTGGCGTGTATGGATTGATGAACGCGGTGCCTGGCATGTGCAGGCCCATCACTTCCATCAGCATCTGATTACTGTTCGCCGTGCCGTAGAAGGTACAGGTGCCGGGAGCGTGGTACGCTCGAGACTCTGCCTCCAGCAACTCGTCGCGGCCCACTTTGCCTTGAACAAAGAGCTGGCGAACCTTTGCTTTATCCTGGTTCGGAAGGCCTGAGGGCATCGGCCCACCGGGGACCATGATTGTAGGCAGATGACCGAAAGCGAGCGCCCCGATCAGCAGCCCTGGCACGATCTTGTCGCAGATGCCGATGCACAGCGCCGCATCAAAGGTGTTGTGCGAGAGCGATACGGCGGTCGCCATGGCGATCACGTCGCGGCTGAACAACGACAGCTCCATACCCGGCTCGCCCTGCGTCACGCCGTCACACATCGCCGGTACGCCGCCCGCGAATTGGGCGACGCCGCCGGCCTCGCGAGCTGCCCGCTTTATGACTTCCGGGAAGAATTGCAGCGGCTGATGTGCGGAGAGCATGTCGTTGTAGGCGGAGACGATGCCGATGTTCGGCAATTTTGCCTCGCTCAGGATGCACTTCTCCGCCGGCGCGAAGGCAGCGAACGCGTGCGCGAGGTTGGTGCAAGAGAGATGCCCGCGCACCGGTCCCCGGCTCCGCGCCTGTTCCAAGCGTGCCAGATACGTCGCGCGCGTCTCTCTGCTGCGCTCTTGAATGCGCCGGGTGACGGCCTCGAGTGCTGGATGAATGGCCATCGTTGTCCTCCGTTGATCGGGCTCGCGCCTACTTGCGCGCGGCGCCGCTTCAGATCGCGCGGATGCCGCGGACGCCGCGCTGAAACTCCGCGATCCGCGCATATTCCTCCGTCAGCTTGGCGGCGATACTGAGATAGATGGGCATCAGCTGCGCGTAGACCGCGACATTCTCCGGGATCGGCAGATGCCGGTGCGTTGCGCCGACCATGGTAGAAACCACCTCGATGGAATCGACGTCGCCCAGCGCGTAGAGAGCGAGGATCCCCGCGCCGAGACAGGAACTCTCGAAGCTTTCCGGCACCACCACTTCGCGGTCGAACACGTCTGCCATCATCTGGCGCCACAACCCGGAGCGTGCAAAGCCACCGGTCGCCTTCATTGTCCGCGTGGTGCCGATCAGACCCTCGACGGCCGGCAGGATGCTGAACAGGCTGTAGATGACCCCTTCCAGCACGGCGCGGATCATGTGTTCCTTATGATGGCAGGCGGCCAGGCCAAAAAAGGAGGCGCGCATTGACGCGTTCCACCACGGAGCACGCTCGCCCGTCAGATACGGATGGAAGATGAGCCCCAAGCTCCCCGGCGGCACCCGCTCGGCGATGCGCGTCAGGACATCGTAAGCATCGATCCCCAGCCGTTTGGCGGTTTCCGTTTCCGCCGCCGCCAGCTCGTCGCGCACCCAGCGGAAGGTGATGCCGCCGTTGTTCACCGGTCCGCCGACCACCCAGTGCTTCTCGGTCAGCAGATAGCAGAAGGTGCGTCCGGCGGGGTCAGTGCGTGGCCGGTCGACCACCGCCCGCATCGCGCCGCTCGTGCCGATGGTGATCGCCACTTCTCCCGGTCGCACGGCATCAACGCCAAGGTTGGACAGGACACCGTCGTTGGCACCGATGACAAAAGGGATCCCCGGCGGCAGACCGAGGTCGGCGGCCACCGACGGATCCAAGCCTTGCAGATGATGTGTCGGCGGAACCGGCAGCGACAGGTGCTCCGGCGTGACGCCGGCAATGGCGAGGGCGCCGTCGTCCCAATCGAGCCGTTGCAGGTTGAACAACCCGGTCGCTGAAGCGATCGAGAAGTCGACGAGCCACCGGCCGAACAAGCGAAAGAACACGTACTCCTTGATGCCGACGAAACGGACGGCGCTGCGAAATATCTCCGGCTGCTCCATGCGCAGCCACAGCAGCTTGACCAGTGGCGACATCGGATGGATGGGCGTGCCGGTGCGCAGGTAGACCTCAGGCCCGTTCATCTCGCGGAGAATCCGGTCCGCGCAGGCGGCAGCACGGGTATCGGCCCAGGTTATGCTCGCCGTCAGAGGCCGCCCATCGCCGTCGACCGCGATGATGCTGTGCATGGCGGCGCTGAAGCCGACGCTCTTGATGGTTTCCGCCGTTATCGCTCCGGCCGATCGGACGGCGCCGCGGATGGCGGCGAGTGTGGCGGCGAATATCTCTTCCGGATCCCTGTTCGGCCACTCCAGGGAGGGCGTGTGCAAAGGATAGCCGGAGGTGTGATGTCCTTTCACCTTGCCTTCCACGTCGAACACCACGGCCTTGGTGCTCGTCGTCCCGATATCGACGCCGATGACGTGCGCGAGGTTGGTAATCATCTTAGGCAACCTTTCGCCTGTCGTCCTCACACGAACGCGCTGAGAATCATGATGAAGACGATCGCGACCACCGACAGGATCGTCTCCATCGCCGTCCAGGTCTTGAAGGTCTGAACCACGGTCATGTTCAGGTACTGCTTGACCAGCCAGAAGCCGGCGTCGTTGACGTGGCTGAGCATCAACGAGCCTGCGCCGGTCGCCAGCACCAGCAGCTCGCGGTTGACGTCGGGGATCAGCGTCACCAGCGGCGCGACCAGGCCGGCCCCGGTGATCGTTGCCACCGTCGCCGAGCCGGTGGCAACGCGGATCAGGCCGGCGGCGAGCCAGGCGAGCAAAATTGGCGAAATATTGGTCTGCAAAGCGAGCTGGCCAATGGCGTTGCCGACGCCGGTATCGACGAGCATTTGCTTGAAGCCGCCGCCACCACCGATGATGAGGATGATCGACGCGATCGGCGCCAGGCTCTCATCGACGAATTTCAGCACACGGTTGCTATCAAAGCCGCGGGCCCAACCGAACGTGAAGAAGGAGAGCAGCAGCGCGGCCAGCAACGCCACGATCGGGTCGCCGATGAAGTCCAACCATTGCCGCGCGGTGGTGCCCTCCGCCAGGAAGATGTCGGCGAACGATTTCAGGAGCATCAGGAAGACCGGCAGCAACACCGTCACGAGGGTGATGCCAACCCCCGGCAGTGTCTTTGCTTCCGGCTCATGCGCCAGTTGAGCTGCGAGTTCGGGTGCCGGCTGCGTGTTCACGTAACGGGCGATGAAGCTGCCGAACAACGGCCCGGCGATAATGGCAGTCGGCAGGCCGACGATCAGTCCATAGAGGATGGTCCTGCCGATGTCGGCGCCAAAAATGCTGATCGCCAGCAGCGGCCCGGGATGGGGCGGAACCAGACCATGGACCACCGAAAGACCGGCCAGGAGCGGAATCGCGATCTTGACCAGCGGCATCTGGACGCGCTTGGCCATGATGAACACCAGCGGCATCAGCAGCACGAAGCCGATCTCGAAGAACAGCGGGATGCCGACGATGAAGGCGACGAACATCATCGCCCAATGCACCCGCTCTTTACCAAACCTGCCGAGCAACGCCTTGGCGATCTGATCAGCGCCGCCCGACTCCGCCATCATTTTGCCGAGCATGGTGCCAAGTCCAAGCACGATGCCGACGAAGCCGACGACGCCGCCAAACCCGGTCTGAAACGACTTCACCACTTTGGCCGCCGGCAGGCCAGTCACCAGGCCGAGGAAGATTGCGGCGAGTGCTAGTGCAATAAAGGGATGCATACGGAACTGGGTGATCAGGACGATCAGCCCGATGACGGCGATCAAGGCGTATAAGGGCAGAAGAACTTCGTTAGATAAACCGAACATTTCTCTGTTTCCTCCCTACTTGCCTGTTGGTCGGCGTCAAGCCGGCCCCTCGGCGGTTCAGGGCCCGGGATCGAGGTCGCCGGGGCCGCTCCTCCGTTGCTTCGGCAAGCGTTTCACCTGCAACTGCCGCTTCAGGCGGCGCAGCCTCTCCACCATCTCATTGCCGCCTGTCAGCGCGATCCCCGTCACCAGAACGTCGATGACGGCAAGGTGGGCCAGCCGCGACATCATGGGGGTGTAGAGATCGGTGTCTTCGGCCGCCGCGACCGGCAGCGTCAGCGATGCGGCGTCTGAAAGCGGCGACCCGGGGCTGGTGATGGCGATGACGCTGGCGCCGGCGTCTTTCGCCGTAAAGACACTTTGCAGGATGTCCTTGGTGCGCCCGGTATGGGAGACGGCGACCACCGCGTCACCGGGCCGCAATGTGGTTGCCGACATCAGTTGCATGTGCGGATCCGTGTAGGCCACCGTGGGCAGGCCAAGACGGAAGAACTTGTGCTGCGCGTCCATGGCCACGACGCCTGAAGCGCCGACGCCGAAGAACTCGATCCGTTGCGCCGCAACGAGGATGTCCACCGCGCGCAAGACGAGTTCGAGATCGAGCGCGTCGCGCACCTTGACCAGGGTATTCAGATGATTGCCGAAGATCGAGCCGATCAGATCCTGCTGCGGATCGCCGGCCGTTACTGCGGCGGCGGCGAATTTGTCCTGCGCAGCAACTGCCTGGGCGAACTTGACGCGGAACTCGCGGAAGCCGCGGAAGCCGACTGATCGGCAGAAGCGGATGACGGTAGGCTCACTAACCTGCGCCTCGGCGGCCAGTTCGGCGAGCGTCTTGTGGACCGATGCAGCCGGATTTCGCATTACCGCCTTTGCCACGCGCGCCTCCGACCGGCGCAGTTGCACTTCCTCTCTCCCCAGGAGCTTCAGCAGGTCCTTCATTGGTGCCGCTTTGTTTTGTAGTTATACTACATAAAGCGGCAACAGGGTCAAGCAGGAGGTTTGCATTTTCAGCAGAATGGACTAAGTTGGTAACTTACCTACAAAGCCACATCTTCCAGCAGCACGGACGTGCTGACGGTCAAACTCAGCGGCAGATTCGATGGCGGTGATCAGTGCCCGCTCGGGAAATCTGCGCCTAACGTCACCTCGCGCCACGCGGCCACTTCGGCCGCCAAGGTCTTCAGCTTTTCGTTGAGCATGTCGTAGGCTGGTTTTCCCAGCAGCAGATGCAGCGGAGGGTTCGGCGACTCGACCGCGTCGATCATCGCGGTTGCAGCTCTTGCGGGATCGCCGGGTTGATTGCCGCTGTAGGCGCGAATAGCCTCGCGCCGCGCCCCGGCTGTCCCGGTGTAGTCGGCAATCGGCGCCATCGGCGTTTCAGGGAGCGCCCGGCCCAATCCGTACGGAAGGGGCCTGGCTCGACGATCGTCACGCGGATGCCGAGTGGCTCCACCTCTTTCGCCAGCGCTTCCGAAAGTCCCTCGACCGCAAACTTCGTCGCGTTGTAGTAGCCGATGCCGGGAAAACCGATCAGCCCGCCCATCGAGGAGATGTTGACGATGTGTCCCGAGCGCCGGGATCTCATTCCCGGTAGCACCGCCTTGGTAACGTTGACGAGGCCGAACACGTTCGTTTCGAACATGGCTCGGACCTCAGCCTCTTCACCCTCTTCGATGGCGGCGAGGTAGCCGTAGCCAGCGTTGTTGATAAGCACGTCAATACGGCCGAATTCGCTCTCCGCCCTGGCGACCACGGCGGTAATCTGATCCGCTTTCGTCACGTCGAGACCGGCGACGACCGCCGCCGGGTGCGACTCGAACTCTTCGAGCGTGGCGGGATTGCGCGCGGTGGCAATCACACGCTGCCCACGCCGGAGCAGCTGGCTGACCAACTCACGGCCAAAACCTGTGGAGCAGCCGGTGATCAACCAAACGCGTTCGGCCAAAGCACAACCCCTTTCATCAACCACCGGCGATCAACACGCGGGCGCGGTAGCCTTGCTTGCAGCGTCTCCCCAACCGTTCCCAGATCCAATCGACGTTCTTGTCAAAGGTCTGGGCGCCATGGGCACGAGGCTTCATCATCAACCTAAAGCATCTTTGTCTTCCAAGGTTCCAATGACGTGACGAACATCGCCCTTGCTGATTGCGGAGCCTTCGACCGCGGACGACGACGAGGCTATACTCCGCCAATAAGCGAAGGCCGGGAAATCCCCGGCCGGGGAGGCACGGCATGCAGAGCGGTTTCCAAGCCGCCCGGATGATGCGCCGCCGCAGATCGCTTCCGCACTTTGAAGTGGGGCGATGATGAGTGACGAGGTGCTTTGGCGGCCGAGTGCCGAGCAGGTCAAGACGACGCAGCTTTGGGCATTTCTTCGTTGGGCGGGTGACCGGCGCGGAAGGCCGTTCGTCAGCTACGGAGAGCTTTGCCAGTGGTCGATCGACCGGCGTGAAGACTTCTGGGCGGCTATCTGGGATTTCTGCGGCGTCATCGGCAGCCGGGGCGAGCGAGTCCTTGTCGACGACGCCATGCCGGGTGCCCGCTGGTTTCCGGAAGCGCGCCTGAACTTCGCGGAGAACCTGCTGCGCGGGCCCGATGACGCCGAAGCTGTGGTATTCCGGGACGAGGTTTGTCCGGGGGAGCGGCTCACCCGGGCGCAATTGCGGCGCGCCGTGGCGCAGGTCGCGGCGGCACTCCGTGCCGAGGGCGTCGGCCCTGGCGACCGGGTGGCGGCATGGCTGCCGAACGTCCCGGCGACCGTCGTCGCGATGCTGGCTACTGCGTCGATGGGCGCCATCTTCTCGTCCGCCTCGCCCGATTTCGGCGTCCAGGGCGTCCTCGACCGCTTCGGTCAGATTGAGCCGAAGGTTCTGTTTGTGTGCGACGGCTACCGTTACAACGGCAGGGCCATCGACTGCCGCGACAAAGCGGCGGAGGTTGTGGCACGGCTTCCTGGCCTGGCGCGTACCGTGGTTGTACCCTGTCTCGGCGAAAGCCTCGACAATCCGGCGATCCCCGGCGCTGTGCGCCTGGACGACCTGCGGGCGGCTCACGAGGGCACGGGCGAAATCGTCTTCGAGCCGCTGCCGTTCGACCAGCCGCTCTACGTCCTCTATTCCTCCGGCACCACCGGCATTCCGAAGGCGATCGTTCACGGCGCCGGCGCCACCTTGCTTCAGCATCTCAAGGAGCACCGGCTGCATGGTGACGTCCGACCGGGCGACCGGCTGTTCTACTACACCACCTGCGGCTGGATGATGTGGAACTGGCTGGTTTCCGGGCTCGCATCGGAAGCGACGCTGCTGCTTTATGACGGTGCACCCTTGGCGGCGGACGGAGCAGTGCTTTTCGACTATGCCCAGGCGGAGCGCACGACGCATTTCGGCACATCGGCAAAGTTCATCGATGCGATCGCCAAGGCGGGTCTCCAGCCGGCGGTCACGCATCAGCTTGATGCCTTGCGGGTGATCTTCTCGACGGGCAGCCCCCTGCTGGCAGAGGGCTTCGACTACGTTTATCGATCAATCAAGGCCGATGTTCAGCTTGCCTCGATCTCCGGCGGCACTGACATCGTGTCGTGCTTCGTTCTCGGCAATCCGCTGGCACCGGTGCGGCGCGGCGAAATCCAATGTCGCGGCCTGGGGCTGGCGGTCGAGGTGTTCGATGCGGCGGGTCGTCCGGTGCGCGGGGAAAAGGGCGAACTGGTCTGCACCCGCGCCTTTCCGTCGATGCCGGTGGGGTTCTGGAACGATCCGGACGGGTCCAGGTATCACGCCGCCTACTTCGAACGGTTCGCTGGCGTGTGGTGTCATGGCGATTATGCGGAGATCACCGCGAACGACGGCTTGATCATCTGGGGCCGCTCGGACGCGACGCTGAACCCCGGTGGAGTGTGCATCGGTACCGCCGAAATCTACCGGCAGGTGGAGAAGCTGCCGGAAGTGGTGGAGTCGCTGGTCATCGGCCAGCGGTGGCCGCCCGAAGAGGGGGGCGACGAGCGGGTCGTGCTGTTCGTCAGGCTCGTCGACGGCGCCATCCTCGATGATGATCTACGGGCGCGCATCCGAAAGATGATCCGCGACAACGCGACACCTCGGCACGTGCCGGCGAAGATCCTGCAGGTGGCCGACATCCCACGCACCAAAAGCGGCAAGATCGTCGAACTCGCCGTCCGCGCTGTCGTTCACGGCCAGCCGGTGACGAATGTCGAGGCGCTCGCCAACCCCGAAGCGCTGGCGCACTTTCAGCACCGAGACGAGCTCTCGTCAGCTTGATGCGCCACTACGCCAGCCGCTTTGAGCGTTCGCGGGACGTTCGTTGCCGATTCGGACCAGTGTGTTCGCCGCAACGGCTTGAAAAGCAGCCTTCGCGCTGAACGTTAAGTGCAGCTCAGCTTGGAGGTGCCTCCTGCAGCGAAGCCTCCTCCACCGCGGTCGGCTGTGATGCTTCGGTGACCACGGGCACGGCGACGGGGGGCTGCGGCGGCTCCGGACCCAGCATCGCCGACGCCTCGCCCAGATGCCAGGCAACATCGTCCAGGTCCTTATGCGTCTTCCACACCCAGGCGTCGCCCCAGTACAGATTGCAACTGGTCTCGGCACGCAGCAGGTGCCAGTGCGCTTCACGCAATACGCGCGTCCATTCGCCGTCGCCGTTCTTCCGGGCGCGTTCATCCAGCCGGTGGTAGCCCGCCGACAGATCATAGATGCGGGCGAGCGCGTCGCGCTGCATCTGGCCGCCCTGCCACTGATGGAAGTCCCAGCCGTGGTGGGTATCGGTGTTCCAAGCACCGCGCCTCACCCGCACCCGGCCGTGGGCGCCGAAGCGGTCGAGATAGGCGTCGATGAAGGTGGGGCGGAGAGGTGAGTTGCCGGCGCGTACCTCGTCCAGCGCCTTCTGGTAGAAGAAGTTCCAGAAGTTGGCGAGCGGGTTGACGTTGCGGAACCATCCGCCGTTATCGCCGTCGGTTGCCGTTGCCACCAGCGGCGGAAAGTCGCACCAGCGGGTACGCTCGATGAGCTCGTTGATGAACCAGCCATGGTCCATGCCGGAGAGCTGCGCGTTGGACAGGTCACGGTCGCGCACGACGACGACGATCTCTTCGCCCTCGAACTCGCAGAGGTGCGGCCGGTAGCGGAGTTCCTGCCAGCTCATCGTATCCACCGGATCGACGTAGTCGCAGTCCACCATGACGTAACGGTAGCCGGCGCGTTTCAGGTGCGGGATCAGCCGCTCGTCGAAGCCCATCTCCGGTGGCCAGAAGCCAGGGAAGCGTTCGCGCCAGAACACGTGCCGCGCAAAAGCCAGCCACCGGCCGATCTGCTCGTCCCAGTCAGCCTCGGGGATGAGCGCCAGGACGGGGTGATAGTAGCCTGTGCCGAGGATTTCGAAGATCTTGCTGTTCTGCAGCGCCCATAGCAGCGTGCCGCAATCGACGACGCCGTAAGCGCGGCGCTGAAACGCAGGGTGCGCCAGTGTTTCAAGTAGCGTTCCGGACATCGATAGATGCACCCGCGCCAGGTCCTCGTAAGCCCACAGGGTGCGCGGCATGCGATCGTAGGCGAAAAGAATTTCCTTCGCCTCCCAGCTGTTCTGCTCCCACAGATCGTCGAGGTTGCTGGGCGGCTGGTGCATGTTCAGCACCAGCGCGTGATAAATCTCCTTCATCGAAATCCTCCCATCCTCGGCTTCCGCATCCTCGCCGCAGGCTTAGCGTGCCACCGGGCGGGCGGCAACCGGCGAGTGCCCGAGGAGAGACAAGAGGAGATCGGCAGCGACGAATTTCCCCGCCACCCCAGTTGCCACCGTTCTCGTACAGAACCCTGTTACCGCGAGTTCAGCACCGTCGCTTCGGTGCGGATCGCGGAGCCGATGCAGGTGATGCCACCTCGGAGGATAGTCGGTCGATACCCAGTCCCCGGCTCCGTCGCGCCGTCCCAGCCTCTATCGTCGCCATCCTGCTGTGCAAAGCACTCAGCCGGAGGTGAATATCAAGGAGAAGCGATCCAAGGACGTCTGGATTCTCGGCGACAAGATCGGCGACGATGCTGACCGGAAACCGCAATAGAAGGGCCGGCGACGCGGCACGGAACGAGACCGCAGGCCTGTCCTCGCCGAACAGCGCCGACTCGCCGAATGATTGGCGCGGACCGAGAGTTTCAACGGTTCTTCCTTCGAACCCAATGTCCACCGTGCCGCTGCGTACGACATAGACGTGCCGTATCGGCTCGTGCGCTTCGACGATTGCCTCGTCCGCGGCGCGCGGCAACGGCTCCGCCAGCCTGGCGAACCGGGCGATGTCCTCCATAGCCACGGCGCTGAACAGCGGCGTCGTCTTGAGGAATAAAACCAGGTCGAGCATCGTTTCCTCTTCTGTCGCGAGGTTACCGCAGTTCCGTTCTCCGGTCAGTCTTGCGACCAGCAGACGCGCCCACGGATCGTGAGTGGTGGCCTTCCCGATTACCAGCAGTTCTCCCGCCCGTCCCGGCCGGCCGATGTCCGGTGCGGCAGCATCCCGCGCGACGTTTTCGAGCAACGGCATGACCGGCTGGATGAACCGCTTCGTCGGCATGTTGATCAACGCTTCGCAGGCGTTTGATCGGGTCCGTGGCTCGCGGGCCTGCGTCATGGCGTGCAAAAACTTGACGTCGCGAGGATTGCCGAGCGCCGACTTAACGACAAAGACGCGGCGAACGATCCGCCGATTGCTGTCGCTCAGCCACGCCATGAGTGCGCGGCGCGCATCATCATCGCGGACGTCGGTCATCTGCCGAAGCGCATCGAGAGCATCGAGGTTGAGACGTGCCCGACTGAACAACGGCTGTAAATGGTCGTGGAGAAGCTGCGCCGCTTTGCGCGTGCCGATGCCGCCGATGGCGAAGATGGCAGCTTCGGCGACTTCCGGGCGGACCGATCGCAAGTGCATTGCAGCCGTTGGTAGAGCCGCCGCGCAAAAGGTCGCGAGCAGCCCGGCAGAAGCTCGACGGACCGATTGCGAACGATCTTCAAGTCCTCGCGCGACGTCGAGGATACGGTTGGCGGATCGCCTGCTATCGATCAGGGCGAAGCGCCAGATGCCGGCATCGGAGCGTCGTTGATTGCGCAGCCGGGACCCGCGGGGAGCACCAGGCAGCTCCGGCGCCCGCTCTCCGACCAGCGCGTAATCGCTTCGCCGCAGCCGCGGTGAGGTCGGCGCTGCGACCAGTCGGGGCGGCGAAGCGCCCGTCTCTACCATTCCGTTAGCCGGCGATACCTCGCAAGCTTGCGGCGGCCGCGATCCTTCGTCGTCGAAGGCAACCGCTGCGTCGGTCAACAGCTCGGGCGCCAGCCTCCCCGCCAGATCGCGACCAAAGCTGCGCACCTGCGAATCCGGGTGCATCAGCAACTTGCGGATGTCGCCCGAGGAGAACAGCCGGCCGTTCTCGGCACGGGCGTATTCCGAAGGGCTGATGGTGCGCAGACGCAGACTGCGGAGCAGATGCGGCAGAAAGCTTGCACCGACCAGTGCCGAAACACCGATGAAAGCAACCCCGATGCCGATCGCGACAAAGAGGACCAACTGCGGCCCGCTCCAGCTCTGCAACCAGAGCAGGCTCAAGGCGGAAAGGGCGACCCCCAGGGGATAGACAACACCATCGACGAGGATGCGAACTTGCGCCGACACGCGATAGGGAATCGCCGCGAAGTCGAGCGTCTTGACCGGTTCGAAAACAGCGTTCGACAGTGCGATAACGTTGGCGTGGACGAAGACAGCCGCGGCAGGCTCCACCATGAGAGCAATGCCAGGAGACCGCCACAGGTGGACAGCGGGAAGATGAGGTTGCGGACGATGGGACCGGCCCGTTCCAAAATCAGCTTTCCACATACCGCGAGTATCAGCAGTTCCGCCGCCTGGTGGCCGGCATAGACGATCGCCATGAAGCTCGAGAGTTCGTCCGCGTCGCTGAACGACTGCTCGTAGACGGTCATGGCCAAATAGTCCTGAAGGCAGAACAAGGCCGACATCAGCAGCACCGAGGCGGCGATGCCGGCGGTAATCGGAAACGTCCGGACAACGTTGCCCGTCGCCTTCAGCGCGTCCAGGATCCCGGGTTCCACTTCGTCCGCTTCGCCTTCGTCGGACGGCGGATCCAGCCGCCCGATGCGGCGGTACTGGGCGAAGCACAGCGCAAAGAACACCGCGTCCAGCAGCAGCAAATCGCGGCCGGCGAAGATTTCGCAGAAGATCGTTGCCGCGAAACCCGCGAAGATGCCGCCGAGGCCAAAGGCCGCGGCCAGGAAGGGTGTCTGCCGCTTCAGTTCCAGGGTCGGCAGGTGCTGCGAAGCGGAAAGCCAGAACAACGTGTCGAACACGATCTCCAGCGCGTAGGCGGCAATGCAGCTGGCGTGCGATGCGCCGGGGAGCTCGAACGCCAGTGCCGCCCGAAGCGCCAGAGCCAGAAACATCGAGGCGAGCGAGGCAACGCCGCTGATACGCGACACCGGCCAGCGGCAAAGCGCCGCCGATATCCCGGAAGCGAGAGGAACCGACACTGCCGCGAGCAGGAGATAAACCAGGGGCAGCGCCGCACTGCCTTCGTCGACCAGAACCTGGGCGGAGCCGACGGCCATCAGGACGATGACCGCCGCCGAAAGCAGGGCAGCTAGAAGGGCAAGTTCCAGGACAATCGGCGGCCTATTGAAATAGTGCCGGATCGCGCCGGCCAGACGGGCTCCGTTAACACCGCGCATTTAGGGGGTGGAGGAGGCTCGCTCCTCGCTTTCAACGATGAACGCGGCGACCACTCCGAGCTCGAGATAACGGTGACGAAGCGCTTGCGGCAGCGTCGAGAAGCTGCGAACCACGCCGCGGCAGGTTGGCGCGCCGCACTGGCACAGCATGTCTTCCTGCGGATGTTCCTGGTGCGTGGAGTAGTCGTAGGTTAGTTCCTCGCCGGCTGCGATGTCGCGCAGGGCGATCATGTTGAAGCCGGTTGGGCCTGCCCGCAGCCCGCAGTTCGGCTCGCAACTGTGGTTGGTGAAATCGTCGAGGCCGCCATAGGGCGGCAGGAACAAATCCGATCCGACCTGGAAAATGTCGGCGTGCGTATAGCCGTAGAGCCGTAGCTGCGCGTACGGTCGCGCGGCGGCGAAATACCTGCGATCGCAAACTTGCAGAGCGATACTTCCCGCCTTCAACGCCCGGACGGTGAACAGGCCCAGACCGCAACTCGATGTCGGCGCCACATACACGTAGTTGTACTGCCCAATTTTTGCCTGTGGCTTATGCTCAAGAAAAGTCTGCGGGTTCGAGTTGTGCAGCATCGTGTTTCACCATGTTAATATTCGTCACAACAGGTGGGCGCCGTCGATCTTACCCAACTGAAGCTTGCCGGATGGCCCCGAGTGTCGACCTCTCCAATACCCACTGCTCGAAGCTGGCGGCGTCGACCGGCGGGCTGAAGAGGTAGCCTTGCGCTTCGCCGCAACCCCGCGACCGAAGAAATTCCAGCTGGCCCACCTGCTCCACCCCTTCTGCGACGACCTGCATCCCCAACTGGTGCCCAAGAGCGATCATCGCGCTGACAATCGCGACATCACCGGTGCCGCTGGCGAGATCGCTGATGAAAGACGTATCGATCTTCAACGTGCTGAGCTCGAACCGCCGCAAGTAACTGAGCGACGAGTAGCCGGTACCGAAATCGTCGATCGAAATCTTGATCCCGAGTTCCTTGATCTGGGCGAGCAACCGTGTGCTGAGCTTGGTGTCCTCCATCAGGACACTTTCTGAAAGCTCAAGTTCGATCAGGCGGGGGTCGAGCCCGCTATCGGCGATGACTTGTGCGAGGCGATCGGCTAGGAGGCGATGACGGAACTGCACTGCGGAAAGATTGATCGAAACAACCAGCGGCGGCAGACCGGCGGCCTGCCACGCAGCGCTCTGGCGGCAAGCCTCATGCAGAACCCAGTCGCCGATCGGCAGGATCAGGCCGTTCTGCTCCGCCACAGGCACGAATTCGCCGGGCATGACCAGCCCCTCGTCCGGCTGGTTCCACCGAAGCAGCGCCTCCATGCCGACCACCTCGAGGCTCCGCGTATTCACCCGGGGTTGGTAGAATAAAGTAAATTCGCCGCGATCGAGTCCCCTGCTTAGTTTAGACTCGATAAAGAACCGACGAGCAGCGCGTACGCGCATGGCCTCGGAGAAGAAGCGATGGCAATTACGCCCCTGCTCCTTACCGTGGTACATCGCCATGTCGGCATGCTTGAGAAGTGTTTTAGCAGACGTGCCGTCGTCCGGGTAAACGCTGATGCCCATCGTGGCGGTGACGCATGTTTCCTCGTCAGCCAGGGCAATCGGCTCCGCCAGTGCCTTTGAAATGCGCTCGGCGACGATCGCGGCGTCGTCCGGGCTCTTGATCTTCGAAAGGATGACCACGAACTCGTCACCGCCCAGGCGGGAAACGGATTCCTGGTCGGGCTCGGCCAGCAGGTTCTCGACGTCTCCCTCCCGCAACAGGACGTCACTCTTCCGGATGCAGCCGAGCAACCGCCGCGCCACCTCGCGCAGCAGGACGTCACCGCTGTCATGACCGAGAGTGTCGTTGATGCGCTTGAAGTTATCGACATCGAGGAAAAGTACGGCAAGGTGATGCCGATACCGCTCCGCCTGCGTCAACGCGTGGCCAAGCAACTCTTCCATCAGCAGGCGATTGGGTAGTCCGGTAACCACGTCGTAGTAAGCCAGGGAGCGGATGCGCGCTTCGGCTTCCCGGCGTTCGGTGATGTCGAACCAGCAGCCGACCAGTTCCTGCGCCTTGCCACAGGCGTGCCTGACGATTTTCATGCGATCGCTTACCCAGCGGTACTCGCCGGAAGCCATACGGAACCGATAGTCGATCGATAGTTCTTCGACCTCGTGAATATCCTTGAGGGCCTTATGCACTCTCGGCAGATCCTCACCATGCACACGGTCGATCCAGAACCTGGGATCAGCAAGAAAAGCCGCGGGATCCCAGCCGAACTGCGGCCGGATGTTTTCGCTGACGAATGCCGGCGAATGGTCGCGTGCCGGAGCCGAGCTGTAGATCACGACCGCTGTCGAGTTGATCACCTGCTCGAGCCTCTGCCGCGTCGCCTGCAGGGTTCGCTGTGCTGACCATTTCGCCGACAGGGCATAGGCGACTTGACGCAACTCATTGGCGTGGAATGGCTTCTGGCAGTAGAGAAGCTTGTCGATCGGGGGCACCCGGGTGGCGATGTCTTCCGGCCGAAGGTCGGAAAACCCGGTAACGAAGACGATGTTGATCTCCTGGTCGAGTTTGCGGATGCGCTCGGCGGCCTCGACACCATCCGCGCCCGGCGGCATCCGCACATCGAGAAACGCAACGGCAAACGGTTTTCCGTCGCGGATCGACTCCTCGACCGCTCGGACCGCATCGTCTGCTTGCAGACAAAGGCACAGTGAGAAATCCGGCAGCCGCCGCTGGTCGGGCGCACCGCCGAAAAGCTCCGTTTCCAGATCAGCAATCCTCGCTCGCCGGGAATCGGCGTTCTCCGACTCGCCCGAGAGTACCGCCGCATAATCGTCGAGAATGCGCTGTTCATCGTCGGCGACGAGAATGCGCGTGCCGGAGAATTCTTTCTCTATGCCGTCGTTCATCAGCGTAAACCTGTATCCGATCCGCTATTCGGCTATACGCAACAGTAAATGGAACGTTGCGCCCTGGCTGTGCCCGGCACTCTCCGCATATATTCTTCCAGACATCGCGGAAATACTGTTGGCGCACCAGTGTAATCCAGCGCCCCTCCGTGCTTGCTTCTTCGTTGAGAAGCCGCGCACGAAGATTGAAGCGAGCTGGTCCGGGTGGATGCCGATCCCATTGTCCCGCACCTGCAAATCGACGTACTGCACTCCGTCGACAGTCCGCGGAGAGGCCAGCACCTCAATTCTCGCAGTCGTTCCGCCGGCGGCGGCGACCGCTTCGATGGCGTTGACGAACAGGTTCTGCAGCACGTGCTTGAGGATGAAACGAGCCGACGCAACCGTCGGCTGCTCCGGCACGAGGGGATCAACTTCAAGCTCAACTTCGATGTCTGGGAAGGAGGGCACCATCGCGATCGCCTCCTGAACACAGGCAGCGATGGAAACCGGCTGGATCGAGAGCCAACGCGGCTGAAGCGGTCCAGATCCCCGAGGACGTCCTCCACCCGCAGAAGATCCTGCAACACCAGGGCCAATTGCCCCCCGACCTCCGATTGCGTTTCGCGCATGTTGTCGAACGACAGGGCGAGGTAGGCGGAGATCTTTGATCGGCGGTCGGGCGGGGTCTGCCCCGAGCCGATCTCGGCAAAGGCGGCATCAACGTGCTTGTCAGTCCGTTCGATCACCCGCTCGCGCAGCCGCTCAACCCGGGTATTTACCGGCATCAGCTGATTGCGCAGATTATGCAGAACGCCGTAGGCCATATGAGCAACACCGGACTGATACGAGTGGTCGAGAAGCCGGTCGCGCGCTTCCGCCAGACGCGCCAGCATCCGGTCGAATTCCCGGGCAAGGATGCCAATCTCATCCCGGCGCGGCAGGCCTATGCGGCGTTCTGGCGTGCCCTCCGCCTGGATCTCGACAACGTGCCGGGTGAGGCTGACAAGCGGCCCCACCAACAGCCATTGCAGCAGGACCGTCAGCACCGCCATCACCAGGATAGCGGTTAGCGCCAGTCCGCCGAGCGACGCGGATAAGACGCGATGGCCGATCTGAGAGAGGTCCCGTTTAACGGTCGCTGTCGCCAGCAGGATCGGACGACCTCGAAGGTCCTTGATCAGCGAATAGGCGAGAAGCTGATCGTCGGCCGTTTCCTGCGTCAAGACCGGTTCGTCCGACCGCAGGAGGCGTTCATAGGCCTCGCCAGCCGCCCCTGACAGACCTTCAACGGGCGTAAGGGTGAAATCGACCTTTATGCGGTCCTTGATGCTGGCGACCAGATCGTCATCGATGAAGCGGCCGAGGATAAATGTTCCGACAGCGGGACCTTCCCCGTTTGTCTTGACGATTGGTCGAGAAGAAAACAGCGCTGGTCGGTCCGGGGTCGACATGATCCCGGTGATGTTGGTTGCGTCATTCCTCAGCGTCAGCAACGAGCCATCGTCGGCGAGCGCGGCGAGCTTCCATTCAGCCTGCCGGGTGCGGCCAGCGCTACGATCATAAACGACGGCGAAAAGTCGGGTCTTCTTCGTGTCGTAAATCTCGACAATATCGAGGCGTAGATTTTGCAGAGTTTCGACGGCGAGGTTGCTGACCGGGTACGATTTGTAGCTGCCTTTTGCGTATCGATAGCTGTCGTCCCAACTCGAATAATCCCATAACGTCTTGTCGACGTCCTCGATCTCGGAATTGATGGCTTCCATGACACGCTGCACGTCACGCGCCGCGGCTTGCTGCTCCAATTCGAGAAAGGTCGGGAAAACGAGCGTTTTCAGCACAAAGAAGTTGGCAAGCGCCGTCGCCAGCAGCGAGAAGGCGATGGCGCTCAACACCTTGCCGCGGATCTTCATCGCCGCTGTCCAGTCGTTGCTTGGAAGCGGATCGAGCGGCGCGGGCTCAGGATTTGTGTGTTCGTTTCACCGGGAGCGGGTGATCGGCTTGCCGCCGAATTTTCGGCGACCGCAGCCCTACTGGTCGGCGTGTCTCCCAATGCACAGTTCTGAAGCCGCTTCGTGCGCCGCACCGGTACCTCCGCGGCAGGCGACAAGAGGGCTTACTCTCTCAGCCTGCCTTCCGGAGCATGCACGCCGAAGGTTAACAACTGATTGCGCGACGGCGCTGGCCAGACGAGTCACTGCAGCGCACGAGCCGACCAGGCCGCAACCGCAATGCCCGTTGATGAAGGGCGGGTCCCTAGCGAACCAGCTTAAGCCGTTCGTGCCATTGCGCGATGGATTCGTCCGGGTACTCACTGAACGTCTTGTCGTTCCCTCCAGCCTGCGGGACGACCCACGAGGCCTTTGAGTCGAGCATCAGGTGGGTGCGTTCGGGCGGCACCGGGAGGTCGGTGTCGATCGCCGAGGCGAAGGGATGCACCAGGTCCGGCCACCGCGGATCCCAGCACCACAGCATGCTGCCGCAGACACCGCAGAACCGCCGTTCCAGCGGGCTCAGCGCCCAGCGACCGGCATCGCCTTCGATCTTTGCCTGATAGACGCGGATATGCTCCTGGCCCTGCACCTTCAACGAATCGAACCGTCCGCTTAAATTGATGGCGAATCCACCGCCACCTGCGGTTTTCCGACAGATCGAGCAATAGCAGAGGTTAAAGGGATAAGGATGCTCAGACTCGACGGAAAAGCGTACAGCCTGGCAGTGACATGAACCCTTGAGTAACACAGCTCAACTCCTCGGTGCGAACGGACGATACAGGTTGTCGAACACCAACGGCACCCGATCGATCCAGATGGCGTCGTTTTTCACTGCACCTTCGATATCATCGAGCAGGATGTGGGCGCTCCAGATCATGCACGGCCGATAGCTTCGGCATTGATGGGCCGCATCAGGGTCGTGAGCGACTGCGAACGTCTGCTATTCTCTGTAGGAAAAGTGCAGCGGTTGGGTAAACCTTAATGCCAGTAAAGCGCGCAATTCGCCGGGCGACGACGGCGGGTCGCTTGATCGTCGTCGTGCTGATGCTGCTTCTGTGTACGGTTATCGGCACGATATGGCTGGTGTTCGCGAACGCCCGGCAAGCGCGCGACGACGTAATCGCAATCTACGAGCAGCGCGGCGTCGCCAGCGACCTGCTGTCTGCCATCCAAGACGCGGAGAGCGCAAAGCGAGCATATCTGCTGACCGGCAACCCGGAGTACTTCGCCTCCTACGAGGCGGCGATCAGGCGGGTTCAGCCCCTGCTTGACGCGCTGACCCGCGTCGGCGGGACGGCTTGGCCGAACGGCAGCATCAACCAACTGCCCCTCCTGGTTCACAGCAAGCTCGACGAACTGGCCGAGACGATTCGGCTGGCAAAGGCCGGCCGGGCCGAGGATGCCTTTTCCCGCGTGCAAGGCGAAGGCAGGCGGCTGATGGACGACATTCGGCGGGTCCTCGCTGCGATCGACGAGGCGAGTCGCGCAGCGCTGGTCCAACGCACCGCCGCCTTCGAACGCGCGACACACCTTCGACTGCTCGGCACCGTGCTAATCATCGCCCTGCTGTTCGCGGTGTTGATCGTTGCCGGCGTGTTGTTGTTTCGCGCGTTCCGGTTATTGCGCAACGCCGAAGCCCAGGCAGAGGCCAATGCCGAGCAGTTGCGCGTCAGCCTCGACAGTCTGAGCCAGGGGATCAGCGTATTTGACGCAGGCGCCTTGCTGGCCAGCTGGAACTCCTGCTTTGTCGAGCTCTTCTCGGTCCCTGCAGAGCTGTTGCGGGTTGGTACGCCCTACGCCGCGTTCGTCCGCCACGACTGGACGGACGAGGAAGGCGACTTCCTGGAGACGCCGCAGCAGCTGGCTGCTGCACCGCCGGAGGCGACCGTGCGATCGAACCCGGTGGTTTATGAACGAACGCGAAAGGACGGACGCACCTTTGAGCTGCGGCGCACGCCGGTTCCGTCTGGTGGCTTTGTCATCACCTATACCGACATCACGCAGCGCCTTTTGACGGAACACCAACTGCGGCAGTCCCAGCGGTTGGATGCAGTCGGCCAACTTACCGGAGGTATCGCCCACGACTTCAACAACCTGCTGACCGTG
Source organism: Rhodospirillales bacterium (assembly GCA_016712375.1). Lineage (GTDB taxonomy): Bacteria > Pseudomonadota > Alphaproteobacteria > Rhodospirillales > Defluviicoccaceae > Defluviicoccus. The sequence goes on from JADJRE010000004.1 coordinate 211,973, forward strand.
ATCATCGGCAACCTCGAGCTGCTGCGGAAAAGGAGCGGCGACCTTACGCAAAGTCGCAGTATGGATATGGCCCTCGCGGCGGCCGAACGGGGCGCCAGCCTGACCCGTCAGATGCTCGCCTTTGCACGGCGGCAACCGCTTGAGCCGCGTCCGCTCGACGTCAACCGACTGCTTTCGGACGTCGGCGGCTTCCTCCAGCGCTCTTTGGGAGAGCACATCAAGCTTGAGACGGTTACCTCCGCGGGTCTGTGGACAGTGTTTGCCGATCCGTCGCAACTGGAGAATGCAATCCTGAATCTCGCGCTTAACGCCCGTGACGCCATGCCGGAGGGCGGACAGCTCACCATCGAGGCGGCGAACGCGGAGCTCGATACCGCCTATGCCACCGCACATTCGGAAGTGAAGGCCGGCCCCTTCGTGATCATCGCGGTTACCGATACTGGCATCGGCATGCCGCCGGACGTCGTTGCACGCGTCTTCGAACCGTTCTTCACCACCAAGAGCGAGGGCAATGGATCCGGCCTGGGGCTATCCCAGGTATTCGGCTTCGTCAAGCAGTCCAACGGACACATCAAGATCTACAGCGAGGTCGGCAACGGCACGACAATCAAGCTCTACCTGCCACGGACCACGCAGGCGGCGGTGCAGATCGCCCGTCCGCCGGAGGACGTTGTTGGGGGCGTCGAGACGGTGTTGGTCGTCGAAGACGACAGTGACGTCCGACATGTCGCTTTGACGCTGCTAGGCGAACTTGGGTATAGCTGTCTGCAAGCGTCGAATGCGCATCAGGCGCTGGAAATCCTCGCCGATCCGAAGAGCGCTGTGAATGTGCTGTTCACCGACGTCATCCTGCCGGGCGGCATGCTGGGTCGAGAGTTGGCGAGGCGGGCGCAGTCGCTGAACCCGAAGCTGCGGGTTCTTTTCACCTCCGGCTATACGCGCAACGCCATCGTTCACAACGCTCGCGTCGACGAGGATGTCGTATTCCTCAGCAAGCCGTACAAGAAAGGCGAATTGGCGCGGAAGCTTCGGCAGGTGCTCGATGCTTCAGCCTTAGGCGAGAAGCCAGCGGTTGCGTCGGAGGCCTCCAAACTGGCGGAGGCGCCGACGGCGCGGAGCATTATCATCGTCGAGGATGAACTGATGGTGCTGTGGTTCGCGGTCGACCTGCTCAAGGAGCTCGGGCATGTGCCGATAGAGGCGACGACGGCCGCCGAGGCACTGGCCCTGCTCGACAACGGCGCCCCTCGGATCGATGCGATGGTGACCGATCTGGGACTGCCCGACCTGCGTGGCGACGCGCTGGTTCTGGAGGCGCGGGCTCGCCGCCCTGACCTTCCCGTCGTTATCGCCAGTGGCTATGGCCAGAAAAACATCGTGGGATTGTCCGGGCTCGAGCGCATTTCCTATCTAGAGAAGCCATACAACGCGGACGCCTTGCGAGTGGCCCTAAGCAGCCTTGGCATTCCATCCGTCAACTCCTGACAGAGGGAGGATGACGTTTCTTTTCCGGGATCCTCTCTCCCCTTCCTCGCTGCCGCCGCCTAGAGATTGTGCGGCCATGGTTGCGGGGATGGCCTGCGCTGGAACTATCGCGTGACGACCGGCAGCGGCCCCCTTCTCGCGGCTGACGAGCCGCCGGCTTGGGAGGTGGACCATGCCCACGGCAAGGGAACCGCCGTCATCGTTTGCGATCACGCCTCGAACCGCGTTCCCCGCGGGTTGAAGCTTCTCGGCCTGGGCGAGGCGGCTCTTGCCAGCCACATCGCTTGGGACCCGGGCGCAGCGGAGGTGGCGCGAGCGCTGGCAGAGCATCTGGCGGCGCCGCTGGTGACGAGCGGTTATTCCCGCCTCGTCATCGATTGCAACCGGCCGCTGGCCAGCGAAGGGTCGATCGCCGCCACCAGTGACGGCATTGTCGTGCCCGGCAACCAGTTGGTCGATGCGGGCGAGCGCGCGCGGCGCGCGGCGACGCTGTTTCATCCCTATCATCATGCGATCGCCGACGTGCTGGACAGGCGCGTCGTCGACGGACTGCCGAGCGTGCTGCTCAGCGTCCACAGCTTTCCCCCGAGCTGGACGGTCAGCGCCGCCCCTGGGACATCGGGTTCGCCTACGGACGCGATCCTCGGCTGGCGTTGCTGCTGCTCGAAGCGTTCACCTGCCATGGCGGACTGGTTGTCGGCCACAACCAGCCCTACGATATCGACGACAGCATCGACTATACAATCCCGGTACATGGTGAGCAGCGAGGACTGCCACATGTGCTGATAGAGATCCGACAGGATTTGCTAACGACGCCGACTGCACGCGCGCAATGGGCAGCGCGGCTCGCCGCCGCCTACCGACGGAGCGAGCCGTCGTTGCTGAGTTGAGCCGTCGCCACCTCGTCGGTCCAGACCTTGAAACCGGCGAGGGTGTTCGGGCCGAAGGTGCTGCTGATCGCCACGTCGGAGGCGTCCCGACCGCGGGCGATCAGCACCCGCCCGATCCTGGGAGTGTTGTTGCGCGCATCGAAGGTGTACCAGCGCCCGCCGAGAAAAACCTCAAACCAGGCGGAGAAGTCCATCGGATCGGCGGAGGGAGGTACACCGATGTCGCCCAGATAGCCGGTGCAGTAGCGCGCTGGAATGTTCAGACAGCGGCAGAAGGCAATTGCAAGGTGAGCATAGTCGCGGCAGACGCCCTTGCCTTCGTTGAACGCTTCCATTGCGGTCTTCGTCGCCCGCGCATGCTCATAGCCGAACACGATATGACGGTGCACGAAGTCGCATATGGCCTGCACCCGGCCCCAGCCTAGCGGCGCGCTACCAAACAGCGACCAGGCGGCTTCGGAGAGGCGATCCGTCTCGCAGTAGCGGCTGCCCAGCAGATAGACGAGGCTCTCTTCCGGCAGGTCCTGGATAAGATGCTGCACCGCGTTCGGCACAACGACGTCCGGCTGTCCGCTGTCCCGGATGATCGAGTCCGTGAACAGACGGATGCGTCCCGCAGGCGCCACGATGCGGGTGCACCAGTTGCCAAAGCCGTCACGATAGCCCACGAGCGGGATCGAAGGATCAGTGATGAGGTGGTCGGGGACGGCAAGATCGGAGACGCGGGTATAATGGATATTCAGCGTCAGGATCATCGGCGTCGGCTGCGGACAGTCGTAGATCAGCTCATAGCCGAGTCGGATGTACATGAGTAGCCTTTCGGTCGTGGCGAAATGAAACGAGGGATCACGTCCTCAGCTTGCCCATTGCAGTGCGGGCAATTGACTGAAGACCTGTCGCACGCCGGTGCTCCATTGACGACTCAACGTAGCAAAGTAGGGATCGCCCGCATCGAACCGCCGGCGCATCCGAATTTCGAGACTGTCGCGCTGGTAGCAGATCAAGTCGATCGGCATCCCGACCGAGAGGTTGCTTCGCATGGTGGAGTCGAAGGAGACGAGCACGCACTTCGCCGCATCGGCAAGAGACGTGGAAGGCGAGATCACGCGATCGATGATTGGCTTGCCATACTTGGTTTCACCGGTCTGCAAAAAGGGCGTATCACATCCCGCCTCGATAAAGTTTCCCTCGGCGTAGACACGAAACAGCCGCAACGGCTCGCCGCCGATCTGTCCGCCGAGGATGAACGAGGCGTTGAACTTGATGGCACTTTCCGCCAGATACGGGCCATCGCGGCGCTCGATGTCGCGCATCGCGTCGGCTACCAGATTGGCGACGTCAAACATCGTCCGGGCATTCCAGAGATTAGGTGCACCGGTCTCGATGTCGCTCCGTTGCGTTAGGAGGCTGATGACGGCCTGGGTTCCTGCCAGACTCCCTGAGCTCAACAGAACGATCACCCTGTCGCCCGAGCGCTCGAACACCGTCATTTTGCAGAAGGTGGCGAAATCGTCGACTTCCGCATGGGTGCGAGAGTCAGAGGCGAAGATCATTCCCTCGTCGAGCAGGACGCCCACGCAGTAAGTCATATTCGCTCTCGAAGGATGCTCAAGCCCGGTTTCGACCGGCCGCGATCTTAAGCGCCGCCGAGTTTGCCGGATCATGGGCGAGACAATTAATGACCATGGGAGCCGTAAGAATGAGCGCGTATTCCCTCACGCCAAGCGCTCGTGTGCTTGCAGCGATCGCAGATCCGGTGCCCCTCCCAGCCGCTGACAAACTCGCTCTGGCACTTCAGGCATCGGCGCACTTTTCCGGATGAAGCAGCAGGCGGTTCGGGATCGTCATTATGCATTCTAGAATATATGGGCCCGGAGAGGCGGAATTACGATCGCCTGCAAGAAAAAACGAGTTCGTCGAGTGACATCGAAATAGTTCGTCAGATCTTGCGCTTCGGCTCAGCTCATTCTTTGCAGGCGTAGGATGGCCTCGTGCAGTGCCGACAGAAACTTCGAGCGATCCATCGTCGATAGCGGCTTTGGTCCTCGCGTCACGGTGCCGGCGGCCCGCAGATCTGTCATCAGGTTGCGCGTCGCCAGTGCCAGCCCGATCGAGTCCTCGGTGAACAAACGACCGTCCGGTCGCAACACGATTGCACCCACCTTGACGCATCGGGCGGCAAGCGGGATGTCCGTGGTCACCACGATGTGCCGGCAATCGACGTGCTCGGCAATCCAATCGTCGGCCGCATCCGACTCCGCTCCGACGACAACCAAGCGAATGCGCGGATCGCGCGGCACGGCGATGAAGCTGTTGGAAACGACGACAACCGGCACCGAATGACGCTCGGCAACGCGGTAGATCTCACGTTTCACCGGACAAGCGTCAGCATCGACGTAGATCACGGGCGATCCAGGCGCGCCAGCGGTCGACCACGTCGAAAATCATTCAATGGCAGCAGGATCAATCCAATCGGCGGGAGCTTGGTTTGGTTTTTAGCTTGGCTGGGACTGCTCCCACCGGCCGGGAAAATCCTGGCGAAATCTCTAGGCTGGCCCACTGGTCGGAGTGAGAGGATTCGAACCTCCGACCCCTGCCTCCCGAAGACAGTGCTCTACCAGGCTGAGCTACACTCCGATGGGTCGTAAGGCCGCGTATATAGCGTGCGAATGCGGCAGACAGCAAGCCGATCGCAACGGACGGATCAGAAGGCTCGCTCTATGCAGAAGTCGACGACCTCGAGCAGCGCGTGCTTGCCGGCGCTGTCGGGAAAAACGGCCAGCGCGCGCCGCGCCTCTTCACCGTAGCCCCGGGCACGCTCGACACTGTCGGCTGAGCGCGAGCACGAGCGGGAGAGTCATCTTCCCCTCGCGGAAGTCATCGCCGATGGTCTTGCCGAGTGTCGCCTGCTTCGCCGAGTAATCCAGCACATCGTCGATGAGCTGGAAGACGAGGCCCAGATTCATGCCGTAGCTGTCGAGCGCATCGGCTTCCTTTCGCGGCCGGTCGGCGATCACGGCGCCGATCCGGCACGCAGCGGCAAAGAGCTGCGCGGTCTTCGAACGAATAACGTCGAGATACGCAGCCTCGGTGGTATCGACGTCGCTGGTGGTGATGAGTTGCATCACCTCGCCTTCGGCGATGATCGACGACGCCCGTGACAGAATTCCGAGGATTTCCAGCGAGCCGTGCTCGACCATCAATTCAAAGGCGCGACTGAACAGAAAGTCGCCAACCAGAACGCTTGGCTTATTACCCCAGACGGTGTTAGCGGAGGCGAGGCCGCGGCGTAATACCGAATCATCAACCACGTCGTCATGCAACAAGGTCGCGGTATGGATGAATTCAACGCACGTCGCAAGGCCCGAGATGCTTTCGGCCGCGTAGCCACAAAGCCGCGCCGATGCCAGCGTCAGCATCGGCCGCAGCCGCTTTCCGCCTGCGGCGACGACGTGCCCGGCGAGTTGCGGAATGAGCGGCACAGGGCTCTGCATCCGCTGCATTATCAGCGTGTTGACCGCTTGCAGGTCGTCGTGCACGAGGGCGGTCAGGGCGTCGAGTGACGACATACGCTGATAACGGCGTCAATGCCCACGGCCAAGCCCACGCACACTTCCTCCCGTCGATTGCCCATCGGCCGCTTGACGGCCGTTGCCCCAGGGCTGAGCATAAGAATCCGTGACGGGCGGGGTCAAGCCCGCCGCCGATGCAGCGTGCGCAGCCGAAAATCACGCGATGACCAGGACTTCGACGTCGGCAAACGGATGATCGAGCTGATCCGCAGCGAGGACCCGGTGTTCATTTCCTGGTTGGAAATGCGATTAGGGCAAGCTCTGCATCAAGCGTCATGTTCTCGATGGCTACCGCCAGCGCCTACGGCGGCGCACTGGGCGCAGTCGCTTCCGGATGATGGTCGACGAAGCCGGAGCTGCCGCGGGCCCGCCGGCTGCTGGCGGAAATCTCCGGCGCAGGCGACGGCTCGGGCCGGAGCGGCGATGGCTGAGGCGCTGACCGACGACCGGCTGCTCGGCGGCCGGGTCCGCCTCCGCCAGCCAGCCGATGGTTTTCCGCACATCGATTGACGCCGGTCTTGCTGGCAGCCGCGGTGCGGCGGTCGAAGGCGACGGCGTTTTGGACGTCGGTTCCGGAACGGGCGCGGCGGCGCTGTGTCTCGCGGCACGGCTTCAAGGTGTGCAGATCACCGGGATTGAAGCGGACCTGGCACTGGTGCGTCTGGCCAGCGACAATGCGGAAGAAAGCGGGCTTGCCGCCGCGTGCCCGCTTTTACTGCGGCAATCTGGCTGCGCCTCCGGTCCGTCTGTCGCCGGCCTCATTCGACCATGTCATGGCCAATCCACCGTTCATGCCTGCCGGCAGCGGCCGGTCGCCGCAGCATTCCGGCCGCACCCAGGCCATGGTGGAGGGCGAGATCACTTTGTCCGGCTGGCTCGACTTCTGCCTGCGGATGGTGCGTCATGGGAGGCACGGTGACGGTGATTCAGCGGGCCGATCGCCTCGACGAACTGCTAGGCGGGGCTGACTGGTCGTCTCGGCGCCCTCGTCGTCCTGCCGTTGTGGCCGCACGCGGGCGAGCCGGCGAAACGCGTCGTCATCGGCGGGCGAAAGGGTTCGGGCGCGCCGCTGACGCTGTTGCCCGGCGTGGTGCTGCACCAGCCGGATGGCGGATATACGCCGGCGGCGGAAACGGTGTTGCGCGGCGGCGAAGCGCTTGACCTGCAAGTGCCGGCGCGCCAGCGTCCTTGACCATTCCCGTCTATGCGCCGATATCCGCCTGATCCGCCAGCACCGCTTGGTGCGGCGACGACCATGGAAAGCCGGGAACTGAACCGCCATGCGCCTGCGCTCCCTCCTAAAGAAGCTGCCGATCGAGCGTTTTCGAAACCCGCCGCCGGCCGTGGCGGTGGTCGTACTCAGCGGCATCATCGGCCGGGTGGGCGGGCTGCAACGCGGCCTGACGATGCGCGGGCTGGCCTGGACGCTGCAACGGGCGTTCGACCTCGACGATGCGAAGGCGGTGGCGCTCGTTGTCGACTCGCCGGGCGGCTCCCCGGTACAGTCGGCATTGATCGCCCGTCGTATCCGCGCGCTGGCAGCCGAGAAGAAGCTGCCCGTCTATGCCTTCGCCGAGGACGTCGCGGCGTCGGGCGGCTATTGGCTGCTGACCGCAGGCGATGAACTCTATGCCGACGAAAGCTCGATCGTCGGGTCGATCGGCGTCGTTGCCGGCAGCTTCGGATTTCCGCAGGCGTTGCAGCGCCTCGGCGTCGAGCGGCGGCTTTACACTGCGGGCACGCACAAGGCAGCGCTGGACCCCTTCAGTCCGGAAAAACCGGAGGAAGTGCAGCACTTAAGATCCATCCTCGATGATACGCATGAAACGTTTCGCCGCCACGTGCGCGAGCGCCGCGCCGGCAAGCTGAAGACCGACGAGGACGTGCTGTTCAGCGGGCGATTCTGGACGGGACGGGCGGCACTCGACCTTGGGCTGATCGATGGACTCGGTGACGTGCGCACCGTGATGCGCGCGCGGTTCGGCGACAAGGTACGCCTGCGGCTGATCGGCGATGGCCGGCGCTGGTGGCGCCGACGCCTCGGCTTGCCGGGAGCGGGGATGCGAGCCGGACGCGCGGTTCACGAATTGCCCGAGCGACTGCTGGGAGCGCTGGAGGAGCGGCTGATGTGGGAGCAGATTCGGGCTTTGAGCGCGTCTTCCGCCGACAGCGAGCGGTTGCGCCCGGAAAGCCTTTTCCGAGGAACCGGTCGTTCCTGCCTCCCCGGCCTGGTTTTATCCGCCGCGGGTCGCGCTCGATGGCGCAAGCGTACGGCTGGAGCCCGATCAACCGCGCACGCCGCGGAACTCTATACGGCTTCGCACGCAGACGAGCGTGCCCGCGCCGTATGGACATACCTCTGGTCGGCGCCGTTTCCCGACGAGGCGGCCTTCGTCACGTGGCTGCGCGAAGGCGCCGCCGCTGCCGATCCGGTGTTCTACACCATCCGTGACCGGGCGAGCGGCCGGGCCTCGGGGATGGCCGCCTTCATGCGCATCGCACCCAAGGATGGCGTGTTGGAGATCGGCCACATCTGGTTCGCGCCGGCGCGGCAGCGAACCCGCGCTGCAACGGAGGCGCTGGTTTTGATGCTGCGTCACGCGTTCGATGATCTCGGCTATCGGCGCGTCGAGTGGAAGTGCAACGCGCTCAATGCACCCTCCCGCCGGGCGGCGCGGCGGCTCGGCTTCCGCTTCGAAGGGATCTTCTTCCGGCACATGATCATCAAGGGCCGCAACCGGGACACTGCATGGTACGCGATGCTGGCGGAGGAGTGGCCGGAACGCCGCGCGGCCTTCGACGGCTGGCTGGCCGCCGCGAACTTCGACGCTGAAGGCCGCCAACGCCGGCCGCTCGTCCGGGCCAGCGATTGGCGGATGTTGACTCGGTGGCGCCTGTGGGCCGCGGCGTTCGTCGCGGCCTCCGGCAGCGTCAATGCGGGTGATATCGCCGCCTGAGCCAGCATCGGGGCGCGGAATGCGCGCCAGCATCTTGTACCCGGCGCCTCTGCCCGGCTGAAGTGATGATTTCTCCTCGGCGATGTCGAAGTAGTCCTTGCCGAGGGCATCCAGGATGTTCGGCCGGTGCGAGACGATCACCGTGTCGGTGCCCGCCGCTGGTGCCTTCGCCAGCAGTGCCCGTAGCGCCGCGGCGCGACGCTGGCTCTCCACCGGCGGCACGTTCTGCGGCCGCACGTCTGTTTCTCATGTCGGCAAGCGGTCGTCTCGTGCGGCGTATTCCTGCGGCGGGGGCGGTTGTCGAGCATCGATTGCGTGTCGGTCGCGGTGGCGTGGTGGTCTGGTGTGCCTTGCGTCGGTCGCTCGCTGGCGAGACGCGGTCAGCGCGCGCTGTGCGTGCGGGTCGAGCGACGCCGCGGTGCTAACCCCCGCTCCGGCCCAAAGGGCAGGTTAAAGGAAGGCATCTTCGAGGATGCGGCCGATCGCATAGACAGGTAGAAGCCGGCGGCGCTCAATACCTCGTTATCGCGGCGACGGTAACGGAAGCTTGATGAGATGCGACCAGGATCGGGTCGGGGGCGATTTACCGCCTCGTCTTGACCGTGCCCGCGGGCCGGGTCGTATGGTCCGGCCGTCAAAAGCGAGGCGGCAAGCCCGACTTCGCGGCACGGCTATATCCAAAGATGGTATCCAGATCGGTCTGACAGCTTCCAATCGCTGATTCTCCGCCTGCAAACGTTCTGGGCGGAGCGCGGCTGCGTGGTGCTGCAGCCGTTCGACATGGAGGTCGGGGCTGGCACGTTCCACCCGGCGACGACGCTGCGCGCACTGGGGCCCGACCCCTGGAAGTGCGCTTACGTCCAGCCGTCACGCCGCCCGACCGACGGCCGGTACGGCGAGAACCCCAACCGCTTGCAGCACTACTACCAGTTCCAGGTGCTGCTGAAGCCCTCGCCGCCGAATTCGCAGGACCTCTACCTGGAAAGCCTCTACCACCTCGGCATCGATCCCTCGCTGCACGACATCCGCTTCGTCGAGGACGACTGGGAGAGCCCGACGCTGGGCGCCTGGGGCCTCGGCTGGGAAGTGTGGTGCGACGGCATGGAGGTCACCCAGTACACCTACTTCCAGCAGGTGGGCGGCATCGAGTGCGCGCCGGTCTCGGTCGAGCTGACCTACGGCCTGGAGCGCCTCGCGATGTACATCCAGGGCGTCGAGAACGTCTACGACCTGGACTGGGACGGCTGCGGCACCACCTACGGCGACGTGTTCCTGCAGAACGAGCGGGAAGGCTCCGCCTACAATTTCGAGCACGCCAACGCCGAGCAACTGTTCCGCCACTTCGCCGACGCCGAAGCGGAGTGCCAGGCGTTGCTGACGCTACCGAAGCCGCTGGTGTTGCCCAGCCTACGACCAGTGCATTAAGGCGAGCCACACCTTCAACCTGCTCGACGCCCGCGGCGTCATCAGCGTCACCGAGCGCGCCGCCTAGATCGGCCGGGTGCGGGCGCTGGCGAAGGGCTGCTGCGAGGCCTGGCTGGCGAGCCGCGGTCATGCGGGCTGAGGCGGTGGCGACGCCCTCACCTCCCCTCCCGCTGCGCGCCCGGCCCTCCTCTCCCGCGAGCGGGCGAGGGTACGCTCCTGCCGGTCGCGTCTGCTCTCCCTCTCCCGCTTGCGGGAGAGGGTCGGGGTGAGGGGCGCGGGGCCGACCAATGCCTGAACTCCTGCTCGAATTGCTGTCCGAAGAAATCCCCGCCCGCATGCAGGCGCGCGCCGCCGCGGACCTGAAGCGGCTGGTGTGCGAGGGGCTCGGCAAGGCGCAACTGGCGTTCACCCGCGCCGAGGCCTACGTCACGCCGCGACGTCTGGCACTCGTCATGGACGGCTTGCCCGAGCAGCAACCGGACGTGCGCGAAGACCGCAAGGGTCCGCGCGTCGGCTCGCCGGAGAAGGCGGTGGAAGGATTTCTGCGCGCCGTCGGGCTTGCGTCCGTTGCTGAGGCGGAGGTGCGCGAGACGGACAAGGGCAGCTTTTACTTCGCGAACAAGGTTATGGTCGGCTCTGACACTATAGCCGAGCTTGGAATTATCATAGGAGATGCACGCCTAAAGGAAACTACCTTGGCCAAGAAGGTCAATGCGGTAAGGTGACGGCAGATCCAGGTACCGTTCGGCCGGTTCATAACTTGCGATTCGTTTGGGGGTGATGTTGTGACGCCCTGAAGCGTGACCAATCTCCGCGAAGGCTGGCGAGCATCGGGGGCTGCACAAACGTTGAACAAGATCCTAATCCTAATCTTTATGCATAAAGTTAATTGTAGCCAAGTCCCGAACTCGGGGCCACCGGTTCCTCGCCCCAACCGAATTCATCGTGTCGCGACTTCGCCGACTACCGCGACAAGCTGCGGGCCGCGAAGGTCATGCTGGATCCGGCGGAGCGTCGCGCGCTGATCGCGGAGCGGGCGGCGGCGCTGGCGGCGGCCGAGGGACTGACGGTTCGCCAGGATGACGCGCTGCTGGACGAGGTGACGGGCCTGGTCGAATGGCCGGTGCCGATGCTGGGCAGCATCGATCCGAAATTCATGGACGTGCCGGCCGAGGTGCTCATTACCGCGATGCGGGCGCACCAGAAATACTTCTCGCTAGTTGATGCTGACGGCAAGCTGGCGCCGCGCTTCGTGCTGGTCGCCAACACCGAAGCGACCGACGGCGGGAAAGCGATCGTCGCCGGCAACGAGCGTGTGCTGCGGGCGAGGTTGTCCGACGCCAAGTTCTTCTGGGACGAGGACCGCAAGCGCACCCTGGAAAGCCGCGTCCCGAAACTCGCAGAACGGGTGTTTCACGCCAAGCTGGGTTCAGATCTGCAACGAACCGAACGGCTGGTGGGAACTCGCGCGGATCTTGGCGCCGCCTATGGGGCGGATCCCAATCTCGCCGACCGGGCAGCGCAGCTGTGCAAGGCCGACCTGATGAGCGCAGATGGTGGGAGATTCCCTGAGCTGCAGGGGGTGATGGGCCGATACTACGCGCTGCACAACGGCGGGGAGCCGGCTGAAGTCGCGGAGGCGATCCGCCGAGCACTATTCGCCGCAGGGGCCCCCGACCGACCGATACCCAACGGCGCCGGCATCGGTGGCCGTGGCACTGGCCGACAAGATCGACACGCTGGTGGGTTTCTTTTGCGATCGATGAGAAGCCCACCGGGTCTCGTGATCCGTTCGCGTTGCGTCGCGCGGGGTTAGGGGTCATCCGCCTTATCCTGGAAAACAACCTGCGGGTGCCCTTGCTTCAACTTCGATAAAGCAGAAGCCACGGTTGGGCGAGCATTGTCGCGGTCGCAAATCCGGGTGGCGCCCGAGCGCTGGCGACCCTCAAGGGCCATGCCGCGGTTTCGTGGGAGGTTTTGGAGTTTCTCGCCGACCGCCTCAAGGTGCACCTGCGCGAACAAGGCGTGCGGCACGATCTTGTCGCCGCCGTGTTCGCCGGAGGGGCCGAGGACGACATTGTCCGACTTTTGTCGCGGGTGGATGCCCTAAGAGCCTTTCTCAACACGGATGACGGTGCTAACCTGCTGGTTGCCTATCGCCGGGCGAGCAACATCGTCCGGATCGAAGAAAACAACGACAACAGGCGTTACGAGGGAGAGGCAGAGGAAGCGCTTTTCGCTGAAATCCAGGAAATCGAACTGCATCGAGCGCTGTCGGCGGCGCGCGCCGGGATCGGGCGGGCGCTTGAGGGCGAACGGTTCGGGGAGGCGATGACCATCCTCGCGGCGCTGCGGGCGCCGGTTGATGCGTTCTTCGAGCACGTCAAGGTCAATTGCCCGGATGCCGATCTGCGGATCAACCGGCTGAAATTGTTATCGCATATCCGGTCGGCGCTCGGCAGGGTCGCGGACTTTTCACAAATCGAGGGGTAGGAAGCAAGCCATGACGAAATGGGTCTACACGTTCGGCGACGGCAAGGCCGAGGGCGGCGCCAAGGACAAGAATCTGCTCGGCGGCAAGGGGCGAACCTTGCCGAGATGTCGAGCCTGGGTATCCCGGTGCCGGCGGGCTTTACCATCTCCACGGAAGTCTGCACGTACTATTACGGCAACGGGAATACGTATCCGTCGGACCTCAAGCAGCAGGTCGAGGCCGGCATCGCTCACATCGAGAAGATCATGTCCGGCAAGTTCGGCGCGACCGAGGGGCCGCTGTTGCTGGTCTCGGTGCGCTCCGGCGCGCGCGCCTCGATGCCGGGCATGATGGACACCGTCCTCAACCTCGGCCTCAACGACCAGACCGTGCTCAACCTGGTGAAGCTGACCGGCGACGAGCGGTTCGCCTACGACAGCTATCGCCGCTTCATCCAGATGTATTCGGACGTTGTCCTCGGAGTTGGAAAGCACGAATTCGAGATGCTGATCGACCGCTACAAGGAAAAGGTCAACAAGATCTATGACGTCGACATGTCTGCCGACGACTGGAAGTCGCTGATCGAGCAGTACAAGAGTGAAATCCAGAAAGCGATCGGCAAGGAGTTCCCACAGGATCCGCATGAGCAGCTCTACGGCGCTATCGGGGCGGTGTTCGGCTCGTGGATGAACAAGCGTGCCAACACCTACCGGAGGCTCAACAATATCCCCGACCACTGGGGCACGGCGGTCAACGTCCAGGCGATGGTGTTCGGCAATATGGGCGACGAGTCGGCCACCGGCGTCTGCTTCTCCCGCAATCCGTCCACCGGCGAGAACCTGTTCTATGGCGAGTACCTGGTGAACGCCCAGGGCGAGGACGTGGTCGCCGGTATCCGGACCCCGCAGCCGCTGAGCCTCGCCGAGAAGAAGGCGATCGGCTCCGACCTTCCTGCCATGGAAGAGGTGTTGCCGCCACTCTATCACGAGCTGGTCACGTTCCGCGACCGGCTCGAGGCGCACTACCACGACATGCAGGACATGGAGTTCACCATCCAGAAGGGTAAGCTCTGGATGCTGCAGACCCGCAACGGCAAGCGCACGGCCGCCGCCGCGTTGCGTATCGCCGTCGAGATGTGCGAAGAGGGTCTGATCGACAAAAAGGAAGCGGTCCGCCGTGTCGATCCGGCGCAGCTCGATCAGCTGCTGCACCCGATGATCGACCCGAAGGCGAAGAAGGACGTGCTGGGCAAGGGCCTGCCGGCATCGCCGGGTGCCGCCTCGGGGCAGATCGTGTTCTCCGCCGACGAGGCCGAAGTGTGGGCCAAGGCCGGCAAGAAGGTAATCCTGACCCGCATCGAGACGTCGCCGGAAGACATCGGCGGCATGCACGTGGCGCAAGGCATTCTGACCACCCGCGGGGGCATGACCAGCCACGCGGCGGTGGTCGCCCGCGGCATGGGCACGCCGTGCGTCGCCGGTGCCGGCCAGCTGCGCATCGACTACGCTGCGAAGACGATGACCGCCGGTAACACGGTCCTCAAAGAAGGGGACACGATCACCATCGACGGATCGAGCGGGGAGGTGCTCGACGGCGAGGTGCCGAAAATCCAGCCGGAGCTGACCGGCGACTTTCGGCAAGCTGATGGAGTGGGTCGACGAGATCCGGACGCTTAAGGTCCGGGCCAACGCCGAGACGCCGCTCGACGCGTCGACCGCGCGCAAGTTCGGCTGCGAAGGCATCGGTCTGTGCCGCACCGAGCACATGTTCTTCGACCCGCAGCGCATCATCCACGTCCGCGAGATGATCGTCGCCACCACGCTCGAGGAACGTCGCGCGGCACTGGAGAAGCTGCTGCCCTATCAGCGCGATGACTTCATCAAGCTGTTCACCATCATGGCCGGCCTGCCGGTAACCATCCGGCTGCTCGACCCGCCGCTGCACGAGTTCCTGCCGCATTCCGACGCCGACTTCGGCGAGGTGGCAAAGGCCTCGGGCAAGACTGTCGCCGACATCAAGGCAAAGGCCTCGCAGCTGCATGAGGCCAACCCGATGCTGGGACATCGAGGCTGCCGGCTCGGCGTCACCTACCCGGAAATCTATGAGATGCAGTGCCGCGCGATCTTCCAGGCGGTCGCCGACGTCAAGATGAAGGGCGAGACTGTGCTGCCGGAGGTGATGATTCCGCTGGTGGCGGTGAAGTCAGAGTTCGATCGGCTGAAGAAGATGGTTGACGAGGTGGCGGCCGAGACAATGGAGAAGACCGGCGCCAAGTTCGAGTATCTGGTCGGCACGATGATCGAGCTGCCGCGTGCCGCTCTGGTCGCCGGCAAGATCGCCGAAGGGGCGCAGTTCTTCAGCTTCGGCACCAACGATCTGACGCAGACGACGTTCGGGCTGTCGCGCGACGACGCCGGCCCGTTCCTCGTCCAGTATCAGGACCTGAACGTAATCCCCCATGATCCATTCCAGGTCCTGGACCAGGAAGGCGTTGGTCAGCTGGTGCAGATGGCGGCGGAACGGGGACGCAAGACCCGGCCGGACATCAAGCTCGGCATCTGTGGCGAGCACGGCGGCGAGCCGTCTTCGGTGCACTTCTGCCATAGCGTCGGGCTGAACTATGTGTCGTGCTCTCCCTACCGGGTGCCGATCGCCCGGCTGGCGGCAGCGCACGCGGCGATGGAGACGGGCCTCGTCAGCACGACGGCCTGACTACGATCCTTCTAAAATCGTGAGCGCATGACGCGAGGGGGCCATTGGCCCCCTCGCAGCTTTTCGGACACCGCCGGATGCCGGTCAGGGGCGGGGCCCCGGCGGGTTCGGGCCGGGTAGCGACGGGACCAACAAAGGCACCTGATCTGGGAGTAGCCAGACGGGTCCTGGCTTGCCTACCACTCTCTTCTGGAACTGGCGAACGGGCGCCCAAGATCGGGCCGCTTCCGCTGGTCACCCGGAGGCGGCCCCTCGCCCGTCGGCGGCCGAGCGCGACGGTTGTCAACCATCGGCGAGCACGCCTGTCGAACGGCGAAATACGCTGACTGGCAAAAAATTTTTCCATTCCCGAAAAAATTTCTTGTTGTTTAGCCCCATAAGGGGTATAAAGAAGATGTCCCGCGAGCGTCCATGTGAGCCCAAGGGCTCACTTAGACCTCCTCCCTATCCAACTTAACCGCCCCTCACGGGGCGGTTTTTTTTTGCGTCAAGGGAGGGCGCATCGCCCTCAAGAAACCCCAGAAAACACCCATAAGGGGTGTACAGCTTAGGATCGCGCAGTATGTCCTGAGAAGGACGCCGGCAGCATATCGAAAGCAGACAACTTCCGCGGTCATCCGCTGACGGCACCGTTCCTGCACGACGATCTTGGCACGATCGCCACGCTCCGCATTTGACGGCCTCGTCGCTTCGGTGTACCTCGTTGCCCGAGCCCTATTGTTGTGCAAGCGCAAAAAAACTATGAGGAGGGAGCTCGTGAAGCTGCCATCGCAATTCTACAAGCCGCTCGCTGCAGGGGCTCCCCTGCCGGTGCGCGAACTGCCGGTGCGTCCAGAACGGATGATCCATTTCTTCCCGCCGCACCTGGAAAAGATCCGCGCGCGTTCCGGAAATGGCAAAGCAGGTGGATGTCCTGCTTGGCAACCTGGAAGACGCCATTCCGGCGGATGCCAAGGAGGCGGCGCGTGCCGGCTTCATCGAGGTGGCGAAGGCCACCGATTTCGGCGATACCGCGCTGTGGACGCGGGTCAACGCGCTGAACAGCCCGTGGGTGCTCGACGACATCCACGAGATCGTCAAGGAGATCGGCGACAAGCTCGACGTGATGATGATCCCGAAGGTGGAAGGGGCCTGGGACATCCACTTCGTTGATCAGTATCTCGCGCTGCTGGAGGCGCGATATTCGGTGAAGAAACCGATCCTGATCCACGCGCTGCTGGAGACGGCGCAGGGAGTGAAGAATATCGAGGAAATCGCCTGTGCCAGCCCGCGCATGCACGGTTTCAGCCTGGGGCCGGCCGACCTCGCCGCCTCGCGCGGCATGAAGACGACGCGGGTCGGCGGCGGCCATCCGCTGTACGGCGTGCTTGCCGACCCGCTCGAAGGCAAGGCGGAGCGGGCGTTCTCGCAGCAGGACCTGTGGCACTACACCGTCGCCAAGATGGTCGACGCGTGCCAGTCCAACGGGCTGCGCGCCTTCTACGGCCCGTTCGGCGACATCAAGGACGAGGCCGCCTGCGAGGCGCAGTTCCGCAATGCCTTCCTGATGGGATGCACCGGAGCCTGGTCGTTGGCGCCCAATCAGATTGCCATCGCCAAGCGCGTGTTCAGCCCGGAGGTACCGGAGGTGCTGTTCGCCAAGCGCATCCTGGAGGCTCTGCCGAGCGGATCGGGTGTCGCCATGCTCGACGGCAAGATGCAGGACGACGCCACCTGGAAGCAGGCGAAGGTAATCGTTGATCTTGCCAGATTGGTGGCGAGAAAGGATCCGGAGCTGGCCAAGGCTTACGAGTTCTGAACAAAGTCCGCAGACCCTCGCCCTGCGGTCAGGCCGCCCGCACGCGGGAGAAGGAATGAGCGTGAGGGCGGGGCCGGCGAAAGAGCAGATAGAAGAAAAGAAGGGGAGGGAATCAAATGAGCACCAAGACCAACCCGGGCAACTACTTTGAAGACTTCCGGATGGACCAGCAAATTCGTCATGCGACGCCGCGGACGGTCACCGACGGCGACGTGGCGCTGTACACAGCCCTCTACGGTGTGCGGTTCGCGTTCAACTCATCCGAAGAGTTTGCCCGGACGCTTGGGCTGCCGCGGGCGCCTCTCGACGACTTCCTCGCGTTCCACATGGTCTTCGGCAAGACGGTGCCGGACATTTCACTGAACGCCGTCGCCAACCTGGGATACGCGCAAGGGCGCTTTCTGACCCCTGTCTTTCCGGGCGACACACTGAGCACCTCCTCGACAGTGATCGGCCTGCGGCAGAACAAGGACGGCAAGACAGGTGTCGTCTACGTGCGCTCGGTTGGCAGCAACCAGCTTGGCGAGACGGTGCTCGACTACTGCCGCTGGGTGATGGTGCGCAAGAACGACGAGGATGCACCGGCACCTGAGGTGGACCTGCCGAATTTGCCCGATGCTGTGGCGCCGGCCGATTTGTTCGTCCCGGTCAACCTGGACGTGCGCGAGCATGACGATACCGTTCTGGCCGGCAGCGATCAGTTGTGGGACGACTACGCCCTTGGCGAGAAGATCGACCATGTCGACGGGATGACGATCGAGGAGGCCGAGCACATGATTGCGACGCGCCTCTATCAGAACACCGCCAAGGTGCACTTTGATGCGATGCTGCAGAAAACCAGCCGCTTCGGCCGGCGGCTGATCTACGGCGGTCACATCATCAGTCTCGCCCGCTCGCTCTCGTTCAACGGACTGGCCAACGCGTTCAAGGTGGTGGCGATCAACGGCGGCCGCCACGTCGCCCCGACCTTCGCCGGCGATACCATTTATGCCTGGTCGGAGGTGCTCGCGAAGATGGATGTCCCCGGTCGTTCCGACGTCGGCGCGCTCAGGCTGCGGACTGTCGCGACCAAGGAGAAGCCGTGCTGGGACTTCCCCGTCAAGTCCGCCGATGGCAATTACGACGCCGTGGTGGTTCTTGACTTCGACTACACGGTGCTCTTGCCTCTACGCGGCTGACTTTTTCAGCTCAGATCCAGCGCGTGTCGCTTCAGGTCTTCGAGGGTAACGTACTCCAGCGCGCGTTCGTGCGTTGCGGCCAGCACCACCCTCGGCGCCATGCCGGCGTCGAGCGCTTCGCGCCACCGGGCGGCGCACAGGCACCAGCGATCGCCGGGCTGTAAACCGGGGAAGCCGAAGGCCGGGACGGGTGTGGAAAGGTCGTTGCCGCGGCTCTTGCTGAACGCGAGGAATTCGGCGGTGACCTCAGTGCAGACGACGTGGGCACCAGCGTCCATCGGCCCGGTTTCGCAGCATCCGGTGCGGAAGAAGCCGGTCATCGGCCGCAGCGAGCAGTCGATCAGCTTTTCGCCCAGCACATTACGCTGCGCTCCGAAGCGTTCCGCGTCACCGTCCAGCATCGCCGCTCTCCTTGCCCGCGCCCGCGGCAGGCGTGTATCGTGAACCCGTCTCCGCTGCTGCTCGATATCGGCGACCTTTGCGCGCGTGGCAAGGGTGCGCGACCCGCCATGCCAGCATCATGCCGATCAGCGCCGTGCCGGCCAACAGCAGCGGAAGGCCCCAGCGCAAATTGGCGCTGATCGCCGCGCCGGCGAGTGGAGCGCCCAGCGTGCTGCCAACGGTGTAAGCGAGGCTGATGCCGGTAACCACGGCCATCGCCGGGAGCGGCAGGTGGCGTGACCCGCCTGGAACACCGAGAGCGTAGACAGCGAGCCGCTGAGGCCACCGATCGTCGCCAGCAGGGCGAACCAGACGGAAGGATGGCTTACCGCCGTGTGCAATGTCAAACCCGCAAGGGCGATAGTCACGAAAGGACTGGGCAGCAGGATGCGGACCGGCAGGCGATCCGCAGGCAACCGGTTGGATATCGCGTCAGGATGTTGCCGCCCGCAAACACCGCGACGCTGGTGGCCGCCACTGCCTCTGTCATGCCTAGCCCATATGCCTGCACCGGCAGCAGCTTGGTCGAAGCGCCCTCGATGACGCCGCAGGCGGTGGCCGCGATCAGCGCCGCGGGCGTGCGGCGGACGGCTTCAGCCAGAATCCGCACCGAGCCCTCGCCCCGGGCAGGCGCCCTCCCTGCCGCAGGGATGCGTACGAGCAGCGCCGGCGGCAGGGCGATCGCCGCCAGAGCCACCCCGATCATAAAGCGGCAGGGAGCCGTGGATGCCCGCTACAGCCAGGATCAGCGGCCCCAGTGCCATCGTCGCGCCGATCCACGCCTCGAACAGGCCGATCCTGGCGCCGCGCACCTCGGACGGCGAAAGCACTGCAATCAATGCATCGGAGACGATCCAGCGGAGCGCGATGCCGGCACCGCACAGACCGTAGCCGAGTATCCACAGCCAAATGGCATCACCGGCGGCAAAACTACCGGCACCGGCGAGCCCGAGCCAGCAGCCGGTGCGAAACACGCGCAAGGCGCGGAACCTTGCAGCGAGCTTCGGCACCAGCGGGATCAGCGCCACCAGCGTCAGCCATGGGACGGCGCCGACGAGGCCGATCTGCCAAGGCGGAATGCCGCGCTCGGCCAAAGCCAGCGCCGCCAGCGGCACGGTCATCCAAAACTGAATCGACGAAAGCCCAGCCGACGCGGCCAAAGCCAGATAGGCCGCCTGGTTCAGCGGCTGCGCCGACTTAGCCAAGCCTAGGCCGGTTTGGTTCATCTTCGATGCTGGCTGACTTACACCGTCTTCGTGCAGCGATTACGAATAGGGCTGACCGGTTTTGGAAGATCAGTCCGCGCGCCGTTCGTTGCAGGTGCTTCTGAGTGATCGCCCAGGGCGCGGTGATGCTCAGCTTCGTGAAGGCGATCCCTTTCGGACCGCCACCACCTTCTGGTAGAGGCCGCCGAAGAAGGTTTCCTTGCTCCAGGTGAAGTCATCCGCCGCTGCTGCGAAACCTTCGATTTCGCGGTTCACCAGTCCGTACGCGAACGGTTCCAGCCAGCGAAATACGAGGCCCATTGGCGCACGCAACGGGTGCCACCGTCCGGCGCGATGATAATCGACGAATACGACCTTGCCGCCCGGCTCGACCGAGGCCAGCAACGCATTGACCACCGACCGCTTCTCCGCGTCGGGGATCTCATGCAGCAGGAAGAAACAGCACACACCGTCATAGATGCCGCCGCCCGGCGCTGTCGCGTCCGCTAACCTCGCCCGCGCGTGCGGAAACTCCTTGAGCTTTCGCTGCACATTCTCAACTTGCAGCGGCGCGATGTCGATGACCTCCAGTCGACCGTTCGGGCCGACCTGCACCGCCAGTTCCCGCGAGAGATTGCCGTAGGCGTTTGCAGCCTGCAAAACCCGCTGACCGGGCTCGAATTCCTCGCAAGCAGTGCGGATCAGCCGCGGCAGGTTACCCCAAAGGATAGCCGTAAGTGCAATAGGGTTATCCAGCAGAAACAGACTAGTAGGGGTAAGATACGCCCACCAATAAGTGCGCACGAGGTAGTCGGGAAGGCCCGGGGGATCCGTCTTCACATCCTCGATGAGCTTCGCTTCGATCCCGCCGTCCATCTGGCCTCCGGCTCTTGTTTTCGCGTGCGAGATACACTGTTTCAGCAGTTTGTGCAAAGCGCAAAAAGTCGCACCGGTTGCGCGCTGCGGGCTAGTGCAGACGGTTATTCCACTGGCGTAGACAGCGCCCGACCGAACGCGTACTCTTCGCGCGATGTAGAGCCCGCCGGTCGCCCGCGGGCAGCGGGCTGGTGATGTGGCGTTTCTTTTCCTTCATGATCGCGGCTGTGTTGGTGACCGTAACTGCGGGAGCGCCGCTGGCGCTTGATCTGCAGTCACATCGCGCCGTCTACCGAATGGTGCTCGCCGGTGCGGCGCGCAGCTCCGAAGTCGTTTCTGCCAACGGCATCATGACCTATCGCTTTGCCCGCGGCTGCGACGGCTGGACGGTCGAGAATCGCACCTTTCTGCGCCTGCTCTACGATAACGATACGCAAAGCGACACACTGTGGTCGTTCGTCAGCTGGGAGGCTTTCGATGGCGGCAAGTTCCGCTTCCACGGTCGCTACGATCAGGATGGCAAGACGATTGAGAAATTAGACGGTGAGGCGGAAATAAAGAAGCACGGTCATGCCGGCACCGCGCGGTTCCTGCAGCCGGAGAAAGTCATTTCCCTTCCCGACGGCACGGTTTTCCCAACAGCTCACATTCGCGAGGTAATTGCCGCGGCGCAGGCAGGCAAGCACAACCTCAACCGCATCGTTTTCGATGGTGCCAGCGTTGATAATCCTTACGTCGTCAACGCGCTGTTCGGACCGCTGCCGGCGGCAGACGCCGATGCGCTGGCGAAGCCATTCACCCTGCCGCCGCAACCCGTCTGGTGGACGCGGATGGCGTTCTTCCCGATCGCCGACAGGGGCGCCGAGCCGGAGTTCGAGATGGGCGCGCGCTATCGCGCCGACGGCATTGCCGATGCGATCCTGCAGCACTTCGACACGTTTTCGCTGGACGTCAAACTGCGCGAGATCGAGTTGCTGCCCGCGCCCGATTGCTGAGGCTCAGCCGCCGCCTCGTGGCTCACTTGACGGTATAGGCCACAGTCGCGCGGCGCCGCGCACGCCGCTGGAGTCACCGTGCCGATTACGGCGCAGCGCCGTCGCCACCGTGTCGGAAAATACCCACTCGGCCCACAACGCGGGCACGCTTGTGTAAAGGCGCTCAATATTCGACAGCCCCGCCAAGCACGATCACATGCGGGTCGAGAACATTGATGACGTGTGCCAGAGAGCGGGCGAGCCGACGTCGTAGCGCCGCAACGCCCCTTCGGCGACCGCGTCGCCCTGCCCGGCCCGGCGCACTATCTCGACGACGGAGATATCTTCTCCGCCCATTGAACAATGATCCAGCGTCAGGCCGGGACCGGAGAGAAAGGTCTCAATGCAGCCGCGCTTACCGCAGTAGCAGGGTGGGCCGGGATGTTCATTGCCTGCGGCCCAAGGCAGCGGGTTGTGCCCCCACTCGCCGGCGATTGCATTGGCACCGGCGAGCGGCACGCCTCCGACAACGATGCCGCCGCCAACGCCGGTTCCGAGGATCACGCCAAAGACGATGTTTGCGCCTTGCGCCGCTCCGTCGGCGGCTTCCGCGGTGGCAAAGCAGTCGGCGTCGTTTGCGACCCGGACTGGCCGATCGAGCAGAACTGCCAAGTCGCGGTCGAGCGGCCGGCCGATCAGCCAGGTTGCGTTGGCGTTCTTGACGAGACGGCTGTCCGGCGAGATTGCTCCCGGAATACCGACGCCGACACTCGACGCGGGCCCAGCCGCCCGGTGCAACTGAGTGACCACGTCGGTTATCGCCGCCAGCGTTGCCGCATAATCGCCGGTGGGGGTAGGTACACGCAACCGGGCAAGCTCCTCGCCGTTGTTGGCGAGTGCCACGCCCTCAATCTTGCTGCCACCAAGATCGATACCGATGCGCATAACGGAGTAACGCTAGAGCGCGACGCTACGGCCCCAAAGGTTTAGCGGATGACCATCTCTGTCATCGCGGTAGCGGCGTACTCCTCAACTCCCCCGGACGAGCCGGCGCCGTCGCAGCAGTAAAGCTGATAGAGCGTCGACAACACGCTTGCCGCTTCGTCCCCGGCGAGCGAGTAGTAGATGGTCTGTGCACACCGACGCGTCTTCACCAGGCAGTCCCGGCGCAATCGTGCAAGATGTTGCGATAATGCCGATTGGCTCAAGCCGACGATGCGCTCCAGTTCACCAACAGATCGTTCGGTATCAATAAGATGACAAAGAATAGTCAGCCGATGCGGATTGCCCATAGCCTTGAGTAAGGCACTGGCCCGCCTCGCGCTGACATCCAGCGATTCGACATTCACAGCGATCACCGAAAGCCAGACGTTCAACTCCCATAGCTCAGCCATTGTGACCGGCCGAACTTGAGTGCCTTTTCCGCAGCACCCTTATTGCGATAGTGTAACGCTCGGATGCGGGAACTGCCAGCGGCAATTTTAATCGACTTGTCAAGCCCGCCACTCTTGGCGTCGCCGCTGCCTTGATCCACGGCGAAGCGGAGGAAGCAGATGGAGCCGACCGATCGGCTTTCGCACTTGCACGTTGGCGATCCGGCCAATCGTCAGCGCCGAAGCCCTTGTTGGTCGGGCGCCCGGCCACGAGGTTCTGCCGGATCTCTCGGGCGATGAAGATCGCGACCTACAACGTGAACGGGGTCAACGGCCGTTTGCCGGTTCTGCTGCGGTGGCTGAAAGAGGCCGCGCCGGACGTCGTTTGCCTGCAGGAGCTGAAGGCGCCGCAGGAGAAATTTCCGGAGGCGGCGATCCGGGACGCGGGCTACGGCGCCATCTGGCATGGCCAGAAGAGCTGGAACGGTGTTGCTATCCTCGTGCGTGCGGGCCAGCCGCACGAAATTCGCCGCGCTCTTCCCGGTGATCCGGACGACGCGCACAGCCGCTACATCGAAGCAGCGGTGAAAGGTATTCTGATCGGATGTCTCTACCTGCCGAACGGCAATCCAGCTCCGGGTCCCAAGTTCGACTACAAACTGCGCTGGTTTGAACGGCTGCGGAGCCATGCCGCGGAGTTGCTGGCCACCGGCGCACCCGCCGTCCTCGCAGGCGACTACAACGTCATGCCTACCGACCTCGACGTGTACAAGCCGGAGCGCTGGGTGGACGATGCCTTGTTCCGTCCGGAAGTGCGGGAAGCCTATCGGCTGCTCATCGCCCAGGGTTGGACGGACGCGCTGCGCGAACTGCATCCGGGCGAGCGGATCTATACATTTTGGGACTACTTCCGGAACGCCTTTGGACGCAACGCCGGACTCAGGATCGATCATCTCTTGCTCAGCCCGGCGATCGCACCTCATCTGAAAAGAGCGGAGGTCGATCGTGAAGTTCGCGGCTGGGAGAAAGCCAGCGATCACGCGCCCACCTGGATCGATTTCGAGCTCTAGGCTGGAGACCGTGGAGCAGTGTAATGATCAAGGACAGCAAAGTTGAGCGGCAACCGGACGCAAAGCCACCAAGTTCGTCGCCATGCTACCTGGATGACGCTGATCCTGCCTATCAAGGCTATCTCGTTCGCGATGAAGTGCTTGAGATCTTGAACGAGTTGCTGGAAGCGGAGCGGGCCGGCGCAAAGGTCGCACGCACCATGGCGAAGGCCGGCGGCGGGCCGGTGGGGGATGCTCTCGCCGAACTTGCGGTGGACGAAGCGCGCTGCTGCGCCATGCTTGCAAGGCACGTCAAACGCTTGCAAGCGGAGCCCAGCCAACGGACCGGAGGATTCAAGAACAAGGTGTTGGCGCTGGGAAGCGCTGACGATCGCCTGCGTCTGCTCAACCGCGGTCAGGAATGGGTTGTCCGTAAACTAAAAGATGCGCTTCCACGGATCAGCGACGAATCCCTGCACCACGACCTAGTTGAGATGCTTGAAGTCCACGAGAACAACATCCGCCGCTGCGACGATCTCATCCATCCGTCGGCGGGCAGATGACCCGCTGCCACGGTATCAAGCAGCAAGCCGGGCCGGCAGCCACCAGAAGATTAAGGCTGCCAAGGCGCCCGCGTCGCCTCCCGCCGTGCTCGGGTGCGGTCGATGCCGATGTCTCGCAGCATTCGATCATCCAGCGACAGCAGCGCCCGGCGGAGCGCAGCGCGCCGGGTACACAGACGAAACCAGTTCCAGACGCCCCCTGCCCGCTTGTCGGTGACAGGAAGCCCCGGCGTGTCGGTTGTTGAAACGAGGGGCGGGCACGAACTCGGGTCTGTTTGCATCATGGCAATTCCTGGCTGCTGTTGCGGTGGCATGGTGTTCCACAGGCAACCGCCTTACAGGCAGAAAAGCAGATCCAGTGCGCCGAGTCTGTGAACCGGGTCACAAACGGCAATGAAGAACGTTAAGGTTGCTGTTCCTTTACAAGCGACGCCATGCCCCAGCGCCGATACGAACGCACGGGCTCTTCGCACAGGTGACCGCGGCGCCGGCGCTGCGAGACGTCAGCTTAGTTCGATGAATTAGCTTCATTAGACTCCGCAGACTCCGCAGACTCCGCAGACTCCGTGACCCTGAAGTCGCCGGATTTTGCGCCGCTTTCAACGACCGAGAAACCGTCCGCCGCTAATCCTCGCTTCAACAGCTCCCGGATCGCTGCGGCTCGGCTGGGCATCCGTCGCGCGAAGCGCCAGTCATCCAGAGCGCGCAGTTCGTCCTCTCTCAGCATGATTTGGAGCCGCTCAGCGCGCGCCACCTCCGCCGCCATCTCCACCTCCATTACCCAAGCCGCTACTCCACCGTAAGGCGTACACTCCTACTTATATAGCTCATTTTGTCCCATTTTGGCAAGCGGCGCTTGTTACTCATTAAGCGTTACTTCCGCCGGAGCCTCACCCTGCTAACGAGCGGTAAAACCGGCCGAAGCATAAATACGCACCATCGACTGAACAGTCTCAAGTAAAAACCCAATACTTTAATGGTAAAAATAATAAACCTTGGCAAAGTCAAATAGCATGGTATGGTTGATGCGCAGTTAGCGGAAAGGCGCTACTGATGCCGGTCACGATCGACGCCGCGAGGACAGAGGATTTGCCAATGAAACGGCATGAGACAGAGCTGCGGCTCTCCGAGGTCAACCACCGGATCGCCAATAACTTAACGTTGATCGCCAGCCTGGTGAGGATGTATGGCGCCGACGTGGCGAAGCGGCGCGACGAAGTGAGCAACGAGGAGACGCGTGTTTTCCTGTGCAGCGTCTCGACTCGGATCGATGTCGTCGGAAGGCTACATCGGTTGCTTTCGGCGGAGCCGGCGCTCACCGAAGTCGATCTCGGCGGCTACTTGCGGGAGGTGTGTGACGGCTTGCTGTCGTCAGTCTGCAGGCCGGGCGGCTTCGCCTTCACCTACGACCTTGCCGACGACTGCCAGGTCCCGATAGACTAGGTGACGCCGCTCTGTTTGATGATCAGCGAAATCATCATCAACGCGATCAAGCACGCCCACCCATCAGGCGTTACCGGCCGCTTGACGGTGCGCTGCGTCCGCCGCACCGACGGACAGTTGGTCATCGAAGTGAAGGACGATGGCGTCGGGCTGCCCGAAGGTTTCGATCCTGCCAGCGACGGCGGCCTGGGTCTTCGGCTGGTGCAACTCCTCAGCCGGCAGCTGAACGCCACCTGCCGCTTCGACTCGACGGCGCTGGGGCTTGACTTCCGCCTTGAGGTACCGACCCGGGGCAGGCGCGTGCATTAGCGCCGGAGGTTCAGGCCAGTCGAAGACAAGCTTGCATAAACAAGCCGGCATACCTCAATTGCTTCGGCACTCGTTATCTCAGTCGATGGGCGCCTACCATAGCCACTCTTACCGCTGCTCTGCATAAACGCGCCGGGCTTCTCCGGGAACTTCCACGGGCGCTATCCGTTGATCGGGGTTCGTGTACGACTGGTTGAACTCTCACTATTGAGAAGGCCCATCAATGACGACCCCTCAGGAACACCTTATGACTTGGCTACGCGATGCTTACGCTATGGAGCGGCAGCAGGCCATCGAATCCACGGAAAAGCAGATCAGCCGGATGCAGAACTACCCAGAGCTTCGGCAATGGGTAGAAGATCACGTCGCTGCGTCTGAGCGTCAGGCGGACCGGCTCAAGGAGTGCATCCATCGCCATGGCGGCGACACTTCGACGCTGAAGGGCTTGGCTGCGAAGGTGATGGGTAACGTTCAGGCGATTACTGGATTTTTCGCTGATGATGAAGTCGTCAAGACGGCGATTGCAGATTATGCCTTCAAGCACTACGAGATCGGCTGTTACACGTCGCTGAAGACGGCCGCCGATGCTTGCGGCGACATGACAACCAGCCAGGTATGCGAGGAGATAGTACGCGAGGAGCAGTCGCTCGCCGATCGCGTCGCGGGTTTGGTACCATCGCTCACCCGCCGCTTTGTTGAACGCGAAGCTGCTGGCGAGAAAGCGGCAACCTGATCGAAGCGTTTGGCCGAGACGACGGACGCACACGCGACCTGCGTATCCTGCGCTTCTGAATGGCCGTTGCTTGCAATATTTTCCTTCCTGCAGCCGAGGAGCCGCGGGAAGGATAGAGCATGCAGCTGGAACTCATCACACGAAAGCCAAGAGGACGCGCGCGGCCCACGCCGTTGTTATTCGTGCACGGCGCGTTCGGCGGCGCCTGGGTGTGGGAGCAGCACTTCCTGCCGTGGTTCGCCGAGCGCGGCTGGCTCGCCCACGCGGTGAGTTTGCGCGGCCACGGCGCAAGTGAGGGTCAGGAGAAGGTTCGTTACGCCCGACTGCGGGACTACGTAGCCGACGTTGAAGAGGTGTTGGCGGATATCGCGCCCTCGCCGGTGCTGATCGGCCATTCGCTCGGCGGCATGATCGTGCAGAAACTGCTGCACAAGCGGAAGGTGCCAGCGGCTGTGCTGATGGCCTCAGCGCCGCCGCATGGCACCATCGGCACCTTGTTCGGCATGGCCTTCACCAACCCGAAGCTGCTCAGCGAACTGAGCTTCTCGCAGGCGGTTGGGCCGGATTCGACGGAAGCACAAGCGATCACCCGGGCCCTGTTCTCCGAGGACACCTCAAGGGACCTCATCCGTCGCTACATGCCAAAATTCCAAGCGGAATCGCTGCTGATCAACCTCGACCTGCTGGGCCTGGACCTGCCGCCCTCGCTGCCGCTGTTGGATCTACCGGTGCTCGTGCTCGGTGCCGAGAACGATCAGTTCATCTTTGAAGGCGCGCTGCACGCAACTGCCGACACTTACCGCACCAAGGCGGAGATCATCCCGCGCATGGCGCACGCGATGATGCTCGACCATGCCTGGGAGAAACCGGCACAACGCATCGCCGAGTGGCTAGAGGCGACGCTGGCCGCTGGCAACGGCGCTGGCGCCGCTACTGGCGACACCGCGCCGGAACAGCCCGCCGCGTCCTGACCGGGTGATCGCGGATTCGAAGACGTGGACCTCTGGATTGCTTCGCTCCGCTCGCAATGACGATCGCGTCGTCATCAGCGCGAGCCGAAGGGCGTGGCGATCCAGTTCTGGCAATCGGTTCCGGAATCGCAGCCCTTCCCCAGGGATGCGGGCTCGTAATGACGATGTTCGGGTTCTCGCGGGAAGCCACGACATCGTCAGCGGCCAAAAGAGCTTTCATTAGTATTCGCTTAATAATTTCAACACGTATTCAGTACCTGTAAGCGCACACTTCTTGATTGCAATCCATAATAGTTATGATTAGCGTGTCCCACGGGTGAGTGTCGCTCCGGATCGCACAATTATTGCGACCAAAATGCAGAGGGTGGGAGAACAATATGCAATCCAAGCGGAATGGCCGCGCCCGGTGGCGCGCGCATGCGACCGGCGTCGCCGGAGTGCTGCTTTCGTTCCTCGTGGTCACCGCCGCCGCCCCGGCGGTCGCCGGTCCGGCGCCGACGTGGACGAAGCAGCTCGGCACGGACAGTTACGACAGTTTCGAAGCTGTGGCGACGGATAGTCTCGGTAACGTCGTCGCGGTCGGACAATTCGACTACACCGATCCCTGGGTGGTCAAGTTCAACGCCGCCGGTGCGGTTCTGTGGCAGAAGAAGCCGGGTCCGGCCAATCTGGCGCAGGCGGACGGCGTCGCAACCGATGCATTAAATAACATCATAGTTTCGATGACATCGAGATATCCATACGATAAATGGCTCATTAAGTACAAAGCCGACGGCACCCCTCTATGGACACGGAAGTTCGGCACCCTTTTTTACGGTGAATTCCGTGTTGCTGTCGATCGATTCGGCAACATTTACGCCGCCGGAGGTACTAGCAGCGGCACTTTTAGTGACGTCATTCTCGTCAAGTACAGCTCGACCGGAACGCCGTTATGGAGCAAGCGATACGGCAGCGACAAATACGACGACTGTAATGGCGTCGCGGTTGACAAGAACGGCAATGTCGTTCTGGTGGGGACCACCAGAGGATCGTTCGGCGGCCCAAATCCGAATTCGGAAAGCGACGCCTGGGTCGCCAAGCTCGATTCCACCGGCAAGATCCTCTGGCAGCAACAGCTCGACTCGCTTGAATATGCGGATACTGACCAGGCCAATGCAGTGGCTGTGGACCCGGGCGGCAATATCCTTGTCGGGGGATTGACATACGGCAGGTTCAGCGCGAGCAGCACGCGTGGGCCAAAAGCTTGGTTGGCCAAGTACAGCACAAGCGGGGTGTTAACCTGGATCCGCGACTACGACCCGGTCGGGCCTAACCGTGAACCCGGTATCCTCGGCCTCGCAGTCGATAGCACCGGAAACGTCATTGCGACCGGGCGATCATACTGGTTCTACGGTTCTGAAGGCGCCTTCGTCGCCAAGTACAGCCCGGCCGGGGCGTTCCTGTGGGAAAGCCTGATCGACTCCGGCGAGCTTGACAGCACGTACGCTGTCGCCATCGACCGGGTCGGCAATGCCTACGTCGCCGGTTCCACCTCCGGTGATCTCGGCGGCGTCAACAAGGGCCGTACCGACGCCTTCCTTGCCAAGTTCCCACTGCTGCCATAGCCCAGCGAGGGCGCCCCGCGGATGCATGGCGCATTCGCGGGGAAGCCGAGAACGACGGCGGGTCGTGACTTTGGAGTCCGTCGTCGCGAGCGCAGTGAAGTAATTCAGATCCAGCGTGTTGCCTCTCTGAATTGCTTCACCCGCCGCGCGGGCGCGCTATGACCATGTTCGGCTTCTCGCGCCGCTGACCGCGATATCGTCGGCGGCCGACGTATCTTCGAGACTTCTTTGGTAATCGAACAGAACAAGCAAGGATCTGTATCCCGAACATACGTGGGTACCCATAAAGCCCGCTAACTGTCGTTGCACTCGATAATAGTTCTGATTACTGTTCGGGGGTGAGTGTCGCTCCGTATCGCACATTTTTACTGCGGCAAATGGGACGGCGAAGGGTGGGAGAACAATATGCAATCGAAGCTGAATGGCCGCGCCCGGTGGCGCGCGTCAAAGGCCGGCGTCGCCGGAATGCTGCTTTCGTTCCTCGCGGTTACCGCGGCTGCCCCGGCGGTCGCCGGTCCGGCGCCGACGTGGACGAAGCAACTTGGCTCGGACAGCTCCGACAACTTCGAAGCCGTAGCCTCGGACAGCGCTGGCAACGTCGTCGCGGTAGGAGGCTTTGACAACGATCCCTGGGTAGTCAAGTTCAGCGCCGCGGGCGCGGTTCTGTGGCAGAAGAAGCCGGGGCCGGCCAAGGCAGAACAGGCAAATGGCGTCGCCATCGATAAGAGCGGTAACGTCATCGTCTCGGCAACCACGAGCTATCCTTTCGACACCTGGATCACCAAGTATAATTCTTCTGGTGGTCTCGTGTGGACCAAGCGCTTCGACAGCGGGACCAACGATTTCGCCTACCGCGTCGCCGTCGATGGCTTAGGCAACGTTTACACTGCCGGAACCAACGGTCCACTAGGAAACGGCAACAAGAATGCCGTGCTTGTCAAATACAATTCTGCGGGCGTTCAGCAGTGGTCTAAGTTTTTTGGCACGGATCAATTAGACGAGTGCAACGGCATTGCCGCTGACAAGAACAATAACATTCTCCTCGTCGGCACCACCTGGGGGCCGTTCGCTGGCCCTGATCCCAGCAACACGAGCCGCGACGCCTGGATCGCCAAGGTCGACGGCACCGGCAAGTTCCTCTGGACGAAGCAGCTCGACTCGCTGGACGCAGATATCGACTATGGCAATGCGATCGCGGTGGACGCGAGCGGCAACGTCCTGGTCGGCGGATTGACATACGGTCGGTTCAACGCCGGCAGCACGCGCGGGACAAAAGCCTGGCTGGCCAAATACAGCGCAGGCGGAGCGATCCGCTGGATCCGCGAATACGCCCCGGTCGGGCGAAACCCCGATGTCCGCAGCCTCGCAGTCGATAGCACCGGCAAGATCATAACGACCGGGCGATCAAAATGGAGCCATTATTCTGACGGCGCTTATGTCGCGAAGTACAGTTCAGCCGGCGCGTTCCTGTGGGACAGCTTCATCGACTCTGGCGACGGCGACAGTGCGCAGGCTGTCGCGGTCGATGGTGCCGGCAATGCATACGTGGCAGGGTATACGTATGGTGATCTCGCTGTCCCGAATATTGGCAGGACGGATAGCTTTCTCGCCAAGTTCCCGCAGTAAGAGTGGAGGAGCCAGCTTCGCGAATGTCTCATCCGCGAAGCTGGTTAGCAGCCACTGTTGAGGCGGCTTTGCGACATCTATTTTCGCTTCGCGGGCCGCGCTAGCGCCTTCCTAATTTTAGCGCGCAGGTAGTGCCAACCGGCTCAGCCGCGCAGGGTGCCGCCGGTCGCTTTCGCCACCTGGGCGACGATGCGGGCCGAGACTGCCTCGATGTCGGCGTCAGTGAGCGTTCGTTCGGTCGGCTGTAAGGTGACGCCGATGGCGATCGACTTGCGGCCTTCGCCCACCGCGCCGCCCTCGAACACGTCGAAGACACGCACTTCGGTGATCAAGGCGCGCTCGGCGGCGCGCGCCGCGCGGACCACCGTTTCCGCGGCGACCGCGCGATCGACGACGAAGGCGAAGTCCCGTTCCACCGGCTGCAGCGCTGGCAGCACCAGCGCCGGTCGCGCCGTGCCAGCCGCTTCCTTCACCGGCAGCGCATCCAGGAAGATTTCGCAGGCGACCACCGGGCCGGCGACGTCCAGCGTCCGCAACACACGCGGATGGATCTCGCCGAAATGGGCGAGAGGCTGCGGCCCGAGCTTCAATATGCCGGAGCGGCCGGGGTGGTACCAGGCAGGTGCGTCGGTCGCTACGACCACCTTCTCGATGCGCAGGCCGAGCGCCTCGAGCACCGCCAGCGCGTCTGCCTTGGCGTCGAAGGCGTCGACCGGGCGGGCCGGCTCTGCCCAGTGGCGCGGGCCGTTGCGGCCGGTGCGGATGGCAGCGGCGACCACCGCCTGATCCTCCGGCCGGTCGCCCGCGTACTGCGGGCCAATCTCGAACAGCGCCGCGTCGCGCTGGCCGCGGTCGGCATTGCGGCCGGCAGCCTGAATCAGGTTCGGCAGCGGCGATGGTCGCATCACGTCGAGATCGGCGCTGATTGGATTGACCAGCCGCAGCAGGGCGCCGCCGCCGCCGAACGGCTCGGCCGCGCGTGCCGCCATGAAGGAGTAGGTTACCGCCTCGATCATTCCGCGAGCCGCCAGCAGCCGCCGCGTCCGCGCTCGGCGCCGCTGTGGCGGCGTCAGTGCCGGAGTCGGCAGGCCCGCGTCGCGGGGCAGCGATACGGTCGGGATGCGGTGGTATCCCAGCAAGCGCGCAACTTCCTCGACCAGACACGCTTCGCCGATGATGTCGTTGCGCCAGGGCGGCGTCTTGACCTGCCACGTCTCGCCCTCGAACGTACCGCCGAAGCCGAGCGCGTCCAGAGTGCGCGCGCACTCTTCCGCGGAAGCCTCGACGGCCGCCAGCGTCCGCACCCTGTCCGGCCGGAAGCCGATCGGCGCTCCTCCAGCGGGCAGTGCGCCGGCAACGACCACCTCCGATGGCTCGCCACCGCATAGCTCCATGATCAGCCGGGTCGCAACTTCCAGGCCCCAGGTCACCGAGGTGGGATCGATGCCGCGCTCGAAGCGGTAGCGGGCATCGGACGCGATGCTGAGCGCCCGGCCGGTCTCGGCTGTGCGCACCGGATCGAATAATGCCGATTCCAGGAATACGGCCGTCGTCGTCTCGGTGCAGGCAGTAGGTTCGCCGCCGATCACTCCGCCCAGCGCTTGCGGACCCGCGTCGTCGCCGACCACCGTCATCGAAGGTGACAGGGCGTACTCCCGGCCGTTCAGCGCCGCGAGGCGCTCGCCGTCACGGGCGAAGCGGACCTGGATGTGGCCCCGGAGCTTGTCTGCATCGAAGGCGTGCAGCGGCCGGCAAAGATCGAGGGTGAGGAAGTTGGTGATGTCGACCAGCGCCGAGATCGGCCGCAAATCCGCTGCCAGCAATAGCCGCTTCAGCCATTCCGGGCTCTCTGCATTGCGCACGCCGCGGATCAGCCGGCCTGCGAAGTACGGGCAGGCCGACGCCGCTTCGGTGGTGAAATCGAGGCGCACGCCAATCGGGCTCGGGAAGTTGCCTGGCAGCGGCGACGCATCCAGCGGCAACAATATGCCGAGCCCGGCGGCGGCAAGATCGCGCGCCACGCCGCGCACGCCGAGGCAGTCGCCGCGGTTGGGGGTGATTGCGAGGTCGATCAACGGATCGGCGAGGCCCAGCGCGGCGGCGGCCGGGGAACCGACGACAGCGTCTGCCGGCAGTTCGACAATCCCGGTGTGCTCGTCCGACAGACCCATCTCGCGTTCAGAGAGCAGCATCCCGGCACTGTCGACGCCTCGGATCGCCGCAGCCTTCAGGGTGATCCCTCCTGCCGGGATGACCGATCCCACCGGCGCGAACACGCCTTTCATTCCGGCGCGGGCGTTCGGTGCGCCGCAGACGACCTGCAGCCGCTCGCGGCCGGTATCGACCGTGCAGACGCGCAGCTTATCGGCGTTGGGGTGAGGCTTCGCCTCGACCACCTCGGCGACGACAAACGCGCGCAATGCCGCGCCCCTGTCCTGGACGCTCTCCACCTCAAGGCCGATCATCGGCAGCCGGGCGGTGATCTCGTCGAGACCAGCCTCGGTATCCAAATGTCGCTTCAGCCAGGACAGGGTGAACTTCATCGAAACTAAAGCCCTGTCACCAGCGACGGCTGGTCGAGCGCCGCAAATCCATAGTGCCTGAGCCAGCGCAGGTCGGATTCAAAGAAGGTGCGCAGGTCGGGGATGCCGTACTTGAGCATGCCAATGCGCTCCAGTCCCATGCCGAAGGCAAAACCTTGCCATTGCGACGGATCGATGCCGCAGTTTTGCAGCACCACTGGATTGACCATGCCGCAGCCGAGGATCTCCAGCCAGTCACGGCCTGGACCGATGCGCAGGGTTCCACCCTCGCGCGCGCAGCCGATGTCCACCTCCGCCGAGGGCTCGGTGAACGGGAAGTAGCTGGGCCGGAAGCGCACCGGCAGATCCTCGGCGGCGAAATAGGCGCGCAGAAAGTCGCTCAGGCAGCCCTTCAGATGACCCATGTGCAGATCGCGGTCGATCACCAGGCCTTCCACCTGGTGAAACATCGGCGAGTGTGTCGCATCGTAATCCGAGCGGTAAGTGCGGCCGGGCGCGATGATGCGGATCGGCGGTTGCTGGTTCAGCATGGTGCGCACCTGCACCGGCGAGGTGTGAGTGCGCAGCACCAACCGCCGGCCGTCGCGTTCGCCGGGCAGGTAGAAGGTGTCCATCTCCTGACGTGCCGGATGCTCGGGAGGAATGTTCAGCGCGCCGAAGTTGGTCCAGTCGTCCTCGATATCGGGCCCCTCGGCGAAGGCAAAGCCCATCTCGCCGAAGATCGCCACCACCTCGTCGATGGTCTGGCTGATCGGGTGAATGCGGCCGGGCCGCTCCGGCCGGACCGGCAGGCTGAGATCGACCCGCTCTCCATCCAGCCGCGCATCGATCGCCGCGTCGGCGAGTGCCGTCCGCCGTCGCTCCAGTGCGTTGGCGACCTCCTCCTTCAACGCGTTCAAAGCCGCGCCGCGCAGCCGCCGGGCGTCCGGATCGAGCCCAGCCAGGTCCTTCATCAGGGCGGTGATGCGGCCTTTCTTGCCGAGCTCAGCGACGCGCAGCCGCTCAAGACCGTCGAGATCGGCGGCCTCGACCCGCGCCAACAGCTCGCCACGCACGGCGTCCACGTCCTGCATCGAGATCCCTGATCGGCGGTATCCGGATCTGCTTACGCCTGAGCCGGCGTCAGCGCGTCCTGAGAATGCTGAACGAGGGCGGCGAACGACGCTGGCTCCTTAACCGCGATGTCCGCCAGCATCTTGCGATCGACGGTGATGCCGGCCTTGTTCAGCCCGTCCATAAACCGCGAGTAGGTTAGCCCGTGCTCGCGAACGGCGGCATTGATCCGCTGGATCCACAGTGCCCGGAATGTCCGCTTGCGGTTGCGACGGTCGCGATAGGCATATTGTTGCGCCTTCTCGACCTTCTCCAACGCAATACGAAACGATGTAGACGAACGGCCGCGATAGCCCTTCGCCTTTTCCAGCACCTTCTTGTGGCGGGCATGCGCGGTGACGCCCCGCTTGACACGTGCCATGCGTGCGTCTCCCTACCTGTATGGAAAGTACTTTACGGCGACGACCGTCGCGTCATCGGGCAGAATGAAGGTGCCGCGCGCCTGGCGCTTCATCTTCTGCGGCCGCTTGCGCAGGTTGTGCCGCTTGCACGCGACGTTGGCACGGATTTTCCCCGTGCCGGTGAATCGGAAGCGCTTCTTCGCCGCCGACTTGTTCTTCATCTTGGGCATTTCATGACCTTTCTTGCCGAATATACCGGCTACCTGGAGCCAGTGACGACGCCGCAGCGGCTGGGCATGCCCTTTTAGCCGGACCGCTCTGCAGAACGTCGCGAGAAGCGCCGCTTATACGCGTCGACGCGCCGCGGCGCAAGCGACGCTGACCGTGACTAACCTTCGGCGTCAGGGCTGATCAGCTCGACCTTGGGGAAGTAGCCGCGGTAGCGGGTAGCGTCGCGGGTCAGGAGCCTGAATCCGCAAAAGGCGGGGAGCGCATAAGTCCCTTGACGCGCGCCAGCGCCTGCGGCTGTTTGCGCGGCGCCTGCCCC
This sequence comes from Rhodospirillales bacterium, assembly GCA_016712375.1. Taxonomy (GTDB): domain Bacteria; phylum Pseudomonadota; class Alphaproteobacteria; order Rhodospirillales; family Defluviicoccaceae; genus Defluviicoccus. The sequence continues at coordinate 248,174 of JADJRE010000004.1, forward strand.
CTCTGCAATTTAGACTGCCACCCGCTCATGCCGCCCGCTCCGCTCCTCCTGTTACAGAACATCCGCCTGACTTTCGGCGGCGCGCCGGTTTTGCAGGGGGCGACGCTGTCGGTCGGCGCTGGCGAGCGCCTGGCGTTGATTGGGCGCAACGGCTCTGGGAAGTCGAGCCTATTGAAGATTGCTGCCGGGCTGCTGGAGGCGGACGGCGGCAGCCGGTTCGTGCAGCCGGGAACGACGGTGCGCTACCTGCCGCAGGAACCGGAACTTTCAGGGTACGCGACGCCGCTGGATTACGTCGAGGGTGGCCTGGCCCCGGGCGATGATCCCTACCGCGCGCGCTTGCTGCTCGAAAAGCTGGGTCTGCGTGGGGACGAGGACGCGCGCACGCTTTCCGGCGGCGAGGCGCGGCGGGCGGCGCTGGCACGGGTGCTGGCGCCTTCGCCCGATATCCTGCTGCTGGACGAGCCGACCAACCACCTCGACCTGCCGGCGATCGCCTGGCTGGAGGCGGAGCTGGCGGATTCGCGGTCGGCGCTGGTGCTGATCAGTCACGACCGCCGCTTTCTCGAGTCGCTGTCGCGCGCCATGGTCTGGCTTGATCGCGGCGCGGCGCGGCGCCTCGAACGCGGATTCGCCGAGTTCGAGGCGTGGCGTGACGAGGTGCTGGCGCAGGAGGAAGCTGACGCGCACAAGCTCGGCCGCAAGATCGTGAGAGAGGAGAGCTGGTTGCGTTACGGCGTCACCGCCCGGCGCAAGCGCAACGTCCGCCGGCTGGGCGAACTGCACGCCCTTCGCCAGCAGCGTCGCGCGTGGGTCGGTGCGCCCGGACGGGTCAAGATGGCGGCGGCGGAAGGCGAGACGTCCGGCGTGCTGGTGATCGCTGCCGAGAGGGTGAGCAAGAGCTGGAGCGGAGCCGCGATCGTCAGCGATTTCTCCACCCGGATCCTGCGCGGCGACCGAGTCGGGATCATCGGACCGAACGGCGCCGGCAAGACGACACTGCTGCGCCTGCTGACCGGCGCTTTGCCACCCGACGCAGGACGCGTCACGCTCGGTACCGGCTTGGTGACGGTAACGCTGGACCAGCGGCGAGCGGTCCTCGACCCGGCGGCGACGCTGGCGGAAACGCTCACCGGCGGGCGTGGCGACACTGTTTTTGTCGGTGATGAGGCCCGTCATGTGCATGGCTACATGAAGGACTTCCTGTTCGCTCCGGAGCAGGCGCGCACGCCGGTTTCCGCATTGTCCGGTGGCGAGCGCGGCCGGCTGGTCCTGGCGCGGGCGCTGGCGACGCCGGCCAACCTGCTGGTGCTCGACGAGCCGACCAACGACCTCGATCTCGAAACGCTCGACCTGCTGCAGGAGTTGCTGGCGGAGCATCCGGGAACAGTTTTGCTGGTCAGCCACGACCGCGATTTCCTAGACCGGGTATCGACTTCCGTCATTGTCTCCGAGGGCGATGGCCGCTGGCAGGAATATGCTGGCGGCTACACCGACATGCTGGCGCAGCGGGGCCGCGCAATAGAGGGGAGAAACCTTCCCTCGGTTGATCCGGTCCCGCAACCCGTGGAGGCGATCGTTGCTGCACCAACCCCCGGCCAGTCGCCGCGTCGTCGCCTGAGCTTCAAGCAGCAGCAGGCTCTGCGCACCTTACCCGATCGCATCGAGGCTTTGCATGCGACGCTGGCCGCGCTGCACAAGGCGCTGTCCGATCCGGCACTTTATGCCCGCGACCGTACGGAATTTGCCCGCCGCTCGGCGGAACTTGCCGCCGCGGAAAGCGACCTGCGGGTCGCCGAGGAAGAATGGCTGGCGCTGGAAATCCTGCGGGAGGAGATCGAACGGCCGTGACGATCGTCGCCGCCACCTCCGTGGGTGCGTCGGCGTCGCACGTTCTTGCGCGATCAGTTTGACTCGCTATCGGCCTTGGGCCCTGCAGGCCGGTCGGTGGACAGCGCCGTGCGCTTCGGCGGCGGGTTCTTGACCGGATTGCTGAAGACAAAGCGGCCGTACAACACGCAGCCCTTCATTCCCGGGTCGCAATCACGACCTTTCATCCGCATGCACTTGCCCTTGATCTCGTTTGGACAGCCCCAACCGCTCATCTTCGTCCGTACATCAAGCTCGCCGGCTTTGTCCGTCACTCGCTTCCAGCGCTTGCACCCAAGGATCACCCGGAGGAAGAGAGCGATCGGCGCGGTGGCGCGCTGGCGCACTCGACAGGATTCGAACCTGTGACCTCTGCCTCCGGAGGGCAGCGCTCTATCCACTGAGCTACGAGTGCTTTCGAAGAAGAATTTCCGACCGAGTGCACGACAACCACGCTCACGGTGCCACAGCGACGCCAGATCGGTCAAGAACAGTGGCCTGCTTCTCCCAACTTGGCGTCGCTGACCTGCACATGGACATCACCACCAGCAGCGATGCGGGCAGGGGAAGCGATCTGCCCCTGACGCTTGGCGCTGCCGAACCGCAGTTTATCGCGACGACGGCTTTATTGACCGCTTAATCTAAATAACGTCGGGGCGATGATGTGGAGCTTTCAACGTGTGGGTCGAGTGAATCCCGGTTCGTCTAATTCTCAATGTTCCACGTGTAACCTGCTTTTCTGAGGCTTGGCAGAATCTCGTTCTGCAGCCGGTACATACCGCTGCTTTGCTTTCCGTCGAGTGAGAACCAACTCAAGCGGTTCTTTTCGTAGATGTTTAGTGCGTCTCTGAGGTTAGAGACGCTCGAATTGTTCAATAATTCGTCTCAGTCATAAGGAGAGGGTATTTCCCGCGCAAACAATTCAGTCCGGCCTCTCCAAACTTATGAGTGCCCTGATAATGGTGGAACCCTACTGATGTTTTCGACCAGTCAATGCCCGGCATTTTCGCGACCATTGCCGCGTATGTATTACAATCCGGATAAAGGTTAGGCGCTGTGAACAACGCGATATGCGTATCTGGTGCACCAGTACGCATGATATCATAGATAAACTTCAAGTCAGACCTGACTTTATCAGTGTAATGTGAGGCGTCACCCCAGTGTGGGCCGCCGCTCACAGGTTCATTCGTCATCTCATAGATGACATGGGTCCGATTTTTATACCGCGGGGCAACGACACTCCAAAACTCACGCAGCTGGTCGCGATCATAGCGGCCAGGCTGTATCGAATTATTTATCATGACATACATATTATTACTAGCAGCGGAATTAACGGCGGCGTCGATTGTGGGAATCTGCTGCGCCACGCTCCGCCCTATTTGTCCGGTCTTTACTCCAAGGCGAACGGCATTAAGCCCGAGGTCGACGTTCAGGTGCCTCCAATGACCCAGGTTTTTAGAGTTGCCTGGGCCGTACATGACGGCCATCGAGGCGCCGCGGAGGATGGTGTTGCGGTCGCTCATTACGGTACCGTTCTGTACACGGACCCGTCCTCGTTCAGCCGCGTGGGCGCTATCGAAGGCGAGCGCCGATAATCCGAGGCACAAAATGCCGATCAAGCATATACGAGCGGCCGATGGCGACATACAACAATAGTAAATCATCTTTTTCACAGCGTTCATAAATTCTCTCCAGATTTGCGATTTGATTTCTATTATCCCGCACCATGGTGATGAATAACGCGTACATCCTATTTTTCTAATTTGCGCGCTACGTCGGCTGGTTCCCATAGCCAGCGCTTTCTTGATTATCGGCCAAACATGGCGATCATTGGGCAGACTGAGTGACCGCGTAGCGGTCGCCTGCACAGGCGGTCTCAGCCCACGGGGCACTCACACCATCGGCGCCGTCGGCGCTTCTTCGGCTTTGCTTAAGGAAACACCAAACCCTGAAAAATTTGTTAAAGAGGGCAGGTTTGGAAAAGCTCGGGGGAGCCGCAGCAGGATGAGGGCTGGTTAACTAAGGCGCGCATTGGGAACTGAGAGCGGGGTTGGTTCACTCTCGTGAAGGCGCTCTTGCTTCGCTGGGGTTGAATTGCCGATTAGGTCGCTTCGACGCGCCGCTCGCGACCATTCTCGGATCAACGCCGTCCGGCTGTGCCTAGGAGGGGACAAAGGTGTCGGCGGCACATATGGTGCGGCCCCGGCAGGCGCCTGCCGCACCGCGCCTGTCCGCGCCCGATGACAGCGGCGCATCAGGATCGGCAATCCAGCCATCGATGTCCCGCCAGACCGTCTCCGCTTGCAGATCGCGGGTGAGCATGTGCCAGCCGTCTCCGTACAGCGCGAAGCGACGCTGTCCCGCACCCTCGCCAGGCAGCCGTGCCAGCATCTCGGCCATCGCGCCGGCGGGGATCAACTGATCGCGCTCCCCGTAGAGGATCAGCATCCGACCGTCGAGCACTGGCGCCGCCGCCATCGCCTGATCCATCAGGTTGACGAGGCCCCAAACGGCGTCGACCCGGGTTCCCTTGATCACCATCGGATCGTGTCCGAGCGCCCTCAGCATCTCGATGTTATCGGATGCCTGGATGCCAAGGCCGGCGCCGCTGAGGCGGCTGCCCGGGAACGTATGCACCGCCATCCACAGCGCCATCGTCTGATACCACGGCATCGAGCTGCGGCCCCAAACCGCCGGCGCCGACAGGATGACGCCATCGACGGCAGGGGGTCGCGGTTCAGCCATCAGCGCCATCACCACGGCACCGCCCATGCTCTCCCCGAACAGGTAGAGCGGCGCTCCGGGGTGCAGCGCCCGCACCGCCGCGATAGCTGCCCGCAGATCGGCCGTCAGTGCGTCGGTGCCAGGCCACAGCCCGCGGCTCGGCGAGGCGCCAAAGCCACGCTGGTCATAGGCGTAGGAAGCGATCGCCCGGTGGGCAAGAAACTGCCCCGCACCGTCAAAAAAATTGGAGTAGTCGTTGAAGCCGTGCAGGGCTATGACAACCGCGTCAGCCGGCCCACTCTCCGGCAGCCAACTCCGCATTGGCAGCCGACTACCATCCGGTGCCAACAGCACGTCTTCCTGCAGCGCAGGGGCTGCCACTTGCGGTCCCGCGGGTGCCCGCACCGGTGCGCACGCCAGCACCAGAAGTAATCCACCGGCCACCGCCGCCAACAGACGGGTCGGTTTCACCCCAGCCCCTCGGCTGATCCGCTTACCGGGCCGTTCAGCGGCACCGCTGCTGGCCGCTCCGCTTGCTCATCGGCTGGCGCCGTGCGTCTGCCGGTGAGCGCCAGGAAGATGTCCTCCAACTCGGTCTCGCGGGTGGTGATTTCGACGACGCCGAGATCCGCCGCCGCGATAGCCGCTAGGATCTCGCCCCCGTGCACCTGGCTCGGCGCATAACGAAACGAAAGTCGTGCGGGCGCCACCAGTTGCGCATGGAAACGCGTCGCCAGCGTCTCCGGCACGGTCGTCAATGTCCGGTCGAGGGTGATCGTCATCGTCTTCGAGTCGATCCGCCGCAGCAGCGCGTCCGTGGTGTCGCAGGCGATCATCTGGCCGTGATCGATAATGGCGATGCGGTCGCACAGCGCCTGCGCTTCCTCCAGATAGTGCGTCGTCAGCAAGATCGTCGTTCCCGCCCGGTTCAGCTCGCGCACGTATGCCCACAGGTGCCGACGCAGCTCCACATCGACCCCGGCGGTCGGCTCATCCAGGACCAGAATCGGGGGAGCGTGGACCATTGCCTTCGCGACCAGCAGGCGCCGGCGCATGCCGCCCGACAAGCTGCGCGCATAAGCGTCCGACTGCCGGGTAAGGCCGACCGCCTCAAGGATGGCGTCGGTGCGTCGCCGGGCTTTCGGCACGCCGTAAAGACCGGCCTGCAACTCCAGCAACTCGCGGGGAGTGAAGAACGGATCAAGATTGAGTTCCTGCGGGACGACGCCAATCGCTCGTCGTGCCGCGCGCATGTCGCGATCGATATCAAAGCCCCAGATGCGAGCCGTTCCGCTGCTTCGCACGACAAGACCGGCGAGGACGTTGATCAACGTCGACTTACCGGCACCATTCGGTCCCAACAGACCGAAAAAGGCTCCCTTCGGCACCTTCAGGTCGATGCCGTTCAGCGCGTGAACCGAAGGCTGCCCGTTGCGCCCCGCATAGGTCTTGACAAGCGCGCTCGTCTCGACCGCGTAATTCGATGCCTGCTCTGTCATCAGCTCCTGGCTACCGTCGCTCGCCATACCTCGACGTCCGGCTGGCGAGTGCGGTAAACGTTGATTGTCCGTCGGCAATCGCTATCATCCGGCTGTTCATAAGGTCAATGCTCCGGCCATGCCTGACGTTAATACGATTACCGACGAAGAAACGTTCATCGTCGACAGCCCCGTTGTCGGCTGCGACGGTGGTGGCGGCGCGCTTGGCCATCCGCTGGTTTATCTGCGCATCGAGCGCGATGGCGAGATCGCCTGTCCCTACTGCTCGCGCCGCTTCGTGTTGGCTGAAGGCGCCCAGCCGGCGCAAGGCCACTGAGCGAAGTCGCCGATAAGCCGAACGCAGAGGTCCTCCCGGTCGCTCCGGCGTCGGCCCGCCACGTCTACCTGATCGACGGCTCCGGCTTTATCTTCCGTGCCTTTCACAAGCTGCCGCCGCTCACCCGGCCGGACGGAACGCCGGTCAATGCCGTTCTCGGCTTCGTCAACATGCTGGTGAGGCTGCTGCAGGACACCGACGCCGACCATTTGGCGGTAATCTTTGACGCCGGACGGCGCACCTTCCGCAACGACCTCTACGCCGATTACAAGGCGCATCGGCCCCCACCGCCGGACGAACTGCTGCCGCAATTCCCATTGATCCGCGGCGCGGTGCGCGCCTTCAACGTTGCCTGCATCGAGAGCGAGGGCTGGGAGGCCGACGATCTGATCGCGAGCTATGCAAGGGAAGCGAGCGAGATCGGCGCCGAGGTGACCATCGTCTCGTCGGACAAGGACCTGATGCAGCTGATCCGTCCAGGCGTGGCGATGTTTGACCCCGTCAACAGCCGGTCGATCGGTCCGGACGAGGTGAGGGAAAAATTCGGCGTTGGTCCGGAGAGGGTCATCGACGTTCAGGCGCTTGCCGGCGACACCACTGATAATGTACCGGGCATCCCCGGCATTGGGGTAAAGACAGCGGCGCAGCTGATTGCACAGTTTGGTGATCTCGATGCGCTGCTAGGTCGCGCACACGAAATCCGCCAGCCGAAGCGGCGCGACGCGCTGCTGACGTACGCACAGAATGCGCGGCTCTCCCGCGACCTCGTGCGGCTGCGCGACGACGTGCCTCTACCTGCGCCGTTATCGGAACTGGCCAAGCGGCCGCCGGACGGTCCGCAGTTGTTGGCCTTCCTGCAGGAGCAGGCGTTCCGCTCGGTGATCGCCCGTCTGCAAAGCCGCGGCACTCTGGCGCCGGAAGCTGTCGCAGCGACCGCGGCTGCTCCCCGCGACGTTGGGCCGGCAGCCGCGGCGATGCCGGAACCGGTACCTCACGCGGTCGAAGCAAACTACGAAGCGGTGCAGGACGCGGTGGACCTGCTGCGCTGGGTAGAGGCGGCCCGCTCGCAAGGCTATGTCGCGCTGGATACAGAGACCACCTCGCTGGATCCTTTCCAGGCAGAGATATGCGGGCTATCGCTGGCACTGGCGCCGGGTCGGGCTTGCTACGTGCCGCTCGGCCACTGTGCTTCCGACATTCTCCAGCCGGCCCCCAGGCAGATCCCCTGCGGCGAGGCGATGGCGCTGCTGAAGTCCTTGTTGGAGGACGACGCTGTCCTCAAGATCGGCCAGAACATCAAGTTCGACGCCCATGTCTTCGCGCGGCACGGGATTGCGGTGGCGCCGGTCGACGATACCATGCTGCTCTCCTACGTGCTGGAAGGCGGGCTGCATGGGCACGGAATGGACGAACTGGCAGCTTTGCACCTGGCACTCCAGACGGTGAAGTTTCGCGACGTCGCTGGCAGTGGCAAGACCCAGATCACCTTCGACCGGGTGCCACTCGACGAAGCGTTGCGCTATGCCGCCGAGGACGCCGACGTGACGTTGCGGCTGTGGCGAGCGCTGAAGCCGAGGCTGCTGGCGGAGCGGCTCGTCACTGTCTACGAGACCTTGGAGCGACCGCTGATAGCGGTACTGGCGGCGATGGAGCGCGATGGCATCTGTGTCGACGAGGCGGCGCTGCGTCGGCTCAGTGGCGAATTTGCCGAACGACTGAGCGTGCTGGAGGCAGAGGTCCACGAACTCGCCGGACGCCGGTTCAACATCGGCTCGCCGAAGCAGCTGGGTGAAGTGCTGTTCGACGAACTGGGGCTCGGAGCAGGCAAGAAGGGCAAGACCGGCGCTTATGCCACAGGCGCCGACGTGCTGGAGAACCTTGCCGCCGAAGGTCACGCGTTGCCGCAGAAGGTCCTAGACTGGCGACAACTCGCGAAGCTCAAGAGCACCTACGCCGACGCGCTGGTTGGGCAGATCAACCCTCAAACCGGTAGGGTACACACCAGCTATCAGCAGGCGGTCGCCGGCACTGGCCGGCTGTCGTCTTCTGATCCAAACCTGCAGAACATTCCGGTCCGCACGGAGGGGACTACTCGCAGATCGAGCTGCGGCTGCTGGCGCATGTGGCCGACATTGGCCCACTCAAGGAGGCCTTTGCCGAGGGCCGCGACATTCACGCCATGACGGCGAGCCAAGTCTTCGGGGTGCCGATCGAAGGCATGGACCCGATGATCCGCCGAAAGGCAAAGGCCATCAACTTCGGCATCATTTACGGCATCTCGGCCTTCGGCCTCGCCCGCCAGCTCGGCATCTCGCGCGGCGAGGCCGGCGTCTACATCGATGCCTATTTCGCGCGCTATCCTGGCATTCGAGCGTACATGGATCGAACGAAAGAGCAGGCGCGCCGCCAGGGCTGGGTGACGACGCTGTTCGGCCGGCGCTGCTGGGTGAAAGGGATAAACGAAAAGGTCCCGGCAGTTCGCAATTTTGCTGAGCGGGCGGCGATCAACGCTCCGATCCAGGGTGGCGCCGCCGACATCATCAAGCGGGCAATGATCCGCGTCCCGGACGCGCTACGCCGGGCCGGCCTGTCCGCGCGGATGCTGCTTCAGGTGCACGACGAACTTTTATTCGAAGTGCCAGCAGCGGAAGCGGAGGAGACGCGCGCGCTGATGAAGACGCTGATGGAGAGCGTTGCTCAGCTCGATGTGCCGCTCGTTGTCGATACGGGCCTGGGACACAGCTGGGACGAAGCGCACTGAGGTCGCCGTCGTCTCTTACTGCTCGTTGCCGCCCCAGATTTCGCGTTCGCAGTAGCTTTCTGAAGCATACTGCATGCAGGCAGCCATCTTGTCGCCGGTGCCACTAAAGTCAGACCGATCGAAGGCTGCGGGCTGGTCGGGTTGCAGTGCGCAACCGCTGGTCGCGATGATCGCGAGAAGAGCGGCACCGATGCCGCCCTCCCTCCTCCGCATCCAGTTGCGTTTCTCGTCCATTCGTCGGTGTTCCGATAAATCATAGCAGGATGCGTGGATCCACCTGTTAGATCGGAATGAAGAGGAATGACCGCAAGAGCCGGGATGCCGAAGAATGTCCCACGGGTAATAACTTAAGCCTTGACCCCGCGTAACCAACGGGCGGCGCGCCCGGGTCAAGAGGCCAGCGAGGCCGCGGCGCGAAATCCAGGCCGTCCGTCAGCCCGAGCTGCAGCCGCTCGATCCCGGCCCAGGCGATCATCGCCGCGTTGTCGGTGCACAAACTCAAGGGTGGCGCCACCAGCCGGGCATGCTCGGCTTTCGCCAGAGCGGTGAGGCGCTCCCGGAGGTAGCCGTTTGCCGCAACGCCGCCGGCGACAACCACGGTGGGTGTCTCCTGATACAGGGAGCGGAAGGCGGTGAGCGCGTGGCGCGTTCGATCGATAAGCGACTCGGCGGCCGCTGCTTGAAACGAAGCGCATAGATCGGCGACTGCGCCGGCGCGCGCTTCTCCTTCCGGGGGTATCCCTTCCGCTGCCTGGCGTACGGCCGTCTTCAGCCCCGAGAACGAGAAATGGCAGCCCGGCCGACCCAGCATCGGCCGTGGCAGAGCAAAGCGGCGCGGGTCGCCGCAAAGCGCAGCCCTCTCCACCGCCGGGCCGCCGGGATATCCCAACCCCAACATCTTCGCCACCTTGTCGAAGGCCTCGCCCAGCGCGTCGTCCATCGTCGTGCCCAGCCGCCGGTAGCGCGCTACCCCCTCCACCACGAGAAGTTGGCAATGGCCGCCGGAGACCAGCAGCAGCAGATAAGGAAAAGCCACGCCATCACTCAATCGTGCCGAAAGTGCATGACCTTCCAGGTGGTTAATGGCGAGGAACGGCAAACCATGCACCGCGGCGATCGCCTTGCCGGTCATCACTCCAACGATGACGCCGCCGATCAGCCCTGGCCCTCCGGTGGCTGCCACTCCGGCGAGATCGGCGAACGCAACGCCGGCCGCTTGCATCGCCCGCGCGACCAGCCCGTCAAGGTGCAGCAGATGCGCGCGCGCCGCCACCTCGGGGACCACGCCGCCAAACGGCCTGTGCTCGTCTTCCTGCGACAGCACCAGGTCAGCGCGGATGTGCCGGTCGGCGGAGACCACCGCCGCCGCCGTTTCGTCACAACTAGTCTCGATACCGAGGACAATCACCGCGAAAGCCTTCCGCAAAACGTGCCGGCACAGTACCTTTGCCGTTCGGAGATCGCCACGGAGATGCTGTTGTCGTCGCTCAATCCGGACCAGCCCATTCGCATCGGGACCCGCGGCAGCCCGCTGGCGCTGGCGCAGACGGAGCTGGTGCGCGCCCGCCTCGCGGGTAGCGATGCGGCGTTAGCCGACCGGTCCCGGTTATCGATCGAGGTCATTCGCACCACCGGTGATCGAGTGCTTGACCGGCCGCTCGCCGAGGTCGGTGGCAAGGGTTTGTTCAGCAAGGAAATTGACGAGGCGATGCTGGCCGGGCGCATCGACATCGCGGTGCACTCGATAAAGGACCTGCCAACTTGGTTGCCGGATGGCATTGTACTGGCCGCGGTCCTGCCCCGTGAGGATCCCCGCGACGTGCTGATCGCCGCCGTGCCGCGTCTGGCCGATCTGCCGGCGGGCGGGGTGGTCGGAACTTCCTCGCCGCGGCGCCAGGCCCAGATCCTGGCCCGGCGGCCCGACCTCGAGGTAGCACTGCTGCGCGGCAATGTGCACACGCGCCTCTCGCGCGTTGCCGAAGGAGTGGTCACGGCGACCCTGCTGGCGAAGGCTGGCTTGCGCCGGCTCGGACTCGACCACATCGGCACGATGCTTGACCCCGAGGAGATGCTACCAGCAGTGGGGCAAGGGGCAATCGGTGTTACGTGCCGCACCGACGACGTTGCGGTTCGAACGCTTCTGGCAACGATCGACGATGCGCAGGCCGCACGCGAAGTAACGACGGAACGGGCGATGCTGGCGGTTCTCGACGGGTCCTGCAGGACGCCGATTGGCGGGCTTGCGCAACACATCGGCGGAGGGACGATGGACCTGCGCGGGCTGGTAGCTTCGCCTGATGGCTCGCGGGTACTGGAAGGCTTTCGTTCTGGCGGGATCTCCGAGGGGCGAGCGATGGGCGAAGACTTGGGCCGCGAACTACGCGACCGGGCCGGCGTCGGATTTTTCGCAGGATGACGGCTCCCGTGGCGGAACGGCCGCTATCGCTGTGGGTGACCCGGCCGGCAGAGGATGCGGCGGAACTCGCCACGGCGCTGCGTGCCCAGGGTCATGCCGTCCTCGTCGAGCCGCTCCTTGCAATCGAATTTATCGACGGGCCGCCGTTGAACCTGGATGGCGTGCAAGCGGTTCTAGCGACCAGCGCCAACGGCGTGCGCGCCTTTTCGGCCCGTAATGCGGAACGCTCGCTGCCGCTGCTTGCGGTGGGAGAGGCAACGGCGCGGGCGGCGCGCGCGGCCGGCTTCACCCACATCGAGAGCGCCTCTGGTGACGTTACGGCGCTGGCCGAGCTGGCACGACAGCGGCTGCATCCAGCCGCGGGGGCACTACTGCATGTCGCGGCCGGCGATCTGGCCGGCGATCTGGCGAGCGCACTTGCAACGAGCGGCTTCGAATGCCGGCGCGCCGTGCTGTACCGGGCACACACTGCCGAGGCTTTATCCCACGGAACGACGGCTTTGATCCACGAGGGGAAGCTGGACGGTGTCTTGGTGTTTTCGCCACGTACCGCCGCTACGCTCGCGCGGCTCCTGGCTTCCGCTGGGCTGGCTAACGCAGCCGCCGCGCTGGACCTGTTCAGTCTGAGCGCGGCGGTCGCCAATGCGGCCGCCAACTTGCCCTGGCGGCGAGTGTTCATCGCTGCCGTGCCAACGCAGGCATCGCTGCTCGACGCTGTGGTCGCAGCGGCCACCGCATCTATGCCGAGCCCAGATTCAGGCGAGCGTTTGGTTGCGATGGATTCGCTCTCGTCCAGCGGCGAATTCGTGGGTACTCTGCTATTCAACAGCCGAACCAGGGATGTCGGGACCGGTGGCATGAACAGCGACGACAACAAAGACCAGCGACCCGAGGCCAGTGTGGCGGCGGCAACACCAGAGCCGCCTGCGCCACCGCCGCCGGATAGCGGGTCTGCGCCTCCCCGAGCCGATCCCTGGGGATCTTCGAGGGAGGACGTGGCTGCCGCCGGCGGCTCGCGGCCTTCGAAGCCGCCGCCCGGTCCACCTTCCGCCAACCGGCCGGAGACGACAAAGCGCGGCCCTGGGCCACTGATCTGGGCGCTCATCGCGTTGGCGGTCATTGCGGCGGGCGGCGCCGCCGCGTGGTTCGGATACTTCGAGCCGCGGCAGCAGCAGGCGGCGCAAGTCCCCATGGTCGATCCGCAGCAGGAGGTCGATACCGCACTCGACGACCTGGATGCGCGTGAGGCGCAGCTGCGCAAGCAGGTGACGGCGATCGCGCCCAGGCTCGACATGCTGGAAAACACCATAGGGCAGCTCCGGCAGTCGGTCGAGGAACTGTCCCAACGGGCACAGCAGGGCGACACCGAGCTGACCTCGCAGCTTGCTGAGCGGATCGCGCGGCTGGAGAGCCAGGCGGCGAATGCCACCAGCCTGGCGCAGCAGGTGCGCTCGCTTGAGGTGACGACGGCATCGGCGCGCGACGCTGCCTCGAAGCTATCAACGACGGTTCTCGGCGTCGGTCAGCTGGCACAGGCGGTGGATGGAGGTGGCAGCTTTGTTCGGCAGCTGGCGGCCGTCCGTGCGCTGGGTGGCGACGATCCGGAGATTGCACAGGCCGCTGCCGACCTGGAGGCGCACGCCGCCTCCGGCATCCCGACGCTGGCAGCCTTGCGGGCCCGGTTCCCGGAGACAGCTGACGCGGTGTCTCGCGCCGAGCCGGTAACCGCCGGCGACGGCTGGACCGACAAGGTGGTCGATCGCCTGGCCTCACTGGTCAACATTCGGCGGACCGGAGCGTCGGCGATACCGGGCGGCGGTGTCGACAGCATTCTGGCGCGGGCTGAGATCGCCCTCACCGGCGGTGATCTGGCGACGGCGGTCGCTGCATTACAGGAACTGAGCGGCGCGCCGGCGCAAGCAGCCGCGGACTGGCTGGAACTCGCCCGCACCCGGCTGCAGGCGGAACGCTCGCTGGCGACACTTCAGCAACGAGCGATCGCCCGGCTGTCGGCGGCGAGGGGCTGAAGCCGATGCTGCGCTGGATTTTGCTCGCCCTCGTCCTCGGCGTCGCCGCGTGGGTCGCGGCGACGCTGACCGAAGCTCCGGGGGCGATTGCGCTCACCTGGAATGATTGGCGGATCGACACCTCCATCGGCATCTTCATCGCGGCGCTGCTGCTGCTGATGGGTCTCGCGGCGCTGCTGTATCGCGGCTGGTGGGCGTTGCGGCGGGCCCCACGGATGCTTGGGCGCGGACGTGATGAACGCCGGCAGCGGCTCGGTTATGAGGCGCTCAGCCGCGGGCTGGTGGCGGTCGCTGCTGGTGACGCCGAAACCGCCCGCCGCCAGGCGCGCCGCGCCGAGGCGCTGCTCGACGGCCGGCCGTTGACAATGCTGCTGTCGGCGCAGGCGGCGCAGTTGCAGGGCGACGATCAGGCAGCACAACGTTTCTTCGCCGCCATGCGCGAGCGCAGCGATACCGAATTCCTCGGCGTGCGCGGACTGCTGTCGCAGGCGATGAAGCGGCAGGACTGGGAGGAAGCCCTGCGGCTGGCCGAACGGGCCTACCGCCTTAATCCGAAGAGCGGGTGGGTGGTGGCGACGCTGTATGATCTGCAAAAGCGCGCCGGCCACTGGGCCGACGCCGAGGCGACGCTGAAGCAGCAGACGGCGCTGCAGCTGTTACCGGCGACGGATCTGCCGCGCGAGCGCGCCGAGATCCTGCTGCGCCAGAGCGAGGCTGGTCCTGGCGATACCGCTCTGTCGCTGGCCAAGAGGGCTTACCAGGCCGACCCGGGATATCCGGCGGCGGCAGCGCGCTATGCGCGGCTGCTGATTGCCGCCGGCCGGCACGGCCGGGCCGCTGAGGTGATCGAAAAGGCCTGGGTAGCCCGGCCGGATCCGGATCTGGCCGATCTCTACTGGGATGCCCGGCGCGCCTATGATGCGCTGGCCAAAGTCAAGGCGGCGCAGCGTCTTGCGACCTACAACCCGGATCACATCGAGAGCCGCATCACCATCGCGGTGGCGGCCTTGGAGGCGCGGCTGTGGGGCGAGGCTCGCTCTAACCTGGAATCGGTGGCGGGCGAGAACGCGACGCCGCGTGTATGCCGGCTGATGGCGGAACTGGAGGAGGCGGAGCACGGGGATCTGTCTCGCGCCCGCATCTGGCTGATGCGCGCCACCGGCGACGAGCACGCGCCCAGCATGTCGTCCCCGGTGCCGCAGATGCCGGAGGCGCCGGAGGCGCTGACGCCGACCGGCGAGGCGCTGCCGTCGCGGGCGTGAAGGCGCATCGTGAGAACCGGCTTCCGAGCGTTGGTTGACGCTCCCGAAGCGCGCGGGTACATCTTAATCGATCGCCGGTCCACCGCCGGCGCGCGGAACGAGACGAGCCGGCCGCAGTAGCTCAGGGGTAGAGCAGCGCATTCGTAATGCGCGGGTCGGGGGTTCAAATCCCTCCTGCGGCACCAGTTCCGGCGACGCGTCATAGGCCGATGCATCCGCCGCGTTGTGGCAAGGCAGCGCATCCCCGTTGTGATATACTCGCGCAAGCGGCAATTGCGGGACCCAGCGCGAGGGATGGAACAATGATGCGCAGGACATGGCTGAGCGGCCTGCTTTCGGCGGCCATCGTCGCCGGCTTCGTAGGCGTAGCGGCGGCGCAGTCCGCCCTGGAGCCGCAAACGACGCCTGGCGGTATCAATTGGGTTTCCGGCGGCATCGGCTTCGACGAGTCGCTGGCGCTGCGGAAGATCGAGGGCAACTACAATCTCAGGCTGCTGTTTGCCGTCGAGGGATCCGGCGAGTATCTGGCGGATGTCGTGGTGATCATCCAGAACCAGGAAGGACAAGCCGTCCTCGAGGCGACATCTCAGGGCCCGCGGCTGCTGGCGCAGGTTCCGCCAGGTGGATATACCGTCACGGCCACCAGCGGAGGATCGACCGTGACCAGGCGGCTTAACGTCCCGCGCGGTCGGACAGTGGAGAATTCATTCTACTTCCCGGCACAGTAGTGTGGCTCGGGAAGGCGCAGCCTTTTAGCCGAGCCAATCGCGCACCGCGGTGACCTGGTCGTCGGCCATCAGCATCGGCGCGTGACCCACACCTTGGAATTCAATCAACGTCGTGCCCGGCTTGCGCGCGACCATTTCGTCGGCGGTCTCCCGGGTGAGGATCTCCGACAGCGCGCCGCGCAGGATCAGCACACGGGATGCGATTGCGTCCCATAGCGGCCACAGCGAGACCGGCTCGGAGAAGCCCGCCTTGAACGGTTCGGCCAACTTCGGATCGTAATGCTGACGCCACTGTCCGGTTTCGTCGACGCGATGTCCGTGCTCGATGATGTGCGCCCACTGCGCATCGGTGAGCGGGCCGTAGCCGACGTTGACCTCCCGCATGTAGGCTTCCAGCCCCTCCCGGTCTGGGAAAATCGGATCCTGGCCGACATAGCTCGCGATGCGCTGCAGCGCCTCGACGCCGACATAGCCGCCGATATCGTCGACGACGAGCTTGCGGATCGGTGTCTTGGGTTGAGCGGCCAACATCATCCCCATGAGGCCACCGAGGGAGACGCCCAGCCAGTCGACTTGCTCGACTCCCAGGCGGGCGATCAGCGCCGCCATGTCCTGAATGTAGGTGGCCGGCTGATATCCAGCGGCGAGGGGTAGCCAGTCGCTGCTGCCACGACCGGGCAAATCGACACAGACGACCCGGTATCTGTCTTCCATGGCGCGAGCGAAGTGGTCGAAGTCGCGGCCGCGGCGGGTCAGGCCGTGCACGCAGATCAGCACCCGCGGGTTCTTTGGGTCACCCCACTCGAAGTAAGCCACTCGGTGAAAGCCGTGCGGTCCCAAGCCGAGAATGCTGTTTTCGGTCATTGGCATGGTTCAGGCCTCCCCGTCGCCCGCGCGGCCCTGGCGCCACCGGTCTCCCATCCTGATATAGCGGATTGTTGTCGATGTGTCGCAACGATGATGCGGAGTGAAGGAGAGGAGCGTGGCGCCGGAACTGTTTGCGCAGGGTCCACCCGAAGCGCCGCTGACGCTGGCCCTGGCGCATGGTGCCGGGGCGCCGATGGACAGCCCGTTCATGGAGTTTTTTGCGCAAGGCGTAGTGGCTGCCGGCCACCGCGTTGTGCGATTTGAGTTTCCCTATATGGCGGCGCGGCGCAGCGATGGCCCGCGACGGCCGCCGGACCGGCCGAACGTGTTGCTCGACACTTGGCAGAGCGTCGTCGACCGGCTCGATCCGCCACGGCTGGTGATCGGTGGGAAGTCGCTGGGCGGCCGGATCGCAAGCATGATCGCCGATGCCGCAGGAGTTCGTGGCCTCGTTTGCCTCGGCTATCCGTTCCACCCGCCCGGGCAGCAGCAGAAGCTGCGGATTGCGCACCTGCAGGCGTTACGCACGCCGACCCTGATCCTGCAGGGAACCCGCGATCCATTGGGTCCGATGAGCGAGGTTTCGACATATCCGTTGGCGCCAGGCATCTCGTTCCACTGGCTTCCGGACGGCGATCACGGATTTCGGCCGCGAGCCGCTTCGGGACGCACCGAGCAACAGAATCGCGAGGAGGCGTTGGCGCGCCTTGTGCTGTTCTTGAAGGAGATTGGCGATCGCCACCGCTGATCGCCCCTGCGGGAACTGCTCGACTGCCGGTTGGCACGACCTCACATCAGCGGGAAGCACGGAGGGCACGGGATGGTCGAGATAGCTGCTACCCGCATCGAGCAAGACAGCATGGGCGAGATCGAGGTCCCTGCCGACCGCTATTGGGGAGCGCAGACACAGCGCAGCCTGCAGAACTTCCGCATTGGCAGCGAATGCATGCCGGAACCTCTCATCGGGGCGCTTGGCCTGCAGAAGAAGGCGGCAGCGTTGGCGAACATGGTGCTTGGCGAACTCGACCAACGTATCGGACAGGCAATTGCCGCCGCTGCCGATGAGGTCATCGCCGGTGAGCTCGGCGATCACTTTCCGTTGGTGGTCTGGCAAACCGGCTCAGGAACGCAGACCAACATGAACGCCAACGAGGTGATCGCCAACCGGGCTAGTGAAATGCTGGGCGGCCCGATCGGCATGAACCGGCTGGTGCATGCGAACGACCACGTCAACCGCGGGCAATCCTCCAACGATTCCTTCCCGACGGCAATGCACATCGCCGCGGCGGGGGAGATCAATGGTCGGCTGCTTCCGGCCCTGCAAGTGCTGCTGGATGCGTTGGATGAGAAGGCGACAGCCTTCGCCGACATCGTCAAGATCGGCCGCACCCACACACAGGATGCGACGCCGCTCACTCTCGGTCAGGAATTCTCGGGCTACGCTCAGCAAGTGCGCAACGGCATCGCACGGGTTGAGGCGACGCTGCCAAGGCTGCTGGAACTGGCGCAGGGCGGGACGGCCGTCGGCACCGGATTGAACGCGCACGAAAGGTTCGCCGAGGTGTTCGCTGCCGAGCTGGTACAGTTGACCGGGTTGTCGTTTGTGCCGGCGCCGAATCATTTCGAAGCCCTGGCGGCCAACGATGCAATCATCGAGGCATCGGGCGCGTTGAACGTGGTGGCCGCCTCGCTGAACAAGATCGCCAACGACATCCGCTTTCTCGGATCCGGACCGCGCTCCGGTCTGGGAGAACTGACGCTGCCGGCGAATGAGCCGGGTTCGTCGATCATGCCGGGCAAGGTCAATCCAACCCAGTGCGAAGCGCTGACCATGGTCTGCACGCAGGTATTCGGCAACCATGTGACGATCACTATCGCCGGCGCTTCCGGTCACTTCGAGCTGAATGTGTTCAAGCCAGTACTGATCTACAACCTGCTGCAGTCGATCCGGCTGCTAGCCGACGCGTCGGCCAGTTTCACGCGGAACTGCATCGCCGGCATCGGGGCAAACCGCGAGCGTATTGCCGATTTGATGCAGCGCTCGTTGATGCTCGTCACGGCGCTGAACCCGCACCTCGGCTACGATGCGGCGGCGAAGATCGCCAAGAAGGCGCACGCCGATGGCACGACGCTGAAAGAGGCGGGTATCGCACTCGGCCTGCTTACAGCGGAGCAGTTCGATGACTGGGTGCGCCCGCAGGACATGCTGGGGCCGCGAAAGGCGTAGCCGGAGCGCCATCGCGACCTGTAGGCTGCCTGCCGAACTGAACCGCCTCGCTGAAGTTGTCATGCTCCCCGATTTCGCGCTGCTCGGCACCTTCGCGCTGGCGGCGACAGCGATTGTCGTCTCGCCCGGCCCCGACACCATGCTGATCCTGCGCGCTGCTTTAACTTCGGGGCGGGGAGCGGGATTCGCCGCGGTTTCGGGCGTACAGCTCGGGCTGGGCGTGCATACCGCGCTGGCGGCAGCCGGGGTCTCGACGCTGATCGCGGCGTCGCCATTCCTGTTCAAGACGTTGGCGGTTACGGGCGCGTGCTACCTCGCCTGGCTTGGCGTGCAGGGCTTCCGTAGCGGCGGCCGGCTGGTGGTCGGCGCCGCCCAGGTGGTGACCGTCGGCCGCGCCTGCCGGGACGCGCTGCTCTGCAACGTGCTCAATCCGAAGGTGATCGTGCTGTTCTTGGCGCTGTATCCGAATTTCATCGATACGGGCCGGGGACATGTGGCACGTCAGGTAGCGATTCTCTCGGCGATTCTGTTGATGATAAACGTCGCCTGGCAGACCGGGCTGGTGCTGGGAGCTGATTTCGCACGGCGTTGGCTGGTGCGGCCAGTTGTTCAACGGGCGATCGGTCAGGGAACCGGCGCCATTCTCTTAGCCTTCGCCGCGGCGATGCTATGGGAGCACGTCGCCCGGACGTGGCTAATGTCCCCGATATGAAGAGAGGGACCGGCTCTCGCCGATCCCCCCGCTTCAAGACTATGCCGCGTCAGCAGTGCACGGCGTCAAAGCTGGACGGAATGCACCATCCGGTCCTGAGACTGCGTGTGAGGGGGCAGCAAGCGGCCGGGGCGGCGGAACAGACTTCCCCAAGTCCGCGCGACTCTCTGACCCCATGCAGCCAAGTGCTGGGCGCGCAGCTGGTGGGCGCGCGCGACGCTGCGATCGATGTCTTGACGGGTCATAGGTAAACTCTCAGTGGTTAACGCGTCGGCACTCGCGTGCCGGGTCGTCTCAACGTCAGGTCCGTACATGTCGTTGCCTACCTCGCAACTAGGGTTGCACGCCCTCGTAACGGATCCTCCCTCGCGCCTTCCTTGTTGCGCGGGCCGCAGCATCGTTGGCCACGGCGATGCATCTAGAGTTATTTTATTTCTCATTCCGATCAAGGCCCGTGCTGCATTGCAGCAAACTCGATTTCTGCAGGTGATATTTTCGCAACAAATTTGCTAATATAACTTTAATTTCAAAAGATTAATTTTGAACGGCGGCCGCCGGCAGGCGATCTCGCGGTTTTGCGCTGCATCAGATCAGGGAGTTTGACCGCTCGCGGCCGCGCACTTAAGCTGCCGAATCAGGGGGATTAAGGAAAGGCGGAACGACAGCGATGGGCGGCGAATCGGGCTTTCTCGGAGCCGACCTGGAGACGGCCGTCTCCTATGCGGCGCTCGGCCTCATCGTGGGGTTCGGCTACTACATGTCGATGCGATTGAATGGGGGGTTGCCAGAAGGCGCCCCGGCGTGGCTGGGGAAGGGTCTGTACGTCCTGCGGCTTGGTGCTGCCATCACCTTCTTCGCCTGGCTGGCGTCGATTGGTGCGCTGCCGATCTTGTCCGCTTTCGCCGGCTTCCTGCTCGGGCGGGTGATCGCCTTCCGCACCCTGGGTGAGGACGCATGACGAAACGGTGTTGCCTCGGCGAGGGTGCATGACACCGCGCTCAGCGGTCACTCTGCCTCTGCTCGCGCTGGCGCTCGTCTGCTGCGCCGGGGAGAATGTCCCGCCCGCGCGATCAGTCGCTTTTCACTGCGCTAACGGCGCCGTTCTACTCGCGACATTTTACACGTCCGACGACAGCGTGCGGTTGCGGGTAGACGATCGCGACTACGATCTGCCGCGGCTGATTTCCGCATCTGGAGCCCGCTACGGAGACGAGCGTACGATCTTCTGGAACAAGGGCCGGGAGGCGATGCTGCAGCGCGCCGATGGCCCGTCCTATGTCGGCTGTCTCGCCGCGCCCTGAGGGGCCTTGGCGGCCGACGTCACGCGGGGCCGTTCAGCTTCGGTCGTTCGCCAATCTCCAACTGAAACAGCACCGGACCCCGGCTGACGCAGCCATTTGGCGCGACGAAGCGCCCGTTTACCGGCGCCTTCGGATTGTAAGGGCTGGTCAGGATGGCGACATGCCCGCCGGGGAATGGCACCGATTCCAGGAGACCGGAGGCTTCGACGAGGCGGTTCCCGGCCGTCGCGCAGGCCGGGGTGACGAGATCGTCTTTCACTGCGTAGTCTTGATACCAGCGGATGTTCAGGGCCGCCAAGTCGCCGATCATCAGCGGTTGGCCGAAAAGCCGGACCGGCAGCGTGCCATCGGCAGCGACGGGTTGCTCGAACGTGATCGAGCTCATCTCGGCGATCGCGGGCGGTAGATGCACCCGCTCCTTGCGCAGCCATCGGAATAGTGCCGCCGTGGAACGGGACTGCGCCAAGCCGCCCCGCTCTTCCAGGCGCGCCTGATTCAGCACTTGAACCAGCGGCGTCTCGTGGTCGAGGGCGGTTAGCCGCATACCGAGACTCAGCAGATAGCCATTCGCGACGAAGTTTCCGTTCGGCAATTGTGAGAGAACAAAATCGTGTCCCATTCGCGGCACGTTGCTAATCGCCGCGCTGAACGTACCGTCGACCGGGGTGACGTTACTGATCAGCGTGTCGCAAACGTTCCGGAGGCGGCCGGAGAGGATGTTCATCAGCGAGATGTATCCACCCTGACAGGTCCCGTTCAGCGTCACCTTCTGGCCGTGCTTCTCCATCAGGACGGCGCACAGCTCGCGCGTCTGCAGACAGTCGTCCTCCGGCGTCATCGTCTGCACTTTCTCGTTTTCCCAAATGTCCTTGACGACCCGGACGTAGGTGGGAATGCCGGCATCGGCGAAGGCGTGTGCGTAGCTCTTCTTCTCGTGCGGCAGGAAGGCAAGGATGTGCACGCCCAGCATGTAGGGCGGTACCAGCAGCATCGGCTTCAAGTCGCGGCGTACTTTGACCGACTTGTCGAGCGGCACCACCTGATACATGAGAAAGCAGCTCGTCTCGTGGACCAGCTTGTAATCTGCGCTTCTGAACTGAAAACCAAAGTCGTCGCGGACCCGCTCGATCTGCCTGTTGAAGTTGGCGACGGCGTCCATAACGTCGGCTTGCCGTTCGGCGAACTGCTCGATCGTTTCACCGGGGGTGCCGAGAAGCGTGTTGAACCAGGCGTTCCAACCCTTGGCGCCCTCTTCGAGCGCATAGCTCGTCAACTGCTCCTGGTTGGCCAGCCACGCCCTGTTCAGAAGGCCAGCGTTGTACTGCATAAGGTGCCAGCTGGTTTCCGCGCTTGGCGGATGATGGCGGGCAGCGCGGAACCCGATCTGGGCGGCAATACGGAATGGATCAAAGAACTCCAGGCGTTCGCGGTCCAATGCCCGCCAAAGCGACATTCCGTAGCGCCACATGCTGGTAGTGACGTCCTGCGACGATGGCTGCATCTGCGCGTCCATGCCTCGACCTCGGTACCTGATAAACCAAAAAAATGATAACACGCTCCACAGCTGCACAATCACTGCGATCGGCGCAGCCCTATGTTGCTCGTTTGTTATCCTCAAGCATTTTTAGTGGCACACGGCCGGCGGTGATTAGCATTCAGCCCGCGGCAAGGTGGCGGCGGACGACGTCGAGGAACGCCTCGCCGTAACGATCGAGTTTCGCCTGACCGACGCCGTAAACCTCGCGCAGTTGAGCGGAAGTGGTCGGCTTGAGGTTCGCCATCTCCAGCAGCGTCCTGTCGCCGAAGACAACGAACGCCGGCTGCCCCTGCGCTCGCGCAAGCTCGAGTCGCAGGGCCTTCAGTGCCGTCAACAACACTCCGTCGGAGGGTCCGGGAAGCCCGGCGGCAGCCGCCGCTGGGGACCGGCCGCGGCGCTTTGCCCGCGGTCGGAGGGTGTCCTTGCGCAGATGGATCTGTTCCTCGCCGCGCAACACGCGCCTTCCGGCGTCGGTGACCCGCCAGCGACCGTGATCGATGATCTCCAGCGAGATCAACCCGGCGGCATAGAGTTGGCGGAAGATCGAGCGCCAGTCGTCGGCGCCTCGATCGCCGCCCACGCCAAACGTCGGCAGCGCGTCGTGCCCCCAGCGACGCAGTGCCTCATCGTCGGCACCCGTCAGCAGCCGAACCAGGTGCTCGGTGCCGAACCGCTCGCCTGTGCGCAGTACCGCAGACATCGCTTTCTGCGCCTCTATCGTGCCGTCGAAGGTTTCGGCACCGCCTTCGCATAAATCGCAGGTGCCGCACTGCGCGGCCATCTCGCCAAAGTAACCGAGCAGCGTCTGGCGGCGGCAGCGGGGGGCTTCGCACAACGCCACGAGCGCGGAAAAACGGCTTCGCTCGATACGCTTGCGCTCCTCCGGCGCGTCGCTTTCCTCGATCTGCGAACGGCGCAGGCGCATGTCGTCAAGCCCGTAGAGGGTGAGCGTATCGGCCGGCAGGCCGTCGCGGCCGGCGCGACCAATTTCCTGGTAATAGGCTTCGATACTTTGCGGCAGGTCAGCGTGGCAGACGAAGCGGACATCCGGCTTGTCGATGCCCATGCCGAAGGCGACCGTGGCGGCGATCACAACGCCATCTTCCTGCAGGAAGATATCCTGCGACTGGCTGCGCGCCGCCTGCTCCATGCCGGCGTGATAGCTGAGCGCCCGGTGGCCGGCACCGCGCAGCAGGGCCGCCAGGGTTTTGGTGCGCTTGCGCGAGGCGCAGTAGACGATCCCGCTAAGTCCCCTGTGTATTGCGACGAAATCCTCGACTTGCCGGCGGGAGTTCGCTTTCGGCTGCATCGCCAGCCGCAGGTTGGGGCGGTCGAAGGAGCGGACGAAGGTGCGTGGCGCCGCCTGAAACAGCTTCAGGGTGATGTCGCCGCGCGTTGGTGCGTCAGCCGTGGCGGTCAGCGCCAGCGTTTGTAACCCGCCCAATGCGCTCCGTACGCCGCCCAACGCCAGGTACTCAGGACGGAAGTCGTGGCCCCATTGCGAGACGCAATGGGCCTCGTCAATCGCCAGCAGTGCCGCGCCGGCCTGGCGTAGCAGCCCAATTGTTTCTTGCCGCACCAGCCTTTCGGGGGCGGCGTAAAGCAGGCGAAGGCGGCGCTCACGCAGCGCCTGGCAGACGCGGGCGTTCTCGTGTATATCGTTTGCCGAGTTCAGGCTTGCCGCCTCGACCCCTAGCGCGCGCAATTGACCGACCTGATCTCGCATCAGCGCTATAAGTGGTGAGACGACAACGGTCAGCCCGCTGCGCACCAGCGTCGGCAGCTGATAGCAAAGCGATTTGCCGCTACCCGTCGGCATAACTGCCAGCACGTCTTCCCCGGCAAGAACGGCGCTGATCACCTCTTCCTGCCCCGGCCGAAAGCCGTCGAAGCCGAAAACCTGGCGCAGCATCTTCCGCGCCTCGGACATTCCCGGCTCAGGCACCCCCAAGCTCATTGGTGAAATCGACGATAATGTCCTCGTTGCCAACGACGTATTGGCAAGCGAGCCGGAAGCGGCGCTGGCCGTCGACAGCATTGGCCTCCAAACCGTCTTCCAGCTTTCCCATCGCGCGCAGCAGAAACTCCTCCTCGAAAGTCAGTTCAAGGTCGACGCCGCGGTCACCCGATTCGACGTGCACGATGCAGGCTCCGCAGCCGCCGGCTTCGCAGTTAAACAGGATCGGAATGCCGTGCTCCAGGGCAATCGCCAACAGCGTCCGCCCCTGCCGCTGCGCTGCCTGCAGGCGGATAGTCTCACTGAATCCTGGCGCCACAAACCGGGTCGTTCCCATCTTCCCCTCCCTCCGGCTGTGCGAGCACCTGGCGCGATCTCACGCTGGCCTTCTTTGCCTTGCCGTCAGGTCGACGGCCTTGGCGTAGGCGCTACTGAATTTGCTTTCCACTATCTGCGAGCAGGGCGGCGTCAGCGGTTATGGTTGCAGTTGCGGCCAGATCCAGCCAGAACGTCTTCTCGATCGGCGTCAGCGCCGCCCATGAAACATCATCGCCACTATGCAGCCTGCCCCAAAGCACGCGCCCTACCTCGTCGACGCGCCCTGGCTCCGGGGCCCCTTGCAACAATACGACGAGCCCGGCGCGCAGCACCGATGCCGCCATCTCCTCGCACCCGGGTTCGGCCCGCCCATCGGCGATTGCCATCAGCATTTCTCCAAGCGTGTCCGCCGCCGCTTCCACGGCCATCCTCCATGTCATCGTGGTCATTGCACCTTCCTTTCCTCGCTAAGGCTCAGTCTGGCCGGGCAGCAGCCGTAACGGCGCGATTGAGCAGCGTCCGAACGCTCGGCAGGATGCGTTCAACGATCACCGTCACGCCCGCGGCATTTGGATGGATGCCGTCCGACTGGTTGAGATCGGGGTTACCTGCAACGCCGTCGAGGAAGAACGGGTAAAGCGCCACGTTGTGTTTTTCCGCCAGCCGCGGAAAGATCGCATCGAAGGCGTTGACGTAGTCGGCTCCCAGATTTGGCGCGGCACGCATACCCGCGAGCAGGACCGGGATGCGACGCTCACCGAGGATCGTCAGGATTCGATCGAGATTGGCCTCGGTGATATTCGGCGGGAAGCCGCGCAGCATGTCGTTACCGCCGAGTTCGACAAGCACCGCGTCCGGCTGCTGCGCAGCACTCGGGCCAAGCACCCACGGCAGCCGCGCCAGTCCGCCGGCGGTGGTGTCGCCGGAAACACCGGCCTCGACGAGAGTGGCCGGGATGCCTTCAACTTTGAGCGCCGCCGCCAGCCTTGCCGGAAAGGCATCAGAACGCGGCAGACCGTAGCCTGCGAGAAGACTGTCCCCCAGCAGCAACAGCCGTGGCGGCGGTGGTGGTTCGGCCGCGCCGACAGTCGCTGCGCCACTCAGCACCAGCAGGAGAACCCCCAGCATCGCGTTGACAAGCCGTCGCGACGGTCCATATGGCGAAGGAACCCGCTGCCCCTTGAGCTGCGAAGGATCATCATCTTCTCGCCATGTCGATCGCACTTTCGCCTGCTCAGACATCATCGTTGCACCCCGTACCGGCCATTGAGATGCGAGGCGTTCATTTGCGCCTCGGCTCTGCCGGCGGTCTTGTTCACATCCTGCGCGGTATCGATCTTGCCGTCGAGCAGGGCGAGACGATCGGTCTTGTCGGCCCCTCCGGCTCTGGCAAGACCAGTCTGCTGATGGTGATCGCTGGCTTGGAAGAGGCGACGGAAGGCAGTGTGAAGGCCGCCGGCATGGAAATCACCCAACTGAACGAAGACGGACTGGCTGACTTCCGCCGTGCTCACGTTGGCATCGTCTTCCAGAATTTTCATTTGGTGCCGACGATGACCGCAATCGAGAACGCCGCGCTGCCGATCGAGCTTGCCGGCGGTAATGACGCGTTCTCGCGGGCGGAGGCGGCGCTGGTGGCGGTCGGACTCGGCCATCGGCTGCATCATTATCCCTCACAGCTGTCGGGCGGCGAGCAGCAACGGGTGGCGCTCGCGCGTGCCTTCGCCCCTGAACCGACGTTGCTACTCGCCGACGAGCCTACCGGCAACCTGGACGGTGCGACCGGCGCCGAGATCATTGACCTGCTGTTCGACCTGCAACGGAGGCGCGCGACGACGCTGCTGCTGATCACCCACGATCCGGCGCTGGCCGCCCGATGTGAACGGATCGTGGAGCTAAAGGACGGTGCCATCATCGGCGACCGGGCATCGCCTCGCGAAGTCACGCGCGCTCAGGCGGCGCTTTGAGCTTCGGCTCCTGGGGCCTCGCGCTCCGGCTCGCGCGCCGTGAGCTGCGCGGCGGGCTGCAGGATTTCCGTGTCTTTGTCGCCGCGATAGCATTAGGCGTGCCGGCAATAGCCGCCGTCGGCAGCGTCGGCCATGCCATCGAGGATGCTCTGCAGCGGGACGCGCGATTGCTGCTCGGCGGCGACGTCGAGCTGCAACTCGTGCAGCGGCCGCCCTCGGATGCGGAGAAGGCGTGGCTGCACGAGAACTCCGCAGCGCGTTCGGAAGTTGTCGAGATGCGGGCCATGGCGGGCCCCGACGGCGGCGATATTCGCACTTTGGTCGAGCTGAAGGCGGTAGACGGCGCGTACCCGCTGCTGGGCCGAATGCAGACGCGCGAGGTCGGCGGCGGTGACGCGGTACAGCTGCCGGTGCGGCTGGAGAAGCGCGGCGGCGACTGGGGAGCGCTTGCAGAGCCCGGGCTGCTGGCAAAGCTCGGTCTCCGCGAGGGCGACGTGGTGAAGGTCGGTGGGGCGCGGTTCGCGATCCGCGGCGTCATCGATCGTGAGCCGGATCGGGTGGCCAGCGTCGTGAGCTTCGGACCCCGGTTGCTCGTCGCAGCGGCGGCGCTTCCGGAGACGGGGCTGGTACAACCGGGCAGTCTGGTGCGCTGGAAGACGCGTTTGCTGCTGCAACCCGACACGTCGGTGTCGGCATTCACGGCGGCAGCCAGCGCCGCTTTCCCGCAAGCTGGCTGGCAGATCCGCTCGACCTTCGACGCGGCGCCCGGTGTACAGCGCTTCGTCGAGCGATTGACGTTGTTTCTTGGCTTCGCCGCGGTTGCGACACTGCTGATCGGCGGGTTGGGGGTGGCCGGGGCGGTTAGCAGCTATCTGGAACGCAAGGTTGCAACCATTGCCACGCTCAAATGCGTGGGCGCATCGGGCGGATTGATCACACGGGTTTATCTGATGCAGGTGCTGTCGATCGCCGCACTTGGCACCGGTATTGGCCTGGTTGTGGGTGCGCTGCTGCCTTTGGCAATCTTGCCAGCGCTGTCCGCGATGCTTCCCGTACCAGTGGAAGCTGAACTTGCGGCCGGGCCGCTGCTGCGGGCAGCGGCACTTGGGCTGCTCACCGCGGTAACATTCGCGGTATTGCCGCTGAGCCGTGCACGTGAAGTGTCGGCCGGCAGCCTGTTCCGCCAAGCGGTTGCGATGTCACGGGGCCGGCCCCGTTGGGCAACGCTTGCAGCCGCCAGCCTCTGCGCTCTGGCGCTCGGCGGGCTGTGCATTCTTACTGCCGACGATCGCGCGTCGGGCGCATGGTTCGTGGCTGGCACGGTTCTAACCCTTATCGTGCTGCGGGTAGCCGCGCTGGCAGTGACTGCCACATGCCGGCACTTGCCACGGCCGCGCTCCGCCGGGGTGCGTCTCGCCGTCGGCGGCCTGATCCGTCCCGGTGCACCGACAACCAGCGTGATGATGTCGCTGGGTGCCGGGCTGACAGTGCTGGTGGCTGTAGCGCTGATCGAAGGCTCGATCAGCGCGCAAGTCGACGAGCGTCTGCCGGAGCGGGTGCCGGCGTTCTTCTTCATCGATATCCAGGACGATCAGGCGGAAGGTTTCGACGCGCTTGTCAAGGCACAGGAAGGCGTCATGGATTTGCGCCGGGTGCCGGCACTGCGCGGGCGGATCGTTGCCATCAAGGATGTACCGGTCGAGGTTGCGATCGTCGCTCCCGAGGCTGCCTGGGCAATCCGCGGCGACAGAGCCCTGACATATGCGGCGAGGCCGCCCGAGGATGCGCGGATAACCGGCGGCCACTGGTGGCCGGAAGATTATGCCGGACCGCCGCTCGTCTCGCTCGATGCAGGTCTTGCGCGCGGCTTCGGCGTCGGCATCGGCGACCGGCTGACGGTGAATGTTTTGGGACGCGATCTGGTCGTTGAGATCGCTTCCTTGCGCGAGATCGACTGGCGGGCGGTACCGTTCGATTTCGCGCTGATCCTGTCGCCGGGTACGCTGGCCGGTGCGCCGCACACGCACATCGCCGCCGTCTACGCCGCCGCCGAGGTGGAGGACGGCTCGAGCGGGCAGTCACCCGCCGTTTCGACAACATCACGGCAATTCGCACCCGGGACGCGTTGCGCGCGGTGGAGGGTCTGCTGGAGCGGGTTGGCTGGGGCGCGCGCGGCCGCGGTCGTGACCGTGGGAGCCGGTATGCTCGTGCTCGCCGGTGCGATTGCCGCCGATCGCCGCCGCCGCCGCCGCGAGACCGTAATGTTCAAGGTCCTCGGAGCAAACCGGCGGCGCATCGCCGGCATCTATGCGGTCGAGTACGGTCTGCTCGGATCGGTGGTTGCTGCCGTCGCAGTGTTGTTGGGAAGCGTGGTCGCCTGGGCGGTGGTCACCCAGTTGATGGAATTCGACTGGGTTCCGAACTTCGTCGTGGCTGTCTCGACTGCGGCGGCTGCTGTTGCCTTAACACTGGCAGCCGGTTTCGCCGGCACCTTGCGACTGCTGGGACAGAAGGCTGCGCCACTGCTGCGCAACGAATGACGGCAATGGATGAAAGGTAGACGCTGCCGGGGCCATCCGGGCGATGCTGGTCGACACGGTCATTCCGGATGCCTTCGAGGTGGGCGTGCTTTCCCAGGCGTGATCAACGTCAAGCGGCGACCAGAACAAGCCATGATATCCCTGAGTTGTCTTCGATGAACGAGCAGTCGCTAATCGTCCGGTATAGACTGCGTGCACGACGGATGCGCCGGCCGGGCGGCGACCGACGAAAAGCAAGGGAGGAGGCAGATGTACATCACCTATTTCTGGGTCGACAGCTGGCTCAAGCTGATGAACGCGTGCGCCGAACAGATGCAGCCGTTTGCGGCCGACGGCGACACGCGGATGGCGTTGGCAAATGAACTCGAGCAGCTACGCGCGGCGCACGCCGACAGCGAGGCGGCACTGGCAAAGACGAGCCGGCAGCGCGACGAGCTGAGGGGCGAGTTGGAGCGGAGGCAGCGAGAAGCCGAAGCCGAGCGGGCCGACCTGGCGCGCCAGCTGGAGGTGAGCGCCGCCGACGCGGAAAAGCGGCTGCGTGGGGAATCGGCGGCGCGCGCGGCAGCGCAGGCGGAGAGCGAGGCACTGCGGCAGAAACTGTCGGCAACCGAGGCGGCGGCGGCCAAGGCGCGCGCGGCAGCGCAGGCGGAGAGCGAGGCACTGCGGCAGCAATTGTCGGCAGCGGAGGCGGCGGCGGCCAGGGCGGTCGCCGAAGGGGAGCGCCGCCATGACGAGAGCACGGCGCTGCGGGACAAAAGCGAGGCGGCGGTAAAGGACGCGAAGGCTCTCGCAGCAAAATTAGGCCGAGAGGCCGAAGCCGAGCGCAAGAAGGTGCAAGCCTTGGCAGCCGAGGCCGATACCGTGCGCAACGAGAATCGCCGGCTTGCCACCGAAGCGGCGGCACTTGAACAGAAAATCGGGCAGCTGTCGGCGGAACTCGACGCGACGCGGGCGCAGCTGAACAGCGCCCAGGCCGCTGCGTCGGCGGCTCCGCCGCCCGCGGCCACTTCAGCGGAAACCAAGCTGGCAAAGCGGCCGCGCAAGACTGCGGCTCCGGTGGCGACGCAACCCGCCCCGGCGACGGTCCACCTCGCCCTGCGATTCCGCAAGCCTGACAGCTGGGCGGAGCCGGTCTACGTGCACTACTGGGACACCGATCCGGCAGCGGCGGAACCGGCTTGGCCGGGAACGGCCATGGCGAACGTCGGCGACGGCTGGTTGACGCACCGCGTCGAGGGGGTACGCAGCGCCAGCCTCGTCTTTAACGACGCCGCCGGCAACCAGACCGGCAATATACATCGCGAACGCTCGGGCCGGCTCGATATCCACGGCGGGTGGGCCGACGAGTGACCTGGCTGGTGATGCCCTGCCTCACCGCCCCAGGCAGCGCATCGCCCGGTCGAGACCGTCGAGGGTGAGCGGGAACATCCGGTCGGAGAAAAGCTGGCGGATCATCTGCGTCGAACGGGTGTACTCCCACCACTCTTCCGGCGCGGGGTTGAGCCACACCGCCTTCGAATAGACGCCGAGGATCCGCCGCATCCAGGCGATCCCCGCCTCGTCGTTCCAGTGCTCAACCGAGCCGCCCTCGTTGACGATCTCGTAGGGGCTCATCGATGCGTCGCCGACGAAAATTGCCTTGTAGTCGTGCGGATAGGTGTGCAGCACATCCCAGGTCGGCGTCGGGTCACTGTGCCGGCGGCGGTTGTCACGCCACAGCCGCTCGTAGACAAAGTTGTGGAAGTAGAAATATTCGAGGTGCTTGAACTCAGCGCGCGCCGCTGAGAACAATTCTTCGCAAACCTGCACGTGCGGATCCATTGAACCGCCGACGTCGAGGAACAGCAGCACCTTCACCGCATTGTGCCGCTGCGGCACCATCTCCAGGTCGAGCCAGCCCTTCTTCGCGGTGGAACGGATGGTGCCGGGCAGATCGAGCTCGGTCGCCGCTCCCTGCCGGGCAAAGCGGCGCAGCCGGCGCAGCGCCACCTTGATGTTGCGGGTGCCGAGTTCGACGTCGGCGTCCAGGTTCTTGAACTCGCGCTTGTCCCAGACCTTGACGGCGCGGAAGTTGCGATTACCGTCCTGGCCGATGCGGATGCCTTCCGGATTGTAGCCGTAGGCGCCGAACGGCGAGGTTCCCGCCGTGCCGATCCAGTTCGAGCCGCCCTGGTGCCGGCCCTTCTGCTCCTTTAGCCTCTCGGCCAGGGTCTCCATCAGCTTTTCCCAGCCTCCGAGGCTCTCGACCAGCGCCTTTTCTTCTTCGGTGAGCGTGCGTTCAGCCAGCTTCTTCAGCCACTCCTCCGGTATCTGAAGGATCTCCTCCGCGTCGGCCGGCGTTTCCAGGCCCTTGAAGACATGGGCGAAGACGCGGTCGAACTTGTCGAGGTTGGTCTCGTCCTTCACCAGACACGAGCGGCTGAGATAATAGAAGTCGTCAACCGAGTAATCAGCCAGACCCTGCCGCATCGCTTCCACGAGCGTCAAATATTCGCGCAGGCTCACCGGAAGGCGCGCCTGCTTCAACTCAAGGAAGAAATCGATGAACACGCGCTCAGTGGCCCATAATGAGGGTCGCACCGCCGCCGGCGCGGCAGCTTCCGCAACCAGCATACGCGGCGGCCTCGCTCCCGGCAACGCATCCTGCCGCGCAGCCGACGCCGCTGCCCGAGCAAAAATTTACGAGGGTCAGGACGCATCGATGAGCTTCACCGGCAACGCCTCGCCGGCTTTGAGGTGCAGGTCACGCTGCGGAAACGGCAGGTCGATGCCGTTGACGTGATAGGCATCCCAGATACGCTTCAGCACCTCGCTGCGCACGTTATGCACCCCGCGCGCGGATCGGAGATCCAGAAGCGAACGTCGAGGTCTACGGCGCTGTCGCCGAACCCTAGGATCAGGCAGCGCGGCGGTGGTTCGGCCAGTACCCGCTCGACCTCCCTCGCCGCCTGAATCGCGAGCGCCATGGCACGATCGAGGTCGGAGCCATAGGACACACCGATTGGCGCGTGCAGCCTCAGCAGGTTGTTGCTGTGCGACCAGTTCTCCACCCGATCACTGATGAGGTCCTCGTTGGGGATCAGGTGTTCGATGCCGTCTCGGGTCACGACGGAGACGTAGCGGGCGCCGAGAGCGTTGATCCAGCCGTAGTGCTCGCCGACCGCGATGACGTCGCCCGGCTTCACCGACCGGTCGAGCAGCAGGATCACGCCGCTGATGAGATTGGAGAACACCTTCTGCAGGCCGAAGCCGATGCCCAAGCCGACGGCTCCGGAGAAGACGGCAAGCGTCGTCAAATTAATGCCAATGGCATGCAATGCCACCACCACCGCCACCGACCAGGCCAGGACGCGGGCAAGCTTGCCGAGCAGCACCCGTTCCGAAGGCGACAGACCGGGCACTCGATTCGCCCAAAGCGTCAACCGACGGGCGCAGATGCCGGCAGCCCACCAGAAAGCGGTGAGGATCAGCGTCGCCTCGATGATGCCCAACGCAGAAACCCGCACCGTGCCGACGGTGAAAGCCATCTGATCGAGAATACTGAGAACCGCTGTCCATAGACCGAAGGCTTTCAGCGCCACCACCAGGACAATTCCCAGGGTGATCACCCGCGACCAGAACAGCGATGCGACGAACGAGGCGGCCAGACTTACTCCGACCCAAGCCGCCAACAATCCAAGCGTGAGTTCGACCAGCTTGGCAGGGTCGGCAGCCTCATGGAAGGCTACGACGGCGAACCACAAAAAAAGCATCCACAGCAGCGGAAACGCGACCGGCCTCAGCCGCATGAGCAGTGGCTGCCGATCGGCGGATCGTGCCGCAAGTAACTGCTCTAAGCGCGGCGCCAGTCGGCGGCTGAACAGTCGCGCCGCAGCCAGTGTTCCGAGGATGGCGATGAGTTGCGGCAACAGATGCGGAAGGGGCGGCAGCAGGAGATTAGCCTGAAGCCAAGCAGAGGTCAGACCCCACGCTTGCGACAGCCAGTCAAACCAAGGCCAGTTGCTGTCGGCGCCCGTGTCAGCCATCGGCGACGACCTCTCCCCGACCCTGACGAGAGCTAGCGGCCTTCGCGCCGGTTGATGAAGGCGAGACGCTCGAACAGATGCACGTCCTGTTCGTTCTTCAGCAGCGCCCCGTGGAGCGGCGGGATCAGGGCCCGCGCGTCGGTGGCACGCAACACCTCCGGCGGCAGGTTCTCGATCATCAGCAATTTGATCCAGTCGAGCAGCTCGGACGTCGAGGGCTTCTTCTTCAATCCCGGCACCTCGCGCATCTCGAAGAAAACGGTCAGGGCCTCGTGAACCAGCCGTTTCTGAATCCCGGGATAGTGAACTTCAACAATGCGCTGCATCGTTTCGCGGTCTGGAAAGCGGATGTAGTGAAAAAAGCAGCGGCGCAGGAAGGCGTCCGGCAGTTCCTTTTCGTTGTTGGAGGTGATAACGACGATCGGCCGGTTTCGCGCAAGGATGGTCTCCTTGGTCTCGTAGACGTGGAACTCCATGCGGTCGAGCTCGAGCAGCAGATCGTTGGGGAACTCGATATCCGCCTTGTCCACCTCGTCGATCAGCAGCACCGGCCGGACGTCGCAGGTGAACGCCTCCCATAGCCGGCCGCGGACAATGTAGTTGGCGATGTCGTGGACGCGCGCCTCGCCGAGCTGGCTGTCGCGCAGCCGCGCCACCGCGTCGTACTCGTAGAGGCCCTGTTGTGCCTTGGTCGTCGATTTGATGTGCCACTGAATCAGCGGCACTCCCAGCGCCGCGGCGATCTCGTGCGCGAGGATGGTCTTGCCGGTGCCGGGTTCACCCTTAATCAGCAGCGGCCGCTCCAGAGCGATCGCAGCATTTACCGCCACCATCAGATCCTCGGTCGCGACGTAGCTGTCGGTCCCTTCAAAGCGCTTGCGCATGTCCTGGTCCGTTCATCCCGTCGCTGATGAGAGAGCCTAAGCAAGCCGCCGGGGACATTCAAGGATCGGGCTTCGGTTTGCCTGAGAGTTTCCGCTCACAACGCCATCGGATGGCGCCAAGTCTGCAGGCTCCTGCTGCCGGATGCGTGCACTTGATCAGTTGCTATAGTACCGCTTGAAATGGGCTAGCTTGTTCCGGATCGACTTTGACACACTTAGCGTTTTGCGGAGATAGTATTCGTTGTCGGAAGCTGGCGCCACGTCAAGGTCAGTTATTCTCTGATAGCCTAAAATTAGTAGAAGGTCGCCAATCTTCGATTCAAGAATTTCAATATCGCGCGGCTTCAGCTTTTGCTTCCAGGCATCCAACCGCTTGGGCTCAACGCTGGCACCGAGAAGCGCGTGCGTCTTCTTGATAAACCCCGGCACACTCAGGCCGGTTGGAGAACACATTCCTGGCTGAAAATCCAGCTCAAGAAAGCGGGCGATGCCCTGCATGCTTTCTTCTGGCTTGGTGACAACATCCTCGTACTTGACCATCATGATCCTGCCTTCTCCCAGGTAGTTCATGGCGATCATGCCGAGGCCCACGAAGTAAACCCAGCGTTCCGCCGCATCAATCACGTCGTTCGGCCCCCAGTCGGCGGCAATCATTGAATTAGCGAAGGCTCGACCATCGCGGATAATATGAACAAACTTCGAA
This sequence comes from Rhodospirillales bacterium, assembly GCA_016712375.1. Classification (GTDB taxonomy): domain Bacteria; phylum Pseudomonadota; class Alphaproteobacteria; order Rhodospirillales; family Defluviicoccaceae; genus Defluviicoccus. Next base: position 282,814 of record JADJRE010000004.1, read on the forward strand.
TTGGGGAAATGCTGGTTTAGTCGATGAACGTAAAGAAGATTATTCGGCGCGTGATCAAGCCAAGACGTTACCGACGTCTTGTTTACCGAAATCGCGTATTGCTCGACCAGCCAATCAACAAGCCCAGGAAACGTAATTGACGTATCAGAGGCGAGAGAGGCATCATCGACGCGCACTCCGCGCCACATCGTTCGAAACTTGTAGTGGGATCGAAACATTTTCAAAATATGCCGACTGTCGACCGGCCGCTTCGGATCGGACGTCGGCATGTGGACGGCGATGAAGTTCGACTCAGGCAGGCAGAGGACATCAGAGTGGGCGCCAATCATCGAGCCCAGCATCGTCGTGCCGCTCCGTTCCGCTCCGATCACGAAGATCGGTCGCAGAGGATGCGTGCTGCCCAACGGGTTTAACATTCGAGCCTCCTGGATTGGCGGAACGTAGGAAACGCAGAGATCGGTGGACCCGGCGGCGGGAAGGTAGCGCATCAGGCGGCAAGGTCAATCGCCGCATCCGGGCGCGATGCACATGACGCGCGATCATCGGAGCCTCTAGCGCGAAACGAGATCTGGTGAACTCTTTACCGTTGCCTCATCAAAACTCGAATGGTATTTAGGGATCGTCCAGTTATGCACTGCACAAGATTCTCGCGATGGACTCTCAATCAATCCAACATAAAAGACAATTAAACATGAGGTCTGAGGGATGACTAAAGCGCTGATTACCGGCATTACCGGACAAGATGGGGCATATTTGTCTCAACTATTACTTGAACATGGCTATGAAGTGTTCGGTGTGATCCGTCGCTCAGCGTCCTCGGATATCATTGGCGAACGGCTGCGCTGGCTGGGGGTTCTCGATCATATCAATCTCGTCGACGGCAATCTGACCGATCTTTCCTCGCTGATCCGCATTCTCCAAGACGTCAATCCTGACGAGATCTACAACCTGGGCGCTCAGAGCTTCGTTAAATCTTCATGGAACCAGCCGCTTCTGACCGGCGTGGTGACCGGCCTCGGTGTCAGCAACATGCTGGAAGCGATGCGCTTCTGCTGTCCGCACGCGCGATTTTACCAAGCGAGCTCATCGGAGATGTTCGGACTGATCCAAGAGCCGATGCAGACCGAACGCACTCCTTTTTATCCGCGCAGCCCCTATGCTGTCGCGAAACTGTACGCGCATTGGATGACCGTGAACTATCGGGAAAGTTTCGGCATGCATTGCTCCAACGGCATTCTGTTCAATCACGAGAGTCCGTTGCGCGGCATCGAGTTCGTTACCCGCCGGGTGACCGACGGCGCGGCCCGCATCAAGCTCGGGCTGGCAACAAAGCTGCAGCTGGGCAACCTGGATGCCAAGCGCGACTGGGGGCACGCGCGTGATTATGTGCGGGCTATGTGGCTGATGCTGCAACAGGAAAAGCCCAGCGACTACGTCGTCGCCACCGGCCGTACGGTCTCCGTCCGCGACATGTGCCGGATTGCTTTCGCCCACGTCGGCCTTGACATGAACGACTTCGTCACCGTCGACGCGTCGCTGATGCGCCCGGCAGAGGTGGATGTACTGCTTGGCGACTCCTCCAAGGCGAAAGAGAAGCTGGGTTGGGAGCCGACCATCAGCCTGGAAGAGATGATCGCCGAAATGGTCGAAGCGGACTTGGCCCGTCATCGGTCGCGGCTGAAATGAGCGGAGCACCCGCTGTCGCGGCGATCCTCGTTACAGGAGCGAGTGGATTCGTCGGCGGCTTCCTGCTGGAGGCGCTTTCAAAGCACTACCCGAACAGCAGGATCGTCGGCACTGGCTTGGCGCCACCAGAGGGAAGCGAACTCATCCATCTGGACGTCACTGATGCCGAAGCGGTACGTGACCTCGTCCGCCGCCTTCGGCCGGACGTCTGCATCCATCTCGCTGCGCTCGCTTCGGTTGATCAGTCGTATGGGGAAGCGCGTGCCGTTTGGGACATCAACCTCGGTGGAACGCTGAACGTCGCCGAGGCGATTCGCGATGTCGTTCCGACATGCCGTCTTGTCCACGCGTCGTCCGGCGAAATCTATGGCCTGTCGTTTCTGAACGGTGAGCCAGCGCATGAAGCGACAGTGCTGGCGCCTGCCAACCCCTACGCGGTGACAAAGGCTGCCGCCGATCTCGCGCTGGGCGAGATGGCATTGCATGACTTGCATGTTGTGCGTCTGCGCTTGTTCAATCACACAGGTCCGGGCCAAACCGAACGCTTCGTTCTTCCCCGGTTTGCAGCGCAGGTAGCGCGCATCGCGGCTGGTGTACAGCAGCCGATCATTCACACCGGGGCGCTGGATCGCTGGCGGGACTTTCTCGATGTGCGCGACGTCATCGACGCTTACCTAGCGGCGATCAGCGGCCCGGAAGACGGCTTCGCTGTCAACATCTGCTCCGGCGTTGCGCGCCGCGTCGGCGACATTCTGCACGACCTGATGCAACTTGCCGGGGTCAGGGCGGAGGTTATCGAGGAGGTTTCGGAGGTGCGGCGCACCGACGTTCGGACTGCCGTGGGTTCACCAAAGCGTGCTGCCGAGGCGCTGGGATGGCACCCGCGGATTGCCTGGCAAAATACCCTTTACGGCCTGCTTTCGTATTGGCGCACCTGCGTCACCGACAGCTGAGATGAAGCAAGCGTTGGCTGCTTATGTACAGCATCGAAGACATGTGTGCCAAATATACGATAAGGTGTGGCGCTGCACTTCATCGCTGTGATGTTAAATATCGCAGTCGAGGCAAAAGGCACGAAGAACGTCAATAAATAAAGCAGTCCGTCTTTACCCGCAGCATCGTCACGACAGCGATGACGAGAATGGCGATTCCTGTCGGCGTCAATTCCATAATTTGCCCCATGCTCCCGGATCTTCTAGGCGCAGCCCAACCGCTCAACCGAGCCCCAGCACGCGATCGTAGACAGTCTTGTGGTCTTCGGCAATCTTCGGCCACGCAAAATTGAGCAGGCATTTCCTTGCTTCCGCCACGATCGCCTCAGCCTGTGCAGGGTCGTTCATCAGGCTGACGATAACGGAAAGCGCCTCCTCAGGGTTCGATGCGAACCGCATCGCTTTCGCCATCTCCGGCGGACGGTCAGGTCCATCTGTCGTGACCACAGGAACGCCGTTTCCCATTACAGCCATCAGGCTTCCCCGGCGGATGGAAGCGCCGCCAGGAAAGGGCAGATAAGCGCATGCTGCTTCCTGCAGCCGAAGCGCGACTTGTTCGGGAGTAAAATTCACGCTCCATTCAATTGGCAGGCAAGCCGTTTTTTCGCGCAACTCATTATAGTATCTAATGTTCGAAACTGCGGGCGTGCCTATAACGTCCAGGCTATACTGCATTTTTCGCTTGTGTATTAGTCGCGACAGCTCAATAAATTCTTCAAGTCCTTTATCTGGTCTGATAATCCCAAAATAACAGATTTTATTCTTATCATTTCTGCGTTTATCTAGCCATGGAATATTGCTTCCTATTCTTATTATTGTACTTTTAGCTGCTGCGCCGGAGAATATACGTTTGAAATTTTGTTGATCTTCCGCGTTAGTAAAAATTATAATCTTCGATCCAATCGAAAAAAGTATGCACGATATCTTACGCAGCCAATTCGAATGCTTGAATTCATGAAGAGTCGTAACGACAGGCTTCCTACACAGTATCGCCAAAATATGTGGCGCCATGCCGGTGCGGTAACCTACGGTAGGGTATTGAATGTGAACGATATCTGATTGGCTTTTATTTATTTCTTTTGAAAGATTGAAGTATTCTTTAATGCCCCAGTTATCCTGCGTTACCACTTCATATTCTATCTGTATTTCCCGCAGCGCTTCGGCAAGGCGGATCGTGTAATCCCCGACGCCGCACGTCGCCGGCGGTACGGAACCTGTCACCAAGGCTACTTTCATTTGTTTTCTCCGGCTTCCGCTAATCAATTCCGGATGGCCCGCTGGCAAGCGGCAGAAGCGCTTTTTCGTTGAACAGCCATGTCTCGAGTCCGCGGCGGACAATGAAATTAGCCGTCGTCCTCCCCCATAGCATCGGATCAGACTCGACCGCGCCTTCTCTGACCAAACAATCTCATAATCCGGTAGCGGATTGCGGCTTGGGTCTGCGGGATACGCGCGACATCTCGAACGGCACGGCCGGTTTTAACGAAACGCGGCATTGCCGGCAAGCGACGGGATGCCCGCATCAGCCGTCAAGGCAACGCTCGTCCAGCAGTGCGTCGAGAAAGTCGCGGGCCTCCGAATAGATGCCGGGCGCACCGCTCTCCCTTGGGCCGGCGACATTGAGCACCCGCACCCGCAACGCCGTCAGCCAGGCGCGGGTCGCCGCTGCGTTCGGCCCGTTGTGAAGATCGACAACCAGGTGCGGCCGGCGCAGCCGGGCCGCGAGGACAACAGTGAGCGCCGTGCCGCCAATCGGGTCGCCCCGGGTGAGGATCAGTGTTGCATCGGCATCGCGCACGTTCAGGCGGGTGCGCTCGACATAGGCAAAGCTGGATGTCTCGCGCAGCGGATAGATGGCGGGCACCCGCCCGTCCTCCGCACGGCGGCCACGCGGCACCCAGCCGCCGCACGCCAAGCCGTGCTCCATCGCCACGTCGAGTGCGGCGCGGTCGACGCCCGTCTGCCCGCCGGAGATAACCCGCTGCAGGTCTCGCAGGATGCGGCTCACGCCTCGATAAGATCGACCAGTTCGCCGGTCGCGTCGAAGCAAGCGGCGATCAGCGGTCCGCCGAACCCACACCCGCCGTCGATCGAGGCTGTTCCGCCTCGCAGGACGGCGCCGGCACGCTTCGGATCGGCCCCTCGGACAACACGGCGGAAGCCATCGTATGGCACGCTGGACATTTCAAACTCGCGACTACCCCACCAGAATGTATCGCGCTGCGCCGACAAGGGGCGGCGCGGATCGACACCGGCGTTGACGAACAGCAACGCGTTGTCGCGGGTATAGGCGGCACGGCGCAGCGCGCTGATAAGCTGGTCGTGACCGTCGGCGGCACGCACCGCGGCGCGCAACTGGTTGGTCCAACGCGAAAGCGCCACCGACCCAAGGCGGGCGGCAGTACGACCTTCATCAATGCTGCCGGCATAGGCCTCGAGCGTCGCGCCAACGCCCTGCGCCAGCATCCACTCGAGTACCTCTCCGGGATTGGGCGCGAATTGCATCTGCAGCAGCTTGTGCCACATCTCTTCCTGGCTACCGCGCAAGTAGACGATGGCCCCGGCAGTTTCATCCAGTTGCCGCGCCATCAGCAACCGACGGAAGAGCAGCAGCTCGTTGATGGTCGCGGCAACGTCACCTCGGCCCAACACGTTACCAAGGTAGACGAGATTGTCGGAGGCGGTGATGCGGGGATGAAGCGCAGCGTGCAGCGCCGCCAAGCGGCCGACTTGCCCAAAGATGGAGGCCACGGCCCAATTTTGCCGACCTTCCGGCAAGACCGCGAAAACAGACGGGTCGGTCATCGGGCAACGATCCGTGGATCCCGGACAGTGCCGGCGGCAATCCGCCGGCACTGTGGGGACGAAGCTCAGGCGGCGCTGAGCAGCTCCTCGAGTTTTCCGGTCGCCGTCTCCTTGTCGATGCTTTCCAGAGCGGCCAGTTCGCAGGCAAGGCGGTCGAAAGCGGCTTCGTAAATCTGGCGCTCGCTGAACGATTGATCTGGCTGGCCGACGTTCGGATGCAGATCGCGAACGACCTCAGCAATCGAAACCGGATCGCCGGAGTTGATCTTTGCCTCGTACTCCTGGGCTCGGCGGCTCCACATGGTTTTCTTGACGCGCGCTCTGCCCCGCAGCTTGGTCAGGGCATTTTCCATCACCTTGCGCGTGCTGAGCCGCCGCAAACCGGCGTGCACGACCTTGCCGATGGGAACGCGCAGGGTCATTCGGTCGCGATCAAAGGCAATGACGAAGAGTTGCAGTTCTTGTCCCGCGATTTCTCGGCTCTCTATACCAATGACCTTGCCGACGCCGTGCGTTGGGTACACGACATAGTCACCGGAGCCGAAAGCCATTTCTTCCCGCATTTTCTGCGTTCTCTCTCCACCAGTGTTGAGGCACTCGGACGCACGCGATGGTCCCCCAAAAGGGGCAAAACCCGTGCGCGGTGACGATTGATATTTAGCGAGCACCCATAAGAGTTTTTCTGGCCGCCACGTCCGAAAGGCTAAATGTTCCCGGCAGCCGATCTTCGCTGATCGACGACCAGCGATCTTGATGTTATACCACGCAACCGCAGCAAATTTCAAACGTTCAAGTTAGGGCGCTTTGAGCGCCTGCCGCGATCGCACTAAAGACATACGCCTTCAGCTACCGCAACCGGGATTGGCGTTGAGATACTGTTCCTTGCCCGGCTTACCGTTCCATTCGTCTGCATCCGCCGGAGGTTCACCCTTTCGGGTAATATTCGGCCAAATCTTGCTGAAGTCGACGTTCTTGGTGAGCCACTTTTCATGTCCCGGTTCGGTGTCCGGAACGATCGCTTCGGCCGGGCATTCCGGCTCGCAGACGCCGCAGTCGATGCATTCGTCTGGATGAATGACCAGCATGTTCTCGCCTTCGTAGAAGCAGTCTACGGGGCATACTTCCACGCAGTCCATGAATTTGCAGCGAATGCAGTTTTCGGTGACGATGTAGGTCATTTTCCTTCTCCGTTGTGCGATCTCGGGACCAGGGCGCGGCGGGAATTGTTCTCGACACACCTGGGATCGAAGCCTACCCCTTCTGTCCAGCGGTCGCTCGCTTGCGCGCCTCGCCGGCATCCCGATCGCTGACGTGTAGCAATCCGGCGATCCGCCGCAGCATATTCGCCTCGTAATCGTGTACGGCACCGTCAGCGTAGGCCACCTCCCAAAGCATCTCAATCATGGCGACACGCTGCTCCGGCGGGAGACGGTTGTTGATGACCCGGTGACGCCGAAGAAGTCGGTCGGTCTCGGCGGCCGCCGCTTCCGGCTTCTTCGATCAGCGCCACCGCCTCCGTCACGCCCAGTCGCTCGACCAGGAGCCGCTCGATGCTCGCCCGTTCATCCGCTGTCCATCTGTCCATCGAGCCGCGCCGCAATGACCAGCAACACGGCAGCAGCGCGTTGCAGGGGATCGGCGGCGGCGGTCTCCCGCCGCGCTACCTCCGCGTCATCGAACAGCCCCAGCAGACGTCGAAACATGAACATGGGTAGCACAACCAGCGCCGGCCGCTCAACATCACCCTCCATGGGGTTATGCCGTGTCGCTTTCAACGTCGACATGTCGCAGCCGATCCAGCGCGCGACGTTCGGCCTTGGTCGGCCGCCCACTGCCCGGCTTCGCGCAAAGCGACCGCCGTCGCCGGGGAGCCAGAACCCGCCTCGTCTTCCGTAGGGGGCGACAGATCTTCGTATAATGCACGTGCCTCCACCGCCGGGCCGCGGCGGCTGGCGAGCGCCATAATGCGAACAACGCGGATGCGCGTACCGAGCGGGAACGTCAACACATCCCCCGGCTTTACGGTCTGGTGCGCCTTATCGACCGACGCGCCGCCGAGGCGGATGCGCCCGGTAACGCAGGCGGCGGCGGCGAGCGTCCGGCTTTTGTAGAATCGCGCATGCCACAGCCACTTGTCCAGGCGCAGGCGCCTTTCCTCGGTCCTCGGACGGTTCCGTCATCGGGCCCGCCGCAACGCCCGCAGCGCGGCGAAAGGCGATTGCGGCTCTCTTCAACGGCGTCCCGGCGCGCCAGACGGCCGCGCCCGTGCGGGCCGGTCTGCTAGACCGCAGACGAGACGCAAACGACCGTCCGCCGTCACGGTAAGATAGCCGAGGGCCGCAAGCAGCGGCCCGAGGGTGGTGGTCTGGCAGCCTAGAAGGCGGTTGAACTCGGCCTCCGGCACCACTGCCGTCGAGGTCGCCGCAAGGCTGCGCATTCGGCCATGCAGCCGCTCCAGGGTATCGGCCCGAACCGCATGATCGCCGTAGGAGCGATATCCCGCTCGCCTCCAGGAACGCCGCCGGCACCGCCGGCGGCGTCAACGACAGCCGGCTCCATTGGCAGGAGGGGGCGGCGCCCCTCCGACGGTCGCGTGGAGCCACCACAGCAAGCCGCGCAGCGCCATCGCCCGCGGCTTCATCAGGTTCGCGAGAAACACGCTCTCAACGCCCAGGCGCACGCCGAGGCCTGCCAGCGCGCGGCGGTCGGCGCGTGACAGGGCGTGGATCTGATCGAGTAGCAGACGCCGCGGCAGCATCCCGAGCGCCTCCGCCATCTGCCACAGCAGGCCTCGCGCCGCTCCCTCAAGCTTGCTCTCGCGCGCTTTGTAAAGGGGCGCCAGTGTAGCGTTCAGATGCGCCTCGAGAAAACAGCTGAGCCGGCTATGCAACCGCGCCTTCGCGTCTGCCGCGAGAAGTTCCGAGGCAAGCACCTCGACGCGCGGTGCCAGCACGTGCGCCCCCCGGTGCAGCCTGCCGACAGAGTCGTCGCGCCACAGCAGAGCACCGTCGGAGGCCAGCGAGAACGCGGTGTTGTCATCCGCCTCCAGCTGCTTGATCCGCCGGCGGATGGGTGCCGCCAACGCGCGCACCGCTGCCGCGTTAAGGGATCGGGCAGCGTCTCGGCCGGCCTACCCCCGGTGACCGCGAGGTCCGGCGCAAAGCGGAAGCCGTCGAGCGTACCGACGAAGTGCCCCGCCACCAGCACCTCGCCGGCGTCGCCGACCGTGGCGAAAAGGTCGCGGCTTTGGCGCATATGGCCCATCAACGACGCGGCGCGGCGATCGACAAAGCGCTGGATCAGCCGGTCGTGCAACGCGTCCGACAGCTTGTCCTCGATCTGGCGGGTTCGCTCCTGCCAACCGCCGCCATCCGCCAGCCAGGCACCCTGATGCGCGACATAAGTCCACGTCCGGATGCCGGCGATGCGCTGCATCAGCGTTTCGATGTCGCCGTCGGTGCGGCTCAGCCGGTCGACCTGACGCGCCACCCAGTCGGTCGGCAGGCGCCCGGACGACATGCCATCCGCACCGATCAGGAAACGATAGATCTGCGCCAGCAGCCGGGCGTGCCCCTCGCCGGTGATCTTGCCGAAGTCCGGAATGCGGCAGACGTCCCACAGCAGGGCAATGGCTGCAGGCCCTCGCGCCAGCCGAGCGATCTCCGGGTCGCCACCGAGATGCGTCAGCGCCAGTTCGTCGTCGGCTTCACGGGCCCGGACGAGGCCCGGCCGCTGCGGCAGGCGGCCGAGGCTCGTCCGCAGCGCCTCGATGGAAGTGAAGCGCAGATCGGGGTTGCGCCATTGCAGCGCGGTCAGCGGCTCGAAGCTGTGGTTCTCGATGCGCTGCGCCAGTTCGGCGTCGAGTGGGCCGATCTCCGCCGTCGTTCCGAAACTGCCGTCGCGGGTGTGCCGGCCGGCGCGACCTGCGATCTGCGCCATCTCGGCAGCAGTCAGGCGGCGCGGGCCGCGGCCATCGAACTTGCGCGTCGCGGCGAAGGCGACGTGATCGACGTGCATGTTGAGGCCCATGCCGATGGCATCGGTCGCCACCAGGTAGTCGACCTCGCCCGCCTAATACATCGCCACCTGGGCATTGCGGGTGCGCGGGCTGAGCGCCCCGAGGACGATCGCTGCGCCGCCGCGCTGCCGGCGTACCAGCTCGGCGATCCCGTAAACATCGGCGGCACTGAAGGCGACGACGGCGGTGCGCCGAGGCAACCGTGTGAGCTTGCTCGGACCGCCGTGGATCAGCGCCGAGAAACGTGGCCGGGCGATGAACTCTGCTTCGGGAACCAGCCGGCGCAACAGCGGCCGGATGGTCTCCGCACCCATGAACATCGTCTCCAGGTCGCCCAGGGCGTGCAGCAGTCGATGAGTAAACAGGTACCCCCGGTCCGGATCAGCACACATCTGGATTTCATCAACGCCGAGAAACGCGACGCGGCGATCGACCGGCATCGCCTCGACGGTGCACAGGAACCAGGACGCCTCGGGCGGGACGATCTTCTCCTCGCCGGTGATCAGCGCGACGCGCCGCTCGCCCTTCAGCTTCACCGCCCGATCGTAGTTCTCGCGGGCGAGCAGGCGCAGCGGGAAGCCGATCATTCCCGATGCGTGCCCCAGCATCCGCTCCATCGCCAGATGCGTCTTGCCGGTATTGGTCGGCCCGAGCACCGCGACAATGCGCGAGCCCGGAGCGCCAGCGGTCCGGTTATTCGCCATACCGACAACATCGCCAGCCGGGTACCGGAAAGCAAGCGGCAGGCACATATTCAAGAGGCGCCCAAGCCTCGACAGGGGGCGCCCCGGAGGTACACCCCGCGAGGGGATTAATCAGATGGCTGCGCGTTCCGCCACTTCATCGCAGCCAGGAAGCCCGGGCTGTACGGATCACCTTTTCTTTTCCGCCAGCATCGGCACGAACGCCACCGGCAGCTTGCGCTGCATGTCGAGAGTGCCGTCGGTTTGCTTGACGCAACGCCACAGCATCTGCGAGTCGCCACGCGGCCCGATCGGAATCACCAGCCGGCCGCCGGTCACCAGCTGCGCCGGAAGTTCTTCCGGCAACTCCTCAGGTGCGGCGGTGACGATGATCGCGTCGAACGGAGCTTCCTCCGTCCAACCTTGGAAGCCGTCCCCTTGTCGCACTCGGACGTTTTCGTAGCCCAGGTGCCGCAGCCGGCGCTGCGCAGATAAGGCCAGGTCGCCGACCAGTTCGATACTGAACACCGCCGCCGCCAGCTCGGCCAAAACGGCCGCCTGATAGCCGCAGCCGGTGCCGATCTCCAGCACCCGGTGCTCGGGCTCGAGATCGAGCAGATCGGTCATCAGCGCGACGATGAACGGCTGCGAAATCGTCTGGCCGTACCCGATGCTGAGGGGGCGGTTGTCGTAAGCGGCGACCCAGTCGCGCTCGGAGATGAAGGCTTCTCGCGACACGCGGCTGAGAGCCCGCATTGTCCGCTCTGAGGGGACAGGCCGTCCGGTCCATGACGCCGTCTCGGCGAAGTCTTGCGCAATCTGCTGCAAGAGCCGCTGCCGTGCCTCCGCCAGCCCGGCCGCTTCACCTGTCTCTTCCGTCGTCATCCCCGGCGCCTCTGCGGAACAAGTTGCATAGCGAAATCATTGAAAGTCAAGCGTTTCACTAATCTCAAGTGAAGGATCCTCCGCGGCATTAATGCTGAAGAGCCCGGCCTTCGGCGAGGCCGTCGCATTCCCAACCGCTACACCGCCGACGGCGATGATGTCTCACCGCCACTGGCGTGGTCGGATCCCCCGGCGCGAACCCGCAGCTTCGCACTCGTTCGCAGCGATCCAGACGCGCCGCGCGGCACCGGCGATCAGCGACTTCGAGCGACCCGGCTGGGGAGGCCCCTGCCTTCCGAGGGGACACGCCCCGCACCGCTCCGTTTCCACCTGATGGCGCTCGACATTCCTTCGCTGGCGCTGCCTGAACAGGTACGCTGCTGCGAAGTCGAGCGAGCGGCAGCGGACCACATCTTGGGCGAGTCGGTGCTCACCGCCACCTACTCCCGCTAGCTCTAGCAGCCGAGATCCGACGAGCAGGCGCACCGCAGTCTCTTGCGGTGATCCAGCCGGCCGCACATATCAGCGCGCGGAAATGCGCCGGATGAACGGCCAGATTAGAGGGGCATGCGCGATGAGCCAGGAGAAGTTCACCTTTCAGACCGAGGTCGGGCGCCTGCTCGATATCGTCGCCCACTCGTTGTACACGCATAAGGAGATCTTTCTACGAGAACTAATCTCGAATGCCTCTGATGCCTGCGATCGGTTGCGCTACGCGGCCCTGACCGATCCTCATCTTGCCGGATGTTTATGGTAGCAGACCGGGTCGACGTGCTGACGCGACGGGCGGGCGAAGAGCAGGCCTGGCTCTGGTCGTCTGACGGCAAGGGATCGTTTACCATCGAAGAAGCCGAACGTGCCGGCAACGGAACGACCGTCACCCTGCACCTCAACAGCGATGCTGACGAATTTCTCGAGGAAGCTCGGCTTCTCCCAAAGAAGGACATTACCGGGAACAGTACACGGAGTTTTACCACCACGTCGGCCACGCGTTCGATGAACCTTGGCTCACCCTGCACAATCAGGTCGAGGGCGTGGTCTCGTACGTGAGCCTGCTCTTTGTTCCCAAGCAGGCCCCTTTCGACCTGTTCGACCCGGAGCGGAAGAGCCGTCTCAAGCTGTATGTCAAGCGGGTGTTCATCACCGACGACTGCGAAGGCCTGCTCCCCTCCTATCTTCGCTTCCTGCGGGGCGTGGTCGACTCGGAGGATCTGCCGCTGAACATCAGCCGCGAAACCTTCCAGCATGATCCGCGCCTGGCAAAGATCCGCGCCGGGCTGGTCAAGCGGGTACTGGACGAACTGGCGAAGAAGGCCACCGACGCGCCCGAGGAATACGCCGAATTTTGGGAGGCCTTCGGCGCTGTGCTGAAGGAAGGCATCTACGAGGACTTCGAGAATCGCGACCGACTGCTGGGGCTGGCGCGTTTCCGCTCGACCGCGGGAGATTCCCTAACCTCGCTTGATGATTACGTGGCGCGGATGAAGCCGGGTCAGGACGCGATCTTCACGCTTTCCGGCGGACAGGTCGACACGCTGCGCCGCAGCCCACAGCTCGAGGGCTTCCGCGCCAAAGGCGTCGAGGTGCTGCTGCTGACCGATCCCATCGACGAGTTCTGGATACCGACGGTGCGCTCCTTCAAGGACAAGAAATTCACCTCCGCCGCTGCCGCGGGCGCCGACCTCGGCAAGATCGCCGCTGATCCGGCCCAGCCCGAAGAGACGCCAGCAAAAGCCGACGACGCTGGCGTCGAGCGTTTGATCGCGGTGCTAAAGTCGGTGCTCACCGACAAGGTCAAGGATGTCAGGGCTTCCGGTCGATTGACTGAGAGCCCGGTCTGCCTCGTCTCCGGCGAAGGAGACATGGACATGTATCTGGAGCGCCTGCTTCGCCAGCACCGGCGGCTCGATGCTGACGGGCCTACCCTCCGGATCCTGGAGATCAACCCTCAGCACGCGCTGATCCGGCAGATGGCGCTGCGCGCCGAGGCGGGCGCCGGTGAGGCGGATCTGGCGGACGCGGCTTGGCTGCTGCTCGATCAGGCGCTCATCGTCGAGGGGGATCCACTGCCTGACCCATCTGCCTTTGCGCGGCGACTGACCGCCGTAATGGAGCGCGGTCTGCTCACGGTGTGAGCGGATCCGGCGTCCCGTGGGCAGGTACCGGCCTTCCCCGCAGGAAGGGCCGGTGCCGGATCAGGAAGCCTTGCGCAGATAGTAGCGCTGGATTTCAGGATCGAACCGTCCGGAATCGGTGTAGCCATAGCTGGCGTACCGGCGGGTATCGACCATGGTCATTGCGGCAACGGTGCGCATCTCGCTCTCCTTGCGCAAACCCTTCAGCACCTGCGCGACAGCACTGCGCCGGGTTTTGTTCCAGCGGATGACGAACACACCGACGTCGGACAGGGTACTGAGAACGTAGGCGTCGGGAACCGCGAGCAGCGGCGGCGTATCGATAATGATCGTATCGTAGCCTTCGCGCAGCTCGTTGATAATCGTTTCCAGGCGCTTGCTGTGCAGCAGACCGCCGGTATCCCCTTCAATAACGCCGGCAGGAACAACGTGCAGGTTCGTGAGCTTGTCCTTCTGTCGAACCTGCGACAGCGTCGCGCTGCCGCCGATCAACTCCGCAAGACCAGGTTGTCTTGCGATGTCGAACAAGGAGTGGGCGGTCGGCTTGCGAAGATCGGCGTCGATCAGGATCACCTTCTGCCCAGCCATCGCGCGTGCCCGGGCGAGAGACGCGGCGACCGTGCTCTTTCCTTCATCGGGCCGCGACGACATGATCAGCACGACATTCGAGGCATGGCGCTCCCGTTCGAGCAGCAGCAGCCCGGTACTCAACGACCGGGTCTGCTCCGAGTAAAGCGAAGAGGCGTTGCGCGCCAATTCGGAAAGAACATCAGTGCTCTTCTTGACCCTTGGCAGCAGTCCCTGGACTGGCAGCCCGGTATGAATTTCAACATCCTCGCTGCTGCGGAACACGTCGTTGAGCTGCTCCATCAGCATCACCGCCGCCACGCCGGCAATGCCTGACAATAGCACCGCCAGCGCGAGCGCGATCGCCATTTGTGGGAACGACGGCTGGGCCGGCGGCACGCCGGGGCTGATCACCCGCACGTCATTTTCATTCGACGCGTTGCGGTCAAGCTCGCTGTAGGTTTCCTGGGCACGCTTCAGGAAGGTCTCCAGCATCAGCCGGTCCGCGTCGGCAGTGCGCTGCAGGCTGTTCAACTGAATCATTGCCGCGTTGGCGTTGCCAAGCTTCTGCTCCGTCTGTTTCAGTTGCTGGGCGAGAGCCATTTCACGGGCGCGCAGCAGGTCAACCTCGTTCTGCAGCTGGCTGACGATTTTGTTCCCCTCGACGGTGATCTTGCTCTGGATATCCTTGAGTTCCGCGCGCTTGATCGCCATCGTCGGATGCCGAGGACCGAGTTCTTGCGCGAGTTGCGCAATCTCGCGGTTGATCGCCGATTCCTGCAGCGTCAGTTGCTGGATGACCGGTGAAGCGAGAACCTCGGTTAGAGCCTCTGCGCCGCCGCGTGCTAGAATGGCACGAACTTCGCGAAGCCGCCCTTCCTTGGAGGAGCGGTCGGCGGCGGCGGTCGCGGCAGCCAGATTGATGTCGGACAGCTGCTGCGCTACGACGCTGCCTTCCTTGGTCTCGAGCAGGCCGGCGGACAGGCGATATTTTTCGATCTTGCCCTCGGACGCCTCAACCTTCTTGCGCAGCTCGGCGATCTTCTCGTTCGCCCAGTCGATCGCTCGCCTAGTCGTTTCGTAGCGGTACTCGAGGTTGCTTTCGATGTACTTCGCAGCGAGGGTATTGACAAACTTCGCCGCCTTGATCGGATCTTCCGAGGTGAAAGCTACCTGTAGCAGATCGGTGTCCTTGACAACCGAGACGCTGGTGGCGTCGTGAATGTTCTGGGTCGTGTAGAAACGATCGCGATCCTCCTGTGACAATGTTGCCTCCGGCACCCCGCCAGCCGGAACGTTGGTGCCCAGCCAGCCCTGTAACATCCGGATGGCTCTGCCGACGAAACGTATCGGATTATAATCCGTGATGTAGGCAAACTCGGGATCATTGTAGAGGTTCATCGCCTGCGCGGTGTCCTCGATCAGCTTCCACGAGGTGAGCACCTGCGCTTGCGTGTTGAGAACGTCTTCGTTCGGTTCGAGGCCCGGCACGAGGCTCTCGATGTCATTCAGCAGGTTCTGTTGCCCTTGCACGACGAGCAGCGCTTGCGCCGTATACTTGGGCGTAATCACCAGCAGGATGATCAGGCACACCAAGAGAACCGCCAGCGCCGCGGAAAAGAAGGCGAGCTTCCTGCGCCATAAGCTCTTCAGGAACGGGATGATTTGTATTTGTTCAGGAGACATCGGTCCTCGACCTCCAGGCAGCGCTCCAAAGCAGCGGATCGTTCCATGCGCCGGTTGACGATGCACAATGCCCGTCGCGCGAAGCGATGCCGCTCAGCTTCAAGGTGAATTCGGCAATAATGCGACGCTCGTTCCATTCATCCGGATGCCGGTCAACAGCTGCAACGCGGCCGAGGATGAGGGTAACCCGTGGCCCCGTCGGCCGGTTTTCCCATGGCAGGCACAATTTGCAGCCGTCGGAGAGAACAGGATCGGCCTGCCTTGGCGATTGTGAACGTTGGGTCGCCCGTCACGCTGCGTTTGCCCGGCCCCGTTCGATCTCAGCAGCCATGCGCCGGCTCCACAGACACGGATCGGCAAGACGACCGTGCTTGTCAGCAGAGCCCGCCAATTGTTCATGCCTCTCGATTCCGTCGCTCGATGCGTTTTAGCCAATGCTGCACGTCTGCCGGCGAACGGCGCCGACGACAGCCGCCTCAGTACTATACGCTCGCGACTTGCGGTGCAACCGTCATCGTGCAAGATGACCATTCATCTCCGCTACACGCCGCCTGGTGAGACAACATTAATGCAGATAGCTATGACGGCCAAAGCCTCCCGAACTCGCGTTAGGATTGTAAACATTGCCCTCATCTGTGGGATATTGATACTGATCTTGTTTGCGGCGGCGCTAAAGCTGCATTATCCCTTGCGCAATGATCAGGCGCTGTTTTTGCTCTATGCTATGGAAATCGATCAAGGAAGCAAACTTTACGCTGATATGTGGGATATCAAGCAACCTATGATATTTATTTTCTATTATATTTCCGGAAGTCTATTCGGTTTTACAGACACTGGAGTGCATATTGGCGAGTTAGTCTGGAATATTTTTCTGTGCATTCTCGTATTCATATTGGGTAGGCGACATTTTGGCAGCCGCTGGATCGCTCTTATTGCACCATTTTTTGTGTTAATTTATTACGTCTACGTCAGTCCTTCGGAACAGACGCAGGTCGAAGCGCTGGTCACACTGCCCATCCTCCTGGCTGCCCTGTTGGCCATTCGCGCGCTGGACGAGCAAGCTTCGACGCGCCTGATGGCATTCCTCGCCGGAGTCTGCGCTGGCATCGCCAGTGCCTTCAAGATTCCGTTCGCCTTAATCGGCTGTGGCATTCACGCCTACGTTCTGTTCCGCGCGTGGCGCACCGGCACGGCGGCGGCCGCCGTGCTGCACCGCCTCGCGGTGCCGTGGCTGCTGGGCGCCGCCGCCGTCTGGCTGCTGCTCCTGGGCTATTTCGTGACAACTGGTAGCGCCGCCGAATTCCTTCATACCACCTTCCTCTATCCACTGCAGAGTGCTGTCGAGTTCGAGCAGGCGCCAATTTCGAGGCTTCTTCTCGGCGGAGCTCAGATCGTGGTCACGCTGGCGCCGTGGCTGTGCCTGCTCGCCGGATTTCTGCTGCCGCCGCGCATCAAGGAGCGGGTGCCGCTGCCACCGCTGCTGTTGATCTGGATCAGCATTGCAACGCTGGTCATCCTCGTACAGCGTTTCTCGTGGTGGCCCTACCAGTGGTGGCAATTGCTCGCACCAATGTTCCTGCTTTGCATGCTCGGTCTCGACCGTATTGTCGGTGCAGCCTCCAAAGCCGCGTGGCTCGGCCAAGGACACCGCTGGCTGCTGCCCGTGCTGCTGTTGGCGCCGTTCACCGCAGTGCTCAATCAGCTGGGCCAGAACGCCTACGTCATTGCCAACGCCGGCGGCCTGCGGTCGTTTGATGGCACCGCCTTTCGGCTGGAAGTCGATCGCAATTACCGCGACGTACTGGGAGCGACGAACGCCTTCCCTGGTGATTGCAGCCGCGACCGTATCTATGTCTTCGGCACCCCGGCCATCTACACCCGGCTGGATTGCCGCTACTTGTATACCTTTGCTGGGCAGAACCTCGCCTATATCCGAGCATCTCAGCGCGCTGAACTGGCGGGGAAGCTGCGCGCGGCGCCACCCGACTGGATCTTCGTCGCGCCCGCGTCGGCTGAGCGATTGCAGCGCCAGGAGCAGGAGTTGCAGGCGCTGCTCGACGCCGACTATCGCCCCGCTGTCGCCGGCGACTGGGGCATCTGGTACCGGCGGATCGAACGCTCCTAACGAACGCGCCCGGCTTCGCCTATGGGCGGCTTGTTGAAGCCAAACCCGCGCCGCTGACGAATTTGGCCCCGCTAGCGAATTTGATTCTGCTTGTGAAGATCGCTCAGCCTCGTCCGCGTGCTGATCTGTTCCGGATCGCAAACGAGCTGCAGGACGGCCGCGCGACCGCAGGCTGCCGCGCGTTCGAACGCCGGCGCGAAATCTTCCGTGCGCTCCACCCGATCGCCATAGGCGCCCCAGGCGCGCGCCAGCGCGGCGAAGTCAGGGTGGCCGAGCGGCGTGCCCAGCACGCGGCCGGGATAACGCCGCTCCTGATGCATGCGGATGGTGCCGTACATGGCATTGTCGAACACCAGGACGATCGGCGCCGCACCGCACAGCAGCGCCGTCGCCAGTTCCTGTCCCGTCATGCCGAACCCGCCGTCGCCGACACAGGCAACAACCGTGCGTTCGGGAGAGTGGGCTTTCGCAGCGATGGCGGCTGGAACGCCGTAGCCCATGGCGCCATTGGTGGCGCCGAGCAACCAGCGGCTGCCGCCGAACCGCAGGAATCGCTGCGGCCAGCCAGAGAAGTTACCGGCATCGACAGTGACGACCGCATCCGCCGGAAGCAGCCGCCGCAGGGCCAGCATCACCCTGCCCAGATCCAGCACAGCTTCTTCCCCAGGCCGTGGTTCGCTGTCCGCCAGATAGTCGGCCCGCGCTGCTTGCGTCCACGCCCGCCAGTGAGCGCCGTGAGATGGCACCAGCTGGCGCGCCGCGCGAGCAAAGGCCGGGAGGCTCGCCTCGATTGCCAGCGCCACCGGGAAGACGCGCCCCGGCTCGGCGGGATCGACGTGGACGTGCACCAGCTCTGGCCCGTTCGCCGCCGGAACAGTGTAGCCCTGGCTGGTCGCCTCGCCGAGGCGCGATCCGACGGCAAGCAGCAGGTCAGCTTGGCTCAGCCGCGCCAGCAGCGCCGGATTGGCGCCGATGCCGAGTTCGCCCGCCCAGCAAGGATGATCATTGTCGAACAGGTGGTTGCGACGAAAGCCGCTGCAGACCGGCAGCAAGTTCGCCGTCGCGAAGGCTTCAATATCCGCGCGCGCCGCCTTGGTCCAGCCGCCGCCGCCCAGCAGCAGTATCGGCCGCCGCGCATCGCCGAGTATTCGGTGCAGCCGCTCCATCAATCCTGGATCGGGCTGGTGTTCGTGCGCTGGCAGCGGCGCAACGTCGGCCGCCACAACTTCTGCCTCCAGCACGTCTTCGGGCAGCGCCAGGACCACCGGCCCCGGGCGGCCGCTGCACGCGAGATGAACCGCCCGCGCCATCACTTCCGGCAGCGCCGCCGCATCTTCGACTTGTTCGACGTGCTTAGCCAATGGCCGGAACATCGCCTCGAAGTCCACTTCCTGGAAAGCTTCCCGTCCGAGGAAACGGCGCTCCACCTGGCCGATCAGCAGCAGCATCGGCGTCGAGTCCTGGAATGCGGTGTGCACGCCGATCGCGGCATTGCACGCGCCTGGTCCGCGGGTGACCAGACAGACGCCGGGCGCGCCGGTGAGCTTGCCATGCGCCTCGGCCATCATCGCCGCGCCGTGCTCATGCCGGCAGGTGACGAAAGCGAGGCGATCGCGCGCGTCGTGCAGCGCGTCTAGAATCGGCAGATAGCTCTCGCCGGGCACACCGAAGGCACGCCGGACGCCGTGAGCCAGCAGCGAGGCGACGATCAATTCGCCGCCGGTCCGCGCGCCTGCTTGCTGCTGCCCGACCGACATGCCCTACCATTCCTTCATTGCCGCGCCCGAGACGGGCGGCCTTTAATCTTTGTAGCGGAAGGTGGGAGAAGTGGCGAGGCCGCCGCGCGGCGGGTCCGCCCCGGCAACCGGCCGGGACGGGAAACATCAAACCGATCAGTTGGCGAAATCGTCGCGGGCACGAACGCCGATGTCCGCCTGATCAGTGAAGAAGCCGTCCATGCCCTGTTCCAGGAACGTGGCAATTTCGCCTGCGAGATTACCGCGGGCGGCTGGTTCGCCGCCGGGGCTCTGAAAGTCGGTGGGCAGAAAAAAGTTCTCGGCACGGAAGGTCCAGCCGTGGACGACGAGACCCGCGGCGTGAGCATCGCCGATCAGTGTCGTCGGCGCTCCCAGCATGCCGCTTGGCGTGCGCGGGATCATCAGGTTCTTGTTGACGCCGATCCCGGCGGCATAGCCGGCGATCTCGGCGAGGCCTTCTGGTTTCGCCAGATCGGCGTAAGTGCGGGGGTCACCGGAGACAACGAAATCCCACGGCTTACCGGTGTCGCTGAGAAGCTGCACCAGCGGGAACGAGGTCATCGTCCGCAACATCTTCAGGTTGCCGACCTCGAATGACTGGATGAATACCTTGTCGGTGGTGCGGAAGAACGTCCCGCGGTTGAGCAGCCGGAGCAGTGGCCGTTCCATTGGCAACCCGATGCCACGGAAGTAGCTTGGATGCTTCGTCTCCGGATAGATGCCGACACAGCGGCGCGCATTCGAGCCTGCTGCCTTGGCTTGCAGATGGAAGCGAAAGTTGACGCCGCGCACCAGGTCGAGCACCTCTTGGAAACTGGGGACCGGGAAGACGACGTCGAACCGCTGGTTGTCGGGTCGGAGCTGAGGGATGCGTTCCTTCGCCCGCAGCGTTCTCAGCTCGGCGAAGGTGAAGTCCTCCGAGAACCAGCCCTCGATCGCGACGCCGTCGATCAGCTTGGTCGTCTTTCGCGCCGCAAATTCCGGCTTGTCGGCAACGTCGGTGGTGCCGCCGATCTCATTCTCGTGGCGGGCGACCAGCACGCCGTCCTTGGTCATCACCAGATCGGGCTCGACGTAATCGGCGCCCATCTCGATCGCCAGCGCGTAGGCAGCGAGCGTGTGCTCCGGGAGGTAGCCGCTCGCACCACGGTGCGCCAGCACGATCGGCTGGTCGGTCTCGATGCAGGGCAGAAGCGTGTCGTTGGCGTGCACGGTTGCGGGAGCAAGGGCGGTGGCAAGCGCGGCGGCGAGCAGCGACGGAAGTGCTGCAGATAACGATCGTAGCACGGCGGGAACCCCTTCGATAAGGATAGCGGCGGCCGCCCCGTAGCCGGGCGAACCGCGTCAGGCGGCACGCCCCGCCGGAGCACCTTGGCTTTGGACCCGCACCTTAATCGGCGCGCATGGACGTTTGCGGATCGTTACTTGAACATTTATTGACAGTCGCTGCGGCAGCGCTGCGATACCGCGAGGAAGGTCGTCGGCCGGCTTCACCGCAACGGCGGCTTCTGTCATAAGCGGTCGGCCAGGCCATTACGGCATGATGTTTGCGTTCGGGCGGCCAGTTCGTCAGGGAAAGAAGGGGCACATCCATGTGGGAATGGACGTTGAACTGGGGCCAGGTGCGCGACGACCTGGTGATTGGGTCGTGCCCGATGACCGAACAGGACATTGAGCAAATCCGCGAAGATTGCAAGGCAACCGCGCTGCTGTCGCTGCAAAGCGACATCTGCCGCCTCGCCTTCGGCATCGACTGGGAAGAGCTGCGGGCACAGGGGGAGCGCTTGGATCTCGCGATGGTCAACGCGCCGATGCTGGACTTTAATCCGCCCGACCAGCGTCGCAATCTGCCCCGTGCCGTCGCCTGCCTTAGCGACTTGTTGGGCGCCGGTCATCGTGTCTACCTGCATTGCACCGCCGGGTGCAACCGAGCCCCCTGACCGCGCTCGGCTATCTCACCTTCGTTGAGATGCAGCCGCCGGAGGCGGCGATGACGTTGCTGCGGGACGGTCGGCCGCAGTCGGAACCGTCTTGGGAAGCCTACGACGGATGCCGTTCAGATCTCGTCGACGTGCTGCGCTAGAATATCATGGTGCGCGCCTACTACCTGTCGCAGGGGGATCCGGAAGAAGACGCCCAATCTCATTGGGTGCGTGCCGAGGCGGAAACCATCCGTGCCGCCTTCGTCAACGGCCGTGCCGTACCCCGCGAGCGCCTCGACCCCAATCGCGAATGAGCAGCGCATCGAAACTGCTGGCGCAACCGATCTGCTGATCGTTTGAACCCCACGCCTGGGGGCGCCGGGCCCGGTGCCTCGCCCCTCATCGCTGCTTACGCTTCGGTCACCAGCTTCAAGCCGACGATTCCGGCGACGATCAGGCCGATGCAGGCCATCCTGAGCGCTGCCGTCGACTCGCCGAACAGGATCATGCCGAGAACGGCGGTGCCGACGGTACCAACGCCCGTCCAGACCGCATAGGCCGTTCCCACGGGCAACGATTTCAGGGCTACCCCGAGCAGCCCGAGGCTGACGACCATCGAGGCGATGGTGAGAACGGTCGGCGCCAGCCGGGTAAAGCCGTGCGTGTACTTCAGCCCGATCGCCCATCCCACCTCAAACAATCCGGCGACGAACAGCGCGATCCAGGCCATCGACTATTTCCCATATTGTTCACGCATTTCGCGCTTCAGCGTTTTGCCAGCGACGTTGCGCGGGAACTCGTCGTAGATGACGACGTCCTTGATCCGCTGGAATTTCGCATCGACGCGCGCGTTGGTCCATGCGACCAGTTCCGCCGGACTGACACCTGCACCCGCCTTCAGCGTCACCGACGCCACCGGCGCCTCACCCCACTTCTCGTCCGCCACGCCGAACACCGCCGCCTCGCGCACCGCGGGATGACCAGCAACGACCTTCTCGATGTCGAATGGGTAGACGTTGACCCCGCCGGTGATGATCATGTCCTTGATCCGGTCTACCAGGAACAGGTAGCCGTCCTTGTCGAGGTAGCCGGCATCGCCGGTGTAAAGCCAGCCGCCACGGATGGCTTTGGCAGTCAGATCGGGGCGTTTGTAGTAGCCCGGCATCATGCACGGGCTCTTGCCGCAGATCTCACCGACTTCGCCCGGTGCGCACTCGCTGTCGTCATCGCGGCGGATGCTGATCTGCATGAAGGGCGGCGGGCAGCCGACAGAGCCCAGCTTGCGGATCGAGTCGTGCTTGTCGAGCACCGTCATGAACCCTTCGGTCAGCCCGTAAAGTTCGTAGAAGCGGCCCGGCAACTCGGCGTTGATGCGCTCCTTCACGCGCACGTGCAACGGAGCACCCAGGTTGTGCAGCATCTCCAGGCTGGCCAGCTTTTCCGGCGTATACGAGGGATGGTCGAGGATGGCGGTGATCTGCGCCGGCACCAGCACGATGTGGGTCACCTTCCAGCGAGCGATATCCTCGATGACGCGGCCGGCGTCAAAACTCTCGTGAAGCACGTAGGTGCCGCCAACGAACATCCACGGCATCAGATCGACCATGCAGCCGTTGAAGACGATCGAGCCGGCATGCAGCACGATGCTCTCCGGGTTGATCCGGAATGACGAGGCGAACAGCGTGCAATACATCGCGCGGACGTAGTGGGTGTGTACGATGCCCTTCGGCAGCCCGGTGGTCCCACTCGAATACATGATGTTGAACTCGTCGGCGTCACTCAGCCCGGCGTCGGGCGGACCTGCCTCCGAGGCCCCCCGCCAGGAACGCGGCGTAGCTGCGGCAACCGGGATGAGCCTCGGCGTCTTCGCCCAAGAGGATCCAATGATCGGCGGCAATGAGCGGCAGCTTGTCGCGAATACGCGAAAAGATGGTGGCGAACGAGGTGTGCCCCAGCACCAGCCGGGTGTCGGAGTCGCCGAGCAGCGACAGCAGGCCGCCGTCCTGCAGCAGGGGGCTCATCGGCACAATGACGCAGCCGGTCTTCGCCGCCGCCCAATAGGCCAGCATCATCTCCAGGCAGTTGGGCAGGACGGTGGCGAACTTGTCGCCCTTGCCGAGGCCCGCCGAGAGGAGCGCGTTCGCCAAGCGATTCACCGCAGCGTCAAGCGCACGCCAGTTCAGGTGGCTATCACCAACGATCAGCGCCGGATGCTCGGCCCGGTAGCGGGCATGCCTCGGCAGTAGCGAACCGATGTCCATGTTGCCGACCCCTCACGATCCCGTTTTGATCGCAACATACACCGCCGCATGCGCCGCACCAGCCCTGGAAATCGCTCGCTGGTGGTGCTAGAGATCGCTTCGATGCTTTATTCTTGGGTGGTGTCGTTGGATACCGTTTTCGCCAGGTTCTCGGTCGGGCAGATTGTCCGGCACAAGCTGTTCAACTACCGAGGCGTGGTCGTCGACGTGGACCCGCGCTTCGCCGGCAGCGAGGAATGGTACGAGAAGATGGCGCCTAGCCGGCCGCCGAAGAACAAGCCCTGGTACAAAGTGCTGATGCACTCCACCGACAACCATACCTACGTCGCCGAGCGCAATCTGGAGCCCGACGAGAGCGGTGATCCGATCGCCCATCCCGACCTCGACGCCTACTTCATCGGCCTTGGCGAGAGCGGGTACGTTTCGCGCGCCCGCGGCAACTGAAAGATCGGTTGAATCGACAGACCCATGCAGCAATGCGATTGACGCACCGCAAAAAGAAAGCTTCCCGCGCCACCGGAGGGTGCTACAAGACCAGACCCAGCGTAACCACCAAACAAATGGAATAGGGGGAACGCTTATGCAACTAAAAGTTCTTGCTTTCGTGCTCGCGGGCGGCGAGGGCACACGCCTCTATCCACTGACCAAGGAACGGGCCAAACCAGCGGTACCGTTTGGCGGGAAGTACCGCATCATCGATTTCGTGCTCAGCAGCCTGATCAACTCCGGGATCCACTCGATCTACGTGGTGATCCAATTCCGCAGTCAATCGCTGTTGCAACATATTAGCGATGGGTGGCGACTCGGGGGCTTGCTGAAAAGCGAGTTCATCGTCCCGGTGCCGGCGCAGATGCGCTCGGAGGGCAAGGATTGGTATCGCGGCACTGCCGATGCCATCCATCAGAATATCAACCTGATCGAACAGTCAGCGCCCAGTGTTGTTGCCGTGTTTGGTGGCGATCACATCTATCGGATGAACATTCGGGACATGATCGAGTTTCATGAGCAGAAACGCGCTCACGTGACCATTGCGGCGATCCCGGTGGAGAAGAAATACGCCAAGGAGTTTGGCGTCATCGAAACGACCAGCGGCAACCGCATCGTTGGCTTCCACGAGAAAAATCCCAACGCGCCGACCATGCCGGATGATCCCAGCAGAGTCTTTGCGTCGATGGGCAATTACATTTTTTCCACCGACATGCTGCTGAAGCTGGTCGAAGAAGATCAGCAAGATCCAAACAGCAGCCACGACTTCGGCAAGGATATTCTCCCCAAGGCCATCGGCCGCGCCGAAATGTTCGCCTATGACTTCATGTCCAACAGCATTCCAGGCGAACCGGCGGACAAGGAGCCATATTGGCGCGACGTCGGCACTTTGGACGCATACTACGAAGCCAACATGGACCTGCGCGCGATCACGCCGGCGCTGAACTTGTTCAATCGCCAGTGGCCTTTGCGCACCGCGGGCTACTCGGATCCGCCAACCAAGTTCGCGTTCGATGAGGAAAATCGCCGTGGCCAAGCCATCGACTCGGTGCTAGCCGGCGGTTGCATCATCTCCGGCGCCATGATCAAGAACTCGGTGATCGGCAGACACGTGTACGTTCATGCCGGTGCCGAGATTCAGGAATCGATTATATTTGACAACTGCGATATCGGACGCCGGGCGAAGTTACGCCGCTGCATCCTGGAAAAGAAGCGGCATTCCCGAAGACACGGTGATCGGCTACGATCTCGAAGAGGACCGCAAACGCTATTTCGTTACTGACAGCGGCATTGTCGTCGTCGAAGGCAAGCGGACCGCTGTCGAATTAACGACGATCTCAGTTTAGGGGCGATCACAGCAGCGCGCCGGAGCGATTGAAGGGAAGCGTGGTGCGCGAGCAGGGTTGGCGACGATCGAACCGGCGGTCCGCGCGGTCGAGAAGGAGGTGAGCCCACCTGACCAGTCCCGGTCGTGGCGGCGGTCGGTCCTTGGCTGGGCGGATAACCACCGTGAGGGCCTCGGGCTCGCCGCCGTCGCCATTGTTCTCCTACTGTGCGGCTTCGCTCTGAACCGGCTGTTGGCGGAGATGCGGGTCGCCGACGTGGGTCGGGCTATTGCGGATCTGCCGGGGAGCGCCATTGCCGCCAGCCTCGGTTTCACCTGTCTGAGCTACATTACGCTGATCGGCTATGACTGGTCGGCTCTGCACTACGTCGGTCGGCGTCTGCCGGCGCGGGTGATCGCCGTGGCGTCTTTCTGCGGCTATGCCATCGGCAACACGGTAGGCTTTTCCCTGCTGACCGGCGGCTCGGTACGCTTTCGCATCTATTCGGCCGCCGGATTGCCCACCGATGACATCGGCCGAGTCGCCCTTTTCTGCATCGTTGCGTTCGGCTTCGGCATTTGTGCGGTCAGCGGCTTTGGCGTGCTGCTGCGTCCGTTCCTCCTCGCTGAAATACTCGACGTTTCGGTATGGCTTCTGAAGGTCGTGAGCGTCGGCCTCGTCGCCGGGGTAGCAGGCTTCCTCGTCTTATGCGCGCGGCGTCGTGTCCTGCGCTGGGGACGATGGGCGTTGCCGCTGCCATCAATGTCGCTGGTTGCCATCCAACTCACCATCTCCGCCGTTGACCTGTGTTTCGCCTGCGCGGCGCTGTGGGTACTGTTGCCACAGGAACTGAACTTCTCCTTCTTCGCGTTCCTCCCGCCATACTGCGTCGCTATTGCGGCCGGGATCCTGAGCCACGTTCCTGGAGGCCTCGGCGTTTTCGAGGCGGTGTTCGTCTACGCGTCTCCGACCGCGCCGAGATGGGGCCGCTGGTCGGTGCGCTGCTGATCTATCGGCTGATCTACTATGTGCTGCCGCTTCTGGTAGCAGGAGCGCTGCTCGGTCGGAACGAGATCCGCCGTCAGATCCCGGCGACGATTGCCGCGTTCGATCGTTTGGTCGAGGTGACCGGCGAGGTCGTGCCGACACTGGCTGGCATCCTGGTCGTTTTGGCCGGAATCGTGCTGCTGGCTTCCGGAGCAACGCCGATGAGCCCGGCACGTGCCGCGGTGATCGGCTCGATCTTCCCGCTGGCGGTCATTGAAGCCTCGCACTTTCTCGGCGGCATGGTCGGGAGCGCATTGATCTGTCTTGCACCCGCTCTGCAACGCAGGCTCAACGCGGCCTACTGGCTGGTGCACGTGCTCCTCGCCGCCGGCATCGTCTGCTCGCTGGCGAAGGGTCTGGACTACGAAGAGGCGATTATCCTGTCACTGATCGCCTTCTTGATGGTGCCCTATCGCAACGAGTTCTACCGGCGGACCTCCTTGCTCGATGAGCCGTTCACCTTCGGCTGGACGATCGCGATCGTCTGCATTCTCGGCGCCGCCTTCTGGCTCATGTTGTTCGCCTACAAGCACGTCGAATACGACGACGCGCTGTGGTTTCAGTTCGCCTTCGACGCCGATGCGCCGCGCTCGTTGCGCGCGATGCTCGCAGCGATGCTGGGCGTAGCCATCCTGGGGGCGATGCATCTGCTGCACCCTCCAAGGCGCTCCAGCGCCGCGGCAACGGAACAGGAGATCAACCGGGCGTCGGAGATTGCCCGCATTCAATCCCGTGCTGAAGCGATGCTGGTGTTGATGGGCGACAAGCATCTGCTGTTCAGTGCGTCCGGCAAATCCTTCCTGATGTATGGGCGGCATGGCAGTTCATGGATCAGCCTGTTCGATCCCGTTGGCCCCGCCGAGGAACGGGCAGAACTCATCTGGAGCTTCCGCGAGATGTGCGACCGAGAGCGAGGCCGGCCCGCCTTCTATCAAATCCATCCGGATAGCCTGCCGCTTTACGTCGACGTCGGCCTGACGCTGACGCGGCTTGGCGAAGAGGCTTGCGTGCCCCTCGTCGATTTCGCGCTTGAACAGCCGCGCAACAGTAAACTGCGCCAGAGCTTCAACCGGGCGATCCGCGACGGGTTGTCATATTGCGTCCTCGCCAAGTCCGAGGTGCCGGCGTTCATGGAACCGCTGGCGAGAACTTCCAACGGATGGATGGCGGCGAAAAACGTGCGCGAGAAGGGATTTTCCTTGGGCGCCTTCGTGCCCGCCTACGTCAGCCACTTCGATGTCGCGACGGTGCTTAAGGACGGCGAGATTGTCGCCTTCGCCACCCTGCTTGTCACCGACAGCGGCGGCGAAGCGAGTCTCGACCTGATGCGCCATCAGCCCGACGCACCGTCTTCGACAATGGAGTTCCTGATCGTCGCGACGTTGCTGGAATTGAAGGCCCGCGGTTTCGAGTCGTTCAGTCTCGGCATGGCGCCGCTTTCGGGGCTGGAGCAGCGACGTCTGGCGCCGCTGCGCCATCGGTTGGGAGCTCTGGTCTACGAGCACGGAGAACAGTTCTACGACTTCCGCGGGGTGCGCCAGTTCAAGGAGAAATTCCATCCCATCTGGCAGCCGCGCTACCTCGCTTCCCCCGGCGGGGTCGAGCCGCTGATCGTGCTGGCCGACGCCGCGGCGCTGATCGGCGGTGGCTCGTTGGTCGGGGTGGTGCGCAAGTGAACAGTCGTGCCGCCGTATGGGCGTTGATAGCTTCGGCGGCTTTTTCGCTTGTCAGTTGCGATCATCATCCCACCATTGACAGCGCCGCCATCGGCCGCATCGAGCTCTTTCAACCCAAGGGCCGGCCCAATGGTCTTGTCTTCCTGCTGTCAGACATGCGGGGCTGGTCCAGCGACCTGACCGCCCTGGCAAAGCATCTTCGTGAGCACGGCTTGATCGTCGCGGGCGTCGACAGCCGCAAGCTAGTCGACAAGCTTGCAGCGGGAGACGAGCAGTGCCTGTCGCTTGTGGACGCCTTCGAAGCCGCCAGCCAGCAGATTCAGCGCGATGCTCGGCTTGATGTGTACTTTCTGCCGGTGCTGGCCGGCGTTGGCGAAGGGGCGACGTTGGCCCTCGCGGGGCTATGGCAAGCCGGCCCGGAAACAATCGCGGGCGCCGTCACCGTGGACTTCGGCACCGAACTGGCAACGCCGCGGCCGCTGTGCGCAACTCCGCCGGCAAGGCTCGCGAGCGCTCGCCGCGGCTTCGACTATAGCCCGCCGCAGCGTTTGTTCGGCTGGTGGCAGGCCGCCTGGACGGGGGAGATTTCCAACGATACCCGCGCCTTTGCCGCGTCGCTTGGAGTCATCCCGGCGACGGTACAACCGGGCCTGTCACCGCCGCGACAGCTGGCGCGCTTGTTCGATTGGAGCAACGAGAGCGTGCGCGCGACACGGCCGACGCGCTGAAGCTGGGCGATCTCGCCGTTGTCGAACTGCCCGGCCGGCCGGGCAGCGATACTGCGGCAATCATTCTGTCCGGCGACGGCGGCTGGCGAGATCTTGATCGCACCCTGGGAGAAATCTTGGCGACGAGTGGGGTCCATGTCATCGGCATTGATTGTCTGCGCTACTACTGGAACCGCAAGCCACCCGAAACCACGGCCGCCGACCTCGAGCGGCTGATCGTCGAGTTGAGCGCGCGTACCGGCATCCGCAAGATCGCGCTGATTGGCTTCTCATTTGGGGCTGACGTGCTGCCTTTCATCTATACCCGGCTGAGCCCCGAGGTGCGCGATCGGGTGGTGCTGCTGTCCCTTCTCGCACCGGGGCGCGACGCACACTTCGAAATCCAGGTTGCGGGCTGGCTCGGCGTCGACGCGAGCAAAGACGCGACACCGATTGCGCCGGAACTGGCGAAGATCGATTCCTCGCTGGTCCAATGCGTGTACGGCGAAGAGGAGGCGGCAGAAACCGTCTGCCGCGATGCCGCACCACAGTCGGGCGAGGTTATCGGCATCCCGGGCGGCCATCATTTCGATGAGGACTATCAGGCCCTGGCTCAGCGCATCCTTCGCCGGCTGAACATGGGCATTCGTCCAGCTTGAACTGCGTCCGATATTAGTACTGTCGCGCCGGACGGGGTTGCAGGCGCTGCAGCACCAAGCCATCCGGGCAATAGGCACTTCCGTCGGGGCGCCAGCGAACGGGGACATCGCCGCCTGCCGAGGCGGGCGACCAGCTCGCCGCGGCGCAAACGCAGCGTTGCGTCTGACAGGCGCCAGACAAGCGCTCGAGATCGTCGTCGGTCGTGCATCCGGCGGCTGAGGCAGCGCCAACGGTGACGATCACCAGCAGAAAACGCAACATCATCAGGGTTCTACCTTGACAGGCGCGGGGGAACGGAGCGTCCGCTCCAGCAGTACGTCGTAGATCGGCCTGCAGCCCAGTGATCCGGCCACCACCGAAGCGACCGCGGCGACAACCAGCATCATTGGCAGGAGCAAATAGTTGCCGCTCATTTCGGCAACAAGCATGGCGCCGGTCAACGGCGCACCGACGGTCGCTGCCAACAAGCCAGCCATCCCGGCAACAGCAAAGATGCCGGGCCCGGAAGTCATCCCGGGAAGCACGGCGGCCAGGGCCCCGCTGAACAGCAGTCCGAGCAGGGCGCCCACCGCCAATTGCGGCGCGAAGATGCCGCCGGGCGTTCCCGAAGCGTAGCACACCGGGAAAATCATCGTCCGCAGCGCCAGCAGAACCAACAGCATGGATAAGGCTGGCGGTTGCGCCAGCAATTGCAGCGCAAGCCCCTCGCCGCCGCCGGTGGCGTCGGGAAGAAGCGACAATAAAACGCCGATCGCGCCGCCGATCGTCATCGCGACGGGAAGCAGGCCAATGCGCTGCGCAAGCGCCCGCAGCATGTCCTGGGCGCGCGGAATCAACGCGTTGAATGCCGCGCCATAAGCTCCGACGACAGCGGCGAATGGCACCGCCAGCGCCAGGTCGCGCCACGTAGCCGCTTCGAACACGGTGATCGGCAGAAGCCGTCCCGGATTGAGAATCAGGATGCCGGTCTCGGTGGCGGCCAGGGTCGCGACGACGACGCCGTTCAGCGCGATCGGCGTGATCGAGAACTTGTCGCGCAATTCCTCCACAACGAACAAAATGCCGCCAAGCGGCGCGTTGAATGCCACCGCCAGACCGGCGCCGGATGCTGCGGCGATCAGCGTTTTGTAATCGTATTCATCGGACCCCCAGCGTCCGCCGATTGCGGCTCCGACCGCGCCGCCAATCTGGATGGTCGGACCTTCGCGACCGAGGATCATGCCGGCCGCCATCGCCATCACCCCGCCTACGAACTTCACCGGGACGATCCGCCACCAACGCAGCGGTGGCCGCAGTCCGGCCAAGGTACCTTCGATTTCCTGAATGCCGCTGCCTGCCGCCTCCGGAGCAAATCGCCGCGCCATTTCGGCCGCACCGCCGACCAGCCCCGCACCGGCTATTGCGCCGATTGCCCACCGGGAACCGCTCCTGCCGCGTCGGGGCGGGCGATCGCCAACAGCAGAGCGTAGCCGTGATCGATGCAAAAAGAACGCGCTGCCGATCACGCCGACGATCGTTCCGGCGATCACCGCCAGAAGATTTACCCGCACAATCCTAGACATGCCTGGTGAGATTCCCCGGATCGAAAGAAGCCTCGCCCTCCGCTGTGCGCCCCTGGGCGACGTTCGCCACAACCGCAACGACTCCACAGGCGCTACCCACTGTGCCCGACCATGCCGTCCGGTTCAAACGCGATTGGCAACAGTGCGGGCGGTGGCGCCACCAGAAGCGCCGCCAGGGATCGGCAGTTGCGAGGTCAACCGCCGTCACGTCATGCTCGGCGGCATGTCCGACATCCGCCCGCATCCTCCGACCGGAAGAAGCGCCGCTCTGTGCTTCGCATTGATGGTGTCCTTTGGCCTGTGCGCCTGCGCCCCAACAGCTCCCGAATCAGCGTTCGACCGCCTCCGCGGCGTGCGAATCTCGATAGATGAGCAAGTCGTGCTCGAGTGTGCTCCCTTCGCCCGCGTCCTGTCCGGACTGCAGCTCAACGGCGCGGCCGCCGATTGGTGGCGGCAAGCGGAAGGTCGTTATGCTCGATCCAATTCACCGGCTGTCGGCGGCGTTCTTGTCTTCCGCCGCTCGGCGCGGCTGGCCGACGGCCATGTCGCTGTCGTTTCGCGCGTGCTCTCAGATCGGCAGATCCTGGTGACGCAGGCCAATTGGGTTCGCCATCGGGTGATAGCGGACATGCCGGTGATCGATGTGTCGCCAGAGAATGATTGGACCTTGGTGCGGGTCTGGTGGCCGCCATCCGGCCAGATGGGCATAACTGCGTATCCGGCCTACGGCTTCATCCTGGCGAACCGCTCGGTTTCGCCCGACCAGATCGCTGCCGATACACCAACCGCAATTCGGGTAGCCGCGGCCCTGCCATAGCGTTCCGGTTGGCTGTCGCCTAGATCGGCACCTGCGCGCCGAGTTCGACCACCCGGTCGGTCGGAATGCAGAAAAATTCAGTCGCGCTCGCGGCATTTTTCTGCAAGAGGATGAAAATGCGTTCCTGCCAGCCCGACAGCGGCGGCTGGATGCTCGGAATCAGCGTTTCGCGGCCCAGAAAGTACGATGTCTGCATCGGGTCGAACGTCAGACCGTACACTGCGGCAGCGGCAAGTGCGCGTGGCACGTTAGGCGTCTGCATGAAGCCGTAGCGGACCCGCATCCGGAGCACGTCGGCGCGCAGTTCATCGATGGTGACCCGCTCCCCGCGCCGCACCCGCGGCACGCCCATCGTCTCCACGGTCAACACTATCACGCGCTCGTGCAACACCTTGTTGTGTTTCAGGTTATGCAGCAGCGCGCTCGGCACCATATCGCCGCGGGAAGTGAGGTAGACGGCTGTGCCTGGCACCCGCGTCGGCTCTTTTTCCCGCAGACGGTCCAGCCACACGGTGAGCGGCAGGCTCGCCTTGCGTGACTTCTGCTCAAGCGCTTCACGGCCGCGCCACCAGGTCAGCATCAGAAAGCAGAGGAGCGCGGCGAACAGCAGCGGTATCCAGCCGCCGGTGTGGATCTTCAGAGCATTCGCGCCGAGAAATGCGAGATCGACAGCGAGGAAGCCGCCAAACACGAGAGCACACAGCGGCATGCTCCACCGCCAGCGCCCGCGGGCCACGATGCAGGCAAGCACCGTCGTCGCCACCATCGTACCGGTCACGGCGATGCCGTAGGCGTTGGCGAGCCCGCTGGAAGAGCCGAAGAACAGCACGAGCGCGATCACCCCGATCAGCATCCGCTCGTTGGCATCGGGAATGTAGATCTGGCCAATCTGCCGATCGGAGGTGTGGCGGATTTCCATGCGTGGCGAGAAACCAAGCTGGATGGCCTGCCTTGTCAGGGAAAAGGTGCCGGAGATTACCGCCTGCGAAGCGATCACCGTCGCAAGAGTTGCGAGCCCCACCAGCGGCAGCAACAGCCATTCCGGAGCGAGGTGGAAGAACGGGTTCACCGCAGCGTCCGGATTGGCGAGGACCAACGCGCTCTGGCCCATGTAATTCAGCACGAGCGCCGGCAGCACGAAAGCCAACCAGGCGAGGCGTACGGGCGAGCGTCCGAAGTGTCCCATATCGGCATAGAGAGCCTCGCCGCCGGTGATCGCCAGCACAACAGCACCAAGCGCCGCGAAGCCAGCGAATCCGTTGGCGGCGAAAAAGGCGATGCCATAGCGCGGGTCCAGCGCCGCAAGAACGGAGGGATCGCGCGCGATCTGAATGGCGCCCAGGACCCCGAGGACGAGGAACCAGACCACCATCACCGGGCCAAACCACGTGCCGACCCGCGACGTCCCGCGGCGCTGGAATGCGAACAGGCCGATCAGCACGGCGATGGCGATTGGCACCACGTACGGATCGAATATCGGCGTTGCCACATTAAGGCCTTCAACGGCACTCAGCACGGAGATAGCCGGCGTGATGATGCCGTCGCCGAAGAACAGCGCCGCTCCGAAAAGGCCGGCTCCTAGGATTAGCGGCGAGCGGCGGCCGAGCGCGCGTTCGGCCAGAACCATCAGCGCCAGCACGCCGCCCTCGCCACGGTTGTCGGCCCGCATGACAAACAGCACGTACTTGACCGTCACCACGAAGATCAGCGACCAGAGAACCAGCGACAGCAGTCCGAGCACGCTTTCCCGGCTAATGCCGATGCCATGGACGGGGTTGAAGCATTCCTTCAGCGTGTAGAGCGGGCTGGTGCCGATATCGCCATAGACAACGCCGAGCGCCGCGATCGTCACGCGGGGAAGATTGCGATGCCCGCTGTGCCCCGACGTGGCCGCCCCAATCTCTGGCGGAGCGGCAGTGATGGGGACCTTTGGCACCGTAAGGGGTTCGGGATGATCGACCATAACGGGCTGAAACCTCGGCTCGAACGGAGCAACACCAACGACAACAACGCAGATGCCCCCAATCGTTCCCGGCAGAGTTTCCGCCGGATAGGCCCTGCCGTTCCCCGGCGCCCGCCTCATGATGGGCAACGGAGTGGGCAAGACGAGGAACTGCAGGAGCTATTTGGGCCTTGCTATCAGGTGGTGGACGCGAAACAAAAGGCTTATCCCTCGAAAACCGCTGACGCTCGACTATCAGGGCGTCACCCCCGCAAGAGGCGATCGATGCGTGTCACGGCGAAGCCGCTCGAACATTATCCGTGGTATCTGCGCCCGTTCTTCTGGAACCAGCGGCGCAAGTACGGCGCTGTGCTTGAACCAGCGTTACTGTGGGCGCGCTCACCGGCGCTTTTTGCCACGGTTGCACTGCTCTATGGCGCGCTGGACCGACGCTCTTCACCGGTTGAGCCGGCGTTACGGTCGCTGATCACGGTGCGGGTCTCGCAGATCAACCGCTGCAGTTTCTGCGTCGACATCAACAGCGCCACCTTGCTGCGCCGGAATGTGCCGCTTGCCAAGGTCGAAGCGCTCGACTCTTGGCAGACCAGCGATCTGTACACCGGTCGCGAGCGCGTCGCTCTCGAGTATGCGGAAAAGATGACCGCAACGACGCAAAGGGTCGACGACGAGCTGATGAACAGGCTGCGACGCCATTTCAACGATGATGCAATCGTCGAGTTGACTGGCCTGATTGCCTTCCAGAACCTGTCGAGTAAGTTCAATGCCGCCCTCGACGTCCCGGCGCAGGGTTTTTGCCCTATCCCCGCCGGAAGCTCGCCCGAGGCGGACAAGGCGCAGCTGTCGCCGTAGCGATTGTAGCCGCATGCAGCTTGCCGTTACCGCAGGCAGTCCGTTGGCTGGGCCTCGTCACTTCGTCCGCTTAGCCCGCGTACAGACCCGATAGCCATGTCGCGTCGAAGCCCAGTCGGTCGTCGCCACGGTCTCAAGTTGAGGATTATCCACAGACAGGACGCGTTCGAACAAAGAGCCGGCTGCCGTACAATCCATGGTCCGTGCAGAGTTATTGGCCACCTTCGTCACGAAGATGTTGGTGCGCCCTTTGAACGCGGCTTGCAGCATGCTGGCATAACGGGAAAGCCCGTCTTTCCGCGCGTCGACGAACGCGTTGTATCGTTGCGACTCGTCGCACGTCAACGCGGCGACCATTAGCTCCGTCTGCAGCGCGCGTACATTCAGCGCCGGCATAGTCATTTCAGAAACGCACGGGGCGGCGGCCTTTTTCGTCGCCTTGACCTTGGCAAGAGCCGCGCTTGGGGAACCCAGAACGAGGGCGATCATCAGCGCCGTCACCATACGTCTGCAAAGCATCTCTTGCTCCATCTGTAACGTGAAGCAGCGGGTCATTGGTTGGCCGTCCTTGCCTCTGGGCTGGCGGTAAGCTGCTCCGCCGCGGCGCGGAGGGTGTGCGGGGCGAGCTGCCGGCAGCAACGGGCGGCTTCGACCAAGGCGTTAAACAGCCGCTGATGCCTGCGATTGAACAGCATGAATTCCGGATGCCATTGGACCGCTAGCAGAAACGGCTGGCCAGGGCGTTCAATCGCCTGGACGATGCCATACTGATCGCGCGCCGCAATCGTCAGGCCTCTGCCCAACACGTTGATCGATTGATGGTGGAGGGCATTGACGCGCTGCCGGCGGGACCGGAGCAATGCGTAAAGCATGCTATCTGGCGCAATATCGATGCTCTTGCTCGGTAGCGGCGAGTTCAGGCGCGGAGCGTGAGGGTACGCTGCATAAATGCTTTCATGCAGCAAGCCGCCCAGGAAGACGTTGATCATCTGCGCCCCGCGGCAAATGCCGAGAAGGGGCAGGCCATGCGCGGCCGCCTTTGCGAGCAGATCGAGCTCAAACGCATCTCTCTCCCGATCAATGCGAATGCTGGGCTCGATTCTGCCCCCGTAAAGCGTCGCGTCGATGTCATCACCGCCACCGATGACAAACCCATCGAAGTCATCAATGTCGTACGAGGTTGTGGCGCACAGCCGACGGCTACGCGCGCCGGCACGCCATAAGGCTATACGATTGAAAAACCACATGGTCCGCTCGCGGCGGCGCGAGGAGGTGACGCCGATCAGCGGCCGGCTTAACGCTCTGCTCGCCATGCATCGAGGACCTCGGTCATTGCGGACACCCGGTATTCCCGCTTTCCCTCCAGGTAGACTTCTCCGAGCCGGCGAAGCGCCGCTGCATCCGCCGCTAGATGCTCGACCTCGGCCCACCGGTTCCACTCGACGATCGGGTTCCAACCCGGGTCGGAAAGACGGGTGTCCGGCATGCGGTAGTGGAACGTCGGACGGGCCTTGATCAGTGCGTCGTCAAGCTTCTGGCGAACCCGCTCGGGCGCGAGGGCGGTGAAAAGCGGCAATAGATCGAGCTCGCGATTGCGCGTTGGATTGGCTTCAATGTAGTCATCGATGAATTGGTGCAACGCCGGCTGATACTCGGGATCGATTACCTTGCGGATGTAGCTGCTCGGGAACGGCCGGATGAAGGGCAGCGCGCGGCGGACAAGATCAACGTCGATGCTCTCCCGCAGCCCATCCGCCAATAAAAGGAATGCTTTGAGATGGGCAAGGATGGCGTCAGCACGCCGGGAAGGCACCTCCGGGTTAAGCTGCGTGGCAAACGCGTACAATAGCCCGTCATCGCTGCCTTCCGCGCCCACGTTGCGCAGCGCCGACACCAGAGGATCAAGCTCAGGCAACACCTGCAGCGGAATTGGCGGCGAGACGATCTCGACGGGCACCCAGAGGGTGGAGACGGTGTTTAGCGCCGTCGTCAAACCGTCCCGAACAGCCCGGCCGACTTCGTCCCAGCGTGAGTTGACGGGCTGGCCAGCTCGATCATCGCCGGGATGCGCATATTGTGAGTCGAGTTCGACCGTGAACTTGCCGAAGCGAGTTCCGCCAATCTCAAATCGGTAAGGATCAAGGGCTTCGATCCTGCCGCCAAAAAGCTTCCTAACGAGATTGGCACTGTCTTCGCAGGATACTCCTGCGAATTCGATTTCGACCCCGATCATCCGGGGCCGCCCCTCCTCGGTAACGAGGTGAGGCGGCAACACCATCTTCGTCGACATCATCACCGTCCTGTCGCCGATGCTTTACGCCAACGTGCTTCATCCCAAGGCAGAGCTACGCGTAACCGCTGCCGGTTCAGCGGTGCCCGTCGCTGCGGGCGCTTGCCATTCGAACTGCTCGCTGCTGCCCATCGCCAGCGACCGCTCCTGGCCATCGATCCTCATCATCATCGGATCACCCTCTTCCAGCAGAACCGTCACCACGCAGGGATCTTGTTGGATATGAAAGTGCAGCCGGCGGCCGCGCCAGCTCGTGCGGAACGTCATCACGCGCCATTGCGCCGGAAGAGCAGGCTGCAAGCGCAAGCCATCGTCCGTGAAGCTGAGGCCGGCGAAGCCCAGGATGGCGAGCTGCCATAGCCCGCCTTGAGCGGCAATACGTATACCTCCGGCACTGGGCGTAAGATTTGTGCCCAAGTCGATCGCGGCAGTCTCGCGGAAATGCTTAAGCGCAGCTTGTGTCTTCCCGAGGCGCGCGGCGACAACTCCATGCATCGCGTGACTCAGCGAACTGCCATGCCCACAGCGCGACTGGTAGTAAGAAAAGTTGTCCTCGATGACGCGGCGCTGAAATCTCTCGGGCAGCAGAGCCAGCAACGCCACCACATCCGCCTGCTTGATGACCTTCGACCGCTGGGTTCGTTCGCGGCCAAGGACGACGTCCATCGGCACGATGCGGCCCTCGTACTGCGCAAGGTCGATTTCCTCGAGCATGGAGTAGCCTTCGAACTGCTCGATCAGACCTGTGCGCTGGTCGGCGAGAACGACGAGCCGCCGGGCAACGTCCCGCCAACGAGCAATCTCTTCGTCACCAAGGTCAAGGCGCTGCGCAAGATTCTGCCAGCGGTCTGGCCAGCGCCTTTTAACTTCTGCGATCAGCTCGTCTGCGCGCTGAAGGGTCCATCGTGCCATCTCGTTGGTGAAAGCGTTGTCGTCGATATGCTCGTGATATTCGTCCGGCCCGATGATGCCCCGGATGTGAAACTTCCCGTCCCCTTCCTCAACGACGCAGCTCGCCCAGAAGCGGGCCACTTCCAGCACGATTTCAGCGCCCGCATCCAGCATGAACGTATCATCTTCCGTCACCTGCCAGTACTGCCAAACGGCGTAAGCAACGTCAGATGCGATATGCCATTCCTGTTTACCGCAAAGAACTTCGATCACCCGTCCCAGGGGATCAATGATCTTCTCCGGTGTTGTCTCTTCACCGGTGTCCGCGGACTCCCAGGCATAGAACGCACCACGGAAGCCCATGCGCGCTGCTTTTGCTCGCGCTCCCGGCAAGGTATGGTAGCGGTACAGCAATAGCGCGCGCGCCGCTTCCGGCCAGGTCATCGTGTAGAACGGCAGCAGATAGATCTCGGTGTCCCAAAAGACGTGGCCGAGATAGGCATCGCCGGTAAGGGCGCGGGCTCCAACGGAGACCCGCCCATCTTCCGGATTGGCCGCGCTGATCAGGTGATAGATGGCGAACCGCAACGCCGCCTGCGCTTGCTTGTCGCCGGTGATCTCGACGTCACTCGCCATCCAGCGATTTGACCAAGCCTGCTCATGGTCGGCCAGAACGCAGCGCCATCCGGCCTGCTGCGCGCGATCCGAGGCGGCACGCGCGGCGTCCGCGGCCGATATATCCCGCGCGTCGGAACGAACGAAAGCGACCATCCGCAGCAGCGTCGCCGCCTGTCCCGGCCGCGATGTCCATTTCCAGCGCCGGTCCAACGACGTCGGTTCATCCGCCGGCAGTTCCTGGCCGTCCAGCCGCAACGCCGCCGCGCTGGCAACGCCAAGCGTCATGCCGGTCTGAACGGTACGCCACAGCGCCACGTCGGGACCGGAATGCACATACTCCAGCGCGGAGGTCAGCGACTCAAAGCAAGCCTCCAGTTGGATTTCGGCGGGGCTTCCTTCGACGGAGAGTTGCAGCAACTGTCCGCACAATGCACGGTCGGCTTGAGAGACGAAGCGAAGGGTACGGATATGCAGCAGCCGGCTGCCGAGCTGCTGCCGCCACTCCGTCAGCAGCAGGCCCCGCCTCATGTCCAGGTATCGGTGATGCGACACGAGAACGCCGGAGCGTATCAGCGCAAGCTGGCCGTCGATCCGGATCCTAACCCGCAGCCAGTCGGGTCCAGGCACAAGCGCCGGCACTGGCGGCTCTGTGTTGGGAATGTCAAATAGTCCGGCGATATAGGTTCGCGGCCAGGACGCCCAGCTCAGATTGTGCTGATAAGAAGCCCACGCCGGTCCCCGGCTTACCGAACGCGACCCGCGAACGCCGAGAAATCCGTTGCCAATGGCGAAGCGCGCCTCGATGCCGGCCTCGCGCGTAGGATCGTAGCCCTCATCCTCCAACACCCAAGAAGGATCGCTGGTTGGCGTGAGCGCTGCTTCCAGCCAATTCAGGTCATCTACCTCTGCCACAGTCATGCGCCCCCTCCAATTCCGGGTCCGCCACCTTGCTGATTGCTAATGCTCGAGCCTGCCCTCGGCGAGGCGGTCCACTGCTATTGCATCTAGATTGGTGACGACGATGTCGGCGCCAGCCTTTTGCAGCATATCGGCATCATCCAGTCGTGCTACGCCGATTGCCCGCATGCCCCCCGCCTTCGCAGCTTCTATCCCGGAAGTGGCATCCTCGACGACAACGCAGCGCACTGGCGGCACGCCCAGTTCTTCCGCGGCAAGGAGAAAAAGATCCGGTGACGGCTTGCCGTGTTCGACATCCCGGCCACAGACGTTGGCTGCAAAGACCTGGAGCAAGTGGATTGGCTCAGCGCCGTGCGGGGCACCGTCAGCATTAGCCAGATCAATTTGTGCCATCATCGTATTCGCGTTCTTGGAAGACGAGGCGGCTGCCATTGGAATTCCTCGCCGGTGCAGTGCTGCCACCAGTCGCAAGGCATCGGCAAATCCCTCGAATTCGCCGTTCGCAATCAATCGCTCAAGCAACGCCTGCTTGGTTCTGGCGTATTCTTCCGCGCGAACGCCAGCGTCGGGAATGTTGAAGTGATCCAAAACCGCACGCGCACCGCTCGCCCTGGGCTTGCCGGCCACGTATTGCTGATACACATGGGTGGTGAATTTTTCGGGGTGGTAGGAGCTGCTGGGCGTCAGATGCCGCCACTCTTCGGTCATCAGCTGCGTGAGGGAGTCTCTCCACGCTCGTTCGTGCGGCGATGCGACAAGCACGCCATCGACATCGAAGATCATTCCTGTTGGCGATGGAACTGAGCCCTGATGGGCGTTGATACCGGTCATAAGCTTCACCTCCCAAGGCTGACCAGCCTTCGGCGCCAAAGGCCCTCAGGCCCCGGCGCCGTTCGCGACGTGCATCATTTCGGCAGCGGTTGCCTCGCCAGCCTCACGCGGAAATGGCGGGAAGCTTCGAGCGCTTGGCGTAGGCTGCTTGCTCATAGAGTTCGAGGTAGTCGCCTGCCATGCGCTCGACGCTGAAGCGCTCCTCGAAGCGCTTCCGGATGAGCCGGCGGTTCAGCATCCTCGCGCGCTTTACTGCGCTCACCGCTTCGTCCTCGTCTTCCACAATCAGGCCGGTCAAGCCGTGCTCGATAACCTCTGGAACAGAACCGTTGCGCCATGCGATCACCGGCACACCGCACGCCATCGCCTCGATCATCACCAGACCGAACGGCTCTGGCCAATCGATCGGGAACAGCATTGCGTAGGCGTTGCCGAGAAAATCGCGCTTTGCGCCGTCATTGACTTCGCCGACGAACTCAATCAGCGGATCGTCCAGGAGGGGCTCGACCTCCGAAGCAAAGTATGCGCGGTCCGCCTTATCGACTTTCGCCGCTATCTTCAGCTTCATCCCAACCCGTTTGGCGATCCGGATCGCCCGGTCAACGCGTTTCTCGGGGCAGATACGGCCGAGAAAGGCCAAGTAATCCCACGTCGGCGCCTCGCAATACGGCAGCAGATCTCTCGGCAGTCCGTGATGAACTGTACCGATCCAGTTCGCCTGCCGCATGGGGCGGCGCTGATGCATGGAGATGGAGACGAGGGGCATGCGGTTGAAATGGCGGAAGACCGGCTCAAGAAACGGCAGGTCCAAGCGGCCGTGCAATGTCGTCAGCGTCTGCCGCGCGATCGACTTGAACAAAGGGAAGTGAAGGTAGTCTATGTGGAAGTGCACGACGTCAAAATCGTCGAGCCGCTGCTGTAATCGGTCCAACATTACCAAGTGGTAAGGTTCCGGAACGATTGCGTTCGCATCAAAGCGCAATGCCTGAGGTGAACCCGCGACGAGTTCGGCGCCCGTTTTCGAATCGCCGCTGGCAAACAACGTTACCTGATGACCTTGCCGCACCAACTCTTCGGTAAGCCAGGAGACCACGCGCTCGGTACCGCCATAAGATCGCGGCGGAACCGCTTCAATCAACGGAGCAACTTGTGCAATTCGCATTGACCACGGATCCTCCAACGGTGACACTAAGTTCAACAACTCGAGTCAGCGTCTTTGGTTCCGCTGCGTCTGTTGGCCTTTGGTTTGCCGATTTGGTGATCGAGAACATAAACTTATTGTTCTTTTTGTGTCCTCTCGCAGCTGGTGGGCCTGGTCTCGGGCATCGCGGCGGCGACCAGCAACCAGGCTACGAGCCCGGCCATCGCCAGCATCAAGAAGGCGGCCGGGTCTCCAAACTGGTCGGAGGTCCATCCGGCGGCGGTGGTGCTGAACGTCGCCCCGACACCAATGGCAAAGCCGACAACACCCAGGGAAAGGTTGAAGTGGCCGCTGCGTCCGGTGATGTCGCTGGTGACCAGCGGCACCATGACGCCGAAGCTGGCCGCGGCGAGCCCATCCAGCGCCTGGATAGCGACCATCAGCATCGGATCGTCGGTCAAAGCCAGCAGCAGGGCGCGGATCGGGACGATCCCGAACCCGAGGATCAACACCAGCCGCCGGCCGCGAACTTCAGCCATCCGGCCGATTGTCGGAGACAGTAGGGCAACGATCGCTTGCGGCAGCACGATGGCGGCGGCAATCAACAGGCTCGCTTCGTCAACAGCGTGTTTGGTGATGACGCTGCTGGCGAGCGGCAACATCGCGGCGTTGGCGAAGGTGAATAAGGCCACCATGACGGCGAAGATCAGCAACCGCCTGTCGGTCAGCACGGCAAGCAGTGATTTCCGGCGTTCGCCCGCTTCCGGCGTGACGCCACGCTCGGTCGCTGCCTGATCGTCGAACCGAGCCAGCGGAACGATTGCCAGCAACGCCGGCAGCGTCAGCAAGGCCGTCAGAAAAAATACCGAGCGTTCGGAGAAGTAATAGCCGCAAGCTCCCATCAGAGCGGCGCCTATGCCATTGCCGATCGCCGCAAAGCGAACGTTGCGGCCGAGACGTGGACCGAGCGCCGCGGGCCCGGCAACGCCTCGGCTCATGGCGACGATCGCGGGGCCGAGGGTACAGCTGGAGAACGCGTGCAGCACCTGTGCGAGGTAAACGAACAATGGGATTGGCGCGACCGTGAGGAACAGCGCACTTGCTGTAAAGGCGAGGATGCTGAACACCGCCACCCGGCTCTTGCGGCGGATCGCGTCAACCAGCGCGCCCGCCGGCACCTGGCTCGCCATGGCGGCAACAGTGCCGAGGCTGAGTGCCAGGCCAATCGAGGTCTGCGTCCAGCCCGCGGTCGTCAGATAGACGGATATGAAGGGGCCGAAGCCCGTCTGAACATTGGCGACGAACAGGTTAAGCCAATCGAGGCCGCGGCCGGCAGCCTGTCGCGCCGCCTGCTTTGCCTCTTGTTTGGGCCCAGGCGAGCTCCCGCTATCGTCCGGCATCGGGCAGAGGCCGCGGTGGCGCAGGTGCTGGCGAACGCGGAGACTCTGTGGCGGGCCCCGGGGGAGCGGGCGCGGCCGGCGGAGGGGGAGGAGGTGGCGGCGGGTCCCGCTTGTCTTCCGGCTTGTCTGCAGGCGGCTGAAGCGCAGGGGCGACCGTAGCAGGAGGAATGACCACTTCAGGCGGCTGGCTCGTCGGCTTGTATTCAGGCGCCGCCTGAACCTCGGCCCGGCCCAGCTTCAGCAGCACGGGAGCGGCGCGATCGGTGGGCCGGAAGTTGAGCGCTTGCCAATGAACGGCAATCTTCCGGCTGCCGACGCCCAGGAAGCCGCCGAAATCGATGACCGCCGCGCGCGGGTGAGCTTCGGCATCCACGAGCACGTCGACGACCATGCCCATATCCTCATCGGCCGGCCCACGAACCTTCTTGCCAAGCACGCCGATTGCCTCATCGGGTGGAATCGGCTGCAGTGACGGCAGTAGCGAGATTTTTCCGCCGCGATCGTCACCCGCCTCCCGGCTTGGGCTCGCCGACGGAGGCTCCTCCGATGCACCGGCGCCGGGAGACGTCTCAGACGGGGGCGCGCTCGGCGAGACTGCTGGCGCCGAAGGGCGCGATACTGGGGGCGGTTTCACATCGCCCGCGGCATCGCCGGCCAGCAACCTGGCCGACGGCGACGCGGACAGAACAGCCGCCATCAACGCGATTCCAGCGCCATGTAGGCAGCGCGCCTTCCAGCTCACGGGTACCCCACGCCGGCCAGTTGTCTGTTGTACATCCGGCTGTAGGTGCCATTGCGCTCACGCAGTTCGATTGAAGAGCCATCCTCGATGATCCGACCCCACTGCAGGACGACGATGCGGCTGAAGGAATCCAGGGTGGAGAGACGGTGCGCAACGGCAATTACCGTACGTCCCTTCACCAATCGCATCAGCGCTTCCTGAATACACTGCTCGGATTCGGTGTCGAGCGACGACGTCGCTTCATCTAGGAGAATGATCGGTGCGTCGCTGAGGAATGCCCGGGCGATGGCGATCCGTTGCCGCTGGCCGCCGGATAGCTTTAGCCCGCGGGAGCCGACGATGGTGTCGAAGCCTTGCGGCAGCCGGTTGATGAATTCTGTGCAGTACGCTGCCTCAGTCGCTCGATAAACCTCTTCATCCGTCGCCTCTGGCTTGCCATAGCGAAGATTCTCCAGCACCGACCGGTGGAACAGCGAGATATCCTGATGCACCACGGCAATGCTGCGCCGGAGGCTTTCCTGCGTTACGTGCGCGATGTCCTGGCCGTCGATCAGCACCCTGCCCTCGGAAGGATCGTAAAGGCGCTGCAGCAGCGATAGAATCGTCGACTTCCCCGAACCTGATCGGCCGACCAGCCCCACAGTCTGTCCCGGAGCAATCTCCAGGTTGAAGTTCTCAAGCACGCGGTGGCCGTCGGGATAGCTGAACGATACTCCGACAAAGCTTATCGCCCCGCCGAGCGGGATCAGCGGCTTGGCGTCCGGGGTGTCTACCATTTCATGCGGCAATCCCAGCACGCGGACCGCTTCGCCCAGTTTGGCGAAATGCTGCACCAGTTCGACGAGGGCCATTGCCAGATCACGCGACGCGTGCAGGACAGTGAACCCCAAGGTCGTCGTCAACACCACGTCACCCGTGGTGATGCTGCCACCACGCCACAAGATCACTGACCACGCGAGCACCACCGAGGTCACCAGAAAGACGGAGACGGCATGGAACAGCCGCAGCCGCTCCAGCGAGCGCAAGCTCTTGCGCTGCGCCGACATTTCGGTGGCGATTTTCTGCGACAGGCGGATGCGCTCGCGTCCTATCGCCCCGAACGCACGCACCAAGCCGATGTTGCTGACCACGTCGGTAAGGTCGCCGCTGACCGCCGCCGCGCGCCCGGCGAAGCGCGCATGCAAGTGCTGCCCCCCCGCCGCCAGCCACCCAATCAGCGCGCCTAGGATAGAAACGATGACGAACAGTACGACGGTAATTTTCCAGTTGATCAGGCCGAGGACAGCGATACTGCT
Organism: Rhodospirillales bacterium; assembly: GCA_016712375.1. Classification (GTDB taxonomy): domain Bacteria; phylum Pseudomonadota; class Alphaproteobacteria; order Rhodospirillales; family Defluviicoccaceae; genus Defluviicoccus. The sequence goes on from JADJRE010000004.1 coordinate 327,554, forward strand.
GAGCACCGCGGCCGCTGGTGGGATGGTTGACCAGGTCAGCGATTGCTGAATGCTCCAGGCCGCGTTCGCTGCATTGGTGATCCGGCCGGCGAGGGCTCCCGGAAACTGATCGGAGAAATAGCGGGTACCATGACCGGAAAGATGCTCGAACAAATCCAGGCGGAGATCGCCGCCGACGGCGACGAAAGCGTGCGTCGCTACCCAGCCCGCCAAGCGCCAAAGCAGATTATCTCCGGCAACGAGCAGGAGAAGCATGGCGACGGCAGTCCATAGCTGGAAATCGGAAGGCTTGCCGAGACCTAGAACGTCGACAAGATGTTTCACGGCGTACTGTGCGCCGATCGCACATCCAACCGCGCCTACCACGGCCAGCAGGACGACCAGGTGGGTGGCCCATCGGCATAGCACGTAATGCAGAAGAAACATTACCGGGCCGCGGGAGGCATAGCGCGGTAAAGACATTGCTACTCCAGCTATCGGCTGGCTGTCAGGCTGTGAATCGCCCGTAGTTTCGCTTCCTCCTGAACGGACCCTGCCCACTTGGTCACGGTCAGGCTGCCGGCCGCAACTCGACCTTGGTCCAGCCAGGCGCCCGCTGATCGAATTGTTTGTAGGCAGATATTACGTCTGTCATCGGCTGCCGCTGGGTGAGTATGCCGATCGGGTCCACGTGGCCGCTGCGCACCAGACTGACGAGGCGGGGAATGTATCTGCGATGATTGCAGTTGCCCATTTTGATGGTCAGGTTGCGCAGCATCGCTGTGCCGATGGGAAAGGTGCGGGCTGCCGGCGGGTAGACGCCGATGATCCCGATCGTGCCTGCCTTGCAGACAGCTTGCACCGACCAGTTCAATACCTGACTGGGCGCATTTCCCGGCTGCCAGATACCATCACGTGATTTGGTTTCGGGAGCAATCACTGCCAGTTCCGGCGTCGGCTCTCCATCCGCACTGGTGGCGTCCACGCCGACGGCATCGATTACCCGATCGACGCCAATTCCCCTGTCTGCTGCCGGATGATATCAACAGGGTCTTCCTTCGAAAAATCAATCGTCTCGGCGCCTTGCTTGCGGGCCATGTCTAGCCGGTCGGGAACCCGGTCGACCGCGAAGATCCGGCCAGCCCCAAGCAGCTTGGCGCTGAGGATCGCGAACTGGCCCACTGGACCGCAGCCGAACACCGCGACGGTGTCACCGTCGCTGACCTCGGCGATGGACGCGCCAAAGTATCCGGTGGGGAAGATATCGGAGAGCAGGATGGCGCGTTCATCGTCCACCTCCTCCGGCAACTTGACCAAACCGACATTCGCGAAGGGGATGCGCGCGAACTCCGCCTGCAGCCCGTCAAAAGGCCCGGACTCGGCGGGACCGCCGAAGAAAGCCGATCCGGCCTGTGAACCCTTCGGGTTGGCGTTGTCGCACTGCGCGTGGTAGCCCGCTCGGCAATAGGAGCAATAGCCGCAGGCAATCGTCGATGGCACGACCACCCTGTCGCCTCGACTAAGGTTGCGTACCTGCTTGCCAACCTCCTCGACGATGCCAACTGCCTCATGCCCGAGGATTGTTCCTGGTTCCATGCCAGGCATGGTTCCACGGACCATGTGCAGGTCGGTTCCGCAGATGGCGGATGCGGTGATGCGGATGATCGCATCCGTTGGCTGCTTCAATTGCGGCTCGGCGACCTCTTCCAGCGCAATGTCGCCGATGCCACGAAAAACCACAGCCTTCATCCTCGGCCTCCCAACGTTGCCGAGTGAGGAACGGGGCCTTGCGCCGGAAGTTCCGTTGCTTCGAGGCGATTGCGTCAAGCGATGCCGGAACTGCATTCACGCCCGAGCGTTCGCCGAGACATGCAGCAGCGGCCGAGTGTCGTCCGTTCGATGCGACGGGCGAGCACGGAGCGGAGGCGCGCAACCGTCTTTCCTTACGAAACCCGGCAATCCATCCACCGCTGATTTGCGGCTTGGAACCGAGGTCCTCATAGCTCCGACGCGAGGTCAGAGATGATCGCTGGCTTGTCTGATAGAAGCGCTCGTTCGCTTCTGGCTTTGCTTCTGATCATCGCCCCGGGAGTGGTGTTTGCGGCGGAGGCAGGAAAGCAGCAACAGCCTTCCGAGGTGATCTTCCTGGTGCAAATCGTCTTGCTGCTGACCTTTGGCCGACTGTTGGGTGAAGGCATGCAGCGGATTGGCCACCCGGCGGTGATGGGACAGCTGATCGCCGGCGTCTTGCTGGGACCCTCGGTGTTCGGCACGCTCCTGCCGGATCTGCAACAGGCGATCTTTCCGAACAATCCTGAGCAGCGCAGCATGATCGATGCCGTCTCTCAGCTCGGCGTCCTGATGTTGTTGCTGCTGACCGGCATGGAAACCGACCTGTCGGTAATCAGGAATGCCCGTAGGGCAGCGGTGAGCGTCTCGATTTTCGGTATCGTCGTGCCGTTTACGTGTGGCGTGACGCTTGGTGAGCTGTTGCCGGACGCCATGTTGCCAAATCCTGGTCAGCGGTTGATCACCTCGTTGTTCCTTGGCACCGCGCTGTCGATTTCGTCGGTGAAGATCGTGGCGATGGTCATTCGTGAAATGGACTTTATGCGGCGCAACATCGGCCAAATCATCATGGCTGCCGCGATCACCGACGATACAATCGGATGGATCATCATCGCCATCATCTTCAGCCTGGCGCTGGAAGGCGGCCTCAACTTGATTTCGCTGGGCCAGAGCGTCTTTGGAACAGCGCTCTTCCTGGTGGCGAGCTTCACGTTTGGCCGTCGGCTGGTTTTTCTGGCAATCCGCTGGGCCAACGACACCCCTGATCAGTGACGTGCCGGTGATCACCGTCATTCTCGTCGTGATGTGCACGATGGCGATCATCACCCATGCCATCGGCGTACACTCCGTGCTCGGGGCCTTCATCGCGGGCATCCTTATCGGTCAGTCGCCTATCCTCACCAAGCATATCGATGAGCAGCTGCGCGGCCTGATCGTGGCGCTTTTCATGCCTATATTCTTTGGCCTCGCCGGCCTGCACGCGGATCTCAGCATTCTCGCCAACCCGTCATTGCTGCTTCTGGCGGTTGGACTGATTGCCATCGCGAGTGTCGGAAAATTCGTCGGCGCCTTTGTCGGTGGCGCTATTGGCGGGTTGACGTGGCGGCAGTCACTCGCTGTCGGGTGTGGGATGAACGCCCGCGGTTCCACCGAGGTGATCGTCGCCACCATCGGCCTGTCGATGGGGGCACTCAGTCAGGATCTGTTCACAATGATTGTCGCCATGGCGCTGGTCACGACCATGGCGATGCCGCCGATGCTGCGCTGGGCCCTGCGCCGGCTGCCGCTCGCCGATGATGAGAAGGCGCGTCTAGAGCGGGAGGCTTTCGAGGCAGGCGCCTTCGCGGCCAACCTCGAACGGCTGCTGGTAGCGGTCGACGAAAGTGCCGGCGGCAGACTGGCGTCACGTCTGATCGGTCTGCTTGCCAGCTCGCGACGAATGCCCATCACCGCCTTGAGCCTCGCAGCGGGCAGCGGGCAGCGCGACGCAGCGCCATCGCCAGAATTTGCATCTATCGTGAAAGCCACCGTTGAGGCGGCGGAGAAGAAGGAGAAGAATACGTCCGCTGACGAAGGCAATACTCCTGCGTCCGTAGATATCACGGTCCGGCAGCGGGAGGAGCTCACCGAACAAGCGGTGACCCGCGAAGCGTCCAAGGGCTACGGTCTGCTGGTCATCGGCATCGAGCCGACGATGGCGGACGACGGAACATTCGACGGCAGGATTGCCCGCATAGCCACTGACTTCGAGGGCCCGTTCGCGATCGTCGTCGCACGCGGAAAAGATCGAGCTGAACCGGTCGGTACTGCTCTCAACGTTCTCGTGCCGATCACCGGGACCAGCTACTCGCGACGGGGGGCCGAATTAGCCCTGGCCGTGGCCGGGGCGGCGGGGGGGTCCATCACCGCGCTCTACGTTGGAACGCCGGCGAAGAAGCCACGATCGTGGCGCCGAAGGCGGGGTGAGCATCGGGCCAGCAGCAGTAATCAAGAGGCGATCCTTAGCGAGGTTGTTTGGCTCGGCCAGCAGCACGGCGTAGCGGTAACGACAACAGTTCGAGAAGCTTCGGTCGCGGGCGACGCAATCGTGCGGGAGTCAAAAGCCGGCCGACATGACCTGATCGTCATGGGGGTGAGCGCAAGAGCCGCCGACACGCTGTTCTTCGGCGAAGCGTCGGAGATCGTTCTCCAGCAATCTTCGATCTCGATGGTCTTCCTGTCGAGCTGAGTTGCGACACATCCCACGAGGCCGTTGCGGATCTCGCTCGTCGAGATGAACAACAGCGGTTGAGGCGGAACTTGACCGCGCCTCGTTCGTTGCACGTCCAAGAAAGCAACCAGATGACGAATTAGGAGGCCGCCATGGGCATGGCGACAACAACTGAGGATGCGGCGCGCGTTGTGAAGCAGGCGGCGAGGAGCGTCGAGGATCAGCTCCGCTCCAATGGCGAGCAGGCTTACCTGTCCGCTAAAGCGGAAGCCGAGCGGCTCGCTCTCGAACGACGTGACGTTGCTGCCAGCTACACGCACGACATCGCCGAGGCTTTCAGCAATGCCTCCAACATTCTTCAGGAGCGTGGCCGGGATACCGCTGCGCACGTGATAAGGCGCGCCGCCTCCCAGATCGACGGGCTGGGCCGCAAGGTTGAAGGACAGGACGTTTCCTCCCTGCTGCATGAGGTGGAAGATTTCGCCCGTCGTCGGCCCGCGTTCTTCCTGGGCGGCGTTTTCCTTATCAGTTTCGCGCTAGTCCGGTTCCTTGGTCGGTCCGACCAGAATGTTCGCGTTGCCAGTGCGACCGGTCCGCAAACCGAAGCCAGCGAAATTTAGGGAGCCTTCGCATGAACACCGACAACAGGCCTTTGCCGCAATTGATCGGCGATTTGTTTGACTCCGTTAATCGGCTTCTACATCAGGAGTTGCAACTCGTTCGGGTTGAGACAACGGAGAAGGCGAACGAAGCGGCGGTCGGGCTGATTGGTATCGTCGGTGGCATGATGGTCGCCCTCGCGTCGCTGCTGGTGTTGGTGCAGGCATTGGTGGTCGCTGTTGCCAACTATATGCCGGCCGGGATTGCGGCTCTGCTTGTCGGTGTTGTGCTCGCGATCATTGCCTTCATCCTGATCCGCGCGGGTACGTCGCGCCTGGAGGCGAAGACGCTGGCGTTACCGAAAACGGCCCAGTCGCTTAAGCGCGACAAGGACATGGTGATGGAGACAGTGCAATGACGACGACGGCCGAGATCATGCAGGATGTGGAGCGTACGCGAGCCGACATCCGATCGACGATTGAGGAGATAGAGAACCGAGTCTCGGTTGACCAACTGGTTCATCGGTTCATCGCTCCGGCCAAGGCCGGCACGATCGAATTTGGCCACCTGTTCAGCGAGGCCGTGCGCGCTAATCCGATGGCGCTCGGTGTCACGGCTGTCGGGTTGGGATGGCTCATGCTTGGGCCGCAAAAGCCGGTTATCGAGACCGGCGGAACATTTCGCCGCGCGACCGATAAGTATGAACATGTAAAGGCGTCGGCTCGAGACATTGCAGGCGAAGCAGCATCTCGTGTACGGGGTGCGACGTCCGACCAGACGCCTCCCCCGGAAGGCACGGGCGAGCGTGCTTCAAGCATGGCTGACCGTGCATCGAGCACCGTACGTGGAGCATCCGAGCATGCGTCCAGCATGGCGCGCGAGGCGAGTGAGCGTGCGTCTCGCCTAGCCCGTGAAGCGTCGGAGCGTGCGTCGAGCATCGCGCACGGAGCCTCGGCGACCGTCCGCGGCTCCGCCAGCAGTGCTCTTCATGGTACCCGGCAAGCGGCTGCGGCGGTAGGTACGCGCGTGCGGGACGTTGCAGGAACGGCCAGCGATTTTGCCCGCGAGAAGCCGGTCGTGGCGGGCTTGATTCTCATTCTTAGTGGGGCTGCCCTCGCGGTGCTGCTTGCGCGCCGCACATCCAACGATGCGGATGGCGATTACGATACGGAGCCGGCGGGCATGCCCGAGACGCCCTATGCATCCGGTGATCAGGCATCTGGCGAAGACCTCCACCGGAACCCGACGGTCGCGCTCACGCCGGAGGATGAAGAACCGGTATATGCCGCCGGTAACGTCAGTGCAGAGGCGGGCAGAGCGGCGCCCGGCGGTAATGGCGGTACCAGCGACGTTGAACCAGCCGCCATGCCGGCGGAGCACGCTAGTGAACCCGGTCAATCAGGCGAACGATCGGCTTCTGAGCCCTCGGATCCGTTGGATGTCGGGAAGGAGTGGCCTGCTCTGGTGCGCCGGCGGACCGGCGAGGGCGCGTATGATGGTCATAGTCGTTGAAGCAACAGGCTAAGAGGCTGAGACATGGGTAACATCTTTTGGCTGATCGGGGTAATCGTCGTCATTCTTGCGATTCTTTCCTTCCTCGGCCTGCGCTAAAGGAACGCCGACGCCCTGCACTCACTGTCGCCCGCCCCCCTCGCCGGTCGACGATTGCAGCGGCGTCGGCTTCCTCGCGGAAAGCCAACAGGAGGCTATTTGGCTTTCCGTTCGAGCTTACACTACACATCTTAGTGCTTCCGCCCCGTCACCGTGTGGATGCTGAGCAGCGCCCAGAAGCGGCCGGCCGCATCGGACGCGCGTAAACTGTTTAATGTTGCGGCCGCTTGGTCGCGGCTGACGATGCCCCGCTCGACACAACGCCGCGCGTTCTCCTGAATGTCGAACACGACGTCGGCATCATTGAACTGGTTGACCAGCAACGGCTGCACGAAGTGGTCGACTATCTCGAGTCCATTATCTGCCAGCACATCGACGAGGGCGCCGCCGATGCCCGGGTTCCTGAAGCCGGCCACCCATTCCGCCTTTAAGCGCTCGCCCGCCGCGTCACCGGCCGTCAGCCGGAATGTTTGCCAGTCGGGCTCCGAAGCCGAGACGTAACCACCGGAGCGGGCGATGCGCGCCATCTCCGAGACGACGCGCTTCGGGTCGTCGAGATGCTGCAGCGAACGATCGATGCGAACGGCGTCGTAGGTGCCCTCCGGTTCATCAATGGCATGCGCGTCCGCCTGTCTTACCTCGATGCCGTCGTTCCCGGCCACCAACCTTCGGGCCGCGGCGACCAGGTCGCTGCTGAGGTCGAAGCCGATCACGCGGCCATCCGGGACGTGGCGGTGCAGCCGCAAGAGGTCGAAGCCCAGGCCACAGGCGACGTCGGCGACGCGGCAGTCCGGGCGCAGCCGCAAGGTATCGATCGAACGCTCCTTGTAGGCGCGCACGTCCGGCAGGTTGTCGAGGAAGTTCAGACAGCGGACGATCTTGTCGTCATCGGCAACGGCGTCGACGTTCCTGAAGCCGTCCGCCAGGAAAGTCCTCACCGCTAACCCCCTTTCCGCACCTCGTCAGCAGATGCGCGGCAGTTGTTCGCCGGCCAGCCAATCAACGATACGGCTGCCGCCGAGCGTGGTGCGCATCTGGACGAAGCTGCGATCGTCCTCAATAACCTCGCCGATGATCGCCGCGTTGCGGCCGAGCGGATGGCCGCTCATCACCGCCAGCAGCCGCTCCGCATCTTCCGGGGCGCAGAAGGCGCAGAGTTTGCCCTCGTTGGCGACATAGAGCGGATCGAGGCCAAGCAGTTCGCAGGCGCCTTGCACTGCTGGGACCACCGGGATGGCGCTCTCGCGGACGATGATGCCGACACCGGACTCAACGGCGATCTCGTTGAGCAACGCTGCAAGCCCGCCGCGGGTGGGGTCGCGCATCACGTGGATGCCGGGGACGATGGCCACCATTTCCGCCACCAGCCCGTGCAGTGCAGCCGAGTCGGATACAATCTCAGTTTCGAACGACAGGCTCTCGCGCTTTGAAAGCACCGCCGTGCCGTGGTCACCAATGCTGCCGCTGAGCAGCACCGCGTCGCCGGGTCGTGCCCGATCGGCACCGATATTGACGCCGTCCGGGACGACGCCGACGCCGGTGGTCGTGATGAAGATGCCGTCGCCCTTGCCGCGCTCCACTACCTTGGTGTCGCCGGTGACGATCGGCACGCCCGCGTCCTTCGCCGCCCCCGCCATCGACGCCACGATCCGCCGCAGGTCGGCGAGCGGGAATCCTTCCTCCAGGATCATCCCGCACGCGAGATAAAGCGGCCGGGCGCCGGCCATCGCCACGTCATTGATCGTGCCGTGCACGGCAAGTGAGCCGATGTCGCCGCCGGGGAAAAACAGCGGCGAGATGACGAAGCCGTCGGTAGTCATAACCATCCGCCCAGCCTGCACCGGGAAGCACGCCTGATCGTTGCGCTGCGACAGCATCGGGTTGTCGAACTGCGCCTCGAACAACTCCTCGATCAGCTGCGCCATAGCCCGGCCGCCGGAACCGTGGCCGAGATCGATCCGACCCTGCCGAAGGTCGAGCGGCCGCGGATAGCGGCGCTTGATCTGGTTCATCGCGTCTCCCTTGCGCGCCGCGCTGCTCAGACCGCGGCGAGCCGGCGCTCGCGTGTCCGGCCATACGTGTACCAGGCAGCGCACGCTCCTTCGGAGGAGACCATGCACGAGCCGATCGGGTTCTCGGGCGTGCAGATGGTGGCGAACAGCTTGCAGTCCGCCGGCTGCTTCAGCCCGCGCAGGATATCCGGGCACTCGCACGCCTTGTTGTCGGCGACGTGCTCGTGGCGGAGCGCGAACCGCCGCTCGGCATCGAAGGCGGCATATTCTTCGCGCAGCTTCAGGGCGCTCAGGGGCAGGTCGCCCAAGCCGCGCCACTCGAATGCCTCGCGGACCTCAAACACTTCGGCCATCATCGCCTGCGCTTTGACATTGCCTTCGCGGCTAACGACGCGGGTGTACTCGTTCTCGACCTCGGCGCGGCCGTCGTTGAGCTGCCGGATCAGCATCAGGATCGACTGCATCACGTCGAGCGGCTCGAAGCCGGCGATCACCACGGGCCGGCGGTGACGTTCGGCAAATGGCTCGAAGGCCCTGCTGCCGATGACCGCGCTGACGTGCGCCGGGCCGATGAACCCGTCGAGCGGCACGGCGCCGCTGCGGTGTTCCTCGGTTGCCAGCAGTCCCATGATCGCCGGCGGGGTGAGCACGTGGTTGCAGTGCACGCTGAAGTTCGTCAGCCTTAGCGCCTTCGCCTGGGAAAGCGCCACTGCCGTCGGCGGCGTCGTCGTCTCGAAGCCGATGGCGAAGAACACAACTTCGCGCTTCGGATTGGCCTGGGCGATCTTAAGCGCGTCGAGGCACGACCAGACCATGCGGATGTCGGCGCCGCGCGCCTTCGCCTTCAGCAGCGTACGCAGCTCTGGTCCCGGCACCCGCAGCATGTCGCCGTAAGTGCAGAGGATGACGCCGTGTTCGGACGCCAGCTGCAGTGCGTGCGCGACGCGGGGGATCGGCAACACGCACACCGGGCAGCCAGGGCCGTGGATCAGCCGGACGTTCTGCGGCAGCAGGTCCTGCACACCGTAACGAAAGATCGCGTGTGTGTGCCCGCCGCAAAACTCCATCAAGTGGTAGGCGCGTCCGGGGTCGGCGGCGGCGGCGATCCCGCTCGCCAGCTTGCCGGCCAGCGTCCCGTCACGGAATTCGTCGATGAAGCGAACGCTCATCAGGTTCCCTCCGCAGGCTCGTATTCCAGCACGCCCGCCTCGGCAAACAACGCCAGCGTCGCCTCCGCCTCCTCAGGCTCCAGCTTGGCCAGCGCGAAGCCCACGTGAACGATCACGTAATCCCCGATGCCGATGTCGTCGACGAGGCTGAGATTGAGTTCTTTGACAATGCCGCCCACCTCCGCCTTGGCGAGGCCGCTGGGCAACAGCTCAGTGATCCGTGCCGGTACCGCGAGACACATGGTCTTTATCTCCTCGCCATCGCCACCGCCCAGGCCTGACCGAGGCTGACAGCACTGTCGCCCGGCATCAGGCGGATTGGTTGCAAAGTTTCGATCGCGCGCCGTCCGAGTTCCTCGGTCACCGCATCGGTCAGCACGCGGTTGAGAAAGCAGCCGCCCGACAAGGCGACACGGTGGATGCCGCTCGCCTCAGCTGCTGCCGCTACCCAGGCCGCGAGCGCCGCCGCCAGCGTTCCATGAAAAAGATCGGCGCCGTCCTCGGCCGCCAGCCCGGGCAGCCGGTCGAGCAGCGGCAGCAGGTCGAGCACACCCGCCTCCAGCCCCCAGCCGGCGGAATCGATGCGGGGGCTGCGCACCATGCGCTCCAGCTGCATCGGCGCCTCGCCCTCGAAGCTGGCGATCGGTACCACGCCCAGCAGGCCGCAGGCGGCGTCGAACAGGCGGCCGCAACTCGACGTCGGCGGGCAATTGACGTTCTGCTCAAGCATCCGGGTGAGGATGTCGGCGCCGCGCATCTCGGGCCAGCGCAGGGCGATTTCGCTGCCACGGCCAAGCGCGTGCAGCGCCGCCGCTCCCATGCGCCACGGCTCTCGCGCCGCCCGGTCGCCACCCGGCTGCGCCAGCGGTGCTAGCCAGCCCAGGCGCTCGTAGCCGTCGGCATCGACGCGAAGCAGCTCGCCGCCCCAAGCCTGCTTGCCGGGCCCGAGTCCGAAGCCGTCCAGCGCCAAACCGAGAGTCGGCTCCTCGGTGCCGTGTTCGGCCATCACGGCGGCGACGTGTGCATGGTGATGTTGAACCGGCACCGCATCGACGCCCATTCCGGCGGCGAACGCTTCGGCCCAGCGGGTGCTGTGGAAGTCGGGATGCAGATCGTGCGCCAGCGCCACCGGCAGGTCGCCCGCAATCGCCAGCAGGTCCTCGGCGCACGCCTCGAAGGCACGCACGGAATCGATTGTCTCCAGGTTGCCAACGTCGCGCGAGAGAAGCGCCTCGCGGCCGTGGGCCAGGCAGAGCGTGTTTTTCAGGAAGGCGCCGACGGCAAGGATCTGCGGTACAGGGCGCGGCAGTGGCAAGATGGCGGCAACGCTGCCGGTATTCTCACGGCGGGCGGATAGGGCGCTCATCCGCGGCCGGCCTCGACGGCGGGGCGCATCGTTGCGCGCGACGCGGTGCGGCGGCGATCGATCCAGTCGTACCACAGCCGCAACCCTTCGCCGCTGACGGCGGATACCGGCAGGATCTCGATTTCCGGGTTGACCCTGCGGGCGAAGGAGGAGCAGCGCTCGAGATCGAACGGCACATAGGGCAGGAGGTCGACCTTGGTGATCAGCAGCAGCTCGGCGGCGGCAAACATGCTGCCGTACTTCAGCGGCTTGTCGTCGCCCTCGGTGACCGACAGCAGGACGACGCGCGCCGCTTCGCCAAGGTCGAAGGCGGCCGGACAAACCAGATTGCCGACGTTCTCGATGAACGCGACGGAACCGCGACGCGGCGCCAGTTCGGGCAGCGCGCGCGCGACCATGCGGGCATCGAGATGGCAGCCCTTGCCAGTGTTGATCTGCACCGCCTTGGCACCGGTGGCGCGGATACGATCGGCGTCGAAGCTGGTTTCCTGATCTCCCTCGATCACCGCGATCGGCGTTCTTGCATGCAGATCCTCGATGGTGCGTACCAGCAGCGTCGTCTTGCCCGATCCGGGCGCAGACATCAGGTTCAGGGCGAGGACGTCGAGTTCGGCAAACGCTGCTCGATTGTCCGCCGCCAGCCGGTTGTTCTCCGCGAGAATATCCTGCTCGACCGCGATCAGCCGTGCTGCGCCGAGAGACCTCGTGCCGGCGGTCGGGATCGGATGTTGGTGTTCGTGCCCATGATCGTGCCCATGATCGTGGCCGTGATGGTGCCCGTGGTGATGTCCGTGCGGATGATCATGAGCATGGCCGGGGCGTTCGCGGCGAAGCGCTCCCTCAGATGCATCCGACGGCGAAAGGGCCGACGCGCCGCAGCCGCAGACAGTACACATCACGCCACCTCCAGTTCCTTGATGCGCATTTCATCTCCCTGCGTAACCCGCAGGTGGTGGCCGGCGCAGCGCGGGCAGGGGTCGTACCGTTCCTCCAGCGCGACGGGGCGCCGCAGTCCAGACACCACGCCTCGCCGGGAAGTCGCACCAGTTCGAGCCGGGCTCCCTCGGCGAGGGTGCCGCGGCTGACGGCGGTAAAGCAAAAATCGATCGCTTCGGCGGACACGCAGGACAACGCGCCGATTTCCAATCGAACGGTGGTGATACGTTCGAACCCGTGGAGGCGCGCCTGCTCACGCAAACTCTCGACGACGCTCTGACAGAGCGCCAGTTCGTGCATGACCGACCTCCCCAAGGACGCTTTGCGCCCGAACAGCGGCTCTGATGGCCACTTAGCTTACAGAACGCATCAAGACCGCTATCAGGAACCAGCATTCTTCGCCGCTATATTAGACTTCTTGCGGCCAGCGGGTCTTCATGTTTCTTGCGGGCACGAAACAGCCCCCTTGGAACGCTTGTGTTCCAGCACCACCGCCGCGAAAGGCGGCAGCTTCAAGGTCAGCGAGAATGGCCGGCCGTGCATTGACTCGTCCGACGCTTCCAGACCGCCGGCGTTGCCGACGTTGCTGCCGCCGTAAGCCTCGGCGTCGGTGTTGACACGTTCCTGCCAGAAGCCCCCCGCCGGGACGCCGAGGCGATACTGTGGACGTACCACGGGCGTGAAGTTGCAGACGACGGCAATGCTACCCTTGCCATCCTTGCCCTTGCGCAGAAAGCTGACCACGCTCTGGTCGGAGTCGTTGCAATCGATCCACTCGAAGCCTTCCGGCTCGCAGTCCTGCTCGTAGAGCGCGGGAGACGTGCGGTACAACGCGTTCAGGTCGCGCACCAACCGCTGCACGCCCAGGTGCATCGGATCGCCTAACAAGTGCCAGTCAAGGCTGATCTCGGAATTCCACTCCCGCTCTTGCGCGAACTCCGTGCCCATGAACAAGAGTTTCTTGCCGGGATGGGTGAACATCAGGGCGTAGTAGGTGCGCAGATTGGCGAAGCGCTGCCAGCGGTCGCCCGGCATCTTGCGCACGATCGACCCCCGGCCGATCGACATTTCCTCGTGCGACATCGGCAGCACGAAGTTCTCATGAAAGGCGCCCCCGGGCCCGCGCAGCAGTTCATCGTGGTAGTACTTGCGATGCACCGGGTTGCGCGACAGATAGCGCAGGGTGTCGCGAACCCAGGCGGTGTTCCACCGGAAGCCAAACCCGAGGCCGCCGACGAACGTCGGGTGCGAGACGCGCTGCCACGCCGAATTCTCCTGCGCGACGGTAAAGACTCCCGGCTGCTGCGCGTAGACGTGCTCGTTCAGCCGCCGCAGGAATTCCACCGCCTCCAAATTCTCGTGCCCGCCGTAGCGGTTCGGCGTCCATTCGCCCCGCGACCGGCCGTAATCGAGATACAGCATGGACTCTACGGCGGGGATACGGAAGCCGTCGAGATGATACTGGTCCAGCCAGAACAAGGCGTTGGCAATCAGATAGTTGACCACCTCACGCCGGCCGAAGTCGTAAACCAACCCGCCCCCGGTCGGCCGACGCCGCTGCTGCGGGTCCGCATGTTCGTAGAGATGCGTGCCATCGAACAGCGTAAGTCCATGCGGATCCTCGGAGAAATAGTTGGGCACCCAGTCGACGAGGACGCCGATACCCGCCTGATGGCAGCGATCGACAAGCAGACGGAACTGGTCGGGTGTTCCCCACCGGCTGGTCGGGGCATAGGGGCAAAGCGGCTGATAGCCGATCGATGCTTCGTTATCGTACTCGGCAACGGGCATCAACTGGACATGGGTAAATCCCATGTCCTGGACATAGCCGATGAGCTCGTCGGCGTTTTCCTGATAACTCAGCCAGCGATGTCCCTCTTCGGGTTTGCGACGCCACGATCCGAGGTGCAGCTGGTAGGTGCTGACGGGACGCTCGCGGGCAACGAAACTGTGACGCTTCGCCATCCAGCCGGCATCACCCCAGCGGTATTTTCCGAGGTCGCAGATTACTGATGCCGTTCCCGGCCGGTTCTCCATCCGAAATGCCATGGGGTCGGACTTGTCCGGCAGGGCGCCGCCACCGGACGCCTTGATCTCGAACTTGTAGAGGCGGCCTTCTTGCAGCCCCGGCAGAAAGATTTCCCAAACGCCGCACTCGTGGCGCAGCCGCATGCCGTGGCGGCGGCCGTCCCAGTCGTTGAAGTCGCCCACGAAGGCAACACGACCAGCGGGTGGCGCCCACACCGTAAAGGCGACGCCATCGACGCCCTGCACTGTCGATGGATGCGCTCCAAGCTTCTCCCAACTCCGCAGGTGGCGGCCTTCCGCCAGCAGATGCACGTCGGCGTCATCGAGGATCGCTGGGAACCGGTAAGGATCGTCGATGTCGATCTCGCCGCCATCGATGGCGACCCGCAGGCGATAGGCAAACCAAGCCGTCCGTCCCTGAACGGCACCAGCAAAGAAGCCCTCGTCGCGGATTCGTTCCAGTTGAGCCACCGGCGCCCCTGTAGCGGCGTCGAGAACAGTTGCGCCCTTTGCCCATGGCAGAAAGGCGCGAACCACCATCGGTCCTTCGTACCAAGCGGGGTGCATGCCGAGAAACGCGAACGGGTCGCGGTGATCGGCACGCAATACGGCGTCCACCTCGCCGTCGGGTGCCAGCTTGTCGCGCGGCACGTGCACAGGCTCCGGCGGCTTCGGCGTCACCGCCGGCTTCTTGGCGGCCGCTGCCGGAGTCGTCGCGGTGGGGCGTGGGTTGGCAGGTGCTTGCGGAACAGCGACCGGCGCCTTGCTCGCCGACGCCGCGGGTGCTGATGGCGTCGGCACAGCCGGCGGCACTGAGGCGACCGTTTTAGCAGCGGGTGTAGCAGGCTTCGCCGACGGCGCGGCCGCGGCAGGCTTCGCCAGTGGCACCTCCGTAGCTGGCTGTGGCGACGGCGCCGCTTTCGCAGGCTGCGCCGGTGTCGTTACAGCAGGCATCGTCGACGGCACGCCGGAGGGGGCAACGACGGGGGTGGCCGAAGGCGGCGAGGCGCGACCCGAGGAAACAGGTGCCGCGGGCTTGGGCGGCTCGATCTTCGGTTCTTCAATTTTCGTGAGAGGGGCCTTCGAAGGATCAGCCTTCACCGGCTCGGACTTCAGCTCCTCGGCCTTTGCCGAAGATTTCAGCGGTGCGGTCCGGCCCGAGTTTCGAGATGTCGCCGCCGTTTTGTCAGACATGGGCTGCTCAATCTGGTGGTCTGCGGAGGATGTGGGCCGCTCGCCGCGGCCGCCTGCGGAGGTTGTCTCGTTGGCGCTCATCGGCATCGTTCCTTCTGACAGAGGCTACCATCCCCGCCGGGATCACATCGATGACGCGAGGCGCGCGCTCCACCGGACGATGTTCCCGAGCGCGGGGGCGGTGCGGTCGGCAATTGCGACAGCTCGGTACGCGCAGGGCGACCAAAGGTCGGCGCGTTTTTAGCCGTTCGCGAGCGGGCTGTGAAGTCTGTCGCGTGCGCCGCGATGACGTTAGAGCGCAACGAGTGTCCTAATCAATGCCGGCAGCCTGGGTCCGCACAAGATCGCCGCCCGCGACCTCTGCGCGGCGCCGAATCAGTGCAAGCGGCCGACTGGATCCTCGGCAAGCACGATGTCGAAGCGCGCCTAGTCGTCCTTCTTGGAGATGACGTTGCGACGCTCGATGCCTGCAAGACCGTCGGCGAGCAGAGGGACAGCTTCCGCAAGTAGCCAGAAAGAAAGAAAGAATGATGACGTTGACGTGCGCAAGCATCGCAGCCCCCATGGCTTCTGGACGACGCGCACGGAACATGCCCCGTTAGCGTCACCAGGAAGGATGCGCTCGCTTTCCTTTGCGGAAGGTTAGCGAAGACGAGAAAGCGTTCTCGCGTGGAACCACATCGCGAACAGTTGCTTCAGGGGCGAAGAAGGCGCCCGGGTTCAAGTTTCCATGAACCAGTCGACGCGGCCATCGTCCAGGTCATAAACGGCGCCTACGATCTGCAGGTGGCCGCTGTGAAGCGGCTCGCGAAGGATCGGCTCGGTCGATCCACGCAGCCTTGAGACGGTCCGACGGACATTCTCGCGCACTGCGTTGTCCTGCAACTCGCCGGCCTCCGCTTTCGCTTTCAGCACCGCCGGGACGATCGGCTCGACCATCTGGCCAATGCTACCCGGGAAGGTCGCGTTGTCGTTGACCACCGCCATCGCGGCCTGCACCGCGCCGCAGCGGCGATGGCCGAGGATGACAACCAGTGGGACGCCGAGATGCTCGACGGCGTATTGGATGCTGCCCAGTCCCACCGTATCCACGGTGTTGCCGGCGTCGCGGATGACAAACAGTTCGCCTAGCCCGCGCGCGAACAACAATTCCGGTGGCACGCGCGAATCCGAGCACGCCACGATCACGGCAAATGGGGCCTGGCCACCGGCAATCGCCAGCCGCCGCTCCCCTAGCTCGTCGAAGCACTCGGAGCCTGCGGCGACGAACCGGGCGTTTCCCTCCTTCAATTGTGCCAGCGCCTGCTCGGCGGAGAACTCCGTGTGCTTCGCCGACGAAGCCCAGGCGGGCCGGGCAGCGGCGAAGCTCGCCGCGCCGAGGACCGCGACACCGCAGGCTCCGCCAATGAATGTGCGACGGCTGGAATTGGTCGGCACTGTGCTGTCTCCTCTCTCTCAACAGCAGAAGTCACGCAGCCAAGGCAGCGAGACGATACTGCACGACATCCCTAGGCTAGGCGGCAGAATCCGCCATGGTTATTGTCAAGCGCGCGCCCTCTCACTTAGGCCTGCTTCGCGTCGACGATTCCCCGCCGGATCGCCCGGGTGCGGGCGAATCTGTCTTCAAGGATGTCGCCCTCGCCCCAGCGTATAGCGCGTTGCAGCGCCGTCAGATCCTCGGTGAAGCGGGCAAGCATCTCCAGGACCGCGTCGCGGTTGTTGAGGAAGACGTCGCGCCACATGACCGGATCCGAGGCGGCGATGCGGGTGAAGTCGCGAAAACCGCCGGCCGAGAACTTGATCACCTCGGAGCGCGCCTCCCCGGCGAGATCGGTGGCAGTGCCGACGATGGTGTACGCAATGAGGTGCGGCAGATGGGAGGTGATCGCCAGCACCCGGTCGTGATGGGCGGCCGACATCGTCTCAACCATCATCCCCGCACTGCGCCACAGCGCTGCCACCCGCTCGATGGCCCCGGGATCGGTGCCGGGGGGCGGCGTCAGCAGGCAGTAGCGGCCCTCAAACAGTTCTGCGAAGCCCGCTTCGGGGCCCGAATGCTCGGTACCGGCGATCGGGTGGCCTGGGACGAAATGCACCCCTTCCGGCAAACACGGGCCGACATCGGCGATGGCGCATACTTTGGCGGAGCCAACATCGGTGACGATTGCCCCTGGCCGAAGTCCCGGCGCAATCGCCTCCGCTATTGCCCCGTAGCTGCCGAGCGGCGTGCACAGCACGACGAGGTCGGCGCCCTCGACGCAGGCACGGGGATCGGTCGTTGTCGTGTCGGCGATGCCCAACTCATGCGCAGTGTCCAGCGTCGCATGCGTGCGGGCGCACACCGCGATGTGCGGAGCGATGCCATCGCGGCGGACGACGCGCGCCAGCGACGAGCCGATCAGGCCGATGCCGATCAGGGCGATCCGCTCGAAGCGTACCGCGGGCCCGCCTTCCCGCTCGCCGCTCATCGACCACCCTCCGCGATGCCACGGCGCCGGGCCATAAACTCCGCGAGAGCGTCGACGAAGCCGCGCATCTCCGCCTCCAGGCCAATTGTGACCCGCAGCCGATCGGGCAGGCCGTACGACGCGACGCGGCGGGCGATGTAGCCGCGGGATTTCAGCCAGCTATCGGCAGCGGCGGCGTCATGCCCGGGCCCCTCCGGAAAACGGACGAGCAGGAAGTTGCCGTGGCTCTCCGGAACTTCAAGTCCCAGCGCACCGATGGCCTCGCGGCTCCACGAGCGCCAGCGCCGGTTGTGCCGCTGCGCCTCTTCGACGAAGCCGCGGTCGCCGAGTGCTGCCACGCCCGCCGCCTGCGTCGGCGCGCCGACGTTGAACGGCATGCGCAGCCGGTTGAGCACGTCGGCAACCTCCTCTGAGCAATAGGCCCAGCCCAGGCGGGCCGCCCCCAGGCCATAGATCTTGGAGAAGGTGCGGGTGACGACCACAGAGCTGAACGCGTCGACCAGTTCGAAACTGGCGCTGTAGTCGTCGGCATCGACGTATTCGGCATAGGCGGCGTCGATGACCAGCAGCACGCCCGCGGGCAGTTCCTCACGCAGGCGGCGCATCTCGTCGGCCGATAGATAGGTGCCGGTTGGATTGTTCGGGTTCGCGAGGAAAACGATTCGAGTAGCGGGATTGACCGCCGCCAGCAGTGCATCGACGTCTGCCCGCAGATCGCGCTCGGGCACTGCTACCGGCGTGGCTCCGGCAGCGCGGGTGGCGATCGGATAGATGAGAAAGCCGTGCTCGGTATAAAGCGTCTCTTCGCCCGGCCCAGCGTAAGCGCGCGCCAGCAGACCCAGCAGCTCGTCAGATCCAGCACCGCAGACGATGCGCGCCGGATCCAGACAAAAACGCCCGCCCAGTGCCCGGCGCAATGCGGTACAACCGCCGTCGGGATAGCGGTGCAGGCTGCTGGCCGCCTCGCGAAAAGCGTCGAGCGCCTTCGGGCTAGGGCCGAGCGCGCTCTCGTTTGACGCCAACTTGACGATGCGGTTGAGGCCTGGAACGCTCGATTCGCCGCCGACATAAGGCGCGATGTCGAGGATCCCCGGACGGGGGACGGGAAGGATCATCCGGCGGCCGCTTCCTCGTCCATCGCATCACCGACCGCCGTTGCCGGCGATCTGCCAAGGCTCTCCGCCGACAACGGGCAGGCGTAGCCGCCGAGCAGCAGCAGCCTGTCGATCGGCTCGTCGAACCCGCGCCGCAAACGATCGAGGCGCGAATCGTCGTGGGCCAGCCAGCCCTCAACCTCGATCAGATACAGCCAAGCCTTCGGCGAGCCCGTCTCGCTGCAGACGACAAGGTGGGTGCACTCGAAGCCCGCCTCCTGCAAGCCCTTTCCTACCTGCGCGAGCCCCAGGCGCCGTGCTGTATCGATTACCAGAAACGACCGGTCGCGACCGGTAGGCACAACCGTCACCGGACAGATGACCAGCGCATCCAAACCGGCGCCGCGGCCATTCCCAACGCCGGCGAATGGCAGCCGCGCGATGACCTTTGGCGCATCCGGCTGATTGATGAGGATGTGTGGCCACCACGGATCGGCGTCGTCGCTGCGCGGCATCGGCAAGACGCCGACAATCGCGTCTTGGCGGTGCACCGCCTCGATCACCGAGCGCATCGTGCCGTGCCGGGTCATCGGCGTGCATGGGCCGAAATGGTCGCGGGCGATGTCCCAGTAGCCTGGCTCCGATTCGGGCGTGTATGCGGCAACCGAGAACGGTCCCTCAAAGGAAAGGGTGGCACAGATGAGGATCCGCCACATGGCGATCAGATCGGGCTTCGGAAAAGCCCCGCGATGACGCTCGACCATGCGGTAGACGATCTCCGCCTCGCGGGAAGGCTGGATCTTCACCCGCCAGTCGCTCTTGATCGAGCGCACTTCCTGGACCAACTCCGTTCGACGCATCAACAGATCGTGAATGGAGTTGTCAATGGCGTCGATGTCGGCGCGGACGTCGCCGAGTGTTCGTTCCTTGCTCATGCTGGCTTCCGGAACGCCGTTTTTGCTGGAATCGCCGTCCCTATCGACGTCGGCTCTCTCATAATGGTACGGTTCGTCGAAAGCAAAGAAAACGTTGCCTCCCCGGCAGCCGTCTCTTGCTCCAGGGTCGAGGTCGTTTCGCTGCGCCGATGATCAGCCAAGCCGGTTTACGTCAACCCGGATACGGTCAGCCATTCGCACTGCCCGGCCACCGCGTCCTGCTCGGCAGCGAGCGGCCCTTGCAGCTCGACTCCGGCGCGGAACTGGCCGCTTTCCCCATCGCCTGGCAGTCATACGGCACGCTGAACTCGGATCGCTCCAACACGGTGCTGATCTGCCACGCGCTGACCGGCGACCAGTTCGTCGCCGAGGAGCATCCCGTTACCGGCAAACCCGGGTGGTGGAGCACCATCGTCGGCCCCGGCAAGCTGATCGACACCAACCGCTGGCACGTGCTGTGCGTCAACGTCCTTGGTGGTTGCATGGGCTCCGCCGGCCCGAGCGAAATTAACCCGAGGACCGGCGAGCCGTGGGGGCTGGCGTTTCCGATCGTCACCATCGCCGACATGGTGCGCGCCCAGGCAATGCTGCTCGACCATCTGGGCATCGACCGGCTGTTCGCGGTGATCGGCGGTTCGATGGGCGGCATGCAGGCTCTCGAATGGGCGTCGCTCTATCCCGAGCGCGTCTTCGCCGCGGTGCCCATCGCGACCGCCGCCCACCACTCGGCGCAGAACATCGCCTTTCACGAGGTTGGCCGGCAGGCGGTGATGGCCGATCCCGAGTGGCACGAAGGCGAATATTGGCGACACGGCAAGAAGCCGGTGGCGGGCTTGGCCGTGGCGCGGATGGCAGCGCACATCACCTATCTCTCGGAAATGAAGCTGCACGAGAAGTTCGGCCGCAAACTGCAGGACCGCGAGAACATCAAATACGGCTTCGACGCCGAGTTCCAGGTGGAGAGCTACCTGCGCTACCAGGGCCAGTCTTTCGTCGAGAGGTTCGATGCCAATTCGTACCTCTTCATCACCCGGGCGATGGACTACTTCGACATGGCGGCGCGGCATGGCGGCGTGCTGGCCAACGCGTTTCGCGATACGCCAGTCCGCTTCTGCGTTATCTCCTTCACCTCCGACTGGCTCTATCCCACCGTCGAGAGCCGGCGCATCGTGCATGCGTTGAACGCGGTGGCCGCCAACGTCAGCTTTGCCGAGATCGTCTCCAACAATGGCCACGACGCCTTCCTGTTGGACGAGCCGGATTTCCACCGCGTGCTGGCAGGTTTTCTCGCCGGCGCGGCACAGCATCGCGGGCTGCTGCCACTCCGCAACGGATCGACGCCGCCCAGCCCATGACACCCAACTCTCAGATCCGCGTCGATCTGCAGCTGATCGCCGATATGATCCAGCCCCGCTCGCGCGTGCTTGACGTCGGCTGCGGGGACGGCGCGCTGCTCGACTACCTGGTGCAGTTCAAGCAGGTGGATGGGCGCGGCATCGAGCTATCGAGCGAGGGGGTGAATGCCTGCGTTGCGGCCGGTCTGTCGGTAATCCAGGGTGACGCCGATACCGACCTGTTCGACTACCCCGACCGGGCGTTTGACTACGTCGTCCTCGGTCAGACGCTGCAGGCGGTGCGCGCGCCACGGACGACGCTCGACCAGCTGCTGCGCATTGGTGGCCACGCCATCGTCTCGATGCCCAACTTTGCGCACTGGCGGCTGCGCTGGCGGCTGTTGACGCGCGGTCGGATGCCCGTCAGCGACGCGCTGCCGTTTGCCTGGTACGACAGCCCGAACATTCACTTGTGTTCCATCCGCGACTTCGTCGCGCTCTGCCGCGACCTCGACGCCCGTATCGAGCGCGGTCTCTTCCTCGACCAAACCGGCACGCCACGCCGGCTGGGCTCCGGCCTCAGCCTCGCCAACGTGCTTGGCGAACAGGCCATCTTCCTGCTTTGCCGCAACGGCCGGACCAAGAACTGATTTGGGGGGGGGACGGTCGGAGCCCTCGCAGCAACGACCGCTTCAAGCGATGTTGTCGGGTCTACCGCCGCGGCTGTTGCTCCTGCTCGCGGTTGAAACGGCCGAGGTTGCCGACGAGCTGATTGAAGAATGACTGAGATTCGCCGAAGCTGGGCGTCTCGCGTTCCACCAGTTCGACCTCCCGCCCCCGGTCCAAGCCGAACATGTCGACTTCCCGGACCATGCCCTGTGGATCAAAGCGGATCGTCACGACTTGCCGCTCGGTAACCTTGCGATCGAAGATCGAGCGCGTCTCGACGACGTCACTGATGTAATACCATTGCTCGTCGCCGAACACTGACGTGCTGGAGGGTGAGCCCAAGAGCCGCGCCACCTCGTCCCGGTCCTGCGCGCCCGGGCGGATGAGCGCCAGCCGATCGGCTTCAACCTGTTCACCATGAGTGTCGATCTGCGGCGACGTACACGCGGCCAGCAGTGCTGCGGGAAGCAGTGCTGCGAGCCGCCGCGAGCAGAGGCGCGCGAGCAACCGTCCGAGCGAAAGAGAAACCCTTGCCATTTGCCGACCCGTATCCGAAATCTCATGCATCCGAAATGCCCACGCGGGCGCCGTCGGTTACTATAGCCGTCGCTGTGGCCGATCGGAACCCTTACGGCATCGCGATGACGTCGGAAAGCGGGGTTGATCGATGGGATGGTTAGGGGCCTTTCGACGCTCGGCGGAGGCAGTGCCAGCCGAGCTGCTCTACCGGTCGATCGTTTCCCAGGCTCGCCAGCCGGGATTTTACGCTGTTTGCGGCGTCGAGGATACGCCGGACGGTCGGTGGGATCTGATCGCCGCTCACGTTGTCCTGGTGCTGCGCCGCCTGCGCCGTTCGCCGGCAGAAACAAAAGCCCTCAGCCAGGCATTGTTCGACCTGATGTTCGCTGACATGGACCAGAACCTGCGGGAAATGGGAGTGGGCGATCTCGCTGTCGGAAAGCGCATCAAGGCGATGGCGAAGGCGTTTGACGGCCGGCTGGCCGCTTACGATCAAGCTCTCAGCGACGGTGACGCGGAAGCACTACGCACCGCGCTGCGCCGCAACCTTTATCGCAAGATGCAGCCGGAAGAGACGCAGGTCGCGATGATCGAGGCCTACTTGCGGCGTGAGGCGGAACGGCTTGACAGCGAGTCGTTGACACCACTACGGGCTGGTCGGCTCACCTTCGGCGCACCGCCGCTTCGGCCCATGGACGCGGTGGACGCATGAGCAACCTCCCCGATGGCTTTCACCGCCTGGTACCTGTGCATGACCTTCCGGCCGCGGGAAGGCCTTTTCATATCATCGCGCGCGCCGACGAGCGCCGAGAATTGGCCGGCCGATTTGGTCTGATTGCTATCGATGGACTTTCCGCTGAAGGGTTGCTGCGGCCGCAGGCGGCGGGACGACGCATCCGGCTCGAGGGACGACTGATCGCCGACGTGGTCCAGACGTGCGTGGTATCGCTCGACCCGGTGCCGGCGCATATCGACATGCGATTCGAGAGGCTGTACGGCTGGGATGTGGACGAGGAAGAGGAAGATACCACCAGCGATGAGGTTTTTCTTGATCTCGCGGGCGAGCTGCCGGTTGAGCGCCTGACTTCCGACAGCCTTGATCTCGGCGCGGTGACGGCGGAACAGCTGGCGCTGGAGCTTGATCCCTATCCGCGCAAGGACGGCGCGCTGTTTACCGGCTGCGACCTGGGCCAAGGTGCCGGCGGAGGTGGCGTTGGACCGCTGCATGCGCTTTCCGGATGGCGAAACCGTAGCGGCTCCGATGACGAGGGGTAAGCGCTTGCCCGCAACTGCGAATTTGTATAGATAAGCACATCGTTGCGCAGGCAGCTCCGATCGAGACGCCGCGTGGGCGTCCTGTAGCATTTAAAAAGACCGGCACGGCCGACGATTATTTGTCTGCCGCGCTCGATCGACCACCGCGCATCCGGATTTCACACCCGATGATCACCTTGCACATTTTTTCCAGGCCCTGCGGCAGCGACGGGCTCCGGTTGTCGACCGGGTTCGCGACCGTGGGCAGCGTGCTCTGGGCATGAGCGGTGCAGCGGTTCGGCCGCTGACCCTCGCCATCGATGCCATGGGCGGCGACCGTGCGCCGATGATGGTGATCGAAGGCATGAATCGCGCTGTCGACAGCATCAAGAACGTCCGGTTCCTGCTGTTCGGTCGGTCGGACGAAGTTGCGCCGTTGGTACAGGGCTTTCGGCGCCTGCGCACGCGCGTCGAGCTGCGACATGCCACTGACGTCATCGCCGCCAGCGAGCGGCCTTCAACGGCGCTACGCGGTGGTCGAAACTCCAGCATGCGCCAAGCGATTGACGCGGTGGCGGCCGGCGAGGCGGACGGCGTCGTTTCCGCGGGCAACACCGGTGCGTTGATGGCGATGGCGAAGTTCGTCTTCAAGACGCTTCCGGGCGTCGACCGGCCGGCGATCGCCTCGGTGTTTCCCTCGCTGCGCGGCCGTACCGTGCTGCTCGATCTTGGCGCCAACGTCAACTGCGGCGCCGACAATCTGGTGCAGTTCGCGGTGATGGGTGAGGTGTTCGCCCGTAACGTGCTCGGCCTGCAGAACCCCTCCGTTGGCCTGCTCAATGTCGGCGAGGAGGATCTGAAAGGCAATGATGCGGTAAAGAAGGCGGCTGCGATCTTGCAGCAAAGCAAGCTCGCCATCCGCTTCCACGGCTTCGTCGAAGGCGATGACATCGCCATGGGCACCGTCGACGTCGTCGTGACCGATGGTTTCAGCGGCAATATCGCGCTGAAGACAGCGGAAGGGACGGCGCGGCTTTATACCCATTACCTGAAGCGGGCGTTGATCAGCTCGCCGCTGGCCCGGCTAGGGGCTCTGCTTGCCGGCCCGGCGCTGCGGAAGATGCGCGCCCGCTTCGATCCGCGCCTTTATAACGGCGCGATGTTCCTCGGTCTGAATGGCATCTGTGTCAAGAGCCACGGAGGCACCGACGCCTTCGGCTTTTGCAATGCCATCCGTGTGGCCGCCGAGCTGGTTAGCGACGGCGTCAACGATGGCATCAAACAGGACTTTGCCTTCCTTTCCGCCGGTCCCGCAGCAGACCCCAAGCTCGCCATCGGATGATGCTTCACCTGAGCTCGCAGATCATCGGCTGTGGATCCTATCTCCCGGAGCGGATCCTCACCAACGCTGAACTTGCCCAGCAGCTGGAGACGTCCGACGAGTGGATCATGGCGCGAACCGGCATTCGCCAGCGGCATATCGCCGCCGAAGGGGAACTCACTTCCGACCTGGCGACCAGCGCCGCCGAGCGGGCGCTGGTAAACGCAGGGGTCACGGCGGCCGAGGTGGATTTGATCATCGTCGCGACTTCGACTCCGGACGATACCTTTCCGGCGACGGCGACGCGGGTGCAGGCAAAACTCGGCAGCACCCGTGGCGCGGCATTCGACCTTCAGGCGGTATGTTCCGGTTTCGTTTTCGCCCTGGCCACCGCCAACAATTTCATCAGGGCTGGGCAGGTGCAGACAGTGCTGGTGATTGGCGCTGAAACCTATTCCCGGATCGTCGACTGGAGCGACCGCGGAACCTGCGTGCTGTTCGGCGACGGCGCCGGCGCTGTTGTGCTGCGGGCCGCCAACGGCGCTGGCGGCGAGACCGCGGCGCCGGTCGGCAATCGGGCGCGCGGCATCTTGTCGACGCATCTCCACTCCGACGGACGTTTCCGCGACATTCTCTATGTCGATGGCGGTCCTTCGTCGACGCAGTCGGTGGGGCACCTCCGGATGTCCGGCAAGGAGGTATTCCGGCACGCCATCGCCAGTCTCACCGCGGTCGCCGAAGAGGCGGTCGCCGCCAACGATCTCAAGTTGACCGATCTCGACTGGATCGTGCCGCACCAGGCCAACATCCGGATCCTCGACGGCGTCGGCCGGAAGTTGGGACTGCCGGCGGAGAAGGTGATCGCGACGGTCGATCGGCACGCCAACACCTCTGCGGCTTCGATCCCACTGGCTCTCGATGTCGCCAGCAGCGACGGTCGGCTTAAAGCCGGCGATCTGGTGCTGATGGAGGCGATCGGCGGCGGCCTAACCTGGGGCGCGGTGCTGGCGCGCTGGTGAACCTGCGGACGCGAGTTCCGCCCCGTTTTCACAATTCTCCCCATATCCCATTGAAACGCATGGCCTTCTGCCGTATTAAGGGAGGGGACGCGGGAGAACTTCGACAGAAGGCTGAGGCATGACCGGCAAAACGATTACGCGCGCCTACCTGAGCGAGGCCGTCTATCAGGAAGTAGGGCTGTCGCGCAACGAGTCAGCCGACCTGCTGGAAGCGGTGCTCGGCGAGATTACCAAGGCTCTGGCCGAAAGGGCAGACGGTGAAACTATCCTCGTTCGGCAGTTTCTCAATCCGGCAGAAGGGGCGCCGGATCGGCCGCAATCCCAAGACAGGCGAGGAAGTGCCGATCCTGCCGCGCCGCGTGCTGGTGTTCCGCCCCTCGCAGGTGCTGAAGGCCAGGATCAACGATGGTCAAGACGGGGGTTAGGCGGCGTGAATCTTTCGTCCGTGGCGGAAACGGGATCGCCACGCCCTGCGGGCAAATCGGCCGCGGCTTTCCGGACGATCGCCGAGGTGGCGGCCGAACTGGAGTTGCCGGCGCACGTACTGCGTTTCTGGGAAAGCAAGTTCCCGCAGATCAAGCCGCTGAAGCGGCGCGGCGGGCGGCGCTACTACCGCCCGGAAGACGTTGCTCTGCTGCGCCGGATCCGCAGCCTGCTGCATACGGAAGGTTACACCATCAAGGGCGTACAACGGTTGCTCCGCGAGAGCGGCGGCCGCGTCCCGCTGCCACCGGCCGAAGCGGCGGGAGACAACCAGGCATCCGCTACACCATCGCCAGCGACCTTCGTCGAACAGCCCGCCCCCTCCGACAGCCGCAACAGCCTGCGCGCTCTGCTTACTGAACTGGAAGCGCTGCGGTCCCTGCTGCGCGACCAGGGCTACTGAGCGCTCCGGGCAGGGTGACGACTTTCGCCCTCGGCTTGGCCGCAGGGTAGTGTCTAAGACACTACCGGCCGCGGCGCAGGCTTGAAGAACGCGCCACCCGATGGTATTGTGTTCTTGTTATGTTCCGCGGGCTTTCGGACGACAGCCATCGCGTCGAAATCTGACGACAGATTGACGACACTTCCGCGCTAATTCTTGAGGGATTTGAGCCGGATCAGCGGCTTAGCGATAAATTCTGGCACCAATCGGGCTCAAACTGGATCAAATCGGTACAAGATCGGTCGGTTCGACGACGACACGGGTGGTTAGGCCCTCCTCCGCCAGCGATCATCCGCGGCAGATCGTGTCGACATACTCGGCGAGACCAATCTGGCGCTCGCGGCGCAGCCGTTCCGCTTGCAGGATTCCGGCGACCGCGGCAACCGAGCGTTCGACGTCGCGGTTGACGATGATGTAGTCGTATTCGGCCCAGTGGCTCATTTCGTCTGCCGCTTTCGCCATCCGACGCTGCACCACGTCTTCCGGATCCTGGGCACGGGCGTGCAGCCGTCGTTCCAGCTCGGCGCGCGACGGCGGCAGAATGAACACCGAAACGAGATCGGCCCCGGCGTTCTGACGGAGCTGCTGCGTTCCCTGCCAATCGACGTCGAACAAAACATCACGGCCATCGGTCAGCATCCGCTCCACTGGCCCCCGCGGGCTGCCATAACTGTTGCCGAAGACGGTCGCGTGTTCCAGCAGCTCGCCTGCGGCGCGCATCGCCACGAACGACGCCTCGTCGATAAATCGATAATCGCGGCCGTCAACCTCCCCCGGTCGCGGCGGCCGGGTGGTCACCGACACCGACATCGACAGCAGCGCATCCCGCGCCAGCAGGGCGCGCGCAATTGTCGACTTGCCGGCACCGGACGGCGACGACAGCACCAGCATCAGGCCGCGCCGAGCGATATCCTCGGCAGCACCAGCAATCAGACGGGAACCGGGTCGCATCAGTTTTTCACTCGATGTTCTGAACCTGCTCGCGCACCTGCTCGACTGTCGCCTTCAGCTCGAGGCCGACCCGCGTCAGGTCGATGTCGGCGGATTTCGCGCAAAGGGTGTTGGCTTCGCGGTTGAGTTCCTGGCAGAGGAAATCCAGCTGCCGGCCGACCGGGCCCTTCTCGCGCAGCAGCGCCTCCGCTGCCTGATGATGGGCGCGCAACCGATCCAACTCCTCGCGCGGATCGGCCTTGGCGGCAAGCAACGCCGCTTCCTGCGCCAGCCGCTCGGCCGAGAGTGCCGGCACCTCGGCAAGCAGGGCGGAAAGCTGCTGCTGCAGCCGGGCAAGGATCGCCAGTGGCTGGGCAGAGGCGAGTTCGCGGGCCCGCTCGGCGAGATCCGCGAGCCGTCGAAGGTGATCGCCCAGAACCGCCGCCAGCCGTTCGCCCTCGCTCCGTCGGACAGCGACAAGCGTCATCAGGGTCGCATCGAGGCCGTTGAGAAGTACGGTCTCCAGCGCCGCCCGGCCGTCTCCCGTCGGCAGCGGGTCGAGCACGTCGATGACCCCCCGCACCGCCAGAAGCCCGTCGGCACTGCTCGGCCGACAGTTGGGCAAGCGCTTCTCAATGTTCGACACCAGCGCCAGCAGCTGCGCCAGGACCTCTTCGTTGATGCGGACTGCCTGATGTGCCGCCGTCCACACCACTTGCAGGTTGACGCTGACGTTGCCGCGCTTCATCGCCGCTGCTACCCGCTGCCGGGCCAGCGGCTCGAGCGCTTCCAGGCCTGCCGGCACCCGGCACCGGACATCAAGCCCGCGGGCGTTGACGCTCTTCGCCTCCCAGGTCCAGGCGACACCGTCGTGCTGGCCTTCCCGCCGTGCAAACCCAGTCATCGACGCGAGGCTCATCAGTATTGTTCCTTAACCGGCAGTGCTGTCGCGGTCGGCCACTGCAGTGACCGCTCGCGGCGACAACACGGGGCTATTCCGCATCCAGCCGCCCACCTTGCCGGCGCCAGCGGGCGACGTTCCGGTTGTGCTCGTCCAACGTTCGGGCAAAGGCGTGGCCACCCGTGCCGTTGGCGACAAAGAAGAGATCTTCGCTGCTCGCTGGCTGCAGGACCGCGAGAAGCGCCGCGCGCCCTGGATTGGCGATCGGCCCGGGCGGCAGCCCGTTGGCGACGTACGTGTTGTAGGGTGATGGATTCTGCAGATCGATGCTCCTCAACGGCGGGCCCTGGCCGCTGCCGCCGTACACGGCATAGGCCACCGTCGGATCAGCCTGCAGCCGCATTCCCAGGCGCAACCGGTTGAGGAAAACCGCGGCAACGCGCGACCGCTCCTCCGGCACCGCCGTCTCCTTTTCGACGATCGAGGCGAGGATCAGCGCTTCCCGCGGCGACGCCAGCGGCAGTCCTGGATCGCGCGCCGTCCACAGTTCGTCCAGCACCGCCGACATCGCCGACGACATCCGCCGGATCAGCTCCGAGCGACTATCGCCCCAGGAGTAATCATAGGTCGCTGGTAGCAGCGCGCCCTCAACCGGCGGCGCCACCACTTCGCCAACGAGGCTTTCGGTTTCATTCAGCAGCGCCACGACCTGGCGGCTCGTCATGCCTTCCGGCACCGTTAGCCGCCGCACCACCGTCTCGCCACTCCGCAACATCGCGAGCGCCTGGCGCATGCTGACGTGCGGCGGGAAGCGATACTCCCCGGCTCGCAGCGGACTGCCGGGCCTAAGTCGCGCCGCAGCGCGGAAGGTGAGGGGCGACAGCACTACTCGGGCTCGCTGCAGCGCCGTGGAGATGTCGGCCACGTTCGCCCCTTTCGCCACGATCACCGTCGCTTCTGTGCGCAGCGGACCGGGGCGAACGTAAAGCTGGTACAACGAGAGGAAGCCGACGGCAGCGAGTACCGCCGCAACGATGACGGTGGCGCCGACGATCCGCACGTTGCGGTGCATCCCGTCCCGGCCTCTGTCGCCGTCATTACACCTTTCGGAATATCAGCGAGGCGTTGGTTCCGCCGAAGCCGAACGAGTTGGACAAGGCGGCGTGCACCGCCCGTTCCTTGGCGACATGCGGCACCAGATCGAGGTCGCAACCCTCCGACGGATTGTCCAGATTGAGCGTCGGCGGCACGATCCCGTTCTCGATCGCCTTGATCGAGAAGATCGCCTCGGCAGCGCCAGCGGCTCCCAGCAGGTGTCCGATCGACGACTTGGTCGAGGACATCGAGACGCCTTCGGCCGCCGAGCCGAACAGCCGCTTCACCGCTGCCAACTCGATCTCGTCGCCGAGCGGCGTCGAGGTGCCGTGGGCATTGATGTAATCAATGCCGTCCGGGCTGATCCCGGCGCGACGGAACGCCATCTGCATACAGCGGAAAGCTCCGTCACCGTTCTCTGCCGGCGCGGTGATATGATGGGCGTCGCCGGACATGCCGTAGCCAATGACCTCGGCGTAGATCTTCGCGCCACGCTTCTTTGCGTGCTCGAGTTCCTCGAGAACGACGATGCCAGCACCCTCGCCCATGACGAAGCCGTCGCGGTCCTTGTCCCACGGCCGCGATGCCTTCTCCGGCGTGTCATTGAACTTCGTCGACAAGGCGCGGGCGGCCGAGAAGCCAGCGATGCCGAGCCGGCAGATCGCGGCCTCGGTACCACCGGCGATCATCACGTCGGCATCGTCCCACATAATCATTCTTGCCGCATCGCCGATGGCATGCGCGCCGGTGGCGCACGCGGTAACCACCGAATGGTTGGGCCCCTTGAAGCCGTAGCGGATGGACACATGGCCACTGGCGAGGTTGATCAGCGCCGCCGGAATGAAGAATGGGCTGAGCTTCCGCGTCTGGCCTCTCTCCATCAGCGCCGAGCCCTTGGCGATCTCCGGCAGGCCACCGATGCCTGATCCGATCAGCACGCCGGTTCGCAGCCGCTCCTCTTCGTCGTCCGGCTTCCAGCCGGCGTCGGTTACAGCCTGCTCGGTTGCCGCTATGGCATAGACGATGAAGGTGTCCATGCGCCGTTGATCTTTCGGCGTTACCCAGTCGTCCGCATTGAAGCGGCCCTCGGACGTTTCGCCGCGCGGAACCTCCGCCGCGATCTTCGCAGGCAGGTCGGCAACATCGAACGATTGAATCGCCCCCACGCCGGAATGACCCGCAACAAGCCGCTCCCAGGTGACATCGACACCGCAGCCGAGCGGCGATACCAGGCCCAGACCGGTGACGACGACGCGTTTCATGCTGTTCTCCCGTCCGTTAACTGCCACGGGCATTGCGACTCCGCGTGCCCGTGTTGGGCGACGATCATTTGCCGCCGCTCCGCGACAGCTTCCGTGGGAAGCATCCCGTGGGCCGGTGGAACTTGGCTAGCCGATCGCGTTCTTGATATAGTCGACCGCGTCCTTGACGGTAAGGATTTTTTCGGCGGCTTCGTCCGGAATCTCGATTCCGAATTCCTCTTCGAAGGCCATGACCAGCTCGACGGTATCCAGGCTGTCGGCGCCGAGATCATCAATGAAACTGGCGTTCTCGACGACCTTGCCCTCCTCCACACCGAGATGCTCGACAATGATTTTCTTCACCCGGTCAGCGACGTCGTTCATCGGTTCTACCCTTGGCATGATTGGCTGATGGTTTTGAATTTCGCTTCTCGACCCCGTTAACCGGGCACGATGGCTCCTGCCGGCTGCTGCGTCGCGGCAAAAGTGCCGCTTGGTAACATACTTTACCAGCGCTGACCAGTCCGGCCGGGGATTGGCGGCTGCTCATCCCGGCATCGCCATGCCGCCGTTTACGTGCAGCGTCTGACCGGTGATATAGGACGCCTCGTCACTGGCCAGGAAGACAACGCCCGCGGCGACATCGGCGGGAGCGCCGAGACGGCCGGCGGGAACGGCAGCAAGAACTGCCTCGCGCCGCGCTTCCGGCAGACCAGCCGTCATGTCGCTCTCGATGAAGCCGGGGGCGATGCAGTTGACGGTAATGCCGCGGCCGCCAACTTCCTGGGCAATCGCCTTGGTCATGCCGACCAGACCAGCCTTCGCCGCCGCATAGTTGACCTGCCCTGCGTTGCCGGTAGTTCCGATCACCGAGCCGATGCCGATGATTCGACCCCACCGCTGTTTTACCATGCCGCGCAGCAGCGCCCGTGTCAGCCGGAAAGGCGCCGAAAGATCAACGGCGATTACCGCGTCCCAGTCGGCGTCGGACATCCGCAGGACGAGACCGTCGCGGGTGATGCCGGCGTTATTGATCAGGATGTCGACCCCGCCCAGTTCCTTGGTCGCCAACTTCGCCAGGGCGTCGGCACCATCGGCGGCGGCAAGGTCGGCCGGCAGAATCATGGCGGCCGCGCCTATTTCGGCGGCTAGCGTCTGCAGCACGGCGATGCGGGTGCCGGTGAGGCCCACCGTCGCCCCGCGCGCCGCGAGCGCCCGCGCGATTTCGGCGCCGATCGCGCCCGTCGCGCCGGTGACAAGAGCCCGCTTGCCTTGCAGATCGAACATCCCCTGCCCTCGCCGCGCACTGCCCAATTTCCGGCCACGTGCGCCGGGTTGATCACTTTCCGCAGTCTTCGCCGCGGTGCGGCATGACATACACGGCGGTTTTCGGCTGTCAAGCGCCAGCCGCGAGTCGAGCAACGGGGGGCGACGCGCAGGTCGTTCGTCAGCCGGAGGGTGAACAGCCGCCAGGCAAAGCCCCCGCCTCCGCGCCAGCCGCCAGCGGGTCAGCCGCGGGCGGGTCGGCAATGGGCGTCTCTCGGCAGAGCGGACCTTCCGTCGTCAAGATGATTGTGCGGAGCTGTGTCCGTTGCTTTGATCAATGGTGCTGTCTGGAATGCGGTTGGAAAGGCCTTGGATGGGTGCCTTCGGCGGGTTGAGGTTAACGGCTCAGGGGGCGAGGGTCAGCAGTAGCGATTGGTGTAGTCCGCCGCTAGCCATCGGCCACAACAAGAATTTCGCATTCCGGCGACCGGGATCAGGCGCCGTCGCCGGATCAGCGGTGTACGAGCGAACGTGCTCGCACATAACGGCTGCCATAATAATCCCATCTTGCTAAGCGTTCATGCTACCGTCCCAGATGTCATTACATCATCGCCATGAAACGGCTGCTCTGCTACCTCGCTTTTTTAGTGATCCTCGTTTTTTTGGGGAGTGCCTGGACTGCGCGTGCAGCGGAGGCCGAGCCGGATTCGTTCGCGCAGATCGCCACATCCTGGGATCAGCGGCTCGCTTACGCTGAGAGCATTATCGCCCGCAGCGCCAATACCATCGACGAACACCCGCAGATCCGCGAGATCTTGCTGGCGATCCAGCGCGACGCCAGCGAGGCCGGCAAGCGCTTTACCGCCGACGCCAAGGCGACGCAGCGTCTGTTGGACGCGCTCGGTCCGGAACCGGAGAAGGGCGCACCTCCCGAGGAAAAGGACGTCGCAGAGACCCGGGCGGAGTTGCAGCAGAAGCTGGCCGCTGCTCGAGCCCGCGTGGCCAGGACCGAGATCGCGCTTTCCCGCGCGCGCGATCTCTCAACCGAGGTCCGTGACGACTTCCGTAACCAGTTCCTGCAAACGCTGGCCCAGCGGCTGCCGCTGCCCGACAGCATTGACGACATCCGCGACGGCGCCCGTGAGGTCTCACACACCGTTTTCTCGATCGTTGCGGCGCCAATCGCGTGGTGGCAAAGGCCTGTCGGCGGCCGAAAAGCGTCTGGTCTTCCTTCACTGGCAGCCGTACGCGGCGCTGGCCCTGCTCGTGGCGGCCATTCTGCTGAGCCGGCCGCTGCTCCGCCGCTGCGGACGCGATCCTTCGATCACCGCGCCGAGTTATCCACGCCGCCTGCTTGCCGCCTTCGTTTCGCTGGCCACCATCGGCATCGTTCCGGCCCTGGTGCTTGCCGCCACGGCGTTTTGGGTCCGCGCGGAAGCGTCGCCGATACCGGGCTACCCGGCCCACGTCGTCGCCACGCTGTGCGAGACGCTGATTATCCTCCTGCTGATCGTGGCCTTCGCATGGGCATGGCTCCGGCCGTCCGATCCGGTTTGGCGGATCGCACCGCTGAAGACGACGTCGGCCCGCCGCCTGTTTTGGCGAATCATTCTCGTCGGCGTGATCTTCGCGGGGCATCGCTTTCTGCTGAGCGGCGCCGCCGCCGAGGCCATCGCCGCCCTTCCCGTCGCGAGCCGCATCCTTTACGGCGTTTCCTACACGGTCCTCGCCGCCATCGCCATCATGCTGATTTGCCTCGATAATGGATGGAGAAAGACGCGACAGAATGACGCAGCGAATGCGGATCTACCCGAGACAGAGGAGGCGTTGCCTCGACTCAGCAATGAAGCGCTACTGGGAGGCGACGCGTTTCGCTTTTGCAGGCGGTTTATTTTTTTCATTGGCATAGTTGCGATCTTCGCGGTTTCCGCAGGCTATATCCGTCTTTCTTATTACTTTATCAACAATATCCTTTTCACTGGCGCGGTGTTGACCGCCCTGGTTATCTTGCGCCGCGCCCTCCGGGAAGCGTTCCACGCCGCGCTCGCCGTTTCGCCGAGGGCCCGCAAGCTGGATCTCAGCGCCGGAGAGAACCAGTCGAAACTGTTCTGGGCCGGTTTGCTGGCCAATGTGCTGCTGGCTGCATGCGGCATCTTCCTGATAGCCCCCGCATGGGGTACTCTCGACGCAGGTCCTGACCCACACCAAGCTCGACCACGGCGCGCGTCAGTCAATCGTTACCGGCGCCGGCTATATTGGTCTCGTTATCACCAGCCTGCTGGCGATCAGCGCCATGGGCCTCGATCTCTCCAACCTCGCCATCATCGCCGGTGCGCTCAGCGTCGGCATCGGCTTCGGGTTGCAGCAGATCGTCAACAACTTCGTCTCTGGTCTGATCCTCCTAGTGGAGCGGCCGGTCAACATCGGCGACTGGGTCGTCGTTGGCGGCCAGGAAGGCCATGTCCGGCGCATCAGCGTGCGGGCGACCGAGATCGAGACCTTTCAGCGCGCATCGGTGATCGTCCCCAATGCGCAGTTGATCTCCGACACGGTGATCAACTGGACGCACGCCGACAAGACCGGCCGGCTGGAGATCACCGTCGGCGTCGCCTACGGCTCGGACCCCGAACAGGTGATGTCCATCCTCACCGACTGCGCGCGGGCGCATCCGCAGATGCTGGCCTATCCCCCGCCGTTCGCGTTGTTCATGAATTTCGGCGCCAGCTCCCTCGACTTCCAGCTTCGCGGCTTCATCATCGATGTCAATCAGCGGCTATCCGTGGCGAGCGCCCTGCGCGTCGCCATCGCCAAGGCGCTGCGCGATGCCGGCATTGAGATCCCCTTCCCGCAGCAGGACGTGCACCTGCGCGACATTGATCGCCTCGAAGCGGTGCTCAAACAAGCCGCCCCAGCCGCGCCCCTGCCCTCACCAGACGCCCCGACACCGCTCGAGCCGGCACCAGACACAGCGGCACGTGCCAGCCCCATCGCCCGGATCCAGCGATAGCCTGGAGAAAGCAAAAGCTCACTCCGGGATCGACGAGGTGCAGCTAGCTGTCGCCAAAGTCACAGTGCCGAACTGCCCAACGCGGGCGGAGACTCTTGCGACCGCATAATTAACCAGAGGAACTCCGCAAATCGTTCCATTAGCGTCGGCCGTCGCAGAGCGTGTCCGGTCTGAAGGCCCCGTCGGTTACCGGCGACGTCCGCAATGCGGAACGCCGGAAGGATTGGCCTTAACCGTCCTTATGACCCTCAGTGAAAGTGCCCGCGCGTCGTGCCGTCACGATGGAAACCACGGCGGACGAAAACGGATCTGCGCCTGAAACGGTCGCGAATGGGATATCGCGCGCCGGGACGCCCCATAGGCCAGGAAGTTCCCCTGTGCTGACTGATGCGCCGCCGGCAGCGACGCTTGCGTGGCGGCGGTGTTCGTGGTTAATAGCGCGCTTCGCCTCCTTGCCGGCACTGGGCCGGCTATGTCGGCGCCTGCGCCGGCTGAGACAATCCAGAGGGAGAGATAGCTTTGCCGTACTACGAGTGCGTGTTCATCACGCGCCAGGACATCTCCGCTCCGCAGGTCGAAGCGCTCACCGATCATTTTGCCAAAGTGGTTGAGGACGGCGGCGGCACCATCGCCAAGCGTGAGTATTGGGGGCTGCGTAGCCTCTCCTACCGCATTCGCAAGAATCGCAAGGGCCACTACATGCTGCTTAACATCGACGCAGCCGCCCCGGCAGTGCTTGAGATGGAGCGACAGATGAGCCTCAATGAGGACATCGTCCGCCATCTGACGGTGCGCGTCGAGGAGCTTCAGGAAGGCCCGAGCGCCATGATGCAGAGCCGGGCGTCGCGCGATGATCGGCCGCGTCGCGAGGATCGCTTCGGCGACCGGCCGCCCCGTGGTGACCGCGAAGACCGCTTCGGCGATAGGCCGCCCCGCGGTGACCGGAGCGAAAGGCGGCCCTTCGGCGAGGGTGAAGCGATTGCACCCCTCTCCCCTGCCGCCGTCGAACAGGAGTAACGGCGATGAACACCCGCCGACCTTTCTTTCGCCGCCGCAAGAGCTGCCCGTTCTCTGGCGCCAACGCGCCCGCGATTGATTACAAGGACGTTAAGCTGTTGCAGCGCTTCGTCTCCGAGCGCGGCAAGATCGTACCGAGCCGGATCACCGCGGTCTCGGCGCCGAAGCAGCGCGAATTGGCGCGGGCCATCAAGCGGGCCCGCTTTCTGGCGCTGCTGCCGTACCTGATCCGCTGAGCGCGGCGCGCATCGGCGCTTGCGCGCCGTTTCGCTCCCGTTCGAGGAGAAAATGATGATGGGCAAGAGCGCGCTGCTCGCAGTCGGCGGCGGCGGCCTCAGCGGCATGGCGGTGCTGGCGGCGCTGGCCGGCTCACCGCTCGGCGTGATCGCCGTCTATTTGGCGGCGCTGCCCCTGCTGATGGCTGGTCTTGCCCTCGGGACCTCTGGCTTCGGCCTTGCTGCCGGTACAGGACTGGCCGTTGCACTGGTCTTCGGTGGCTTTGCCGCGGCTGGCCTTTATGCTGGAATGCATGTCATTCCATCATGGCTGATCGTTCAGCAGTCACTCCGCACCCAGGCCGGCACAGTCGATGGATGGCGCCCGGCGGGCGATGTGCTCGCCGTGCTGACCCTGCTGATCGCCTTCGTCGTTGCCGCCAGCTCCTGGGCCAGCGGCGGAGCAGAGGGCATAGAGGCCGCGGTCCGCCAGGTTTTGACCACGGCGACCGGCATGATTGCCGGGATCGACGAGGCAACCCGCGGTGCGCTGGTCGACCAGGTGGCGCCGCTGTTCCCTGGATTCTCCGCAGTGTTCTGGCTGATAACGCTGGTCGCCAACGTCGCGCTGGCGCAGGGACTCCTGGTGACACGCGGCTGGAACCGGCGCCCGAAACCACAGTGGTCGGCATTGCGGTTGCCGGCCTGGCTCGACTGGCCGCTGGTCGGGGCCGCGGTTCTGGCTCTTGCCGGCAGCGGGGATGTGGCCTATGTGGCCCGCAACGTCGTGGTTATCCTGTTGACGCCCTATTTTCTCGTCGGCCTGGCGGTTGTCCACGGCATCGCCCGCCGAGCCCGGTCGCGGGGCCTGATGCTCGCCGCCTTCTATGGCTTGCTGATGGTATTCTTCGTTTTTGCCGCGGCGATGGTCGCGGCTCTCGGTATCGCCGAACAGTGGATCGGCGTGCGCCGGCGCCTCGACGCCGGTCCGCCCGCCGCGAACGATTGAGGAGCCTGCAGCGATGGAAATCATCCTTCTGGAACGCATCGAGAGCCTCGGCCAAATGGGCGACGTCGTCCGGGTCAAGAACGGCTATGCCCGCAATTACCTGTTGCCGCAGCGGAAGGCGGTGCGGTTGACCGATGAAAATCGCAAACGCTTCGAGGAGCAGCGCGCGCAACTGGAGGCGACCAACCTGCAGCGCCGCAGCGAGGCCGAGGCGGTAGCGGTCAAGCTCGAGGGGCTTGCAGTGATGCTGATCCGCCAAGCCGGCGAGGCCGGACAGTTGTACGGCTCGGTCAGCGCTCGGGATATCGCCGATGCAGTCACCGCCGCCGGCTTTACCGTCGAGCGCCAGCAAATCCGCCTGCAGCAACCGATCAAGACCCTGGGCCTCCACAAGATCGGCGTCGGCCTGCACCCCGAGGTAACGGTGCAGATCACCGTCAATGTCGCCCGCACGCTCGACGAGGCCGAGACGCAGGCACGCACCGGCGCCGCCGTCGCTCGCACTGGCGCGGAACGTCGCGAGGAGGACGAGCAGGCATTGGAAGAGCAGATGCAGGCGATGGCCGACGCTGAAGCGGCAGAGACGGCGGCGAGCGAAGCCAGCGCTGCTGACGCGCGGCCATAACACTATCCGGCGGCCGAGGCGTCTGGTAACAGCGGGAAGCGCGGCTGAACCGCGCGGGCGGAAGCGGCTGAACCGCGCGGGCGGAAGCGGCTGAACTGCGTCGGAAGCGCGGCTGAACCCCGGCTGAAGCGTCGGCATGATCAGACGCGATGGATGATCTTGCATTCGGGCGCCGTCAGACGGTAACCTCGTTCGCCCCACTCGCTCATGCCGGCATAGCCG
Source organism: Rhodospirillales bacterium (assembly GCA_016712375.1). Taxonomy (GTDB): domain Bacteria; phylum Pseudomonadota; class Alphaproteobacteria; order Rhodospirillales; family Defluviicoccaceae; genus Defluviicoccus. The sequence goes on from JADJRE010000004.1 coordinate 365,794, forward strand.
TGGGAACCTACTACCAACGGCTGCGTTAGAAGACCCGTCGGCGCGTCTGCGTTGGCGCAGTGAAGGGGCACGGGAGCGGGGTTTACATGCTGCTCGCGCTATTCCTGAAGCGGGTCGTTCGTCTCGGTCGGTTGACCGTAATAGACGCTTACGGCCGCAGCCATCATTTCGGCCCGGGCGGTGCGCCTTCAGTGACCATTCGCCTGCACGAACCCTCGTTACACTGGAAACTCTTCGTCCGCCCGGAGTTGTACGCCGGCGAAGCCTATACCGACGGGACATTGACAGTCGAAGACGCATCCCTGTTCGATTTTCTCGACCTGATGGGCCGCAACTTCGCCGCGGCGGACGGCGACCCGCTCGGGCGGACCGCGCACAAGTTCGACCTGCTGTTCCGCCGTCTGCAGCAGGTCAACCCGGTCCAACGGGCACGGCAGAACGTCGCCCACCACTACAACCTGTCGTCCGACCTTTACGACCTGTTTCTCGACGAGGACCGCCAGTACAGCTGCGCCTATTTCACCGGGCCGCAGGACGACCTTGATGCCGCGCAGCGCGCCAAGCGCCGGCACATCGCCGCCAAGCTGCGGATCGAACCGGGAATGCGGGTGCTCGACATTGGCTGCGGATGGGGTGGCCTGTCGCTTTGGCTGGCAGAACGGCTGGGGGTCGAGGTCACCGGACTGACCTTGTCCGAAGAACAGCTTAAAATTGCCCAACAGCGCGCGGTTGACCGGCGGCTCGACGGGCGCGCCCGGTTCGCGCTGCGCGACTACCGCGAGGAGACGGGCACCTACGACCGCATCGTCTCCGTCGGCATGTTCGAGCATGTTGGCCTGGGCCATTTCGATGAGTATTTCGCCTGCATCCGCGACCGGCTCAACGATGGCGGCGTGGCGCTGCTGCATACGATCGGCCGCACCGACGGGCCCGGCGTTACCACCCCGTGGATCCGCAAATACATCTTTCCGGGAGGCTATGTCCCGGCTTTATCGGAAGTGGTCCCCGCGGTCGAACGTGCTCGGCTGCTGATCACCGATGTCGAGGTTCTACGGCTGCACTACGCGCAGACGCTTCGCCACTGGCGCGAGCGCTTCCTTGCGAACCGTGCCCGCGCCGCCGCCTTGTACGACGAGCGGTTCTGCCGGATGTGGGAGTTTTACCTCGCCGGCAGTGAGATCGCGTTCCGCTGGCTCGATCAGGCGGTGTTTCAGGTGCAACTTGCCAAGAACCTGCAGGCGCTGCCGTTGACTCGTGATTACATGCTCGACACCGAGCGCGCGCTGGCCGCGGAGGAGAACCTTGATCGTCAACCGCAGGAGCATGCGGCGGCCGAACGCGCTGCGTGAGTGGCATCGCCTGCCGTGCAGTCACCGAACCCGCGGAGCAGTGGGTGATTTTCCCGGCGCATCAAAGAGGATGAGCTACGGGCTGGGATGCAGTCGGCGTACGCGCTGCCAGTTGTCAAGCTCCCGGGCCGGCTAGCCGAGCCGGGTGTTCCGCCTTGCATCGCCTGGGGAACCTTATCTTCCCGCCCTGACGCGAGCGAGGCTGCGCCGGCCACCGCGGCCGGCGCTCGAGAACATCAGAGCTCTACCTTGATGATCTTGGCGATTGACGGCACACCGTTGCGGAAAACGAAGATCATGTAGTACCCCGGCAGCATGTTGCCGCTGTTCTTCGGCAAGGTCATCTGCAGCTGCTTGCTGCTCTGCGTATACGACAAGCCGATAAGCCGCTGATCAGGGTTGAACGCATGTGTCACCGAACCCGTCCTGACCATCGTGACGCGGCTGATTGCTGCGGTACTGTCGACGCTCAGCGTGAACGTTTGTCCCAGGCGCAGGACTTCAGGCGCAGCCGTTATGGAAGGGCGGGCTGCCGGCAGGCCTGAGCCGTCCTTCTGATACAGGTAGCTGGGATAGTAGATCTCCATGTTCAGGTTGTTGACGGGCCCGGGTGCGCCACCCGCGCCTGTCAGGACGCTGCCATCGGGCAGCAGCAGGGCGATCGAGTGATAGAGGCGCGGCTTGGCGGCGGCGGCGCCGGTTGTCCATTTGCCGGTGGAAGGATTCCAAATCTGCGACGTGTAAGCGACGCCGGTCAGTTCGTTAGCAACCGTTGATCCACCATTGACGAAGACACGGCCATCCGGGAGCACGGTCGTGTTCGCCCAGTACCTCACCTGATCGATGTCCGCGGAGGAAGTGACCTTCGGCGTCGTCGTCGCGGTGTTGATGAGGACGACCTTTTTACCGGCCCGCAGCGACAGGATCTTGCCAGGCGCATACATCACCGACGGCAACTGGTAGTCACCAGGTGGCACGTCTGCTGCCGTTTCCAGGACCGAACCACTACCCGCTGGATCGACCAGGTAGGTCCTGGTCCAGTTGCCGAGGACGAAAATCTTGCGGGATGAAGTGACGAATGCCCTAGGATAATATCAGTTGCCATCGGGGAAGCCGTACGCCGGTACGCTGGAGGCGCCCGAGAGCACCCGCCAGCCGGTGGCCGGATTGAATACCTCGGGGGTCGGCGCATCGACGTCGAAGTCCTGCCGGCCGCCGAGTATGACGGCGTCGCCGTTCGGCATCGACACGATCGTCGGATACCAGCGCGCGTAAGACATTGCGCCGTTGGGCCGAAGCGTGCTGGTTGATGGGTCGAAAATGTTCGTCTGTTCGGTTGAGTAGTTCCGCACGCCATTGATTGTCCGGTCGCCACCGGTAATCAGCACCTGGCCATTGCTGAGGATCGACTGCGCACTACAAAAAAGGTCGGTGCCAGTAGTGTTCGGCAATGTGTTGTGGGAGCCGGAACCGGTGCCTGACGCCGGATCCCAGACGTCGTAGACGATCTGACCTGTCTGCTGACCCAGCTCATCGGTGCCGTAGGTCATCACCCGCCCATCCGGGAGCAGAATGGCGTGCAGTCCAATGATTGGCCAAGTGATCGGCAGACCGAAGACACCTTTGGTCCCAGCCGTCTTACCGCCCGCGGGGATAACTCCCGCAGCGAGCGCAGCGGTTCCGGTGAAAGCCAGGGAACTCATCGTTTTTGCCGCCGGGCTCGGCCTAATGCCGGGCCCGGGTCCGAAGTCAACGGGTGCGCGGTGATCCTTCTCCTTGATGATCACCGGCCCTTCTTGTGCCAGCCCGTCGTTCGCGGCGGCGGGGGAGCTTTGCGCGCGAACCTCGGACGCCGCCACGAGCGCCAGTACAGACAAAGAAAATCTGCACAGAAACCTACTCATAATCCCTCTCTACACAGCAAAGCCGCGCATAACGTCAGCTCATTACCCCTATATTAGCCGAATATGCTTGGTTGTATTCTAGCTTGTCGCTCGAATAATTGCAACTATTGATCGGTAATCTGGAATAGATTTCTTGTTTTACTACATCAATTGAGCCATTATTGGCGACCTATCCCACGTAGCGGGTTATGTCGCTTCGTCAGCGCTTGTTGCCGTGGGGATTGATGCGGGCTTTTCAGCCGCCCCGCTGTGAGCACGGTCACAACGGCGGCGCTTCCTCCCTTTATTTGCTAGCGGGCGACCTGACTTATTGCCGTTTCGGCCAGCCACCGCGCGGCAATGGCGGGCGCAGTTCGGACAGGGCGCGCCACGGTTGCCCCGCGTGCGGCCGGCCGTTAACGTCGGGTCGGAAAGCCCGCGTGGCGGAATGGCAGACGCAACGGACTTAAAATCGTCCTGGTAAGCTGAGGCCGTAGAAAACTATGTAGCGCTGTCAGCTCATTATGGTCGCCATTGCTGCTTAATCGGGCCTCTGCTACCCTTGCACACCTGTTACACAAAAACGCTCTATCCGGCTGAGTCTTGAGAAATGGCCCACCACACCCTCATGGGCGGCAAGCTCCATGTACAAGCGCGAGAACAGCCGCTTCTGGCAGTGCTCGACGTACCTTGGCGGACGGAACCGTCGAGTGAGCACGCATGAAGGAAGAGCCTGGCCGCGGCAAAGGACTTTGCCGAAGATTGGTACCTCGAACTCCGAGGCAAGCTCCGCGCCGGTGCTCAAGAAGGAGAAGACCTTTCGCGAAGCGGCGAAGCTCTTCGAGCGGGAGTTCGAGCTCCTCACCGAGGACACCAGTAGCCCCAGGCACGTAGAGAGCCAGAAAGGTCGCCTCCGGGTCCACCTCATTCCTTTCTTCGGCGATCG
>JADJRE010000005.1 GCA_016712375.1 Rhodospirillales bacterium
CGTAACCGTCGGCGGTAACCGCGATCGAAGTGCTCGAACTGCGCCGAAAGTGACCGGTCCTTGGTCACCGCCGTCCAGCCGTCGGCGAGGATCTTCACCTCCCAATGGCCGGCGTTGATCATCGGCTCGATGGTGAAGAACATACCCTCCCGCAGCAGAACACCGTCTCCCGGCCGACCAAATGGGGAATATTGGGAGCGTCGTGAAAAACCCGGCCGAGCCCGTGGCCGCAGAAGTCCCGAACCACCGAAAAACGCTGCGCCTCGACGAAGCTTTGAATGGTATGCCCGATATCGCCGACAGTGGCACCTGGACGCACCGCGCCGCTCAATGCCTCGCCACATCGCCTCGTAGGTGACGTCGATCAACCGCTGCGCCTTCACCGAACCTTGCCGACGCCGTACATCCGGCTGGTATCGCCGTGCCAGCCGTCGAGAATGGTCGTGACGTCGATGTTGACGATATCGCCGTCCTGCAGACGCTTGTCGCCCGGAATGCCGTGGCAGACGACGTGATTCACCGACGTGCAGATCGACTTCGGAAAGCCACGATAGTTGAGAGGGGCCGGAATCGCTCCGTGCTTGCGGATGAAGGCCTCACACAAGCGGTCGAGTTCGTCCGTGCGCACCCCAGGTATGACATACGGGGTCAGGTAGTCCAGCGTCTCGGCGGCCAGCCGGCCGGCGGCGCGCATCCCTTCAAAATCCGCGGCGCCATGGATCTTGATGCTGCGGGCTTCGGCGAAGGCAACGGCGCGGCGCATATCGTTCATCATCCTGATGCTGATAACCTATCCGAGAGCTGAGGGGGGAGCTGTGATGGGTATCGGGTCAGCCAGTCTTATCTGCGTAAGGTCGACATGACAGCGATAGCACAGCAACTCCACGCCCGCCTCCAAGGCCACTCGCACGGCCCGGCTGTAGACGTAATCAATGTCGGCGGCAAAGGTAAGCCGTTCCGCGTCCGATCGTTGCGTCACGTACAGCATCACCGCTCTTCCGCCTTGACGCACAACCTCCACCAGCTCAGTAAGATGTTTCGTCCCGCGAACGGTGATCGAATCCGGAAAGGCTACAGGGATATCTCTGCTTAAGCCACGCTTCATCGTTACGTTCTTGATTTCAACGTGACACCTCGCGCGTCCCGGGCCCTCAAGCAAAAGGTCGATCCTTGAATTGCAGCCGTAACGGACCTCCCGCCGGAGCGTGGCATATCCCTCTAGCTCCGGCAATCTTCGCGCTGCAATTGCTTCCTCGACCAGCCGGTTCGGCCGGCAGGTGTTGATGCCGACCAGCGTCTCGCCGACGCGGATGAGCTCCCAGGTGTAGCCGAGCGCTCGGCCCGGCTTTTCAGCTCTCGACAGCCATACGGGGGATCCGGCGGCATTGACGCTCAGCATTGAACCCGGATTTGGACAATGTGCGGTTACCATCTGCCCATCCGCCAGCAACACCTCGGCAAGGAAACGCTTGTAGCGACGGATCAGCGTGCCTGGCAGGGGTAGGCCTGTCGAAGAGCATTGGTCACGCCGTCCCGACACTGCGGCTGACCGACCCGGCAGGCGTCACTGGTCGGAGCGCCCCGGCCACAGCAGATGCGCATAGGCGCTCTCAGACGCGCAGCACGGCGGGCCCGCTGATGCATCGGCAAGCTGTCTTCGCTCCAGGCGTTATACCCACTCAACTGCTGGCGCAGCTTCTGCTGCAGCGCCCCAACCTCGCCGTTCTCCCAAAAGTCGGATCCAAGCGAGTTCTTGAGCGACTGGAGCTGGCGGGCCAATTCGCTGATCTCGCGTTCGGCTGGCGAGGCATCCGAGAGCGGCTCGGGCAGCGACGGCGGCTCCCCTCTCGCGTTCACGGTCGTGCTCGATGACCAGTGGATAGCTCGCCGCCCAGAGCATCCGCAAGTCGGGCGAGTGCGCTGCCCGGCCGCAACGGCTTGGGCTGCGTTACGTCGGGAGCCCAGGCGACGACAAAAATCACCTGAAAGGTAGCCGGGATCCTCCCGTCAGCGCCGGCGTGAATGTCTCGGTAGCGCTGCAGCGCGTCGAATAGCGTGGCTCGCCGACTGACCGACTTGCGACGCTCGATCACGGCGTTGCTCGCCCATGCCACGCAAATCGGCGAGCAGCTTCAGCGGATCCGCGTACGACACCGTCAGCGTATCGCTGTCCACCACCGGCAGGGCAAATCCACCGTTGCAGGAGGTTGCCGACGTCCCGGACTTCGGTAAACGGCGAGATCCGCGGGCTCAGCCCGCCCTCGTTGGCGATTTCCGCCTCCGCCAGGACGCCACGGAGTTCTTTCAACGTTTCGCCACCGAAGAGTGCCGCCAGCAACAACCCGTCCGGCCGCAGGCAGCGACGGGTTTGGACGAGGGTTCCTGGCAAGTCATTAACCCAGTGCAGGCTGAGCAGGCTGGTGACGAGATCAAACGAGCCGTCACCGAACGGTAGTGCTTCCTCGTCGGCAACGAGACGGAGACCTGTCGCGGCGCTGACCATCGCTTCTGACATGTCACACTGTACCATCGTCTCGATGCCGCCTCGGCCGGCCAACAGCTGCGCCAGTTCGCCGCGATGGCAACCGAGATCAAGAGCCACGGGAAAGCGGCGCCGGACGTCATCGAGGCGATCGACAAGACGTTCGCCCACCTCGCGCAGCAGGAAATCGTGTTCGGACAGTTGGGCCGCGGCGCGATCCCGGTGCAGACGAACGCTGCGGCGATCGAAGACGCGCATCGGATGCGTCATACTGGCGCTTGTTCTCCGCTGATCGGGTTGCGATACGGTGAATGCCTGCTATGGCATGGCTACCAGAATGGATCAAACGGCGATGCCGGCCACTCTTCCCCTCCGCCTGAGCCCATTGCTGACGGCGACCAGTCCGCTCAGAAAACTCGGCACACAACTGCTGAATGCCATCCTGCCGCCGCGGTGCCTCGCTTGCGGTGCCGTCGTCGAGACAGCGGCCGCCTTCCCCCTGCTGGCCGCAGGTGAGGTTCATCACTGAGCCGCTGTGCTGCGTCTGCGGCGTACCGTTCGGAGTTCGGGCGGAGGACGGCGTGTTTGCCGCTTGCGCCGCCACCTCGCAAGCGTACCGGGCGCGGGCGGCGATCGCTTACGATGACGGCAGCCGCCGGTTCATCCTGGCGTTCAAGAATGCCGACCGCACCGACGCGGTGCGCACCTTTGCTCCGTGGATGGTTGCAGCGGGCCGTAACCTTCTTGCCGATGCCGACGTGCTGGTGCCGGTGCCGCTGCATTGGACGCGGCTGTTCGCCCGCAAGTACAATCAGGCGGGTCTCCTGGCGCAAGCGGTCGGCAAACTGGCCGTCAAGCCTGTCGCCGTCGATCTGCTGCAGCGAACCAAGCGCACTCGCAAGCTCGGCACGTCGGGTCCACGTCAGCGGGCGAGGTTGGTGCGGGCGGCCTTCACCGTGCCGCAGAAGAGGTGCCCCGACATAGAAGGCCGTCGCGTCTTACTGATCGACGACGTCTTCACGACGGGCTCGACGACCAGTGCCTGTGCCCGGGCGCTTAGGCGGGCGGGCGCCACGGCTGTCGACGTCCTGTCGCTTGCCCGCGTCGTGAGAGCGAGCGTTATGGCTGTCCCGCGGCGGGCGGCACCCTCGCGGGGCTCATCCGAGACTGATCAGGAGATTGGCGTGTGAGTACCGTCGAAATTTATACGAGCCCGTTCTGTCCTTACTGCCATCGCGCCAAGGCGCTTCTCGAAAAGAAGCGCATTGCATTTACCGAGATCGACGTGCCCAGCACCCCTGGTGCCCGAGAGCAGATGGTGCAGCGTACGGGTGGGGCGAAGACGGTACCGCAGATCTTCATTGATGGCCGCGGCATCGGTGGCTCCGACGATCTTTCCGAACTTGACCGGACGGGCAAACTGGATGTGCTCCTTGGCGTGGCCGGCTGATGATGCAAGAGAGTACACGCGAAACGATCGGCCGCTTCACTGTCGCCTGCGTCCAGACCAACTCGGCGCGCGACATCGAGCCCAATATCGTTGTGGTGGGCAACCTTGTTCGCGAGGCACGACGCCGGGGCGCAGAGCTGATCCTGCTGCCGGAAAACGTCGGCATGCTGGAGCCGGTCAGCCGGCTGCTGTGCGAGAAGGCTCGGCCGGAAGCGGAACACTTGGCGCTGGCGGCCTTCCGCCGCCTGGCACAGGATACTGGTACGTGGCTGCTGATCGGCTCCATCTCCATTGCCGCCGGGGGCGGCAAGGTGGCCAATCGATCGTTCCTCGTCGATCCGCAGGGGGAACGTCGTCGCCCGCTACGACAAAATCCACCTGTTTGATGTCGACCTGGGGAACGGAGAGAGCTATCGCGAGTCGGCTACGATTGCGCCCGGCGAGCGCGCCGTGCTCGCGGCAACGCCTTGGGGTCCGCTAGGGATGACGGTTTGCTATGACCTTCGTTTCCCACAGCTTTATCGAACCCTGGCGCAGCGGGGCGCGCTGTTTCTCTCGATCCCCGCAGCGTTCACCAGGACCACCGGCCGCGCTCATTGGCACATCCTGCAGCGGGCGCGTGCCATCGAGAACGGCGCGTTCGTTTTCGCCCCAGCGCAATGCGGCACACACGCCGAGGGACGGGAGACGTACGGACATTCACTGATCGTCGATCCGTGGGGGGAGGTGCTGGCCGACGGTGGCGAGGAGCCGGGAATCGTGCTGGCAGAGGTTGATCCCGAGGCGGTGGCGCGCGCACGGTCGCGCATCCCTTCGCTGCGCCACGACCACCCGTTCAATTGAGATCGTCAGGGCTGTGTGCTGCAGTGGGGGCTCGCGGCGGCGTCGGCCGCGGCGTATATCTAGCGGATGATGCAAATCTCACTGCGATTGGCCCGATGATCGTCTACGACCTGACCTGCGCCGTCGGCCACCGTTTCGAGTCCTGGTTCCCGACTGGCGCCGCCTTCGATTCACAGCAGGCGGATGGTGCCGTCGTGTGTCCCCTCTGTGGCAATCGCGAGATCGGCAAGGCGCCGATGGCGCCGCGCATCGCCCGCGGGGCTGCGGGGCCCGCCCAGAGCAGCGAGGGCAGCGATGGCAGTGATGCGACCGATGGCGATCGAACGGCGGGCTCAGGTGCCAGCAGGGGCACGATTACCCAGGCACCTTCCGCCAGCCCGGCACCCGCAACCCCTGCTGCGATGTTCGACATGCTGCGTCAACTCCGGCGGCACATCGAGAACAACTGCGATTACGTCGGCACGTCTTTTCCGGAGGAAGCCCGGCGCATCTACTACGGGGAGGTATCGCAGCGCGACATCTACGGCGAGGCGTCCCCGGAAGAAGTGGCTGAGCTGAAGGAGGAAGGGATTGAAACGCAGCGTATCCCCTGGCTGCCGCGCCGCGACGCTTAAGCTTGCTCGCTGCGCTGTCAGACCGCCAGCGCCATGTAGTTGACATCGAGATCCCGACCCAGCGACCAGTTGCCGCGCAGCGGATCGTAGACAATCCCGCCGAGATCGGTCAGGGCCAGGCCGTGGCGACGCAAACCCGTGGCGAGCTCCGACGGCTTGACGAACTTCCGCCAGTCGTGCGTGCCGACGGGCAGCCAGCGCATGACATATTCGGCTCCGACTTTGGCGAGCGCGAGTGACTTCAGGGTGCGGTTGATCGTCGACAGGATCATCGCGCCTCCGGGACGCATCAGCTCGGCGCCGGCGGCGATGAAGCTGTCGAGGTCGGCAACATGCTCGATCACCTCCAAAGACAGCACCACGTCGAACCTCGCCCGCTCACCGACCAGATCTTCGGGAGCCGCTCGCCGGTAGCGGATCGGCAGCCCCTGCTTGCCGGCATGCAATTCCGCCACCCTGATCGATTCCGGAGACGCGTCGATGCCGATCATATCGGCCCCGAGCCGCGCCATAGCTTCGGTGACCAGCCCGCCACCGCAGCCAATATCGATCATCTTAAGCCCCTCGAAGGGCCGTTCGGCCTGCGCATCGAATCCGAAATGATGCGCCGCGGCGGAGCGGATCCAGTTGACCCGCACGGGATTGAGACGGTGCAGTGGGCGAAAGTCACCTTCCGGATCCCACCAGGCGCGAGCGATTCGATCAAATCGCTCAACTTCATCGTGAGCGACGCTGGTGCCGCGGCTACGCAGTTCTGCTCTATTGGGCTCGAGGGTCATGGCGATCCAGTCGTGGTGGCGCGTCAGACGCTTCCCGGTCGCGCTTGCACCAAATTTGCATTATCAGTATCTAACCTCGGCCGGTATCGTAGCAAGGGGGCGTGTTGGAAGCCATGTGCCGGCGGTCTCTGGTTCCCTGCGCGCCCGATAGCTGCGGTCCGCGGCGAGCCTTGAGGACATTATGGCCCGACTGGTAAAGAAGTTCGGCGGTACCTCCGTCGCTGATATCGACCGTATCCAGGCGGTCGCTCAGCGCGTGAAGCGCGCTCGCGCTGAGGGAGATCAAGTGGCGGTTGTGGTTTCGGCGATGGCCGGCGTGACCAATCAGCTGGTCGGCTATGCGAACACCATCAGTCCGCTGAATGATCCGCGCGAGTATGATGTGGTCGTGGCGAGTGGCGAGCAGGTGACGGCCGGCCTGCTGGCGATGGCTTTGCAGCAGCAGGGCGTGCCGGCGCGTTCGTGGCTGGGGTGGCAAATCCGGTTCCGCACCGACGATGCGCATGGCAAGGCACGAATCAGCGGCGTCGACGACGGCGAGTTGGAGCGCAGCCTGGCTGCCGGTGAAGTTCCGGTCGTAGCCGGCTTCCAAGGGGTGACGGCCGACAACCGCATCACCACGCTGGGGCGCGGCGGCTCCGATACCACAGCCGTGGCGTTGGCCGCGGCGCTGAAGGCGGACGAGTGCCAGATCTACACCGACGTCGACGGCGTTTATACGACGGATCCTCGCATCGTTGCCAAGGCGCGCAAGCTCGCTACAATCACCTTCGAGGAAATGCTTGAGATGGCCTCCGTGGGTGCCAAGGTGCTGCAGACCCGCGCCGTCGAGTTGGCGATGAAGTACGGCGTCCGAATGCAGGTCCTATCCAGCTTCGACGAAAGCCCCGGCACGTTCGTTGTCGGCGAGGAGGAGGTCGTGGAGCACGAACTGGTCAGCGGAGTCACCTACAGCCGCGACGAGGCGAAGATTTCGTTACTGCGCGTGGCCGATCGGCCGGGCGTGGCGGCGGGCATCTTTGGTCCGCTGGCCGAGGCGAGCATCAACGTCGACATGATCGTGCAGAATGTTTCGGCGTCTGGCGATACCACCGATCTGACATTCACCGTTAGTGAGGCGGATCTGGAACGGGCAGTTGACGTGATCCGCCGCAATCGCGAGGATATTGGCTACGGCGACCTGCTGTTTGATCCAAACGTCGTCAAGGTTTCCGTGATTGGCGTCGGCATGCGCAGCCACGCCGGCATCGCCTCGCAGATGTTCCGTGCTCTGGCGGAACGCGGGATCAATATTCAGGTCATCACGACGTCGGAGATCAAGGTCAGCGTTCTCATCGACGAGGCCTACACCGAGCTTGCGGTCCGAGCGCTGCATACCGCCTACGGCCTGGACACCCGGTGAAATGAACGCCAACGGCGCTTCGCCGCAGGCTGTTCTGGACCGATTATGGGAGCGTGGCCGGAATTTTCTTGGCTGCCGCCACGCGATCATGGGCGGGGCGATGTCCTGGGTTTCCGAGCAACATCTGGTGGCCGCCATCTCCAATGCAGGCGGCTTCGGCGTCCTCGCCTGCGGCTCGCTTGGACCGTCGCAGCTGCAACAGGAGATCGGCGGTGCCAAGGCGCTCACTGATCAGCCTTTCGGGGTCAATCTGATCACCTTGCATCCACAACTCGACGCGCTGATCGAGCTATGCCTCGCGGAAGGCATTTCTCACGTCGTGCTTGCCGGCGGGGTGCCGTCAAGCGGCGCGATCCGGCGGATCAAGGACGGTGGCGGCAAGGTCATCTGCTTCACGCCGGCATTGGGCCTCGCCAAGCGCTTGATCCGCAATGGCGTCGATGCCCTCGTCATCGAGGGGGCAGAGGCGGGCGGTCACATCGGCCCGGTGTCGACAAGTGTGTTGGCGCAGGAGATTTTGCCGCAGGTGCGCGAGGTACCGGTGTTTGTCGCCGGCGGTATCGGCCGTGGCGAGGCGATCGTTTCGTATCTCCAGATGGGCGCTTCAGGCTGTCAGCTGGGAACCCGCTTCGTCTGTGCAACCGAGTCGATCGCACATCCCGACTTCAAGCGTGCCTTCATCCGCGCCAGTGCCCGCGATGCCGTAGCTTCCGTCCAGATCGATCCGGACTTGCCGGTAATCCCGGTGCGCGCGCTGATCAACCATGGCACGCAGCGGTTCATTGAGGCGCAGCGTAACGTCGCGGCCCGCTTTCGCGGCGGCGAGATCTCGCAGGACGAAGCGCAGCTTGAAATCGAGCTGTATTGGGCGGGGGCGTTGAAACGGGCGGTGCTGGAGGGCGACGTCGACAACGGCTCGCTGATGGCGGGACAGAGTGTCGGCATGGTGGCGCAGGAAGAGCCGGCGCAGGCGATTATCGATGAGCTGGTTGGCCAGGCGCTGAAGGCGCTGGAGAGCCAGCAGTTTCGCGAAGCGGTCTGAACATGCAGTACGGGCAGACGGTGCTGGTGCTGCGCCGGCTGCTGGCGCGCATCCGCGACGTCATGGCGGCCAATGGCAGCGCCCAGACCCGGCTGGCCCGCATTGTCTCGATCATCGCCAAGGATATGGCGACGGAAGTCTGCTCGATCTACGTGCGCCGCGCTGGCGACGTGCTCGAGCTGTTCGCAACCCAGGGACTGCGCGCCACCGCCGTTCGCCGCACCCGGCTGCGTGTCGGCGAGGGGCTAATCGGCGAAATCGCGGCGAAAGGCCGGCCGCTGGCCCTGACGGATGCGCAGAGCCATCCCAATTTCGCGTTCAGGCCGGAGACCGGCGAAGAAATCTACCACTCACTGATGGGTGTGCCAATTCTTCGCGGCGGGCGGGTCGTCGGCGTTCTGGCGGTGCAGAACGTTAACGCCCGGCAGTATACCGACGAGGAAATCGAGGCGCTGCAGACGGTGGCGATGGTACTCGCCGAGCTGGTGGCCAGCGGTGATCTGGTCGGCCGTGACGAGCTATCGCCGATGGAAGGCCTGGCGTTGGCACCGATGCGCCTGGAGGGAGCGCGCCTCAACGCCGGACTGGGCATCGGCGTTGCTGTTCTGCACAAACATAAGTTCACCATCCGCAGGCTGGTTGCGGAGGATACGCGGATTGAGCATGACCGCCTGCGGAAGGCGGTCGCCGAGATGCATGGCGCGCTCGACAATATGCTCCGGGCCAGTGCGATCGCCGGTTCCGGCGAGCATAGGGACGTATTGGAGACATATCGGCTGATAGCCGAGGATGTTGGCTGGCTGCGGCGCATCGGCGATGCGATCAATACCGGGCTGACCGCCGAAGCAGCGGTACAGAAAGTCAACGACGATATTCACGCGCGGATGCGTCAGGTCTCCGACTCATACCTGCGCGAGCGTGTCCACGACCTCGAGGATCTCGCCAACCGGTTGCTGCAGCACCTGCTGCATGGTGACGATGCCGTTCTCGGCCTGCCGCACGGCGACCAGGATTTCGTGCTGGTGGCGCGAAACCTTGGGCCGGCGCAACTTCTCGACCACCCTGGGGGCAAATTGAAGGCGGTGGTGCTGGAAGAAGGCTCGCCCAACGCGCACGTCGCGATTGTTGCGCGTGCTCTTGATATTCCGGTGATCGGTCAGGTGCGGGATGCACTGGTGCGTATCGAGGGCGGCGATCTGCTGATCGTCGATGCTGATCACGCGCAGATCCTGGTTCGTCCCAGCGAAGATGTGCGCGCGATGTTTCGCCGCAGCCAGATGGCCCGTGACCTGCGCAAGGCGCAATACGCGGCGCTCAAAGGCATGCCGGCGGTAACGCGGGACGGGGTAGCCATTGCTGTCAGCATCAATGCCGGGTTGCTCGTCGACATGCAGCACCTGGCGGAAACCGAGGTTGACACGGCAGGCCGGTGGTATTCCGAACGCTCGATATCGGCGGCGACAAGGTGATGCCGTTCTGGAACCACGGCCTGGATGAGAACCCGGCAATGGGCTGGCGGGCAATCCGGGTGTCGTTCGACAGGCCGGCCCTGCTGCGCCAGCAATTGCGGGCTCTCATCCAGGCGTCAGTCGACCTTGACCTACACGTAATGTTCCCGATGATCGCGGAGGTCGAGGAATTCCATTATGCGAGGGAGTTGTTGTATCGTGAGCTGCAAAGAGAGCGCGAGGTGCGCGGCACAGCACCGCGCCAGGTCAAAGTTGGCGCGATGCTTGAGGTGCCGGCTCTGCTGTGGCAGCTCGACAGGCTGTTACGGGAAGTAGACTTCCTGTCTATTGGCACCAACGATCTGTTCCAGTTCCTGTTTGCGAGCGATCGTGGCAACTTCAGAATTTCGGAACGTTACGATTGCTTGTCGCCCGTGCTGTTGAACCTGCTTCGAACGGTCATCGCCCAGTGCCGCGAGGCCAACGTTCCGGTAGGCCTCTGCGGCGAGATGGCAGCTCAGCCCCTCGATGCTATGGCATTGGTTGGCATTGGTTTTCGCAGCCTGTCAGTATCTCCGCCGGCGGTGGGCGCGATCAAGATGATGATTCGTAGCCTTGATCTGGCCGCCCTCGGCCGATATCTCGATCAGATATGCGCCGGCCCGCAGGCGAGCTTGCGGGAGAAGTTGAAATCGTTCGCTCAGGATCACGGCATCATCGTTTGATTGATCGGCGAATCTCGAACTCCCGTTGGATGATCGGTTGCATTTCCAGAGCATTTTGCCAAGATACGCGGACTGCGCGTTCGCTCAAAGACAGCTGGGACATTCCGAAACAACGAACGTACGGAGCCGGGCGTCTAGTGCGCATGTAAGAGGTGTGCCGAAACACCGACGGCCGAAGAGGTCGTACATCTTGGGCGAGGGTACCAATGGTGGAAGGGCAAGTCGAACCGCAAGAGGCGACGCGGGTCGGCGATATGCTGCAACAGCGGCGTGTCCGGTCCGGATTCGACATTACTGAAGTATCGCAGTGCCTGCGCATCCGGCGCGCGTACCTGGAAGCCATCGAGGCCGGGCGCTTCGAGAACTTACCGGGCCCGGTTTATGCTGCCGGCTTCCTGCGCACCTACGCCAGCTTTCTCGGCTTGGACCCTACTGTTGTCGAGCGCCGCTTTCACGCGGAGGTGGCCGGCACGGCGCGACCGGCGCCGTTGAACTTTCCGCTGCCGGTTGCCGAAACCGGTGCACCGAAAGGTGGTGTCCTGCTAGCCGGCGGGATTATCGCGCTCCTGGCCTACAGTGGCTGGTATGTGACCTCAATGCATCGGCCGGATGTTGCGACCTTAGCGCCGCCAATGCTGGACCAGCCGGTTGCATCGCGGCTCACTGGCCAGCAGACGGCACGACCGGCGGTTCAGGACCTGGCACCATCAAGTCCGGGAGCCAGCCCTGCACGACCGGATCAGCTTGTGCTTGAAACGCCGCCGCCACCGGTCAATCAAGCCCTTTCCGGTCAAAGCACCCCTGCCGCCAGCAATCTGCGTCCGGTGGCCGATATCAGTGGCGCAGCCCCGCCGGCATCACGGTCATCGGACTCGGAAATTCCGGACCAGTTCGGCGGGATCGCGTCGCCAACCGCGGCACAGCCGCCGCATATCTCGCCGACGGCGACCATGGCGCAGGCCGCCGAACCTCCAGCCGGTGGCATGGCCCTGTCGGTCGATCCCGCCGCTCGCATCGTGCTGCGGGCAAAGTCCGATAGCTGGGTAGAGGTGCGTGATCCGCAGACCAACAGTCTGCTTGTCGCCCGTCTGCTCCGTGCTGGCGACGTTTACAATGTCCCGGACAAGCCAGGGCTGAGGTTGGTGACCGGCAACGCCGGAGGACTGCTCGTTCTCGTCGATGGCGCGTCGGCGCCGCCGCTTGGCAAGGAAGGCGCGGTGCGGCGCGGCATCGCGCTCGACCCTGATACGTTGCGCCGTGGCCCGGAGGGCGGAACGACGCAGTGAGACGACGTCGGATTCGGCTATCATAGAGCGCTTGCCGCAGGAGTCGGTTGACCCTGGCTCGCTGCATGCGGCACAAGAGATGCACACTTGCCGCCAGCGACGCTGCGGCGACGCCCGATGGGTGAGGCATTGATCGGGCGATAGGTCGTTCGCCCTAACAACGGCGAGAAGGAAAGGCGGAAAGGAAGATGGGTCCGGCGGCGCGACGCAAGAGCATAGCGGTCAAGGTCGCGGGTATAACGGTCGGCGGCGGCGCCCCGATCGTCGTGCAGTCAATGACCAACACTGACACCGCCGATGTTGCCTCCACGGTCGCGCAAGTGGAAGCACTTGCCAAGGCTGGCTCGGAGTTGGTCCGGATCACCGTCGACCGGGACGAAGCTGCCCGCGCCGTCCCTCACATCCGCGAAGCTCTGGATCGTCGGGGCATCGACGTTCCGCTGATTGGCGACTTCCACTACATCGGCCACAAGTTGCTGACCGAGAACCCAGCCTGCGCCGAGGGGCTCGCCAAGTACCGGATCAATCCCGGTAACGTCGGCTTTCGCGAAAAGCGCGACCGGCAGTTCTCGACAATGATCGAGGTCGCCCTGAAGTACGCGAAGCCGGTGCGCATCGGGGTCAACTGGGGCAGCCTCGATCAGGAACTGCTCGTGCGGCTGATGGACGAGAACTCGGCGTCCGCTAATCCGCGTACCGCCGCCGAAGTTACCCAGGAGGCGATGGTTGTCTCCGCAATCGAAAGCGCCCGGCGCGCCGAGGAGCTTGGGCTCAGCCCTGACCGCATCATTCTCTCGTGCAAGGTCAGCGAAGTGCAGAGCCTGATCGCCGTCTATGGCGCTCTCGCCGCCCGCTGCTCTTATCCGCTGCATCTTGGGCTCACCGAAGCAGGAATGGGCTCGAAGGGTATCGTCGCCTCCACCGCCGGCATGGCGGTGCTGCTTCAGCAGGGCATCGGCGACACCATCCGTGTCTCGCTGACGCCGCAACCAGGTGGCGACCGAACGCAGGAGGTTATCGTTGCGCAGGAGATGCTGCAGGTCATGGGTCTGCGCACCTTCATGCCCCTGGTCACGGCGTGCCCCGGATGCGGCCGGACCACCAGCACGGTCTTCCAGAAGCTGGCCGGCGATATCCAGGACCACATCCGCGCCCGCATGCCGCAATGGTCGAAGGATTTCGAAGGCGTCGAGACAATGACGGTGGCGGTGATGGGCTGCATCGTCAATGGCCCCGGCGAGAGCAAGCATGCCGACATCGGCATCAGCCTGCCGGGCACCGGCGAGGAGCCGTCGGCGCCGGTGTTCATCGACGGCAAGAAGGCGAGGACGCTGCGCGGCCAAGGCATCGCCGCCGAGTTCCAGGCCATCGTCGAGGAGTACGTCCGCACCCGCTATCGCCGCCGCGAGGTGGCGACGGCGACGTCGGCCAGCTCCGCCGTCGCCGCACAGTAGCCGGGCGCTGAAAACATGGCGGGTACAAGGACCGTTCGCGGCACGCGTGACCTGTTGCCCGCCGAGAGTCGGACTCTGCGTCTCGTCGAAGAGACCGCGTGGCGGACCGCCCGCCGCTGGGGTTATGGCGAGGTCGCCACGCCGATCTTCGAGTTTACTGAAGTGTTCGCGCGGACTCTTGGTGACACGTCGGATGTTGTCACCAAGGAGATGTATACTTTCGAGGATCGCGGCGGCGATAGCCTGACGCTGCGCCCAGAGAATACTGCCGGCATCGTCCGCGCGTTCCTCTCCAATAGTCTTGCGGCGCAACTGCCGCAGCGCATTTTCTATCGCGGACCGATGTTCCGCTACGAGCGACCGCAGAAGGGGCGATTGCGACAGTTCCATCAAGTGGGAGTGGAGCTCTTGGGGGCGGCCGATCCGCTGGGCGATGTCGAGGTCATCGCCTTGGCGCACGAGTTCCTCGCTGCGCTGGGTCTCGCCGACAAGATCACGCTGGAACTGAACACGCTGGGCAGCGCGCAGAGCCGCGCCTCCTATCGGGCCTGCCTCGTCGATTATCTGCAGGCACACCGCAGCCGGCTGTCCCCCGACAGCATCGCGCGACTGGAGCGCAACCCCTTGCGCATCCTCGACTCCAAGGACGAGAGCGACCGCGCCGTGATTGCCGGCGCACCGGTGCTTCAGGACTCGCTCGACGAAGCCTCGCGGGTGTTTTTTGCCGCGGTGTGCGAAGGCCTGGATGCATTGGAAATTCCGCACCGGATGAATCAACGGCTGGTGCGCGGGCTTGACTACTATTGCCATACAACCTTCGAGTTCACCACCGATGCGCTGGGGGCGCAGGGGACTGTCCTCGCCGGCGGCCGCTACGACAGCTTGGTCGAGCAGATGGGAGGGCCGTCCACGCCTGGCACTGGTTGGGCTGCGGGTGTCGAACGGCTGATGATGCTGAGTGCCGAGGATGCACCAGCGGAGCGGCCGATCGCGATGATTGCTCTCGGCCATGAGCAGAGTGGCGCGGCACTTCGTCTGGCGCGCCGTCTGCGGCTTGCCGGCCACACGGTGATGTTCGGATTTGCATCGTCGCTGGGCAAGCAGATGAAATGGGCAAATAGAGTCGGGGCGCGGCTCGCCATAATCGTCGGCGCCGACGAAGTGGACCGCGCGGTGGCGACGGTGCGCGACATGGATGCCGGCGCTCAGGAGGAGGTGTCGCTCGACCTCCTCGAGGAACGCCTCGCGCGAACAGCCTGAGAGTCGCATGGACGAGGCCGATCGGCCGACGGCGCTGGTGGTCGGGTGCAATCAGCGCTCCAGCTCATTGGCCCTGCGCGACCGCTTGTACGTCGAAGAGGACGCGCAAGCGGCCTTCCTGGACGCGCTCCGCGTCGAGGAGTCGAGCAAGCGCTGCTTCTTTGCACCTGTGACCGCATCGAGGTGCACGCGATGCATGCCGATCCCGAAGCCGCGGGGCGTCGCATCGCGGAACTGCTGGCCCGCAATGGCGGCTATGCCGCCAGCGAGATTGAACCCCAGCTCTACGTTCTCCACGGCAACGCCGCGCTGCGGCACATCTTCGCGGTCGCCGCATCACTCGAGAGCACGGTAATCGGCGAGCCGAACGTTCTGGGCCAGGTTAAGGCAAGTTGGCGGGCATCACGCGCCGCCGGCCTATCGGGAAGTGACTTTGAAGCGTGCATGCAATGGGCCTTCGCCGCCGCCAAGCGGGTCCGCTCCGAAACGACGATAGGCGAAGGCCCGGTATCTGTTGTTGCTGCCGTCGTCGAGCTGGCGCGCACCGTCCACGGCGATCTTAACCGCTGCTCCGCGCTGATGATTGGCACGGGCGAGATGGGAGCGCTGCTGGCGGTTGGCCTGCGCGAGGCGGGTTTAGCGCGTCTTGTTGTCACCGATACTCATCAGGCCCGCGCCGAGGCTGCCGCGCGCGCGCTGGCTTGCCATACCTTGCCAATAGAGGGCCTGGCGGAAGCCGCGCCGCGAGCCGATATCATCGTCGGTTGTCTCGGCGGTCGTACGCCAGTGGTCACCGTGAAGATGGCGCGGGCGGCATTTCGCCGGCGCCGGAACCAGCCGATGATGATCGTCGATACTGCCCTGCCGGGAGATGTTGATCCTTTTACCGAACGCCTCGACGGCGTTTTTCTTTACACTCTGGACGATCTGGAACGCGTTGCGCGAGACGGTCGGAAGGCGCGTCAGGAGGCGGTCAGTCAGGCACTCAGCATCGTTGACGAGGAGGTCGCGGCCTTCGGGCGCGAGCGCGCTGAACGCCTCGCCGTTCCGGCGCTGGCGCGCTTGCGTACACACTTCGAGCAGGAGCGCATGCGTGCGCTCGCGGACGCAAGTGGCGATGCCGACAAAGCAACCCGGTTGTTAATCAACCGGTTGCTGCACGATCCGACGCTTCGGCTGCGCGAAATTGCCGGCCGGCGCGGTGAAAACAATAATGCGGAATTGGCGCGGATTAGCGAATTGCTGGAGCGCCTGTTCATTGTCTCCGACGAAAGCGACGAAGAAACATGAGTCTGGACGACAAGCTGCAACGAGTAACCAGCCGCTTTGACGAGCTGAGCAGTCTGCTCGCTCGCGCCGACGCACTTCCACCGGCCGAGTTTGCGCGGCTTTCCAAAGAATATTCGGATTTGTCGCCGGTGGTCGATGCGATCGCTCAGCTGCACCGGGCGAAAGCCGAAACAACGCAGATGGAACAACTGATCAATGACGGTACTACCGATGCTGAGATGCGCGATCTCGCTCGTGAAGAGCTGCTGGCGCTGAAACGACGGCTGCCGCAACTGCAAGACCGATTGCAGCTGTTCCTGCTGCCGAAGGATGCGGCAGACGAAAAGAACGCCATCCTGGAGGTACGTGCCGGAACCGGCGGCGAGGAAGCGGCACTGTTCGCCGCCGATCTGTACCGCATGTATCAACGCTATGCGGAACTGCGTGGTTGGCGATTTGAGGTGATGTCGATCAGCGAGACAGGGCTCGGCGGATACAAGGAAGCGACCGCCGGTATAGCCGGCAACGGCGTGTTCGCCCGGCTGAAGTTCGAATGAGGAGTACATCGGGTACAGCGCGTGCCGGCGACGGAAGCCAGCGGCCGCATCCACACCTCGGCGGCGACGGTGGCGGTGCTGCCGGAAGCAGAGGACGTAGACGTGCAGATCGATGAGAAGGATCTGCGCATAGATGTGTTTCGATCGAGTGGCCCGGGTGGCCAGTCGGTCAACACCACGGATAGCGCGGTCCGCGTGACCCACCTGCCGACCGGCATCGTCGTCAGCCAGCAGGACGAAAAGTCGCAGCACAAGAACCGTGCGAAGGCGATGAAGATCCTGCGCGCCCGGATTTACGACCTCGAGCGGTCGCGGGTCGCCGCCGAGCGCGCTGCGGATCGGAAGAGTCAGGTGGGGTCCGGCGACCGCTCGGAGCGCATCCGCACCTATAACTTCCCCCAGACGCGTGTCACCGATCATCGGGTCAACCTTACTCTGCATAAACTTGACCGGGTGCTTAATGGTGAATTAGACGAGCTTCTCGACGCGCTGATCGCCGAAGACCAGGCCAATCGCCTGGCCGAAGCGGTCTAGTGGCGATGGTGACTGTTGGCGTGGCTATTGCCGCGGTGCGCCAGAAATTTAACGCCGCGGGCATTGAGCAGGCCGGTCTGGAAGCGCGGTTGTTGCTGGCGGATACGCTAACCTGTGACGCGGCGGTGGTCATCGGCCATCCCGAGCGGCTGCTCGCTCCGAACGAAGTTGTCGAGCTGGAGGAGAAGGTTTGCCGTCGGCTGCAACGGGAGCCGCTTGCCTACATCCTGGGTCGCCGCGAATTCTGGAGTCTGTCTTTCATTGTAGATTCGCACACGCTCGTTCCGCGTCCGGAAACCGAGACGCTGGTCGAGGCGGCGCTGGAGTGGGCTGCGGGCCGGCGCGACCTCCGCCTGCTCGACCTCGGGACTGGCTCAGGCTGCTTGCTGTTGGCATTGCTTTACGAATTGCCGGACGCCTGGGGGCTCGGCGTCGACATCGACGAGGCCGCGCTCGGGGTGGCCAGGCTTAACGCTGAAACGCTCGGCCTCGACGTGCGCGCATCGTTCATGCGAGCCGATTGGGCCGACGCGCTCGGCGGCTCTTTCGATCTCATCGTTACCAACCCGCCTTACATCTCAGACGCGGAGTGGATGGAACTCGATCCCGGCGTGCGCGAGTTCGAGCCGACTTTGGCGCTTCGAGCGGGTGCCGACGGCCTTACCGCCTATCGCCGCATTCTGCCGGCGCTTCGGCGATTGTTGGCACCGAACGGTGTCGCGTTGATCGAGACCGGCGGTGCAAGCGCCACCCTGCTCCCGCTTCTCGTTCGCCAGAGCGGCTTGGAGATCGTTGAAAACAGGCACGATTTAGCTGATCGTTGGCGCTGTTTGGCAGTCTCTTCGGCTGCTACCGAACCGCTCAAGAATTTTCTTGGAAACCAAGTGGTTCTTGTCTAGTTTTATCCATGTGGCGAGCGCGTCACGGGTTTTGCGCCTGTTGGCGCCGCTAACTAGCACCCCATCGGCTGTCTTGGACAAACCTACTCTGGGTTTGTCTTCGAGCACGGCTCAGCGCCAGACAAATCGGCAGTCAAAATAATGGTCGGCTCATATAACGCTTCAGGTGCTATGAAACACAACGCCAACTCCAGGCGGGGTCGAAACCGCGGCAATGGCAAGCGGCATATACCGCTTCGCAGCCAGACCTTTGAAAGCAGCGGTCCGGACGGCAAGATCCGGGGGACCGCGCAACAAGTGCTGGACCGATATCTGGCGCTCGGCCGCGACGCTTACTCGGCAGGTGATCCCATCGCGGCAGAGGCATTCTATCAGCATGCGGAGCACTATCACCGTCTGCTCCGGGCCGAAGCCGGTGAGGAACGCGGTGCGCCACGGCCAAGAACTGACGGTGGGGGCGAAGTTCAGACGGCCGACGAGGCGGCGGATGAAGCCGCCGGTGGGGCAGACGAAGGATCGGCGCGGGTTTCGGCCTGAAGCGGATTTGCGCTGTAAGCGCCGCGGCCTTGACGGCATCGGTCACGCGTCGACAGCCCTGACGCGGTCACCAATCAGCACATCGCCTGGCGCCACGACGGTGGCAAAGACGCCGCAGTCAGCGTGGCCGAAACCGCCCATTAAGCTGCGGGGGATGCTGAGGTCGCGCTTTCCGGTGCCTGGCTCTACGTTGGTGGCCGCACATCGCTCAATGCGCTGATTTACACGGAGGCGAGCGCCGCCAAGCTGTATCTCCCGGCCGATCCAGCTGAACTCTTCCCACGGCCCTGCATCATCGATGTAGACGTTGGCGCGAAAGCGCAGCGGATCGATCGGCTGGCCGACCACGCGTTCAATATCCCGGATGCTGGCCAGACCAACGATCGATAGGCCGGGAGTTGCAAAATCGGACAACATCCGCCCATCCACCGCCCCGATCAACCGGGGTGGTGCAGCCACCTCGCTTTTCAGGTAGGCGCGGAAGAAGTCCTCGATCATTGCCCGTCCGATTGGTGTCGCGATCGCCCCTTGGGCAACTTGGCGGCCGTTTCGGTACACGGCGAGAATGCCTGCGGCCGCGTCGTAGCGAACGTCCAGAGCGGCAAGGCGTTCATGCCGAACGAGCGTCGCGAAGTGGCTCTTCGACAACCATTCTGGACGCAGCGGATCGACATGGGCTGCGGAGAGCGCGAGAGCAAAGCTGCGATCCAGCGGCAGGCCTCCGCCCGGCTGCAGATGCGCATCGGCTAGTGCCTCGGCACTTAAACCCTTCACTGGGTAGCGGTAAAGCCCGGTGATGGACGCCATGATTGTACACGCTCGCAGCAGTGGGCAAGGGTGTCAACCGACACTTCCGACTTCCTTGCATTTCACTGTAGCATCGGAGCCATTGTCGTCGTCACCCGGTACCGCCGCTGGGCGGCCGCGTGCCGCTGTCGGACGGGTTGCTACGGTCCCGACCCCGGCCAATTTGGCCTGCAGCTCGACGGCGCGCGCCGCCGCCGAGAAATGCCGATCGTCCACTGCTCTGCGGTATATCATCTCCAGCTTGCCGAGCAGAACGTCGACGTTACGGCAGTGCGCTTGTGCCGTCTCTCGCTGGATCTCGGTGATACGTGCGGCAATACGCGGGTGCCGCAGCAACCGGTAGCCCGCATTGCGCGCCGATGCCGGCGCATAGCCAGCCACCTTTGCCGCCAGCGAGGCATTGGCGCATTCGATAAAGGAGCGGCAGAACCGCTCGTGCCTCGGCTTCAGGCGGCGCATAGCACCCTCAAGCTCGGTTTGGAAAGGAAAATAAGCCTAATCGACAGGCTTGTCAAGGGCGGCGCCATGCGCCCTGGGCCGCCAGCGACGTAACAGCAACGAGTTGCCAACGACGCAAGCCGAACTGAGCGCCATTGTCGCCCCGGCAAATGCCGGGCTGAGCAGACCAAACGCCGCCAGCGGCAGCCCGATGAGGTTATAAACGAAGGCCCAGAAAAGGTTCTGGCGAATCTTTGACCAAGTCGCGCGCGATACATCGAGCGCGGCGGGAACCAAACGGGGATCGGCACGCATCAGCGTCACGCCCGCGGTTTCCATCGCTACGTCCGTCCCGCTGCCGAGGGCAATACCGACATCGGCCGCCGCGAGCGCCGGGGCGTCGTTGACGCCGTCGCCTACCATCGCGACCACTCGTCCCCGATGACGCAGTGCCTCCACCGCAGCAGCTTTCTTGTCCGGTCTCACGCCGCCGTGGACATCGTCGACACCGAGCTCGCGGCCGACAGCGGCGGCAATCCGTTCAGCGTCTCCAGAAAGCACTACCGTCTAGATTCCTCGCGCCCTTAGTTCGGCAATCGCCTCGCCCGCCTCCTGCCGCAAGGGATCGGCAAGAGCAGCAAGTCCCGCCATCTGGCCATCGACTGCCACTAGCACCGCCGACCGACCGGCCTCTTCGATGGCCGAAAGCTGCTGCAGCACGTTCTCAACGTCGACGCCCGAGGCGCGCATCAGCGCCTTATTGCCGATCAGAACACGCCGTCCATTCACTCGACCGCTAATTCCGAAACCCGGCTGAGCGCGAATTTGCTCACCGCGGCCCGCTGTGATGCCTGACCGCTCCGCATGCGCAAGAAAGGCGCGGGCCAGGGGGTGCTCGCTGCCCGCCTGCACCGCCGCTACAAGCGTCATTAACTCCCGCTCGTCAAGGCTGAACGCTGTAAGTGTCAACAACGCAGGCTGGCCGATGGTCAGCGTACCGGTCTTGTCAAAAACCACGGTGTCTACCCGATGCGCACGTTCAAGTGCGTCGACATCGCGGATCAGAACGCCGGCTCGCGCGGCGGCTCCAGTGCCGGCAACAAGCGCCGTCGGGGTAGCCAGACCTAACGCGCATGGACACGCAATAACCAGCACCGAAACCGCGGCGACCAACGCCGGCTCCAGCGCTCCGGTAATTACCAGCCAGCCCGCGAAGGTCAGCAACGCTAGCGCGACGACCACGGGGACGAACACCGCGCTCACCCGGTCGACCAGCCGCTGCACCGGCGCCTTGCCGGTTTGTGCGCTCTCAACCAGCCTGATGATCCGCGCCAGTGTCGAGTCGGCGCCGACGGCTGTCGCGCGGAGCCGCAGCAGGCCATGGCCGTTGATCGAGCCGCCTATCACCATATCGCCGGGACGTTTCGGCACCGGCAGGCTTTCGCCGGTGATCAGCGACTCGTCGACTTCGCTCTCGCCATCCACAACGGCAGCATCAACCGGAACCCGTTCGCCTGGGCGAACGACAACGACGCCACCCACTGCTACTTGCTCGATCGGCACATCCTCGATCATTCCATCGCGTTCTACGCGGGCAGTCTGGGGGCGGAGTGCCATCAGCTCGCGGATCGCTGCCGTGGTGCCGCGCTTGGCGCGCGTCTCGAGCCACTTGCCCGCCATCACCATGGTCAAGACGACGCCTGGGCCTTCGAAATAGAGATGACCCTGTGGCGCCTGGCCGCGGGGTGCCACCATCGCCATGCTGAAGCCCCAGGCAGCGGTGGTGCCCATCGCCACCAGCACGTCCATGTTGCCCGTGCGACTGAGCAGCGCTTTCCATGCGCCGCGATAGAAACGCCACCCGACAATGAGCTGTACCGGCGTTGCCAGCATCGCCTCTTGAAGAGGGCTTAAGCGCCAGGACAGGCCGAGCACATGCGCCAGCATCTGCAAAACCAGGGGCAGAGTGAACGCCAGTGCGAAAGCCAGCAGCAGCCGATTGTGGCGCTCGTTCCGCTGAAACTCTAAGTCTTGAGCGCGTTCTGCCGCGCCAATCGACGCGTCCGACCCGCGTATGCTCGCACCGTAACCGGCATCTTCGACTGCCTCGAGCAGCGCCTCGGCACTGGTATCGGCGGGGAGCAGCGTCACGATCGCGCGCTCCAGCGCCAAGTTGACTTCTGCAGTCTCAACCCCCGGAGTGCGGCGAAGTGCCTTCTCGACGCGCACGGCACACGCCGCGCAGGTCATGCCGCGGATGTCGAGGGTAACGCTCTCTGCAATGGTTGGCGCCTCGGCCGATACGATTGCAGATACGTGTTTGTCCATCTTTGCCAACACCGTTCCGCCCGTTCGGGCACACGCCATCGTACAAGTCCGTGCAAGCGGATGACCATCACGATGACGGGGAGCTGTAGCGATGCCTGTTGCTCAACCAATCAGCAGTGATGCATTTGTGTGCAAACTGATGCGAATGGCATCGGCTATTAACAAGGTGCCGGTTTAGCTCCTCGAGAGGTGGGCGAACCTCCAGGGAGGCGGTTCAGATATAGGCACAAGGCGGCCTGCAGCGCGAAGGCGTTGTTGGCCTTGTTCTTGCGTACGGCAGGCCGGTGCCAAACGGCGCCCGATTGCACGAGGAGTGTTCAAGATGAAGAAGACTTTAGCCGCGCTCGGCGTGGCCGGAATACTGCTGTCCGGCGGTCTCAGCCGCGCCGAGGCACAAGAAACCATTAAGGTTGGGGTGTTGCACTCGCTCTCCGGGACGATGGCGATCAGCGAGACGACGCTGAAGGACGTCATGCTGATGTTGGTCGAGGACCAGAACAAGAAGGGTGGCCTGCTCGGCAAGAAGCTGGAACCCGTAGTCGTCGATCCCGCATCCAACTGGCCGCTGTTTGCCGAAAAGGCGCGCGAGTTGCTGCAAAAGGACAAGGTTGCCGCCGTTTTCGGTTGCTGGACCTCGGTGTCGCGGAAGTCGGTGCTGCCGGTATTCGAGGAACTGAACGGCCTGCTGTTCTATCCCGTGCAATATGAAGGCGAAGAGAGCTCCCGAAACGTTTTCTATACCGGCGCCGCGCCGAACCAGCAGGCAATTCCGGCGGTCGAGTATCTGATGAGCGCGGAGGGTGGCGGTGCCCAACGCTGGGTGCTGCTCGGCACCGACTATGTCTATCCGCGGACGACGAACAAAATCTTGCGCGCCTTTCTGAAATCGAAGGGCGTCGCGGAAGCCGACATCATGGAGAACTACACTCCCTTCGGCCATTCCGACTGGCAAACGATCGTCGCCGACGTCAAGAAGTTCGCTTCGGCTGGCAAGAAAACGGCGGTCGTCTCGACCATCAACGGCGACGCCAACGTCCCCTTCTATAAGGAATTGGCAAACCAGGGCATCAAGGCGGACGAGATTCCAGTGGTTGCGTTTTCCGTTGGCGAAGAAGAGCTGGCCGGTATCGACACTGCGCCTCTGGTCGGCCATCTCGCCGCCTGGAACTATTTCATGAGCGTCGACACGCCGGCGAACAAGGACTTCATCAAGAACTGGCATGCGTTCATCAAGAATCCGAAGCGGGTCACAAACGACCCGATGGAGGCGCATTTCATCGGCTTCAACATGTGGGTGCAAGCGGTGCAGCAGGCCGGCACCACCAACGTCGACGCCGTCCGCCAAGCCATGTACGGCCAGAAGGTGAAGAACCTGACTGGTGGTACCGCGGAGATGCACGTTAACCACCACCTGTCGAAGCCGGTGCTCATCGGCGAGATCCAGCCGAATGGCCAGTTCCAGGTCGTTTGGCAGACCAAAGGCGAGGTGGTCGGTGACGCCTGGTCAAACTTCATCCCGGAGAGTGCCAAGCTGACCGCCGACTGGACCTACCCGTGGGTCTGCGGGAACTGTGAGAAGCCGAAGTTCGGTGCCGCCGTGCCGGCCGGTCTGTAGGACGATCACCGCCTGGCGAAGGAACTGACATGTCCGCGGGTTTGATGCGCTCTTGCTGGCGAGGTTTTACTTTCGCTCGCAAAAAGGCGCGGGATGGAGACAACCACCTGGGTTTCTCCGTCCGACCTGCGCCGGTTGGTCGACAGCGGCGGCCCTGCGCGCCGGGGTCGCCGTCGTTCTCTGTGCAATAAGTCTTGTGGTGGCTCGGACTGCGGCCGCGACAGAGTTGGAGGCGTTGGTGCAGCAACTCGCCGACGGTGACTTTGCTGCCAAGATTGCCGCCGTCGAGGCGCTGGCGGCAACCGGCGATCCGCGCTCCGTACCGGTGCTCGATGCGATGATCGCCGGGCGACTGGCAGTTCGCTCGGCTGACCGCCGAGTGTTGATCACCGAGCCGCGGGGCCTCGTTCTGCTGCTGATAGACCCCCTGACGGAGGTCGAGATCGGCGAGGCGGAGAAAGCGGCGGTGGAGCCGATTACCGTCAACAACAGGCTGCGCGGCGCATTGCGTGGCGCCTTAGGCGGCCTCACTCTGCTGAGCCCCAGCGCCGACCGACGTCGGGAGGCGGCGGACGCTGTTTTCCGGACACGCGAAATGGCTCTTCTGCCACTGCTGGAAAAGGCGATAGCGCGCGAGACGGACGATAGCGTGCGTAAGCGGATGCAGCGCGCGGTGGCGG
Organism: Rhodospirillales bacterium; assembly: GCA_016712375.1. Classification (GTDB taxonomy): domain Bacteria; phylum Pseudomonadota; class Alphaproteobacteria; order Rhodospirillales; family Defluviicoccaceae; genus Defluviicoccus. The sequence continues at coordinate 24,450 of JADJRE010000005.1, forward strand.
CGGTGCAGGCACAGTCCTCCGCCGATGCAGGGCAGCGGTCGACGGCCATTGCCGTTCTCGCTGACTTCGCCGATCCCGACGTGCGCTCGCTCCTGGCCGGCATCGCTGCCGCCGACGCCGATCCGGCGGTGCGCGCCGCTGCCCTCGAAGTGCAGCAGCGGGTCGAGCAGCGGCTAGCGATCTGGGGGGTGCTGGGCAACGTCTTCCAGGGGATAAGCCTCGGCTCGGTATTGCTGCTCGCGGCCGTCGGCCTCGCCATCACCTTCGGCGTGATGGGGGTGATCAACATGGCGCACGGCGAGATGGTGATGCTGGGCGCTTACACCACCTTTGTTGTCCAGGATCTGTTCCGCACGCATGCGCCGGCCGCCTTCGACGTTTCGGTGCTGGTGGCGATTCCGGCGGCGTTCGTTGTCACAGCCCTGATCGGCATTGCCATCGAGCGCGGCATCATCCGCTTTCTGTACGGCCGGCCGCTGGAGACGCTGCTCGCCACCTGGGGGCTAAGCCTGGTTCTGCAGCAGGCGGTCCGCACGATCTTTGGCCCGAGCAACCGCGAAGTGGGCAACCCTTCGTGGATGAGCGGCGCACTCGACCTGGGCGTGCTGACACTCACCTACAACCGCATCTGGATCATCGTCTTCAGCGCCATCGTCTTCGCCGCGCTGATGCTGCTGATCCGCGCCTCGGCGTTCGGCCTGGAGATGCGCGCCGTCACCCAGAACCGGCGAATGGCCGCGGCGATGGGAATTCGCACCGGCCGCGTCGACGCGCTGACCTTCGGACTGGGATCTGGAATCGCTGGCATCGCCGGGGTGGCGCTCAGCCAGATCGACAACGTCAGTCCCAACCTGGGCCAGTCCTACATCATCGACAGCTTCATGGTGGTGGTGTTTGGCGGTGTCGGCAATCTCTGGGGGACACTGGTCGGTGCGCTCAGCCTTGGGTTGGCCAACAAGTTCCTGGAGCCTTACGCCGGCGCGGTGCTGGCAAAGATCTTCATCCTCGTCGCCATCATCCTGTTCATTCAGAAGCGGCCGCGCGGTCTGTTCGCGTTGAAGGGCCGGGCGGTGGAGAACTGAGGCATGGCTACTCCCCTCCCGCGTGGCTTCGGCCTGTTGCACGGCAACCGCACCGCCGCCGTCACCATCGGCCTGCTGCTCGTGGCCGCGGTGCTGGTTCCGGTGCTCAACCTTGCCACCGACACCGGCTCGCCGCTGCACGTGCCGACCTGGGTGGTAAGTCTCATCGGCAAATACCTGTGCTTCGCCTTGCTGGCGCTGAGCGTTGATCTGATCTGGGGTTTCTGCGGCATCCTGAGTCTCGGTCATGGAGCTTTCTTCGCGCTCGGAGGCTACGCCATTGGCATGCATCTGATGCGCGAGATCGGCAGCCGCGGGGTCTACGGCAACCCGCTGCTGCCCGACTTCATGGTGTTCCTCAACTGGACTGAGCTGCCGTGGTACTGGCGCGGATTCGACTCGTTCCCCTTCGCGCTGCTGATGGTGGTCGCTGTCCCGGGTCTGCTGGCCTTCGTCTTCGGCTGGTTCGCCTTCCGCTCGCGGGTAACCGGCGTCTATTTCTCGATCATCAGCCAGGCGCTGACCTTCGCGCTGATGCTGGCGTTCTTCCGCAACGACATGGGCTTCGGCGGCAACAACGGGCTTACCGACTTCAAGACGGTGTTGGGGTTCGACCTGCAGGACGACCGGACCCGGGCCGCGCTGTTCGCGCTCACAGCGCTCAGTCTCGCCGCCGCCTACGCCTGCTGTCGAGCGATCGTCGCCTCCCGGCTCGGCAAGGTCCTGGTGGCGGTCAGGGACGCCGAGAGCCGGGTGCGCTTCCTCGGTTACCGCGTCGAGATACTACAAGCTGTTCGTGTTCGTGTTCTCGGCAATGCTGGCGGGCATCGCTGGCGCCCTGTACGTGCCGCAGGTCGGCATCATCAATCCGTCCGAGTTCGCGCCGGCGAATTCAATCGAGATCGTCATCTGGGTGGCGATCGGCGGGCGGGGGACGCTGCACGGCGCCATTCTCGGGGCCATCCTGGTCAATTACCTGAAGACCTGGTTTACCGGCGCCATCCCGGAATTGTGGCTGTTCGCCCTCGGCGGGCTGTTCATCGCCGTCACCCTGCTGCTGCCAAAGGGGATCATCGGCCTGACCGACCGGCTGCGTCGGCCACACCCTCCAGAAGGCAGCACCAGCCCGGTCGCGGAAAACACAGCGCCATGAGCAGCGAAGTGCACGCGCGACCGGAGAAGCACGACACCATCCTTTATCTCGATGGCGTCTCGGTCAGCTTCGACGGCTTCAAGGCGCTGAACCGGTTGAGCCTCTACATCGTCGCTGGCGAACTCAGAGCGATCATCGGCCCGAACGGCGCCGGCAAAACGACGATGATGGATGTCGTCACCGGCAAGACCAAACCCAACGAGGGCGAGGTGTACTTCAACGGCGGCATCGATCTGACCAAGCTCGACGAGGCGCACATTGCCAATCTCGGCATCGGCCGCAAATTTCAGAAGCCGACGGTGTTCGACAACCACACCGTCCTCGACAATCTCGAACTGGCGGCCGCCGACAGTCGCGGTGTCTTCGCCTCGCTGTTTTTTCGGCTTACCGCCGTTCAGCGTGATCGGATCGACCACGTGCTGGAGAAGGTCTCGCTGACCGGCCAGCGGCATCGGCCGGCCGGCGCGCTATCACATGGGCAGAAGCAGTGGCTGGAGATCGGCATGCTGTTGATGCAGGATCCGGATCTGCTGCTAATCGACGAGCCGGCAGCGGGAATGACCGACGCCGAGACGGAAGCGACTGCGGTGTTGCTGAAAGAGATCGTCAGGGACCACTCGGTGGTGGTGGTGGAGCACGATATGGCGTTTGTCCGCGCGCTCGACTGCCCGGTCACCGTGCTGCACGAAGGCAGGGTGCTGGCCGGTGGCTCACTGGACGTGGTGCAGGCGAACCAGCAGGTGATCGAAGTGTATCTCGGGCGATGAAGAGAGACATGGAGGCAAGCCGTCCCCTCACCCCGACCCTCTCCCGCTCGCGGCAGAGGGAGGGGCCCGCCGCGAAGCGGTTGGAGGGTGAGGGCCTTCCGCGATGCTGAGCGTCGAGCGGATCGACCTATTCTACGGCGCCAGCCAGGCATTGCGGGGCGTCAGCCTGACGGCGGCGAAGGACGCGGTGACCTGCGTCATGGGCCGCAACGGCGTCGGCAAGACCAGCCTGATGCGGGCGATCGTCGGCCAGCAGCCGATCCGGTCCGGACGCATCACCTGGGAGGGCGTCGACATCACCCGCATGCCCACCTACGAGCGCGCGGCGCACGGTATCGCCTTCGTCCCACAGGGGCGCGAAATCTTCCCGCTGCTCACCGTCGAGGAAAACCTGCAGACCGGCTTCGCCGCCATCCGCGCGCGCTGCGGCACGTGCCGGATGAGATCTTCGAGCTGTTTCCCGTGTTGCGCGACATGCTGAGCCGGCGCGGCGGCGACCTCTCCGGCGGCCAGCAGCAGCAGCTGGCCATCGCCCGGGCGCTGGTGACGCGGCCGCGCCTGCTGGTGCTGGACGAGCCGACCGAGGGCATCCAGCCGTCGATCATCAAGGATATCGAGCGCGTCATCCGGCTGTTGGTCTCGCGCGGCAACCTCGCCATTCTGCTGGTCGAGCAGTACTTCGATTTCGCCCGGCGACTGGCGAATTCCTACGCGGTGCTCGATCGCGGCGAGGTCGTTGCCGCCGGACGCGGCGACGAGATGGTGGAAGCCGATGTACGACGCCACCTCACCGTCTGAGCCCGCCGCCGCGACAGCCATGCACGGCTCGGTGGAGCTTGCCTTTTGCGGCGGCAACGGCGGTACACGGCTGACGCGGCTCTACCAGCGCGCGCCGCTGCGAGTGCTGTTTCCGGTGGCCGACGCCTGCGGAATCAAGCAGGCCGTGCTGCTGACCACCAGCGGCGGGCTTGTGGGCGGCGACCGGCTGGATGTGCGGGTGGCGGCGAAAGAGGGGGCGGCGATCCTCGTGACGCCGCAGGCGGCGGAGAAAGTGTACCGCTCGCTGGGGCCCGACTGCCGGATCGACGTCCGTCTCGCAGCCGATGCCGATAGTTGGCTGGAGTGGCTGCCGCAGGAGACGATCCTGTTCGACGGCGCGCATCTCGATCGATCGACCGTGATCGACACCGCGCGTGGCGCTCGCGTCCTTGCAGGCGAAATGCTGGTATTCGGCCGCCGCGCCCGCGGCGAGACGCTTCGGCGCGGCCGGCTGCGCGAGGCGTGGCAGGTGCGGCGCGACGGCCGGTTGCTCTGGGCGGACACACTGAAGGCGGACGGTGACCTGCACGCGCTGCTCGCGGCGCCCGCCTGTCTGGCCGGTGCAGCGGCGGCGGCGACCGCGATCTATCTCGGCGAAGGGAGTGATGCGGCGCTGGCGCTCGCCCGCGACTTGACCGCGACAGGCGACGCGGGCGAAATGGCGGCGGCAGCGAGCCTCGTCGGCGGTTTGCTGGTGGTCCGCTGGCTGGCGAAGGACGCGCGGCTGATGCGTGACGCCTTCGGCCGCTTCTGGGCGGCAATGCGCCGGCTGCTGGGCGGCTGGCCCGAGGTGCTGCCGCGAGTGTGGTGCATTTGAGATGGACGACGGATTGCGAAGGACGGCGGAGAGGCAAGAATGCACCTGACCCCGCGTGAGAAGGACAAGCTGCTTGTGGCAATGGCGGCTGAGGTGGCGCGCAAGCGGTTGGCGCGCGGCGTCAGGCTCAACTATCCGGAAGCGATCGCGCTGATCACCGACTTCGTCGTCGAGGGCGCCCGCGACGGCTGCCGGGTCGCCGAGCTGATGCGCGACGGCGCCGCCGTGCTGTCGCGGGATCAGGTGATGGAGGGCGTGCCGGAGATGATCCACGAGATCCAGGTGGAAGCCACCTTCCCCGACGGCACCAAGCTGGTCACCGTGCATGAGCCGATCAGGTGAGGCGGCCGGTGCTTGCTCATGTGGTTGGCCGCCCTCACCCTCCCGTCGCTCCGCGGCCTCCTCTCCCGTGCGGGAGAGGGCCCCGCCCCGCCGTCCATCCCTCTCCCGCGTGCGGGAGAGGGTGAGGTGAGGACGCTTGAGCCAAGGATGAAATGCCGATGATTCCCGGTGAACTCATCCCCGCCGCAGGCGAAATCACGCTCAACGCGGGGCGGCCGACGGTGACGCTGCTGGTTGCCAACACCGGCGACCGGCCGATCCAGGTCGGCTCGCACTACCACTTCTACGAGACGAACGCGGCGCTCCGTTTCGATCGCGAGCTGTCGCGCGGCATGCGGCTCGACATCCCCGCCGGCAGCGCTGTGCGCTTCGAGCCGGGGCAGAGCCGCGAGGTGACGCTGGTGCCGTACGCCGGGCGGCGCATCGTCCACGGCTTCAACGGCCTGATCGACGGCCCCCTGGAACAGGCGTAGGGAGCTTCCGCCCATGCCCCACCTCATCTCCCGCGTCGCCTACGCGCACATGTTCGGGCCGACGACCGGCGACCGGGTGCGGCTGGCGGATACCGACCTGATCATCGAGGTGGAAGCCGACCGGACGATCTACGGCGAGGAGGTGAAGTTCGGCGGCGGCAAGGTAATCCGCGACGGCATGGGCCAGAGCCAGGCGAGCCGCGCCGACGGTGCCGTCGATACCGTCATCACCAATGCGCTGATCATCGATCACTGGGGCATCGTCAAGGCCGACGTCGGACTGAAAGATGGCCGCATTGTCGGCATTGGCAAGGCCGGCAATCCCGACATCCAGCCGGGTGTCGACATCGTCATCGGGCCCGGGACGGAAGCGATCGCCGGCGAAGGCCGCATCCTCACCGCCGGCGGCATCGACGCGCACATCCACTGGATCTGCCCGCAGCAGGCGGACGACGCGCTCTATTCTGGTATCACGACGATGCTCGGCGGCGGGACGGGTCCGGCGGATGGCACTAACGCCACCACCTGCACCCCCGGTCCGTGGCATATGGCGCGGATGCTGCAAGCGGCGGAAGCCCTGCCCGTCAACGTCGGCTTTTTCGGCAAGGGCAACGCGTCCAAGCCGGACGCGCTGATCGAGCAGGTGGTCGGCGGCGCCTGTGGCCTGAAGCTGCACGAGGATTGGGGAACGACGCCGGCTGCCATCGACTGCTGCCTGACCGTGGCGGACGAAACGGACGTACAGGTGGCGATTCATACCGACACGCTGAACGAGAGCGGCTTCGTCGAGAACACGGTGGCGGCGTTCAATGGCCGGACGATCCATGCGTTCCACACCGAGGGTGCAGGCGGCGGGCATGCGCCCGATATCATCCGCCTCGCCGGCCTCGCCAACGTTTTGCCGTCCTCCACCAACCCGACGCGGCCATTCACTGTCAACACGCTGGACGAACATCTCGACATGCTGATGGTCTGCCATCACCTGGACCCAAGCATTCCCGAGGACGTGGCCTTCGCCGAGAGCCGCATCCGCCGCGAGACCATTGCCGCCGAGGACATCCTGCACGACCTCGGCGCGTTCTCGATGATCTCCTCCGACAGCCAGGCGATGGGCCGGGTGGGCGAAGTGATCCTCCGCACCTGGCAGACGGCGGACAAGATGAAGCGCCAGCGTGGACCGCTGCCGGGCGAGAAACCAGGCTCCGACAACCTCAGGGTCAAGCGCTACATCGCCAAGTACACCATCAACCCAGCGCTCACCCACGGCGTTGCGGCGCACGTGGGTTCGGTGGAAGTCGGCAAGCTGGCCGATCTGGTGCTTTGGAAGCCGATGTTCTTCGGCGTCAAGCCGGATCTGGTGCTGAAGTGCGGCAGCATCGCCGCGGCGGCGATGGGCGATCCGAACGCCTCGATCCCGACGCCGCAGCCGGCGCACTACCGGCCGATGTTTGGCGCTCTCGGTCGGGCGCTGGCGCAGAGTTCGGTGACCTTCGTCAGTCAGGCTTCGGTCGAAGCGGGCATTGGCGATGCGTTGAGCCTGACGAAACCGCTCGGTCCGGTGGGAGGAACGCGCACGCTGGGCAAGCGCGACATGATCCACAACGACGCTTTGCCGGTGATTGAGGTTGATCCCGAGACGTACGAAGTCCGCGCCGACGGTGAGCTTCTCACTTGCGAGCCGGCCGACGTGCTGCCGCTGGCGCAGCGCTACTTTCTGTTCTAAGCGCAATGCGAAGAGCTACACAGGTGCTACCGGCAGGTGACTGGGCATTGGAGCAGCAGGTGGCGACGGTGACGCTGCCGTGGGCCGACCGGCATCGTCGCCGGCTGCGGATGACCGACGATGCCGGCGATGCGTTCCTGCTCGATCTGGAACAAGCGGTACCGCTCTCCGACCGCGACGGCCTGGCACTGGACGGCGGCGGGGTGATTGCGGTGCAGGCGGCGTCGGAGACGGTGATCGAGGTGCGGCCGGCGAACGCGGCGGAAGCGGCACGGCTCGCCTGGCACCTCGGTAACCGGCACGTGGCGGTGCAGGTGTTGGCGGATGGCGGGCTGCGCCTGCTTGACGAGGCGGTGCTGGCCGACATGCTGCGCGGGCTGGGCGCCATGCTGGTGTATCGCCGGCTGCCATTCGCACCCGAAGCCGGGGCATATGCGGGGCCTGCCCACGACCACCGGCCCGCGAAGGTTCCACAATGATGACCGCGGACGCCGCCACCACCCGCCTGCTCTCCTGGTTGTCACCGGCGTTTCCCGTCGGCGCCTACAGCTATTCGCACGGGCTCGAATACGCAGTCGAGGTGGGGCTCGTGTGTGACGTACCGACGCTGGTCGGCTGGATCGAAGGCATCCTGGAGCACGGCGCCGGACGCAACGATGCCATCCTGTTCGATGCGGCTTGGCGGGCAGAGGTCAGCAGTGATACCGGGCTGCTCGGCGAGTTGCTGGATTGGGGCGAAGCATTTCGCGGCACGGCCGAGCTTGCGTTGGAGTGCGGGGCGCAGGGGCAGGCGTTCCTGGAGGCTGTCGCGCCGCTTGGCCCGACCCGCGGCTGGACGCGCTGGCGGCGTCGCTGCCGGACGCGACCGGGTCCCGGCGTATCCTGTGGTGGTCGGCGCGGCGCTGGCTTCGGCCGGGATCGATGTCGACATCAGCCGCCGCGCCTACCTGCACGCGTTCGCAGCCAACCTCGTCTCCGCCGCCGTGCGCCTGATCCCGCTCGGCCAGACCGACGGCCTGCGGGTCCTCGCGGCGCTTGAGGCAAAGGTGCGGAGCGTGGCGACGGGGACCGCCGGCCTCGGCGTCGCGGACCTCGGCGGCGCGGCGTGGATGGTGGACTGGTGCTCCGCCCGCCACGAGACGCAGTACACCCGGCTGTTCCGCTCATGAGAGCGCGGTGCGGCTGCGGCCCTCACCCTCCCGCCGGCGCAGGCGCAGGTGCGCCAGCGGGCACCTCCCCCTCCCGCTTGCGGGAGAGGGTCGGGGTGAGGGTTCCCCGGCGCGGCTTTGGACGTAAAGCATGACCTCCCCCCTGCGCGTCGGCGTCGGCGGGCCGGTCGGTTCCGGCAAGACGGCGCTGGTCGATGCGCTGTGCAAGCGGCTGCGCGACCGTTTTCGCATCGCCGCCGTCACCAACGACATCTACACCCAGGAGGACGCGCAGTTCCTGACCCGCTCGGGCGCGCTTCCGCCGGAGCGCATCATGGGCGTCGAGACCGGCGGCTGCCCGCACACCGCGATCCGCGAGGATGCGTCGATCAACCTTGCCGCGGTGGCGCAGATGCGCGCGCGCTTCCCCGACCTGCAGCTCGTATTCATCGAATCCGGGGGCGACAACCTCGCCGCCACCTTCTCGCCGGAACTGGCCGACATCACTCTCTATGTCATCGACGTCGCCGCGGGCGACAAAATCCCGCGCAAGGGCGGCCCCGGCATCACCCGGTCGGACCTGCTGGTGATTAACAAGACCGACCTCGCGCCTCTCGTCGGCGCCAGCCTGGAGGTGATGGATCGCGACGCCCGCCGGATGCGCGGCAGCCGCCCGCTCGTGTTCACCAACCTGAAGGCTGGCGAGGGCATCGACAGGGTGGCCGAATTCGTTATCATCTCCGGCGGCCTTGATGTCGGCTGACCGCGCAATCGAACAGCCGCGGATCGGCCATGTGTCATTGCGCCGGACGCTCCCGTCCTTAGACCGGAACAGGTGAAATCTCCTCCAATGGCGATCGATGTCGCACTGCGCCACCATACCAGCTACCGCTATGACCGGCCGGTCCAGCTTGGCCCACAGGTGATCCGTCTGCGGCCGGCACCGCATTGCCGGACGCGGGTGCTTTCTTACGCGCTCACGGTGAAGCCGGAGCCCCACTTCATCAATTGGCAGCAGGACCCGCAGGGCAACCATCTCGCCCGCTTCGTTTTCCCCGAGCGAACCCGCGAGTTCAGCATCGACGTCGATCTCGTCGCCGAAATGGCCGTGTTCAACCCATTCGATTTCTTCCTGGAGCCGGAGGCGGAAACCTACCCGTTCACCTACGCTCCGTGGCTCGGCAAGGATCTTGCTCCGTATCTGCTGACACAGCCGGCCGGGCCGCAGCTCAGCGCCTGGCTCGCCGCGATCGACCATAACCAGGACGCGCGCACGGTGGACTTCCTGGTGGCACTGAACAGCCGCCTGCAGCGGGACATCCGCTACGTCGTCCGCATGGAGCCCGGCGTCCAGAGCTGCGAGGAGACGCTGGCTCTCGGCAGCGGCTCCTGCCGCGACAGCGGCTGGCTGCTGGTGCAGATCCTGCGCCATCTGGGACTCGCCGCGCGCTTCGTGTCCGGCTACCTCATCCAGCTCAAGCCTGACGAGAGGCCGCTGGATGGGCCGGCCGGTGCCGCCGAGGATTTCACCGACTTGCACGCCTGGGCGGAGGTTTATCTGCCCGGCGCCGGATGGATCGGCCTTGATCCCACCTCTGGCCTGCTGGCAGGCGAAGGACACCTGCCGCTGGCCTGCACGCCCGACGCGGAGAGCGCCGCGCCCATCACCGGCAGCGTCGATGCCGCGGACGTCGAATTTGCGTTCTCGATGTCGGTCGAGCGCATTCGCGAGACGCCTCGCGTCACCAAGCCCTATACCGACAGCCAATGGCAAGCGATCCTCGATCTAGGCGAGGCGGTGGATGAGCGCCTGCGGTCGGACGACGTCCGGCTGACGGTTGGTGGCGAACCAACGTTCGTCTCTATCGACGACATGGACGGCGCCGAGTGGAACACAGAGGCGGATGGACCAGCGAAGCGGCGCCTAGCCATCGATCTGGCGCAGCGGCTGCGGGACCGCTTTGCTCCCGGCGGGTTGCTGCACTTCGGCCAGGGCAAGTGGTATCCGGGCGAGAGCCTGCCGCGCTGGGCTTACGCCATCTACTGGCGCCGGGACAAGAAGCCGCTATGGACCAATCCGTCGCTCGTCGCCACTGCGGAGAGGGCGAGTCCGGATCACGCCGCCGCGGGCCGCCTGGCCGAGGGGATCGCCCGCACGCTCGGTCGATCCGGAATGCGCCTTGCCCGCCTACGAAGATCCGTTCCCCTACATCGCACGCGAACGTACCTTGCCGGAGAACGTCGACCCGTTCGACTCCAAGCTGGAGGATGCTGAAGAGCGGGCGAGATTAGCGCGGGTGTTCGAGCACGGGCTCGGCAAGCCAACCGGCTGGGTCTTGCCGATTCAGCGCTGGAACGCGCGCGACGGCCGGGCGCGATGGATGAGCGAGCGCTGGTCTTTCCGCCGCGGCCGTCTGATGCTGGCGCCCGGCGATTCCCCGCTTGGCTTCCGTCTGCCGATCGCCTCGCTGCCGTGGGTACCGAAGAGTTCGTACCCCTACTATAACCCGGCCGATCCGTTCGATGAACGGCCGCCGCTGGCCGAGCCGGAGCGGTTGCGGCAACGCCACGTCGACGGTGAGCGCCCGGCAGAGGGCAGCGCGACACGGCAGATGCAGATCGAGCAGACGCTGTCGGCCACGGATGGCGGCGCCGTGCGCACGGCGCTTGGAATAGAGCCGCGCGAGGGCGCCCTGTGCGTCTTCATGCCGCCGACGGAGTCCGCCGACGACTACGTCGAACTGGTCGCGGCCATCGAGCAGACGGCGGCCGACCTCGAGCTGCCGGTGCGCCTGGAGGGCTATACGCCGCCGCACGATCCGCGCCTCGGGTGATCAAGGTGACGCCCGATCCAGGCGTCATCGAGGGCCAACATTCAGCCGGCGTCGTCGTGGGCGGAGCTGGTCGAGATCACCACCGGGCTCTACGAGGACGCTCGCAATACCCGGCTCGGCACAGAAGTTTATGCTCGACGGTCGCCACACCGGGACCGGCGGCGGCAACCACATCGTCGTCGGAGGGTCGACGCCGGCCGACAGCCCGTTCCTTCGCCGGCCCGATCTGCTGCGCAGCCTGATCACGTATTGGCAGAACCATCCGTCGCTGTCCTACCTGTTCTCTGGGCTGTTCATCGGCCCAACCAGCCAGGCACCGCGCATCGACGAGGCCCGCCACGACCAGCTCTACGAACTGGAGATTGCGTTCGCGCAAATCCCGCCGCCGGACGGGCCACCGGCGCCGCCCTGGCTGGTCGACCGCATCCTGCGCAACCTGCTGATCGATGCCACGGGCAACACCCACCGAGCCGAAATCTGCATCGACAAGCTGTACTCGCCGGACGGGCCCACGGGCCGCCTCGGGCTGGTGGAGTTCCGCGCGTTCGAAATGCCGCCGCACGCACGGATGAGTCTTGCCCAGCACCTGCTGCTGCGAGCGCTGATCGCCTGGTTCTGGCGCGAGCCGTATACGCGGCCACTGGTGCGCTGGGGGACGGCGCTGCACGACAGGTTCATGCTGCCGTGGTTCGTGCGCAAGGACCTGCTGGACGTGGTCGAAGACCTCCGGCGGGCCGGCCTGGCGATCGAGCCCGACTGGTACGCGCCACATGTCGAATTCCGCTTCCCGCTTTATGGAACCGCCGAGCATGCCGGTGCGCTGATCGAACTGCGCCAGGCCCTGGAGCCTTGGCACGTCATGGGCGAGCAGGGGGCCATCGGCGGCACTGTCCGCTATGTCGATTCCTCGGTGGAAAGGGTGCAGGTGCGGGTGCAGGGGCTGATGGAAGGCCGCTACCGGCTCGTTTGCAACGGCCGCTATGTACCGCTCACATCGACGGAAGTTTTTGGAGAGGCTGTTGCGGGTGTCCGCTACCGCGCTTGGCAGCCGCCGGCCTGCCTGCATCCGACGCTGCCGCCGGATGCGCCGCTGGTGTTCGACCTGTTCGACACCTGGTCGGAACGCTCGCTCGGCGGCTGCACCTATCACGTGGCGCATCCAGGGGGCCGCAATTACGAGACTTTCCCGGTCAACGCGTACGAGGCGGAGAGCCGGCGTTGCGCCCGCTTCTTCCCGTTCGGCCACACGCCCGGTCACTTTCAGCCGCCGCCGGCGGTGATCGATCGAGAATTCCCGATGACGCTCGATCTACGCCGCACCTGTCCGGTTGCTGGAGCCACGTTATCGTGACGCCAACCAGCCGTCGGTCCCGCTCTGTGGGTGCCTCTTCCACCGGCTTGTCCGCCGGCAACCTGCATAAGGGCTACGCGCCGCTTGCCGGCGTCTATGACGAGATGGTAGCCGCCGATGGCTGTCTCAGGCCGCATTGGAGGCAGTTTATCGACGGCCTGGGAAGCATGACAGATGCCGAACTTGCCCGGCGCTGGCGATTGGCCGAGCGGCTGCTGCATGAGAACGGCCTGACCTATACCGCGGATGTCGATCCCGACCGCAACGAGCGGCCTTGGAATCTCGACTTCATGCCAGTGGTGATCGGAGCCAGCGAGTGGCGTGCGCTCGAAGATGGATTGATCCAGCGCGCCCGTCTGCTCGATGCCATCCTGGCTGACCTGTACGGAGCGCAGTTGCTGTTGCGCGACGGCCACCTTCCGGCGGCGGTCGTTCTTGGCAACCCTCATTTTCTGAGGCCCTGCCATGGCGTTCGGCCACGTGACGGCCGCTATCTTCACGTTTACGCCGCCGATCTGGGGCGCGGGCCCGACGGCCGCTGGTGGGTATTGGCCGATCGTACCCAGGCACCATCCGGAGTCGGGTTTGCGCTGGAGAACCGCGTCGTGCTCTCGCGCTGCCTGCCCGAGTTGTTCCGCGACTTCCACGTCCGCCGGCTCGCCAACTACTTTCAGGCGATGCACGACAGCTTGGTGGCGCGGACCAATCGCGAAAATCCCCGTATCGTGCTGCTGACCCCCGGTCCCGCTGGCGAAGGCTACTTTGCCCACGCGTATCTCGCCCGGTACCTCGGCTACACGCTCGCCGAGGGCGGCGACATGACGATCCGCGACAACCGCGTCTACCTGAAATCGGTCGATGGGCTGAAGCCGGTCGACCTGATCCTGCGGCGGGTCGATGCTGAAGAATGCGACCCATTGGAATTGCGCGCCGACTCGTTGCTGGGCGTCGCTGGACTGGTGCAATCAACCCGAGCCGGCAATGTTACCGTCGCCAATGCGTTAGGCAGCGGGCTGGCCGAGACCAAGGCGATGCTCGCTTTTCTTCCGAACCTGTGCCGCCGGCTGCTGGGCGAGAACCTGAAAATTCCCAGTACCTCAACCTGGTGGTGCGGTGACGAGAAGGTCAGGGAGTTCGTCCTCGACAATCTTGACCGGCTGGCGATCGATTCGGCCTTCAAGCGGCGCACGCTGTTGTCCCGCGCCACCAGCGCCGTTCCGGGTGCCTCGCTGTCCGCCGATGAACGCCTGGCAATCATCGACCAGATCGCGACGCGCGGAGATGAATACGTGGGCCAGGAGCTGGTGTCGCTGTCGACGACGCCAGTATGGACGGCTGACGGGCTTCAGCCACGGCCGATGACGTTGCGCGTCTTTGTTGTCGCCACCAAGGACGACGGCTACATGGTGATGCCGGGCGGATTGACGCGTGTTTCATCATCACGCGACACACGCGCCATCGCGCTGCACCGGGGCGAAGGTACCAAGGACACCTGGGTACTCTCCGATGAGCCTGAGACGAGTAGCCTGACGCTGTTGCGATCGCCGCTCAGCTACGTCAAGCCGAAGCGTACCGGCAAGGACCTGCCGAGTCGTGCCGCCGACAACCTGTTCTGGCTCGGCCGCTACGCCGAGCGCACCGAAGATACGATGCGGGTGCTGCGCAGCGTGGTCCGGCGCCTCACCGAGGACGCCAGTCCGATGGACAACGTGGCGGCGATGCAGCGGGTACTCCGCGTGCTGTTCGAGAAAAGCCACGTCGCTCCGCCGACCGCCGGACGCGGCGGCGGTCCCACCGATGCGCTGGAGAAGCAGCTCGCGGTCCTGATGTCCGACCCAACGTGCGCCTACGGCCTGCAGGAGACGTTGTTGCACCTGCATCGCACGGCCGGCCTCGTCCGCGACCGCCTGTCGATCGACGCTTGGCGGACGCTCAGCTTCGGTTTCCAGACGCGGGCAATGCGGCATGGCCACCCCGTCGTCTCCGCCGATCATCCGATCGAGCTGGGCGACCTCGCTGGAGATGCTCGACGACGCGATCCGCGCGTTGGCAGCCTTCTCCGGCATGGAAATGGAGAATATGACGCGCAACCATGGCTGGCGGTTTCTCGACATGGGGCGGCGCTTGGAACGCGCGCAGCACCTCGTCGATCTGCTGCGCAGCTTGCTGGCGCGCGGCAACCCGGAAGAGGATGGCAGCCTGGTGCTGCTGCTGGAACTCGCCGACAGCATCATGACCTACCGCTCGCGTTACCTGACGACACCGATGCTGCCACCGGTGATCGACCTGCTGCTGCTGGACGAGACCAATCCGCGATCCGTCGCCTTCCAGGTGTCGGCCCTATTCGATCATGTCGATCAATTGCCGCGCGATCTCGACGAGGACCTGCGCTCACCGCAACAGCGCCTGGTCTTGTCGCTGCTGACCGAAGTCCGTCTTGCCGAGGTGGCGCAGTTGTGCGACGAGGATAGGGGGTCGCCGCGGCGCCCTTGAATCGCTGCTGGATACGGTCGGCACCGCGCTGCCGCATCTTTCCGAGCTGATCACCCGCGATTACTTCAGTCACACCGAGGCGCGCCGACCGGCCGGATTTCTGAGCATGCGAAATCAATCAATCCTTTACGAGGTCAGCCACCGGACAACCTACCGATACTCGATTCCGGTGTCGTTCTCGCACCACCTTATGCATTTGAGCCCGCGTCCTTCGCCGCATCAGACGTGTCATCGGACTGCGCTGATCGTCTTGCCCACACCAACCCACCATGCCTGCGGTTTTGATTATTTCGGCAATCCGGTCAGCTTCATAACCCTTCAGGACCAGCACAAGCAGCTGATCCTCAACGCCAAGAGCGTGATCGAGGTGCAGCCGGCGCCGGTGCCGGAACCGGCGCTGACCGAACAATGGGATAGAATTTATCCGCAGCTGTTCCATGACACCTCCGACGCGGGGCTGGAGGCGATCCAATTTGCCTTCGAGACACCAAAGACGCGTGCCAACGAGGCGATCCGTGCGTACGCTCTCGCCTGCTTCCCGCCGGGGAGGCCGGTGTTGGCCGGCGTGCTGGATCTCACCCAGCGCATTCATCGCGACTTCAAGTTCGACCCGACGGCCACGACCGTCTCGACGCCCGTGGAAACAGTGTTCCAAGCACGGCGCGGCGTCTGTCAGGACTTCGCGCATCTGCAACTCGCCTGCCTCAGATCGCTGCGCCTGCCGGCACGCTACGTCAGCGGCTACCTGCTGACCCGGCCGCCGGAAGGCAAGGAAAAGCTCGTCGGCGCCGACGCTTCGCATGCCTGGCTGTCGGTATGGTGCCCCGGGCACGGCTGGGTGGACATCGATCCCACCAACGACATGCTGGTTTCCTTCGAGCACCTGACCGTTGCATGGGGCCGCGACTACGGCGACGTGAGCCCGGTGAACGGCGCCATCTTCGGCGGCGGCGCGCACACGGTCGATGTCGCTGTGGATGTAACGCGGGTGGATGGGGCGAATTGACCCTGCCGGTCAGCGACTGCTAGACCGCCGCGCCGATGCCGGGGAAAGTGTCGGCCGGCGGTAGGAGAGCGCCTCGGCGACGTGGATGCGTCTCACTGCCTCGGAGCCGTCCAGATCGGCGAGGGTGCGGGCGACCCGTAGCACCCTGTGATACGACCGCGCTGACAACCGCATGCGGTCGACCGCTTCCACCAGCAGACGGCGACCGGCTTCGTCCGGCGTCGCCACCTGGTCCAGCAGGGCACCGTCGGCCTCGGCGTTGGTGCGGACGGGCGGCGCCGCGCCCGCGCCGCTGGGGCGCGCTCCCGCTGCATACCGGGCGCGCTGCAGATCGCGGGCCGCCGCCACCCTTGCGGCGACGTCGGCGGAACGCTCGGCCGGTGGCGGCAGCGCCAGATCGGCGGGGGTGACCGCAGGCACGTCCACCGACAGATCGATGCGATCCAGCACCGGGCCGGACAGCCGCGACTGGTAATCGGCGGCGCATTTCGGCGCTCGCGAACACGCTCGGCCGGGATCGTCGAGCCAGCCGCAACGGCACGGGTTCATCGCCGCGATCAGTTGCACGCGGGCTGGGTAGGTCACGTGATTGTTGGCGCGGGCGACGGTGGTTCTGCCAGTTTCCAGCGGCTGTCGTAGCGCCTCGAGCGCAGGTCGCGGGAACTCCGGTATTATGTAGCAAACGCACCTAGCCGTGCGCCGACTTGCCGCACAAGTGCAGTTTTCATGTCGTTTCGTCATATTGTCGTTGACACTTTGTGATGATGGTCATCGCACCATCCGGGCCGCGTAATGGGGCTATTGCCCAACTATCTCTTCTACATTTCATGCAATTAAATTGCTGGGGGAATCCACGCTAAGCCCGTCGTCCGTTTTTACCTTAGCCAAACCTTCCACGCGCACACCGGAGTGTTGCTGCATCAGCGCAGCCACCGCCAGCTAACATCCTGAGAACATGCACAGATTCTCCTGTTCGTAACCCAGGAACAGGCACCTGGTTGCGCGTTGGCTTTTTACGCGTATAGTTCCCGCTTGGCGCATACGAATACGGCCCTCGGAGTTAGCAGCTCCAGAGGGCCGTGTCGAATGCGCGTTGGCTGTGTTTTCCCCTACAGCAGCCAACGGAGGACAGGCGATCCAGGCGCCCATCCGGAACATCAGAGTCCGGACACGCTACTCGTTTGCCTGTTCCTCCGCAAGGGATTTATTGCGCGGAGCAACAAACATGCTTTGGATCGACGAGTACGTACGGTTTCGTTTCAACAGACTAGAAGTGGTACGCGGGCACTGGCGCCGGTTGCCGTTCTAGGAACTTCAAGCGGGCTCCGTCACTACACGGATGCCCGCCGCCTTCCCCGATTCGTCTAACTCAAGTCCAATGCCGGCGGCTTCGATCGCTCGCCGCATGGCGTCGATATTGTTGGCGATCGGTATCCGGCGCCCTTTCTCGAAGTCGCGCACGGTGGACAGCGACACGTTGGCGCGTCGCGCCAGGTCGTCTTGCGTCCAGTTAAGCCAACCGCGCGCGGCCCGGCTCTGTTCAGGTGTCAACATGCTAGAAAAGTAGCGCCAGCGAGCATCAAGGTCAACTTTTTTCGTTGACCTGCTACATATCAACGGATATAACACATCTCAACGATTAGCGTTGAGGTTAGTTATTCGTGTCCCAACACTTCCTCCTTTCTGCCGCAGCGCGGACGCTCAGTTTGAGCGGCGTTGCGCGCATGTCGGACGAGGAAGCGCGGGACACATTCAAGCGCATCCGCTGGCAGGACAACGGTGGCGAGCCCTATTGCCCGAACTGCGGTTGCGTGGCCGTCTACGCCTATGCCAGCCGCCCGCTATGGAAGTGTAAAGCGTGCGCCCGCCAATTCAGCCTGACGAGCGGGACGATCTTCGCCAGCCGCAAGATGCCGGTCCGCGACATCCTTCTCGCCATCGCCATTTTCGTGAACGGCGCCAAGGGCCATAGTGCGCTACAGCTCTCTCGCGACCTCGGTTGCCAGTACAAGTCGGCTTACGTCCTGGCACACAAGATCCGTGAAGCCATTGCGTCCGAGAGCAAGAACGCCCCTGTAGGCGGTGCCGGCAAAGAGGTCGAAATCGACGGTGGGCACTTTGGCGGTTATGTGAAGCCGGCCAATTGGAAAGAAAACCGCCGCGACCGCCGGCTCCGCGTTAACCAATCTGGCAAGCGCCGTGTCGTTATCGTTATGCGCGAGCGCGCCGGCCGCACACTGCCGTTCGTCTGCAAGACGGAAGATGCCTCACTCCCCACGATCCACGAGCGCGTTGCACGGGGCACCGTGATCCACGTTGACGAGGCGTCGCATTGGGATGCGTTGGCGGCTCGCTATCTGACGCGGAAGATCAACCACAGCGAAGTTTACAGCGACGGTGAAGCCTGCACGAACCAAGCCGGGTCGTTCTTCTCGCGCATGCGCCGCGCCGAAATCGGCATTCACCATCGGATCGCCGGCCGGTACCTCGCGGCCTATGCGGGCGAGATGGCTTGGCGTGAAGACAACCGCCGAATCAGCAACGGCGAACAATACCTGCTGGCATCAACCGCCGCGCTGTCGCATGGGGTTTCGCGCCAGTGGAAGGGGTACTGGCAGCGCCAACACATATCATGAT
The DNA here is from genome assembly GCA_016712375.1 of Rhodospirillales bacterium. Lineage (GTDB taxonomy): Bacteria > Pseudomonadota > Alphaproteobacteria > Rhodospirillales > Defluviicoccaceae > Defluviicoccus. Next base: position 43,095 of record JADJRE010000005.1, read on the forward strand.
TGGTAGAACAGCACTATATATTGACACGCTAATGTCATTGGCCAACAACCAGTTCCTTTCACACATTGACACGCAGACATGCATTGAAATAGAATCTTTGCGAATCTACCTTGGCTCATTGCAAGGGGGCTTGACAGGGCGCAGTCCGTGCTTGTAGGGCCGCGCCCTTCTGATTCCGGGAGATTGACGATGGCGCACGTGCGAGATATGCGGGCATGGTTAAACTTGGAGGACTATGCCGCAGCAATCCACGACGGCATCAATGACACTGTGTCTCGCTTTGCGAGAGGCAATATCAGTTTCCAAAACGGCTCTGTTTTGGAAGAAGATGATCTTCGTGCCCTATCTAAGAAAGGAGATAAGGCCATTAAGAAGCTAACCCGACGCGCTGCCTCTGCCTAATGGGGGTGCCCCATGATCGAGGGGGGGGAGAGTATGGGCACCCGCATCTCTGCGATTTTATCGCAATGGGATAAAGCCGAAGAAGACATCAAGCTTGCTGAACAAGTCTGCAATAAGGTTGTATGGCCCTCCATCAAAGAACTTAGATATGCAGGGCGTCGAGTAGTTGACGCGCTTCATGCTATCTATAGCGGTCTTTCCGATGAATCGATCAATAATTTTCTCCAAGACGCTGAATTTGATTGCCACAGGGCAAGACACGATGCAATTGACGCAGCAACTGCAACTATTGCAATTCATTTAGAGGCGGCGGCCGATAGAATAGGCTATGATGCAATATTGAGCGGATTCCCGCAATTTCCGACTCTTAGGAAGAAGCTCCGCATTGTCAGAGACAAAATCAAGCAATCATGAGGAGATAGGACAAATAAGCCATTTACTCAGTGATTGAAGCCAATAATTTCAATGAAATAGTGCTTCTGTATAATGAATTCAAAGAAAATGAAGATATTATGAAGAGGTTGGCTCGGAAACAGAGATTGATCGTAGCAGCCAGCATAGGATTAGGGGTTCTCGGAATTTTTGTCGGTATAATCAGTATAGCCGTGTCTTTTTTGTAACCTACCTCAACCCGACCGCGCAAATCGCCACGACAACGGCCTGCGCCAGCACCGCCCAACCGCAATAGCGGGCGCCCAGCATCCAGATATGTTTCTCGATATCGCTCATGCCGGCATTGTGGCAGGTGACGGTTAACGGCGGGTTATGCTCGGCCGGCTGTCTGTCACTTCCCACAGCAGGAACGCGCCCGGTCCTTTGGTGGCGTTGAGGATGCCTCGCTCGCGCCAGTGTTTGAGCGATGCCCCGACGCGCTGCTGGATAATCCGCACGAGCCGCTTGTCGTGGACGTTCAAGCCGCGTTCGGCCATCACGTGAAACGCGATCTCCTTACTGGTCATAGCCCGGCCGGAGTCGCGTAGGGCGCCCAGAATGATCCGGCTCATCTCGCCCTTGTAAGCGCTGTGACGAGGCGGCAGCGGGCTCGGGCGGATTTCTTCCAAATCAATATCCGGTCGAAACAGCCTGATCGTCGCATCAATGTTATCGAGGTCAATAATCGCTTGGCGTAATCGGAGTTGCGCATCCTCGATCTGGCCGGCAATCTCTTTGCGCTTTCGGATCAAGCCGGAAACGGTGTTTGGCGCTTCTTCATTCATTCCGCTAGAATACAGCACCTAGCGGGGATGCCCGATATCCGTCGAGGTGTGTTTGCTACATAATACCGGGGAACTCCGGCAATTCATCAAGAAACAAAACACCGAGATGCGCCAGGGACACCTCTCCCGGCCGGGCGCGCAGGCCGCCGCCGACCAGTGCCGCGACCGATGCCGAGTGATGCGGATCGCGAAAGGGACGGCGGCGGATCAGCCCGCCATCCTGAAGCACGCCAGCCACCGAATGGATCATACTGACCTCCAGCGCCTCTGAGGGGTCGAGCGGCGGCAGCAGGCCAGGAAGTCGCTGCGCCAGCATCGACTTGCCGGAGCCGGGCGGGCCGATCATCAGCAGGTTGTGGCCACCGGCGGCGGCGATCTCGACGGCCCGCTTCGCCGTCTCCTGGCCCTTGACGTCGGCAAGGTCGGGGTAGCCGCTCTCGTCGTCGGAAAGTTTTGGCTCTGGCGGAGTCAAGACCTGAGCGCCCTTGAAATGGTTGACCAGCGCCAGCAACGACGCCGGCGCCAGGACTTCGATGCCGGCCGCCCAGGCGGCCTCGCCACCTTGCTTGCGGGCGCAGATCAGCCCCAGCCCACGAGCCGATGCGTGCACCGCCGCCGGAAGCACGCCCGCCACCGGCGCCAGGATGCCGTCCAGTGCCAGCTCGCCCAGCGCCGCGTATCCCGCCATCTCGTCGCGCGGCAGAACGTCCATCGCCGCCAGCAGTGCCAGCGCGATCGGCAGATCGAAATGGCTTCCCTCCTTGAGCAGATCGGCGGGAGCGAGGTTGACGGTGATCCGCTTCGGCGGCAGCGCCAAGCCCATCGCGGCGAGGGACGCCCGCACCCGCTCGCGGCTCTCCGCCACCGCCTTGTCCGGCAGCCCGACGACAGAAAACGCCGGCAAGCCCTGGGTGATCTGCACCTGGACGTCGACGTCGAGCACGTCGATCCCCTGGAAGGCGACGGCATTATGGCGCAAACGCCACCAAAATCATGAGCGAGCGGAGCCGGCCCCGAGCCTACAATCAGCGACATGGGCGAGCCGATCGTACTGCTGGCGTTGATCAGGAAGCGTGCCGAACTGGCCGGCGAGGTGCAGAAGGTGCAGGCCAAGCTCGATCTGCTGCTTGGCGACCTGGCGGCGGTCGATCGCGTGCTGAGCATCAGCGGGTTTACCGGAGAGGCCGAAGCCATCCCGCCGAAGGTGCGGGGGTCGCCAACCGAGCGCGAGGATGCAGCGCGGCTGCGCCAGTTCGTACGGGACAGGCTCGCCAGCGCCGCAACGCCGATCCGCTCATCCGAAATCGCAGCCGCCTACATGGATGCCAGCGGCATCGCCGGCCGCGATCCGCGTACCCGCGAGTTCTACCGGGGCAAGGTGACGAACGTTCTCATCGCAATGCGGAACCGAGGGCAAGCGCAAATGGTCGGGAAGTATATGCATGCGCTTTGGGCTATTAAGTAATAGGAATCGTGAAATGCAGAGGCTATGGCGGGTCACAACTGCCTTCAAGGAAGTGGGAGACGATCAGATTGATGAACTCAAAAAGGAAGGATGGCATACGGAGGTGCCGCGTACGATCGAAACGTTCGACTTGACTGACGGGGAACACATCCTCCGCAAAAGGGTGATAATCTTACAGTTTCCTGAAGGGCGATAGTGCGTGTATGGCCTCCTGTAAGTTCTTACACTCAGGAAACCGAATTGGTGAACTCCCTTTTTGAAGTTGCTCGCGTATGACTAGGCATATCGTGCTTCCTTCTTCTCCGCGATCTAGCTGATATCCTCGTCCCGTGAATCTAATCCGGGCTTTTGCCCCGCATTTCGGGCAAGTTACTATGTGCATGATGATAGCCTGTGATCAGGTGCAGCCGTGCAGTCGCTATGGCGTGCCGCCCGGCGCGCCATTAACTATGGCGGCCATCAAGATTGACCATCAAGCGGGCGAAATCAGGAACACAGCCCAATCGCACAAATCGCCACGACGACCGCCTGTGCCACGAGCGCCCATCCGCAGTAGCGGGCGCCAAGGATGATCCAGATATGTTTCTCGGTATCGCTCATGCCAGCATAGTGGCCGGCGACGGTTAACGGCTGGTTACATCCTCGATTAGTACACAAAATTTCTCTACATGTAGACCGCAACGGGCAGATCTCGCACAACATACACGGGAAACGAGTCGTTGACATAGACTCCATTAAGTTGTATTGTCTATAAAGAAAAAGGGCGGTACAAGACCGCCCTTGAGTGGAGGCCGGGGTCGGACTTGAACCGACTTACCCAGGGTTGCGAGCCTAGTGCATAACCGTTCTGCCACCCGGCCGCAGAAGGCCAGTCTTCGGGCTAGCCTTCTCCACATGTACCATAGGACTGGATGCTCCGCAAACAACCTCTGCGGCCCCTTTGGGGGAAGCGGCTACCAGATATGCGCCATTGCCTACTTGGTCACTCTCTGCCACCGCCCGGTGGAAGTCGACAGATTGCGGCAGCATCGCCGCGCGAGCCGAAAGCCGATCGAACTGCGCTCCGTTTGCATCGCGCCGGTGATCCTCGCGCCAGCCAATCTCGGAGGCGTAGCGCGACAGGTAGGCGCCGCTGATCCGGTGATACTGCCCCCATTCGGCACGACGTAGACGGGAAAAGAAGCTCTCGGCTTGATTGGTGCAGGCGCCGTCGTGCGAGAACGCAAGCGAGTGGTTCACCTGCCGTACCGCGTAGCCGTTCCGAAGGTCATCCCATGCCTTCGCTTCGTCGGTGTGTACCGTCGTGCCCTTGCGGACCCGGGCGCGGATGGTCGATAGCGCTTCGTCCTCGTAGCGGAAGATCGAAGTCACGGTGCGGCCGTGGCGCTCCCGCATGGCGACGACGACACGACGCTTGCCGGACTGGTTCATCAGCAAGCGGCGATCTTTGCGATCCTCTTTGCGGTTCTCCTGGCGCACCGAGCCACCGACATAGCAGCCGTCAACCTCGACAACCCGGCCGTCACCGCCGATCGTCGCGCCGCGCATCTCCGACGCCATCGCCTCCCGGAGCTTGTGTGCCAGGACCCACGCGGTCTTAACCGCAACGCCCAGGTCGCGAGCGAGCTGCAACGAGCTGATGCCCTTCGCGGCGTTGACGAACAGCGCGATCGCGATGAGGTAATCGCGGATCGGCAGCTTGTGCGACGCGAACAGCGTGCCCGAGGTCGGCGAGAAGTCCTTGCGGCACGCCTTGCAGCGGTAGCGGGGCGAGTTGGCGCCAGTCCGCGTCACGTCGTAGCAGATGGCAAAGGCACACTTCGGGCAAACTGGGGCGCCGTCTGTATCAGGCCAGCGCAGCCGGCAGAACATCTTCCATGCGTCAGCATCGGTAAAACCATGATGCCTTTGAGGCTCATGGTACGCGATGCGGCGGAAAGGAGGAAGTGCTGGGCCATCTGTACGTATCATATCCGCGATGTTTATGCCGGATATGATACGATTGCACAACGGGCTTGGCAATAGGAAAATATCAGATATGATATCCTCGTATCGTTTACGCGAGGACGCCATGTCAAAGGATGCGGTTTGGGATGCGCGCGCCAGGGGCTTGCTCAAGGCCGAACTGGCTCGCAAGGGCGTCACGTACGAACAGCTAGCGGAGAAGCTGCGCGAGATCGGCGTGAACGAGACGCCGGCATCGATCGCCAACAAGATCAGCCGGGGTCGGTTCACGGCCGTGTTTCTGTTGCAGTGCCTGGAAGCCGTAGGATGCAGATCCTTGCTGGTCACCCGTGACGAGTGACGACCGTTAGCGCCACATCGGCGTTCTTGGTGGCCAAGTCTTTCGGACCTGATTCATGTTTAGGAATAGGCCGTTGTATCTGGGCCAGTCTGGTTTCTGGTCGCCATACAGTTCCTTTTCCGTCTGTGAATTACGCTGCCGACTGTCAATGCCTTCCGGGAGCATCGTGTATTTTTCCCAATATTCTTGCCGTATTGGAGTGAGAACGTCGGAGTAGCCGAACTGGTGCGGCTCCATGCGCAGCGATAAAGACTTATTGCCCCACACTGCCACAGAACCCAGCATTGCTGCCCGCCGAATTTCCTTAACCGCCGCGCCGCAATCCGCTTTGGTTCTCCTGCCCCAAGACGATTTCTTTGCTATGTAATATGCTGCCTGTTGAATGGATGTGTCGGGAAAATCGTCGCCGTTCGATATCGCTGCATCGCGACGGTTCTTCAACCATGAGACCATCAACCACAGAACAGAGCCTACAAATATGACGGCGCCGCCCCACCTCAGGATGATGTCGATATTTGGGCTAAGCAGGACACTCGGGATATTTTCTATCCCGATGAATTTCGGCCATTTCGACAGATTGGAGACAACATCATCTGGCGGCACTCCGGCGGCGAACATTATAGCCCCCAACGCCGGTGGGCCGACGGTTTTGACAATCTTCCAATAATGCATTGGCTCCCCGCCCCTTTGGCGGGGGTTCCATTACCACGCATCGTTACCGCCTTCCATTGGTGGCGTTTGCGCCATAATGCCGGAAGGCGACAGTGTTTATGCGGGCGACCATGCGGCAGCGTACGTCCGCGCGCATTACCAAGGCTTTAAGCGGAGAGCGTTCACGTGGGCTTGTCCCTGCAGGACTTGTGGGAACCCTCGCCGCCGACCACGTTTCGAGAGTATCATTTTCCAGGCGCGGCGACCGTGATCGTCGTGCCGAATGTGCGGCAGATCGGCATCAGTCGCGGCGCCGGTAGTCGATTTAGAATGACTTTGAGCGAGTGACGGCCCAGGTGCCACCTTCGGAGCAAAAAACTGTCGTTGCGCAACGTCGCCCGGTTCGGATAGGCGTCGTCATTGGCATCCTTATGCTTCTGGGACTTGGCGTTTGGTTTACGCTTGCCCGCGGGCCCAGCGAAGACAGTGGCGCCGTCGCATCGGAGCGCACCAGTCGCCCCGTGCCGGTTCGCACGGCGATCGTTGAGACGCGCGCCTTGCCGATCCGGGTCGAAGTGATCGGAACGGTCGAGCCGTTGGCGACTGTCGCCGTGAAGTCACGCATCGATGGGCTGATCGTCGAGGTTGGCTTTGTCGAAGGCGATTTCGTGCGCGCGGGGCAAGTCCTGTTTCGCCTCGACGATCGGGTCGCCCGCGCGCAGTTGGCGCAGGCGGAAGCCAACCTGGCGCGCGACCAGGCGCAACTCGCCGACGCCGAGCGCATCCTGGCACGCAACGAGGCGCTGGCGGAGCGGGGATTCGCCGCCAAGGCAACTCTGGATACGGCCCGGGCCGCGCAGGAAGCGCTGAAAGCGGCGGCGGCCGCCAACGATGCGCAGATCCGCAATCTGCGAACGCTGCTCGACTATACCGTCATTCGGGCTCCGATCGAGGGACGGACGGGGGCGCAGGCCTTCAAGCTGGGGTCGAACGTCAAGGCCAACGAATCGCTCCTGGTCACAATCAACCAGACACGCCCAATTTCCGTCACTTTCGCGGTGCCGCAGACTGAACTCGCCGCAATTCGCACCGCTCAGGCAAAACAACCGCTGCCGGTAAGGGTGAGCGTCCGCGGGTCGCGGCCAGTTTCTGCCGATGGCAGACTTAGCTTTGTCGACAACACCGTCGATCAGGCGACGGGGACGATCACGTTGAAGGCGACGCTTTCGAACAGCGACGAGGCGCTATGGCCTGGCCAGTTCGTGGACGTCTCACTGCTGGTCGACACCATTCCCAACATAGCGGCGGTGCCCCAGAATGCGGTGTTGATCGGGCAAAACGGGGCTTACCTGTTCGTCGTCCGCGCCGACCGGACGGTTGAAGCGCGACCGATCGTTGTCGCGCGCAGTGTTGACGGCATCGCCTTCATCACCACGGGACTTGCTGCCGGCGAACGGGTGGTCACTGACAACCAACTGCGGCTGGCGCCGGATTCCCCTGTGAGCATCGAGGATGCGCCGGCGGCGACGTCGGCTCGCGGCGGAGGCGCCTGAGCCGATGGGGCTCTCGGAGCTGTGCATCCGCCGTCCGGTGATGACGACGCTGCTGATGCTGGCGACGGTGATCCTCGGCGTATTCGGCTACCGCACTCTGCCAGTGGCGGCGTTGCCAGCGGTTGACTTTCCGACCATCCAAGTAACGGCAACGCTTCCCGGTGCGAGTCCGGAGACGATGGCCGCGTCGGTCGCCTCGGTGTTGGAGCGGCAGTTCTCCACCATCGCCGGCATTACCTCGATCACCTCGATCAGTGGGCAAGGTTCTAGTTCGATCACGCTGCAGTTCAACCTGGACCGCAATATCGACGGAGCCGCATTAGACGTGCAATCCGCGCTCTCGGTCGCCAACCGCCGATTGCCGAACGACATTACCGATCCGCCCAGCTTCCGTAAGGTCAACCCGGCCGATCAGCCGGTGATCCTGCTGGCTCTATCGTCAACGACTTTGCCACTGTGGCAGGTCCACGATTACGCCGATACCTACATGTCGCCGCGCCTGTCGGTCTTGCCAGGGGTGGCACAGGTCTCGATCTGGGGTTCGCAAAAATTTGCCGTGCGCGTCCGCTTTGATCCGAACGCGCTGGCGGCGAAAGGTATACCGGTTGACGAAGTGCGAGATGCGCTGTCGAGGGCGAACTCGAACAGCCCGCTCGGCACACTGGACGGACCCGAACAGACGTTCGTGCTCGACGCGTCGGGGCCGCTCGCTCGCGCCGAGCTTTACAAGCCGCTGATCGTGGCTTGGCGTAACGGAGCTCCCGTCCGGCTATCGGATATCGCCACGGTCGAAGATTCTGTCGAAAATGACAAGGTCGCGAGCTGGCTGAACGGACGGCGGTCGATCATCCTCGCTGTCCAGCGGCAGCCGGACGCGAATACGGTGCAGGTCACGGATGAAGTGAAGGCGCTGTTGCCCAGCTTCCGGGCACAGCTCCCACCGTCGATCGGCATCGATGTCTTGATCGACCGCTCGCAGTCGATCCGGGATTCCGTAGCGGAGGTGCAGTTCACCCTGGTGCTGACAATGGCGCTGGTGGTGCTGGTGATCTTCTTGTTTTTGCGCAATGTCAGAGCAACGGTAGTCCCGGCGATGGCGTTGCCGATCTCAATTGTCGGGACCTTCGCCGGCATGTATCTGTGCGGCTTCTCGATCAATAACCTGACGCTGCTGGCGCTGACGCTGTCTGTCGGCTTCGTTGTCGACGATGCCATCGTCATGCTAGAGAACATCGTCCGTCACATCGAAGACGGCATGCAGCCTTTCGAAGCGGCGGTGAAAGGTTCGCGCGAGATCGGTTTTACGATCCTCTCGATTACCGCCTCCCTCGTCGCCGTTTTCATTCCGGTACTGTTCATGGGCGGAGTGGTCGGCCGGCTGTTCAACGAGTTCGCCGTCACCATCAGCCTCGCCATTCTGATCTCCGGCTTCGTTTCGTTGACGCTGACTCCCATGGTAGCGGCGCGGATGCTGCGACAGGAAGGCCAGCACCCGCAAGGTCGGTTCCAGCGCTCGGCAGAAGTGGCGTTCGATCGCTCGCTCGCCCTCTATCGCCGCTCATTGGATTGGGCGCTCAGCCATCGGCGGCTGATGCTGGCGGTAACGCTGGCAACGGTGGTCGGAACCGTGTGGGGGTTTGTCATGATCCCCAAAGGCTTCTTTCCGGAAGAGGACACCGGCCTGCTGTTCATCTCCACCGAGGCACAGCAGGACATTTCGTTTGCGGCAATGGCGGAACGGCAGAAGCTGCTTGCCGACATCGTCCAGGCCGATCCGAATGTCGCGCTCGCTAACTCAATCGTCGGCATTGCTGGTTCGGCCTCGGCAATGAACAACGGCCGGATGTTTGTGCAGCTGGTGCCGCGCTCGCAGCGGCCGTCTGCAACGGTCGTGCGGCAGGAACTGCGCCGCAAGCTTGCGGTCGTCCCTGGCATCAACGCCTACATTCAGCTTGTTCAGAACATCCAGATCGGCGGCCGGCCAGCGAAGGGCCAGTACCAGTACACGCTACAGGGCGTCAATCAGCAGGAACTGTACGACTGGGCGCCGAAAATGGAATCACGATTGCGCGCCCTGCCGGCGTTCCAGGACGTCAGTACGGACCTGCAGCTGGGCAGTCGGGGAGGCAGCGGTCGACGTCGACCGAGATGCGGCCGCCCGCCTTGGGGTCAGCGTCGAAGACGTCCGCTCGACGCTTTACAGCGCCTTTGGCTCGCGCCAAGTCTCGACGATCTACACTCCATCGAACGATTATCAGGTGATCCTGGAGGCCGCGAGGGAGTTCAAGCAGGATCCGCAGGCGCTGTCTCGACTGTACGTGCGGGGCGCCGGGGAGGCGCTGATCCCACTCGATGCGATAGCGCGAATTCACCTGCAAGCGGCGCCGCTCAGCGTATCGCACGAAGGCCAGCTGCCCGCGGTGACCATTGCTTTCAACCTGCCGCCTGGCGTCGCCCTCGGCGAGGCGGTGGCGCAGGCGGAACTGGCGGAACGCGAGTTGGGAGTGCCGGCGACGATCCAGACCGGCTTCGCCGGAACCGCGCAGGTCTACCAGGCATCGCTGGACAACCAGCTGGTGCTGATCCTGGCAGCGGTGGTGACCATCTACATCGTTCTCGGCATCCTCTACGAAAGCTACGTTCACCCGCTCACCATTTTATCCGGTCTGCCGTCGGCAGGCCTCGGGGCGTTGCTGACGTTGATGCTGTTCCGTCACGATCTCGACGTCATCGGCATCATCGGCATCGTCATGCTGATCGGCATCGTCAAGAAGAACGCGATCATGATGGTGGACTTCGCCATCGCCAGACGCGAAGGCGGTGACGTGCCCGCCCTCACGGCCATTCGCGAGGCCTGCCTGCTGCGCTTCCGCCCGATCATGATGACGACGGTTGCGGCTATCGTCGGCACGCTGCCGATTGCGATCGGCGTGGGCGCGGGCTCGGAGCTGCGCCAGCCGCTCGGGTTGTGTGTTGTCGGCGGCCTGATCCTGTCGCAGTTGCTGACGCTTTATATTACGCCGGTGATCTATCTCTACCTCGATCGGCTCGGCGAAAGGTTGAGTGGGCATCGCCCTTCGGCGCTGCAGGAACTGCGTGACAGCCGGGTCCCCGCCGCAGGCGAGTAACCGCCGGATGCATCAATCCCGCTGTGTCGGCAGCAGCAGGCGCAGCGCATAAAGCAGGTCGAGTGCTTCGCGCGGCGTCAGGGCATCCGGATCGACCATTCGCAGCCGCTCTTCGACGGCGGAAGTCCGCGACTTTGGACGGCGCGCTGCCGCGAATAGTGGCAGATCGTCGGCGAGCCGGGTTACAGCCGAGGACTGCTCGCCGGTTTCCAGGATCTGCAGCACCTGCTCTGCGCGTTCTACAGCCGCATCGGGCATACCGGCCAGCCGGGCGACGTGGATCCCGTATGAGCGGTCGGCGGCGCCAGGCACCACCTCGTGCAGGAAGACAACGTCGCCGCGCCACTCCTTCACCCGCATGGTCTGGCATGCAACTCCCGTCAGCTTTGCCGCCAGGGCTGTAAGCTCGTGGTAGTGGGTGGCGAACAACGCCCGGCAGCGGTTGACCGAATGCAGGTGTTCGACCACCGCCCAGGCGATCGACAGCCCATCGAAGGTTGCAGTGCCTCGCCCGATCTCATCGAGGATGACGAATGAACGCGGGCCGGCCTGGTTTAGGATCGCTGCCGTCTCGACCATTTCAACCATGAACGTTGACCGGCCACGAGCAAGATCGTCGGCGGCGCCAACCCTCGAGAACAATCGGTCGACGACGCCGATTCGTGCCGCTTCCGCCGGAACGAACGAACCGCTCTGGGCAAGGATCGCGATCAGCGCGTTTTGCCGCAGGAAGGTGCTCTTTCCCGCCATGTTGGGACCGGTCAGCAGCCAGATCCGCCGTTCCGCGTCGAGCGCGAGATCGTTCGCGACAAAGGCCGCTTCACCGTCCGCCGCCATCGCCGCCTCAACCACTGGATGGCGGCCACCTTGAATTACAAGCGCGACTCCGTCGTCGAGAAAGGGTCGCGTCCAGCGGAAGGCGATCGCCACATCTGCCAGCGCTGCTGCCAGGTCGAGCCCGGCAAGGGCGGCGGCGGCTGCCGCCAGCGGCTCGGCGCGGCCCAGAACGGCTGCTGCCAGTTCGTCAAAAATCGTAAGCTCAACCGCGAGGGCCTGATCGGCGGCGCGGGCGATGCGGCCCTCCAGATCGGCGAGTTCAACCGTGACATAGCGCTGCGCGCCGACCATCGACTGGCGCAGAATGAATCTGGAGCCGGCACCTGCTGAGAGCTTCTCGGCGTGTTTCGCCGGTACCTCCACGTAATAGCCGAGAAGGTTGTTGTGGCGGATTTTGAGGGTCGCAATGCCGGTGTCCTGGACGTAATGCGCCTCCAACTCGGCAACCAGCTTGCGGCCTTCGTCCCGCAGCCGGCGCAGGTCATCCAGCTCCTCGCGGAAACCTTGGGCGATGAAGCCACCGTCGCGGGCAGCCAGCGGGAGTTCAGGGGCCAGCGCTTTACCTAGCGTCGCGGCCAGCGCTTCGCCCGTCAGGGCGGCCACGAGATCAGATATGGCGGGAGGTGCAGAACCGAGGCTCGCACTGTCGATCACTGCTCGCAACTCGGCGGCGCCAACGAGCGCATCCCGCACTGCTGCCAGATCGCGCGGCCCTCCCCGGCCGAGCGACAGCCGCCCGAGCGCCCGCTCCAAGTCCGGGCAGCGGCGAAGGAGGGCCCGTGTTTCGGCACGCAGGCGCTCATCTTGCGCAAACACGCCGACCCGGTCGAGCCGCCGTTCGATCCGCCGAGGGTCGGTAAGCGGTGCAGTCAGCCGCGCCAGCAGCAGCCGGGCGCCGCCGGCGGTGACGGTGCGATCGACGACCGCAAGCAGGCTGCCTTTACGCTCGCCGCCAAGCGTCCGCACGAGCTCCAGGTTGCGACGCGTGGCGGCATCGATCTGCAAAACGTCGCCTACGGCATGGCGACGCGGCGGCGATATGCGGGGGAGCCGTCCCTTTTGGGTCAGTTCGATGTACTCGACCAGCGCGCCCAATGCCGCAACCTCCGCCGCAGAAAATGCGCCGAACGCGTCAAGGACTTGGACGCCGAAGAGCGCTTGTAGCCGCCTGCGTCCGACACCCTCGCCGATCCGCGCGGCGGGCAGAGGCGTGAACCGCTCTCGCCAGTCAGCGAGCCCCGATATATCCGGCGCCTGCGTTATCAGCGTTTCTGCCAGCAGTAGTTCGCCCGGCTCCAGGCGAGCCAGGGCCGCGGGCAGTTCAGCGCGGGTAACAGGTTGGGCCACCAGCTCGCCGGTCGAAATGTCGATCCAGGCGAGGCCGAGGCCGGCGGCCGTCTCCGCCAGTGCCGCCAGATAGTTCGGCCGCCGTGCATCCAGCAGCCCATCCTCGACCAGCGTGCCCGGGGTGATTACCCGCACCACGGCACGCGCGACGATGCTCTTGCCGCCGCGCTTCTTTGCTTCGGCTGGGGCCTCCGTCTGTTCGCACACTGCTACTTTGAAGCCGGCACGGATCAACCGGGCGACATAGCCCTCGTGACTGTGCACCGGCACGCCGGCCAGCGGGATGTCCTCGCCTTCGTGCTTTCCTCGGCGGGTGAGTGCGATATCGAGGGCCGCCGCTGCCTTAACCGCGTCATCAAAGAACATCTCGTAGAAGTCGCCCATCCGGTAGAACAGCAGACAGTCCGGATGCTGCTGCTTGATGGCATGATACTGCCCCATGAGCGGCGTCACCGCGGCGGCAGTCGCGTGCTCGGCGGCGGGTGTGGGCGGGCGATGATCGGGCACGGTGCTGGCTGCCGGCGGTGGGAGGGGCGGCGGTAGACTACATTCGCGCGCGCGCGGCAGAAAGGATGGGCATCAACGTTGAGGTTGCGGCAGAATGCTCAGGAACGGTTAGGGGACGACGATGCCTGACGACGCCAAAGAATATCCGGCCGAAGTCGTCGGATTGTTCGCTGACCGCGATCGCTTGGAAGGCGCGGTTGCGGCGCTGTTGGGAGCAGGCTTCGAAAGGTCGGATCTCAGTGTGCTGGCCTCGCACGAATCCCTGGATGCGACGGGGCGTCCAGGCAAGCCGTGGCGCGAGGCGATGCTGGCGCTTGTTGGAGAGCTGAAGTACGAAGGGCCGCTGGTCGCTTCCGGTGCCATCTTGCTCGCGGGAGGGCCGCTGGCGGCCAGCATTGCCGCGCTCATTGGTGCCGCGGTCGGTGGCGTTGCGTTGAAAGACCTTCTTGAAGAGGTGACCTCTCAGCCGCATACCGAGGACTTTGCCCGCTCTCTGGCCGCCGGGAGCGTCATTTTGTGGGTGAGGGCCGAGGATAAGATCCAGGAGCGGCGCGCTCGCGAGGTTCTTGCTGCGAGCTTTGCCGAGAACGTGCATACCGTTCCTGTCAGCGAGCGCATCATTGCTTCGGATTCAGCCGGCAGTCGTCGATCATGACTATAACGTAAGTGACGTCATGGCGGCACGGTGCGCAGCTACCGATGCTGCACCAAAGCAGCAGAAAATTACCGTCGCCGGAATATCGTGACGCGAAAGAAAGTCCTTAACCGTTCTTGTAGCGATCAGGGCCGCCTCGTGAACGGGAAAGCCAAAAATCCCCGTGCTGATGGCGGGGAAAGCAACGCTGTCGCAGCCAACCCGCTGGGCGAGCTCAAGCGAGTTCCGGTAGCAGGACGCGAGCAAGTCGTCCTCCCCGGAGCCACCGCCACGCCAGACGGGCCCGACCGTGTGGATCACGAACTTGGCTGGCAGCCGATGCCCGCCTGTTAGTTTCGCCTCGCCGGTCCGACATCCGCCGAGAAGTCGGCATTCCTCCAACAGACCCGGCCCGGCTGCGCGATGGATGGCGCCGTCAACCCCTCCTCCGCCTAGCAGGCTCTCGTTGGCCGCATTGACGATGGCGTCGACATTCAGCTTGGTGATATCCGCTTCGACGATCCGCATCCGGCTTTGCATCAACGCCGTCTCCCGCCCGCGACTTTCGTCGCCGTTTCTATTAGAGTAACGCCCCGGACGCCTGAACGCAGCCGTGCTTCCGGGTGCTCAGTCGCCGATGCTGGGGAAGATGCGTTCGCCCATCAGCGCCTCCTTTGTCGCCATCTGCTGCTGGTACTCGTAGGCCAGCAGGTGGCGCTCGAATATCCTTTCTTCGACCTCCCAGCCGTCAGCCTTTACGGCCTCAGCCATCTCAGGCGACATTTGTCCCGAGATCCAGAGCACCTTCCGCGTCGGCGGCGGTTTCTGCTCCGCCACGCTCTGGTTAAGCGTCTCGATAAGCGCACGGGTGCCCACGGTGCGAATAGCCAAATCAGCAAGCAGCGGCACCGCGACAGAGCCGTTTGAGCCATGAACCATAATCAGGCCGCTGGGCGCCTCGATCTCAACAACAGGAGATGCGTATTCGTGGAAAGCACGCACCAGCTCGGCAATCCGCTGCTGGGTAAACGCATCCGCCTCACTGCCCGCAGCCAGCGAGTTTTCAATGAAGACCGGCCGCCCGCGCGCATCTTCCAGCCGGAATAGCGAGTCTACGATGATCGTCTGGTGCCGCGGCGAGTACCATGGATGATTTAGAAAGGCCTCGCGCAGCGGTTCGTCAACGCCCATTGCCTTCAGCCGGCGGCGGTTCTCGATGCGAAGGTCTTCCGGCGCCTTGTCCAGGTTGACCAGGTGCATGCTCTCCGGCAGTGAAGCGCCGGTTAGTGCGTAACCAGCCACGCCGGCGACGGGTGCAGTGCCGATTGTGGCAAGGATGCCGCCGCCCCACGAGGGCCACGACAGCGCATTCAATCGCTCCTGCATAACCTCGTTTGTCGTGTATGGGTCGACGGCAGTACGTCCAGCCAGCTCACGCTTCGCCTGCGAGAAGCCGATCAGCTCTTCGGCGTAGGAATCCTCGTAGAACGTGCGGCGGCTGCGTGTCATCTCGGCTACCTGGCTGCCATAATTCCAGATACCCAGCGGGACGTTGGCTAATGCGCGCACCGGGTAGACGATAAGTTGCGCGCTCCCTTCGACATAATTCTCGGCGCCGTTGATGAGACCCAGTCCGAAGACTATGGGCGGGGTCACATCGTATTCCTTGAAGGCACCGAGTACTTCGAGTTCATTCTCGAGGTAGCGGAGCTGATCGTCGCCGCGGGCTGTGAATCGGCCAAATTGCGACGTGATGGTGTAGCAATTGACCAAGCCGTCATTGTGTACGGCGCCGGTTACTTCAAAGTATTGCCCTTTCAGCATGTCCGGCCGCAGCAGGTCCAATGCACGCAGTGTTGTCTCCGTCTTGCCGTCAGCGGTCGCTAGCGCCCAGACGGGCAGCCGCTTCGTTGGATCGACGGCGGGACGAGGAGCGGCCGAGCATGCTACCGCCGCCAGTGCCAGTTGGAGAGCAATGAGCAGGCGAAGAACATGCAAGAGGCGAACAAGGTTAGTGGCCATCGGCATCGCAATATCACATAAGACGCAGGAGCTGATCCTTATGCGGTCGCCTGACGGCTGACGCCAGTAGGGTGATGACACGTTGCGGCACAATTGTAGTTGGGCAGAGGTGGTGTCGGTTGCCAACTGTGGGCCGGAGAACACCCGCACCCAGGAGCTACTGGTGCCGTCTCCGACGTAGCCGTCACCAGCCGGACGATGCGGCGGCGGCATTGCAAACTCATCCGCGTTTATCGATGATCGCGACTAAGTACAGATCGCACGAGGGAACAAATGCCGGACGATGATACCGGCGAAGCGCCGTTCTGGCAGGCGAAATCGCTTGACCAGATGACGCCCGCCGAATGGGAGTCGCTCTGTGACGGCTGCGGCAAGTGCTGCCTGGAGAAGCTTGAGGATGCGGATAGCGGCGAAATCAGCCACACGAACGTGGCCTGCCGGCTGCTCGACATCCGCCGTTG
Organism: Rhodospirillales bacterium; assembly: GCA_016712375.1. GTDB lineage: Bacteria > Pseudomonadota > Alphaproteobacteria > Rhodospirillales > Defluviicoccaceae > Defluviicoccus. Next base: position 59,624 of record JADJRE010000005.1, read on the forward strand.
CCGATGCACGCGGTATGCCGAGCGGCGTCGATTTGTCCCGAACTGCGAGCAACTTGATCCGGGCAATGTCCACCGTTTCACTTGGCTGCCGTCGAGTTGCGCTTATCGGTTGCTGGCGGAAGGTCGAGATCTGCCGTGGTGGCACCACCTCCTCTCCGGTGACCACGAACTCGTGCACCGTGTAGGAGCGTCGGTGCAGGGGCGTGCGATTCCCGAACGTCGGGCTGGTCCGCTGGAACACCACATCGTCACTTGGCCCGCTTAGGCGAGCCTCTCGTTTCCGATCGTAACCGAAACCGGATCAGCCCATGCAATCTCAAAGCTTTGATCGTCCAGCGGGGGTGTTTGCCGCAGTACTGACGCCATTCGACGACGACGGCGCTCCGGATACCGCGGCGCTGGCGCTGCACTGCCGCTGGCTGCTGACCAACGGCTGCGACGGGTTATCAATCCTGGGCACCACCGGGGAGGCGAACTCCCTTTCCGTCGATGAACGTCTTCGTCTGATGGAAAAGCTGGTAGAGGACGGCATTCCGGGCAGGGTTCTGCTGCCCGGTACTGGCTGCTGTGCAATTCCAGATACTGTGCGGCTGAGCGTTCGCGCGGTGCAGTTGGAAGCGGCCGGCGTGCTGTTGCTGCCGCCATTCTTTTACAAGTCGGTCAGCAATGATGGCGTGTTCGCCGCCGTCAGCGAGGTGATTGAGCGAGTGGGCGACGCACGGCTGCGCATTTATCTCTATCATTTCCCACAGATGACCGCTGTCCCGTTCAGCCCGGCGGTGATTGAGCGGCTGCGCATGCGCTACCCGGAAACCGTCGTTGGAATGAAGGACAGCTCGGGTGATTTAGCCAGCATGATCGCGAACACTGCCCGGTTCCCGGGCTTCAGCGTCTTCACCGGATCGGATGAGCTGTTGCTACCGCTGTTGCGCGCCGGTGGCGCAGGCTGCATCACCGGCGTCTGTAATGTGGCAGCGCGCCTTGCGAGTGACGTTTGGTCTGCCTGGAAGCGAGACGAACAGGCGGCAGCCGAACAGGCGCAGACACGACTGAACGAGGTGCGCCGGGTGTTTATTGCCTATCCTCTTTCGGCGGCGTTGAAGGAATCATTGGCGGCCTACTCGGGGCGCGCCCGCTGGCGTCGGGTCCGTCCGCCGCTGCTGCCGCTGAGCGACCAGGAAGCGGCGACATTGCGAGCAGAACTCGACGGAGTCGGCTTCGCGCTGGCAGGGGTGTTTTGAAACAACCTACCTCGAGCAAGCCACTAGCCTCCGAGGCTGCGGTGCGCATCTTCCTTGACCTCGAGGGAGTGCGCACCCCGCTGCACGTTCGCCAGCATCCGCGAGCACGGCGCGCCTCGCTGCGGTTGAGCGCCGATGGTAACTACGTGATCGTTGTCCTGCCGCCTCGCACCCGGAGCGAGGAGGGCTTGGCGATTGCTCGCGCCCATGCCTCCTGGATCCGCGCAAAGCTCGATGATCGTCCACCGCGGGTGCCGTTCGCTGATGGCGCGGTGCTCCCCGTCAACGGCCAAGCGCTCACGGTATGTCTCGTTCCCGGTGGGCAGCGCGGCGTTCGCACTGCTGGCGATCGGCTGTTGGCCAGCGGTCCTGCTGATGCCGTGGCCGATCAAATTCGCACCTGGCTGCGAACCGAGGCGCGGCGGGTGATTTTGTTGCGGATTGCCGAGAAGGCGGCGCGATTGGTACGGCAGCCGACCCGCGTCAGCCTGCGTGACACCCGCTCACGATGGGGGTCATGTTCGTTGAAAGGCGCATTGTCGTTCAGCTGGCGACTGATTCTGGCGCCAGCCCCGGTTCTGGATTACGTCGTCGCTCACGAACTCGCGCATCTTGCCCATCACGGTCACGGTCCCGCCTTCTGGACGGCGGTCGGCGACCTATGCGATGAGATCTCTGCCGGTCGCACTTGGTTGCGCCAGCACGGCCGCAGTCTCTTTCGCTACGGATGACCCGTGCGCGCGCGGCGCCATCCAGGAACAGCCGACCTCGGGACGTGCTTCCAGTGGGGCTGGCCAACAGGTGCGTCGCCGCGACGTTCGAGTGGCAAAAACTGCAATGGCCTGGTGAAATCGGCGTCGGCTGTGCGGATCGTTGCATCGCCGCGATTCGCGGCCCTATATAGTAGTACACATTGAATGCGTCCGTTGCGGCGCCGCCGAACCGGGATGATTGCATGCAGACCAGCAACAGGTTCTTTGACGATCTCGCTAAGGTGGCCAGCGGAGCTGCGTCGACACTGGTTGGCGTCAAGCAGGAGATCGAGGCACTTGCCCGGCAGCAGGTGGAACGTCTGGTGGCTGAGTTCGATCTGGTTCGCCGTGACGAATTCGAAGCGGTGCAGGCGATGGCGGCGAATGCAAGGGCGGAACAGGAGCGCCTGGAGCATCGCGTCGCGGCTCTCGAAGAAAAGCTTGTGGCATTGGAACAGCCAGCACCAACATCCGGGGGGATCTAAGGCGGCCTTTCATCATCCGCTCAGTACCTTACCGGAGCGTCCAAACTCGTTTTCGGCGGCTCTGACACGGAGACGCGGCTTGCGCCCATCGAAGCGTTCTGGCACCCTACTTTTGTGGCCTGGCGCAAGCAGGACCCAACATATCGCAAGGAAGTGGGTGGTTGGGGATGCGCGGCGGAAATTATTCCGAACACCAATTCTCACACCCGTGCGAGGAGAGGCCAGTCATGAACGTCATCCGCATGCCGGACATTGAAGAGGCCAGTCCCCTTGATGTGATTGAACAGATCGTCGCTGCCAACGACTGGGTGTTCGATCGCCCCAACGACCAGGAAATGGCCATCCAGATTCCTGGTAAGTGGTGCGATTACAACGTATTTTGCGCTTGGAATGAAGCCGTCTGTGCGATTCATTTCACCGTTGCTTTTGATACCCGAGTGCCGCAAGGCCGCAGGGCACCAGTGCACGAACTACTGGCGCTGATCAACGACAAAATGTGGATGGGCCACTTCGCCATCTGGCAGGAGGAGGGCCTGCTGGCTCATCGTCACGCACGCACGCTGCGCGAGGGCACGAGGACCAGCTTCGAGCAGGTCGAAGACCTGCTACAGGGAACGCCGCTGATCGATTGCGAGCGCTTCTATCCAGCATTTCAGTACGTCGTTTGGGAGGCAATCCGCCAGCGACGCCCTTGCCGCCGCGATGATCGAAACCGTTGGCGAGGCTTGAGCCCTCGATGCCGAGGCCGACGACGAATGCCTCGATTGTGCTTGTCGGCAGTGGCAACATGGGTTCGGCGATGCTCGATGGTTGGCTGGCCCATGGCGTGCCGGCAGCATCAATATGCGTTGTCGAGCCTGCTGCCGCGAACGCGGCCGCGGCTGAGAGCCGGGGCGTCGCCGTGATTGACACGCCGGCTTTGCTGGACACGGGATCAGCACCGGATGTTCTCGTCCTCGCGGTTAAACCGCAGGCGATGGACTCGCTGTTGGCGGCGTATGCAAAGGTTGCCGCGCATGGCGCTGTGGTTTTATCGATTGCCGCCGGCAAGACTATCGAGAGTTTGACGCAGAAACTGGGTGCCAGCACCGCCGTGGTGCGCGCCATGCCCAACACGCCCGCTTCAATTCGTTTGGGGATCAGCGTCGCGTGTGCCAACGCACACGCGTCTAAAGTACAGCGGGCGCGATGCGATGAACTGCTGGCGTGCGTCGGTAATGTGCTGTGGGTAGAAGACGAACGTCTGCTGGATGCAGTCACTGCCGTTTCCGGCAGCGGTCCGGCCTATGTTTTCTTGCTCGCCGAGTGTCTCGCTGTGGCCGGCAGAGAGGCGGGCCTGCCAGCGGCGCTGGCTGAACGCCTGGCGCGTGAGACGGTGGTTGGCGCCGGTGCCCTGCTGGCGCGGTCGTCGTTGCCATTTGAGACGTTGCGCGGCAACGTGACCAGCCCCGGCGGAACCACCGCTGCGGCTCTGTCGATACTGATGGCTGATGATGGCTTGCAGCCCCTGCTGTCGCGAGCCGTCTCCGCCGCGACTGAACGAGCACGCGAGCTCGCTTGCTAAGTCAACGCGAAAGACTCGTGACCACCGGCCCCAGCATCTCCTGAAGTTTTGCCAACGCCCGCGCTTCTAGCTGCCGTGCCCGGTCCTTGGAGACGCCTAATTCTCTTCCGATCGCCTCGAAAGTCTGCTTGGCTTCGTCAAGATAACGTTTGCGAATAACAAGTTGCTCGCGCGGTGACAATCCGGCGACTGCTGTATGCAGCGCGTCGGCGAGCGCGCGTTGCTCGCCGCTGTCCACCAGCGTCTGCTCTGCCGTCGCCTGCTCACTCACCAGGCGATCGACAGGCGTAAGACCGGAAGCCGCGGGCTGATCAAGCGAACTGTCTCGTCCGGTCATCCGCCCGGCAAGCCGGGCTACTTCGGCAGCGGTCGCGTTGAATTTCCAGCAATCTTGGCGATCCGATCGTCGGTCGGGTCGCTTTGCACATGCGCCAATTCCTCACCGATCCGACGCAATTTGAGCGCCAGCATTTTCTGCGCGTTGCTGGTGCCGAGTTGAACCACCGACCAGGAGAGTAGCACGTGCTCCTGGATCGCCGAGCGTATCCACCACATCGCGTAGGTCGACAGCCGAACGCCACGTTCCGGATCAAAGCGCCGGACTGCCTGGACCAGGCCGAGTGCACCCTGCTGGATCAGCTCTCGTTCATCGGTAGGCCCCAGCCCCGATAGCGCTTGGCGATAGCGATGACGAAACGGAGATGGCTCGCAACTAACCGATGCGTCGCCTGCTGATCTCCCCGCCTCCGCGCGACGCGCAAGTTCAACCCTCCTCCGCCGGCTCGAGCAGTGGCTGCCTTACAGCTTCATCGATCAGCAGATTACTTGGATGCCGAATGTCGTGCCGGCGGTTCAACGTAGTCCTCGCCGCTTTCTGGGAAGATGGTCTCAGCCCGATTGGCCCATGGAAATACCATACATCAGCGCACTCTGCGCTGATACAATCAGAGTTCCACTCAAGGGCGAATGAGGGAATATGACAGAGCCCGAATCCGTCACCGATCGTTTAACCGAAGCGGCTCTGACGCTGGCCGACGAGCGTGGATGGCAGGCATTGGCGATGGTCGATGTCGCAAAGCGGGCAGACGTGCCGTTGCTAGACTGCTACCGGATCTTCCCGGACAAGGCCGCCCTGCTCTGTCGGCTGCTCGCGGCGACCGACGAGGCAGTCTTGCGTGATGGGGCAGCAGATCCAGAGGAAGCGCCGCGCGATCGGCTTTTTGACGTGGTGATGCGGCGCTTCGATGCTCTGCAAGCTCGCCGGCCGGGAACGGTCGCCATTCTCCGCGATTTACCCTTCGATCCTGCAAGCGTTGCCCGTCTGCTGCCGCGCTTAGCCCGGTCTCTCGTCTGGGTGCTGGAGAGCGCCGGTGTGTCGACAATCGGCCTGCCGGGAGCGTTGCGCGTCAAAGGGCTTGGCGTGGTCTATCTGTATGCGCTGCGCGCATGGATTGATGACGATACCCCCGATATGGCGCGGACGATGGCCGCGCTGGACCGGGCACTACGCAATGCCGAGCGGTTGGCTCGCCGACTTCCGTCCGGGCGTCAGCACGCTGAGGACGATTCTTGGCATCGCGCGGACATTGAATCGCCTGCGCCACCCTCGCCTTAGCGATCGCCCCGCTTGGCCTGCAGCCCACGCCCCTCAACAGCTAATGCAACCTTTACGGGATTGCTGCACCCGTCGTGCTGTGTCAATCTCGATCTAAAGAAGAAATATCTAGCAGGGGCATGTAGTTAAGCGAAGATCATCGGAGTCACGTTGACAATTTTTGTGCACTGCACAAAAAACGTTGACGGGTGGGTTAAGCTCGGAGATACTTACATCCGTCAATAGATGCACATGCCCCGTCACCATTGCGGCGGGGGAAGGAGTTCAAGATGGCAGGTCCCGAAGCGTTTTTCGACGTCAGCAAGCTGATGAAGGAGTTCGACCCCACAAAGATGGTCGGCGAGCTGTCCAATATGCTGAAGCAATACAAACTCCCCGGTGTCGACGTGGATTCCATCGTCGCCAGCCAGAAGAAGAATCTGGAGGCTCTGACGAGCGCCAACCGAGTGGCGATCGAAGGAATGCAGGCCGTGGTGAAGCGCCAGGCCGAGATCCTGCAACAGACAATGAACGAGGCGTCAAAGGCCGTCGATGCGTTGTCGAAGGCGGGCTCGCCGCCGGACGTCGCTGCGAAACAGGCTGAGTTGACCAAAGATGCCTTCGAGCGCGCGCTTGCTAACATGCGCGAACTCGCGGAGATGGTCAGCAAGTCGAACCAGGAAGCGACCAGCACCATCAACTCCCGCATCTCCGCCAGCCTGGACGAGATGAAGGAAGTGGCGCTGAAGCTGAAGCAGCCGGCCGCCTGAAGCCGAGCTTCGCCTGAGCAATTTTGGAACACGGCCGTCCGTTTCGGGCGGCCCTTGTTTTCTTGGTGCATCAATGAGCGAGACGATCGACTGGTCGGACTTCCAGCGGATCGATATTCGTGTCGGAACCATCCTACGTGCCGAATCCAAGCGCCTCGGCGCACAAGCCGGCGATTACCTTGTGGATCGATTTCGGCCCCGAGGTCGGCGAGAAAAAGAGCTCGGCGAGGCTTACCCACTACTACACCTCTGAAAGCCTGATCGGCCGGCAAGTCGCCGCCGTCGTCAACTTTCCACCGCGACAGATCGGCAAGGTGCGATCGGAGGTGCTGGTCTTGGGATTTCCCGATGCGGGCGGCGAGGTCGTGTTGATCATGCCCGACCGAAAATTCCGGACGGTGGGCGTCTATTCTAAGCCAGCGCAATTGAGATGCTCTGAAGCTTAATACAGGTGCTGACCGCCGGTCACCCAAAGCTCACTGCCAGTAATATAGCCGGAGTCCGGTGAACACAGGAAAAAGATGGCGCTGGCGACATCCTGTGGCGAGCCCATGCGCTCCAGGGGGATCCGCGGAATCATGACTTCGTACTCCGGCTGAATCATTGCCGTTTCAATCTCTCCCGGAGCAACTGCATTAACCCGTATGTCAAGCGCTGCACATTCATGCGCCAACTCGCGGGTCAGCGCCGATAATGCCGCCTTTGAGATGGCGTAAGCCGATCCGGCAAAGGGATGAACGGCATGACCGGCGATCGAGGTAACATTGACAACGGCGCCGCGACCCCGGTGAAGCGCCGCTGCGAAACCGCGGACCAGCCGCAACGGGGCAAAAAAGTTAATCTCTAGAACATCGTGCCAAGCATCGAGATCGCCGTTCAGGCACCCTAGCCGCTCCTTGTATGGAGTCTTGGGCGACATGCCTGCATTGTTGATTAGAGCGTGAAGCGGTCGCCCCTCCAGGATCACATTCGCCTGCTCGACAAAGTGCGCGACGCTGTCGGCATCACCCAGGTCGGTCGGGATATGGCACGTCCAGTTGGGGTCGCGCCGGCACTCAGGAGGGACATCGTCGCGGGAGCAGGTCAGGATGCGCCACCCGCGTTCAAGAAAAACCTTCGCTGTGGCGTGCCCGATGCCGCGGCTCGCGCCGGTCACGACGACCGTCCGCCGATCATCTACGCCGATCATGCCGTGTTCCAGACAGACGCCATCTTGCCATGGTCGACGATCACTGCGTCACCTCAGTGCATAAGCAATAGGGGCAGGGTTGCCTTTTCCAGCATGTAGCGCGTCACTCCGCCGAGAATCATCTCGCGCAACCGGCTATGCGAATAACCGCCCATCACCAGCAGGTCGGCGTCGGTAGCGGCGGCAACCAAGGCCTCGGCGACTCCTGGATGCGGCGGTACCGCCCTCAGTCCGGCAGCGATCCCGTGCCACGCTAGATAAGCCGTTACCTCCGCTGATCCCGCTTCATCATCGCCGTCCTCCTCGCAGGTCACAACCGTGACTTGCTCGGCGCGGTCAAGGAAGGGCAACGCCACTGCGAGGGCGCGCGCCGCTTGTGCGCTACCGTCCCAGGCAACAACGATGCGGTCCATCCGAATCGGCATTGCTTGAGCTCCGGGCACAAGCAAGGGTCGTCCTGTTTCAAACAGCGCCGTGTTGAACGCACCTGGACTGCCGGCCCCTGTCGCCGGACGCGATAGAACAATCAGATCAGCAAGCCGACCGGCGCGAACGACCAGGTCATCCTCCTGCCCAGGAATCTCCAGCCAGCCGGCTGTCGCGCCTCCCCCTGGCGGCCTGCTGCTCGGATCATCGGCGATCGGTAGCAACGCAGCTGCTCGCGCCGCCTCGAATGTTTGGCGGGCAACAGCGGCCCGGGCAGCACTCTCGCGTTCAGTAAGCTCAACCAGTTCCTGGACGAGCGCCGCCGACATCCCTTCGCCTACGAACGGCAAGGAGTCTGCCGGCTGAATGCGGACGTGCATTGCTTGAACGTGAGCTTCGAAAACGCGCGCTGTCGAAAAAGCCGCTGTCAGGGCCATACGATCTCGTTCTGAGCCATCGAGCGGCACCAGTATTTTACGAATGCTCATGGCCGCGCTCCTACTTCGGCGGACTGATCATGATCGCGCGACGGTTGGAATGAAAGACCTACGAGTGTGGGGAAGTCTTGATACCGAGTAGATCGCCGGCTGAAGCGAGCGTGCTTCCGGCTGGTCCACAGGAATCCAGCTTTGGCCCGTCGATGGTGCCGAGATCAAACGCAAGTTGCAGACGCACGACCTCCGGCGTTGCGTCAGAAACACTGTGGACACGGCGGCTGACCCGCTCCTCGAGCAGGGGCGGGGCTGAATGCAGCCAGATTCCTCGGAAGGGCGCTCCCGCATCTGTGGCCACCGCAGCGATGGCGAGGCGCTCTTCGGGGCGAGCAAAGACGGCATCGGCGATGACTGTCCGGCCGGCGCCGAGTGCCGAACGCACCTCCGTATAAAGCGCCTCATAGGTGCGCCGGCTTGCCGCTTCGCTGTAATCGCATGGAGCCAGCCGGGTTTCCGGTGTGACACCGGCGAGCCGCTTGCGGATAGAATCGGTTCGAACGACTCGCGCGCCGGGTGGCGGCGTAAAGTATGGTGCCAATTCCCGCGCCAGCCGGGACTTGCCGGAACCTGACAGCCCACCGATCGCGATCAGTCAGTGCCTCGCATCGTAGGTATCGCAATGCCAGGTCGAGGTATCGCGAAGCTCCGCGCTGAAGCTCGATGGCGGCCTCATTAGACGAGTGCGCTGCCGCCGCCGCAGCGTCAATGTGGCTGCGGATCGCAGCGCGCATCGAGAGGAACAACGGCAGCGTCGCCAGTCCATGGCAATCCCCGGTGACATCAAGATAGCGGTTTAGGAGAACACTCCCAAGCCTGCCGAGGCGGCGAAATTCGAGGTCCATCACAAGAAACGCCATATCGTAAAGAACATCGATTTCGGCGAAGCTGGGGTCAAACTCGATCGCGTCAAAGAGAACGGCCCTTCCCTCGCATGCAACAATGTTGCGGAGGTGCAGATCGCCGTGGCAGTGGCGCACGAAGCCTTCGGACCGCCGGCGATCGAGCAGCGCCGCCACCGCCGTTAGCGCCTGACGCGACGCAGGAGCGAGCTGGTCCACCCTGGATGGATCGAGAACTGCCGCATCGATCCCGGCGAAGCTGCGCACGTTGCCATCGAGGATGTCTGCCACCGCGGCAGCACCTCCCGCCCCCGGCCGACGTTCAGCCTCTGCATGAAACCGGGCAATCGTGTCGGCAAGGCTTTCCATGGCAAAGCGGTCGAGACGCCCCGAATCTGCCAGCCGATCGAAGAGCGCATCTTCGGCGAAGCGCTGCATTTCAATCAGCCAGTCGACCGGATCTCCTTCGCCGTCAAGAGCAAGACCCCCGTCAGCTAAACGTACCACTGGCAAGATGCGCCGATAGACGTCTGGCGCGGTCCGCTGATTAATCGCCAATTCCCCCTCGCAGAAATGCCGGCGCCGGTCAGCAGTGCTGTAGTCGAGATAGGGATAGCGAACGGCCCGCTTGAGCTTGAACGCGTGATCACCAACCAAGAAGACTACTGAAGCGTGTGTTTCGCGCCGCTCCACTGTGGCATTCACGCTCCCCCACGTTTCGCCACGAGAGAGGAACGCGATTACGTCACGTTGATCCTCGACGATCACGCGCTCATCCTCGCTGGCCTTACTCGAACGCTGGCCGGCGCTCGGCGATGCCGAACGGGTCCTCGTGGATCAACACCTCAGCATTGGGAAACTCCCGTTCGATTTGGGCCATCACCGAATCGGCAATGGTATGAGCGTCGATGAGACTTAGATCGCCGTTCATTTCCAGATGGAATTGGATAAAGGTTTGCGTGCCGGAAGAGCGCGTTCGAAGATCATGGATGCTGATTACCGCTGGATGGGCGACCGCAATTGTTCGTATTCGTTCGCGATCCGCTTCAGGTAGCTCTCGGTCCATCAGCAGGTTAAAGCTGCCGTGAAAGATCCCCCAAGCGCTCCATAGAATGAAGATTGCAACAGATACCGCGAACACTGGATCGGCGAGATGCCAGCCGAGATGGCTGGAGGCGACAAGAGCGATGATGACGCCGAGGTTCACCAACAGGTCCGACTTATAGTGCAACGCATCGGCGCCGATCGCGATTGAGCCGGTTTCGCGGATCACCCACCGCTGGTAAAACACCAAAGCTAAGGTGACGACAATCGATAGGATCATGACGCCGATGCCAATGCTCTCGTTGGCCACCGGAACTGGGTGCACTAGGCGTTCAAGCGCTTGTACCAGAACGAAAATCGCCGATCCGGCAACGAACGCCGCCTGCCCAAGGCCGGCGAGCGGCTCTGCTTTGCCGTGACCAAAGCGATGTTCTCGATCGGCCGGCGCGCCGGCGTGCCGGATGGCGATCAAGTTGATCAGCGACGCGGCAAAATCGAGCAGTGAGTCGACCAGCGTCGATAACAGGCTGACAGAACTGGTGGCGAAGAAGGCACCCGCCTTAGCGGCGATCAGACGTATAGCGACACTGACCGAAGCGGTTGCCGCCCAGGTCTTCAGCCGATGCGACCGCGCCGCGTTGTGCACGGGCGATGTCGCGGCACCGGTGAAGCCGGCGTCGTTCATGGGAACAGTTCCTCGCTGTCCCATCCATCGTTTGCACGCTGGAAGCGAAACCGCATGTGCAGGCGAAACGGCCGATCTTCCCAGAATTCGATGCTTTGTGGCAGCACGCGGTACCCAGACCAGTGGGCCGGGCGCGGCACCGGACCCAGGTTGAAGCGGGCAGTGTATTTAGCGACACGGGCTTCCAATTCGAACCGGCCGACGAGCACCTGCGACTGCCTGGACGCCCACGCACCGAGTTGACTGATGCGCGGACGGCTGGCGAAGTAGGCATCTGCCTCGCCGTCGGCAACCCGTTCCACCGGACCTTCAACGCGAACCTGGCGGCGCAGCGATTTCCAGTGGAAACACAGAGCCGCCCGCGGCGTAGCCTGCAGGTCACGTGCCTTGCGACTTTCGAGGTTGGTATAGAAGGAGAAACCGCGACTATCGACGCCTTTCAGCAGAACCATCCGCGCCGATGGCGAGCCGTCCGCGCCGACCGTTGCAAGCGTCATGGCGTTCGGGTCGTTCGGTTCAGTCCCTTCGGCCTCCGCCAGCCAGGCTGCAAACAAAGTAAGAGGGTCGGTGTTTCTGTCGATGTGCATGAGACCCCAAGCGGCCGTCGCTGTCGAGAACGCCAGCGGTATACGCGACGGAACGTTGGGCAGACTTTACCAGTTTCCGCTTCCGCTGCCATTGCTCAGAACCATGCAGACCGCTTCGGCCGAAGCGGCATCGCCGACCCGCTCCCCTAGCCCTTGCGTGACCTTCCTACGCTCTGACCGCCTAGAGGACGTGAAACACGTTCAGAAGAATGATTAATGTCACTGGCACGCCGAGCGCCCAGAGGATGACTGATCGCATTGCGGTTCTCCCAAGAGACGTTGTCGCTAGTTTTGGCTTGGAAAGATCGCCGCAAAATCAACCTGCTTCCGAAGCTGTTGTTCCCTTCGTGCAGCGCGACGGAACCGCAGCTTGACAGAGTCGTTAAGATCAAATCGCAATGATGAGCCGCCGGTTCAGTCCACCTCCGGATGTCGGTGTGTACTCCGTTGCTAGCTAGAAGTCCGCACCAGGAGAACCCCGAATGTTCATTCACAACAAGCGACTGCAATATACCGTGCGTGTTTCCGAGCCGAACCCGCGGCTCGCGAGCTTGATGCTGGAGCAGTTTGGAGGCCCGCAAGGAGAGCTCGCTGCTGCTATGCGATACTTTACGCAGGCTCTGGCTGAGAGCTGCCCCAAGCGTAAGGATATGCTGCTCGACATTGCCACCGAAGAGTTGAGTCACCTGGAGGTGATTGGCAGCATCGTGGTGATGCTTAATAAGGGCGTGAACGCGAAGATGTCAGAAGGCGCGGAACAGGGCGAGCTGCTGCGGGATGTATTTTCGGGCGGTGACAGCCACACAACCTCATTGCTGTACGGTGGTGGAGCACCGCTGGTTAATTCTTCTGGCGTGCCATGGACAGCCGCTTACGTCGATAGCATCGGGGACCCAACCGCAGACCTCCGCTCCAATATCGCCGCCGAGTCGCGCGCCAAAATCATTTACGAGCGGTTGATCAAGTGCACGGCTGATCCGGACGTCAAGGAGGCGCTGGGCTTTCTGATGACGCGCGAAATCGGCGCACCAGGAAGTCGTTCGAGAAGGCACTTTATGCCATCGAGCCGAACTTCCCGGCTGGCAAGCTGCCGGGCGTGCCGCAGTTTACCGACACCTACTACAACATGTCCTCCGGCGCGGGGGATGAGCGGGGACCGTGGAACGAGGGCGAGCAGTGGGAGTTCGAAGCAGATCCGGTGGCGGCGAGCCCCGTTGATGGCGGTGAGGGAACGGCGACAGTGATGCTGGCAGCGGCGGATTCTGATCTTGCGCTTCGCCAGGCAAAGCGCCTGGCCTGTAAGAACAACGGCGACCCGTTGACCGGCGCCGATCTGGGAGCGGGGCCTGGAGCGGGAGCGACTAAGCGGGTACCCGCCGAATAGCGTCTCTCCTACGGCTACACATCTGCAGGCAAAGCTATCAGTGGTCGCAGTGTTGAGGACGGCGGATTGAGTTCGAACGAGCAGTCCGCCGTCGCGTTGGAGGGTTGGCGAGAACCGGCGGCGGTCGTCAGCCTTCCGGAAGTTCACCGCAGTATTCCGGTCGCCGCCGGTTCTTCCTTCTGGCGGCGTTTGTTCGCCTTCGCCGGCCCCGGCTATCTCGTCGCCGTCGGGTACATGGATCCGGGCAACTGGGCAACCGACATCGCCGGGGGTTCGGCGTTCGGATACACGCTCCTATCGGTGATTCTGCTCTCCAACTTGATGGCCATCGTCCTTCAGGCGTTGGCGGTCCGCCTGGGCATAGCCACCGGACGTGATCTCGCGCAGGCCTGCCGGGATCACTATTCACCCCCCACGGCGATGTCGTTGTGGGTGGTATGCGAACTTGCCATCATCGCCTGCGACCTGGCTGAACTGATCGGGACGGCCATCGCCCTGAACTTGCTGTTCGGCATTCCGCTGGTGTGGGGCGTTTGTCTGACGGCCCTCGACGTGCTCTTGCTTTTGCTGCTGCAGCAGCGCGGCTTCCGCTGGCTGGAAGCTTTCGTTCTCAGCCTGCTGATCGTGATCGGCGTTTGCTTCGCAGGTCAAATTGCCCTTGCCCAGCCGTCCTTGACGGCGATCCTCGGCGGTTTCGTGCCGACGGCGCAGATCGTTCGCGACCCGGCGATGCTCTACATTGCCATCGGCATCCTGGGGGCGACGGTAATGCCGCATAACCTCTACCTGCACTCCGCAATCGTGCAGACCCGTCGCTTCGAGCAGTCAGTGTCGGGAAAGAAGCAGGCGATCCGCTTCGCCACTGTGGACTCGACGGTTGCGCTCATGTTGGCGCTGGCGATCAACGCAGCGATCCTCATCGTCGCGGCGGCAACATTTCATTTCAATGGTCGCACAGACGTTGTCGAAATTCAGGAGGCGCACGCACTGCTGGCACCGATGCTGGGGGCGCCCCTGGCAAGCGCGCTTTTTGCTGTGGCGCTTCTTGCCTCCGGTCAGAACTCGGCGGTTACGGCAACCCTGGCAGGTCAGGTGGTCATGGAGGGTTTCCTCCGCATTCGACTGCCGGCATGGCTGCGAAGAATGATTACCCGACTGCTGGCGATCCTCCCGTCCGTAAGAGTGACCGCGCTCTGGGGCGACAGCGGCACGGCGAAACTGCTGGTTTTCAGCCAGGTCGTGCTGAGCATGCAGCTTCCGTTTGCGGTGATTCCCCTGGTGCGATTTACCACAGACCGGGCCAAGATGGGGACTTTCGTTAACCCGAGGTGGCTCAGCGCCATTGCCTGGCTGGTTGCTGCATTGATTGTGGCTCTCAATCTGAAGCTGCTGGTCGACGTCATCTTCTGAGGATCCGGAAGGCCGACACAGGTGACGGTTTGTCACGGGCGGCGGCTTGCGATATCGTCGTCCCGATTTAGGCCGTATGCCGGAAGGCACAATGAAAGATCCCTATGAGGTGTTGGGCGTTACCAAGAGCGCCGACATCAAGGACATCAAAAAATCTTACCGGAAACTGGCGCGCGCACTGCACCCGGACCTGCGTCCCGGCGACAAGGCTGCCGAAGATCGGTTCAAGGAAGTGGCTGCCGCCTACGACTTCCTTTCCGACGGAAGAAGAAGCAGGGCGTACGATCGCGGCGAGATTGATGCCGCTGGCGCGCCGAAGACAGAGCGGCGATTTTATCGTGATTATGCTGAGACCGGTCCAGGTGCTCGCTATGCCGATCCCGGAGAGTACTTCCACGATATCGAAGGAATGGACGTCTTTTGCCGACCTTTTCCGTGGCGCGCGTCGCGATGCCCACAAGATGCGCGGTGCCGACATCCAGCAACGCGTCGAAGTGGATTTTCTAGACGCGGTGAACGGCGCTACCCGTGAACTCATCCTGCCGGACGGCCGCCGGTTAAAGGTGACGATACCAGCAGGCACCATCAATGGACAGACGTTGCGGCTGAAGGGGCAAGGCGGTGTCAGCCCCGGCGGTGGCCCCGCCGGGGATTTGCACCTGGAGATTCACGTTCGCCCCCACCCCCAGTTCACGCGGAAGGACAATGACATCTGGGCCGACCTGCCGATTACGCTGGGCGAAGCGTTGCTCGGCGGCAAGATCGAGGTACCGACCATCGACGGCTCCGTCAGCATGACGGTGCCGAAGGGTTCGAACACCGGTACCCGCCTGCGCGTGCGCGGCAAGGGGGTGCCCGCCGCCGGTAGCCGCGGCGACCATTATGTGACGCTGCAGGTCGTCCTGCCGGATCCTCCGGACGATGAACTCACCCGGCTGGTCGAACAGTGGAGTGCCACTCATCCTTATCGGGTGCGATGAGAGCGGACGATGCCGACCTTTGACGATATTCTACGTATTCATCGGTTGCAGCGGATCGAGTTGCAGGCGTGGATCGAGCACCGGTGGGTGCGGCCGCGCAGCGGCACTGGTAGCCTTGAGTTCGACGAGGCCGACGAGGCCCGCATCGCCTTGATCCGCGAGTTGCGCCAGGAGTTTCTGGTCGATGACGATGCGCTTGAGGTAGTGCTACCGTTGCTCGACCAGCTCTATGCCACCCGCCGCGTCCTCCGGAAAATCGAGGCGGCGCTTCAGGCGCTGCCGCCGGCGCTGCGTGACGAAGTGGCCGCCCGGCTGCGAAGCGAGGAGGTCCGCTGAAGGCGGCCTGATGGGGCGATCGGATTGACGTGCCGCTGCCCATCCGATGGCCTGACGTGACGGGGGGTCCGCTGCTTCGGCGTTCTGCCGGTGCCGTCCTGAACCCGCCCGAACAGCACGACGAAAGTGAAGGAAGCACTGAGCGCACATGCACCCCATGATGGCCGGCAAACGCGGCCTGGTGATGGGCGTCGCCAACGACCGGTCTATTGCTTGGGCGATCGCCCGCGCGGTGCATAACCACGGTGGCGAGGTAGCGCTGACCTACCAGGGCGAGGCCCTGAAGAAGCGGGTGGCGCCGCTCGCCGAGCAGATTGACTGTACCGCCGTGCTGCCGTGCGACGTCACTGACGAGGCCAGCCTTGACGCGGTGTTTCATGCGCTGGAGGAGCGGTGGGGCCGCCTGGACTTTGTCGTCCACGCCATCGCCTACTCCGACAAGGAGCAGTTGAAGGGCCGCTACATCGAGACCACGTCGGATAATTTCAGCGCCACCATGCTGGTCTCCTGCTACTCGTTTACCGCCGTCTGCCAGCGAGCGGAGCGGCTGATGAAGAGCGGCGGCAGCCTGCTGACGCTAACCTACATGGGCGCCGAGCGGGTGATGCCGCATTACAACGTCATGGGCGTCGCCAAGGCGGCGCTGGAGGCTAGCGTCCGCTATCTTGCTGAAGACCTGGGCCGGAAAGGGATTCGCGTTAACGCGCTGTCTGCCGGGCCGATTAAGACGCTCGCCGCATCGGGAATCGGCGATTTTCGCTACATCCTGAAATGGAACCAGCTGAACGCGCCGTTGCGCCGCAACGTCACCCTCGACGAGGTCGGCGGTGCCGGCCTCTACTTGCTCAGCGACCTCTCCGCCGGCGTCACGGCCGAGACGCATTACGTCGATTGCGGCTACAACATCGTCGGCATGCTGGCGCCGGATGCGGCGGGCCCAATTCGCGAGATGCTGGAAGGTTTCGTGCCGCAGCGCCCTGATGTCGGGTAACGGCTTCGGCACCCTGTTCCGGGTCACCAGCTTCGGCGAGAGCCACGGGCCAGCGATCGGCTGCGTCGTTGACGGCTGTCCACCGCGGCTGCCGCTGGCCGAGGCCGACATCCAGGTGTGGCTTGATCGCAGGCGCCCGGGCCAGTCGCGCTTCACCACTCAACGGCGGGAGCCGGATCGGGTCCAGATTCTTTCGGGCGTCTTCGAGGGGCTGAGCACCGGCGCGCCGATCGGCCTGCTGATCGTTAACGAGGACGCCCGCTCCAAGGACTACTCGGCGATCAAGGACACTTTCCGCCCCGGCCACGCCGATTTCACCTATCAAACAAAGTACGGCATCCGCGACTATCGCGGCGGCGGCCGCTCAAGCGCCCGGGAAACGGCGATGCGGGTAGCGGCGGGAGCCATCGCCCGGCGCGTGCTCGGTGAGGGCATGCGCATTCGCGGCGCGCTGGTGCAGGTCGGTCCGCATCGGATTGAGCGGGCCTGCTGGGATTGGGCGGAGGTCGAGCGTAATCCGTTCTGGAGCCCGGACGCGGGCGCCGCTGAACGCTGGGCAGAGTTCCTGGATGACGTACGCAAGGACGGTTCCTCGGCCGGCGGGATCGTCGAGGTGGTGGCCGACGGCGTGCCCGCCGGCCTGGGCGCCCCCGTTTTCGACCGGCTGGACGCCGACCTTGCCAAGGCGCTGATGAGCATTCCCGCCGTTAAAGGCGTCGAGATCGGCGCCGGCTTTGCCGCCGCGGCCATGTCCGGCCCGGAGCACAACGATGCACTGCGCATGCAGGACGGCCGGGTAACCTTCCTCTCCAACAACGCCGGCGGCGTCCTCGGCGGCATCACCACCGGGCAACCGCTCATCGCGCGCCTCGCGGTCAAGCCCACCAGCTCGGTGCTCACCCCGCAACCGACGGTGACCGCGCAGGGAGCGGACGCCGAGATCGCAACCAAGGGCCGGCACGATCCCTGCGTCGCCATCCGCGCCGTCCCGGTCGCCGAAGCCATGGTCGCCCTGGTTCTCGCCGACCACCTTCTCCGCCACCGGGCGCAGTGCGGCGGGTAAGGGGGAAATGGCGGTAACGATCGGCTCGATGCGAACGCCTCGGTGACGATCTGCGCCTTCACCTCCAATCCGCCCGACGCGCCGGTGTTTCGTCCATGGTCGAGCCGAGCGCCGCGAACGGCCTCCCCTGGCATCGCGTCTGATGGTCATAAAATAACGACCATAGCGAAGACAAAACTGGGCACCCGCATCGGCCGCATCAGCGACGAAGACACCGTCCGCCTGAACCGCGCCATCCCGGTGTTTCTGGGTAGCCCGGCGATAAATGCCAGGTGGACTCGTAACGACACGGCCGGGGCACCGGCTTTTGGAGGCGGACCATCCGTCGCACTTCGTGCGTGCAATGACGCCAAGCGATCCGTTGCGGTCATCATTCGGTGCTGCAATTTGCCAACCGAGTGGCTGCCTTCGCGGCTGCAGAGACGTATGACGTGTCTCCGTGAATCAGAACAAGGGATAGACACCCCTCTATCAGCAGCATGACTTGTCGCGCCAATTCTTTGGCGCTTCGCGCTCCCAACCGCTCCAGTTCACTGGACAGCCAACTCTCGACTGCCAGCTTGTGCTGATGAGCGGCGCGGCGCACGGGATGGCCCGGCAGGTCCGCCAATTCCATCGTCAGCCGAGTGAAGCCTGAGCCGAGCCACCTACGTTCGGACGCCCAGGCTTCGATCTGCTGAAACAAACCTGCCAAGTAGTCCGACGGCGTCTCCGCAGGCCCCGTGCTCCACCCCTGAATGCGCTCAAGGGCGTAGAGGTGTTGGTGGTCGAGCACCGCCGCTGCCAACCCATCCTTGCTTTCGTAGTGGTAATAAAGCGTCCGTTTGGTGACGCCGGCCGCTTGGGCGATGGCGTCCATGCTGACCCGAACAAACCCCTCTTTGTAAAGAAGGTCATATGCGGCAGAGAGAATTCGTTCTTTTGTGCGGTTCGTCGAAGCGATCATGAACCATGTATACTACCTAGTGAGTATATTGAAAAGACCACTGCGCCTAAGCTCAATCCGTAACCCGAAACAGGATTGGCGCCGGACCATGAACCTCCCCATCCCTACCATCAAAGACGTCACCGCCCGGGCCGTTGAGGCCCCCTTGCCTCGACCAATCAAGACCTCGGTCGGGACGATCCCCTCGGCACCACTGGTGCTGATCGACGTGGTAACAGACCAGGACATCGTCGGGCGCGCCTATATCTTCGGCTATACCCCGGTGACACTCCGCCCACTGGTCGACCTCATCGCCAACCTAAGGAGCTTATTGCTCGGCAAGTCGGTTTCGCCATTCGAACGCATGCGTGATTTCAACGGCACCTTCCGCCTTCTCGGCCGACAGGGACTCCTCGGCATGGCAATTTCTGGTCTCGACATGGCGCTATGGGATGCGCTGGGTCGCGCCCACGAGCAATCCGTCTGCCGCCTCCTTGGCGGTGATGAGACGCCGGTACTCGCCTATGACAGCTATGGCGTGATCGACCCAAGGCACGATATCGCTCTGTTGGAGAACTCCCTGGAGCAGGGTTTCACGGCGATCAAGATCAAGATCGGGAATGGCGACCTGCGAAAGGACGTGGAAACCGTGTCGGCCGTTCGTGAGGCCATCGGTGCTGATACACGTCTCATGGTGGACTACAACCAATCGCTAACGGTGCCGGAGGCTGTGCGGCGGATAAATCGCCTGGCCGAATATGATCTCCAATGGGTGGAAGAGCCGGTAACTGCAGAGGATCTCTCGGGGCACGCCGCGGTTCGTGCGAGGTGCAAGGTGGCGATCCAGACCGGCGAAAATTGGTGGTTCCCTGAAGACATTGCGCGTGCGATCGCGGCAGGAGCGAGCGACTTCGCGATGCTGGACATCATGAAGATTGGCGGCGTGACAGGCTGGTTGCGGGCTGCCGGACAGGCTGAAGGCGCCTCACTCCCCGTTTCCAGTCACCTTTTCATTGAAGCGAGCGCCCAAGTGCTCGCCGTGACGCCAAGTGCCCATTACCTCGAATATCTGGACGTCGCCGGAGCGATCCTCAGCGAACCATTGAAGGTCGAGCATGGTAAGTTGCGCCCGCGGGGACCGGGCTTGGGACTTGATTGGGATGCTCGTGCGGTCAACCGGTACGCGTTGTAACCCTGGCGGCCCAGGTCTGGTTGTGGCCAATCGCGGCTGCCTAGACAGCGTCCGGCAGACGGGACAGCCTCTCCCCGCGCCCCCATCACCTCAGCGTTCGCTCCAGCGCTGCGACGTGTTCGCGTAGGGCGTGGGCGGTGGGGGAAGTGAGTTGGCGGCGGGCGAGGACGAGGACCATCAGCAGCGTTGCTCCGATAAAGGCGAGCGGGTGGATGAACCAACCGAACGCGGCGAAGGCGAAGTAGTAGGCGCGGACGCCGGAATTCAGTTCGCCCACGGCGTGCGTCAACACTTCTGCCATGCGAACCGCATACGATTCGGCCTCGGACGGGTCGGTGGGAGCTTCCGGAGCGCTGCCGATCACGGCGCAGAAATAGTTGAACTGCCGCAAGGCCCAGGTGAACTTGAAAAAGGCGTAGATGAAGATGCCGATCAGTAGGATCAGCTTCCACTCGAACAGGCGCTGCCCGCCGCCCAAGAGCACCGAGATGTTGGCGATGGCGGCGTAGACGCGGTCGGCGGAGCCCAGCACGCCGATCAGGCCGGCGAGAACCAGCATCGTGGTCGAGGCGAAGAAGGCGGCGCTGTGGATGGTATGGCCGACCAGCGTCAGATCGACGATGCGGTTCTCGCGCCGCAATAGCTGGCGCATCCACGCGCGGCGGAGCGACGTCATCTGCGCGTTCAGCGCGTGGGGCTGGCGCAACTGGCCGTCGAACAGCATCTGGTAGGCAATCCAGACAGCGAAGAAAACCGCAACGGCCACCAGATCCAGCGTGCTGAACTCGCTCGGCATCGTCTTGACCTCGTCTGCTGCGTGCGCTCGATACTTGGCGCGGCGCTCTTCCCGGACGATGATCGGCGAACAGGTCACTGCTCACAAGCGTTTGCCCCAGATGACGTCATTCCGTGCCACCATCCTCATCACGGCTGCCGCCGCCAGCGTCGCAGGAATCCTGCTGACGGTCGCCGGCTGCGACGATCTTCCGACAACCACGGTGATGCGGCGGATCGAAGATCCGTGGGCGGTGGCGCAGGGCGCGGGACTGCTGCCGCTGGTTGTTCGCGGCCGCCCCGCCTTCGCGTCAGACGAAGCCGTCGAGGACGCGGTCTTCAGCATGGTGACGCAGGCGATGACCTGGGCGGCAACCCCGCCGGTGACACGTGCCGGACCAAGCGACGATGCGGCACCATTGCGCCTCGTCTACGTTTTCAACGGCAGCGGCGGCGATCCATGCGCCGCCGCCGGGTCGGATGGGGAGAGCCCCTGCCGCGGGGCCGGGTAACTCTGGTCGCGGCGTTGTGCGACGGCGGGCAAATGCTGGCACGGGTCGATGGCCGGGTTGGACGCAGCGAGGGTCTCGACGACCGCCGTCTGCGGCGGCTCATCAGCCAGGCGACTCGCGACCTGATGGCGCCGCCGCCAGCCCCGCGCCCTTGAAGCCGCTGCGCGCGCCGGTGTCCGTGATTGTTTTCATCACGATAACAAGAAGTCTCTTTTCGTCCATCGCGGCTTCAGGTAAAGATAGTTGTAATCAGTCGTAAGAACGAACCAGGGAGTGACGTCTGCTGTGCCCGTCCATCGGCGGTCTAGGGCGCGAGTCTTCATGCCTTGATGCTTGCCGGTCACGTGCCGGGAGTATTCGATGGGCTACACGTCCGCTTGGTCTTCTTGCGAACTGCGGCATTGGAAAGGTAGACGTTGTGGCCCGTGCAGGGTTGCCGCGTCGTTACCTCATAATCGCGAACTGACAACGTAAGCATTCGAGGTCAAGCTTATGATTGGCGTGATTGGCATCATCATTTCCCTCGCTCTTCTGATGTACCTCGCGTACCGAGGGATTAACGTTCTTTTCCTGGCGCCGATCTGCGCGACAGTAGCGGTCCTATTTTCAGGTCTCGACTCACCTGTTCTTGGCACCTACACGCAGGTGTTCATGGTCGAACTTGGCAAGTACTTAGCCAAATTCTTTCCCCTGTTCATGCTGGGCGCTATCTTTGGAAAACTGATGGATGATTCAGGCTCGGCGACAGTGATCGCCGAGTGGATCGCCAAGAAGGTCGGCGCGGAGCGGGCTCTGCTGGCGATCGTTCTGGCCTGCGGCCTGCTCACCTACGGTGGCGTCTCGCTGTTTGTCGTCGCCTTCGCCGTTTATCCAATCGGCGCGGCGCTGCTGCGCACGTCGGATACGCCAAAACGGCTGCTGCCTGGCGCCATCGCGCTGGGATCGTTCACCTTCACGATGACCGCGCTGCCGTATACGCCATCCATACAGAACGCCATCCCGTCGCCGTTCTTCGGCACCAACACCGGCGCTGCCCCTGGCCTCGGCATCATCGGCGGCCTCCTGATGTTTGCGATCGGCATGCTCTGGCTGACGCGCCGCGCGCACATGGCGCAGTCCAAGGGCGAAGGATATGGTATCCACGATGAGCCGCCGGCGACCGCCGCCACGGCGGAACGCCGACCCTCCTTCGCCATCGCGCTGGCGCCGATCATCGTCGTTATCCTGCTTAATTTCGTGTTCACGAACTACCTGTTGCCAGCAATGGACACGTCTTTCCTTGCGCAGCCGAGGTATGGCGCCACCAAGCTGTCGGCGGTGCTCGGCATCTGGTCGATCATCATCGCGCTGATCGCCGCCTGCCTCACCTGCGTGGCGCTGAACTGGACGCGCTACGCCAACCTTACCGACACCATCAACAAGGGCACCTTCGGCTCGATGCTGCCAATCTTCAACACCGCCTCGGAGGTGGGCTACGGTTCGGTGGTTGCCTCGCTGCCCGCGTTCGCTCTGGTCCGCGACGCTATGACCGCAGTGACCACCAACCCGGTGTGGGCGACGTTCGTCGCCGTCAACGTCCTTGCCGGCATAACCGGCTCCGCGTCCGGCGGCATGTCGATCGCGCTTACCGCCGTCGGTGACCAGTTGCTGCAGGAAGCGCGGGCCGACGGCATCAGTGCCCAGATCCTCCACCGGGTCGCGGCAATGTCGTCGGGCGGCTTCGATTCGTTGCCGCACAACGGCGCGGTGATCACGTTGCTCGCCATCTGCGGTCTGACGCACAAGCAAAGCTACGTTGACATCTTCGTCTGCAGCGTCCTCGGGCCATTATTGGCGACAGTGGCGGTCATCCTGCTCAATCAGGCGGTCGGAACCTTTTGAGTCAAACGGGCCAAAGCGGAGACGTACGATGCCGGCAGCCCCCTACCAGCACGTCATGGTCGCTCTCGACGAATCCGAGGAGTGGCACGCGGTCGTCGATCGGGCGAGCGATCTCGCCCGACGATTCGGCGCCCGGCTCACCTTGCTGCATGTCGTCGACCAGCGAGCGCTTGCCGGTGGGGGCGAGGCGGACGTGCCATTGTTCGGAATGGACGAAGGGCGAAGCAATCGGGCGGCGGCGCCCTCGACCAGCGATCCCGCGCCGGTGCCGTTTTCGCTCGATGACAGGTTGATGGCTCAGGCGCAGCGGTTCCTCGCGGCCGTTGCCGGGCATGTGCCCGACGTTCCCACCGAGGGGGTTGTCGTTGCCTCCAGTACGATCGCGCATGCGATCGCCGAGAGCGCCCGCCGGCGTGGCGTCGATCTGCTGGTGTGCGGAGCTCATCGCGGGCACTGGTTCGGGGCACTGGTGGGCTCGCCGGTAGGCCGGGTGGTGCGCGAGATGCCGTGCGACCTGCTGCTGGTGCGGTTGCCGTGAAACGAACTGGCAGAGGCGCTGCCTGTCGGAGAGGAGCGCGAAACATGCGGGCTCTTTTGTTGGTGCTGGCTACATTGCTGGTGGCGCCGGCGGCACACGCTGCCGAGATGCGGCTGGTGGCAGCGGAACTGCCGCCGTTCACTTACCATGTACCACCGCCGACCGTTTCCGAGATCGGCGAGCCGCGGGGACTTGTCTACGAGCTTGTGCGCGAGATGGCGCGGCGCATCGGCCACTCCGGCACGATCGACTTCATGGGTTGGACGCGGGCGCAGGAACTGGCGCTGATCGAGCCGAACATCGGCATCCTGGCCCTTACCCGCTCGCCGGAGCGCGAACCGTTTTACAACTGGATGGTCAACATCGTTACTGACGACCTGGTCCTCGTTGGTGGCGCAGGTGTCGACGTTGCTTCGGTCGAGACGGTAAAGGACCGTCCGACCGGTGTGCTCCGCACCAGTGGTGCCGAGGCACTGTTGCGAGAGCTGAAGTTCACTCGCATCGAGCCGGCGAGCGAGGAGTGGGTGAACGCGATGAAGCTGCGCGACCGACGCATCGACGCCTGGTTGGCGCCGCGGCTGATGGTTCTGTTCGGATGGCGGGAGATCGGTGGTGACGCCGCGACCCTTAACATCGGCCGCATCGTCCGCCCTTCGCCAATCTATTTTGCCGCATCGCGCGACGTTTCGCAGGCAGACGCCGAGCGCTGGCGCGAAGCTTTTGCGCAAGTCAGGGCCGACGGCACCTACGATCGCATCCTCACCACCTACCGGCGGCTGAAGGTGGAACCCATCCCGGAAGGAAAGCGCCGCTTCGAACGTATCGAGTGGGGATATTGAGCGAAGGAGTGAGATCGACGGCAGTGCCGCAAATGCGAATGTAGGCAGAACCCAGCCGGCCTCAATCATCCGCGCGGAACGCCGCCGGCAGGTGGCGGGGTGGGCGGGCCCGGCCGACCAGCATGAGGTCAAAGCGGATGTCGAGCCTGGCCAGATCGGGTCGGGCGGCCAGGAAGGCCTCGGCGGCGCGCACGATGCGCCGACGCTGCCGCGGCTGAAGCGGCTCCGTCGCGGCGGTGTTGGTGCGTGCCTTGACCTCGATGAACGCCAGTGTCCGGCCGCGTACGGCCACCATGTCGATTTCACCGGCTACGGTGCGGACGTCGCGGGCGATGATGCGCCAACCCAGCAGGCGCAGTCGCCACGCGCACAGGGACTCGCCGAGCCGGCCGAAACGCCACGCCAGCTTGCGCCGCTGCCGTTCGGCACCGGCGCCTCTCAACCCTGCTTGTCCTTGAACGCGATTGCCCGGGCGTAGAGCGGTCGACGGGCAGTCCGGTAGCCTTCGCCACGCTTGCCGCCGCGTCGCGTGGCGACATCTCGAGAAGCGCGGCGTCGAGCAGCCGGTCGGCCTCGTCCTCGGCGACCGGCCGCTTTTCCGGCGGCGGGGCGACGACGATCGTCACCTCCCCTTTCGGGGGACCGGCGGCGCGGTAGTGCGCGGCGAGTTCGGGTAACGGGCCGCGGCGCACCTCCTCGAACAACTTGGTCAGCTCGCGGGCCACTGCTGCTTCCCGCGGACCTAGAACTTCCGTCATGTCGGCCAGCGAGGCGGCGAGCCTTCGCGAGGATTCCAGCAGCACGAGGGTGGCGGGGACTCCCGCCAACTCTGTCAGGTCGCGCCGCCGCGCCGCGCTGCGCTCGGCGAGGAAGCCTGCAAACAGAAAGCGTCCGGTGGGCAATCCCGACAGAGTGATGGCGGTCGTCACTGCCGAGGCGCCGGGAATAGCCGTCACCGGGAGGCCTGCGTCGATGCAGGCCCGTACCAGCCGGTCGCCAGGCTCGGAGACAAGCGGTGTGCCGGCGTCGCTGACGAGTGCGATACGCTCGCCGGAAGCAACCCTCTGTAGCAGCGCAGGCCCGGCAGTGCGCGCGGTGTGTTCGTCGTAGCGCAGCAGCGGCCGCGAGATGCCATGAATGGCCAGCAGCTTGGCGGTGACCCGCGTATCCTCGCAGGCGATGGCGTCAACCTCATTCAGAACGCGCAGCGCGGAGCGAGAGATCGGCGGCATTGCCGATGGGTGTCGCGACCAGATAGAGTCCGGCTGACGGCGCGAAAAGCTTCTTCGGTGGTTTACTTGCCCGTTCAGGTTGTCTAGTTTCGCGGCATTTGCCGTCTTGATCCGCAGCAGGCTGGGACTCACGCCATGGGGCTTCGGCCCGCCCGTCGTTGCTTCGCCTTCGTGACGTCGTCACTGGTGGTGGCCTCGCTCGCTCTCTCCGCCTGCGACTCTCTCAGAAGTCTGACCGGCTTGCCAGGTGAAGCCGAACGCCAGCAGACGACGCCAGGAAAGCAGCCGCCTGTTCAGCGTCGCTCGACGCACCCCGGCGTGACGGTCATTCCGCCTGAGGATGGCAAGCCGGAGATTTTACAGAACGTTTCGCCCGCCGAGGAACAGCCGGTCAAGGTGGCGCTGCTTCTGCCGCTTTCAGGGCGTCTCGCCACTCTCGGGAAGGCGATGTCGGATGCGGCCCAGATGGCGATGTTCGATCTTGCCGACCCCCGCTTGCAGTTATTGCCGATCGACGACAAGGGGACAGCCAGCGGCTCTGCTGACGCGGCGCGCCAGGCCATCGCCGAAGGGGCGAAACTGATCATCGGCCCGCTGCTAGCCGCTTCCGTTAATTCCGTTGCACCGGTGGCCTCGGCGGCCGGAGTTCCAGTGATCGCCTTTTCCAGCGATCGCAAGGTTGCGGCACCCGGAGTTTACATTATCGGCTTCACCCCAGATGCCGAGGTCGAGCGGGTGGTGAGCTTCGCTGCGCAAAGTGGCCTTTCGCGCTTCGCTGTTGTGGCACCGGACAATGCCTATGGTCTGGTCGTTGCTGCCGCGATGCGCAGGGCGGTCGCGCAGACCCAGGGAACGCTCGCCCGGGTCCAGCTGTACGAGCCCAATACCCAGGACTTCGCCGCCGTGGTGCGGAAACTGCTCGGCCTCCCCGATCCGCCTGCCGCCACTGGCGCCACGTCAGCTCCAGGAACGCCCGCTGGCCCGTCGTCGACCGGATTGCCGGACACAGCGGGCTCCGGTTCGCCGCCACCGATCAGTTTGCCACGAAGCGACCTCGGCGGAACATCGTCCTTGCCGCCGCTATTGGCCCCACCGCGGACGTTCGACGCGCTGCTGCTGGCTGAAGGAGGAGCGCAGTTGCGTGGATTAGCAGCGGCGCTGTCCGCGATGGGTGTCAGATCACCGTCGGTGCAGTTGCTCGGTACCGGGAAATGGGACGAGCCCGGAACCGTTGATGAGCCGGCGCTGATAGGGGCTTGGTTTGCCGCTCCTTCGCCCGTCAACCGGGACGAGTTCGACATTCGTTACCGCCGCACCTTTGGTCAGACACCGCCTCGGCTGGCAACGCTCGCTTATGATGCCACGGCGCTGGCGGCGATCCTGGCCCGAGGGCCCGAACAGGAACCCTTCAGCCGGACGGCGCTGACCGATCCAAACGGGTTTTTCGGCCGCGACGGCCTGTTTCGGTTGAGCCCCGACGGCGTTGCCGACCGCAGGCTTGCCATCCTGAGCATCGACCGGAATGGCGTCACTGTCATCGACGAGCCGATCCCTAGCTTTGCAGCAGGCAGCTGACATGCACCCTCTTGCGCCTGGCCCCATGCGCCGTCCGGGCCCATTGCGGCCCGGCTGGCTCAGGCTACGGCCGCGTCGTCGGTCGCTGCCGCGAGCGATTGTGCGCGGCGTTGGAAGGCTGAAACCATCGACGAAGCCGTGGGGATCATCAGCATGTCAAAGGCGGGCGCCAGCAGCCAAGAGTCGACGGTAAAGTCGAGGGTGAAGTCGATGCGGCAGCCGCCCGCTTCCACTGGCTGAAACTCCCAGATGATGTCGAAATGACGAAACACGTCGTCATGTGACGTCACGGTGATCCGATGCGGCCGATCCAGTGATGTGTGGGTGTGGAAATGACGCGCCAGGAGGCCCACACCCACCGTCTGTTCCGTATCGTATCCATCGACCGCGTAACCGATGACGTGAGCTTCCTGCCAGGAGGGGAGGAACTCCGGATAGCTTTCGACGTCGGCGACCAGCTCAAACACCCGCTCCGGGGAAAGCGCCACTTCGCGGGTTTCTCGATGCGTCGTCATGACCGTTCCCTCATCCGTCGATAAGGTCGTGTGCCAGGACGAGCAGGTTATTCTCTTTGTTGCACTGCGAAAAGCGCTTTTATGGTTTGCGCTGAGCCGCGGCGGATTGACTTGCGCCCCAGCCTGAATGCCAGCCAACTTAGAGCGCTCGGCGGTCGTCATTACCACGCGCTCGCCTGTCTCGGCGATCTGCTCGGCGCTATAATCGCCCGCCTGCGCCACCACCGCGCCGCACCGGCCATGCACCGAGTCGACCGAATTCGCCTGCGCGCCGGCCTGAATGCCAGCCAACTTCCCGCGCTCGGCGGTCGTCATTACCACGCGCTCGCCTGTCTCGGCGATCTGCTCGGCGGTGTAATCGCCCGCCTGCGCCACCACCGCGCCGATCCGGCCATGCACCGATTCGACCGCATGGTCATTGACCGGGGCATGAATTGCCACCATGTCGGCCACGTCCTTCGGAGAGAAAGACCTTAGAGTAGGCTCGTTTGCCAGCGCCTTCTCCTGTGGCGATACAGAAGGCGCGTTGACCTGCGCTCCAGGTTCGATGCCAGCCAACTTCAGCTTTTCCGCGCTGGTGAATTGCTTCACGGCCGTCCCTTCTGGAACGTCGTCAAGACTGCGCCACCCCCCCATTCCCTGCCCATTCATCAGTTCGCTCGGCAGCAGGGCCGTCAAGTTACCGTTGCTGTCGAACGCCATCGCCCGTCCAGCCCGCCGTGCCGCCTCGGGAAGGGTTGTCTCGGCATCCGCATCCGCTGGAGCGAGCCTTACCGACCGCTCGAGCTCCGTCTCCAGCTGCTGGATGGAGGCGGTGAGATAGTCGAGTTCGTCGTTGAGAACGCGAGCACGAAACGGTCCCGACTCCTGGAAATCGGTCGTCCGCTGAATAATCATTCGTCGGCGCAGGGTCACCGTCGCGCCGGATGGCGGGGGCACCGCGAAGGTAATGCCGCCGCCCTCACTGTCGCCAATGCCGCGGACCGTGAAGCCGGTCATTACTTGCTCACTGTCCACATACACTTCTAGGTTGGCATCCGCGAAAATCGCGAACGGGAACAGGAACTCGCATCGAACGCCGTCCGCTTGATACTGGACGCGCGGCTTGATGGCACTGACCTGCAGATGACGAGTCATGATCGACCTTCGCTTCAAAGGGGACGACTAGGACGGTGCGGGGCTTTTCAGCCTGGACGACGCGGCGAAAGGCTTTTGCTACCGCTACGGATCGGCAGAACGAGCCTCTTTGTCTAGGTTTATAGGCCTAGATTAGGCTTTTTGTCAAGAACCTTCTAGCCGGACCGTAGCCCGAATGAGCAGACTCGGGAGGCTCTTTAGTGAGCGTTTACCCGTTTGTAGAATGATTTACCGGATGATATCCTGCGAGAAGCTGAAAAGGCCCATCACGTTCCGACACGAGGAGCGCCCCGAATGTTGGCTTCCACGTTGCGCGACGCGGCGTCGTCGATGCACCGCTGCTGCACCGACGAGAAAGTTGCTGGCTCCGCTCCGGCTGGCCCAGCAAATTCTTCCGCCGTCGCGGGCTTCGCCCCCGGCTCTGCCGGCCTGATCGACAGCGTCGCTGGGATTGTCGCCGTCATCCGCGGCGGCGGTTCAATCGAGCAGGCTGCGCCGGGAACGACGCTGTTCAACGGTGATTTCCTTCAGGCGGCAGGCAGCAGCGTCATCGTCGTGCTCGGGAATGGCCAGCGCCTAGCGGTCCAAGAACGCGGTCAACTCATCGTCCACGCACCCTCCGCCGATGGTACGACCGCGATCGAAACAGCCGGCGGGCGCTTCGTTTTCTTCGGCAGCGGCATGGCGAACCCTACATCAAGCCTCGTCATTGACACGCCGGCTGCCCGAATTCGGCCGGGAAACACCGACTTTGCGTTCCAACACGCCGCCGCTGACGGTCTACGGGTAACGCTGGCGGAAAACGCGGGCCCGGACAGCGACGGCGTCGTCGTCGAGAATAGCTTCGGAAGTGCTTCAATACGCGAAGGGGGCCAACTCATCGCCGTCGATGGATCGGATCGGTCTCCGATCGTTGAGCGCGATCCCTCGCTTGCCGTCGTCCCGGCCCCAGCGCACGCATTTGCTGAGGCTACCTCCGGATTGACACTGGCGGAAGGACTAGAGGCCTCACCGGGCGGCGATTTGAACGCACTGCCCGGAGATCCCATCGTCGTCACCGGCGCCGCCGCGGTGTTCGACCTGACGCCACAGCCAGCATCGCTGCAGGAACCACTTTTCACGGGCGTGCTGACCAGTAATTCCGCATCCACGACGCCTCGTCATATGACCGAGGAGCTGCTGTTGGGGGGAGCACAACAGCAGCTACTGGCTCAGCAGCAGTCGCAGGAACAGCAGCAACAGTCGAGTTCCTCCGAGGCATCGTCGCGGCAGCTGCGCGATTGGGAACCGCTCGGGCTGATTTGGGACATCTTCGGCGAGGCCGAGGTAACTCAACCGGTGACGGACATAGGTCCCGGCAGACTGATCCGCCCGATCGTGCCAACCGAAGCGGCGACGATGGCATTGGTTGTTTCATCGACCGACGGCATGGGGCCGATCGACGATTTCTTCGGGCTTCCGAACCAGACAATCGTTGGGGCACTCACCGCCACCACACCAGCCAGTGCCAGCGCCATCCGCTCGTCGCCGGTGCAGCTAACCGCCGGAAGCACATTGTCGTTCGACTGGTTTTCGACTCTAACAACCTGTCGCCCCGCCACGACATCGGGATGTTCGTCATCGACGGACGCGCCTTTATGCTAGCCGATTCCTCGGAAGCCGGCGCACATGGCGCTACCGGCTGGCGGACCTTCGCCTTCAGGGTCGAAAAGACCGGCACCTATACGTTAGGTTTTGTTACGATAAACGACCTCACAACTGATGATCCCTCCCGTTTGTTCGTCGACAACGTGCGGCGCGACCGGACATTCGGCGACGATTACATCGTCGTGGACAGCGGCACTGGCTGGCAAACGCTCGTCAGGAAGGCGACGCTACGAGATGATGTCATGGTCGTCGGCGAGGATGCACGATCAACCACGACAGCGGTGGCGCTGCTGTCCAACGATACCGACCCTGACCCTTTTGACCCTATGGGAATCGTGGGGCTCGATCGTCTCGGGACGCGCGGAATGCCGGGGTTCTCGAGCGACGGCACCATCAGCTTTGATCCAGCGGGCCAATTTGAGTACTTGGCCGCGGGCGAGACGGCTACCACCAGCTTTCGTTATGAAGCCGACGCCGGCAACGGCGTAACGGGTTTCGGTACCGTCAGGGTGACCATCGTAGGCGCCAACGACGCGCCAATCGCGCGCGCCGACACGACGCCTTCAGCGATAGCGGCAGACGCACCGGCCGTGTTGCTTGGCGTACTTGTTAACGACGACGATATCGATTCCGATGACGACCGCTCGACCTTGCGGGTCGTCGCCGCCCAAGCCGCCTCCGGAGCCGCCGTCGATGTCTCGGGTCGGCCCGGCGAGGGGATCATCTACCGGCCGGGCAGCCGCTTCCAGGCGTTGGCGACAGGTGAGACGGCGGTCGACATTATTACCTACACCATTGAGGATCGCCATGGTGCCCGCGCGACGGCGACCGCCAGCGTCACTATCGCTGGACGCAACGATGCGCCATCTGCTCTCACAGACACTGCGTTTTGTGACGAGGACGCCGCACAAAACGTTGCCGTCCTAACGAACGACACCGATCCCGACACCACCGATCGGTTGCACGTCGGCGCTGTCAACGGCGTCCAGATCGCTGTGGGTGGCAGCGTTGTTCTCGCCTCCGGCGCTTCGGTAACGCGCGCGGCGGATGAAACGCTGGCCTACGATCCTCGCGCCCGCTTCGACGGGTTGGCCCTCGGCGAGACCGCCACCGACAGCTTCCGCTACCAGGCCGAAGATGGACACGGTGGAACAACCGAGGCACTGGTGACGGTCAGCATCGCCGGCCGCAACGATGCACCGATCGCCTCGCACGATACTGCCACCATTGACGCGAACAACGCTCCTCTCGCCATCGACGTGTTGTTTAACGACGACGACGTCGACAGCGACGACAGTCGCGAAAGCCTGCGTATCGTCGCCGCGGAGGCCGCGTCCGGTGCAACGGTAACGTTCACCGGACAGGCCGGCGTTGGGCTAGCGTATGATCCCAGTGGCCGCTTCCAGGCGCTTGGCGAAGGTGAGACGGGGACGGACACCATCACCTACACGATCGAGGATCGGCACGGCGCCCGTTCCACCGCAACAGTTTCGATGTTGGTGCGCGGCATCAACGATACGCCACAAGCCATCGCCGATGCAGCGGCAGCAAGTGAGGACGGCGCCGTCGAGATCCTGGCGCTCGCCAACGATACCGATCCGGACGCGCACGACACCCTGACGATCGTCGCCATCGATGGCCAGCCGATCGCGGTCGGCGGACAGGTCACCCTGGCGTCGGGGGCGACCGTCGGACTGGCGGCGTCGGGTAATCTATGGTGGTCACCGGCTGGTCGCTTCGATGGTCTTGCGGCGGGTGAAACCTCGGCAGACACCTTCCGCTATCGCATCGCCGACGGCCACGGCGGCTTTGTCGAAGCGGACGTGATGGTGCGCATCGAGGGACGGAACGATGCGCCGTCCGCGGCGCCAGACCTCGCCCTCGCCGGCGAAGATGGCCCGGCAGTAACGATCGACGTACTGTCCAACGACGACGACGACGACTCCGACGATGATCGTTCGACACTCCGGGTGATTGCCGCACAGGCGGCATCGGGTGCCGCGGTCAGCGTCGGCGCCGATGGTCGTCTACATTATTCTGCCGCTGGCCACTGGGATCAGGTGCCTTTAGGCGAGACGGCGATCGACACCATTTCCTACACCGTTGAAGACCGCCACGGTGCCCGTTCCGCAGGTACGGTCATGGTGACGGTGACGGGTGTCAACGACTCGCCCACCGCCGTTGCCGATACATTGATGATTGACGCTGACACGGTGCTGCGCCTGCCGGGGCCGTCACTGATGGCCAACGATCGCGATCCGGACCTGCGTGACACCAGGACGATCATCGCCATCGACGGCGTCGCCGCCAATGTCGGCCGGACGATGACGCTGGTCTCCGGCGCCCTGCTCACCGTTAATGCCGACGGCAGCATGACGTATGATCCGAACGGCCGCTTCGGCGGCCTCACCGAATTTCAGCGGGCGACAGACGGCTTTACCTACACCATGGCCGACAGTTCCGGCGCGCAGTCGAGCGCCGCGGTTACCGTGCAGATCCAGGGAAAGAACGACGCACCCGCCGCTGCGGCGGATACCGCGATACCCGACGCCAACAGTGCCGTCCGCATCCCGGTGCTGATCAACGACACCGACGCCGATGCGGGCGGAAATCTTCGCGTCCTGGAGATCGACACTGCTGGCAGCCACGGCCAGGTGCGTATCAACGCCGACGGTACGCTGACCTGGGATCCGGGAAGCGCCTTCGATTACCTGGCTGCTGGAGAACGAGCGAGCGATACCTTCCGTCACGTCGTCGACGACTTCGTCGGTGGGCGCAGCACCGCCGTCGTCACCGTCACCGTCGTCGGAACGGCCAATCCCCTGGCAGGGCGCCAGGAACTGCTGCAATCGTTCGAGGTTGCGCCGCTGCCAAATATCCACATGGAATTTCTCGGTTCGATAGTCGTTGGCGGAGCCGCGCCGGAACCGGTGACCAGTGCCTTCCGGGCGACCCATCAAGCCAGCATGGCGGTGCTCACCGCTGATGGATCACAGGCAGCGGCCATCGAGAGGTATCTGTCGAATGACGTCACCGTGGGCGATCGGCCGCTGATCTCCCTGCCTTCGGACTCTATCGGCAACTCCTCGCCCACCAGCGGCGC
Organism: Rhodospirillales bacterium; assembly: GCA_016712375.1. Lineage (GTDB taxonomy): Bacteria > Pseudomonadota > Alphaproteobacteria > Rhodospirillales > Defluviicoccaceae > Defluviicoccus. The sequence goes on from JADJRE010000005.1 coordinate 93,328, forward strand.
TGCAATGAGGGCGACGCTGAGCCTTGGCGCGGAAGACATCGCCGACGGCCGAGCTTCTGTCTCCTTCGACTGGAATTTCATTTCGGCCGAAGTTTCACCGGGGCTCTCCAACCTCAATGACTACGCGCTTTTCACGGTAACAGACGGTGCTGTCACGCGGGTCTTCAAACTCGCCGATGCGCGCAGTACGAACGGTTCCTCCGATGGTTGGCGAACCTCGGTGTTCGAACTCGGCTCGGCGTTCACGCTGCCGACAAGCGGCGAACTTCGTCTGACCGTCGGCTTCGCGGTGCTGAACGACGAGACGCCGGCGAACCCGTCGCACCTGCTGATCGACAACCTGCGCCTCAACCGGCCGATGAGCCCGAACTATGAGATGATGCGCAGTGAAGCGGGCGGCAGCTTTACGACGTTCCGTGAGCGCCCCTTCGCCGGCGACGACGCCTATTCCATGGTCGCTACCAGTCCGCTGACGGAGGACGCGCCGGCGACCCTGTCGTCTGCCACGCTCTTCGCCAACGATCGACCCTCGCCCGGTGCCGACGCCGGGAGCTTGCAACTGGTCGCCATTGATAGAACGGGAACGCTTGCGTCGGTGACATTGGCCCCTGGCGGATCCATCGTCTGGGATCCGCGGGGCCGGTTCGATTTCCTGGCGGAGGGCCAGACGGGGACCGACAGCTTCCAGTACACGATGACCGACGCCAACGGCGGCACCGGGACAGGACGCACGACACTTACCGTCACCGGCCTCAACGATGCACCTACCGCAATGTTGGATAAGGCCACGGCCAGCGAGAACGGCGTGCCCGTGTCGATATCCGTGCTCACTAACGACGACGACATCGACAACGACGATGATGCGACGACGCTCCGCGTGGTCGCCGCCTCCGCCGCGTCGGGGGCCGCAGTGACGTTCGCCGGCCTCGCCGGTGCGGCGATCGCTTACGACCCGCGTGCCGTCGCTGCCTTCGAGGCGCTGGCCGAGGGAGAAGTGCTCGTCGATACCGTGAGCTATATGGTCGAGGATCGGCATGGGGCGCAGGCGGTCGGCACGGTCGCGGTCAGCGTCGTCGGGCGCAACGATGCTCCTACAGCATTTGCCGATACAGCCTTGGCGACCGAGGACTCCGCCATCATCATTCCAGTGCTCACCAACGATCGGGACCCCGATCTGCTCGATCGGCTAGGAGTGGCCGCTATTGATGGCCGGGCCGTCTCGCCGGGAGCGCAAGTAACTCTGGCATCGGGAGCAATCGTCACCGTCGCCGCAGACGGTACCGTCTCCTGGGACCCCCGCGGTGCCTTCGCCTCGCTGGCCCGCGGCCAGACGGGCAGCGATCTCTTCAGCTATACAGCCAGCGACGGCCACGGCGGCAGCAGTACCGCGGCCGTCGAGGTGGGCGTCGCCGGTCTTAATGACGCGCCGATCGCCGCCACAGATGCTCTCTCCGCTACCGCCGGCACTCGCCTCACGATCGCGGCTTCGACACTGCTGTCCAACGACAGCGATGTCGATACCGGCGATGCGCTCAGGTTGATTGACGTCGACGGTGGCGGTGCCTCCGGTTTGGTTTCCTTCGATGGCAGCGTCGTGACCTGGGACCCGATGGATCGCTTCCGCTCGTTGGGCGAGGGGGAAACAGCGACCGACAGCTTTACCTACCGCGTCTCGGACAACGATGGCGCCACGACCAGCGGTACCGTCTCGCTCACGGTGCACGGCATCAATGATGCTCCGACCGCCGTCGATGACGCTGGCGTCACCGACGAGGACACGGCGGTTACCATTCGCGTTCTCGGCAACGATACTGATCCGGACGCTCACGACCAACTCGGCGTGCTGTCGCTGGACACGACCGGCACGCGCGGCCAGGTAACGATAAACGACGACGGCTCAATCTTCTACGACCCGCGCGGCCACTTTGATGGTCTCAATGCCGGCCAGATCGACCATGACACCTTCCGTTATCGCGTTGCCGATGGCCACGGGGGTACGGACGACGCGGTGGTCACCGTTACCATCAGCGGCCGTTCCGATACCGAACGGCTGGTCGATAGTTTTGAAGTGCCGTTCTTAATCAACAACCGCACCGGAGCGGCGGTCACTACGGTCACTCAACACCAGGAGACGGACGGCACGCGCGGCCTCTATACGCCCACCGACGGAAGCTGGCTCGCTCGATTGGACGCGACCGGCTCCACCGCCGCACAAGTGCAAACCTTCCTCGGCCAGCCGGCAGGCTCGCTGCCAAAGGATATTGACGGCACTTTTCCTGCGAACGGCTCGGCTGCGAAACTCAACGTCACGGTTCAGGCCGGCGATCAAGTGTCTTTCGATTGGATGTTCGACGCGCGCGACTTCGTTACCAGTCCATCCGATGGTCGTGCCGACAACGACTTTGCCATTTTCTCCGTGACCGGCGCCGGCGCGCCTCAACTCTACCGGCTCTCGGATGTCCGACATACTGGCGATCAGGGAGCGAGCGGCTGGCGCTCGTCTGTCTTCACCGCCCCCACTTCCGGTGATCTGACAATAGGCTTCGCTTGCGTCAACGACCGGGTAGGTGGTGTGCCGGTGAGTGAAAACTCGGTGCTGCTTGTCGATAACGTCCGGCTGAACCGCGACTTTGGATCCGGCTACCAGATCGTCGACATGCAAGGCGATGGGCGGTTTGAGACGCTGGTGCACACCTGACCGCCGCGGGAGGATGCTCAGCCGTGCGGCCGGCCACCGACGTGGTGAGGCGCCGACGCCATCGCTCTCGCGATCTTTGAAACCGGCTCGCGGCAGAGTGCTTCGCAGATGAACGCGCCCGCTTCGCAGACCAACCTGAGATCGACACCGGTTTCGATTCCGAGGGCATCACACAGCGCCACAAGATCTTCAGTCGCCACATTTCCCGAGGCGCCGGGCGCATAGGGGCAGCCGCCGAGGCCGGCCACGGAGGAATCAAACACCGTTACGCCGACCTCCAGCGACGCGTAGACGTTGAGCAGTGCGCGTCCCCAGGTATCATGATAATGCCCAGCCAGCGCATTGATGGGCACGTGCTTTGCGACCTCCGCCAGCATCGTCTTCGTCGCCGGGGGGGTCCCCACGCCTATGGTGTCGCCGAGCGATATCTCCCCGCAGCCCAGTTCATGCAGTGCGCTAGCGACCTTGGCGACCGCCGATGGCAGAACAGCCCCTTCATATGGACAGCCCAAGGCGCAGGATACGTAGCCACGCACGCGAATGCCGTGCCGCTTCGCAGCAGATAACACCGGGCGGAACCGGTCCAAACTTTCTGCGATCGAGCAGCCGATGTTCTGCTGCGAGAAGCTTTCCGACGCGGCGGTGAATACTGCCACCTCTTCGGCGCCGGCCATGACCGCCGCCTCGAATCCGCGGATGTTGGGCACCAGTACCGGATATGATACTCCTGGCCACCGTTCGATGCCGCGCAGCACGGCGTCATGGTCTGACATCTGCGGAACTCGCCTCGGCGAAACGAAGGCGGTAGCCTCGATCGCAGTCAGGCCGGCGCGCGCCAGTCTTGCGATCAGTTCGGTCTTGATCGCCGTCGCAACCGGACGCTGCTCGTTCTGTAGCCCGTCGCGCGGCCCGACCTCGACAATGCGGACATGCTCGGGCAGAGGACTTGGCATTCAGAACTCCAACTCGACCAACTCGCAGCCCTCGGGAACCTGTTCGCCGACCGCGTAGCGAAAGCCTTTGAGTATCCCGGCCATGGGCGCTGCGATGGTATGCTCCATCTTCATCGCTTCCAGGATCAGCAGCGGAGCGCCTTTCGCGACGGCGCTTCCGGGTGCCGCCAGGAGGGCAATGATTTTCCCAGGCATTGGCGCGGTCAGCCCGCCATCGGTGCCGCCGCCTTCTCCTGGCTGGTACAGCGGGTCCACCGCCGCCAGCGGGTAATCGCGTCCGTCGAGGAAAACATGCCGCTTCTCGCCGGCGGCGATGACAGTCGCCGACAACCGCCGGCCGCCAAGCTCGGCGCGCAACCCGCCGTTCTTCGCGAGATCCCCGCGCGCTGCCGTGCTGATGCCGTCTAGATGCAAGAGAAAGGAGCCGCCGGCGTAGGTCACACCGATCGCCTTTTCTTGTTCGCCGGCGCGAAACCTCAGCGTTCGCGTGAGGCCGGAATTCAGCCGCCAGCCGTCTCGCGCGTGCCAAGGTGACCAGCGATCAGCCTCCAGCGCCGCCGCTGCGCGCGCATGTTCCGCCTGACGAAGCAATTCCGCCAGGGCGGCAAGGGCAAACACCGTGTTGGGCGTCGGTGCCGCCTCGGGAAACAGCACGTCGCGCTCGCGCTCAATCAGGCTGGTGTCGAGATCGGCGGCGGTGAACGCTGGCGACGCAACCAGCCGCGAGAGAAATTCGACATTATTAGCGACGCCGACGATCCGATACTGCGCCAGAGACTGTAGCATGCGGGCGCACGCGCGATCGCGATCCTCATCCCAGACGATGAGTTTGGCGATCATCGGATCGTAGTGCGGGGTGATCTCGTCCCCCTGTTCGACGCCGGTGTCTATCCGAACGTGCACCGATTGCGGCGGTGGCGCGAGATGTGCCAGCACCCCGGGCGATGGCAGGAAACCACAAGCTGGATCCTCGGCATAAATGCGCGCCTCCAGTGCATGGCCTCGGATCGACAATTGCTTCTGCGGGAGAGGCAGCCGCTCGCCGGCGGCGATGCGTAACTGCCACTCAACGAGATCCTGACCGGTCACCATCTCGGTAACCGGGTGCTCGACCTGCAGCCGGGTGTTCATCTCCATGAAATAGTAGGCATCCTGGCGGGAGACGATGAACTCAACCGTGCCGGCGCCGACGTAGCCAACGGCGCGCGCTGCATCGCAGGCAGCGATACCCATAAGCACCCGCCGCTCCGCGGTCATTCCCGGCGCGGGCGCCTCCTCAAGCACTTTCTGGTGGCGGCGCTGCACCGAGCAGTCACGCTCGAAGAGGTGTATGACGTTGCCGTGCTCGTCGGCGAAAATCTGGATCTCGATATGCCGTGGGCGCACCAGGTACTTCTCGATCAGCACCCGATCGTCGCCGACCGTGGACGACGCCTCGCGCCGGCAGGAGGCGAGGGCAGCGGCGAAATCGACTTCCGCCTCGACGATACGCATACCCTTGCCACCGCCGCCGGCACTTGCCTTGATCAGTACCGGCCAACCGATTTCCCGGGCACGCTCCTGCAGGAACGTCGCATCCTGTTCGTCCCCGTGAAACCCAGGAACAAGCGGAACGCCCGCCTTCTCCATGAGTTGCTTTGCGGCTGACTTCGATGCCATGGCGCTGATCGCGGCGACCGGCGGGCCTATGAAGACAATGCCGGCGTCCCCGCAAGCCGAAGCAAACGCTGCGTTCTCCGACAAAAAGCCATAGCCGGGATGGATCGCCTGTGCGCCTGTCGCAGACGCCGCGCTGAGGATGGCTTCGATCTGCAGATAGCTATCCCGTGCCGGCGGCGGACCGATGCACACTGCCTCCTCTGCCAGACGAACATGACGCGCGCCTGCGTCGGCTTCGGAATAGACTGCAACGGTGTGAATTCCCAGACGCCGGCAGGTGTCGATTACCCGGCAGGCGATCTCACCGCGGTTGGCGATCAAGACTTTGGTGAACATGCCAATCTAATCGCTCTGAGCAAAGACCGGTGTGTCAGCACTTTACCCTCCAGGCGGGCGGCTGTTTTTGCAGGAACGCCCGGATGCCTTCGCCCGCCTCTGGCGTCGCCCGCAGGCCAGCAATGCGGCAAGCCGTATCCTCCGCCAGTTCGGCGGTCAGCGGCCGACCAGTGATGTCCTGGATCAGATGCTTGGCGGCCGTTTGCGCTTGCGGACCGCCCGCGATCAGCGCGTCCGCGATGCTGGCGACCGTCGCGTCCAGCCGCTCCGCCTCGGTCACCTCGTGGGCAAGACCGATTTCAAGCGCACGGCTGGCTGAGATGCGTTCGCCTGTGAGAAAGTAGCGACGTGCCTGGCGTTCGCCGATCGCCGCTATCACGTAGGGGCCGATCGTCGCCGGGATCAGGCCGAGCCGTACCTCCGAGGTAGCAAAGGAGGCGCGGGTCGAGGCAACCGCAATGTCGCAACCGGCAACAAGGCCCAAGCCTCCCCCAATCGCCGCACCCTGGACCCGCGCCAGCGTCGGCTTCGACATCAGCGCGAGGGACCGGAGCATTTCCGCAAGCGCCCGAGCGTCCCGCAAGTTCTCCGCCTCGGAATAGCCCGCTGCGCGCTTCATCCAGTTAAGGTCCGCGCCGGCGCAAAAGCTCTCACCACGGCCGCCGAGCACCACCACCCGCACCTCAACATCGCTGTCGAGCATGAGCAGGGCCTCGGTCAGTTCAGCGATCAACGTGTCGTCGAAGGCGTTGTGCACCTCCGGGCGATTCATCCAGACGGTCGCCAAGCCCTCTCGCCGATCGAGCTGTAATGTGCGAAACACCGTCTCTCCCCGCTACATCCGGAACACGCCGAACGTCGTTTTCTCGATCGGCGCGTTCAACGACGCGGAAATGCCCAACGCCAACACCCGGCGCGTGTCACTGGGATCGATGATGCCGTCATCCCACAGGCGCGCCGACGCGAAGTACGGGTGGCCCTGCGTCTCGTACGCTCGCCGCCTGATCGCCACCCATCACCGATATCCGCGCGTTCGGCCACATCCATAAGAAGCGGGGACTGTATGCGCGGCCGCACATGCCGTAGTTTCCGGCACCAAAGGATCCGCCGATCAGCACCGTAAACTTCGGGACCCGCGCACAGGTGACGGCGGTCACCATCTTCGCACCATCCTTGGCGATCCCCTGGTTCTCATACTTCCGGCCGACCATGAAGCCGGTAATATTCTGCAGGAAGATCAGGGGAAGGCCCCGTTGCGCGCAAAGCTCGATAAAGTGCGCGCCTTTCTGCGCCGTCTCCGAAAACAGAATGCCGTTATTGGCTACGATACCGACTGGATAGCCATGGATGTGCGCGAAGCCGGTGACCAATGTCGCACCGTATCGCGCCTTGAACTCATCAAGCCGGCTACCATCCACGGTCCGCGCGATCACTTCGCGCACGTCGTACGGTTTGCGCGTGTCGGCAGGGATGACCCCGTAGATCTCCTCCGGATCGTAGAGTGGGTCTTCCGGCGGAACCGCTTTCAACGGCATCGATTTCTTCAGGCCCAGGTTGGCGACGATTCGCCGCGCCAGATAGAGGGCATGGCTGTCGTTCTCGGCAAAGTGGTCGGCGACGCCGGACAGCCGGGTGTGAACGTCGGCACCGCCCAGCTCCTCGGCGCTCACCTCCTCTCCGGTCGCCGCCTTCACCAGCGGCGGGCCTCCAAGGAAGATCGTGCCCTGGTTCTTGACGATGATCGTTTCGTCCGACATGGCGGGAACGTAAGCGCCGCCGGCCGTGCACGATCCCATGACGACCGCGACTTGCGGAATGCCCTGCGCCGACATCATTGCCTGATTGTAGAAGATGCGGCCGAAGTGATCCCGGTCCGGAAATACCTCATCCTGCAGCGGCAGGAAGGCACCGCCGGAATCGACGAGATAGACGCACGGCAGACGGTTCGCCTCGGCGATCTCCTGCGCGCGGAGATGCTTCTTGACCGTCAGCGGGTAATACGTTCCGCCTTTCACCGTCGCGTCGTTGGCGACGATCATGCACTCCTGATCGGCGATCCGGCCAATGCCGGTGACGATACTGGCCGCCGGCACGTCGCCGCCATACATGCCGTACGCCGCGAGCTGGGAGAGTTCGAGAAATGGCGCGCCCGGATCCAGCAAGGCATTGACGCGATCACGCGGCAGCAGCTTGCCGCGGGCAAGGTGCTTCTCCCGTGCCTCCGCCGACCCACCTTGCGCCACCGCCGCCAGCTTCTCCCGCAGATCCTCGACCTGTGCCCGCATAGCCGCGGCGTTGGCGCGAAACTCGGCGCCACGCACGTCGATGCTTGAGGTGAGCACCGACATTTCACAGCGTCTCCGCGAAAAGTTCGCGGCCAATCAGCGTCCGCCGGATCTCCGAGGTGCCGGCGCCGATCTCGTAGAGCTTGGCATCGCGCCACAACCGGCCGGTGGCATACTCGTTGATGTAGCCGTTGCCGCCCAGCGCCTGGATTGCCTCGCCCGCCATCCAGGTTGCCTTCTCGGCGGCGTAGAGGATGGCACCAGCGGCATCCTTGCGCGTCGTCTCGCCACGGTCGCAGGCCTTGGCGACGGCGTAGACGTAGCTGCGGCAGACGTTCCAGCCGGTGTACATATCGGCCAGCTTCGCCTGCATCAGCTGGAACTCGCCAATTGGCTGGCCGAACTGCTGGCGGTCGTGGAGATACGGGACGACGACATCCAGGCAGGCGGCCATGATCCCGAGCGGCCCGCCGGCCAGCACCAGCCGCTCGTAGTCGAGGCCCGACATCAGTACGCGCACGCCGCCGTCCACCTTCCCCAGCACGTTCTCTGCAGGAACGGCACAGTCGTGGAATACCAGCTCACAGGTGCTCGACCCGCGCATGCCGAGCTTGTCCAGCTTCTGCGCTGTGGAAAACCCGGGGAATCCTCGCTCGATCAGAAACGCCGTGATCCCCCGAGGGCCTGCCGCAGGGTCGGTCTTGGCATAGACGACCAGCACGTCGGCGTCGGGACCGTTGGTGATCCACATCTTGTTGCCGTTGAGGATCCACTGATCCCCCCGCAACTCCGCCTTCAGACGCATCGAGACAACGTCGGAGCCCGCGCCGGCCTCGCTCATTGCCAACGCTCCGATGTGCTCGCCGGAGATGAGCTTCGGCAGGTAGCGCCTCTTCTGCTCGTCGGTGCCGTTGCGATGGATCTGGTTGACGCACAGGTTGGAGTGAGCACCGTACGACAGCCCCACCGACGCGGACGCGCGGCTGATCTCCTCCATGGCGACGACGTGTGCCAGGTAGCCGAAGCCAGCGCCGCCGTATTCCTCGGCGACGGTAATGCCGAGCAACCCGAGGTCGCCGAGACTGCGCCACAGGCCGTCCGGAAAGGTATTCTCTCGATCGATGTCGCCAGCCCGCGGGGCGATCTCTCTATCGGCGAAGGCGCGCACCGTCTCGCGCAACATCTCGACCATATCGCCAAGATCGAAGTTCAGTCCCTGCACGCTCATCCCGTCCTCCCCGGGCGTACGACGTCGCTCCGCCGCGCCATTTCAAACGAACGTACGTTTTTTTCGTTGGACGCGCAAGCGGCATCCGCCACGTCCCGGCGCAGCTTATACAAACGTTCGTTTACTCGGATGCGCCCGCCCGGTATCCTGCTTCGGCAGCAGCACCGGAACCAGGAAGAAGCAGCAAAGGATGTCGCGCACTGCCGGCTCGCACGGCCCGAAGACGATGGACGCCATCCGCGCCGCCGGCTTGCAGTTGATCTTCGAGCACGGCTACGAGGCGATGAGCCTGCGCCGGCTGGCGGCGGACGTCGGCATCCAGGCGGGCTCGCTCTATAACCACATCAGCACCAAGCAGCAGCTGCTGTTCGACCTGATCGATGCGCACATGCGGGCCTTGCTGGCGGAACTGGCGAAGGCGCTGCAACACACCGACCGGCCGCCTGATCGCCTGCGCGCGTTCGTCACGTTCCATGTCGCCTATCACATCGCCCGCAAGCGGGAAGTTTTCATCAGCTATTCGGACTGCGCAGTCTGGAGCCGGAAAACTACGCCGCGATCGTGGCATTGCGCCGCGTCTACGAGCGGCAAGCTGATCGGCATCCTGGAGCAGGGCGCCGCCAGCGGCGAGTTCGTCGTCGGCGATGCCCAGGTGGCGGCGTTCGGCATCCTCGCCATGCTCACCGGCGTCTGCACCTGGTTCCGGCCCGACGGCCGGCTGACGACGCAGCAGGTCATTGCCGTCTACACCGAGATGGTGGCAACCGGCATCGTGCGTCCGTCCGCCCCACCCCGCTGACAGCGGATCCAAGCCTTTCGAGTCTGCTTCGCCCGGGGCGCGCGGTGCCCTATCCTCATCGGCAGGCCGCTAGGAACGGAGGAAGCAGGGATGGACATGGAGCCTCGGCAGCTTCTGCGGCGAATGTTCGATGCGGCGGTCGCCTCCGCGCAGCCGGCGCTATGCGTACCGCCGCACCTGCCCGATCCGCCACCCGGCCGGCTGGTCGTCGTCGGCGCCGGCAAGGCTTCGGCGGCGATGGCGCGCGCTGTCGAGGAGCATTGGCCGGGCCCGCTGTCCGGCCTTGTCGTCACCCGCTACGGCTACGCCGTGCCGTGTCAGCGGATCGAGATCGTCGAGGCGGCGCACCCGGTGCCCGGACGCGGCCGGCGTCGCCGCCGCCGCGCGCATCTGCCGGCTGGCCGAGGGCCTCACCGCCGACGACCTGGTGCTGTGCCTGATCTCCGGCGGCGGCTCGGCGCTGCTGGCGCGGCCGTTGCCGGGGTTGAGCCTCGACGACAAGCAGGCGATCGGCCGCGCGCTGCTGAAGTCCGGCGCCGGCATCGTCGAGATGAACTGCGTCCGCCGCCATCTCTCGGCGGTGAAGGGTGGACGGCTGGCGGCGCTGGCGCATCCGGCCCGCGTGCTCACCCTGCTGATCTCGGACGTTCCGGGCGACGATCCGGCCGACATCGCCTCGGGTCCCACGGTTGCCGACGCCACCACCTGCGCCGATGCGCTGGCCATCGCCCGGCGCTACGGCATCGCGCTGCCCGAGGCGGCACGCCGCATCCTGGAAAGCGGCGACGGCGAGTCGGTCAAGCCGGGCGATGCGCGTCTGGCGGCCACCGCAACGCGGCTGGTGGCAACGCCGCAGATGGCGCTGGAAGCGGCGGCCTCGGTCGCCCGCCAGGCCGGGCTCGCGGCGCACGTCCTGGGCGACGCCATCGAAGGCGAGGCGCGCGACGTCGGCAAGGTGATGGCCGGTATCGCCTTGCAGGTGGCGCGGCACGGGCAGCCGTTCGCCCCCATGCGTGCTGCTTTCCGGCGGCGAGACGACGGTGACGGTGCGCGGCGACGGGCGCGGCGGCCGCAACGTCGAGTTCCTGCTGTCGCTCGGCATCGCCCTCGACGGCCACCCCGGCATCCACGCCATCGCCTGTGATACCGACGGGGTGGACGGCATCGAAGAAACCGCCGGCGCGCTGCTTCGCTCCCGACAGCCTCGACCGCGCCTGGCAGGCCGGCCTCCGCCCCAAGGACAGCCTCGCCAACAACGACGGCCACACCTTCTTCGAAACCCTCGGCGACGCCGTCATCACCGGCCCAACCCTGACCAACGTCAACGACTTCCGCGCGATCCTGGTGACGGGGGAGGGGCGACTAGAGCGATGATGTTCGCCAATTGCGGACCCAGTGCCTCCAGTCAACTGACGATGCTTTACCTCTGTGAGCGTCCACCACCTCCCAAATCCATAAGCAACGCGAATAGCCAACGCGGACATTCAGAGGTTTGTCGCAAGCAAATTGTCCGTGAACACGTTCTTCGGGCCACGTAAGATCGTGCGATAATAACCCCTTCGCACAACCATCAGCACGCTCAGAGGCAACAACTCGACGCTCTCAATGCGCGAAAGAGGAAGGCATCGTGCCGCGACTTACGAAGTCGGACATAGAGAAGACGCTCCTGAGCGGCGTGGCGGCCCATTGGATAGAACCCGGCAATAAGCCAGCATCCATCCAGCTTTCAACGGCCACGCAGCGACGTCTCTTCGACTACCTACGCATATCCAAGGTCCGCGATGTGAAAGGACTGCCACAACCGTTCATCGACGAAATAGCGGCTGCCTATGTTGCCGCGGGCGACCCCGCCGCGGCGAACGTGCAACAGACGGTCAATCCCAGCGCCTCCGGTCCTTGGAAGATAAGGGCACTCAAGATCGAGGGCTTCGGCGGCGTCAATCTATGGAACGGAAAACCGTTCGAGCTGGAGGTCGATAGAGAAAGCCTGCTTATGGAGGGCCCGAACGGAAGCGGAAAATCGTCGCTGACGGCAGCCATCATTTGGGCACTCACCGGCGAACGGCCCCGCGACCATGGCGATAGCTCGCTTGACGCAATGAAGCCTTTTTTAACGCGCAGGACCAGCACGCAGGGACATGGCCGCCGGTCGCCGCATATCCCCCCGATCTCGCCTCGCTGAAATCGCCGCCAAAAGTCAGCGTCGAAATAGTCTTTTCGAATGCGGCGGGGACCGAGGTATCCGCGCGCCGCCAGTTCGACGGCAAGAAGACGACCTTCATCTGCGATCCCGCTTTGCAGATTCCGACCATCCTGCTCGAGGCCGGCTTACTCATGCCTGCGCGAATGCCGCATCTGCGTCTCGACGAGGGCCGCGGCAAGCTCACGGAGGCCGTACAGAAATTGACGGGGCTTGATGAACTCATCGAGCTCGGTCGTTTCATTCAGGGCCTGTGCCACAGCAGCCGAGATTATCTCGCCTACAAGAAGGCCGAACTGGCCACGTCGAAGACCGAGTTCGAAAAGCAAATTGAGCGCGCGCGCAGCGCACTCTCGCCGGTTGATGTCACCGTGCCGAGCTTCAAGCCATCGGATACAAACACCAAGGACGGAGCCATGGCACAGTTTGGCAAGATGTTGAATGACAAGGCCGCTGAACTGATCGCAACAGTCTCCGCCGATCTCGCTTCCGACCTTGTACTCACCGACCCGAAAGTGCAGAAACGCATCGTCGTCGCCCTCGCCGGCGCCGAAGAGGATCTCAACGGCGGCATTGCCAGCCTCTCGACCTGGAATCTCGTCGAAACAATCGCTTCAGCCCTGCCGAAGGAGGCCCGAGCGACGGTTCGCGACGCTAGGGCGAAAGCTGCGGAGACGCTCGAAACGGCCGTAGCATACTTTCAGAAGCAGAAGGCGGATTCAAAATTCCGACTCAAGGCGTCCGGCGCCCACTGGCACGACGAGAATCTCGCCGGCCCCATCGAGAATTGTCCGCTATGCGTTTCCTCGCTCAAGGGCAATCCGGACCTGCAGGAAGAGCTTGAGGCGCTTCGGTCGGCCGGAGAGGCCGCGACGCGTCACCTCCAAGACAATGTCAATGCAATCATGGTTGCTCTAGCCGAAGCGTTGCCGCTGAATCTGCGGCGTCTGCTCGGTGATGCGCTGCCTCGCAAGCCGCGGGCCGAGATGGAGAAAGACTACCGGCGAAAGTTCGTTGAGGCGGAACGATACGCTAAAGTCCTCTTGAAATTCAGAGTACTCGCCGAAGCGACCATCGCCGCCATGCCGGACACTGAGCTTGCCGACGCGACGGAACGCGTCGCGCCCTTGTCTGCGACCGCCAACGTTGCCGAAAGGCTGGACAAGATCGATCTTATGTGCCGGCTCGCCGAATGGCATGAAGATCACTGTAAAGCGTGGTCGGATTGGTGGGCGAAGCTAACGCCAGCCGAAGGCGCGGGAGACGAAAGTCCGTCCTCACATCTGCTCCATCTAAACAAGTCGCTTAGCGAAGCTGAGCCTTACCGCATTGGTGCCGACGCCATGCGCCTAGCCTGGTCGCAGGGCAGGACGGCCTCGGCTATCCAGAAAGAGCAGGCAAAACGTCAGGAAATCGCGAACGATCTCGCGCCGCTGAAGCAGCTCAGTAATCTCGCTGAGGCAAGCGCGGAACGCGATCACTGAGCTCAGGGCGCATCTCCGCCATCCATAGCGCAACCTACATCGTCGACCGGCTCAGGTTTCAGGGCACTTCGCTCGACAAGAAGACGGGGCTCATCGTGCGCGGCCAGTTGGCCAACGACATGCGCATTGACGCGACGCTGATCGCAAATACTTCGTGGCTGCGCGGCATCTTGTGGGCCTTCATCCATGCGCTGCGCGAAGAAGCGATCGAGCAGATAGGTGGCGACGTGTTTCCGGTCATCATGTTGGACGATCCGCAACAAACCTTCGACACCGAGCATCGGTCGCGCTGGGCCGAGCAGATCGCGAAACTGCAGAAAACAGCGCCCGGTGTGCAGATCCTCCTTACGACGCACGACGAACAATTCCTGCAGCAGATGAACCTACTCGGCATCACCGGCCGCAAGGCCCACATCTGCGCCGCGAGCGAGGAGTTCGGCCATATCGGAGTTATTGAGGGCGACAGGCTCGATCGCAAATGGGCGGCCGCGCAGAAAGCGAAAACGCCTATCGCCGCCAAGGACTATATCGCGGCCGCCCGCGAGTTCACGGAAGGCATGCTGAAACTTATGCTTCGCGGCATCGATCCAAGCGTTCCGGCGGCAGTGATGGGCGCTTGCCGTGAAAAAATCTCTGAACTGCACAACGCCGGTATAGATCCCTGGAACCGTCCTGTTTTCAAGACTCTGGTCTCGGCTCTGGCCAAGGGGGCGCAAGGAGATCAGTGGATGGAGGATTCGCATCATTCGGGCGTCGACTTCAGCATGAACGAGGCGAGTGACGAGCTATGGCCGAAACTGGGTGATGGCTCTGTGAGAAGGGCGGCGTATCGAGTAGGTGGAAGCCTGCCTGAACCTCCCCGAAGGGGCGATACGCCGTGACGAGGAATAACGCCGTTGTCGCCCTCTGTCAGTCCGAGACGATCGACGACCCGGTGACCGCCATGCTGAGGGGCGGCGCACGCCGGCTGCTTGCCAGGCCATCGAGGCGGAGGCTGAGACGTTCCTGGCCGCGCTGAAAGGCGAGCTAACCTGCCCGATGGGCGCGAGCGCCTGGTGCGGCACGGGTTGGGGCCGGAGCGGGTGATCCAGACCGGGATCGGTCCGGTCAAAGTGCGACAGGTGAGCTGCGCGACCGCGGCGCCGGAGAGGCTGAGCGCATCCGTTTCACCTCATCGATCCTGCCACGCTGGGCGCGGCGGACGCCGAGCTGGATAGCGCTGCCGATCCTCTATCTGCGCGGGGTCTCGATGGGCGATTTCCAGGAGGCGCTGGCGGCGCTGCGGCGCCGATGCCCCGAACCTGTCGCCATCAGTGATCGCCAGGCTGCGGGCGAGTGGGGAGGCGGATTATGCGCATTGGCAGCGGCACGTGCTGTCGCCCGGCGCTACGTGTACGTCTAGGCCGACGGCGTCTACCTGCAGGCCCGCATGGGACACAGGCCGAATGCATGCTGGTGCTGATCGGCGCGACGCCCGAGGGCAAGAAGGAACTGGTCGGCTTTCAGGTGGGCATATGCGGGAGCGCAGAGCTGGCGGGAACTGCTGGTCGATCTCAAGGCGCGCGGCCTGGCCATCACGCGCCCGAACTCGCCACCGGCGACGGGGCGCTCGGCTTCTGAAGGCCCTTTGAGGTGTCGCCGACCACCCGCCATCAGCGCTGGCCGGTGCACAAAGCCGCCAATGTGCTCGACAAGCTGCCCAAGTCCGTCCAGCCGGCGGCCGAGGCAGACCTTCGCGAGATCTGGACGGCGCCGGATCGTGCGACGGCCGAGACGGCGATCACGACGTTCGCCGAGAAGTATGCGGCGAAATACGACAAGGCGGCCACCCGCTGCCTGGTCAAGGACCGCGACGCGTTGCTGACATTCTACGACTTCCCGGCCGAGCACTGGGATCACCTGCACGTCCAACCCCGATCGAGCGTTGTTCGCCACGGTGCGGCACCGAACCGTCCGCACCAAGGGCGCGTTGTCCCAGGACACCGCCCGGCTGATGGTGTTCAAGCTCGTCATCGCCGCCGCCAAGACATGGCGCAGGCTGAAGGGTGAGAACCAGTTGCCCAAGGTCGTCCAGGGCGTCATATTCCGGAACGGCGTCGAGGTGATCAACACGCCAGCACAGAACGCCGCCTGATCACAGCGTCACCCAAATTCCAGCATAGCTCGCGAGTGACGTCGAAAAACACTGGCGGAAGGAGTTACGGCCCGCGCTCGAACGCTGCTTTCGGATCGTACGCGATCACCGAGCGCTCCATGGCGGCCTGACCGCCCTCCACGCATTTCCGCCATCTGTGACGCTTCCCGAAGGTCACAAGACAAAGGTCAGCGAGTGGAGTCTCCGGTTGCTTGGCACCGCCGCGGCGCTGACTGACGGACGTATTGCCGACGGCTGCGTCGATCTGACCTTCACGACGGATAGCGCGCTACCTGTCGAACTGAAGGACCATTTTGTTTTCAGGCTGACAACGCCGACGCTCGAGCCAGTGGCCCGTCCGGGCGATCTGCTGCTCGTCAGGGATCACGCGAAGCCGACGCCCCTTTCGCTCGTAATCGCCCTGCACGAGAGCCGGATTCTCGCGCGGCGTCTTCAGGTTGCGGACAATCACAACGACGTCGCCGTGTTGACGGCCAGCGCCATCAACCCGCGCCGTACCGCGGCTCCGGTCGTGGCAAAATTTTCGACCCTCACGTTGAAAAAGGTTGTTGGTGTCCTTTATGACAGCCGAAAGACAGTTGGAGGACAGACCTCAGAGGCGGAGATAGCCGAATGCGGCGGAGAGTCCGCAATTTCGTCAATCCTGTCGGGGGCCGGCGGCCTTGTTGAGGTTAGCGGTCATAGTGCCGAGCCTATGGCTCTGGACAAGCAGTTCCTCGTCATCGGCAATCGTGTTTCGCTCAAGGACGTCGAAAAGAAACTCAACGGGAGGCCGGTGATCGCCGAAGCTTCTGACCAGAATCGTTTCTTCAAGCGCCTGCGTGTTGAGCCCGACAACGTTATCCTTGAGAGTCTCGAGATCAGCGGTGACTTCCCGCCGATTTTGCTCTCCAAAACGCCCGGGCTTCTGCCGCACATATCAGGCATCTGGCCCGTTCTTGGCGTCCTCTTCGAGAAGCCGTGAGTGATCCCAAGTCGCACACAGGCCCGCATCTTGAGCGCAAGAGCGCGCAACGAGCTATGGCAACCCAGCGAGGCTACCTTCACAGCATAGCTTCGGCGCTGATCTGAGTTGCCGTGTCCGCTTTGAGTCAACAGCGATCAATGCGGGTCAGGGCGCCATGTCCGGTCTAGCCTTCGACAGCGGACAGTGTCGCCGACAAACACAGATGTCGGGATTGGGATGCAGCGGATGCAGCGTCCTCTTCATTCAGGAGAGTCGAAGGTTGATAAACGACCGTATCCATGTTACAAGTTGCCTTACTGTTCTTTTGGCGCAAGCCGCGTCGGCACGATTTCGCCATTCGGACGCAATTGACGACAGATGACGACATATTCGGGTCGTTCAAATTAGAACAATAAGCACCTCAACAGCTTACGCCATTTTTTCGGTACCGGCCGAGCACCTTTCCGGTCCTTTTCTGACGACAACGGGACCGCAATAGGCGGCAGGCGGTGTCGCGCTACCGCCCCCGGCTCAGAACGGGATCTCGTCGTCGAAGTCGGGTAGGGGGCCGGCGGGGTCGGTTCGGCCGGTGCCGCCGCGGGGGGCGGCGGGCTCGTAGCTGTCGCCGCCGCCGTAACCGCCGCTTCCGCCGCCGAAGCCTCCGCCGCCACCCCCGCCCTCGCGGCCGTCAAGCAGGGTGAGTTCGCCGCGGAAGCGGCCGAGCACGACTTCCGTGGTGTAGCGTTCCTGGCCGTCCTGGCCCGCCCACTTGCGCGTCTGCAGCGTGCCCTCCAGATAGACCTTTGAGCCCTTGCGCAGATAGCGCTCGGCGATCTCGCCCAGCCGGTCGTTGAAGATGACCACCCGATGCCACTCGGTACGCTCCTTGCGCTCGCCCGAGCCGCGGTCCTTCCAGGTCTCCGAGGTGGCGACCGACAGATGCACGATCTTGGCGCCGTCCTGGGTGTTGCGCACCTCCGGATCGCGCCCGAGGTTACCGACGAGAATGACTTTGTTGACCGAACCTGCCATCTGCTTTCGCCGCAGGCTGCTGCCGTCGGGCGGCGCTGCCGCGCCACCGTCCGATCCGCCCGCGTTCCCTCCCGGTTGAAGCCGTCGCGCCTGGTCGCGCCGGGGCGAGAGTACAACCAAAGCCAGCCCGCCCGCCACCGGCAACTGCGCGGCGCCGTTTCCGGTCCGCCGCTGCGGGCTGAGCGTACATCCGGCAGCGGCGCCGGCGGACGGGGCGCGCGGGACTACCTCGCCGCCGCCAGCCGGCGTATCCTGCGGCGCTGCTCCACCTGGGAGAAGGCATGGATAAAATCGTCATCCGCGGCGCGCGCGAGCATAATCTGCGCGACATTGACGTCGAGATTCCCCGCGACAAGCTGACGGTGATCACCGGCCTGTCGGGTTCCGGCAAGTCCAGCCTCGCGTTCGACACCATCTACGCCGAGGGGCAGCGGCGCTACGTCGAATCGCTCTCCGCCTACGCCCGCCAGTTCCTGGAGCTGATGCAGAAGCCGGACGTCGATTCGATCGAGGGCCTGTCGCCGGCGATCTCCATCGAACAGAAGACCACCTCGAAGAACCCGCGCTCGACCGTCGGCACGGTCACCGAGATTTACGACTACATGCGGCTGCTGTGGGCACGCGTCGGCGTGCCGCACTCGCCCGTCACCGGCCTGCCGATCGAAAGCCAGACGGTGAGCCAGATGGTCGATCGCGTGCTGGCAATGCCGGAAGGCCGCCGGCTGCTGCTGCTGGCGCCGGTCGTGCGCGGCCGCAAGGGTGAGTACCGCAAGGAGCTGGCCGACCTGCAACGGCGCGGCTTTCAGCGGGTGAAGGTTGACGGCGCGCTGCTGGAGATCGATGCCGTACCCGCCCTCGACAAGAAGAAGAAGCACGACATCGAGGTGGTGGTCGACCGCCTTGTCGTCCGCTCCAGCCTCGGACCGCGGTTGGCGGAGAGCCTGGAAACGGCGCTCGGCCTCGCCGATGGCCTCGCCTTCGCCGAGGACGCCGACAGCGGCGAGCGGACGACCTTCTCGGCGAAGTTCGCCTGCCCGGTCTCCGGCTTCACCATCGATGAGATCGAGCCGCGCCTGTTCTCGTTCAACAACCCGTTCGGCGCCTGCCCGGCCTGCGATGGGCTCGGCACCGAGATGTACTTCGATCCCGAGCTGGTCGTCCCCGACGACCGGCTGTCGCTGAACCAGGGCGCGGTGGCACCGTGGGCCAACAGCACCTCGCAATACTACCGCCAGACCCTCGACGCGCTGGCAGCGCACTTCGGCTTCGCGCTCAGCACGCCGTTCCACAAACTGCCGGAAAAGGTGCGCGGCATCATCATATACGGCTCGGGGCACGAGTCGGTGAACTTCCGCTACGAGGATGGTGTCCGCGACTATCAGGTGAAGAAGCCGTTCGAGGGCGTCATTCCGAACATGGAACGGCGATGGAAGGAGACCGGATCCGCCTGGATCCGCGACGAGCTTTCCCGCTTCCAGACGGTTACCCGTTGCGAGACCTGCGCCGGCAAGCGGCTGAAGCCGGCGGCACTGGCGGTGAAGGTGACAGGCCGCGACATCACCGAGATCTCGGAGATGTCGATCGAGGCGCGCGGCGACGTGGTTTGGCGCGCTCGACGAAGATCCTCGATCCGCAGCGCCGCGAGATCGCACGGCGCATCCTGCGGGAGATCAACGAACGGCTGGGCTTTCTCGCCAACGTCGGGCTTGGCTACCTGACGCTGAGCCGCGCGTCCGGCACGCTGTCGGGCGGAGAGAGCCAGCGCATCCGCCTGGCCTCGCAGATCGGTTCCGGGCTCACCGGCGTGCTTTATGTGCTGGACGAGCCCTCCATCGGCCTGCACCAGCGCGACAATGACCGACTGCTCGCGGCGTTGAAGCGCCTGCGCGACATCGGCAACACGGTGGTCGTCGTCGAGCACGACGAGGACGCGATCCGCTCTGCCGACTACCTGATTGATATGGGACCAGGCGCTGGCGTGCACGGCGGCCAAGTGGTGGCGCACGGCACGCCGGAGCAGGTGATCGCGTCGGCCGAAAGCCTTACCGGCCAGTATCTGGCGGGCCTGCGGCAGATCCCGCGTCCGGAGCGCCGGCGGCCGCCGCGCCCGCAGCTCGCACTGACCGTGGTCGGCGCGCGCGCCAACAACCTGCAGGACCTCACCGTTTCTTTTCCGCTGGGCACATTCACGTGCGTCACCGGCGTCTCCGGCGGCGGCAAGTCGACGCTGGTCATCGAGACATTATACAAAGCGCTGGCACGCCGGGTGATGGGCGCGCGAGAGCATGCCGGCGAGCATGACCGCATCGACGGTCTGGAACTGATCGACAAAGTGGTGGATATCGACCAGTCGCCAATTGGCCGCACCCCCCGCTCCAATCCCGCCACGTACACCGGCTGCTTCACCCCGATCCGCGACTGGTTCGCGCAACTGCCGGAAGCCAAGGCGCGCGGCTACCGCCCCGGCCGGTTTTCGTTCAACGTCAAGGGCGGGCGCTGCGAGGCCTGCCAGGGCGATGGTGTCATCAAGATCGAGATGCACTTCCTGCCGGATGTCTACGTGCAGTGCGATGTCTGCAAGGGCAAGCGCTACAACCGCGAAACTCTGGAGATTGCCTTTCGCGGCAAGTCCATCTCGGGCGTCCTCGACATGACCGTGGAGGAAGGCAAGGAATTCTTCAAGGCGGTCCCGGCAATCCGCGACAAACTGGCGACCTTGCAGAGGGTGGGGCTCGGCTACATCCACCTGGGCCAGCAGGCGACGACGCTCTCCGGCGGCGAGGCGCAGCGGGTCAAGCTGGCGAAGGAACTAAGCCGCCGGGCGACAGGCAAAACTGTCTACATTCTTGACGAACCGACGACAGGGCTGCATTTCGAAGATGTAAGAAAGCTGCTGGAGGTGCTGCACGCGCTCGTCGAGCAGAAGAACACGGTGATTGTCATCGAACACAACCTCGACGTGATCAAGACGGCCGACTGGATCGTCGACCTCGGGCCCGAGGGCGGGTCAGGCGGCGGCCGGCTAATCGCTTGTGGCACTCCGGAAGCGGTCGCGGCGACGCCTGAGAGTTTCACTGGGCAATATCTTGCTCCCTATCTGGAGCGAGCGAGAAGTCGCAAAACCGCCTGAAAGGCGTCCGCGTCTTTGCAGTTGCAGTTGAGAAGAGCAATGCGTCCTCCACCGTCGTCTTCGGCTTCGCCCCAGCCGACGTGCGGGACATGGTCGCCGCGCTCTCCCCCGCAGCACCCGTTACCAGTGTAGCCGGCCGCGTTGGCACGGTTACGCTTGGGAAGACCGACGTCGGACTTGCGAACGTCACCGACGATGTTCAGATCAGGGCGGACTTCGGATATTCAGTCAAGGCCGCACCGGCCTCTGGCGACAAGCTGATCATCAGGGATCAGACCGATGGCCAGCCGAAGATTGTCGATTGGAATCAACTTGCGAGCGGCACAGCTTCGGTAAGCTCCGTCTACGGCCGTGGAGGGGCGGTGGTCGCCCAGGCGGGCGATTACACCGCCGAACAGATCACAGACACCCCTAACAAGGTGCTGATGACGGCGACGGAGCGGACGAAGCTGACCGGGATTGCTGCCGGAGCGCAGGTCAACCCGATCCGGGTGACCGCCGCCGAAAAGACTGCTGCCACCTCCGTCACCGTCCGCGGCTTTGCTCCTGCCGATGTGCGCGACATGGTGGCGGCATTGGCGCCGGCCGCTGCAGTTTCCAGCGTAGCCGGCCGCACTGGCGCAGTGGTTTTGAGCAAGGCAGATGTCGGACTTCCCACTGTCACTAACGATCCCCAGCTTCGGGCTGATCTTGGCTATGCGACCAAAGGAGTACCGGCGGCTGGCGACAAGCTGGTCATCAAGGATCAGTCCGATGGGCAGCCGAAGCTCATCGATTGGAACCAACTGCCCACCGGATCCGTGACCTCGGTATATGGGCGCACCGGTCCCGTGGTCGCTCAGGCCGGCGACTACACAGCCGATCAAATCGCTGAGACGGCGGCGAAGGTGCTGATGACGGTCGCGGAACGCACAAGACTGGCGGGCATGGAGAACGGCGCGCAAGCCAACCCACCTTCGATTACCGATGCGGAGAAAGCGTTGCCGTCGCAGACGACTACCTTCCGCTCGTTTTCACCGAAGGACATCGCCGATCTTGTCGCTTCAATCGCCGCTACCAGCGTGCATGTCGTCGACGGTGGCAGTGCCACGACAGTCTTCGCCGGCGCTGCGGCCTGACGTTCTTTACGAGCGATCCGGCGACGAGGGTCTGCATGCCGTCGTCGCCGGTGCTCATTTCACTCACTGCTTGCGTGGCTTTTACCGTGTAGCGCAGCCCGCATCGTGTGCCACGCCAACGTTGCGCAGCGGATCCGGACGGGGAACGCCCGCACTCCAGACAGCACGCGCAGCTGATCCACCGCCGCCCGATCTTGTTCCGGCACGTCAACCTCGTCGGGGTGGTTGGTGCCGCACATGGTTTCCAACGCAGCAAACAGCTGTTCCGCCCTAGCTGCCGAGCGGCCGCGCAGCAGATCGGTCATCAGCGAAGCAGATGCGAGCGCAATCGCGCACCCATGGCCGATGAAACCCGCTTCGGCGATGACCCCATCGTCAAGTCTCAGAAACACCGTCAGCTGATCGCCGCACATCGGATTGTCACCGTGCGCACTGAGACTGGCGTCTTCAAGCCTGTGAAAGTTGTGCGGTGCACGCGCGTGCTCCAGGATCACCGACTGATAGAGGTCCCGTAAATCATCGCGCATCAACCGAACACCTCGCCAACTTCGCCCAGTCCTGCCACCAGTGCGTCGACATCTTCCGTCGTGTTGTAAAGGCCGAACGAGACGCGCGCCGTCGCTGGCACGCTCAAGCGCTGCATCAGCGGCTGGGCGCAATGGTGGCCAGCTCGGATCGCGATGCCCGAGCCGTCGAGGACGGTGGCGACGTCGTGCGGATGGACACCATCCATGGTAAACGAAATGATCCCCGCCCGCCCATCTTCGTGGTTACCTCCTGCCCCTATAACGCGCAGGCCAGGTACCGTTGCCAAGCCCTCAAGGGCGTAAGCTCGAAGCGCGGCTTCGTGCCCGCAGATCCTCGCGAGGCCGAGGTCGGTCAGATAGTCGCAGGCGGCAGCAAGGCCGTTCGCCTCAATGATGGGTGGCGTACCCGCCTCGAAGCGATGCGGTGGATGCTTTAACGTCGTTTGCTCGAAGGTGACGGAGGCGATCATCTCTCCACCGCCTTGATAGGGCGGCATTGCAGCCAGCAGCTCGCGCCTCCCCCACAACACCCCGATGCCCGTCGGCCCGTACATTTTGTGGGCGGAAAAAGCGTAGAAATCAGCGCCGATTGCCTGAACGTCGACGAAGCGGTGCGGCACCGCCTGACAACCGTCGACCAGCAAGTGGGCACCCACCGCGTGCGCCATCCGTGCGATCGTAGCAATCGGCAGCACGGTGCCCAGTACGTTGGAGACATGAGTGACCGCGACCAGACGAGTGCGTGATCCCAGCATCGCCTCCAGCTGGACAAGGTCGAGGGTGCCGTCGTCCGCGATCGGTGCAACCTTCAGCACCGCACCAGTGGACTCCCGTAGCAACTGCCAGGGCACGATGTTCGAGTGATGCTCCAACTCAGTGACGATGATTTCATCGCCGGACGAGATGAAGCTGCGGCCAAAGCTGGCGGCGACCAGGTTGATCGCTTCGGTAGCGCCCCGAACAAAAATCACTTCATCGGCCCCGCTGGCGCCGATGAACTGTGCTACTCGCAGGCGTGCTTCTTCGTAGGCCTGTGTTGCTGCGTAGCCGAGGGTGTGAACACCTCGATGGACATTGGCATAACGAGTTTCAGAGAAGCTGCGCATCGCATCGAGCACACGGCGAGGCTTCTGAGCCGTGGCGGCGGTATCAAGCCACACCAACGGCCTGCCATTTACCGGCCGTGACAGGATGGGAAACTCTTCGCGCGGCGCTCGATACGGCGGCCCACCTACCGCCGCGGTTCCGCTGAGCTCCCGTGTCTTGCTTGTTTCGCTTGCCTGCATCCTCAAACCCTTGTGGCGGGCACGGCAGCGATCCTCTCGCCATTTCGCCACGTATCAGCTGCGTATTGCATATACGGAATCCAACGAGATGACCGCACCCATTCTGATCTTCGGGGGCTCCGGCGGAGTTGGAGCAGCGCTCGCCAGCCGACTTTTGGTCCGAGGATTGCCTATACACATTGCTGCCCGAGACCCTGAACGGTTGGCGCAGTGCTCGGCGAAGTTGGGCGGCTGCCGCTACACGGTCTGCGACGCGGCGGATGAGGCCTCGCTCGCCAACGCCGTCGCTGAGGCTTCCGCTTCAGGTGGCGGGCTCTCCGGCCTGGCGTGGTGCGTCGGTTCAATCGTTCTGAAGCCGCTCAAGCGCGCCACCGCCGACGACTTCCTCGCTGCGTTCAGACTCAACGTGGTGGGTGCGGCACTGGCGATACAGGCAGCAGAGCAAGCGTTGAGGCTTGCTCGCGGTTCGGTCGTGCTGTTCTCCTCCGTCGCCGCCGGTTCAGGCTTTCCCAATCACCCAGTTATCGCCGCGGCAAAAGGTGCAGTTGAAGCATTGACGCGCTCACTCGCCGCCGACTTGGCACCGGAGGTTCGCGTGAATTGTATAGCCCCCAGCCTAGTGCGAACGCCATTGGCGGCGGCATTAACATCGAGCGAGCAAATGGCGAAGTCGATTGCCGCCCTCCACCCTTTGCCTCGGCTTGGCGAGGCGGATGATATAGCTGCCGCAGCGGCTTTTTTTCTAACGGGCGACAGTGACTGGATCACCGGCCAGGTACTGTCGGTGGATGGTGGTCGCGGCACGGTCCGAACCAAGGGCTGATGCGTACTGCAAACCGGCTGCCGCGCGTTGCGGTTATTGGTGCGGGCATTGCCGGTCTGGCTTGCGCGCGACTGCTCGCAGCTCATCGCCATGCCGTCACCATCTTCGACAAGGGTCGCGCACCCGGAGGGCGCATATCCTCCCGCCGTGAAAATGGCATCTTCTTCGATCACGGCGCCCAGTATTTTACTGCCCGCCATAGGCGCTTCTGCCGTATCGTTGAACGTTGGCGCTCGGATGGGCTCGTAGCACGCTGGGGCGGTCGCATCGTCGTCATCGGCGATAGCGGCGCCATGGCGATATGCAGTTCTGACGAACGCTGGGTGCCGATGCCCTCCACCAGCGCGCTTGCTCGCAAGCTTGCCGACGGGCTGCCGCTCGTCCTTGGGCGCAGGCTGACCGGGGCGGAGCGGCGCGGCGATGGCTGGTGGCTGTTCTTCGCATGCGGCGAGCGTGCGGGTCCTTATGACACCCTGCTGTTGACGCTGCCCGCACCACAGGCGGTGCCGCTGCTAGGCGCTTCACCTGACCTCGCTGCTCGTGCCGCCCAGGCGAAGATGCAGCCATGCTGGGCGGTCCTGATCGCGCCTGAACGCCCGTTGGCTTTGCCGTTCCACGGCGCCTTCGTTTTAAACGGCCCGCTTTCGTGGATCTGTCGCAATTCCTCGAAGCCTGGACGTGGGCAAGCCGAAGCTCTGGTGCTGCATGCATCTGCCGAATGGTCCAATGCGCATCTGGAAGATGAACCGGCAACCGTCGCAGTGATGCTGGCCCGCAGCATGGCCGCGATTACCGGTGCCGACCTGGGCGATCCCCTGGTCCTCTCGGCGCACCGTTGGCGTTATGCGCGGGCGGAGGTTCCGCTGAAGGAGCCGTGGCTCTATGACGCCGAGTTGTGCATTGGCGCCGCCGGCGACTGGTGCCTGGGCGGGCGCATCGAGGATGCCTTCCTTTCGGGCGAAGGTTTAGCGGCTCGGGTTCTCGGAGTTCAGCTTGCGTCTCCCCTGGAACCGCTGCCGGCGGAGAAGTAATGCAGCAGCGAGGGGCGCTTCGCTTTGTGCTGGGCGACCAGCTCTCCCGCGATCTATCCAGCCTCGGCGATCTCGATCCGGCGGCGGACGTCGTGCTGATGACGGAAGTGATGGGGGAGTGCACCTATGTCCGGCACCATCCCAAGAAAATCGTCTTTATCCTCTCGGCGATGCGGCATTTCGCGCAAGTGTTGCGCGATAAAGGCATCAACGTTGACTACCGGACGCTCGACGACCCCCATAACACGCACAGCTTCCGCAGCGAACTTGTTGCCGCTGTTCGCCGGCATGCTCCTGAACGGGTTGTCGTCACTGAGCCGGGCGAATGGCGCATCTGGGAAGACATGCAGAGCTGGGAGACGGCCTGCGGTGTGCCGGTGGAACTCCGACCTGACGACCGGTTCATCGCCTCGCACCGCTTTTTCTCGACGTGGGCATGCGGTCGTCGGCAGTTGCGGATGGAGTTCTTTTATCGAGAAATGCGCAAGCGCACCGGTCTGCTGATGGAGGACAGCGGAGAACCGGTAGGAGCACGCTGGAACTTCGACGCCGATAACCGCAGGAGGTTGCCGGATAGCTTGCAGCTACCGCCCCCCTCCCGCTTCGCAGCGGACGTGTCGACTCGCGCGGTGATCGATCTAGTGCAAAGCAGATTCACCCAGCACTTCGGAGACGTCGAGCCGTTTGAATTCGCGGTAAGCGCCGACGACGCCGAAACGGCGTTCAGCCAGTTTCTGCGGAACGCCCTTCCGCACTTCGGTGACTACCAGGACGCCATGCGGCAGAACGCGCCCACGCTGTATCACGCCCGGATCGGTCTTTATCTCAATGCGGGTCTACTTGATCCCATCGATGTGTGTCGTCGGGCTGAGGCGGAGTTCAAAGCCGGAAGGGCGCCGCTCAATGCGGTTGAGGGGTTCATCCGCCAGATCCTGGGCTGGCGAGAATACGTTCGCGGCATCTACTGGCTGAAGATGCCAGGTTATGCTGCAACTAACTACCTTGGCGCATCACGGCCGCTGCCGGCGTTCTGGTGGACAGGCGAGACGGAGATGAACTGTCTTGCCCAATGCATCGGCCAGACGAAACGGGAAGCCTATGCGCACCACATCCAGCGGTTGATGGTAACCGGCAACTTCGCTTTACTCGCGGGCCTGGCTCCTAAGGAAGTGTGCGAGTGGTACTTGATTGTATATGCCGATGCGTACGAATGGGTGGAGCTGCCCAATACCCAGGGCATGGCGCTGTTCGCCGATGGCGGAATAATGGCTTCGAAGCCCTATGCGGCGAGCGGCAAGTACATCGACCGGATGTCCGACTACTGCCGCCATTGCCAATACGACGTTCGCCGTGCAACCGGGCCTGGAGCGTGTCCATTTAACTTTCTCTACTGGAACTTCCTGGCTGAAAACCGCGATCGTTTGCGAAGTAACCAGCGGATGACGCTCATCCTGAAGAACCTCGACCAGATGCCGGCGGAGCGATTGGCGGCGATCCGGGAACAGGCTCAAGCCTTTCTCAACGGCCTGCAATAAAGCCTACGGTGTCGCAGGCGCGATCCAACTTGCGCTGCCGTTTCAAGCGGCGAGCGGGACCGTCTTTTCCAGAACCTGAAATGCGTCGTGACGAACGTGGTTCTGCTTCATCTCGTCTCGAAGCAGGTCCTCGCTGACGATGCCCTTATCCACGCATTCCCGAAGCAGCCCAAAGAAGAATCGCTCCTGATTTGGATCGGGATGCGGCACGTAGCTGCCTAGAAAGGCGTAGTCGCCGAACACTCTGCGCCGGACCTGATTGATCCAGCCCAGCACGACGAATCCCGATGGCTTCTCCGGCGGCATGAAATCCACCGGCAACCCCGTCTTCCACGGCTGCGTCTTGCGCTTGGTCATGTGGACCATCTTCGTCGCCGGCGTCAGCTTGTCGAGGTCGTTCCACTCGTTCTCCAAAACCCCGATCGACTCCCGCGGTTCATACAACAGACCGATCCACTTGGCGTAATCACGCGTCCGCTCGAACAGTGCGGCGAAGTCGCGCTCGACGTTCCAGTGCGAGAGCTTGCTGCAATCCAGCAGCATCACGCTCGTCGCCATGACGCCCTTTTTCTCCTTATAGCCGGAGCGCGGGCGAGCCATCACCGCTGCCCCCCGCATGTCGCGTGAGAGCAGGTCGCAAACGTCGCCAACCGCGAACACGTCCGGGTCGATGGCCACCGCCCGGCCTTCATAGCCCATCAGCTGCGGCGGCAGGAAGCGGGTCGGGGTAAATGACTGCAGGTCTTCCATGTGCCACTGCCGGGTCACCCCGTCGCGCAGGTACTCCAGGCCCTCGCGCTCCCAAAGGAATGGGTAGTCCTTGGTGTGCATGATGCGCACGTCGAACGCATCCGGGCTCTTGGAGTTACGGCGCAGCGAGTATTCGGCTACCAGCGCACCGACGATCTGCTTGTGGTTGGTCTGGATAAAGACGGTTGGTTTCACGAGCGGCATTCCACTGATTGCTGCATCTGCGATACCTAGCGATGTAGCAGAAGCGTGGGCGGGCGGCAAGGCGCCCTCACCTGAGGTTGAACATCGCGCGGATTCGGGAAGCGACTTTCGGCACATTGTCGGGGGCGGGTGACGCTGCTGTGTTGAAGGGCCGACCGAGGGGAACGGCAAAGCCGCCATCAATCAAAGCTCGATGCACGGCCTCGAATTCCCGCGAGTAACCGATCAGGCCCCAGTCATAGAAAGCGTCGCCGAGCCAGGTGAGTGGTCCGCCGCCGTCGCCGCCCGCAGCGGGCTGGAAGATGTCGGCCAGCCGCTTTCTCAGGCTTGGCCAAGGACCGGGCGATACCGGAAGCGGGAATAGGGCGAGCGGCTTACCAAGACGAGCAACCTCGACCAGCATTGAAACGCTGTCGCCAGTCACAACAAAGCGGTCGGCCAACCCGAGCAGCCCCTGATAGGGATTGTCGGTGGCATTCGGCGTCCAGCAAAACAGCCGGCTGCCGGCCGGCAGCTCTGCCTCGAGCGTGGCGACGATGTCCGGTGGCGTTCGTCGACTGGTAGAGACGAATAACGCTCCGGCGCTACCGGTGCTTTCGCGCAGTGCCGCCAGGAAGGCACGGGTGACGGCGGCGTTAAACACGAACGGCTTGGTTGGCCCGCCGACAAATACCGCGGTGAGTGGTCGCGCCAGTGAAGCCAGACGCTCCCGCCATGCGGCGGCTCCCGCCGCGACCTTGTCAGGATCGACACGCATCAGCGGCAGATCCAGGCGCATCACGTTGTCACGCTCCGGCAGCCGATACTGTGGAGTCGCCAGCACCAGATCAAAGTCGCGCAACATCCGACGCGGTCGGCCGACGATCACCACTTTGGTACGGCCACCCGACTGAGCCTTGATCCACATCGCCGCCATCGATGGCCTTCGGCCCACAGTCAGCACCAGGTCCGGCCAGGGGGGGTCGAGCACGTCGGAAGCTGACCGGTCGACGTGATACAACGAGGGTTTGAACGGCGGCTTGCCAGTCTGGTACTGCGCGAGAAAGCGCAGGACCTTGCGTTCGATGGGCCAGCCGAGGGCCTCGGCGACAACCTCTACCTGCGCATTGTCGCCCAGCTTGTCGCCGATCACCAGCCAGACATGTGGGCTGGCCGGCGCCGGCTCTGGCTCGGATGGCCGGATTGGAAGCGGGCTGTTTTTCCGGGTAGAGGCTTCAGGGGGAACCATGTCCCGAGGCTAACGGATCATCGACATGCTGCAAATACTGCTTATGATCCACGCCGCACGCGAGGGAGATGGCAGGAGGAGGCTTTGATCCATTTACGGGTGGAACGAAGCTGCATCATCTGCGCCGCGGGAGCGATTCGCCGGTGCGGCCTCGAGCATCGCGGATGAGGCAATCGCGGCACACGGGTCCGATCCTGCTCTTTGGCGCGGAGGGACAAACTGGCCGAGAACTGCGGCGTGCGTTGGCGACGCTGGGGCCGGTCATTCCTCTCACCCGACGCGACGTTGATCTCGCTGACGCCGCTGCCCTGAGCCGAGCCGTCCGAACCCACACCCCTTCGTTGATCGTCAACGCCGCAGCGTATAACGCCGTCGATCGGGCGGAGGAAGAAGCGGATCTGGCAATGGCGATCAACGGCACTGCCCCGGGCGTTCTGGCCGAGGAGGCGAAGCGCGCGGGTGCGGCGGTGGTCCATTATTCCAGCGATTATGTCTTCGGAACCCGGGTGCATCGCACTGCCGAAGGTGCGCCGCGCCCATTTCGCGAGGACGACCCTCCAGAGCCGCTCAGCGCCTATGGCCGCAGCAAGCTGGCTGGTGAAGAAGCGATCGGTGCGGTGGGCGGAGCGCACCTAATCTTGCGTACCAGCTGGGTCTATGGCGCGCGCGGCCGTACCTTTCTCGCCGCTCTGTTGCGCCTCGACCTGCCGGACCAACAGCAGTTGGCGATTGTAGACGATCAGCACAGTTGTCCCACCTGGGCATCGTCCCTGGCCGACGCGACCGCGCAAATTCTTGCCGCCTGCTGGGCGCTCGGGGGAGCGGCGGCGCTGCGCGACCGAGGCGGCACCTACAATCTGGCAGGCGATGGCTGGTGTTCACGCTACGACTTTGCCGTTGCGGCTTTCGCGCTTCACGCGGCGCGCGGCCGTAGCACGCCCAGCTTGCGTGCGGTGCCATCGGCGGAATTTCCAACGTTGGCGTCGCGACCGCCGTTCTCGGCGCTTGATACGCGCGCCGTCCGGGAAGCGTTTGGTGTCGGAGTCCCGGAGTGGCGAATGGCGCTGGCGCTGTGCCTTGCAGGAATACAATGACCCTGTGCGATCAGGTGCGGCGGACGACACGCCGGCGCGACGGCACGGGTTTGGCTAACAGGCTCGGCTTTTCGGCGCCGGATTCCGTTGCACTCCGGCGCACTCGCCTGAGGTTGAGCGAGTACCGGTCCAGCCGGGGCTCCGGAGGCTGCGGAAACCGAGGGCATGGTCGTCACCGGCTCCCAATAGGGTTCCCGGGCAACGAGCCGCTGCCACGCGTCGATCACTTCCTTTTTCGCGGCCATCGCCGACGTGGCTGTGCCAGCCGACCACCACTCCCGCAGCATAGGCCAGATTAGACCGCTCTTTGCCGCGCGTACCCTTGACGACCCGCTTCAGTAGTTTCCGCGCAACGTCGATGTCGTTGTTGGTTCCCAGCTGATCCTGCAACGATTTCATAGCCGTTAAGTACGGAGTCACTCTACGTTTCGGATACAGGCTAGAAAAGAACTCAGTGGCGTAGCGGAGTTGCTTGAGCTGTATTCTCACCTTGTGCCGTTCCTCGGAATTCAGCTCTTCGAAACCAGCGCCAGCGCCGAGCATGCCTTCGTAAATATCATGAAGCAGGTGATGCGCAATCTCCGAGGCCTTTATCTTGATCGCTGCCGTCGTGCCGCTGTCGTCCCCCTCGTGCCAGCCACGGCCTTCCGCCCAAGAACTCAGCAGTAGCACCAATCCAATGTATCGCTGCGCCCCTACAGCCGCCTGTGCCCGAGCGTAGGCGTCGTCGCGGTGGCGCTCGACGTGCCGCGACAGCGCTTCCACCCTCTCCTCGTTTGGCAGTTGGCGAAGGACAGGCGCCATTATTTGACCCGCGAACACATCCCAATCACGTGCCGGGCCGAGCTCGCCGATCAGCCATTTAAGCTCTCCATTCATGTAGATCCGCTGCTCTTCAGGAATAAACCGCTGGTAGAGGGCGATGCATGATCGTAGCCGGCGGACGGCCACGCGCATCTGGTGGATACCCTCTTCGTGTGAACGCGCCAGCACGCACCGCTCGTTGCCGCGTAGGTGCTCGACGCCGCCGATCACGATGTCGGCCAGCGCCTCCTCGGCAGTCGATAACGGTGTCAGCGACGGCAGTCGCGCCTTCTGCCAGGCAGACTTAGGCGCGCTACGACCGCTTGCCTCGCCTTCCCCGGGTATCTCACTCGTCGACATTTCTTTCCCCGCCCGACATGACCTGAGATCTACGATTGCACAACGAGGCAAGTGACAAGCTGAGACGTTGGGCCTTTGAACAGCCTTGTTCAAGCCTCCCGCAATCAGAGATCCGCCATTGGCATGATGTCAAAGTGCTCTCTGATGCGTCGGATCAACTGATCTCGGACTTGCCGATAAGCATCCAGACGGTTCTCCCGGTTGCCCTCGACGATCGTCGGATCAAAGGTGTTCCAGAAAACGACGTCGCATGCCATCACCCTCGTCATGTCAACTGCCCGGTGCTGCGCTTCCGGCGATAGCGAGATGACCTCGTCAAAAGAATCGTCCTCCAGTTCGTCGAACGCCTTCGGTCGGTGCCGGGCGATGTCAATACCAATCTCGTCCATTACCTGCACTGCGAAAGGATCAAGATCGCCCGGTCTCACCCCCGCCGAATCGACAAAGATGCGGTGTCCGAGAAGGTGTTTGAGGATGCCCTCGGCCATCGCTGAACGAACAGCATTATGTGTACACGCGAAGAGAACGGCGGTGGAGCGGGCGGACAACGGCGCGGCTACGAGCAGGCGACTGCGGCGGCCCCGCATTCGCGGAAGCTCGATGTCCGCCAGATCGAGCGTGGGGCGGCTGGTCCGCGTCGCGCGGATGCCATCGATGGGCGCTCCTCATCGTCACCGTCGAATATGCAGCACGCAGATCAGCGTGAACAAGCGTCGGGCGGTGTTCTTATCAATCTCGACCTTCTCGGCCAGACGCTCACGCAGAAGTTGGGCACCTTCGTTGTGGAGGCCGCGTCGTCCCATATCAATGGCTTCGATCCGGCTCGGTGTCAGCGTCTTTATCGCGTTGAAGTAGCCTTCGCAAATCAGGAAGTAGTCCTTGATGATGGAGCGCAGTGTACCGAGTGGGAGAGAAAAGCGAGTGAGCTGCAGATCCATCCTGTCGCATACGGTAAAGTTGAGGAGCTCGCCCTCGCCGGCCAGGTGCAGCACGTATGGGCCCTGGAACGGCCCCTTCAACGCGAAGCGGTTCTCCTCCAGCAAATCATACAGGGCCGCCTTACGTTCTTGCTCCACGGTCGGGCTGAGGCGGATCCGCCCAGGATCTTCCAGAAACAACTGAATGATGCGATCTTTGGAGCCGCCTTCAGGGTTGCCCGCTGGCGTCTGCGACAAATCCTCGCGTTCAGGGTCTGGCGACGGCGGTTCAGCCACGCGGACATTCCCGGCAGAAAACGGTCAATGGCCTCGGCTGCCGGCGCCGCTGTTCGACGACGCGGCGCCAGCTTCGCTCATCGCCCCGCGGCTCCACGGATCAATTCGCTTCCCCTGCGTTTAGCCTGATCGAGACTGAGAGGGCGTGCGCACGCAGACCTTCTGCTTCCGCCAACGTGATGGCCGGCAAACCCAGCCGAGCGAGACCACCCATGTCGCAACCAAGAAAGGTTGAACGCTTCATGAAATCAAGAACGCCAAGACCGGAGGAGAAGCGGGCGCTGCGGGCCGTCGGCAGAACATGGTTCGGGCCTGCGACATAGTCGCCTAACGCCTCTGGCGTGAAACGGCCGAGAAAAATCGATCCCGCATTGCGGATGCGGGACAGAAACTCGTCCGGGGCGTCGACCGCAAGTTGCAGATGTTCGGGGGCCACCCGGTCCACCAGCGCCGCCGCCCGATTCAGGTCCTCAACAACGACGATGCAACCGTTATGTTGCCAGCTTGCCTCTGCAATGGCGCGTCGCGGCAGTGTTTGAAGATGCGCATCAACAGCCGCCGTCACTGCATTGGCGAAGCTCTGATCATCGGTTATCAGGATGGATTGCGCCGCCGGATCGTGCTCAGCCTGAGCCAAAAGATCGATGGCGACCCAGGATGGATCGTTGGCGGCATCGGCCACGATCAACACCTCCGAAGGACCGGCGACCATGTCAATTCCGACCCGTCCGAAGACGCGGCGCTTTGCCGCAGCCACATAAGCATTGCCGGGGCCGACGATCTTGTCGACTGGCGCAATGCGGACAGTGCCGTGGGCGAGTGCGCCGATCGCCTGCGCCCCGCCGATCCGCCATACCTCATCGACCTCGGCGATTCGCGCCGCTGCGAGAACCAGAGGCGCAATTACTCCCCCTGGTGCCGGTACCGTCATGACCAGCCGCCGGCAACCGGCGACCCTAGCCGGCAATGCGTTCATCAGCACGGACGACGGATAGGCGGCCGTGCCGCCTGGCACGTACAACCCCACTGCTTCGATTGCGGTCCACCGCCATCCCAGGCGCACGCCGTTGCTATCGGTTGCATCGAAGTCGGCAGGTCGCTGGTGTTCGTGGAAAGCGCGGATTCGCGCCGCCGCCAGATCGAGCGCCGCGAGCGTCGCGGGAGCGCATTGCGCCCAGGCGGCTCCGATCTCGGCCTTGCTTACCAGCAGCCGATCGGGATCGGCCGCCGCGTCATCGAAACGACGCGTGTACTCGAGGACTGCCGCGTCGCCGCGCAGGCGGACGTCGTCAAGGATGGCGGCGACCACCTGGTCGACGTCCTCCGCCTGTTCGCGACGTGCGCTGAGCACGGCGGCGAAGTCGTTCTCGAAACTGGCGTCGCGGGTGTCAAGCCGCGCCGGCATGCATGACCTCGCGAAAGCGATCCAGCCAGCCACCAATCTGCCGGGGCCGTGTCTTCCAGGCCGTTCGGTTGACGGCCAGCCGGGAAGAAATGTCAGCTATTTGCTCGACCTCGACCAAGCCATTCGCCTGAAGCGTCGCGCCGCTAGAGACGAGATCAACGATGCGCTGGCTCAGGCCAAGAACCGGCGCCAACTCGATCGCGCCGTTCAGCACGATACATTCCGCTTGGACGCCGCGGGCAGCAAAGTGACGAGCGGTCAACCGCGGGTACTTTGTGGCGACGCGGATGTGACTCCAGGAGCGCGGATCGTCATCCGCGGAGATGTCGGCGGGCTCGCATACCGACAGCCTGCAATGTCCAATGCCGAGGTCGAGCGGCGCGTAAATCTCCGGATAGTCGAATTCCATCAGCACGTCATTGCCGGCAATACCGATATGCGCGGCGCCGAAGGCGACAAAAGTCGCGACGTCGAAGGAGCGGACGCGAATCAGATTGAGACCAGGAACGTTGGTTGAAAACCGCAGCTGCCTGGCATCCTCGTCATCAAACGCCGCTTCCGGCTCAATGCCGACGGCGCGCAACACCGGATGGAGCTCCTTAAGGATGCGGCCTTTCGGCAATGCCAGGATCATTGGTTCGGCCGACACGGTCACACCTGTAGCTGCTGCAGGCTAAGCAACTAAGCTGTCGTGGCGGGGAAGTCCAGCATCTCCCCGCAAGTGGAAGAGAGGGCGGTGACTGCCGCTAAGGCGATGCTTGAAAGAGCGACGAACATGGGGCGCTTGCGGTCCTCCACCGTGGATCGTCCACAGGGTTATCCACCAAAAATGTGGATACTAGGCGACGGGCGTTATCACGCGTGTCCGGCGGCGTCGGACAACATTCGTGGATCGAGGCCAATCTTCGCCATCGCAAGATCCCACTTTGACTCCAGGTCAGTGTTGAAGACGAGTTGTTCGTCAGCCGTCACATTCAGCCAGCCATTGGCGCGGATTTCGCCGTCGAGCTGTCCTGGCCCCCACCCGGCATATCCCAACGCCAGCAGATGATGGCGCGGTCCCTCGCCGAGGGCGATCGCACGTAGAATGTCAACGGTGGCCGTCAGAGATACGTCGTCGGCGACGCTCAACGTTCCATCCTGACGATAATCGGGCGAATGCAGGACGAACCCTCTGCCAGTTTCCACGGGACCGCCGAAGTGGACGGCGACCGACGGCCGCAGGGCCGTACCTTCAATTCCAAGTTGGTCCAGCAACTCATCAAACGTCAGCGAGTCGAGCACACGGTTGATTACGAGCCCCATGGCTCCCTCGGGGCTATGGGCGCAGATATAGACAACCGTTCGCGCAAAGCGCGGATCGCGCATGCCAGGCATGGCAATCAGCAGTTGGCCAACGAGGTAGCTATCGAATTCCTGAGCTCGTCCCATAAAGCCCTCGCCGGGGCTCCTGACCATGATCATACCGACTTTAGCACGGCCGATGACAACGTTGTCCACTTACACGCCGCCAGGATGCTTACCTTCAGATATGCTGGCCACCGCCACCGCTCAACAGGGTGTGATACCCACTAATGTGGTGCCGGCTTGCGGGAAGCCAACGGTCGTGCACAGATTGATGGCATAGGTGATGCCGCTACAGATGTAGGCTAGCTTGCTGGTGATGGTAAGGATGTTCCAGCTTGATAGGTAAGCGATTTATCCTGGTTTGTCTGGTGACGGCCCTGGTGACGGCGTTCGCGGGTCGTCTTACAGCCGCTCCACCTGCCGCATCGGAATGGGCTGAGACTGAGCACGGCCGAGTACGGCTAATCGCCGCCGTGACGGCCGTCGGTGACGACGTGGTTCTGCCGCTGGGGCTGGAATTCCAGATGAAGCCCGGCTGGCATATCTACTGGCGCTCGCCTGGCGATGCGGGATATCCGCCGCGAGCGGACTGGTCAGCCTCACAAAATCTGCAATCAGCGGAGGTGCGCTGGCCGGCGCCGCACCGTTTCTCAGTGCTCGACATGCAGACCATCGGCTACGCCGACCAGGTGGTGCTGCCGGTTGCGGCGAGGTTGCAGCGGCCGGGGACGCCGCTGACGCTACATGCCACCGTCGACTATCTCACCTGTGCCGATATCTGTGTGCCTTACGTCGCCGAACTGGCGCTTGACCTGCCGGTGGGTGCGGCGACGCCTAGCGTGTTCGCCCACGACATCGCCCGCGCCGACGCGCAAGTGCCGGGTGACGGCGGCGCGCACCGTCTCGTGGTCGAGAGGGTCGTTCACGAGCGAGGTGGCGATGGTCCCGTTCTCGCTGTTTCAGTGCGCGCCAAGGAACCCTTTGCTTCGCCGGATCTGTTTGCCGAAGCGCCACCGCCCCTGGTGTTCGGAGCGCCCAGGGTAACTTACGCCAACGATGGCCTATCGGCGGTCATCCGGGTGGCGATCGGGAACGCCGATGGGCTCGCCCAGCCGCTCGACGGGCTACCCATGACGGTGACAATCGTCGACGGCGGCCGCGCTATCGAGCAGGCAGTGACGTTGTCTTCCGCCGGCCCGGCGTCGGCAACGCAATCCGCCCCGAGCGTCGTGGTGATCCTGGTGCTGGCGCTGCTTGGCGGGTTGATCCTCAACCTGATGCCGTGCGTGCTGCCTGTGCTATCAATGAAATTGCTGGCGGTGGTCGGGCACGGCGGTGGTGAGCGCCGGGCCGTGCGTGCTGGCTTCGTCGCCGCGGCGCTCGGGATTATGTTCTCGTTCATGCTGCTGGCCGGGGTGCTGATCGCGCTACAGGCGACCGGTAGCGTCATTGGTTGGGGCTTGCAGTTCCAACAGCCGTGGTTTCTGACGGCGATGATCCTGGTCCTAATCTTGTTCGCGTGCAGCCTGTGGGGCGTGGTTGAGATACCGTTGCCGCGCGTGCTCGGCGTCGCTTCTGAGCACGCCTCCAGGGTGCGCGGCCTGGCTGGGCATTTCCTAACGGGCGCGCTGGCGACACTGCTCGCGACGCCTTGCTCGGCACCGTTCCTCGGCACCGCTGTCGGTTTCGCGCTGGCCCGCGGACCGGCAGAGATCATCCTCGTTTTCGCGGCCGTCGCTACTGGCCTTGCTATCCCGTATCTGTGCGTTGCCGCTTTTCCTGGTCTGGCGACGGCGCTGCCGAAGCCAGGGCGATGGATGGCGACGCTACGGCGCGCGCTGGCCCTGCCGCTCGTGGCGACCGCTGTCTGGCTCACGTGGGTGCTGGCCGGCGGCATTGGCTGGCCAAGAGCCCTGACCGTTGCCTTCATCATTGTTACAATCATCGGCTTGATCGTTTGTCGCCGACTGATGTCGCCACAAATGCGACAGGCGGGCTCCGCGGGACTGGTGGTGCTCGCGATCGGCGCCTTCTTGGTGGCGAATCGTCATGCCGTCGAGGCGCGCCCACCTGCAGCGAACACTGGCGAAACCGTCGTGTGGCAGCCGTTCGATCCGACGCGCATTTCGTCGGTGGTGGCCGACGGCGGCATCGTCTGGGTCAACGTCACCGCCGACTGGTGCTTAACCTGCAAGGTGAACGAGCGTTTTGTCCTCAATCGTGA
Source organism: Rhodospirillales bacterium (assembly GCA_016712375.1). Classification (GTDB taxonomy): domain Bacteria; phylum Pseudomonadota; class Alphaproteobacteria; order Rhodospirillales; family Defluviicoccaceae; genus Defluviicoccus. Next base: position 131,183 of record JADJRE010000005.1, read on the forward strand.
CCCGGTTGTCGGAAGACTGGCGGCGGGTAATGTGGTGGCCATGCGTGGCGACTGGACACAGCCGGATGAAGGTATCGCCCGCTATCTCGCGGGCTTCGGTCGCTACGGCATTCCCTTCGACGCCGTCTTTGGACCGGCGCTGCCGACAGGTAAGCCGCTGCCGGAATTATTGACGGAAGGTGCGGCGCTGGCGGCGCTTGACCGGGCCGCCGGCCAGTAAGCCTTGCCGTCCCGAAGCGCTTTGCAATCGGCCACGCGCGAGCCTATCTGACTGCGAGAGGCGGCAAAGGAGCGCGCCTGTCTAGTCACGAGGGAGCGGGGCAACAAATGACGATTGCTGTCGGCGACAAGATTCCATCGGTGAAAATGATGCGCTGGGGCGAGGGCGGCCCTGAGGCAGTGACCACTGATGATCTGTTCAAGGGAAAAAAGGTGGCGCTGTTCGGTGTCCCGGGTGCATTCACGCCGACCTGTTCGGCGAAGCATCTGCCAGGATTCGTGCAGCACGCCGACGCGTTAAAGTCGAAGGGTATTGACGCCATCGTCTGTACGTCCGTCAACGACGTGTTCGTCATGAGCGCCTGGGGCAAGGACCAGGGCTGTGGCGACAAGGTGTTGCTGGTTGCCGATGGTGACGCGGCTTTCACCAAAGCGACCGGCCTGGAACTCGACCTGACTGGCAAAGGGCTGGGTCTGCGGAATCAGCGGTTTTCGATGCTTGTCGAGGACGGAGTCGTCAAGGTTCTGAACATCGACCCGTCAGGTTTCGAGAAGACCAGCGCCGAAACACTTCTGTCGCAGATCTAGCTGCGTGGGCCGCGCGTCACGATTGGGCGCGCGCCTTCCCGGCAGCTGTGCTGTCGCCAGATGTTAAAGTTGCGCGCCGGTCTGCCTGAGGATTTCGATTGACGGCAAATGCATTGCCATCGTTGATGTTAACTCTTCGAGGTTGGGGGCGTCGGCAACGAACGGCTTGTAAGCCATGTCCTGAATCAAAATGTGGTGCAGCAACCACGCTTTCAGGTAGTCCAATAATTCCTGCACAGTCGATGCCTGGGACTTGCGTCCGTTGATTTCTGCTATCGCACGGCAGAAAAGTTCATGCTCGCGGCGATGGAAGGCCAGCGCCGGAAACTTGCAGGCGTTCATTACCTGCTCTTCACGGGCGAAGTGATATCGACAATAAACCTCTAAGGTATTGATGACGGTCTCGATCAAGCGACCGTCATCATTCTCGGCTTCCTCAAGCAAGTTAATGATGCGAACGAGGCAACGGTGATCGGCATCGAGCGCCGGCACGCCCACACTCATCGCTTCTGTCCAAGCGAAGGCGCTCATGATCGTTCCCTCACCCCTATCTCTCCGCGCGAAGTGTCACTGAAGTCACTCTACCAGATACGGCCCCAACAGCCACCGCGATTTCTTGACGTTGAACGATATTAGCCAGCGTTCACGCAAACAACAGCACAGTCTTCCACCCTGTCATGCCAGCGGCGCACAACAGCAAGCAACCGCAAACAGCGTCGACGTTCAGGAAAAATCCGGGCGTGAGGCGCCAACGGAGTAGGGCGATGCAGGCAGGGGCGCCGAAGCACCATAGCAGCGCACCCGTGAAGAATCCTGCAAAGGTGGCACTCATCCCTGCTGGAAGCCATGAGCCGGCGCCATTGCTGTCAGCGAGGAGACCGACGGCTCCAGCCGCCACCGCCCATGGGTTGCAGACCGACAGCGCGGCACCGCAGGCGAGCGCGCCTTTTCCGGCATCTCGGCTGGTAGCGACGGTACGGTGCCGGGCCCTCTGCACCGATTGCCAGCCGAAAATCGCCAGCAACCCAGTGCCTGTGAGGCCCAGCAATATCTGAAGAAAGCGGCCTTGCGCCAGTAACCCGCCGACCAGCCCGACAGACACAACCCAAAGCGCCGTGCCCAGTAGAGAACCGAACTGCACTGCGAAAGCTGGTCCAAAGCCGCCAATGACACCCCGCCGCAAGGTTTCAGCGAAGACTGGACCCGGCGTCGCCTTGATCACAAGTGCAAGAACAAGCGCTTGTGCGAACGGTGAGAAGCCGAGCCAGGTCGTCTCGCCGGGCAGCGCCCAGGTAAACTCGAGCGCATCCGGTGCAAGCGGTTCCAGCATGCCATCCCTCCCAAGCGGCCCCCGCCGCTTCGATCCCCGATCGCTGGCTACGGCTTGGCGGGATTGGGATACCGGCGGCCAGTCCTCGTCAGAACAGTGTGACGTGCATCACACTAGCCGTATGTGATCCAGATGACACGGAACCGGAAAGATGACGGGTCAGCAGTCGGTGCGATGAGGAGTGACATCTCGCGCTTGGCGCGCCGCGGCCGTCGCTAGAGAATCGGCACGCTCGTTTTCCGGGTGACCTGCATGGCCCTTCACCCACAGCCACTCGATTTGGTGAGGCGCTCCGACTTCGTCCAGGCGCAGCCAGAGATCAGCGTTCTTGACCGGCTTGCGGCCAGCGGTGCGCCAGCCGTTGCGTTTCCAGCCGGTGATCCAGCGGGTGATGCCGTCGCGCAAATAGATTGAATCGGTGAATAGGCGCACGACGCTCGGCCGCTTCAGTGCTGCCAAGCCCTCAATCGCCGCGGTCAGCTCCATCCGGTTGTTGGTGGTCAGCGGCTCGCCTCCAGACAGCTCCTTTTCGTGACCGCGCCAGCGGAGGATCGCTCCCCAACCGCCGGGTCCCGGGATTGCCGAGACAGGCGCCGTCGGTGAACAGCTCGATCGCCGGGGCGTCCGCGGTCGGCATTTCTCCTTCCTTTGCCATCCTGTCGGTGTCAGGCGCCATCGGGATTATCCAGCCCGTAGGCGCCGAGCCCTGGCGCCGCGATGGAAACGTAATTTCTGCAGGTATTCGGTAGGATTTTTGCGAGTGACAAGGGCGTTCTTCGGCGTGTTCAGCCAGTCGTAAAGGCGCGTCAGCAGAAAGCGCAGTGCAGCACCCCGGGCGAGCAACGGCAGTGCTTGCAGCTCTTCAGCCAACATCGGCCGCATAGCCCTATAGCCGGCGATCAGGCGGCGGGCCTTAGTGACGTTGAAGCTTCCGTCGACTTCGAAGCACCAGGCATTGATGCAGACGGCGATATCGTAGGTCAGGTAGTCGGTGCAGGCGAAGTAGAAGTCGATCAGCCCGGAAAGCCGCTCCCCTTCAAAGAAGACGTTGTCGGGAAAAAGATCGGCGTGAATAACACCCGTTGGCAGTGCCTGCGGCCAATGCCGCTCCAGCGTCGCAAGTTCCCCGAGCAACTCGGCGGCAAGATCCGGAGCCACACCACCCGGCAGGCGGGCCAATGCTTCGTAGATCGTGCGCCACCCGCCGACCGACAGGTCGTTGTGCCGCTCCATCGCAAAGTCTTGGCCGGCGATGTGAAGTCGTGCGAGCGCCTCACCCAGCGCTTGGCAGTGCGCGGCATGTGGCCGCTTCGGCCACATGCCGCGCAGGAAGGTGACGACCGCGGCGCAGCGCCCGGCGAGGGTGCGCAACGCCCGGCCGTCGAGCCCGCGCACCGGCACCGGGCAGGGGATGCCACGCGCCGCCAAATGCTCCATCAGCGTAATGAAGAACGGCAGGTCCTCGACCTTCACCCGCCGCTCGTAAAGTGTGAGGATGAACGGACCCGTGTCGGTGACCAACAGGTAGTTGGAGTTTTCGATTCCCTCGGCAATGCCTTTGCACGCGACAACCCGGCCGATATCGTACTGGCGGGCGAACTCCTGCACCTCTTCGTCGGCGATTTCAGTATAGACGGCCATGGCCGCATCTTGTCACGGGTGCCGGCGCGACGATAGTCTCGCCCCCAGGCGGAACGCCGCCGAGCCTCGAGAGGACCGCACACCATGATCGACGTCGTCGTCGCCCAAAAATCTCCGTTTACCTTCGAGGCCGAAGCGGGCAAGAAATACTGGTGGTGCGCCTGCGGTCGCAGTGCCAAGCAACCATTCTGCGACGGCAGCCATAAGGGTACGAGCCTCACCCCGCAAATGTTTGTCGCCGAAAGGTCGGAGACGCTGTGGATGTGCGGTTGCAAGCACACCAAGCAACCTCCGTTCTGCGACGGCACGCACGAGAGCCTGTGAGCAGGCCGAGCGTCGTGCACATCTCCTCCTGGCGAATCATCCCGGCCGTCGTGCTCGCCACGGCGATGCTCCTCGGCTGTTCTTCCAACGACAAGCAGATGAAGGTCTGTCCCCGCGTCGCCGTGCTGTCGGAGGCGGGAAAGATCACGCGATTCCAGCCTGGACCCGGACGCGACATTCTGGACATCGACTTCCAGGGCGACATCGGTGACATCGTTGCGTCTTGCGAGTATCCGGATGCTAAAAAAGGCGTCCGGCGGGTCACCGTGCAGGTCGCGCCCGTGTTCGTGTTCAGCCGCGGTGCTGCCAATCGCGAGCAGACCATCGATTTCACTTATTTTGTCAGCGTCGTGCGCGACGGCGAGATTCTCTCGAAGCAGCAGTTCGATGCGCAGACCCAGTTCATTGCCAATCGCGCGCGAATTATCGTGCGGGATGACAACCCGCCGATCACAATCGATATCCCCTTGCCCTACAAGGCCGCGGAGTACGAATACGAAGTTCTCGTGGGATTCCAGCTTACCGCGGAGGAACTCGCCTACAACCAGCGTTGGCAGGGGCTAGGCAGATGAGCGATAGCGTGACGGCAGCCGACGTGTTGCGGACGCCTCTCCATGATCTGCACGTGGAGTTGGGAGCGAGGCTGGTTCCCTTCGCCGGTTACGCAATGCCCCTGCATTATCGGGATGGCATTCTCGCCGAGCATCTTCACGCGCGCACCAAGGCGGTTCTCTTCGATGTCTCGCACATGGGGCAGGTCCGCATCGACGGCGACGCCGGCGCCGAGCTGGAGCGACTGGTCGTTGCCGACATTGTTGGCTTGGCCGCCGGCAAGCTCAAGTACACGCTGCTGACCAACGAGGCCGGCGGCATTATCGACGACCTCATTCTAACGCCGTGGGGCAGCCACATCTCGCTGGTGGTCAATGCCTCCCGCAAAGCCGTCGACGTCGCCCACCTCCGCCGGCATCTGCCCAATTATGACGTTCGCCTCCTTGATGATCAGGCGCTACTGGCATTGCAGGGTCCGGCAGCGGCCGCAGTGCTGGCCAGACTGGCACCTGCCAGCAAGCTGATGCTGTTCATGACCATCGAGGCTCTGAGAGTAGGCGATATACCCTGTACCGTTTCGCGCAGCGGCTACACCGGCGAGGACGGCTTTGTAGTAGCGTGCCACGCTGAAGATGCCACGACCTTGGCGCGGCTTCTGCTGGCCGAGCCGGAGGTGGCGCCGGCCGGCCTGGGCGCCCGCGATACACTGCGCCTGGAAGCCGGCCTCTGCTTGTGGGGCAACGACATCGGCGAGACCACCACTCCGGTGGAAGCCGGGCTTGGATGGGCAATCGGCAAGCGGCGGCGCGAGCAGGCGGCTTTCCGGGTGATGAAGTGGTGCTACGCCAGCTTTTCGCTGGGACGGAGCGTCGGCGGGTCGGCATTCGCCTGGCTGGGAAGGCTCCGGCTCGGGCAGGCACCCCGATCCATGCTAGTACCGGCGAACCGCTGGGTATCGTCACTAGCGGTGGATATTCGCCATCCTTGGCAGCTCCGATCGCAATGGGCTACGTCGCTTCTGCGGCCGTGCCTCCTGGCACGCGGATTTCATTACAGGTGCGTGGGAAGGCTCTGGACGGCGAGGTTGCTCGACTGCCCTTTGTCCCGCACCGTTACGCCAAACAAAGCTAGGAGGGAAACCGAGCCCATGTCTATTGTCCGGTTCAGCCATGAGCACCAGTGGATTCGCGTCGAGGACGGCATCGGCGTTGTCGGGATCACCGATTATGCTCAGCAGCAACTGGGCGACGTCGTCTTCGTCGAGCTGCCGGCTATCGGCACCGCGGTCACCAAGGAGAGCAGGCGGCTGTGGTGGAATCGGTGAAGGCGGCGAGCGAGGTGTACGCGCCAGCTTCGGGCGAAGTCATTGCTGTCAACGAAGAGCTTGCCGACGAACCGGGCCGCGTCAATGCCACCCCATTGACCGACGGATGGTTCCTGAAGATCCGCTTGAGCGACGAAAACGAACTTCAGACGTTGATGGACGAGAAGGAATATCAGGAACTGCTGCGGAGCCTGAGTTGATGCGTTATTTGCCGCTGACTGAGGACGATCGCCGGCAGATGCTGGCGGCCATCGGTGTCGACTCGATTGACGCGCTGTTCCGTGATGTCCCCCCGGATGCGCTGCTTTCGCGACCCGTGGATTTGCCGTGTCACGCAGACGAAATCACCGTAGAGCGTGCCTTTCGCGACTATGCGGCGGAGAACGTGTCGCCTGCGTCGGTTCCTAGCTTCCTCGGGGCAGGGGCCTATCGGCACCATGTCCCGGCAGCTGTCGATCATCTAATTCAGCGCGGCGAGTTCCTCACCGCCTACACGCCATATCAGCCCGAAATCGCCCAGGGCACCCTGCAGTATCTCTACGAGTTTCAGACGCAAGTAGCGTTGATCACCGGAATGGAGGTCGCCAACGCGTCCCTCTACGACGGAGCAACGGCATGCGCCGAAGCAATGGCGATGGCCTGCCGGTTAACCAAGCGTAAGCGGGTATTGCTGTCGGGTGGATTGCATCCGCACTGGCGCGCCACCGCCGAAACCTACGCCCGCTTCCTCGCCATCGATGCGGTGGCGCAGCCGCCGTCTTGGGCCGGCGACGAGCGGCCGGAGGACCGTCTCGACACCGATACGGCGTGTGTCATCGTACAGAACCCGGACGTGTTCGGACGCGTCCACAACTACCGAGGCCTGGCCGAAGCGTGTCGGGCGAAGGGCGCGCTGCTGGTGATAGCGGTGGCGGAGGTGGTCTCTCTGGGCGCGCTTACCTCGCCAGGAGATATGGGAGCCGACATCGTCGCGGCCGAAGGGCAGTCGATCGGCAACGCGCCTTCTTTCGGCGGACCAACTGTTGGGCTTCTTGCCGCACGTGAACGCTTCCTCAGGCAGATGCCGGGCCGCCTCGTAGGCGAAACCGTGGACCAGGATGGCAGGCGCGGCTTCGTCCTGACGTTATCCACCCGCGAGCAGCACATCCGCCGAGAGAAAGCGACAAGCAACATTTGCACGAATTCCGGACTTTGCGCGCTTGCCTTCACCATTCATTTGACGATGCTTGGAGAAACCGGTTTTACGCGACTCGCCGCTGTTAATCACGCACGCGCCTGTGCTTTGGCCGACCGGCTTGCGTCCGTTTCCGGTGCGGAATTGTTGAATGAAACCTTTTTCAACGAATTCACGGTGCGCTTGTCGCGACCGGCCGACGAGGTGGTCGAACATCTTGCGAAGCGAGGTGTACTCGGCGGAGTGCCGCTAACGCGGCTGCTGCCGGCATGGCGGGAGGCAAGTCCGCTGCTGATACTCGCTGCAACCGAGTTGACTACAGACGCCGAGATAAATGCGTTGGCGACAGCGCTGACCGAGGTGCTGCGATGACCGGACAGGTGAAAACGATCAGCGGGCACCGTGGACTACAACTGGAAGAGCCGTTGATTTTCGAACAGGGCGCGCCGGAAAAATCCGCCGTGGACCTTCCAGCACCGGCCCAACCTGTCGGCGGGGATCGTCTCGGTGCTGCTCGGCGCGGTCGGATCGGCCTGCCAGGGCTTAGCGAGCCGGAGGTGGTGCGCCACTACCTGCGCCTCAGCCAAAAGAACTACTCCATCGACTCGGGATTATTTCCGCTGGGATCGTGCACGATGAAGCACAACCCGCGGCTGAACGAGAAGCTGGCTCGTTTGCCCGGGCTCGGTGACCTGCACCCGCTGCAGCCGGTCTCGACCGTGCAGGGTGCGCTGCGGCTCATGCATACACTTACCCGCTGGTTGACAACGTTGAGCGGACTTCCGGCCGTAGCCTTGTCGCCTGCTGCCGGTGCGCACGGCGAACTGGTTGGCCTGATGACGATCCGTGCCGCGCTGGAAGATCGCGGCGATCCTCGTCGACGCGTCCTCGTCCCAGAATCGGCGCACGGGACGAACCCGGCAACCGCCGCTGCATGTGGGTATGCCGTCGAGGCGATACCCGCCGACGATCGCGGTCGCGTTGACGTCGCCCGGCTCCGAGCGGCGCTTGCACCGGACGTCGCAGCGATCATGGTCACCAACCCCAACACCTGCGGGTTATTCGAAACCGACGTTCGGGAGATTGCCGAGGCGGCGCACGCCGTTGGTGCCTTCTTCTACTGCGACGGCGCTAACTTCAATGCCATCGTTGGCCGAGTACGGCCAGGTGACCTTGGCATCGACTGCATGCACATCAACCTGCATAAAACATTCTCGACGCCGCATGGTGGCGGTGGTCCGGGCTCAGGACCGGTGGTCCTATCAGCGGCGCTCGCCCCTTATGCCCCGGTCGCCTACGTCATCGAAGAAGAAGGAAGCTTTCGCCTCATTGAACATGCGATGCATGCTGCGGGGAAGCCGTGCGGCCGGGTAAAGGGGTTCCATGGGCAATTCGGCATGTTCGTGCGTGCCCTGGCCTATATGATGAGCATGGGTGCGGACGGACTACGGCAGGCGTCGGCTGATGCAGTGCTGAACGCCAATTACATCTTGGCGCAACTCGCCGATGTTCTATCGGCTCCGTTCCCTGGACCATGCATGCACGAGGCACTGTTTGACGATCGCTTTCTGAAGGACAATGGCGTTAGCACTCTCGATTTCGCCAAAGCGATGATCGACGAGGGTTTTCATCCGATGACCGTTTATTTCCCGCTCGTCGTGCACGGTGCGATGCTGGTCGAGCCTACTGAGACTGAGAGCAAAGAGACCCTCGACTCCTTCGTCGGCGCGCTGAAGGGCCTTGCCGAACGTGCGCGTGCCGGTGACGCGGCCTTTTTCCATGCGGCTCCACGCTTGGCGCCACGCCGGCGGCTCGACGAGACGCTTGCGGCCCGCAGGCCGGTCCTCCGCTGGCGGCCGCAAGCGCCAGAAGCCAGCGAAGGCGATGCGGTGGGGCGGGCGGCGGAATAGCATTTCGTCCGTTCGCATCAATTGGCATCATTGGACAACGCGCTCAATGACGATCCACAGCGACAGCCGCATCATCCTGGCACCGGCCGATCGCATCTTCGACATGGTTGCGGATGTCGAGGCCTATCCTGACTTCCTGCCGATGTGGAGAGACGCACGGATCTACGAACGTCAGATGAATATCTATTGGACCGAGCAAACCGTGGGTATCGGACCAGTTCGGGAACACTTCCGAACGAAGACGACCTTGCGCAAGCCACTGCGCATTGAGATCGTCTCGACTGACGACCTCTTCACTAACTTCTTCATCAGCTGGGATTTTCACCCGGTCGGCCGGGGCTGCCGCGCGTCGATCGCAATGACCTGGGAAATGCGATCGCAAAAGGTGCAGCGGGCCATCGATTTGCTTCTCTCACACGCGGCGCATTCCATGGTCGTGGCGTTCGAGAAGCGCGCGCGCCAACTCCGTTTATCGTAGTTAGCTTCTGTATTTGATCGAGCAACCATAAGGCTGGCTAATCGGCGTCGGAACGGGTTGATCCGCGGCCAGAGCCTCGATCGTGTCCCTGACATAATTTCTTGCGCGGGCCGGATCCGCTCCCATATTGCGCGGTTGATCATCAATCGCTCCCATGTAGACAAGAGTGCCGGCGGCATCTACGACGAACATGTGAGGGGTCGTCTTTGCTGCATAAGTGCGTCCGATGTCGCCGGACGGATCGAGAATCACGGCCCGAGGCGCTGCGCCACGCCTCGACGTCAGTTCATCGGCTTGCTTTCCGTTCAGAAATCCTTGCTCGCCGGGTGCCGACGAAACAATGCTCAGCCAGACGATGCCACGCTCCTCCGCCTGTCGCTGCAACTTCTGCATGTTTCCGGACTCGTAGTGGCGACGGACGAACGGGCAATCATGGTTGGTCCACTCCAAGACGACGATCGAGCCGCGAAAGTCCTCAAGCGAAACACTGCGGGATCGGCTGTCAGTACCGGTGAAGGCGGGCGCGGGCTCGCCAATGACCGCGGCTGCCCACGCATTCTCCGGTGCTCCTGCAAATCCAAAGGCGAAAAAAGCGGCGATAACTAGAAAGTTCTTCGCGTGGTTCCGAATCGACTCGGCTCCGCCTATCTTCGTCAGCATTGTCTTCACCTTCATGGTCTCGATGCCACGATCATGATCCCTTCAATCGACTTGGGAAACCGCGCGTTACTGGCAACCCGTAACACAGTAACCTTCCCGTGATGCAAGGCACGCAGAGCAAGGGGTTTGGGACGGTTTCCCGTTCCGGTGCAACTGCGAAAGGTGTATCAGAATCCGCCAGACGCGAACGTGGCAGGGAGCCGGATCACCATGACCATTCGCCATCTGCTCGTACACCTCGAGAAGAGCGAGGTTTCGGCTATCCGCGCCGATGTGGCGATCATGCTGGCCAAGCGTTTGGATGCAAAGCTGACGGCTCTTTATGCGGTTTGCGACCCGGATGTTCCTGGCTTGGCTTCGCGGAACCGCTACGTCTTCGTCGAACGGGCCGCTGGCAAAGCAGAAGCTGCCTTTCGGCTACACGCAGCAAACCGTGGTGTTGAAGTCGATTGGGTGGCTGATATCGGCGCTAACGAGGTCGAGGTCAGCCGAGCTGTCGTTCTGCGCGCCCGTGAAATGGATCTGGTGGTGCTGGGTCAGTCTGATCCCGGTTCTGCCGACGGCAGTGTGCCGGAAGCGTTGATCGAGCATACCGTATTGCATTCCGGCCGGCCGGTGCTGGTCATACCGTATGGCGGTCGATCTCGAGGCGGTCGGACGTCGAGTGGTGATTGCGTGGAATGGCAGCCGCGAAGCGAGCCGAGCGGTTCACGATGCGCTGCCACTTCTCGCATTGGCCGAGGAGGTGACGGTGTTGGCAATGGCACCTGCCGGGCCACGCCGCCGTGCCGCGGAGCCTGCCAATAGCGATGCGCTGATACGCCACCTTGCGGAGCACGGCGTCGCCGCCTCTGCTGATCGGTTGATGTTTGACGCCTCTACCATCGAGCCGATCGACCGGTTGCTGTCCTATCTCGCCGACAGTAGCGCCGACCTGCTGATTATGGGAGCGGCAGGGCAGCAACTTGGTCGCGCCGCCGCTAAACGTAGCCTGACTGGCCAAGTGTTGGCACAGATGACCGTGCCGATCCTGCTTTCCTACTGAAACGGCTCTTTAGGTCAGTCGGGCTTGGCCACCGCCGGCACTTTCTCGAGAGTGGCCGTGAGTTCTTTCGGCTCTTTACCTTCGCGGAGCCGGGTGAAATGCAGGGACATCAGACTACCGTCCAGCGTCCTTTCGTAAGTTTGTAAGTCGTAGCCGCCATCGTCGGTGATCTGTAGTGAATAGAGCGTCAAGACTCGTCCTTCGATGTGGCACCACACGTAAGGATCGCCCTTCAGCGGATCCAACGGCACCTGGTTCCCGAACAGGTCGGTCCGCATAGTCGAGCGGAAAATTCCTGGTCGCTGCGAAGGCTCGAAGCCGATCGAATATGTCTTGCGCTTGACCTCTCCATCGACCTGTCGAGTCACCGTCGTCCATTCAATGCGAAACCGATCACCGTCTGGCTGGATAACGACTGCAAGATCGCGATTCGTCGTTTCATCGTCGCCACGGCCGATCGTTTTTCCTTCGAATCGTCCGAAAAACGGTTGGATAGCCGCGGGCGGAGAAGCTTTGATGGGCTTACGTCGGCGCCCGCAAGCATAATCAAGAGCAAAATGCCCGTGTAAAACGGGCGGAATGTCACGAACGCCCGCCCCATGAAGCACGTGAGCGCTTAACAGGCTTCTTCGGCTCGGCGGTCTTTCTGCCAAGGCCGATCTTCTTGGCGAATTCTGAACGCCGGGCAGCGTAGTTCGGGGCTACCATTGGATAATCGGCGGGCAATCCCCATTTATCGCGATAATCTTTTGGCGTCATATTGTACGTGGTCCGCAAATGCCTTTTCAGCATTTTTAATTTCTTGCCGTCTTCAAGGCAGACTAGATAATCGGGGGTTACCGACCTGCGGATCGATATCGGCGGCTTCGGCGGATCCATCGTTACCTCTTGAGCACCGCTCTCAAGGTTGGTCAGCGTCGTCACAACGGAGCGGATCAGTTCGGGCAACTGCCCGGCCGAAACGGAATTCGCTCCGACATAAGCTCCGACGATTTCTGCCGCCAATCGACGAATGTTCTGATTGGTTTGGTTGTCTGCGCTTTGGTCGACCATTCTCTCAGCTCTTCTTCAAGGGTAATGAAGGGCGAAATTAACGCGAGGAGAAATTTACCTCTATGCGAACTGATACACCCGATGAACCGTGATCTACAAGCAGAAAGGAAGTCAGCTGCACTTCAATCTCCCCACATCCAGCAAAAGCAGGCCGCTTCCAGCGAGGTTATTTGCACGCCAAGAACGAGATCGCGATAGAGCTCAGACGCTCAAATTGGCGAAGGTGAGGTTTTGGGGTTGGCAATAAGGCTGCGTGCGATTAATGGGCGAACGCATGAACGAAGTTGTAAAAACGATCATCACGCTTCTTATCCTGTCATTGGCGGCCGGCCTCGTTCTAGCGACGTTGGGAATCCGCCCCTCGGAAATGCCAGCGGCTTTAGGCACCGCACTCAGCGAAGTGGCACGCTTTGCCGCGCGCATCGTCGATTGGGCGTGGCGCTACGTGCTGCTCGGCGCAACGGTGGTTATACCTATCTGGCTGTTGCTGTACTTGCTGCGCAGGCTGCGCAGATGACGAGGCAATCCCAGACCTTGGGCTGCGTTTATTCGGAAACGATCTTCACAGGCTCTCCCACGGTCAGCGGGCTGCCTTTGAAGACGCCATTGAGCGCGCGGAAAGTATCCAGCCGGTAATCGGCAACCGCCATGCGCTCGGCCAGCCGCTCTGGCGTATCGCCTGCCCGGACCGTGACGACATCGATACGCCAGGGTTTCGCGGCCGCCGCCTCCTGCGGCGACAGGCGGTGGAAGCTCATGGCGGTGCGCTGGAACTCTCCTTGCAGGCGCTGCGAGTCGTCGGGTGCCGCTATGAACAGGAATCGCCAAATCTGATCCGGTGTGTCGCGGATGGCGAGGAGCCTCGCATCGACAACGCCGCTGCGCGTCTGTAGCCGGGTGACGCCGGTGGCCGCCTCGGCGCCGTCAATGCTCAGCCGTTCGACGCCGGCCAGCCGTACTTTACTCGCCCAAACCTGAGTGAGATACGTCGCCATATCCGGTACCCGGCGCGCGACATCGGTGCGCTGCTCGATATCGAAGACGATGAGCGCACCACGCGGGCCGATCGCCGCGACCTGCTGCGGGGTGTTTTTCAGCACGAAGCCGGGCGGTACACGGAACGCTACGCGTAACCCGGGATGGATGAAGTCGCGCCCGCGCCGGAAGCCTTGTGTCGGCGAGTCGCCGAACAACATCCCGTCGATCGCCTTCAGATAAGCGGCCTGCCCCAGTTCCTCCCCCGGCTGTCGGGTCGAGGCGGCAAGTTGTGCGGCCTGCTGCACCCGATCGGCGGTGCGCGGGTGGGAAGCCATGATGTCGAAGCGGTCGGCCGCCCCCGGATCGCCCACCGTCATCGCCTCCAAGTGGCTCCACGCATCGAGCTTGCGGAAAAACGTCACCATCGCGTCTGGGTCGTAGCCGGCCCGGGCCATGTAGCGCATGCCGAGCCGGTCGGCCTCCAATTCTTGTTCGCGCGAGTAGCTCTGCAAGTAGATCGCCGCGCCGCTCTGCAGACCGCTGCCCGCCGCCTGGGTAATCGACGGCGGAAGTCCGGCTATCATTCCCACAACGCTGAGAATACCGATACCAAGATTGGCGGCTGTGGCGCTGCTGTAGCGCTGCGCGGCGTGGCGGGCAGTTATATGGCCGATTTCATGACCGAGGACGCTGGCAAGCTCCGCTTCGTTGCTGGCCAGAGCCAGCAGTCCGCGGGTGACGTGTACGTACCCACCCGGCAATGCGAAGGCGTTGATGTCGTCATCGTCCAGCACCGTGAACGAGTAGCGGATGTCCTGCACTTCTGCGAAGCGAGCGACCGACTGGCCAACGCGATCGACGTAGGCCGACAATTCTTTAGCGTCGTAATCGCCGCCGAACTGCTGGACGAGCTTTGGATGTTCCTCAGCGCCAACGCGTTTTTCGTCCTCCGGCGACATGAAGGCGGTGAAGCTGGAGCCACCTGTCGCCGGGTTGGTGCTACACGCCGGCACGGAGAGGGTGATGGCTAAGAGCAGGGCTAGGGGCAGGATCCATCGCATGGATGCAATAATGGTATCAGCCCAGTCATGCCTGCAAGATCGCCTGCCAGGGCGACCTCAACCACCGTCGCGATTCGTCACGCCGGCGTCATCGAAGGTAGCCATGCCGAGGTGGCATGCCACCGCCGCTCGAACCAAAGCGACCGCCAAAACTGCGCCCGACGCCTCACCCAGCCGCATGTCGAGGTCGAGGAGGGGCCGCACGCCGAGGCGGCGCAGGAGCAACCGGTGGCCGGGTTCGGCGGAAACGTGAGCTACTCGACAGTGGTCAAGCGCTCCGGGGCGCGCCGCCTCCAAGGCTGCCGCGGCAATGGTGGAGACGAAGCCGTCAAGCAGCACGGGGATGCGTTGAAGCCGCGCGGCCAGCACGGCACCGGCAATGGCCGTTAGTTCGCGACCTCCCAACCGGCGCAACAGGTCGAGCGGCTCGGCGGTCTCCTTCCGATGACGGCGCACGCCCGCGGCAACGACACGCCGCTTGGCGGCTAGCCGTTCCCCGTCAACGCCGGTACCCGGCCCGGTCCAGGCGGCGGCGCGTCCGCCAAAGAGAGCGTGCGCCAGCGCCGCGGCGGCGGTGGTGTTGCCGATCCCCATTTCGCCCAGACACAGGAGGTCGATCCCTTGCTCCGCCGCATCCATTCCAATGGAGAACGACTCGCCAAACTCCGCCTCGCTCAGCGACGGCCCGCCGGTGAAGTCAAAGGCGGGCCGGTCGAGTGACAACGGCCACGTCCGCAAACGCACATCGAAAGTCCGGCACAGTCGGTTAACTGCGGCACCACCGGCGGCGAAGTTGCCGAGCATTTGCGAAGTCACTGTCGCCGGGTATGCAGAGACCCCATGCGCGACGACACCGTGATTGCCAGCGAAGACGCATGCTTCCAGCCGCTGTAATTGGGGAGGGTAGCGTCCTTGCCAACCAGCCAGCCATTCCGTGAGCTCTTCCAGCCGGCCGAGCGCTCCGGCGGGTTTAGTTAACCGCCGCTCCCTTCCGCGCACCTGTTCGATAGCCGCCTCATCAGCGACGGGAAGTGCATCGAGTAGTCCAGTCACGGTCGTCGGCGTCGCGTGGGGCCGGCTAGGGGGCATCCGTTGATCCCGTTTGCTTTCGGCGGCGCTTCTCCTATAACGCTGCCTGCTTAACGCATATCACTCTTCCTGCTTAGCGCAATCGCTTGCCGATCGGAAAGCATGCCTTGGCGACCTCTTTTAAACATCCTGATGTGATCGACATTCCCGGCGCGATCTGCGGCTTTTGGCATGACTTGCGATATGCCATCGCCTTTCTGACGTTTCTGCCGGCCGCACCTTCGACTGAATTGTCCGACTTACCGCCCGAGACGCGGCAGTTGCCGGCCGATTGTCTGCGGCGGGCGACGGCGTTCTTTCCCTTGGTCGGCGCTGGAATAGGCCTTGCGGCCGGTTTGATGTTGCTGGGTGCCTTCGAGCTGGGGCTGCATCCGCTGACATGCGCTTTGATTGGCCTGGCTACGGCCGCCATTCTCACCCGCGCTCTGCACGAAGATGGCCTCGCCGACTTCGCCGACGGGCTGGGGGCCCTCGGGTCGATGGAAAAGCGCATGGAGATCATGCATGACAGCCGAATCGGCACTTTCGGCACGCTCGCGGTGGTCTTCGGCATCGGTATCCGTGCATCGATCCTCAGTGGCTTGCCATCACCGGATCTCGCGATCTCGGCCTTGATCGCCGCTGGAGCGGCGTCGCGGGCGACGCTGCCAGCGGCGATGCGCTGGCAGCGACCGGCGCGAGATGACGGACTCTCGGCCGGCATCGGTGCTCCCGGCTGGCCTCAAGTCGCGGCCGCCGCGCTGATCGCCTTTGTTATCGCGCTGTTTGCAGTCGGCTTCTGGATCGCGCTGGCCATCGGCGTCGCCGTCGTCCTCGCGGTATTGCTCGTCGCCGTGGTTGCGCAGCGAGCCTTGGGGGCCAGACGGGGGATGTCCCGGAGCGATGCAGGTTGCCGCGGAGATCGTGGCGCTGGCGGCGGTCGCCATGCTGGAATGACACAGTCGACGCGCTGGTGGTGGATTCGACACGCGCCGGTGCCGAATGCCGAAGGCCTCATCAACGGTCGCCTGGACGTTGACTGCGATTGTTCCGATCTCCTGGCGGCAGGGGCTCTCGCCGGCCTGCTCCCGGCCGACGCTGTTGTTGTCGTCAGCCCCCTGGTGCGCACTTGGCAGACGCTGGCGGCAATTACGGCCGCCGGTGTCATCCATCCAGAGCCGTTGATCGAGCCTGATTTTGTCGAGCAGAGCTTCGGGGTGTGGGAAGGCCTCGGTTGGGCGCAGATGCGGGCGCGCGACCCCGACGCCTACGCCCGGTTCTGGAGCGATCCGACGCGCAATGCACCGCCGGGTGGCGAGAGCTTCGCAGCACAGATCGAGCGAACCGGCGCGGCAATCGAGCGCCTGTCGAAGCGATTCGCCGGCAGCGACGTCTTCTGCATCAGCCATGGCGGGACGATCCGCGCCGCCTGCGCACATGCTCTCGGCCTGGCGCCAGAGACGGCGATGGGGATCGTCGTCGACAACTTGTCGGTAACCCGTCTGGACCGACTTGAGGCGGGCCTGCTAAGCGGCGCCGGCGGAGTCTGGCGCGTACACTGCGTCAATGCGCCACCCCGCTGGATTCCGCGCTCGGCCCTGTGCTAGTTTGCCCGAGCGTGTCGAGACAGGGAAGAGTCGGTGCGCGGGGTTTATCTCCGCAATGCCGGCGCTGCCCCCGCAACTATGAGCGGCGAGACCGCGGCAACTCCCCGCTCTTGAGGGGTCGTCACTGGCACGGGTAGCGTGCCGGGAAGGCGCCGCGGCCGATGACCCCGAGCCAGGAGACCTCCTTGATGCGAAAGGCACCACGACTCCTCGGAGGGAGGATTAACGGCCTTGTCGTTTGCGTCCGCCGCATCGTCCGCTTCATCGCCCCTGCCGGCTGTCACGCTGGTTCTTGGCGGGGCGCGCTCCGGGAAGAGCGTCTATGCTGAGCAGCTGATCGGCGAGCATGGGCCGGGTCTCTACCTGGCTACCGCTCAAGCCGGCGACGACGAGATGGCGGAGCGCATCCGCATCCACCGCGCTCGCCGCGGCGCCGGCTGGGAAACGCTGGAGGAGCCGCTCGATCTTGCTGCAGCGATCGAGCGCAACGCCCGGCCCGAGCAGCCAGTCCTCGTCGATTGCCTGACCCTTTGGCTTGGGAACCTGATGGGCGCCGACCGCGATGTAGACGCTGCTATCGGCGGGTTGCTCGCCGTTCTTGCGCGGCCTCCAGGGCCGGTTGTACTGGTCAGCAACGAGGTCGGGTTTGGCATCGTTCCTGCGCCACCGCTGGGGCGCGCCTTCCGCGACCACGCCGGCCGGCTCAATCAGGCGGTGGCGGCGAACGCCGAACGGGTGGTCCTCGTCGCCGCCGGCTTGCCCCTCGTTCTCAAGGACACGGCTCCTGTGAAGGTCAGCGCTCCTGTGAAAAAATCGGCATCATGAAAATTCCCGCCACCATCGTCACCGGCTTCCTCGGCGCCGGCAAGACCTCCCTCATCCGTCATCTGCTGGCTAACGCCGGCGGGCGCCGATTGGCAGTCGTCATAAATGAGTTCGGCGATCTGGGTGTCGATCGCGAACTGCTGCTCGGATGCGGCATCGAAGGCTGTGACGACGGAGATCTGATCGAACTGCCCAACGGCTGCATCTGTTGCACTGTCGCCGACGCTTTCCTGCCGACGATGCAGCGACTGCTGGATCGCGAGCAACCGCCCGAACACATCGTCATCGAGACCTCCGGGTTGGCATTGCCCAAGCCACTGGTCAAGGCGTTCCAGTGGCCGGATGTGACCGCGCGAGTGACGGTCGACGGAGTGATCGCGGTGATCGACGCGCCGGCTGTGGCTGCCGGCCGCTTCGCCGCCGATCCCGTCGCGGTGCAGGCGGGACAGGCCGCCGATCCGGCGGTGATCCACGATCAGCCGCTACAGGAGTTGTTTGAGGATCAGCTCGCGTGCGCCGACCTGGTGGTGCTCAACAAAATCGATGGGCTCGATGAGCGCGGCCTGGGCGTCGTCAGTGCCGAGATCGCCTTGCGACTAAGGCCCGAGACGAAGGTGGTGATGACAGTGAGGGGCGCGCTCGATCCGCGGATCGCGCTCGGCATCGATGCGGCCGCCGAAGCATCGATCGATCGCCGCTGGTCGCACCACGACGCCGAGGAAGGGGACCATGGTCACGACGAGTTCGTCAGCTTCGTGGCCGATCTGGGTCCCATCGCTGATCCCGGAAGCATCGAGCGGAGGCTGCGCAGCGTCCTCGCCATGCATGACGTGCTGCGCGTCAAAGGCTTCCTGAACGTTCCTGGCAAGGCCATGCGACACGTCGTGCAGTCGGTGGGAGGGCGCGTCGAGCGCTACTTCGACCGGCCGTGGCACGAACACGAGGAGCGGGCAAGCCGGCTGGTGGTCATTGGCCAGAAGGGTATCGACATGTCGGCGATCCGCCTCGCCCTGCAGGGCGAACGGACCGGCTGAGGTGCATCTTCTCGCCACCCGTCCCGGCTCCGTCGGCGACGGTGCGGCCGCGATCGACCTGCAGCAAAGCCCTGGCGACATTGTCGTGCTGTCTGCCGCCGACAGTGAGGTCGCTTGCCTGGCATCCGCACGTGCCCGCCTCGCCTTGGATGCCGAATTCCCCAGCCTGCGTCTGGCGAGCCTGCTGCAACTCGGCCATCCGATGTCGGTTGATCCTTACGTCGAAAAGACGCTGGTCAACGCGAAGCTTGTCATCGTCCGGCTGCTCGGAGGGCGCGGCTACTGGCCTTATGGCGTGGAGCAGGTCGTCGCAGTCTGCCGCGAGGCCGGCATCCCACTGGCGTTGCTCGCCGGCGATGATCAGCCCGACGCGGAACTGGCGCAGTTATCCACTGCCTCGCCGGATGCTCAGCACCGGCTGTGGCGCTACTTGGTCGAAGGCGGAATTGATAATGCGCTGGAATTTCTCCGCTTCGCAGCCTCGCTGATTGGCCATAAATGTGCGTGGCGGGAACCGCGACCGCTGCTGCACGCCGGGCTCTACGCCCGCACCGCCACGGCCCCCGATTTGGCAACGGTGCGTTGCACATGGCGGCAAGGCTTACCGGTGGCGGCGCTCGTCTTCTATCGGGCGCTGATACAGGCGGGAAACCTCGCCGTCGTCGATGCGCTGATCGAAGCGCTCGCCGCAGCCGGGTTGAACACGCTGCCGGTGTGGGTAACCAGCCTGAAGGATCCACTCTCGGCGGCGACGCTTGGCCAGTTGCTCAACGACGCACCGCCGGACATCGTGCTCAACGCCACAGGTTTTGCTGTTGCTACACCGGGCGCGGCGGAGAACGGCGCGAAAGGTCCCTTCCAAGCGTGCGATTGCCCGGTACTGCAGGTCATCTTCGCTGGGTCCGACGCTGTTTCGTGGCGCGATGGCACACAAGGACTGCCGGCGCGCGACATCGCGATGAACGTCGCGCTGCCGGAAGTGGACGGGCGCATCATCGGCCGCGCTGTCTCGTTCAAAGGGGTGACGCGGCGTGATCCGCTGACCGAGGCGGATATCGTTGCCTACGAGCCGGAAGCCGATCGCGTCGCCTTCGTCGCCGAACTCGCCGCCAACTGGGTACGGCTCCGGCGAACACCTCCCGCCGAGCGGCGCGTCGCCATCATCCTCGCGAACTATCCAAATAAAGACGGCAGGATTGGCAACGGCGTTGGCCTTGATACTCCGGCGAGCGCCATCGCCGTGCTGCGGGGACTGGCGGCTGCCGGGTACCGGGTAAAAGATATTCCGGAGGACGGCAACGGGCTGGTGGCGCGGCTCACCACCGGCCCGACCAACGACACCCGCGCTATGGGTGCGCGGCGGATCGACGAAACTTTTCCGCGCTCCGACTATGGCTACTTCTTTGCCGGGCTGCCGGCTGACGCACAATCACGCGTCACAGCGCGGTGGGGGCCGCCGGAGCACGATCCTTTCTTCATCCCAGGCGAACTCGACTGCGGCCGTTTCGCCATTCCCGCCTTCCGCTGCGGCAATGTTGTCGTTTGTCTGCAGCCGGCGCGCGGCTACAACATTGATCCGTCAGCGAGTTATCACGATCCCGACTTGCCACCGCCGCACGGCTACCTGGCTTTCCACGCCTGGATCCGCCACGGTTTCCAATCACATGCGGTCATCCATCTCGGCAAGCACGGCAACCTGGAGTGGCTACCAGGTAAAGCACTGGCCCTTTCAAGCGGCTGCTTCCCCGAGGCCGCTTTAGGGGCAATGCCCAACCTCTACCCGTTCATTGTCAACGACCCGGGAGAAGGCACGCAGGCGAAGCGCCGGGCCCAGGCGGTGATCATCGATCACCTGACGCCGCCCCTGACGCGCGCCGAAAGCTACGGACCGCTGCGTGAACTGGAGCGCCTGGTCGATGAATATGCCGAAGCGTCGGCGATTGATCCGCGCCGACTGCGCGTGCTGGCGGATGAGATCCTGTCGCTGAGCCGGGTTGCCGGCATCGACATCGACTGCGGCATTGCTTCAGACGATGGTGCCGACGACGCGCTGCTCAAGCTCGACCGCTATCTGTGCGAGCTGAAGGAGATGCAGATCCGAGATGGACTGCACACCTTTGGGACGTCGCCAGAGGGCTCGCAGCTCCGCGATCTGTTGCTCGCGTTGTCCCGCACGCCGCGCGGTGCTCGGCCGGCGGACGGCTCGCTGATCCGCGCGCTTGCGGGTGATCTTAATCTCAATTTCGATCCTCTGGCGGCCGATCTGGCCGCGCGTTGGGACGGGCCACGCCCGGCGTTACTGGCTGGCGAGCAGCCATGGCGGACGGTAGGAGATACGGTGGAGCGGCTGGAAGCACTTGCCGCGGCGCTGGTCGACGGCCTGCAACCTCGCGCAGCAGAGTGGACACACGCCGCCCCTGTGCTCGACGAGATCGAGCGACGTTTGCGGCCGGCCGTCGCCGCGTCGGGGGAGGCGGAGATGCGCGGGCTCCTCGCCGGGCTGGATGGCCGCTTCGTGGCACCTGGCCCGTCGGGCGCGCCGACGCGCGGCCGGCCTGACGTTCTGCCCACCGGGCGCAACTTCTATTCGGTGGACACCCGCACGCTGCCGACCCCGGCTGCCTGGACGCTGGGCTGGAAGTCAGCCGCGCTGCTGGTCCAGAGGCATGCACAGGAGCATGGCGACTGGCCGAGGTGCCTGGCCGTCACGGCGTGGGGAACCAGCAACATGCGCACCGGCGGCGACGATATCGCCCAGGCACTCGCGCTGATGGGCGTGCGTCCAACCTGGGATGAGGCATCGCGCCGTGTCACCGGCTTCGAAATCCTGCCTGCTGCCGTGCTGGACCGGCCGCGGGTAGACGTCACTCTGCGCATCTCTGGATTCTTCCGCGATGCGTTCCCGAACCTGGTCGACCTTTTCGACTCCGCCGTCCGCGCTGTTGCCGCTCTTGACGAGGCTGAAGACGCCAATCCGCTGATCGCCCGCGCGCGTGAGGATGAGGCGGCGCTGCTCGCGGCCGGTGCCGATCCGGCGGAGGCGCAGACGCTCGCCCGTACTCGGGTCTTCGGCTCCAAACCGGGAGCATACGGCGCCGGCCTGCAGGCGCTGATCGATGAACGCGGTTGGAAAACCGATGCCGACCTCGCTCGTGCGTACGTCGCCTGGGGCGGCTACGCCTATGGTGCAGGCCTGGGGGGCAAGGCGGCGCACGGCGTTTTCGAACGCCGCTTGACCGCCGTCGAGGGGGTCGTACAAAACCAGGATAATCGCGAACACGACATCCTGGATTCTGACGACTATTACCAGTTCGAGGGTGGGATGACGGCGGCGGTTCGGGTTCTGTCCGGGGCGCAGCCGGCGGTTTGGCACGCTGACCATGCGCGCCCCGAAAATCCGGTGGTCCGCACCCTGGCCGAGGAGGTAGGTCGCGTCGTTCGCGCCCGCGTCGTCAACCCGAAATGGATCGCGGGGGCCATGCGGCACGGCTACAAGGGTGGCTTCGAGATGGCGGCGACAGTGGACTACCTGTTTGCCTTTGCCGCGACCGCGCAATGCGTCGGCGATCATCACTTCGACGCGGTCTATGACGCTTACGTGGCTGATGACGAGGTCCGCGGCTTCCTGCAAGAAAACAATCCGGCGGCGTTGCAGGAGATGAGCGGGCGGTTGTTGGAAGCGCAGGAGCGCAACCTTTGGCAACCCCGCTCGAACGGCGCTCATGCGCGACTGCGGCATCTCGTGGGCGCGATATCTCCGGAGGAACATCCGAATGAGTGAAGCCGCACCTATCGACGATGAAGAGATCCGCCGGCACGCCGAGAAGATGGCAAAGAAGAAGGCGGCGCGTGACCGCATCGTCGCCGCCAAGACGGAGGAGCGGGGCCTGCTCGTCGTTCATACGGGCAAGGGCAAGGGCAAGACGACGGCCGCGATGGGCATGGCGATGCGCTGTGTCGGTCACGGCATGAGGGTCGGCATCGTGCAATTCGTTAAAGGCGTCTGGGATACTGGCGAGCGCCGGGTCTTGGCGGCATTCCCTGATCTATGCGTGATGCAAGCTATGGGCGAAGGATTTACCTGGGACACCCAGGATCTCCAGCGCGACATCGCAGCGGCGCGCCGGGCATTCGAGACGGCAAAGGAGATGATTGCCGATTCGTCGTTTCGGATGGTGATCCTCGACGAACTCAACATCGTGCTGCGCTACGGCTACCTGCCGCTGGAGGAAGTATTGCAGGTACTGCGCGATAAGCCCAGAGACCTGCACGTCGTCGTTACCGGCCGTAATGCCAAGGAAGAATTGATCGAAGCGGCCGATCTGGTGACCGAGATGACCCTGGTAAAGCATCCGTTTCGTTCCGGCGTGAAGGCACAGCCAGGCGTAGAATTTTAGGGGGCCTTGCGCACGCCGCGTCAGGATGATTCCCTTTTCCACTCGAGGTAGGAGTTGGGAAGCCGCCATGAGAAACATTATTCGCCTTGCCACGCTGTTTCTGGTGGTTCTTGGCCTCTCCGCGTGCGCAGCCGGCGCGCCGCGCGACATCCAGGCGCAGGCGCTGGTTGCCCAATCGACAGCGACCGTCGAGTTGTTCAAGTCGCGGCAGAAGGACTCGACGCAACTGTTCAACGCGGCGCTGCGGGATGCACGTGGCATCATGATTTTCCCCGACATCTTCGAACTGGCTGTCGGCGTCGGCGGCCAGGGCGGATCGGGCGTCATGCTGAGCCGCCAGGCGAGCGGTGCTTGGGGCTATCCCGCGTTCTACCGACTTTCCGGCGGCAGCCTCGGCGTGCAACTCGGCGCACAATCCACTGAGTTGATCTTCCTGCTGATGACGGACGAAGCCGTCCGCAAAGTTATTTCATCGCCATCTCAGTTCAGCATCGGCGCCCAGGCGACGTTCGGTGAGATCGGCGGCGGAGGCTCCAGCGCCACCAACATCAAGGGTGCGGACATCATCGGGTTCACCAAGGGGTCCGGTATCTTCCTCGGGGCGGCCCTCGGCAGCGCCTACGTCAATGCACTGCCAGCGCTGAACCAGTCCTACTACCGCAATGCCGCGGTAACCCCCGAAGCCATCATCATCGATCATCAGGTCAGTAATCCGGATGCAGACAGATTGCGCCAGGCGCTGACCGTGCAATGACGATGGGCCGCTGCCGCAGGTGATTGGGCCGGCCGCCTCGCACGCCCGTGCCCTAATGCTGCAAGGCACGGGTTCCGACGTCGGCAAGTCGCTGATCGTGGCAGGTTTGGCGCGAGCGTATGCGCGCCGCGGGCTGAGCGTTCGACCGTTCAAGCCGCAGAACATGTCGAACAATGCCGCAGTGACCCCCGATGGCGGCGAAATCGGTCGAGCGCAGGCGTTGCAGGCTCGCGCTTGTGGCGTGCCTCCTTCGACCGACATGAACCCGGTGCTGTTGAAACCGCAGTCGGAGATTGGCGCGCAGGTCGTGGTACAGGGGCGGATCTTCTGCACCGCCAAGGCGCGCGACTACCAGGACTTGAAGCCGCAGCTGTTGCCCGTCGTCCTGCAAAGCTTCGCGCGGCTCGCGCGGGAATGTGACCTCCTCCTGGTCGAAGGCGCTGGCAGCCCGGCGGAGGTCAATCTGCGTGCTGGCGACATCGCCAACATGGGCTTCGCCGAAGCGGCAGATGTTCCTGTCGTCCTGATTGCCGACATCGATCGAGGGGGTGTGATCGCCAGCTTGGTCGGCACCTGGACGGTACTTGAGCCATCCGAGCGGGCGCGGCTCTGCGGCTATATCGTCAACAAGTTTCGGGGCGACGTCAGCTTGTTCGATGACGGGCTCTCGATCATCGAGCGTTACACCGGCTTGCCCTCCTTCGGTGTCGTGCCGTGGTTCGAGGGAGCTCGGCGCCTGCCGGCAGAGGATGCCATGGCGCTGGAGTTGAACGCCCCTCGTCTGGAAAACCGGCCGATCCGCATCGTCGTTCCGCGCTTGCCGCGGATCGCCAACTTCGACGACCTTGACCCGCTGGCGGCCGAGCCGGATGTCTCGGTCGCGTTCACTCCCTCCGGCCGGGCGCTGCCGGGCGACGCCGATCTGGTGGTTCTGCCGGGATCGAAGGCCACGATCGCCGATCTGGCGGCGCTGCGCGCAGAAGGCTGGGACGTGGATCTTTCGGCCCATCTGCGGCGTGGCGGCCGAGTGCTTGGGCTGTGCGGCGGATATCAGATGCTGGGAAACCGCATCAGCGACCCGCTTGGTATCGAGGGGCCGCCGGGCGCGGTTCCCGGTCTTGGCCTCCTCGATGTCGAAACGGAATTCGGCCTCGAGAAAACGCTGAGCGAGACCTCGGGATTCGATCTCAGCTCGGGGATGCCGGTAAACGGCTACGAGATGCACGTCGGCTGCACCGTCGGCGCCGGCTTGGCGCGACCGATGTTGCGGCTGGCCGGGGCGCCGCACGGAGCGGTCACCGCCGATGGACGGGTGCAGGGATGCTACCTGCACGGCCTGTTCGCCTCGGACGCTTTTCGCGCCGCGTACCTCGCCGGCTTGCGTCCGGCGCGCGAAGGCGGTCTCGCCTGGGAGAACGAAGTGGAGCGGACGCTGGATGCGCTGGCCGACCACTTGCAGAAACATCTTGATCTTGATCGGCTACTCGCGGCGGCGAGGCCTTTCGCAGATGGCCTCAACTCCCGCTCCGCATGACATGTTGTGTCTCGTTCGCTCGCCTCAGCGCTGACGCAGCAGCGCTTCAACACGCGCTCGCAAACCGAGCGCGTCGAATGGAGCGCGCACTTTGGCATCGTTGTCGAAGTATATGAAAACATCGCGCGAGGAACGATCGTCCGAGGCCGGCAGAACGCGCTCCGCATCGGCCGGTTCGCCGCCTTTGGCCCAGGCAAACACTCGGGCCGCCCAGGCGTCCAGTGCCGTATCATCGTAGCCACTGGTGTAAAGCTCCTGGGAGCCGTGCAGGCGGCAATAGACGAAGTCTGAGGTAACATCCATAAGCCGCGGCCACGCGACCGCGTCGGCACAAACGAGAGCAACGGAGTACCGTCGAAGCATTTCGATGAATTCGGGGCAGACGAAGCTCTGATGCCGGATCTCGATGGCATGTCGTAGCGGGCGCCGCGCATCGCTCTCAAGGTATGCACGGCCCTCCATCCGGCTGTCGTGCCGCCGGGCGAAGGCACTCGCCGCGATGGTATCGCCCGGGAGCAAGCGGATAAAGGCCTCCATCCGCGCCTGATCAAACGAGAAATTCGGCGGGAATTGCCAAAGGATCGGCCCAAGTTTGCCGCCAAGCCGGAGCAGCCCGGAAGCCAGGAAGTTGGCAAGCGGCGCATCTACATCCCGTAGCCGCAGGATGTGAGTGATGTACCTGGGAGCCTTGACGGAGAAGACGAAGTCGTTCGGCGTTTCGGCCGCCCATCTCTCAAAGCTATGTGGCCGCTGCAGGGAGTAAAACGTTCCGTTGATCTCGATCGTCCGCAGTCGATCGGCGGCATAGGGCAATTCGCGGCGTCGAGGCAGTCCCTCCGGAAAAAAGACGCCGCGCCACGGCGCATACGTCCAGCCGGAGATGCCGACCCGGACCTCACCCGCGGCAGGCGCCACTGACCTATCCCGGAGGAGTTCCGGGAGAGGGCGGCCACCGTCTTGCTACCCAGTCCAGCGCGCGTGCGGTGGGCCGTTGCAGCAGCGGGACATCGATTGCCAACAAAAGCGCCCCAAGCGGCAGCATCCAGAAACCGAGGATCGGCAGGAAGCCAAGAACGCCTCCACAGATGAG
Source organism: Rhodospirillales bacterium (assembly GCA_016712375.1). GTDB lineage: Bacteria > Pseudomonadota > Alphaproteobacteria > Rhodospirillales > Defluviicoccaceae > Defluviicoccus. The sequence goes on from JADJRE010000005.1 coordinate 157,829, forward strand.
CAACACGCCGGCCGGTATCCTGATCCAACGTGCCCGTGGTTGCCGTAGCCGGTCGAGCCAAGAGGCCAACCTGTTGGGGAGACGTTGATGCAATGCGTCAAGATGTCGGTCGAGATGCTGCTCATCGCTGACTGAAGGCGCTGAAGACATCGATAACTACTCCGCACAGAGACGTCTATATCGACGCTTCATCGGGTATCTGGTTCCGGGACCTAAGGCTTGCCAGGGCATCACCTCGCCTTGACCGGCGAGTCGCCGGCGCCATATGCAAACTCGACTGTTCCAACCGGACTAAGGAAGAAATCATGGACGATACGGAGCGTCAGGTTATTGACGAGCTTTTCGGCAAAGTGAAGCAGGCTGAATCCGGCTCCGTGGCAAGGGATCCGCAGGCCGAAGCACGGATCCGCGAGCACATTATGGCTCAGCCGGCCGCGCCCTATTACATGGCGCAGGCAATCGTCATCCAGGAACAGGCGCTGGCGGCGTCGCAGGCGCGGATCGAGCAGCTGGAAAGCGAATTGGCAGAGCGTCCAGCCGCAGGCGGCGGCTTCCTCGGAAGTTTGTTCGGTGGTGGCGGCAGCACTCGTCCGGCGCCAGCGCCCGCGCGGCGGGGTTCCGTTGCCGGGATGGATCCCCGCGTCGCCGCTTACACAGATCCCCGTCAACGTCGAGGTGGCGGCTTTCTTGGCGGAGCGATGCAGACGGCAATGGGTGTTGCAGGTGGCCTGCTGCTCGGCAACGCGCTGATGAGCATGTTGACGCCTGACGCCGCCGCAGCGGCGGAGCCGCCGCTGGAAGAGGGGCCGCTGGAAGAGGCGCCGGAGGAAATGGATACCGGCGGTTTTGAGGAATAGTTCTGAGTTAAGAAGGGTATGCGGACGAAGCCGCGGCCCGCTTTTATCGTCCGGCTGCTGCGCTTGTATCGACCATGAATTCGGCGCAATGATTCCTCGTCGTTACGCGCTGCGGAAAAGCGCGCAAGCCAACAAAAACGCCGGGAGGAAACATGTTGCTCAGCGTCAAATCGTTGCTCGACGGCATGGCGGGCATTACCTACCTGACCGATCCCGACGGGCAAATTGTCGACGTTGGACGCGAGAATTGGAACGCTTTCGCGCGAGCCAACGGCGCTCCCGAGCTGATCAATGGCGGCAGCGTCATTGGTCACAACGTGCTTGATTTCGTTGTCGGCGATGATGTCCGCGATAGTTATCGGCGATGCTTCGAAGCGATCAGCGGCGACCGGCTGGACTACATCCGGTTGCTCAGTCGCTGTGACAGTCCGGGCGTCAGGCGTAAGCTCTGGTTCACCGTGCGCCCGGTGCGCAGCGCGTCCTCTCTGCAGGCGATGCTGGTGCAAATTCTCGTGATCTGCGAAGAGCTGCGGCCGCCGATCGAACTGTTCGATTTTGCTACCCTTCGCGCGGCGCAATCGGCTAATGCGCGTCTACCGTTCCTTGGAATGTGCAGCTACTGCCAGGACGTCCGGTTCCCCGCCGGCAGTATTGATGGCGACGGCGAGTGGATGTCGGCTGAGGGCTATTACCGTCGCGGCGGCAACGCCAAGGTCCGCATCAGCCACACGATGTGTCCGACCTGCTTCGAGCTCGACGGGCAGTTGCTGCCTCACTGACCTTCGTTGCGCTTCTTGCTCCCGCCTTTCGGCAGCGCAGTGATCCTACCCTGTCCGCGTCACGTAGGGGCTTTCGTCGCTGTACACGGCGACGAGCTTGATGGGAAGCGGACGCTTCGATGACTTTCGCGTACTGGATGGTGGTGGCCGCGGCGCTGCTGCCGTATGTCACCGTCGGCTTTGCCAAGGCCGCCGGGATCGACAACCGCGCTCCCCGCGCCGATATGGAGCGGCTAACCGGCTGGAGGAAGCGGGCCGATTGGGCGCATCGAAATCACTTCGAGGCTTTTCCGCCGTTTGCTGCGGCGGTGATCATTGCGCATCTGGCTGGCGTGGCGCAGGGCCGCATTGATCTTTTCGCCGGACTCTTTGTCATTGCCCGACTTGTTTACACGCTGGCCTATCTCGCCGACCGGGCGACATTGCGATCAGTTGTCTGAACCGGCGGCATTGGCTGCAGCATCGCGCTGTTCGTTTTCGCATCGTTCGCGCCGGTCGCGGCATAGCGAGCTCTTTGGCATCCAGTTCAGACCTCGCCGATTATCGTTACTTCCACCCCGCGCCTGCGGGCGTGAATATCGTGGTTGATCAGCACCACTTGCTGCCAAGTGCCCAGCTTCGGCCGACCTTCGCGGATTGGTACCACCAGCGAAGGGCCGAGCAGCGCCGCCTGCACATGACTGTGACCGTTGCCGTCGTGCCAGGTCATTTCATGGTGGTAAGGCTGGTCGGGTGGCGCCAGTCGCTGGATCGCCTGCTTCAGGTCCTCGACGGCGCCGGGTTCGTACTCGATGGTCGTCAGCGACGCGGTCGAACCGACGGCGGTTAATTGAGCACTGCCGAGACGAACGCCCGAAGCGGTAATGATGCGCGCGATCTGCGGTGTCACGTCGGCTAGATCGGGTCCGGCGCGCAAAGGCACGTCAAATTCCTCACAATGCACGAACATAGCCGGCGGCATCTGACCCCTTCCACTGGCGACGCACCTATGAGCCTTATAGGGTGCCGGCCGAGTTAGCAAGATGCCGTCGCGACGCGTCGTCGAGCTTTATTCAATGGGTGGTTCGGCCTCTCCCAAGACGCGCAGCGGCGGCTCCTTGAAGCGGTTATCCTCGACCGGACTACCGAAGCTGTCGGGCTCGCAGTTCACGGCACCGCCGTCGTTGCCGTCGACCGCATGGAGCCGTTCCGATGATTAAGACTGCATCGGACACCGGCCGGTTCACCGGCAGGCTCTCGTAATTCACGCCGAGACGGCAACGTTGCGCGTCCGCATAGGAAAATGATGCGGAACTGCAGCATCTTGAGTCGGACGCGTCACTAAGGCAGGTTGGACGCGCCAGAGGGCTTGAGCGGAGGTTGAGTATAGATGCCCCGTGTCACCATCGGCGAATATCTTCTGCACCGGCTGCGCGAATTGGGCGTGCGGCACATCTTTGGCGTGCCGGGCGACTACAACCTGGGCTTTCTCGACCAGATCGAAGCCGACCCCGAAATCGCCTGGGTGGGCACCTGCAATGAGCTGAACGCCGCCTACGCTGCCGATGGCTACGCCAGGATCGGCGGCCTCGGCGCGTTGGTCACCACGTTCGGTGTCGGCGAACTGAGCGCGATCAACGGCGTCGCTGGTTCGTTCGCCGAGTACGTCCCCGTGGTAGCCATCACCGGGGCGCCGTCGACAGCGGTGCAGGGGAGCGGCGCGATGATGCACCACACGCTCGGCACCGGCGACTTTTCTGTATTCGCCCGGATGTTCGAGCGTGTGACGGCGGCGCAGGCGTATTTGCGGGCTGACAACGCTGCTGCCGAAATCGACCGGGTTCTTGCCGTCTGTCTTCGCCGCAAGCAGCCGATCTACATCTCGCTGCCGGCGGATGTCGCTTCGGCTACGATCGAAGCACCGTCCGGCGCGCTTCCGGCATCCGACTACGTAAGCGACCCCAACGCCTTGGCCGAGGCGCTCGAAACCGTCGTCGAACTGCTGGATGGTGCCAAACGACCTGCGGTGCTGGCGGATGTCGGCGTCGACCGCTATCGCATGCAAGGATCGTTGCGCAGCCTGCTGGACGCAACAGGTTATCCCTGGGCCACCATGACCATGGGCAAGGGCTTGCTGGAGGAAACGCACCCGCAGTTTATCGGGCTGTATGACGGGGCGATGAGCGACGACTACGTGCGCACCCGGATCGAGGACGCCGATTGCATCCTCACCATCGGCACACTGCTAACCGACTTCAACACCGGCGGCTTTTCCGCCAAGCTTGATCCGGGTCGAACCATCGAGGTGCGCGGCGCGACGATGCGTATCCGGCGCGCGCTCTACGAGAAGGTGGCGATGCGGGACGTTCTGCCGGCACTGGCGGGCCGGTTGAAGTACAGTGGTGCCGAGGCGTTGGATGTGCATCCAGCCGCAGCTCGTCTCGATCCCGGTTTCATCGAGCCTTTCGTAGCTGAAGCCGGAGCGCCGATCACCCAGCGGCGGTTCTGGCAGCGCCTGTCATGCTTCCTCGACGAAGGCGACGTCGTTCTGGCGGAAGCTGGCACCGCCCTGTTCGGCGCGGCGATGATGCCGCTGCCGCCGGGCGTCACCTTCGTCAGCCAGTTGTTATGGGCGTCGATAGGCTACACTTTGGGCGCCATGGTTGGCGCATCGATGGCTGCGCCGCGGCGTCGCAGTGTCCTGCTCATTGGCGATGGTGCGCTGCAGTTCACCGTGCAGGAGCTGTCGACGGCCTTCCGCCACGGATCGGCTCCAGTCGTGTTCGTGCTCGACAATGACGGCTATACGATCGAGAGGGTAATTCGGGGAGCGACGCAGGCCTACAACGACATTCAGCCATGGCGTTATCATTGCCTCCCCGAACTGTTCGGCGGCGACGGCCTTGGCTTCCGCGTCACCACTGAGGACGAACTGGATCAGGCTCTGCTGAAGGCAGGCGGACAGCGCGACCGGCTGAGTGTCATCGATGTCGTACTGGACCGGATGGACTGTCCCGACCTGCTGCGCAAGATCGGATCGGCCGCGGCCGCAATGAACCGTTAGAGGAGTGATCGCGGTCCCGTCATCCGACGAGCCAGGCGGAAGGGTTTCACCTCCCGCCTGTGGTTCTGTAGATCAGAATGCCGCGCCCACAGTGAAGATAACACGGGCGTCGGACAGCTTGTTGCCGCCGAGATCGCTCTGCGTCAGATTTGTGTCGGTGTAGGCAATGGTGAAGTCAACGCCCTTGAAGGTAACCTTGCCACCGAGGGTCCAGTCAACGTAGTCTTTGGAATCCTCAATATTCTGGAAGCCGACGCCGCCGAACAGCGCCAGATCGACGTACGGCACGGGCGGTGTTACTGTAACATTGCCGTTGACGTAGTTCGCTTTACCCGTCCCGCCGAAAAAGTCGGGGGAATAATAGTAAGCGGCGCCAACGCTCACAAGATCCTCGATTGGAGAATAGGTGAGCTTGACGGGTATTTCCCAATAGTCGTAGTTGGTTGCGGTGCCACCGCTCCTCGATGCTCCGGGATAAGCATAGTAAATGCCGCCCAAATCCCAACTTACGCCGGTGTCAAGAAGCGGACCGCGTAAGCCGAACAAGGTGTCGACCTCGACAGTCGCATTATCATCGTCGTTGAAGTCAACGTTTGATCCCCAGAAACCGATATAGGGTGTGATTCCATGAAAGCCGGTATCTAAGGAGTACTCGAGACTGCCTTGCACAGCCGGGTTGTTGTCGGTCTGCGAGATGCCGCGAAACATGTAATCCGAAGTTAATGCCACGGTTCCGGCGATGGTGCCTGGGATGATGTCATCTTCCTCGGCAGCCGCTGCCGAGGCCTCTGGGGTCGGTGATGGCGTGGCTGGCGTTTCGACAGCGGTTTGCGCCAAAGCTGGAGTTGCACCGGTCAGCAGCACCACGGCGATCGGGAGCAGCCGTTTCGTGTCGATCATTTGTTGGTCCTCTCTCTCCACCTGTGCGCCGACCGACCATGGGGTCAGTTCCTGGCGCTTCGATCGCTTCAGATGGCAAGATGCGGACCACTCGTGTTGCGGCATTGCAACGCTAATGGCCGAAGGCCTATTGATGCAGCGCAACGCCCCTTCCAGCCGTCTAGATGACGTCGTTGTGGGCACCGGATGAAGTCGGGTTGTGATCGTTGAGGTGCTCCGTTTGAAGCAACGTGGAGCAGGAAGACGGAAGATGCTTGGATGAAAAATATGCAGCGTCGTGGCCAAACAAGCAGCAGTGCCACACTTGTGGGCAAATTGCCGCGTTTTCCCGCCGCCAACAAACTCGTTGCGCGCGGCCTGTGCGGTTAGTGAACGCCGTTCCCCTTTCAAATTTGCCGCGGCTGGTACCGCCTTCAAAGCGGCTGCTCGGTCTCGACGTCGGCTCCCGGACGATCGGCCTGGCGATTTCGGATGCGACCTGGACGGTGGCAACGCCTGTCCGCACGCTCGCACGGAGCCGGCTGGCATCGGACCTGGGCGCTCTAGCAGTCATCGTGCGGGAGCTGGAGGCGGGGGGCATCGTTGTCGGATTGCCGATGCAGATGGATGGTCGTGAAGGGCCACGGTGCCAGTCGGTTCGCCAGTTCGTCCGGGACATGGTGCGCATCCTTGACCTGCCGGTAGCATTTTGGGACGAGCGGCTGTCGACGGCGGCGGTTGAGCGCATCTTGATCGGAGAGGCGGATCTGAGCCGCAAGCGGCGCAAACAGGTGGTTGACCGCTCCGCCGCCGCCTGGATTCTGCAAGGCGCGCTCGACGCGTTGAGGCACGCTGCCGCGGCTGCCGTCAGCAAAAGCAGCGATGAACCATGACCCAATACTCGCGGCGCTGATGAAGCCGTACCGCTCCACTGGTGTCACAGGCTCACGACTGGCAAGCGGGGCCACTCTGATACTTTGAGATCCTTCGCAGCTTGAACGCGAACCGCTTTGGGCGCGGCTTGCGCACTGTCCGGCCGCACCGTAAAGTCCACCGCCATGAACGACGGCGACAGCTCCCTGTTTTTCCGGCACCGCCATCTGCTGGGCATTGGAAGGTCTCGTGCCGCCGGAAATCAGTCTTCTCCTGGACCGCTCAGAGTCCTACGTCGCACAGAACCGGCGGGCCGACAAGAAGCAGTCGCTGCTGCGCGGCCGGACGATCATCAACCTGTTCTTCGAAGCCTCGACGCGGACTCGGACCTCCTTTGAACTGGCCGGCAAACGGCTTGGCGCCGACGTCATCAATATGTCTGTCTCCACCTCGTCAGTGCGCAAGGGCGAGACGGTGATCGACACCGCGATGACGCTGAACGCCATGCACCCGGACGTGCTGATCGTCCGTCATCCGGAATCCGGCGCCGTCAAGCTGCTGTCGGAAAAGGTGAATTGCGCCGTGATCAATGCCGGCGATGGCAGTCACGAGCATCCGACGCAAGCGCTGCTCGACGCGCTGACCATCCGGCGGCGAAAGGGCCGTCTGGACGGGCTGAAAGTGGCGATCTGCGGCGACATCCTGCACTCCCGCGTCGCCCGCTCCAATATCCACCTGCTCAATATCATGGGAGCCCGTGTCCGTGTGGTCGCTCCTCGGACTTTGCTGCCCCGCGCTGTCGAACGACTTGGTGTTGAAGTATACCACGACATGGGCGAAGGCCTGGCCGGCTGCGATATTGTGATGATGCTTCGGCTTCAGACGGAGAGAATGCAAGGCAACTACTTTCCCTCGATCCGCGAGTATTTCCACTTTTTCGGCCTTGATTATGAGAAGCTCGGGCGCGCCAGTGCCGAAGCGCTGATCATGCATCCGGGCCCGATGAACCGCGGGGTCGAGATCGATTCGCTGGTCGCAGACGATTACGGCCGCAGTGTTATTCGCGAGCAGGTCGAGATGGGTGTGGCGGTGCGTATGGCCTGCCTGGAACTGCTGACGGGTGACCCCGCTGGTGGCGATCGAGGCAACATCTGAGCGTCACGTGACATCAATTCTGGAAGGGCGGGGATGACGACGAAGAGCACCGCGACCGGGCCGCGCGTGGCTTACGTGAACGCCCGCCTTCTCGATCCGGCGTCCAATCTGGATCAACCAGGGGGATTGCTGACCGATGGCGAGTCGATCGCCGATTTCGGCCCCCATGTGACGCCTTCCGCGTATCCCGCAGACGCCGAGATGGTCGATTGCGACGGCTATTGCCTGGCTCCAGGGCTGGTCGACATCCGGGTGCAGCTGCGTGAACCGGGCGAGGAACACAAGGGAACGCTGGCGTCGGCCGGCCGGGCCGCCACCGCCGGCGGCATCACCTCGATGGTCTGCCTGCCGAACACCCACCCGGTAATCGACGACATGTCGGTGGTTGAGTTCGTGGCCCGCCGAGCGCGTCTGCTCGGGCTGACCAAGGTCTACCCTTATGCCGCCGTCACCAAGGGGCTGGAGGGCAACAGCCTGGCGGAAATAGGCATGCTGGCCGAGGCCGGCGCCGTCGCCTTTACCGACGGGGTCAAGTCGGTGGCCAGTGCACGGGTGATGCGACAGGCATTGCAATACGCGCGGACCTTCGACGTCTTGATCGTGGAGCATGCCGAGGAGCCGACGCTTGCCGCGGGCGGCGCGATGAATGCCGGCGAAGTGGCAACCCGCCTGGGTCTCGTCGGAATTCCGCGCGAAGCGGAGGTGATCATCGTCGAGCGTGACATCCACCTGGTGCGCCTCACCGGGGGCCGGCTGCACTTCGCGCACCTGTCGACCACGGCGGCAATCGATGCCGTTCGGCTGGCGAAGCGCGGCGGCCTGGCGGTCACCTGCGACACTGCGCCGCCCTACTTCGCCATGAATGAAAACGCGATCGGCGACTACCGCACCTTCGCCAAGCTGTCGCCGCCGCTGCGTGCCGAGGAGGATCGCTTGGCGGTGATTGAAGGGCTACTGGATGGCACCATCGATGCGATCGCATCCGACCACGCGCCGGAAGACGAAGACGCCAAGCGGCTGCCGTTCGCGCAAGCGGCGTTCGGCGGCATCGGCCTGGAGACGCTGCTGTCGGTGAGCCTGGAGCTCCATCACAACGGTCACCTCCCCCTGCTCGACGTGCTGCGGCTGATCACCTGCAACCCGGCGAACCTGATGGGCCTGCCAGCCGGCCGGCTGGCAAAGGGTGCTCGCGCCGATCTCACCCTCTTCGACCCGGATCGTGCCTGGCAGGTGCGCGAGCATGAGTTGTACTCGAAGTCGAAGAACACGCCGTTCGACTACCGGCCGGTTCAGGGGCGGGTGCTGATGACAGTGGTCGACGGCCGCCGGGTGTTCGCGCTGCGAGGGTAACCGATGCCGATGCACGGTGATGGGCCGGGTCTCGTCCTGCTGCTGGCCGCCGCCGGTGGCTACCTGATGGGATCGATCCCGTTTGGCCTGATCCTGACGCGGCTCGCCGGACACGGCGACATCCGCGGCATTGGCTCCGGCAACATCGGCGCCACCAACGTGCTGCGCACCGGCGACAAGAGGCTGGCACTGGCGACGCTGGTGCTCGACGGCGGCAAGGGGGCGGTGGCGGCGCTTCTTGCGGCGCGCTGGGGCGGGGAAACGGCGTCGCTGTTCGCGGCCGCCGCCGCGGTGTTCGGCCACAATTTCCCGATCTGGCTGGGCTTCCGCGGCGGCAAGGGGGTGGCGACGACGCTCGGCGTCTTGCTCGCCATCGCCTGGCCGGTTGGTCTTGCGGCGCTGGCGCTGTGGATTGCCGGTGCGCTCGCCTTCCGCATCTCCTCGCTCGCCGCGCTGATTGCGCTGACGGCTTCGCCGCTAATGATGCTGGCGCTGGCTGACGTGCCGCGCGCTGTGCTGGCAGGTTTGCTCGCAGCGCTCGGCATCGCCCGTCACCACGCTAACATTCGTCGCCTGCTGGCCGGGTCGGAGCCGAAGATAGGCCAAAAGTGAACGCGTAAGTGCCGAAACGGATCCGATTTTTCAGCCCAACATATTGGAAAAAAAGGACATGATGCTGTGGCGCGACGGAAAGTGTCGTCAATCTGTCTTCAGAAGTCGTCAGTTGTCGTCCAATTGCGCAGTCCCTTGAGCCTTCCGCCGCAACGGAATTTGCCGAGCATGCCAGGTTGGTCTGCGGACGTACAAGCCGCTGATTAAGGCGGCAAGAGGACGCGTCGCCTTCAGCAACGCGAACGAAGGCAAAAGCGTGATTGTCGCTTCCGGCGGACCCGTGCAATCCAGTGAGGAACGCGATCAGGAAGCCTCATCCTCCATGCGACGCGATCGACCTCGGCAACCACCACACCCCCAGCCGATCTGCGGCGAGGTGTGCGACATCGGGCACTGGGCGCACCGGTCGTTCCGCCTGATGAGAGAAGCGACGCGTCGTACCGCCCAGCTTGATAGCGTCGCCAACTGCACGCCGGCTGCTTGAACAAGCCGCCTTAATGGGTGTGAGCCGCCCAATGACACTGCTGAAAAATCCGCCGCCCGCATCTTCTCTGCCCGCACGTGATCATGTTCGCCCCCCCATCCATGAGCCATCAACTTCAACCTGCAGGCTATAAACCAACCACGTAAGTCTACCGTGAAGGTAGCCGCAGGGCAAGCACTCACTACGCGTCCGATTTCGGGTGGCCCCGGTTCTTCGGATTACATCTACCTATACGATAAGGCGAAGTTAATAGCTCTCGCGACCGAAGACCAACTTCCCCTGCTCAGCCACTCCATTTCCTGCGGGCCCGGTAAACGCGGCGTCAACAGCCTTCGGCGCGGTGGTCAGTGAGAGGCTGGTAATCAGGTGCAGCGCTTCAGGTGTGCTGGAACCGTGGGAGGGACGTGGAGTTCTCCTCTCCATTGTTCGACGAAGGAGGTTGGCAAATGGTCAAGGACCATGGACCGCAGATCAAGGACGACGCGACGTATGAGGCGTTGCGGGGCAAGGGGATGACCAAGGAGAAGGCGGTGCGGATCGCCAATGCCAAGGCGGACCCCGACCGCGAGGATCCAAGCCGCAAGGGTGGACGGCAACCTGCGTACGAAGAGTGGACGCGGGACGAGCTTTATGATCACGCCCGCAATATCGGCATCGAACGGCGTTCCTCGATGAGCAAGGAGCAACTAATAGACGCCCTGCGCAACCATTGACGAGGCCACCTTCGGATGTGAGGAAGTCGGTTGCCCGGCTTGACGACGGCCGCCTCTCGTTCGCTAATGGCTTTCGGAGCAAGCGAGGGTATGCGGCCGATGGCGGGCGCCGACGAGTATGCAATCGTGCTGTTTTCGGGCGGGCAGGATTCTGCGACTTGTCTCGCCTGGGCATTGGCGGAATTTGGCCGCGTCGAGACCGTTGCCTTCGATTACCGGCAGCGCCACAGGGTAGAGCTCAACTGTCGCAAGGTCGTTCTCGCCGAGTTCCGGAGGCTGTTTCCCAAATGGTCGGATAAGCTGGGCCAACACCATCTGGTCGATCTCGGGTTCCTGGCGGAGCTGGGCGAAACCGGACTGACGGGCGAGCAAGAGATCCGAATGCAGGCGAACGGCCTGCCCAGCACTTTCGTGCCCGGCCGTAACATTCTGTTCCTGACGACGGCGGCGGCAATCGCCTATCGCGCCGGCATCCGCCACATCATCGGCGGCATGTGCGAAACCGACTATTCCGGCTATCCCGACTGCCGCGACAACACGATGAAGGCGGTGCAACTCGCCCTCAACCTTGGCATGGACACGCATTTTGTCCTGCATACGCCGCTGATGTGGCGCGACAAGGCCGACACGTGGCGGTTGGCCGACGAATTGGGCGGGCGGCCCCTTGTCAACCTGATCCGCGAGCACACGCACACCTGTTATCTAGGCGAACGAACGACCCGCCACGACTGGGGCTATGGCTGCGGCACCTGCCCCGCCTGCCGGTTGCGCGCTGATGGTTGGGAACGCTGGCGCGCGCGCTGGGACGCCCCCGAGGATTCGGGGCGCGTTGCTCCCGACTAAGCGCCGCCCGTCCCTGCCCGTCCCGGCCCGTCCCCGCCCGAACACCTGCCCGTGAATTGACTCCCGCGCCATTTAGGCTATTTTGTCCGGCGTTTATCAATCTGGAATTGATATGCTTCGGTCGCTTCATTCCGGGCCCTAGCAGGTCTCGCTCAAGTAGCGGAGGATCGCCATGATCGTATCGAGGAGCCTTCTTGCCGCTTTCTTCGTCGGCTCTTCACTCGTTGCCGCTCTGCCCGCGACGCATGCCGAATCACAGGATACTCCTATTTATGGCCGGCAGCTGATGACCGAGAGCGAACAGCGTGCGTACCGGCAAAAGATGCGTACCGCCGTGAGCGCTGAAGAGCGCGAGCAGATCCGCGCTCAGCACCATCGCGACATGCAGGAGCGGGCGCAGGCGCGGGGCGTCACCTTGCCAGACATGCCGCCGGCAAAGGGTATGAGCGGCCAAGGCCCGGGAGGTCAGGGCATGGGATCCGGTGGCGGTGGAGGAATGAGGTCCGGCGGACGAGGCATGGGGCCAGGTGGCATGGGTCCCGGCGGTGGCGGCGGCCAGTAGAGGGTGCTCACTTGGTGTGCATGGGTCGTTCTGTGTCGTTGATAAGCCGGATGTTGACATCCTCCCGCCGACCCACATGCGCCGCTTCAGCCCGCGGCATCCTGTTTCCACTGGTCGCAGGTTCGGTAACGAAGGCTTGGGTGAGATCCACGAATTTCTCGGCAACCTCGTCGTGGTGCTCGCGAGCGTGCACGTCGCGGCCGTGTTGGCTGACCGGCTGCTCACCCGCGAGAACCTGGTTGTCGCCATGCTCACCGGCCGCAAGCAGCTGGACCCGGCGGTAGCGGAGAAGGAGCCGCCGTTCGTCGCCGGCTGGCGGGCGCTGATCATCGTGCTGCTGGTGGGGCTAGCAGGAGCGGCGCTGTTCCGCGGCACCGACTTCGCCGGTATCGCCGCCGAGCCGGCACGGGAGAGCGGGGAGAGCATCGGAGACGACTAAGGCGCGTCACCGCGCCGGGCTGCCTGCAGACCACACCTCGAACGCCGGATAGGGCTGGCGCTCGGTGTTCATCAGTCCCCAATGTCCTTCCATCGGATCGCGCAACTGCTCCGCCTTCCAAGGCGCATCAAACGCCTCGAAAGCCGCGGCGAAGCTGATGAAGATGCTTGGCGCGTCGATCTGCGCTAGCCGTCCCGCCGCCAGCCATGCGCTCCAGAAGGCGCGCTGCCGTTCCGCCGAAAAGCCGTCGCCGCCGCCGTTCGGGATTCCGGTTTCCTTGACCAGCACCGGCCCGCCGGCGGCGCGCGCGATCGCCTGGGCGCGGCCGTGCACCCAAGCGACCGCCGCGTCGGGGGCAAGACTGGCCTGGTCGATCGCCGGGTGGATGTTGGGCGCGAGAAAATCGCCGAACGCCAGCAGCGGCGGCCAGCCGTAGTCACCCGCCGGCTCGCTCGTGCTTACTGGCAGCACACTGCCGCCGGTTCCGGCAAGGACCCGCAGCCGGTCGCGGGCGTGCGCCAGATCAGCGATGTCGTAGCGATTGTCGTTGATGCCCTCGTTGCCGATGATCACCGCCAGCGCCAGCCGGTCGCCCCAGCGGCGAACGAGCTCGGCGGTGCCGGCGATCTCGGCCTGAGAGCGCGGATCCCAGACGCCGAGCAGGACGGCACGATAGCCCAGCGCCGCTGCCTGTTCGAGAATGCCGGGGGTGACGTCCGGCCGGAAATCGTAAAGCACGAGGCCATCGAACGCCGGGCGCAGCGCCGCAAGGTCGGCGCCCAGCCGCTCCGCCGGCCAGGGCCCGTCGGCTGGCGGCACACGCGGATCGAAGCCGGTCGGCACGTAGGCGATCATGGCCGGGCGCTCGCTGCGCAGGTAGGCAAAGAAGGATTGCTCCTCCCCGGCCACAGCGGGGGTGGCGGCGAGCAGCGCCGCCAGCAGCAGGAGCAGGCGGATCATCCGCCGCGCTCCCAGCGGATGTCGTCCAGGAAGACAGTGATTCGACCGCCCGGATTGTGCTTGTCGTTGGCGATCACCATGAACGGCGTGACGACGCGGGAGAGGTCGCGGCCGCGGGCGTCGATGCGGTATTCCTGCCACTCGGCGCCGAGCTTGATCCAGCCGGCGTCCAGCGGCAGCGAGTCCGAGTCGCCGAACGGCTGATCGCCAGCCACCGCCGCCTTGACGCGGATGCGCTCGCCGCCTGCCTGCCCGCGCGCCCGGAACACCAGCGCGCCGGCGCCCGCCAAATCGAAGCCCGGCCCCGGCTCGGCGCCCCAATATCCAGGCGCGCTGGCGACGACGATTCCAGCCCAGCGGACGCGTTCCAAATCGAAGTCGAGCCGCACCGCCGTTCCGCCGTCGGCGGGCGTGGCGAGATCGACGCGCAGCGCCTCCCCGGCGCCGGGAATCACATTCGTCCAGGACCCTTGGTTGTCGGCGGAGCCGGCGTCGCGATAGACAAAGACGGGCGGCTCGGCGGCGGCCGGCGGCACAGGCGCCGCGAGCGCGATCAGTGAGAGCGCAAGAGCCCGTGTCCGCGGCGTGCTCACGCGTGCGTCTGCGTCACAAAGCCCCTCCGGCCGGCTTGCACACCACCACCGGCGCCCGTTCCGCCGGCGGGGTGTTGCGGCTGCGATGGGTGCGGACAATGCCGTCGATGATGACCATGCCGATGCCGGGCAGGTCGCCGAGCGCCACGCTTTCCAGCAGGTCCCGCCCCGCCGAGTGCTGCGCCCGGTCGAGGATGACGAGGTCGCAGGTGCGGCCGGATTCGATCAGGCCGCAGCTCAGGCCGTGGATGCGCGCCGTGTTGCCGGTGGCGAAGCAGAAGGCGATTTCCGCCGGCACCTCGCCGAGGCTGGCGAGTTGGGCGATCATCCGCAGCACGCCCAGCGGCTGCACCCCCGAGCCGGCCGGCGCATCCGTTCCGAGGATGACGCGCTCCAACTGCCCCAGCTCCGTTGCAGCGCGCAGCGCCACCAGCGCAGAGCGGAAATTGCCGTTGTGCACCAGCTCGATGGCGCGCGAGCAGCGCTCGCACAGGCAGCGGATCTGGTCGTCGGGCAGGGCGGTGTGGCCGCCGTTGATGTGGCCGATGACGTCGGCGTCGGCGGCGAGCACCACGTCGGCGTCGATCAGCCCGGATCCCGGGATCGACGGGCCGCCGGTGTGGATGGTGCTGCGGATGCCGTGCTTGCGCGCCCAGGCGACCATACGCTGCGCCTCCCCGGCTTCCTTGACGCCACCGAGGCCGACCTCTCCCAGCATCGTCACGCCGGCCGCCGCGAGTTCGGCGAAGTCGCTTTCGACCATGCCCTTCTCGAGGACCGGCGCACCCGCCAGCACCTTGACGCCGCCCGGCCGGAAGGCGTCGAATGCTCGCTGGGCCGTGATCGCCAGTGCCTTGACGCCGAGGATGTCCTTCGGCCGGCCGGGAAGGTGCACTTCGCCCGCCGAGATCATTGTCGTTACCCCGCCATGCAGGCAGCTGTCGATCCAGCCGAGCTGGTTCTGCCGCGGCGTCCAGTCGCCGAACACCGGGTGCACGTGGCTGTCGATCAGGCCGGGGGCGACGGCGCAGCCGCAGGCGTCAACGACCACCGGGGCGTCCTCGGTGTCCACGTCCTGCGCATGACCGACGGCGGTGATCATGCCCGCCTCGGCGACGATGGTATCAGCGTCGAGAACGGGACGCGCCAGGTCACCCGACAGCAGCAGCCCGATGTTGCGGACGACGAGCTTGCGGCTCGAAGGCTGATTTGTCGGCGCATCGGCCATGGTGTTCGCTCCTGCTGTCGCTGCCGGTAGATTAGGTGATGTCTGCGGACGCTGCCGACGCCTGTAATCTTCGGTAACCAAACGTGAGTTGGTGGCGGAGGCTCCGGCTCTTTAGAAGCGATGCGAGGGATTCCCATATCAAATTGTCAGGCCAATGAATACTCCTGCACGCAGCACCGCCGACCAAACCGCCGCATCGACGCCGATGCCGGCACCTTCGCGGGTGCCGGTGCCAGGCACGTTGTTCATCAAGGCCTATGCCTGGAACCGCTGGCGGACGCTGGCGCGACAGGACGCGGTGGAAGCGCAGCGACAGGAATTGCTGAAGCTGGTGCGCCGGGCGGAGCGGACCCGCTTCGGCTCCGATCATCGCTTTCACAGCATCGGCAACGTCGCCAATTATCAGGTGCAGGTTCCGCTGCGTACCTATAACCAGCACTGGGATGAATACTGGAAGGATTCCTTCCCTCGTTTGCAGGACTGCACCTGGCCCGGGCTGATACCGTACTACGCGGTTTCTTCCGGCACCTCGTCGGGAAAGGTGAAGTACATCCCTTGCTCGATGGACATGGTGCGCTCGAACAAGCGCGCGGCACTCGACATCTTTGTTCACCATCTGCGCAATCGCCCGAACAGCCGCGTGTTCGACGGCAAATCGTTCGTCCTCGGCGGCTCCACCGACCTGAAGGAGCAGGCGCCTGGCATCTACAGCGGCGACATCAGCGGCATCGCTGCGCAGAACGTGCCGTGGTGGATCCGCCGCTGGTATTTCCCGCCCGCCTCGCTGACCTTCATCACCGATTGGGAAGAGAAGATCGAGCGGCTGGCGCCGCTGGCGTTGCAGGAGGACATCCGCTTCATGTCCGGCGCGCCCGGCTGGATGACGTTGCTGCTCGAGAAGCTGGCGGCGCTGAAGGGCGAGGGAAAGCGAATCAAGGACGTTTTCCCCAAGCTGGAGCTGATCACCCACGGCGGCGTCAGCCTCAACCCTTACCGCAAGCGCTTTGAAGCCATGCTGGAAGGGAGCCGCGCGGAAATGCGCGAGGTCTACCCGGCAAGCGAGGGCTTCGTCGCCATCGCCGACCGCGGCCCACAACAAGGATTGCGGCTGATCGCTGACAACGGCCTGTTCTACGAGTTCGTGCCGGTGGAAGAAATCGGCCGGGAACGCCCCACGCGGCACTGGTTGGGCACCGTGGAGACCGGCGTCGATTACGCCATCGTGCTGACCACCTGCGCCGGTTTGTGGAGCTACGTCGTCGGTGACGTGGTCCGCTTTGTCGACAAGACCCCGCCGCGGCTGCTGATCACCGGGCGAACCTCCTACATGCTGTCCTCATTCGGCGAACACATCAGCGGCGAACTGCTCGAGACCTGGTGCTGGCGGCGGCGGAGACGATCGGCGCCGAGGTGAGCGAGTTCTCCGTTGGCACGGCGTTCGCGGAGCAGGCGGGGGGCGAGCTCGGCCACCACGTCTACGTCGTCGAGTTCGGCGAGGGGATCGAGGACCCTGCACGCGTTGCCGCCTTTGTCGCTGCCGTCGATCGCGAACTTGCCAAGCGCAACGAAGATTACGACGAGCGTCGGGTGATCGCCCGCGGCGTCGGCACGCCGGTGGTGCACGCCGTGGCACCCGGCACCTTCGCCGCCTGGATGAAAAGCGAGGGCAAGCTTGGCGGCCAGAACAAGGTGCCGCGCGTTATCGGTGATCCCAAGCTTCTCGGCCGCCTGCTGCAGTTCGTGGGCGCCGCGCCACGTTGATCCGCGGCTGTCCGTGGCGGCACGGAGACGGGCCTCCCATCTTTGCCTTGCCGGGCGTCGGCGACGGACGCTAGCGTCGGCGCACTGAAACGACGTTGGTGCCGTCATGTCCTTTGACTTGCAGCAGGTAATTGCGCAGCGCGGCGCGGAAAAGTTTCCGCTGTTCGACCGGTATCTGAACGGGCAGCTGGTGCGCGTGTTGAAGACCATCGGCTACGACGTGGATTACGTTCGCGGCGAAGGTCCGTACCTGTTCGATGCCGCCGGCAACCGTTATCTCGATCTGCTCAGCGGCTTCGGCGTCTTCGCCATGGGCCGCAACCACCCGGCGGTCGCCGCTGCCCTTCGGCAGGTGCTGGACGCGCAGCTTGCCGGCATGGTCCAGATGGACGTCTCGCTGCTGGCCGGCCTCCTGGCGGAAAAGCTGATCGCCCGCCTCCCCTACCTGGACAAGGCATTCTTCTGCAACTCCGGCGCCGAGGCGGTCGAAGGGGCGATCAAGTTCGCCCGCGCCGCCACCCGCCGGCCGAAAATCATCTACTGCGATCACGCCTTTCACGGCCTGACGGTGGGCGCCCTGTCGCTGAACGGCGACGAACTCTTCCGCTCCGGCTTCGAGCCGCTGCTGGAGGGCTGCGTCCGCGTGCCGTTCAACGACATCGTCGCTCTCGAGCGCGCGCTGAAGGCGAACGAAGTCGCCGCCTTCATCTTCGAGCCGATCCAGGGCAAGGGCGTCAACCTGCCGGCCGATGGCTATCTGCAAGAAGCACAGCGGCTGTGCCGCAAGCACGGCACGCTGTTCGTCGCCGACGAGATCCAGACCGGACTGGGGCGGACCGGTACATTCGTCGCCTGCGACCACTGGGATCTGACGCCCGACATGGTGCTGCTGGCGAAGGCGCTGTCCGGCGGCTTCGCGCCGGTGGGCGCGATCCTCATGCGCCGGGCGATCTTCGACAAGATGTTCGACCGGATGGACCGGGCGGTGGTGCACGGCTCGACGTTCTCCAAGAACGACATGGCGATGGCGGCTGGCCTCGCGACGCTGGCGGTGCTGGAAGAGGAACGGTTGATCGAACGCTCGGCCGATCTCGGCGAGCGGCTGATCGCCGATCTGCGCGCCCGCCTCGGCGGTTTCGAGTTCGTCAAGAACGTGCGCGGCAAGGGGATGATGATCGCCATCGAGTTCGGCCCGCCGAAAAGCCTGAAGCTGCGCGCCGCCTACGCGATGCTCGATAAAGCGAACAAGGGCCTGTTCTGCCAGCTGATCCTGATCCCGCTGTTCAAGAAGCACCGCATCCTGGCGCAGGTAGCGGGGCACGCGATGCCGGTGATCAAGCTGCTGCCGCCGCTGGTGATCGACGAGGCCGACGCGGAATGGATCGCCGGCGCTTTCGAAGACGTGGTCGGTGAGAGCCACGCGCTCGGCGCTGTCTGGGACCTCGGCCGCACGCTCGCCGGCCACGCGCTGAAGAACCGCGCGGGGGTGGCGTGAGGGGGTGCGGTCGGACGGCGCTGAATCCCAGGTGTGTCAATTTGGACGACGGTCACGGTCGCGTCCGCTCTGGCGGCCTTGCGACGGCGAGTAGCCAGGATCATCGGCAACCAACCCGTTGTAGGGCAGGTCTAAAGCGAAGCGTGACCTGCCGGATGCATCGTGGCGATTAGCCGCATGCGGCGGGTTGCGCTTCGCTTCAAACCCGCCCTTGTATCTTGCCGGCGGTGAGGCGTAGCTGGCCTCACCGTGGACCGGGTGAGCATGCATCCGCCCTTGGACGGCAAGTCCGAAGCGTAGATTGTGCCCCCCGGTCCGCACCTTCGACCTCTTGGAGGCTGGACGGTATCGAGGACGCGGCGTTTTGCCCGCAAGTCCGTATCCACAAGGTCAGTCGGTCGGGAGGTCATCGGCAACGACGAGGGGGTTGGGATGCAGGTCATCGGGGTCGACGTCAGCAAGGAGAAACTGCACTGCGCCTGGCTGCGCGACGCTGCCCG
This sequence comes from Rhodospirillales bacterium, assembly GCA_016712375.1. Taxonomy (GTDB): domain Bacteria; phylum Pseudomonadota; class Alphaproteobacteria; order Rhodospirillales; family Defluviicoccaceae; genus Defluviicoccus. The sequence continues at coordinate 176,955 of JADJRE010000005.1, forward strand.
CCGGCAGGTCCGGCCGAAGTCGGTCGCCAACACGGCCGACGGACACGCCGCCCTCCTCGCCTGGGCGACCCGGGTGACTGGCGCCGCCGCGGCCGAACTGCACGTCGTCCTGGAAGCGACCGGCGTCTACCACGAGGCGGCGGCGACCTTCCTGCATGACGCCGGCTGCCACGTCTCGGTGGTCAACCCGTTGCAGGTCAAGCGGTTCGCCGAGAGCCTGGGCGTCCGGACGAAGACCGACCGGCACGACGGCCTGATCCTCGCCCTGTTCGGCGACGCCCGCCGGCCGGCCGCCTGGACGCCGCCGCCGGGCGAGATCCGCCAGCTGAAGGCACTCCTCGGCCGGCTCGCCGCCCTTGAACAGGACTTTGCCCGCGAGCTCAACCGGCTGGAGACGGCGCGTGCCGAGCCGGCCCCGACGCGGTGCTCGTCTCGCTGCAGACGATGCTGGATGTGCTGGCGGCGGAGATCGCCCGGCTGCGCCGGCAGATCGACGACCATCTCGACAGCCATCCCGAGCTGAAGGAGCAGCGGGCGTTGCTGGAGAGTATTCCCGGCATCGGCGCCAAGCTTTCGCTGTGGTTCCTGGCCTTGTTCCGCAGTCGAACCTTCGCCTCTGCCCGTCAGGCGGCGGCGTTTCTCGGTCTCGTGCCGGTCGAATTCCAGTCCGGCTCCAGCGTGCTGAAGCGGCCACGTCTGTCAAGGCCGGGGATGCCCGCTGGCGGGCCAGACTGTTCCTGCCGGCGATGGTCGCCGCCCGCTGGAATCCGTTGGTCCGCGCCCAGTACCAACGCCTGCTCGCCGCCGGCAAATCGAAGATGAGCGCCCTCGGTGCGGCGATGCGAAAGCTTGTCCACATCGCCTTCGGCGTCCTCAAACACCACAAACCGTTCGATCCGAACGTCGCTGCTTGACTAGGCAATACGGTATCTACAAGCTTACCCGGGCTACGCGGGCTACTCGGTTTAGCTTCTCACCGTTCCCGACGTTTGCGGCTGCCGCTTTCGGGCACCCGCCATGTCTCTTCGTGGCGAGGGGTGGCTATGGCCGATCAGAGCGGGTTACGGGAACTGTTCTGCGGTGAGGCCGGCATCGCGGACGTTCCATTTGCTATAACTTTTCCCCTTTGCCTTGCCTCGCGCCCCCCTTACTCTGCGGCGCCGCAATCGACCCGAGGCTGATGTTCAAATCGGGTAGCGGAGGATCGCTGCGAGGGTGCCTTGGCCGGGAATGTCTTCGCGGCGCACGGCGAGCACCCGGCCGCCCGACATCAGGGTGCGGCCGGCGATTTCGTCGACCACGCCGTAGGTGTTTGCGCTTTCGCTGTCCGCCAGGGTGACGATGCCGTTGTCGTCGATGGTACCCGGTACGACGTCATCCATATCGGCGAGCAGCGTATCGATGGCGCCGAAGGTTGCGGCGCGGGCGGCGTCGGTGAGGTCGGTCGCGGTGCGGCCCTGTGCGGCGCGAGTCTCGAACACGTCGCGGACGGCGGCAATCTCGGCGGCATAGGCCTGATCGAGGATCGGGATCGCTTTCGCCGCGAGCTGCGCGTTCTTCATCTGGTCGGGGCTTTCCCGGATCACCATCGGCTGCAGGCGGGCATAGCTGTTGACGATCGGGTAGAGCGACGCCAGCGGGTCCACGGCGGCCAGGATCAAAGGCGTGTCGCGGCCGGCAAGGACGGGCCGCAAAGCCGCGTCAACCGCCCGCAAGTATTGCAGATGGCGCACGCGTTCGCCCTCGGACCCCTGGATGCGCCCCGATGGGCTCCGGTCGTTCAACGTCGATTTTCCAGCATGGCTGGCCGCGTCCTTGGGCAAACCGGCCACCTTGATCTCGACCGGCGGCATATCTGGGAATACCTCGACCAGCCGCACCTGGTTCTCCGACAGCGCCAGCACGAAGGCCTCGTGCGGAAATGTCGCGGCGCGTAGCAACGGCTTCAGGTGAAAACGATCGGACACTTGAGCGGTCGCTGGCAGCCGGTTGGCCAACCGAAAGGTGACGACCCGCTCGGGAGTCGCAAATACCGCGAGGCTGTTTGCCTGAATGCGCCAGAACTCGTCATCCTCCGCCAGCATGCGGAGCCCGTCGTGCAGGGCAGCCAGCCGGCGCTTGTCAAAGCCCGCCGCTTGCAACTGATCGACTGCCTCCTTGACGAGATTCCCATAGTCGATACGCGCCGCGCCGATGTCCTGAGTAAGAGGCGTCGTCTGCACATAGATGGACACGGCAGCTTCGGAGCGTGCGACGTTGAGGGCGGCAATGTCGAGGGGCGTCGGCGTATCGACGTAAAGCATCAAAGCGTGCCTGTATCGGTTGAGATGAGCATCCTCGCCACAAATAGAGGTGCCGAACCAGCGGAGCAAGCGGCGTTGCGCGCGCGCCGCTTTCGATCATCGCTGCTGCCTGCGCCGACGGCCGAAGCTCGCCCGCGCGCTGGTCGTCAGTCTCTTCCGGTGCTCAGCGATGGGTAGTCGCCGGAAGCGACATCAGCGGCGCCCAGCACCTCTCCTCCTGCCGAAGCGGGCGCATGGCCAAGCCAAGCAGTAAAAATCGTGAAACCGACGGCGAGAACGACGGCGCCGACAAACAGGCCGATGATGCCCGATGCTAACAGCCCGCCGATCGCGCCGACGAAGATCACCACCATCGGAACGCGGACGCCACGCCCGAGCAACAGCGGCTTCAGGAAGTTGTCCAGCAGTCCGACGAACAGGCACCAGACGAGGAATGCAACGGCAACCGGCGTTGTCGCCTCCGAGAACACCCAGATGACGGCGCCGATCAGCACCAGGCCCGGCCCGATCTGGACGACGGCGAGCAGCAGGCAGATCAGTGCCAGCAGACCGGCCGCTGGAATACCTACCGCGAGAAAACCGAGGCCGGCCAGCAGCGATTGAATGAGAGCGACGCCGAGAATGCCGCGAGCCACACTGCGGACGGTCGCCTGCCCGATCTCGGCGTAGGCCTTACCACTCTCGCCGGCCAGCCGGGCGGCAATTGCATGCACCATATCGCCCCCGCCCTTGCCGTGCGCCATCAGAACGCCGGCGATAACAACGGCGGCAGCGAATTGCAGGATGCCGAGACTGGCATCGGCGGCGGCCGAAAGCAGCCAGCGGCTGACGAAGGCGATCTGCGGCCGAATCTCGCCGAGCGCGTCAGCAAGGTTCTCCGAGGCGAGCAACCAGAATCGGGCGATCCGCTCGCCTATTACGGGCCAGCGAGCCACGCCTTCAAACGGCGGCGGGATGGCGATTTTTCCCTCGGCGAACCCTAGAACAAGAGCGTGAACTCCCTCGACCAGCGTTGTTGCAAGCAGGGCAGCGGGCCAGATCAGCAGCACCAGCATCAGAATGGTGAACACAACGGCGGTCAGCGTGCTCCGGTTGCCAAAGGCGGATCGAAGCTGCTCGAACAAGGGATAGACGGCGACGGCGATGATCACACCCCATACAAAGGGAATGATAAACGGCTGCACGATCTGGAAGCACCAGATGACGAGCAGGGCCAGCAGGCCGACGCGAATCGCCGCCTCGACCGCACGCCTGACGAAGATGCGGTCGGCGGATGAATACGCTCCGAGTGTCATGATCCAACCCTTCCTCGACTGCCGGTCACCGGTATTCCGACGCCTGACCGGCATCGTTAGCACACCGCAAGGGAGGCGGTCGATTTCCGTCACGGTGTAGGGCGCGATTCGCTGTCTCCCCACGGCAACGCTTGCGCCAAATTACGCGGAGTCGTTCCGCAACACCCTAATTACCGCAGAATTCACAGCTAATTAGATCGAATCGTGAAAGCGCTGCCCCTATGGGCGGAACAGGTTTAAGAGAAGGCGAAATGGTCGCAAAATCCGTCTGTCGAGGGACGATCGGATCGTTCATTCGCGGCTGCCGAAAGCGCCGGAAGCCGCCGACGCGCCGGTGGTCGGCAACGCTGTTCAAGTGGATCGCGGTGTTAACGATCTGGGGGATCGTGCTGCTGGGCGGGATCGTCGCCTGGTATGCGGCGGGCTTGCCCGACATCGATCAAGCGCTTTCGCCAACCCGCAAGCCGGCGATCACCGTGCTGGCGGAGGATGGCTCGGTGCTCGCGACGCTGGGTGATTTCTACGGCCGGCCGCTCGCCGTTGCCGATCTGCCGAAGCACCTGCCCGAGGCCGTGCTGGCGGTCGAGGACCGGCGATTCTACCACCACTTTGGTCTCGATCCGATCGGACTGGCCAGAGCAATGGTGGCCAACCTCCGTGCCGGCAGCGTCGTCCAGGGTGGCAGCACGATCACCCAGCAGGCGGCAAAGAATCTGTTTCTGACCCAGGAGCGCACGGTTAAGCGCAAGGTGCAGGAACTGATCCTCGCACTGTGGCTGGAGCGGAAATTCAGCAAGGACCAGATTCTCGCGATCTACCTCAACCGCGTCTACTTCGGCGCTGGAGCCTACGGCGTGGACGCCGCCGCGCGAAAATACTTCGGCAAGCCGGCGACACAGGTGTCCGTCTATCAGGCGGCGATGCTGGCAGGGCTGCTGAAGGCCCCCTCCCGACTCAATCCCCGGGTCAACCCCGAGGATGCGCAGGCGCGCACGCGGAAGTCCTGCAAATCATGGTCGACGCCGATTATCTCGATGAGGCCCGCGCCCGGACTGCCTGGAGCGAGCGCAACACCAGCCTCGCTCTGCGGAAGATCGGGCCGAACGCCCGATACTTCGTCGACTGGGTAATGAGCCAGGTGCCGTCGTTCGTGCAGGCGCCGGACCAGGATCTGACCATTCAAACAACACTGGATGCGCGACTGCAGAAAATCGCCGAGGCGAAAGCCGTGCAGATTGTTGAGTCGCCAGCGGCGCAAAAAGCCGACGTTGGGCAGACGGCGCTGGTGGCGTTAGCGCCGTCGGGCGCCGTTCGCGCGCTGGTCGGCGGTCTCGATTACCAGGAAAGCCCGTTCAATCGGGCGACGCAGGCGCGTCGGCAGCCCGGTTCGGCTTTCAAGCCAATCGTCTATGCAGCCGGCATCGAGTCTGGTCTGACGGCCGACAGCCGCATGGTGGATGGACCCCTGGAGGTGGAAGGATGGGCTCCAAAGAATTTCACCAACCGCTATGCCGGTGAAATCAGCCTGCGGCAGGCAATGGCGCAGTCGATCAACACGGTGGCGGTGCAGGTGGGCGAGTACGCCGGTCGGAGGCACGTCATCGACGTCGCGCGGCGACTCGGCCTCGGCGCCGGCATGGAGGCGACGCCGTCGCTGTCGCTCGGGGTCTCCGAGGTGAGCCTGATGGAAATCACGGCCGCCTACGCCGCCATAGCCGATGGCGGGACTGCCGTTTGGCCCTATGGGATCGAGGCGGTGTACGATGCATCCGGCCGGACGCTCTACCGGCGCGAGGGCTCGGGCGCTGGTCGGGTCCTATCGAGTGCGTGCGCAGCCGAACTTTCCGACATGCTGGTCGCTGCGGTCGAGTCCGGCACCGGTCGAGCCGCCCGCTTCGGCCGGCCGATCGCCGGCAAGACGGGCACCAGCCAGAACTTCCGCGATGCCTGGTTTGTCGGCTGGAGCGCCGAGCTGATCACCGGCGTGTGGATGGGCAACGACGACGATCGAGCGATGCAGGCGGTTACCGGCGGTGGCCTGCCGGCGCAACTCTGGCGGGCGTTCATGGCTGACGCGCTGGCGGGTCGGCCGGTGCGGCCCCTTCCGAGCCTGGACGTGCCGGTCGCCCGCGCGCAGCCGCCGGCCACCGGTGGGCCGGAAGGCGAAGAAGCAGAGCGCCGTCCTCCCGACTTCTGGGACCGGCTGATCCGCATCTTCGGCGGCTAAGTCGGCGTCGCCGCGGGCGCCGGCTGCGTCATCTGTTACCTGCGCCAGAAGGGCTTGAGCGCCTCGATGTCAGCGGATGCGCGATCGACGCCGATGTCGTGCAACAGGCGCTCGTCAAGCGTCCCCAGCCGGCGGCGTTCGCGAACCCGATCCTGCCAAGCCAACACCGTATCCAGCGCTCTGATGAGCACATCTTGTGCATGCACGTTCCCGCCGCTTCCGCGCCGTGCCTGCGAAAGCGGCACCGTTGACGGCTGGCCAGAGTAGCAAGTCGCGCCGTTCATGATTCATGCTCCTGATCTTGACGTTCGCGGTAGTTCTACGAGATCTTCTAGATCGCTCAGGTAGAAAGGTACGGCCGCGGATCAGCCTTGACAAACGACCTTTTCTCCTCGTCATATTAGATATTCTCATGCGCGGAGGTCACCGCTGAGCCGTCGCTTGCCGCCGTTGAACGCTCTCCGCGCCTTTGAGGCGGCTGCCCGCCACCTCAGCTTTACCCGCGCGGCGATGGAGCTGAACGTTACGCAGGCGGCCATCAGCCATCAGATCAAGACGCTGGAGGAGCACTTTCGTCTGCCGTTGTTTCGCCGGCTGAACCGGGCGCTGATGCTGACCGAGGAGGGGCAGACGCTGTTTCCGGCAGTGCGCGATGCCCTCGATGGTCTGGCCGAGGGCTCGGCGCGGCTCAGGGCGCGCGAGTCGGCCGGCACCCTGACTGTATCCACGCTGCCATCGTTCGCGGTGAAGTGGCTGGTGCCGCGGATGAGCCATTTTCAGGATCGTCATCCCGGCATCGACCTGCGCATCTCCGCCAAAGAGTATCTCGTCGACTTCGCGCGTGACGGCATCGACGTGGCGATCCGCTTCGGCGCCGGATCCTGGCCCGGTGTCCACACCGAATGGCTGGCGGACGAGGCGCTGACGCCGGTGTGCAGCCCCGCATTGCTGCCTGGCCTGCAACAGCCGGGCGATCTCGCCCACGCCACCCTGCTGCATGAAGACATGCTTCCCTTGCGAGGCTTCCCGACCTGGGAAACGTGGCTGGCGGCGGTAGGGGTAGAGGGCGTCGATCCGCTGCGAGGGCCGCGTTTCAGCCACACTCACCTGATGCTGCAGGCGGCTATGGACGGCCGCGGCGTCGCGATGGGCCTGATGCTGATTGCCGGGGACGATTTGGCCGCCGGGAGGCTGGTGGAGCCGTTCGCGTTTCGCCTTAGCTCTGGTTTTGGCTATTACCTGATCTATCCGCCGGCTGCAGCGAACGGCCGAAAACCCGGGCGTTCAGCGAGTGGGTCGTGGAGGAGATGGCAAGCCAGAGAGCGGCGGCGGCGGCTCCGTCGTTTAGCCACGCCAACGGGTGAGCCGCAACCACAGCTGCTAAGAGTTGGCGATGACGAAGAGGACGATGCCGAAAACGATCAGCCACTTGCCGGCATTCGGGAACCACGGCTGACCTGAATCTGAACGAGGCACACGGTTGTCCACGCTTCAGACCTCCTGATTCCGCAGCATGATCGCACCATGACGATCTGCAACGTTGTCCTACGGCTAGACGTGTGAACTGGTTCACTCGCCGCGCGATAAACTCTGCTGGCATATTCTGTCCTGCAACACTTCCGAGGTTGGCGTGTCGCCATTGAACGGTCGCCGGTTCGGAAGCGGATGGTTTGCGAGGCTGGATGCACCGCTTCGGGCGGCGCTGCTCATGATCGGCGCGTGCGCCGGCTTCTCGTCGATGATGGCGATCGTCCGATTGCTCGCGCCCGAGATCCATCCCTTTGAAGCCGCCTTCTTCCGCAATCTGTTTGGCGTGCTGTGTATGGTGCCCTGGCTGGCGACAACCCGGGGCAGCCGTTTAAAAACGCACCGGCCCGCTATGCACGTCATCCGTGCCGTTCTCGGGATGATCGCAATGTTGCTGCTGTTTACAGCGGTGAGCCTGCTGCCGCTGGCAGAGGTGACCGCGCTGTCGTTCACCGCGCCGCTGTTCGCCACCATCGGCGCCGCGGTCGTCTTGCGGGAGAAAGTCGGCATTCGCCGATGGACGGCCACTCTGATCGGTCTGCTGGGTGCCCTCATCATCATCCGGCCAGATGCCGGCACCTTCACTCCCGCGTCGCTGATCGCGCTTGCTTCGGCCGCCGGCATTGCCGCGGCGCAGTTGTCGGTGAAGTCTCTGTCGCGCACCGAACACCCCAGCGCCATCGTTTTGATCATGGGATGGCTGATGACGCCGATGACGCTGATTCCGGCAGCCTTTGTCTGGACTTGGCCGTCCGCGAGCGCTTATGGGTGGCTGGCGTTGATGGGCGTGGTGGCGACGATCGGCCAAGTGATGCTGGTGCGCGCCATGGCCACGGCTGATGCCTCAGCGGTCATGCCGTTCGACTTCTCGCGACTGATCTTCGCGTCGCTGCTCGGCTGGCTGATTTTCGGCGAACTGCCCGACGGCTGGACCATCGTCGGAGGAGCAGTCATCGTTGCCACCACCGTCTACATCGCGCGGCGCGAGGCGCAGCGTTTCCGACGGGCCCGGCGCGTTCCGCCACCGCCCACTTGAAGCCGTGATGCGGTAGCTCAGGCCTCGGACTTCAGGTAGGCACGGGCGCGCTCCAGGTGCGCGGGCTTGATGTGCGGCCCAAGCGCGTTCATCGCCATGAACAGCACCGCCGCGTCGTCGCTGAAACCGATCATCGCAACAATGTCGGGAACGATGTCCGCCGGCATCACGAAATAGGCCAGCGCCGCCATCAGGATCAGCCGGGCACCGCGAGGCGTCGCCGGATCGATCGCCGCATAGTAGGCGGCGATCACCTGATCGACGAACGGAACCCGGCCGAGAGTACGGCGCACTTTCTGCCAGAACCGGCTGCGGACGTAGCGCTCCTGGCCAGGCATCGGAACCAGGGCTTGGGAAAGATCAGGTGCTTTCATCGTCTACCTTCCGGTGCGGCGTCGCCCGGCCTTCGGCCGCCAGCGATGCGGTCCCTATGAACTGGTCAGAAAAGCTGTGCGACGCAACCCCACGAGCGTCGAACGCTAATGACGCAGACAACGCTCCGCTGCGGAGCGGGGACGTTTTTCGCCCAAAGGCGGAAGCTGGCGGGACACGCCGTCGATGTCCGCTTGCCCTCAATCTGCGGAAGCCGCAACATGAAATTCAGTGTGCTCACGCTAGCACGGGGTTCGCGAATTACGCGGTCCGGTCGAACATGAGGCTCTTTCGCGAGAAGGTGTTATGCCGATCCTCATGAGATGCTGCAACGACAAGGGCAAGAGAAGGTACCCGCCTGATTATGAAGGGATTATCGCCTGGGACGCGCCGTTCTGACGGCAGTTTATCCGGACCGGAAACCCTTGTTCCGCATCTTATGCGGATCCGTCTAATCATTGTTAGGCCGCTATGAACTACCTCGCTACCGGACGAATTCATCCAGAGCGCGCTGACATCAACTTCGGCCCGATGCTTTGGCAGATTCCTGATCAGGGGAAGGTAATCGCAAGTTGCGAATCATCGCAGGTGACCATCTGGATCGACCTGGCTACAATCGACGGGTATGTTAGTGCCTACCTAGTGGCGGAGCAGTTCTCTCATATTGTTGTCGGTGCACTTGGTTTCTCGCTTGGCAATGGCTACTCCGTGGAACTCATTCAGATCACAGAGGAAGACGGGACGCCGCACGTTTTTGGTGTCCGACCGACCGGTACCACGCCCAACGCGACGCTCGGATCCGTTCCTCATGAAGAAGTCTTCGGCCACGCCTTCGACTTAGCAAATCGAGACCTCTACTTTCGGCTGGCACTTCGCGACTACTTGCGCGCGGGGACGTACTGCTATCGCGCAATCGAGGCGCTCAAATCTTCATTTTCAGTCCGCGGTGGTGGCAATGCCTGGGCAGTCATGCATACCGCGCTTGGGACAGACCGCTCATCAATCGAAAGCAAAATTAAGGCCTTTGCCGATCCCGTTCGCCATGGCAACTGGGTGAGCGCCAAACCGTCGACTTCGCTTGATCGGTGGAACATGCTCAGTCTCACGCGCGATGTTCTGTACAAGTACCTTGAGCACGAGCGCCAAGCCTCTAACCCTTCGCGCCAGCCCGGTGGCGGAGCAGGTGGTCGGCCAGCCCGCATAGGGCGGAATAGCCGATAGGCCCGCCGGATGGTTCAGCTGCCGGCCTCCCCGGCCGGCAGGTCGCGGACGCCGTCGCCGGCCCATGCCTGGGGATAAAGGCCTCGCTCGACGCAGACACGGAACGTCGAGTACGGCCAGTCCGCAGGCGAGGCGACAACGCCGTGCTTGACCGGGTTAAATGGACGTCGTCGACATGCGCGGCATAGTCGGCATCGTCAAGAATGGCATGCTCCCAGAACCGGCGCTGCCAGATGCCCCGCTCGCCGCGGCGCAGGCGAACAGCCGATCGCCACTCGGACCGCGCAAGGCTGCGGACAAAGAACGTCTTGATCAGCCGCCAACGAGTGGAGGTGTCGTCGTCGCCAAGCGGGAGCGTCCAGATAGCATGGAGATGGTCGGGCAGGACGACGAAAGCGTCGATGACGAACGGGCGGTCGCGACGGACCCGGCGAACCGCTTCTCTGAGCAGATCGATCCGCTGGGTCAGCAACGCGTTGTCCCGACGCTGCAGCGGGTTGACCGTAAAGAAGGCGCTGCCGCCCGGAACCCTGAACCTCCGATAGTCGGGCAAATAAGCTCCCCCCGAACGGGATCCGGAGCATAGCCTACCGCCGCATCCGGCGGAATACGCCTGAAGGCTATTCCGCCCTATTCGGCATGGCTGCAAGCTCTCCATCCGCGGCGGCGACGCTGTGGGACCAACAGCGGACGAGATCGCACCCGAGACCAAACCGTCCACACATGGGATAGAGCGGCGGCAGACACCCGCTGCTGGATTCGGGGACCGACTGATCGGCCGCCGATACTTTACACCGCTTCGGACATGGCGAATGATCCGTCATGCCCTCGCTTTTCTCGCCACCCGCGCGCTTCAACATCGCCCGCTACTGCCTTGCCGAGCACGCCGCGGCGCGCCCGGAAAAGACGGCGCTGATCATTGCCGGCGCCGATGGTGCCGAACGGCGTTGGTGTTACGCCGAGATTGACGGGATGGTCCGCCGGCTGGCGGGCGGACTGCTGACTCTTGGATTGCCGTCGGGAGCGCGGGTGATGATCCGCACCGACAATGATCTCCCGTACGTGCTCGCTTTCTTTGCGGCCATGGCGGCGGGCTACGTGCCGCTGCCGTCGTCGGCTGCGCTGACCGGCGACGAAGCGGAGTTTCTGCTGAACGACAGTGCCGCCGGTGCGGTCGTGCTTTCCGATCGCCTCGGCCTGGCGCACGAGGTGCCGCCATCGGTGCGGGTGTTGGACGACGTCGGGATCAGCCGCTTGGCGGAGACGGCGCCGGCAATCGACTATGCGGATACATCGGCGGAGGATCCGGCATTCCTGATCTACACCTCCGGTACCGTCGGTCGGCCGAAGGGCGTCCTGCACGCGCATCGCGCCGCATGGGGGCGGCGGCCGATGTACCAGGGATGGTATGGAATCGGCGCCGACGACGTCGTTCTGCACGCGGGTGCTTTCAACTGGACTTACACCCTCGGCGTCGGCCTGATCGATCCCTGGGCCAACGGCGCCACCGCCGTGCTGTACAACGGCCCCGCCGACCCAGCGGTTTGGCCAGAGCTGATCGCGCGTTTCGGCGTGAGTATCTTCGCCACCGTGCCCAGCCCTTACCGGCGCATTCTGAAGTACGGCCGGTTCTCCGCCGACGGCCTGCGGCCGCTGCGACACGGGCTGACCGCCGGGGAGGCGCTGCCGCCTTCGGTGCAGCAAGCGTGGCGGGATGTCACGGGCACACCGCTTTACGAGGCATTGGGGATGAGCGAGATCTCCACCTACGTTTCGACCGGCCCAGGGATGCCGATCAAGCCGGGCAGCCCCGGCCGGCCGCAGCCAGGCCGCCGCGTTGCCATTCTCATTGCAGACGCACCCGACGGCGAGGCTCGACCAGCGCGGGCGGGTGAGCCGGGGCTTCTGGCTGTGCACCGCTCCGATCCAGGCCTGATGCTGGGCTATTGGCGGCGGCCGGAGGAGGAGGCGCTGGTCTACCGTGGCGAGTGGTTCTGCGGCGGCGACATGGCGCATATGGACGATGACGGCTACGTGTGGTTCCACGGACGCCACGACGACATTCTAAATCCGGGCGGCTACCGCTTGTCGCCGCTGGAGATCGAGGGCGTTCTGGCGCAGCATCCGATGGTCCAGGAGGTAGCGGTCGGCGAACTGGCGCTGTCGCCGGAGCTGAAAATCCTGGCGGCGTTTGTTGTCGCGGACGGTGCTCGGGACGAGGCCGCGCTGCTTGCGTGGGCGAAGCAGCACCTGGCGGGCTACAAGGTGCCGCGCCGCGTGGTGTTCGTGCCGCAGCTGCCGCGCAATCGGGCTGGCAAGCTGCTGCGCCGCGACCTGCCGGCGAGCGTCGATGCCGGACAAGCGCCGGCGAGGTCGAAGGCATGAACATCGCCAGCCTTCTGGCGCGTGCCGGTCGTAGCGATGGCGACCGCACGGCCGTTGTCGTCGGCACCGAGGCCGTCGCCGACTATCGTGCGCTCGCTCGCCGCGCCGCGGGGCTCGCATCGGCGCTCGGCGAAACATTCGTGCTTACCCCCGGCGACCGCGTGGCGCTGGTGATGCGCAACTGCGCTGCCTACATCGAAGCGCTGTTCGCGTGCTGGTGGGCCGGCTTCACCGCCGTGCCGATCAACGCGAAGCTGCACCCTCGCGAAATCGCCTACATCCTCAGGCATTCCGGCACCCGCGTCTGCCTCACCACAGCCGATCTGGCGAATGACGTTTCGGCGCTGAGGGATGAACTGACCGGGTTGCAGGCCCTGGTCTGTGCTGACGATGGAGAGTGGCGGCGGCTGGTGACGGCCGACCCAGCGCCAATGGCCGCGGCGGCGCCGGACGATATCGCATGGCTGTTCTACACCAGCGGTACGACCGGCCGGCCGAAAGGGGCGATGCTCAGCCACCGCAATCTTCTGGCGATGACCACCAGTTACTTTGTCTATGTCGATCCCATCACGCCTGACGATTGCATCCTGCATCCGGCGCCGCTGTCGCACGGCTCCGGCATGTACGTCCTGCCGCACGTCGCGGCAATGGCGAGGCAGGTGATTCCGGAGAGCGGCGGCTTTGAGCCGGATGAGCTGTTCGCGCTGATCAAGGCGCAGCCGGGGGCAGCTTTCTTCGCCGCGCCGACGATGGTCCACCGGCTGGTGACCAGCCCGGCGGCGGCGCATGCCGACACTCGCAATTTGAAGACCATCGTTTACGGCGGCGGGCCGATGTACGGCGAGGACTGCAAGCGGGCGATGGCGCTGCTGGGCAACAAGCTGGTGCAGATCTACGGCCAGGGCGAGAGCCCGATGACGATTACCGCGCTTTCCAAGGCACGTCACGCCGATCGTCAGCACCCGAGATACGAGGCGCGGCTGGCTTCGGTCGGCGTGCCGCAGAGCGTTGTCGAAGTGATCGTCGCCGATAACGACGATCGACCCCTGCCGGCTGGCGAAGCGGGCGAGGTGCTGGTTCGCGGCGAGACGGTGATGCGTGGGTACTGGCGTGACGAAGCAGCGACCGAAGCAGCGCTGCGGGGCGGCTGGCTGCATACCGGTGATCTCGGGCTGCTTGATGCCGACGGCTTCCTGACGCTGAAGGACCGGTCAAAGGACCTGATCATCAGCGGCGGCTCGAACATCTATCCCCGCGAGGTGGAGGAGGTGCTGCTGCGCCATCCGGGGGTCGCGGAGGTGTCCGTGATCGGGCAGCCGGATCGAGATTGGGGCGAGATCGTCGTCGCCTTCGTCGTCGGCCGCGCCGGCGCTCCGCCAGTCGATGCGGATGCGCTCGACGCGCTGTGTCTCGACCATCTGGCGCGGTTCAAGCGCCCGAAACGCTACGTGAGCATCGACGCGCTGCCGAAGAACAACTACGGCAAAGTGCTAAAGACGGAGCTGCGGCAGAAGCTGGCCGATGAGGGGAAAGAGGGCTGAACATGACCGATCGGCTGCGCGACAAGGTGGCGATGATCACCGGCTGTGGCTCGGCGGGGCCGGGCTGGGGCAACGGCAAGGCGATGGCGGTGCTGTTTGCCCGCGAGGGAGCGAAGGTCTTCGGGCTTGACGTCGCTGCCGAGGCCGCCGCCGAGACCAAGGCAATCATCGAAGGCGAGGGCGGACGCGTGGAGACCCGCATCGCCGACGTCGGCAATGACGAGCACGTTGCCGCAGCCGTCGCGGCTTGCCTGGACGTCTTCGGGCGCATCGACATCCTGGTCAACAACGTCGGCATCGCCCGGGTCGGCGGTCCGGTGGAGCTGGACGAGGCGACCTGGGATGAACTTATGCGTGTCAACCTGAAGAGCGTCTACCTGACCTGCCGGCATATCGTGCCGGTGATGCAGGCGCAGCGACAGGGCGCGATCGTCAACAACGCCTCGATCGCCGCGCACGGCTGGTGTGGCGTCAACTATGGGCTTTACGGCGCAAGCAAAGGCGCGATGATCTCGCTCACCCGCAGCCTCGCGGTGCAATACGCGATGGAGGGCATCCGCGCCAACTGCGTCTGCCCAGGGCTGATGAATACGCCCCTGGTGCACAAGGCGCTGACGCGCGTGTATGGAGCCGAAGGCGACATCGCCACCCTCATTGAAACACGTGACCGGCAGTGCCCGATGGGCCACATGGGCGATGCCTGGGACACTGCCTACGCGGCGCTCTATCTCGCCTCGGACGAGGCGCGGTACGTCACCGGCGTTGCCCTCGACGTCGATGGCGGGCTGAGCATCCGCTACGTCTGAGCGAGCTTGCACGGGACGGCAGCAAAGGCCGCGCCCGTTCAGCTCCAGCTTCCCTGGACCACCTCTACACGCTCGTCCCGTCACTGCCACTGGAGCAGCCTCCGCTTTAGCGTTATCTTCGCCCATGAGGGGAGCGAACCCCTCAGCTAAGTGCCGACCAAGATCGGCATTACCGGGTTCGAGGAGGCTCCATGACGCCGACACAAGCGTTTGCCAGTGCGCGCGACTTTCTCGTTGCTCACCGCGAGGACTACGCTGCCGCCTACCAGGGATTTCGCTGGCCTCAGCTGCAAACCTTCAACTGGGCCCTCGATTGGTTCGATGTGCAGGCAAAGGGCAACGACCGGCCGGCGTTGTGGGTCGTCGACGAACGTGGGGCGGAAGAGAAGCTCAGCTTCCGGGAGCTTTCGAACGTTCGAACCGCGTCGCCAACTTCCTGCGGGATCAGGGAGTTCGGCGGGGCGACCGGATCCTGCTGATGCTGAACAACGTCGTGCCGCTGTGGGAGACGATGCTGGCGTCGATCAAGCTGGGCTCGGTGATTATCCCGGCGACAACTCTGCTGGCTCGTGACGACCTGCTCGACCGCTTTGATCGCGGCGGCGTCCGTCACGTCGTTGTCGCCGCAGCCGATGTCGGCAAGTTCGCCGACATCCCTGGCGACTACACGCGGATTTCGGTGGGATCGGCGCCCGGCTGGATCGAGTTTGAAGATGCCTATCGGGCCGATGCCGGATTCTCGCCGGATGCTCCGACGCTGGCGACCGATCCGATGCTGCTGTATTTCACCTCCGGCACGACCTCGAAGCCGAAGCTGGTGGAACACAGCCACCAGAGCTATCCGGTTGGTCATCTGTCGACGATGTACTGGCTGGGACTGCGCGAAGGTGACGTGCACCTCAACATCAGCTCGGCTGGCTGGGCGAAGCATGCCTGGAGCTGCTTCTTCGCGCCTTGGAACGCTGGCGCCACCGTGTTCATCTTCAACTACGCGCGTTTCAACCCCAAGGCCGTGCTCGATGTAGTGGCCCATTGCGGCGTCACGACGCTGTGCGCGCCGCCGACCGTCTGGCGGATGTTCATCCAGGAAGACCTGGCGTCGTTCCCGGTGAAGCTGCGCGAGGTGATCGGCGCCGGCGAGCCGCTCAATCCGGAGATCATCGATCAGGTGCGGAAGGCCTGGGGACTTACTCTGCGTGACGGCTACGGCCAGACCGAGACGACGGCACAGATCGGCAACTCTCCCGGCCAGAGATTGAAACCGGGTTCGATGGGCCGTCCGCTTCCGGGCTACCGGGTGGCGCTGCTGGATCCCGACAATAACGAGGCGGAGGAAGGGGAGATTGCACTTTCCCTCGAGCCGCCACCAACCGGGCTGATGCTGGGCTACAAGGACGATCCTGCGAAGACGTCGGAAGTGACCGCCGGCGGCTGGTATCGCACCGGCGATGTCGCTTCCCGCGACGCCGATGGCTACATCACCTACATCGGCCGCACCGACGACGTGTTCAAGTCCGCCGATTACAAGGTGTCACCGTTCGAGCTGGAGAGCGTATTGATCGAACACCCCGCCATCGCCGAAGCGGCGGTGGTGCCCAGCCCTGATCCGCTGCGCCTTGCCGTGCCGAAAGCCGTTGTTACCCTGGTTGCAGGTCAGCGGCCGAGCCGCGAACTGGCGGAAGACATCCTGCGCTTTGCCCGCGGGCCGTCTTGCTCCCTACAAGCGTATCCGCCGGCTCGAGTTTGCAGAATTACCGAAGACGATTTCTGGCAAGATCCGGCGCGTTGAGCTGCGCCGGTATGAGGACCAGAGACGAAAAGCTGACGAGCGCGGTGCCATGGAATTTTGGGAAGAGGACTTTCCGGAGCTTAAGGTAACTGCGTGAATCACGCTATCCTGCCGGCGGCAGAACAGGCGAAAGCGGACGGGGACGAGCCATGCTACTAAGCGAAGAGCAGACGATGATCCGTGACATGGCGCGGGCCTTCGCCTCCGAGCAGCTGGCGCCGTTTGCTGCCGAGTGGGACCGCACGCACGTTTTTCCGGCTGACGCTGTTCGACAGATGGGGGAGCTTGGCCTTTTGGGCATGCTCGTGCCGGAGGAGTGGGGAGGCGCCGGCGCCGATCATGTGGCATACGCGCTTGCTATCGAGGAGGTGGCGGCCGGCGACGGCGCATGCTCGACGATCATGAGTGTGCACAATTCGGTCGCGTGCATGCCGATTCTTAAGTTCGTGTCGGACGCGCAGAAGGAACGATATCTTCGGCCGATGGCCCGTGGCGAACTGCTGGGCATCTTCTGCCTGACTGAACCGCAAGCGGGCTCCGATGCTGCCGCCATCCGTACCCGAGCGGTGCGTGATAATGGTCATTACGTGCTGAATGGGGTGAAGCAATTCATCACCTCGGGCAAGAATGGTCACATCGCCATTACCTTCGCTGTCACTGATCCCGGCGCCGGAAAAAAGGGCATGAGCGCGTTCATCGTCCCGACCGATACGCCCGGCTACATCGTCACCCGTGTCGAGGAGAAGATGGGGCAACGCGCGTCGGATACGGCGCAGATCACCTTCGATAATCTGCGGCTACCGGCCGATCTGCGGCTGGGGGGCGAGGGTGAAGGATACCGCATCGCACTCGCCAACCTGGAGGGCGGGCGGATCGGCATTGCGGCACAGTCGGTGGGCATGGCGCGCGCGGCGTTCGAAGCGGCGCTCGCCTACGCTAAAGAACGCGAGAGCTTCGGCAAGCCGATCGTCGAGCATCAGGCAATCGCATTCCGGCTCGCTGATATGGCGACCGAGATCGATGCTGCCCGGCTGCTGGTGCTGCGCGCTGCCGCTTTGCGGGATCGCGGCGAGCCTTGCCTGAAGGAAGCCTCCATGGCCAAGCTGTTCGCCTCCGAAATGGCAGAACGAGTGTGCTCGGCGGCGATCCAGGTGCTGGGCGGCTACGGCTACGTCAGCGACTTCCCCGTCGAACGCATTTTCCGCGACGTCCGCGTCTCGCAGATCTACGAGGGCACCTCGGATGTACAGCGGATCGTGATCAGCCGAGCCGTTGCTCACCAGTAGAGCCGCCGACTGGCGACGGCCATCACAGATGCTGGCGTTTGCAGCGTTTACATTCTGTACCTGGACGCCTTCCGTAGGGAGCCGGGGCAGTGCGCAGACGCTGGTTTCACACGATTTCTTCTCTTTTCCTCGTGGCTGTGGTGTGGTTCAACGGCGCCAACTTCGCACGGGCGAGTGCTTTTGATCCGGCGCAGGTCATCCAGATGCTGAAGCGTGAGATCGCGGCGGCGGATGCTTCGGCTGAGGCCGGCGCCCCGCGCCTGCGCGTTGAGGAGGCAGTGCTTGACCTTGATCTTTTCGAGATCAAAGGAAAGACAGGTAGCCGGCTGGTGGTGCCGGGTGCTGATTTTGGTAACGGCAAGGACGAAGCAGAAAACCTGTACCCTCGCCGCCGCCTGGTCATGGATCTTGCAACGGCAAGAGAGACTAAGGCGGCCGATGTCGCCACGGCAGCCGCCGACACATCTTCCGGAGGGCCTGCAGGCTCCCTTGGGCGTGTTCTCGCCGAACTGCGGTCAGGCTTGAATTCCGCCGTCGAGGCGCCCCCAGGCTGGGACCTTAAACGCGTTGCTGTGGAACTGGATTTCACTCTGGAGCGCGACGGTAAGGGCGCCCCGTTACTCGCCGTGTTTGCGACGGGGAAGCCGATCGACATTAAGAATGTGCAGAAGCTGAAATTGCGCCTCGCCACCCGCGAGAAATGAGGCGCCTCCAGGACAGGCTGGTCGCCTCAAAAATCGAGATCAGCGTAAGCCTGTACCGGCGGCAGGCCGGGTATGGCGTCGGCGAGGATAGGGCGCATGCTCGGCCGTGATTTTACCCGCGCGTACCATGTCCGGCCTTCGTAGGCGTCCCACGGGACGTCGCCGAGATAATCGACGCAGGAGAGGTGAGCGGCGGCTGCAATGTCGGCTAGTGTCAGTCGGTCACCGGCTAACCAGTTGCGCCGCTCCATCAACCAAGAGATGTATTCAAGGTGCGTGCGAATGTTGGCATGGCCGGCGCGAATGGCGGCGCTATCGGGATGGCCGCGACGTGTCAGCCGGCTCATAACTTTCTCGCCGACCAGCTTCCGCGTCACCTCGCACTCGAATTTGTTGTCGAACCACCCAACGAGACGGCGGACCTCGGCGCGCTCGGCGGGAGTGCCAGCTAAGAGCGGCGGATCGGGCACGGTTTCTTCCAGATACTCCACGATCGCAGCGCTGTCCGCCAGGACACGGCCATCAGTCTCAACCACCACCGGGACGTCTCCAGCCGGGTTAAGCGCGAGGAACTCCAGCCGCGGCTCCCAAACCGATTCAAGGCGCAGCTCGAAATCCAGTTTTTTTCCGCAAGCACGATCCGTACCTTTGCGGCAAGCCGGCGACAGCCATTGATGGTAAAGGACGCGCATGTGTCCCTAGTTACACGGAAACAGCCGGCGCGGAAACCCGGTAGCCGTATCGAGCTAGAGGGCTGGTCGTCAATGGCGCTCCAACGCCGCGACACGAGCGAGAGCCTCGGCCGCTTTCGCTGGTTCGCCTAATACCTCCCAAGCACGAGCAAGCCTTGCGCCAGCCGTCGATGTCGTCGGGATGTTCGGCGAGTCGGGCGGCGAGTCCTTCGACCATGCCGCGAATCATGCGTTGACGCTCCTCCGGGTTCATCCGGTCGGCCGCGGCGATGTCTTGTGCATTCGGCCCCCGGGCGTCGGCTGGGGCTGTTGCCTGTGGAGCGCCCACGTCAGCAGAGGGCTTCACGGTAGCCGGATCGATGCCGGCCTGCGACGCGGCGCGATCGAGATGCTCGCGCACCGTCGGCAGCCAGGGCGCATCCGGCGGCGCTGTCGCCGCCAGATTGGCCCAGTCCTGTACCGCGCCTGCGAGGTCGCCCCGCTGGGCTTTTCCCAGCGCCAGCAAAAAGAGGGCCTTCGCGCTGGAAGGATCAAGCGCCAGAAGCGATTGCAAAGCCTCCGTGGCGTTATCGTCGATGCGCCCACCGGAAGCCGCTATCGCCGCTTCAACGTAGGCGCCGACATATTCGGGTTGTTCCGGAGCCAGTTGCCGGGCCCGGGCGAAAGCGCGAACCGCTTCGGGAAACTGTTGCATCGTCAGGTAGGAGCGTCCGAGAAGGAACCAGCCTGTCGCGTCGTTCGGCCGGCTCTCCAGCCGCTTCGCCAGCTGCGCGGCCGCATCCGAAAGGGATTTTGCCTGCCCGGCCGTTACGCCGGCAGAAAGCATATCCTTTGTCCGTCGCTCGGCAAGCGGCTGGTCTGGGCTGCCGGGCTGTCCCAACCCGAGATAAAGAAGCGCGGTCGCGAGTGGCAGCAGCAGGGTCAGCAAGGCGGGCAACACCCAGCGGGGGCGCTGAGCTGGCGAAGTAGCCCCGACGCCTCTCGACGGCATCGGCGGCGGCGAGCAGGCGTCGCTTGACCTCTGCGCGTGCCGCTTCCGCTTCGCTTGGACCGAGCAGTCCGCGCGCCGCATCGCGATCGACTTCGGCCAGTTGGTCGCGGTAGAGGCGGACGTCGAACTCAGCACGGCTGGGCGCGCCTTGCCGAGACCCGCGAAGCAGCGGCAGCAACAGCAGGATCAGCGTCCCCAGGCAAAGGGCGGCGCTAATGAAGATAAACATTATGCTCACCCCCGCCCGTCCTCTAGCAGACGCGCGATACGCCGCTCGTCTGCGTCGCTCAGCGACGTCTCCTCGGTGGCGGACGCGCGCGATCGTCGCCGGAAGTAAAGAGCCATCGCGAGCAGACCTCCTCCGCCGATCAACGCCGGGCCGAACCAAAGTGCCCAGGTTTCCGGCTTCACTGGCGGGCGTAGGAGCACGAAGTCGCCATAACGGGATACCACATAATCAATCACCTGCCGGTCGTTGTCACCGGCGGTCAGCCGCTGCCGGACCAGCACACGCAAGTCTCGGGCTAGGTCAGCGTCACTGTCGTCGATCGACTGGTTCTGACAGACGAGACAGCGAAGCTCGCGACCAATGTCCCGGGCACGCGCCTCAAGCGCCGGATCGGTCAGCACCTCATTCGGCTGGATGGCGTAGGCCGGCGACGCGACCGACAGCCACAACACCGCTAGCGCGGTAATCAACCGGCCTGCAAGCGGCGAATGATTGGCCATAGCGTCTGCTCCCACACCTCCGCGGTAATCGGACCCACCTGCTTGTAGCGGATGATCCCTTTTGCATCGACGATGAAGGTCTCCGGCGCGCCGGTCACGCCGAAGGCGATGGCAGCATGGCTGTCCGGATCATCGCCGACGAGCGCATAGGGATCACCATGCTGCGCCAGCCAGAGAGGCCCAGCCTGCCGATCTTTCTCCCGCCAGTCGATGCCGTAAATCGGTACCAGCCCCTCGCGCCGGATCTGCATGAGAAACGGATGTTCGATCCGGCAGGCGACGCACCACGAGCCAAAGACGTTAACCAGAGAGACCTGGCCAATAAGATCCTGCGAAGTAAACCCCCGCTCCCGCCCTTCCAGCGCCGCCAGACTGAATGCCGCTACAGGCTTGTCGATGAGGGGTGAGGGGATCTCGTGCGGGTCCTTGCCGAGGCCAATCCAGAAGTAACCGGCGAGTATGACAAACAAGGCGAGCGGCAGCAGATACGGCAGCCTGCGCATCAACCCGCGGGCAGCGACCGCTGTCATTCTGCGCCGGCTCCGGCGGCCACCGGCTGGCGCCCGCGTTGGCGCACAGGGGCGCCGACGCGATGGCGACGATCGGTCAGGCTGACCACACCGCCCAGCACCATCAGGCCTACGCCGCCCCAGATCCAGGGGACCAGCGGCTCGAAGTAGAGGCGGGTGACATAACCGCCGTCGGCCTGCGGTTCGCCGATCACCGCGTACAAGTCACCCGCCACTGTCGAGCGGATCGCGGCCTCGGTGGTGTCTTGATTCTCCACGGGATAATAGCGCTTCTCCGCAGTGAGCACGGCCAATGGCGAGCCGTTCGGACGAGCGATCGCGAATTGGCCGACTAATGCGTCATAATTTGGCCCAGGCTGCGTGCCGGCGCCTGCGAAGGTGACGGCATAGCCACCAATCGTCACTTGGTCACCGACACGCATCACTTGGACGCGTTCTTCTTTCCACACGGACGATGCGGTCATTCCGGCGATGGCAACGGCGAGACCAGCGTGTGCTAATGTCATACCCCAGGCCGCCCGTGGCAGGCCGAGGGCGCGGCGTAGACTGGTGCGGGGAGAAACCGCATGTAGCTCGATGCGTCGCGCCAGGTCGGTCAGCGTTCCGATGAACAGCCATGCGGCGAGTGCGAAGCCGAGCAGGCCCATGGCACTGCGCCCGTCGTAGACGGCCCAACCGAGAAACACCGCACCCGCCGCTGCCAATGCCGCCAGCCACAGCCGAGCAAGGGCCGCGCCAAGATCACCGCGCTTCCACGGCAGCAGGGGGCCGATTGCCATGGCGGCGACCAACGGAGCCATCAACGGCAGGAAGACGGCGTTGAAGAACGGCGCACCAACGGAGACTTTATCTCCGGTCGTTGCCTCCAGCAGGAGCGGATAGAGCGTGCCGAGGAGCACGGCTGCCGCCGCCGTCGATAGCAGCAGATTGTTGAGCAGCAACCCGCCTTCGCGCGAAACCGGTCGAAACAATCCACCTGCCGGAAGCTGCGGGCCCCGCCACGCGAATAGTGCGAAGGAGCCGCCAATCACGATGATGAGCAGGGCCAAGATGAAAACGCCGCGCTCCGGGTCGACGGCGAACGCATGCACCGAAGTAAGCACGCCCGAGCGCACCAGGAAGGTGCCCAGCAGGCTGAGCGAGAAGGTGACGATGGCGAGAAACACCGTCCAGCCTTTCAGCGCATCACGCTTTTCGACAACAATCGCCGAGTGCAACAACGCGGTGCCTGACAGCCATGGCAGCAGCGAGGCGTTCTCAACCGGATCCCAGAACCACCAGCCGCCCCAGCCGAGTTCGTAGTACGCCCACCACGACCCGAGCGCGATGCCGCAGGTCAAGAAGGTCCAGGCAGCGAGGGTCCAAGGTCGCACCCAGCGCGCCCAACTCGCGTCGACGCGGCCTTCGATCAGTGCCGCGACGGCGAAAGAAAATGCCATCGAAAACCCGACGTAGCCGAGATAGAGGAAGGGCGGATGAAAGGCGAGGCCGGGGTCCTGCAATAGTGGGTTGAGACCGTTGCCGTCGATTGGTGGCGGATCCAAGCGCTCGAATGGATTAGAGGTGAAGAGGATGAACAGGTAGAAGCCGATCGCGATCCAAGCCTGCACGCCCAATGCGCGAGCGCGCAGCCCCGGCGGCAGATTGCGGCCAAAAGCGGCCACGGCGGCGCCGAAGATCACCAGAATCAACCCCCACAGCAGCATGGAGCCTTCGTGGTTGCCCCAGGTTCCGGCGATCTTGTACAGCAGCGGCTTTGCAGAATGAGAATTGGAGGCAACGTTCAGCACGGAGAAGTCGGAGACGACGTAAGCGTGCATCAGGCAGCCGAAGGCGATCGCAACGAGCAGAAATTGCGCCAGCGCCGCCTGATCGGCGACGGCCATCCAAGAAGCATTGCCCCGCGCGGCGCCGAGCATCGGCAGCGAGCCCTGCAAGATGGCTACGAAAAGCGCAAGAATAAGCGCAAAATGGCCTACCTCAACGCTCATGGTGTGCCTTTCCCCGGCATCTGGCCGGCCTGCTGCATACTCTCCTTCATATGTTGCCACTGCCCCGATTTCTTCAGGGCATCGGCCACTTCTGGCGGCATGTAGTTTTCGTCGTGCTTCGCCAGGACCTGATCGGCGATGAACACGCCGTCCCGCAGGTGCCCCTCGACGACGACGCCCTGGCCTTCCCGAAACAGGTCTGGGAGAACGCCGGTGTAGGTCACGGGTATAGCATTGGCAAAATCAGTAACGCGAAAGCGGATTTGCGCGCCTTGCCCGCGCTCGATGCTGCCGTTCTCCACCAGCCCGCCAAGTCGCATTCGCCGGTCGACGGCGGTACGCTGTTCGGCGACTTCCGTGGGACTGTGAAAAAACACGACTGACTCCCTAATCGCCGACAAAACCAGAACGGCGGCGAAGCCCAGCAACCCCAGTCCGATACCAACGAAAACAAGGCGCTTATGTTTTGGCCTCACGTCGCGCTCTTCCGGCCGCAAGCAACACGGCCAGCCTCGCCGTCGCGCTGCAGCCCTTCCAGTATCTGTTTACGTACGCGCAGCGAGCGCAGGCTTGTCGCCACGAGGACAGTAAGGACGACTGCCGTCGCGCCGAATGCCGGCCAGACATAGGCGGCATAACCACCCATTTCGACGAAGCTCATTACCCGCTCCATGCGCGCCCGTTCAGCCGTGCGCCTGCCTTAGCCTCAGGCCGCGGATCTTGCCGGCGATTATCTCGCTCTGCACTCGCAGAAGCACCACCCAAAGATAGTAACAGGTGAAGGCGGCGGCCATCACCAGTAACGGCGCCAGCATGCTGGGGTGGATGGCCGGGCCATCAAGGCGAACGACGCTCGCTGGCTGATGCAGAGTGTTCCACCAGTCGACGGAGAACTTGATGATCGGCACATTGACAATACCGACCAGCGCCAGAATAGCCGCCGCTCGGTTACCGCGCACGGGGTCGTCGAAGGCGTTTTCAAGCGCCATGTAGCCGAGGTAGAGGAAAAACAGGATCAACACCGAGGTCAGGCGGGCATCCCACACCCACCACGCTCCCCACATCGGCTTGCCCCAGAGCGAACCCGTGAGCAGCGCCAAAAAAGTGAAGCTCGCGCCGATTGGCGCCGTCGCCTTGGCGGTCAGCTCCGCTATAGGATGCCGCCAGATCAGGCCGATGGCGGACGCGGTCGCCATGCTGGTGTAGCAGAACAGTGCCATCCATGCGGCCGGAACGTGCACGTACATGATACGAACACTCTCGCCCTGCTGATAGTCGGGTGGCGAGGCGAGCAGCGCGAGATACAAGCCCGCTGTCAGCAGCAGCAGCGTCGCTGCGGCCAGCCAGGGAACCAGAAGGGCGCTCACCCGGAGGAACAGGGTTGGATTAGCGTACTTGTGCATGACCTTTCTGCTGACGATGGCAACGCCGGACCCAGTGTCCGATCGTGCTCTGATATGATGAAGTGATTGGCGTACGGATGTCCAGGCTCGTCGGCCCAGCTGAAGGCCCGTCTGGTTGCCCGCACGGTAGCGTTCTCTCCTTTACGCCGGCTGCGAAGCGGCGTGACGAGAACGGCGCAGCTAATGCGATGAGCAGCGTAGACGCGGCGACCAGGTCGGCCGCGACGTCGCCATCTGGTTGGGTTTGACGCAAGACGATGCTAGACTCGTTCGCGTAACGGTGCAAAACCGCTGAAGGTCGAAACAGGGGAACACCACAAATGCCTAACAATTCGAAGAGCCGCGCACGCATCGCTCTCGTCTTTGCCGCCACCGTCCTCGCCGGCTGGTCGGACGCTGCGTTTGCCGAAGAGGCCGTCAGCTGGAAGCTCGACGTTCAACCAATTCTGCAGGCTCGCTGTGTTGAATGCCACAAGCCCGGCGGCCAAGGTTGGGAGGCGAGCGGGCTTGACATGACCAGCTACAAAGGACTGATGACCGGGACCAAGCATGGCCCGATCGTCATCCCCGGAGACACCCTCAGCAGCAATCTGCTGGTGTTAGTAGAGGGGCGAGCTGACCCGAAGGTTCGGATGCCCCACGGACAACGGCCGCTGCTGAAGCAGCAGATCGACATCATCCGCCTGTGGATCAAACAAGGCGCGAAGGACAACTGAGCGGAGCGGCGGAAGTTTACGGCAGTAAGGCTATTGTAGACAGCTGACGACCATAATCCCCGCCGCCTTCAAGCACCGCTCTGCGGTAGCTGAAAAAAGTTCACTATCGGCGTAAGTATCGTTCGGCAAGACCGCCAGCTTGTCTATGCTCATATTCACAAGGCGCCGGCTGACGTAGCCGGCGAGATCAAATTGAAACCGGCCAAGAGTTCTTCCGGGAGAGAACAACGCTGCGCTTTCAGGTTCATCGCGGATGAAGGCCTCCCAGAAATCGGAGGCAACCTCGTAAGATCCGCGCCTTATACACGGGCCGAGTGCGGCAACGATGGCCGTCCTGCGGGCGCCGAGCGCCTCCATCATCGAGACCGTGGCTTCCAGAATTCCGCCGCGCGCACCGCGCCATCCGGCATGGGCTGCGCCTATCACACCAGCCACGGCATCGGCAAACAGCACGGGTGCGCAATCGGCGGTGAGTATACCCAGCGCGACGCCGGGAGTTCTGGTTGCCAAGCCGTCGACCTCAGGACGTTCCGGAGTCCTCCCACGCGTTGTCTACGATGACGGCCCGTGCCGAGTGCACCTGACGAGCAGTGACGAGAGCCTGCGCTGGCAGGCCAATCTGCGCCATGGCGCGGGTCCGATTTTCTCTTACCCTGTCCGGCGCATCATTCGAGCCCAGACCACAGTTCATCGAGGAATATCGCCCGTCGCTGACACCGCCCCGACGCGTGAAGAAGGCATGTCGCAAGGCTGGGTTATTCAGGAACAATTCAGCCGTCAGCATCGCGTTGACCGACTCCCCTGCGCCAAGCGCAAGGCAGGAATGCCCCACGCGCAATGGTGTAAACATGCATTTCTGCTGTTCAATCTTTGTTGCATGTGCTTCCATGCCTTCTGCAGTGCGGAAGACTGGGTGAGTCCAAGCAGAGGAAAAAGCGGATGACATTGCTTCGCTGGCGCGACAGCTTGTCGCTCAACGTCCCGGCCATCGACAACGATCACAAACGGTTGTTCGAATTGCTCAACCGGGTCCGCTTCCTCGATCTTGCTGGGGACGAGCCGCAGGCGATAGCTGATGCCCTGAGTGAGCTGCTGTTGTACACGCAGACGCACTTCCGCCGCGAAGAAAAGCTGATGGAGCTCGGCAACTATCCTGGTCTGGAGAGCCACAGGCGGTATCACCACCTCTTCACGGAGAAGGTCGCGGAGGCGATGGCCAACTTCCGTTCAAACCGCGCCGGCTTCCGCGTGTACGATCTCTACAAGCTCATGGCAAACTGGCTCGTTGACCATGTGCTCGGTGAGGACATGAAGATCCGAACATTTGTAGCCCACCTCGAAGAGGCGCAAGCGGCATAGCCTCGTTGGCCAAATCACAACGATGCCAGGTACTGTTGCCCTTATATCGAGACCTTCGGATTCGGCCGAGGTTGATATAAAACGGATCAACGCGTCCCGATCAAAACATCTCCCATAAAAGATGAATAAATAGCCGCCAGCGGTTCCCGCACCGCCAGCACCGCCACCAGCAGCGCCGTTAGAATAAGAGCGGTAATTATACCGGATTCGATGGCATTTGCTTTCGGCTCAAGCGCAAAAATCTTGGCAACGCATTTCGGCAGCATTTTAAATTGGTTCCGTAGCTGAAAGGTGGACCCCCGAACCTTTGACATCGCCTGCCGCATGCGCTCCGCGTTCACTGCGGTATACTTGCCTGCATTATGAGTGTCATCCGTCAGAGAATTGCAAACCGATCTAACATAAATTCGAAACGTTGTTATCAATTCTGTTTCATACGCGACTCGATTGTTACCCAGCTGAAGCTTCTTGATCACACCGTTGTGCTCATATCACGCGCGGAAAACCCTCAGCTTAGGATCGGCCATAAATGCGGCATTCCTGCGGCAAAAGACTTTCATTCGCGTTCGAGCGAAAGCAGAGGAGGCGAGGCGAAATCACCCTCAGCGTGGCCTACTCAGGATACGTCACCGTTGTGAAGCCGGAGAAGAATTGGTCTGCGGGCGGTGCTGAAGTACAGCCCGGGACATGCTCGTCGTCAGGCGAGAATACCCTCACCTCCGGTTTGTCTGCCGATCATCGCCAAGAACTCGCGGCGCGTGGCTTGATCCTCGCGGAACGCGCCGAGCATCCGGCTGGTTGTCATCACGACGCCGGGCTTATGTACGCCGCGCGTCGTCATGCACTGATGTGCTGCCTCGATCACCACGGCGACGCCTTGCGGTTCTAATATCTCGTTGATCGTGTTGGCGATTTGAGCTGTCATCTTCTCCTGAATCTGCAGCCGCTGCGCGTAGATATCGACGATCCGAGCGAGCTTGCTGATTCCGACGACGCGATGATGCGGAAGATATGCGATGTGTGCCCGACCGATGATCGGCGCCAAATGGTGCTCGCAGTGCGATTCGAAACGAATATCTCGCAACAGCACCATTTCATCGTAACCGTCGGTCTCCTCGAAAGTGCGTCGCAGAACGTCGACCGGATCAGCGTCGTAACCGGCAAAGAATTCTCCATATGCCTCGACGACCCGCCGCGGCGTATCGCGAAGTCCTTCGCGCCGAGGATCATCACCGGCCCAGCTGATGAGCGTACGAACCGCAGCTTCCGCCTCGATCCGGCTGGGGCGGACCGGCGGATCGGCACTCAATTCAGTATTGATCAGTTCAAGCGGATTGGCGGTCACTTCTATTCCCGTTTCCCTGATATTGAGAATGGACGGACGCTAATGCACGACCACGGGGCTGTGCGGGCTGTCCAGCGAAAATGCGGGGATCTTGATATCGAAGCACTCGCCGTTCTCCGCTTTCATCTGATAAGAACCCATCATGATTCCGGAAGGCGTAGGAAGCGGAGTGCCGCTTGCATATTCAAAGGCCTCTCCCGGGCGCAGCACTGGTTGCTTGCCCACAACACCGTCGCCGCGCACCTCCTGAAGGTGGCCGAGCGAATCAGTGATCATCCAGTGGCGGGTTAAAAGCTGAACAGTTTCGCCGCCGTTATTCTGAATGCGGACGTGATAGGCCCACACGAAATGTGAAGCATCGGGGACCGACTGGTCTTCGAGAAAATAGGGCTGCACGCTGACGGTGATATTCCGCGTCGTCGCTGCGTATGGCGACACGCTTTCGGTCGATGCTTGCTTCACCTTGCCCTCGCATCCCGCTGCCCGCTGAGCCCCGATAGGACCGGCGTTAAGATGTGCGGCGCGGTGACGTTTGTCCAGAGCCGTGGACAGAGGCGCTGGGTTGTCGCCTTGCCGCATTCATTTCGCCGAGCAAGAGGCGCCGCCGAGAACGCAAAACTGGGCACAGAAGGGATGATTAAGTCGCACTGTGGTCGGCGCCTGAGCCAATCGATGCCCCAGTTCAAACTGCCGGTCATAGGGCAGGAGCGTGCAGGGCACGACCACTGGATGATCCTCGCCCTTCCGTTTGATGATCATCCGGGAGGACGCGCACATCATTTCCTCGGGCTGCACTCCGAGGATGCTCCAGCAGCGCGTGGTGATTTCCGGCACGTCGGCTTTAGGATCCATCTCGGGGAACAGAACAAGTCGCCGAGGATCGTCCGCGTCGATCGGAATGGCCTCAGCAGCGAACAATCGTGCGAAGCCAGCGCGCATTGCTGACGCCGCATCATCCCAGAGGGTGCGCCCGGCAACATCCACGTGGAAGCCGTTGGCGCAGAGCCACCGCAGCCCGTTCAGCGTCTTCTCCCAGGTGCCGCGGCCGCGCACAGCCTCATGCCGTTCCGGCTGGTAGTGGTCGATGGAGACGCGAAGAATCAGCGCATCGCCATGCTGCCGATGTAGCTCGAGCAGCACTGCTGCATGGCGCTGCATCGGCGTCATCGCGTTGGTCAGGACGAGCACGCGAAAGCCGCGGGCCAGCGCCTCCCGCAGCATTTCCGGCAGCTCGCGGTTGAGGAACGGCTCACCGCCGGTGAAGCCGATTTCCTCCGCCGGGAAAGGTAGTCGTACCAGCTCGTCAAGGTACTCGCGTACCTCGTCGGCAGACAGATAGGCCAGCCGGTCATTGCGTGGGCTGGATTCGATGTAGCAGTTGTTGCAGGCGATGTTGCACAGGCTGCCAGTGTTGAACCAGAGCGTTGTAAGTCGTCGCAGCGAGACCGAGGCGCGGGGCTCGCCTGTTGCCGTGACCTCGGGATTGCAGAACTTCTCAGACGTGAGGTTGGGAACGCGTTCAATATGGGTGTCGGGCATCATCTGCTCGGTGAACTATGAGGTCTTCCCGGCAAATTGGGACGTTGTGGCGGCAGTCCAAGTGACGAACCCTCAGCCCTTCCCGCCACTGATGCTCTTCGGATGCCGGCTTGCCAGACACGCGACCGCGCACTATAGACAATAAAGGCCGCTTTCGACGCGGGTGTGGTTCAATGGTAGAACGAAAGCTTCCCAAGCTTTAAACGAGGGTTCGATTCCCTTCACCCGCTCCAGCCTCCCCCCCTGCCAAAATCTCAGCCGGATCCTCATTCTCTTCCTTTGGGGGCTTGAGCGCCGGCAAGGCATCGGTCTCGCCCTCATTCTCAAGGCGACCGCGGGTCCCCAGGGACAGCACGCACAGCCCGAGGAAAACGATCCCGCCGCCGGCGAGCCAGACCGGCACGCGCTCCGACAGCGGCAGCAGTTCAGAAAGAAGGCGGGCGCCCAAGGCGCCCGCACAGGCGATTGCCGCACCGGCAATCCAGTAGACGGCGCGCGGCAGCCGCAGCAAGCGTGCCGCGAGCTTTTTCACAGATTGCCTTGTGCTGCCTTGACGACGGTGATCAGCACCGCAGCGAAGATCGCCGACGTGATGACGCCCGAGATGTTCGCACCCAGGGCATGCGGTAGGATGATAGAATCCGGGTTGACGGCGCTGACGGTTTTCTGTGCGACCTTTGCCGTGGTCGGGACGCAGCTGACACCGGCAATACCGATCACCGGATTGTACTTGCCGCCGGAGAGAAAGTAGAGGACGTAGCCGCCGAGCAGGCCGCCTATCGCTGAGAAGGTCAGCGCGATGATGCCGAGGACCAGCAGGATCAGCACCTTCTCGTCGAGGATGGTGCGCGCTTCACAGAGCACGCCCAGGGTCAAGCCGAGGAAGAAAGTGGCGCCGTAGAGCACCTGGTTGCTGAACAACTCCTGGAAATAGGTCAGGCCGCTTTCGCGGATGATGACGCCCAGGAACAACGCCATGAACAGCGGCGCTGCTACCGGGAACAGCAGACACAGCCCAACGCAGGCGACGACGGCAAACACCATTTTCTCGCCCGAAGAAATCACCCGCGCCTTTTCGATTGGCATGACGGTTCCGCGGATTTTCGGCGGCACCATCAGCTTGATCAGGTACGGATAACCGCCATAGGTCAGGCCGAGGTAGAGGTAGCCAACGACGGTGATCGGCACAAAGATCTCTGGTGCCAGCACCAGCGCCGCGAACAACACCATGGGGCCGTCAGCGCCGCCGATTGTCGCCGTGGCGGCTGCCTCGTTAATCGGCAGCCCCAGGACGACGCCCAGCGGAAACGCGACGAGGGTGCCCAGTTCCGCGCACACTGCGATGAACATGCTGCGAAACGGCCGTTGCATGACGTATCCCACGTCGAGCAGCGTGCCGATGCCGAGGAACACCAGGACGGCGATGAGGCCGTTAGAAAAAGTGAAGGTGTAGAGTGGCTGCAAAAAATTGATCTGCAGCACGTTCATCAGCGCGTCAGTCTCGGATTCCAGCGGCTCCAGGAACAACGTTCCCATCCGCCCGCCCTCAAAAAACAGCACACCCGCGTTGACCGCTGCCATCCCCAGTCCCATCGGGATCATCAGCAGTGCCTCGAGAATGCCCTTCTTGCCGAGATAGATCAGGGCGATCCCCAGCAACATCAGGAAAATCCGGCCGAAGAGGATCTTCGGCTCTGATGCGGCGAGCGTCGCGAGCCCCTGAAACAGCTGCAAAAATTGAATATCGGGCACGACGCCCCTCCCGTTCTTGCTGAATGGCGCCGCGGTTCAGGCGATCGACAGCAGTGGCTGTCCGGCGTCGACCGCGTCGCCGACCTTGACGTGAACGTTTGTGACCTTACCGTCCTTATGCGCCGAGACGACGGTCTTCATTTTCATCGCCTCGATCACTAGGACCTTGTCGCCTGCCTTGACGGCGTCGCCAACTTTGGCGACAACTTCGACGATTACGCCCCCCAAGGGGGCCATCTTGTCGTCCGAGCCACCGCCGGCAGGCGGTTGAGCGGGCGCCGGAGTTGCAGGGGCCGCTTCCACCGGTGCAGCCGTCCGCAGCGCTGCCATGCTGCCGGGCGTTGGGTAGAGCGATGCGCCGCTCGATCCCTCGGTCACGTCCTCAACGACGACGTCGTAAATCTTTCCTTCGACGGTAATCTTTAGATGTCTAACCATAATGCGGGTCCCTTGAACTGGGAGGGGGTCAACGCGGCGCGCGCCGCGGCGTGTGCGAGCCGTGATGTGCGAGACGACCAGTAGCCGTCCAGCCGGCGCCGCGTTGCGCATCTCCAATGTGCACCAGACGGTGAGCGCCGACCACGGCATACACGGCCGCGGCGATCGCCGCGACGTGCGCCGCTGTGTCGTCGAGCGCAGGTGCCACCGAGATCGCCACCGGCGTCGGCGCAGCGACTTGGCGCTTGCCACCGGCGAGCAGAAGAACGATGCCGCGGATCAGCAGTGACGCCAAGCCGGCGATCACCACCATTAGGCCGAAGGCGAACAACGACAGCGTTATGACCGGTCCGAGTTCCATTTAGGCCTCCCCTGCTATGGTTGGCGTGCTTCTGCGCTCTAGGGCAACATGTTCTGGGCGACGAGGCTTACAGGGGGATGTTGCCGTGCTTCTTCGGCGGGCGGAGTTCGCGCTTGCCGAGCAGCTTGCGCAGGGAGAGCGCGACAATACCACGCGTCTGCGATGGCTCGATCACGTCGGTGATGTAGCCTCGGGAAGCCGCCATGTACGGCGACGCAAATTCGGCACGGTACTCGGCCACCAGCTCCTTGCGCCGGGCGACCGGGTCCGCCGCTTCCTTGATTTCCTTGCTGTAAAGGATGTTCACCGCGCCCTCCGCGCCCATCACCGCGATCTCCGCGGTCGGCCACGCGTAGACGAAGTCGGCACCCATCTCCTGGCTGCACATGGCGAGGTGGGCGCCGCCATAGGACTTGCGGGTGACGATGGTGATCTTCGGCACGGTGGTGCTGGAGTAGGCGAACAGCATCTTGGCGCCGTGGCGGATGATGCCGCCACGTTCCTGATCGATGCCTGGCTGGAAGCCGGGCACGTCCACCAGCGTCACCACCGGGATGTTGAAGTCGTTGCAGAAGCGGATGAACCGCGCCCCTTTGTCGGAGGAGTCGATGTCCAACACGCCGGCCTTCTGCATCGAGTTGTTGGCGATGATGCCGACGACGACACCCTCGATGCGGGCAAAACCTACGATCAGGTTCGGCGCGAACAGCGCATGTACCTCGAGGAAGTCAGCGCCATCGACGAGCCGGCGGATGATGGCGTGCATGTCCATCGGTTCCGACGGATCGGCCTGAGCGAGGTCGTTCATTGCCTCGTCTTCGTACAGTTCAACCGCATCGGCGAGATTGTGCGGCGGATCTTCTGTGTTGTTCGATGGGAAGAAGCTCAGCAGCTTTTGCGCAATCGCGATCGCGTCCCGATCGTCCTCGGCAATGAAGTGAACGTTGCCGCTGACCGAAGCGTGCATCACCGCTCCACCAACGTCGTCCATGCTGACATCGCGGCCAGTCACCGCCTTGATCACCTGCGGGCCTGTGACGAACATCTGGGCGTTGTGCCGCGTCATAATGATCCAGTCCATCAGCGCCGGCGAGTAGGAGGCGCCGCCGGCGCATGGGCCGGCGATAATGGCGATCTGCGGTACGACGCCTGACAGCAGTACGTTGCGATAGAAGACATCACCGTACCCGGAGAGCGCGTCAACGCCTTCCTGAATGCGGGCGCCCCCGGAATCCTTGAACGCGACGACCGGAGTGCCGTTCTTCAGCGCGTAGTCCAGCGCTTGGCACATCTTCTTGGCGTGCATCTTGCCGAGCGTTCCGGCAACAACAGTGAAGTCCTGGCTGAACGACGCCACCTGGCGGCCACCGACATACCCCGTGCCGACGATAACGCCGTCAGCCGGGAGATCCTTGTCGCCCATACCGAAGGCGGTGCACGAGTGGCGGATGAAGGTGCCGAATTCCTGGAACGTTTCCGGCTGGAACAGGTGCTCCAACCGCTCTCGTGCGGTGAGAAGTCCCTTCTCGTGCCGCTCCTTGATCCTTTTCTCGCCACCCGCGGCGAGCACGTGCTTGTGCTTTTCTCTCAGCGTCTTGAGGCTCTTCGAATCGAGAGGCATGGCTGTCCGTCACCCTCCTGCGCGCCGCTATGGCGGCGCCGCGCGATGAAACAAGCGAGATCAGTCAAAACGAACGGGAGGCCGACCAGCTTTCTCACCATAAGCCCGGCGCGCCCTCTATAAAGCGCTTCATCCCGATATGGTGAAAAGGATTTCTCGGCTTTCGCTTGTTCTTGGTCCCTGTTGGCGGCGCGCACGATAAGGGCGTCGTCATAGGCTGTCAAAAAAAACATGTGCCTGCGTCTGCTTTGTCAGATGCATGACTGATTCATCTAAACCACCGATCGAATTGTGCGGAGCACAAAAGATGACTATAGAACCCGGGCCACTCACTGGTGTTCGCGTGCTCGACCTGAGCCGAGTGTTAGCCGGCCCGATGGCGACACAGTTGTTAGGCGATCTGGGCGCCGACGTGCTTAAGGTCGAACGGCCGGTGTCCGGTGACGACACCCGTCACTGGGGTCCGCCCTGGCTACCGAAGGCCGCGCCTGATGCGAGCAAAGAAAGCGCTTACTTTCTCAGCGCTAATCGTAATAAGCGCTCGCTCACCATTGATATCGCCAAGCCGGAAGGGCAGGGACTGGTGCGCGCGCTGGCGGCGCGCAGTGATGTCTTGATTGAAAACTTCAAAGTCGGCGACCTTGCCCGCTTCGGTCTCGACTGGCCAAGTCTTCGGGATGTACTGCCGCGACTGGTTTACTGCTCAATCTCCGGTTTCGGCCAGACCGGGCCTTATGCAAAACAGGCTGGGTACGATTTCCTGGTGCAGGGTCTTGGCGGCGTCATGAGCATCACCGGCGCCCCTGACGGCCCGCCGATGAAGGTCGGTGTCGCCATCGCTGACATCGTTTGCGGCCTATATGCGGCCGTCGCCGTGCTGGCGGCGTTGCGGCAACGCGACGACACCGGCTGTGGCCAGCACATCGATCTGGGGTTACTGGATACGCAGGTAGCGTGGCTCGCCAACCAGGGGCTGAACTATCTCATCTCCGGTGCCGCGCCCAGGCGGCTCGGCAATGCCCATCCGAACATTGCGCCATATCAGGTATTTCCGGCGAACGACGGCCACTTTATCCTTTGTATCGGCAATGACGGACAATTCCGGCGATTTGTCGAACTGGCCGGTGCGCCTGATCTGGCCGCTGATCCGCGCTTCGCGACCAATCCCGAACGAGTGCTCTATCGCGATGAACTGGTGCCCCTCCTGGAAGGCCTGACCCGCACCAAGCCTGTGGCGGAATGGCTTTCCACGCTGCAGCCCGCCGGCGTGCCATGCGGGCCAGTGAATGATATCGCCCAGGTGTTCGCCGATCCGCAGGTGCGTCATCGCGGCATGCTGATCGAGATGCCGGATGCTCGCGCCGCCGACGGAATTGTTCGGCTGATTGGCAATCCGATCCGCGGCTCTGCCGATCCCGTCGCCTATAGGCGTCCGCCGCCGGCGCTTGGCGAGCATACAGACGAGGTGCTGCAGGAAATCCTTGGCCTCGATGATGCGGAGCGAGCACGTCTGCGAGGCATCGGTGTCATCTGATTGTGCTGATGCAAAGACGGGTAACTTTGCCCGTAGCAGGCATGGCACACTCACAGCCGCAGGAGGACCTCGATAATGCTTGGCTCGTCGATCATTGGCGTTTGTTCGAAATGGAAAAGATCGCATAGGCGTAGCATGGGCCTGTTTTCGCGCAGCACGTCGCCGACGACCTCCTTTAACCCCTTGGCGCGGCTGTAATCGATCATCCGGCGCATCAGCAACGGTCCGAAGCCCAGACCCGCCATGTCGCTGCGCAGCATGATCGCGAATTCTCCCCGTTCGCCGTCCGAATCAGCAGTAATGTTGACAGCGCCAAATACGTCGCTGCGACCGGGCGCTCCCGGTTCCGCCAGCACCAGCGCCATTTCCCGATCGTAATCGATCTGCGTCAATCTCGCCGCTAACGGATGGCTGAGGGCCCTCTTCGGTGCGAAGAAGCGCATCCTGATGTCTTCTGGGGACATTCTTGCGAACAATCGCTGGAAGGCCGGTTCATCCTCCGGCCGAACCGGCCGCAATAGAAATCGCCGGCCATCGGGCAGCGCGATTTCCTCTTCCAACTCGCTTGGACAAGGACAGATCGCCAACCGATTTGCTGCCGGCTCATCCGTGTGACGGATGCGAAGCCGTGCATCCAAAGCAAGTACGCCGAATTCGTCGGCCAGCAATGGATTGATGTCCAGTTCGACCACTGCTGCAATATCAATTATCAGTTGGGAGATTTTTAGCAGGGTGACTGCGATCTCTTCTATTGCTCCCGCCGATCGATCCCGAACTCCTTTCAACAAGCTGAAAATGCGCGTACGGGATATTACTTCGTGACAAAGGTGCATATTCAGCGGTGGCAGCGCCAAGGCGGTATCGTTGATGATCTCGGTCGCAGTGCCCCCGTGGCCGAACAGGATCACTGGCCCGAATTGCGCGTCTTCGCTCACGCCGACGATCAGCTCGAAAGCGCCGGTCCGTTTGACCATCGGCTGCACGGTGAATCCATCAATGCGAGCTTCCGGCAATCGACTGCGAACTCGTTCGAGCATCGATTCGGCGGCGGCGCGGACTGCCGCCGGCGTCTGCAGGTCGAGGATCACGCCATTCACATCGGACTTATGAGTGATGTCGGGCGACAGAATTTTCAGCACCACGGGGACGGCAAACGACGCCGCAACCCGGGCAGCCGTTTGCGGATCTGCGGCGGTTCGCGTCGGCACCACCGGGATCCGATAGGCGTCCAGCACGGCTTTGGCTTCCGGCTCGGTCAACCATTGGCGACCGTCTGCGAGCGCCTCTTCGATTACCCGTCCCGCCGCCGCGGTGTCAGGGGTGAACTGCTCTGGGATCGACGGCGGCGTCTGCATCAACATTTCTTGATTTCGCCGGTAGTTCAGCATGTCGATGAAAGCTCTTACCGCTCGTTCCGGCGTGAAGTAGGTGGGAATGCGATGCGCCGAGAACATCCGTCGGGATGCATTCGCCGCATCCTCGCCCAGCCAGCAGGTGAGAAGGCAGCGTTTGCTCTTGGCAGCCACATCGATCACGGCTTGGGCGGCGTCCTCCCCAGAAGAGACGGCGGTCGGGCATTTCAACACCAGCACCGCATCGATGTTCGGATCTTGCAATACGAGTTGGAGCGCGCGGCCATACCGCTCGCCTGTCGCGTCGCCCAGAATGTCGACCGGATTTCCGTGCGACCAAGCCGGTGGCAAAATCGCGTTGAGCTTCTGTACGGTTTCGGCGCTCAGTTCGGCGAGCCGCCCGCCACGTGTCAGCAGCGCGTCTGTGGCCATAATGCCAATGCCGCCGCCATTGGTTAGAATGGCCAGTCGGTCACCCTTCGGCGTTCCCCCCATTTCCAGCGTCTCAACGGCGCCGAACAGGTCTCCAATGTCGTTCACGCGCAACATTCCGGCACGCCGGAAGGCGGCATCGAAGACAGCGTCAGCGCCGGCCATCGCTCCGGTGTGTGAGGCAACGGCGCCGGCTGATGCGGGGTGACGGCCGGCCTTGATTACGACCACCGGCTTTAGACGCGCCGCGGCTCGCGCCGCCGACATGAATTTGCGGGCGTGAGTGATTGCCTCGACATACAGCAAAACGCCGCGCACCTCAGGCTCGCGGGCGAGATAGTCGAGCATGTCGCCGAAATCCACGTCGCTCATATCGCCGAGCGAGACGATGTGCGAGAAGCCGATGCTGCGGGCCGAAGCCCAGTCGAGCACCGAGGTCGCGATCGCTCCCGACTGAGCAACAAACGCGAGGTGACCAGGTTGTGGCGCAATGTGCGCGAAGCCGGCGTTGAGCCCCAGCTTGGGAACCATTACCCCGATGCAGTTCGGGCCGACGATGCGAAGGCCATGCCGGCCCGCTGCCTCCAACATAGCCCGGCGCAGGCTCTCGCCGGCAGCGTCGCCGCCTTCACCAAACCCAGCGGTGATAACCACGGCGCCGCGGGTACCGAGCGCTGCAAACTTTGCGATGAGGTCCGGCACCGTCGCTGGGGGTGTCGCGATCACCACCAACTCCGGCACCTCCGGCAACGCCGAGGCATCAGCGTAGGTCAACACACCTTCGATTGCCCGATATCGGGGATTGACTGGCATGATGGGTCCTGCGAAGCCGGCGTTGAACAGATTGCGGGTTAGCACCGCCCCCAACGAGCCCTTTTCCTTGCTGGCGCCGACCAGTGCCATCGATCTCGGTTTGAAAAGACGCTCGAGATTGCGGATGCTCATTCCATGGAACTCCCAGTCGTTGTCGGGTTCCGCCGGTCAACTGGTACTTACTCGATACCAGCGAAGGGAGACAGGGATGGATGTCTGGGAAGAGGCTCGTCGGCACCTTGATGGTCTACCGGGTGGCGCAGGCCTGAACATCGCCTACGAGGCGGTGGACCGACATGTCGCACATGGCAGGGGCGAGCATGCCGCCTTCCGCTTCGTCAGCCCGGACATGAAGGTCCGCAGCATGAGCTATGCTGAGCTGGCGCAAGCCAGCAACCGCTTCGCTAACGTGTTGCGCGACCTGCGTATTGGTGCAGGCGAAACGGTGTTTTCCTTCGCCGGACGTATACCCGAACTCTACATCATGGCGGTTGGTGCACTTAAGGCGCGGGCCGTTTTCTCGGCCTTGTACGCCAACTTCGGGGAAGAGCCGATCCGTACCCGCCTGTCGAAGGGAGGCGGAAGGCTTCTGCTGACCACGGCACCGCTGTACGAGCGGCGCATCGCCGCGATGCGCTCGTCACTGCCGATGCTGCGGCACGTTATCATCGGCGGACATGAGGTGGCTCCAGCAGAGACACTTGGGTTCGACGCGCTTATGGCCGCGGCCAGCGATACCTTCGAAATCGCGCCCACGGATCCCGAAGACACAACCTTCGTGCACTTTACCAGTGGCACCACTGGATCCCCAAAAGGAGCGCTGCACGTCCATGCCGCAGCGGTCGCTCTTTATGCCTCGGCATCGAGCGTGTTCGATCTCAAGCCCGACGACATCTACTGGTGTACTGCGGATCCAGGTTGGGTCACCGGCATCTCGTATGGGCTTGTCGCTCCGCTGCTGCACGGTGTAACCGCGGTCGTCGACGAGGGCGAATTTGATCGAACGCGCTGGTACCGGATCACCCACGACCAGCGAATCACAGTTTTGTACACGGCTCCAACCGCGATACGAATGCTGATGAAGGCGGGAGCGCGGCTCGCCCGTTCATTTGATCTCGGCTCACTGCGGCTGATCGTCAGCGCTGGCGAAGCGCTCAGTCCGGAGGCGGTCCGTTGGGGCCGTCAGGCGCTTGGCCTGGACATTCACGATACGTGGTGGCAGACCGAAACCGGCTCGATCATCATCGGCACAGAAGCCCATGACGACGTTCACCTGGGACTCATGGGCAAGACACTGGCCGGCGTCGAAACAGCTGTGGCGCGGCGCCAAACCGACGGTAGCTTGCAGTTCGTCGGCGAGTCAGACAGGGTGGGAGAATTGGTACTCAAGGCCGGCTGGCCATCGATGTTTCGCGGCTATATCGGCGAGCCAGACCGCTATGCCAAGTGTTTCGCCGGTGGCTGGTACCTTACCGGTGATCTCGTCTGCCACGATGCCGAGGGCCGGTTTTCATTCGTGAGTCGCGGGGACGAGCTGATCAAGTCGGCTGGCCATCTTATCGGACCCTACGAGGTCGAGAGCAGCCTCGTTGAACATCCCGCCATTGCGGAAGCGGCGGCGATCGGCAAACCGGATCCCCTGGTCGGTGAGGTGGTTAAAGCCTTCGTCACACTTCGAGAAGACCACATCCCCAGCGAGGAATTGCGGCTCGACCTGCTGGCGTTCGCCCGGCAACGGCTCGGACCCGCGCTAGCGCCGCGTGAAATTGCTTTTTGCCGCTCACTTCCAAAAACGAGGAATGGCAAGATCATGCGGCAGGTATTGCGGGCGCGGGAACTGGGGGTGCCTGAAGGTGATTTAGCCGGTGTAGAAGCCCCGGAGCCGACGCCGGAGGTTGAGCTGAGAGCAGCGAAAGGTCAGCAGCAGCCGTGAATCAGGAACAGTGGTTGCGACGAGAAATCCTCGAAGCGCTAACAATGGTCGCGCCCGAGACGGATACAGATGCGCTCAACTCGACTTCCAGCTTTCGCGATCAGTTAGGGATCGATTCAATCGACCACCTGAATTTCATCATTGGCTTGGAGAAACGCCTGGATGTGCGAATCGCTGAAGCCGACCATCACAAGTTATCCAGCTTACAGGGTTGCCTGGACTACCTTCAGCGGGTCCTGAAGGCGGCGTAAAGATCCGCGCAGCAATAGAAAATTCTTTTATCTATCAGAAGGTTGCCTCCACGCAAAACGAGCTGCCCTTGTCCAGGCAACTGCTTCTGATGGTGCCACGCGCCGGCCTCCCTTATATAGTCGAGTTGTTGGCTGAAGGGTCACCTCCATGATTGCGGCAATTTTGTTGTCGATACTACTGCTTGTCGGGTCAAGCGGCCCCCTGTCGGCGAGCCCGGCCGCTG
Organism: Rhodospirillales bacterium; assembly: GCA_016712375.1. Taxonomy (GTDB): domain Bacteria; phylum Pseudomonadota; class Alphaproteobacteria; order Rhodospirillales; family Defluviicoccaceae; genus Defluviicoccus. The sequence continues at coordinate 217,453 of JADJRE010000005.1, forward strand.
GGCCGGCAGATCGCGTGCTTGTTGTCAAAAGCGAGCGTATGCTTTTTTTGTTGCGGGATGATCACGTGATCGCGAGCTATCCCATCGCTCTGGGACGGTCTCCGGTGGGGCATAAAGTGTTTCAGGGAGATGGGCGAACGCCCGAGGGATTGTACACGCTCGACCGGCGTAACGCGGGGAGCCGCTTCTACAGGTCAATCCGCATTTCCTATCCGAGTCCCCGCGATTACGCCGAAGCACGGAAATACGGCGAGCAGCCGGGCGGTTTGGTGATGATCCATGGGCAATCGGACGACTCTGGCTCTGGCTACTACGGCAGACGTAAATCGGATTGGACAGAAGGTTGTATCGCCGTCAGCAACGCTGAAATGGATGAGATCTGGGCGTCTACCAACGAGGGCACGCCGATTGAGATCCTTCCGTGACTCGCTCTGCTGAAACGCTAGGCTTCCTTCGCCTTTCTCCGCATCTTGCGCTTGATTATTTCCCGAATCATATACATAACCGATTGGGCGCGGGATATTCCGCGCCCTCTGCACATCATCTTTCAGCGATTATCGCGAGGGGATCATGAAGAAGGCTTACCGTAAAGTCCTGCCGGCCGTGCTGCTGGCGAGCACCTTCGCCGTCGGTGCTTGCGCGTCGTCGAGCGAAGTTGATGACCTCAAAGCGAGCGTCAACACGCTGCAGCGCGACGTTGCTGGGCTGAAATCCGATACCGCCGCAGCGCGTGCCGAATCGGCGAAAGCTGCTCAGGAGGCCCGTTCCGCAGCGGCAGCCGCGCAGCAGGCAGCAGCCGAAGCGAAAGCGGCTGCGAATGCCGCTACCGCCGCGTCCGACAAGTCCGACCGGATGTTCCAGAAGTCGCTGCGCAAGTAGCGGCACACTGGTTTTCGTCGCAGGTGGTCCGCCGACCGGCGGACACCTAGCGCCGTAACTACTCCTCGTCGAGGGCTTCGGGGGTTCCCTCTGGCACTCGACGAGGCGGAAGCCGCTCCGGGCTCCGACATCTGACAGCGCACCCTCTCGATCTCATCGCATCTCGACCGCATGGACGCACGGGCTTGCCCGGCTCGTCCGCCACTCGCGGTACCTGATCGCCTTTTAGTAGCAGGCTTGATGGATCGCCGCTTGCTGTTTCACCAAAACAGCGCACAGCCTCAGACCACGGTGCATGCTAGGAATAAAAACTTGAATATAAGTCTATTGGGTGCTATGGTCCTAGTGCTGGGGCGGCCTTCCGGTTGGTCCTCGCATCGACCCGACAGCCATCGAGGAACAATCGATGCCCACTCGCATACAGATTCGCCGTAGCGCCGCTTCCGATTGGGAGACCGCGAACCCTGTCCTCGCCGACGGGGAGATTGGTCTGGAAAACGATACTGGCAGGCTGAAGATAGGGGATGCTGCTACCCCGTGGCGGGGACTCCGTTATTCCGTCGAGAAAGCTTTCTCCGCCGCCGATAAAAGCAAGCTCGATGCTATTCAACCGGAAGCGACATCGGCGGGGGCCATAGGCGACCTTCATGCTGGCCGTACCGACAACCCGCATGCCACAACGGCTGCGCAAATCGGCGCCGAGCCGGGCGGGACGGTTGCGGCTCACGCGCTCAGCGCGAATGCCCATTCGGTCGGCAACATTACGGGGCTGCAGGCGGCACTGGATAGCAAACTCAGCACCCTTTCGTTGCAAAAAGGATGGTGATACACCCCGTCAGATCAGGGGATAAACCTCGCTGGCGCCGCGTCGATTACGTCTGTCGCAGGGGGCGTGGCCACCCTGGCATTCTCGGAGGCGGCGGTTGAACCACAGGAACTCGTAAACAGCGGTGCCGTCACCTCCTCAATATGTTTGGTTGACGGTACAGCGACATCTGTATCACTCCCATCTCCAAATACAGGCGTGAAGTACACAACAATCAAAAACAGGTGTGCCGCATCCGTAAACGTTGTTGGTTCGGTGAGTCCTCTTTCATATGTGCAGGGTGTGCAACTCGATACGTCATCACTAACCGCGTCGCGTGTCATAGCGTCAAGGGCGTATAGTGGGATCGCCAACGGCAAATACCTTATGCTGTCCGTCATCGTCAAGCCAGACGTACAGAATTCCAGGAATACGGTCTTATTCAGTAACAATGCCGGCCTTGGTGCAAACGGCGTTGACGTAACGTTGTTTGCAAACGCTGCGAACGAGAAATCAAAATCACTTGATATCCGGGCGAGCAATGGGGCGGCGGCGACTATCGTAGATGTGAGATACAATATAAGCCAGGGCACCACGCAGCATTGGCTGATTTCCGTGGACCTGTCTGTTCCGAGAGTACAATTTGCGATAAACGGGGTGCTTCAAACGCCCTACTACAACGTGTTTCGGGAACTATCCGGTTGACGTACCAAGCCCCATGATGTAGCCTTTTCCTCGTTCTTGAGGATCGACACATGCCGAAGCTTGATCTGCGCAACCCGATATTCCACGACGATGATGCCGCGCGCGAACACCTTGAGGGACTGTTGTGGCCCGATGGTCCAGTTTGCCCACGCTGCGGCGTGATGGGCGACCGGATCACTAAGCTACAGGGCAAGAGCACGCGCCCTGGCGTCCACAAGTGCAAGGACTGCCGCAAGCCGTTCAGTGTTACGGTCGGAACCGTGATGGAACGGTCGCACATTCCGCTGTCAAAGTGGGCTCTAGCGGCGCAACTGATGTCGTCCAGCAAGAAAGGCATGAGCGCGCTTCAGCTTCACCGGATGCTCGGCACAAACTACGAAACGGCGTGGTTCCTGTTCCATCGTCTGCGGGAGGCCGCGAGTGACCCGTCGTCTCCGCCCATTGGCGGAGAAAACAAAGTCATCGAAGCCGATGAAACGTTTGTTGGCGGCAAGGCCAAGAACAAGGCATTCGGTCCGCCGCCGAAGAAAATGGCCGTATTCACGCTGATTGAACGCGACGGCGAAGCGCGCTCGCGCCACGTTCCCGACGTCACAGCAAAGACGCTTCGTGAATCACTCGTGACGCAGGCCGATCGCAAGTCGTACCTCATGACGGACGAGGCCCCGACCTACGTGAAAGTTGGCCGAGAGTTCGCCGGCCACGGTAGCGTAAACCACAGCGCCGACGAATATGTGCGCGGCGGCTTCTGGCACACCAATACGGCGGAAGGCTACTTCGCTATCCTGAAGCGTGGCGTCTACGGCGCGTTCCACAGCGTGAGTGAAGCGCACCTGTCTCGTTACCTCGCGGAGTTCGATTTCCGTTACAATCGCCGCGACATGACCGACGCGGAGCGTGCTGCCGATCTGTTACGCGGCGCCAAAGGCAAGCGCCTACTGTATCGGCGGCCTGACCGAGCCGCGCACGCCTAAGCAGAAGGCTCGCGCCTTTCTGCGCTGGCGCGATCCCCCCGAATCTGAGTAGCCTTATCATCGTCGCCGCCTCGCTTCGGGCGCGGCTGAGGGGGCGTTTTCAGCAAGCGCAGCAACAGCGCGTCGCGCCGGTGCCCATCCTCATCATCCTGTTCGCTCATCCAGGAGCGCTCCATTGGGTAATCATATACGACATAAGCCCGAAGTTGCCATCTTCAACGGCAATCGCGTGCTCATAGCAGTGAAGGAAGTTGAACCGGAGGATCATGTCACTGATCCGGCCAGGCGACAAATGGCCCTACCGCCTGGGCATGATGTGCATATGATGATAAGAAAATACAAGGCTAGCCCTGATTTTGATTACCTAGAACCAATATGGGAAATCATGTCCACAGACGCGTTCACGCTTCTACACGTTGCCGCATTGTCCACGTGGCAGGCTGTTGAAGATGCTATCTTTGAACTATTCAGCGCGATGTTGGGCGCGAGAGACGCAAGCATTTCTTCTGCCTTATTTTATTCAGCAGATCATTTGTCTTACAAGCTAAGCATGACGGATGCCATTTCTGCTGTTGTGCTTGCTGGATCTTCGCATCTACTTGAGTGGGATAAACTAAAAGAAAGATCACGAAAAAGGTCGCACGATAGAAACAGGCTCGCGCATTTCAACACGATTTGGGTTTCCGATGATACAGGCACTTACAAATTACTTAGGCAAGCCATCAACGACCGGAGCGAGAGAAATAAATCTGCGATTGATCAGCAACAACTTGAAGATATCTGGAGATCATTCTGCCTTTTATGCGCCGATATAAGGGCATTTACCTGCAAGATCCGCGAGATCTCTCCCTCTCCATCGCCTCGTAAATCTCCCTCGCAATGAACCGGTCCCGCCTCGGGTCCTCGCGGAATGTGATACCAGATTCACCCAGAACCACCCCACCGACACGAACCATATCGTCAGTGATCACGATCTCAACGTGCGCCGGCCTGTCACGATTCATATCTACGACTCGTATGTTGGTACGTCAACCGGATAGTTCCCCGTGTTTCCATCCGCTGGAAGCGAGGCCTTTGCATGGAACTCGAACACGGGTAAGACATTTTATGTAGGTGGCCACGGAAGTAACGATCGCTTTCCCTGGCGCGGCACCATGGCGCAGCTTTACCTCAACGTGGCCTCCGCCCTCGACCTAAACGTTGCGTCTAACATAGGAAAATTTTTCGACGGCGCGCGGCCGGCTGATCTTGGTCTGAACGGCTCACTGCCCACCGGTACAGCGCCCGAAGTTTTTCTTAATGATACGGACGATGCATTCTTTACTTCGCCAAAAGCAGGCGGCCCGTTCAGCATCGATCCCGAGGCGCTAGCAGGCAATTGGATAGGCGCGCCCGCAGCCGACGCTTTTGCGTGGGCTGAGGCAATCAACGGTTACCCAAGCGGCTACACCCTTACTTCCGGGGACCCGGCGAGTTTTGTCCGGATGTCCAACGGAAGATGGGAGGTGATCTGATGCTGCTTCCTGGCCGTGCCCGTCCCCGGCCCGCGGTCGGGTTCAACACCAACCTTGATAACTTCGGGCGTTCTTGGAACAGCACCGGTGCAGCCTACTACAACACCATTCTCCGCGACGACCTCTATGCCGGCCGATCTCCTTTCTTGACGCACATTCGCGAGGCAGTCCTAGGGAATGGCATTGCACCCTCGGCGCCGGGGCTGTTGACGGCGTTCGGCCCGATCTTTCGCAGTACGCCAGGATCTTAAATCTGCCGTTTGTCTCGACCTTTAGCGGCGGCGTCTTGTGCCAGTCCAACATCGAGCGTGTTGCTCCCTACGACATGCCCGCCGGGGAGCACCAGACCCCGGATCCGCTTGACGACGCTCATATTTGGGGCCCTCGAAAGGAATACGAAGTCCGTTGGAGGCTCGCTTGTATCGCCAATAACTTTCCGGATTGCCGCGGGCCGAGAGGAATATGGGGCTGGCTTGGTCCCAACGAGCCAGACTACAACCCGTGGCGGTTCCAACAATTGCACCCCGAGGCGGGGAGTTGGGAGGCCGGTAGCCCGGCGCAAACTCTTGCGCTCGACCGTTTGGTGCTCCTCGCACGCTGGATGGAAGCGGAATTACGCAGCGACCGGTGGTGGACCAAGCAGCGTCACCCGGGCATCATCTTCACGCCGGCAACGTCGTCCCAGGCGCTGAAGATCGGGTCATGGTCGGGCTGGACGGCAAAGCAGATGTATGCGCACCAGAGCGCCGCGATGATCGGCCTGGTCGATGCGGTCACGACCACCTGGCATCACACACAAAGCACCTTCGAGCGAGGTGCTCCAGGGTCGACGACTCGCATCTCCGCCTATTGGGCTTGGGACGCGCTGAAAAACGCGCAAAATATCTGGGAAGCTTCCGGCAAAGGCCCGGCACCCCGCCTGCCTATTTGCGCTACAGAATATGGCGTTGATTTCGAAGATAGAATGCCAGTGTCAGGATTCTACGCGACTGATAGCGGCAGAAAATATATAAAATCATATCGGTTAGGTTTAGCAGCATGTTCTCGTTTTTATTGGGCACTTCCCATCGTGACTGTATATTCGATCACCGGGTCGCAGGCCGACGGCCAGAACTTTTATTCTCCCGCTGTTCGCGAGCCGGAAACCTCGACAATGCGCGAGGTATTCGACGACCGGAAGTATATGTTGAATGGACCGCAGCCGTGGTCCTTGCCGATTAGTTCGAAGACATGGGCCCATGAAGATGGACAAGAAAAGTCCACCGGTTTCCATCGCGGCTACACGTGGGCGGTTGCCGCTCCGTTGTACACCGTGCCGTCTGGTATCCTGGGTTCCACCGAGCCACCCATGCCGAATTGGCTGAACGTCACCATCGCCGACAATCTGGTAACCTCCTCTCCAGCAGCTAGCCCGTTCGTGCAAGCGTTTCTCCGCCCGGTCATCCTGCCGTCACATGGCACCTATCAGGTCACAGCCGAGGTAAACGTATCGGGGGGAGGTCGGATTTCGCTGGTGGTGAGAGGGCATAATCTCCTAGATGGCTTGGCCGAGGTGGCCGCAACATCTACTTCCTCCGGCTGGATGACACTCGCGGTTACCTTCACGACTGTCCCGCACACTGTTCCTCTTCTGCCTAAACTCGCGCAGGCGTGCGTGATGCTGGAGCACAATGGTGTCGGTACGGCGCAGTTCCGGAATGTCATGCTTGCGCCTGCATAACAAAACCAAGTCACCGGCGATGTTACCAAGATTACGTCATCATTGATTACGGCCGGCGCCGCTAACGGCGCGGGTCAATAGGGCAGGCGGCTGATCTCTCAGCAAGTGACTTTGGGGGAGATCGAACACGAACGGCCGCGCATCATGTCGCGGCCGTTCGGATAACCAAATCAAGCCGCCAGGGTCTTCCCGGTGGATCCCAGGTCATGGAAAGCCTCGCCAAGGCGTTCGACAAGACCAACTTCCGCTGCGCGCAACCACTTGCGCGGATCGTAGTACTTTTTGAACGGCGTTCCGTCCTCGGGGTCGATCTGGTACTTGAACGCCTTCGGGTGTTCGTCGACAAATTTGCCAACCGGTGCCGAAAAGGCGAACTGCGTGTCGGTATCGATGTTCATCTTGAACACCCCGTAGCCGACCGCCTCCGTGATCTGCGCCTTCTCCGAACCGGACCCACCGTGAAACACGAGGTTCAGGGGGTTCGGGCCGGTGTTGTGGCGCCGCGCGATCAAGTCCTGCGAGTTCTTCAGAATTTCCGGGCGCAGCTTGACGTTTCCGGGTTTGTAGACGCCGTGGACATTGCCGAAGGAGGCGGCGACGGAGAACATGCCGATGTCGGCTAGTTTGTCGAAGGCTTGCAGCACGTCCTCTGGCTGAGTGTAGAGCTTGGCGTTGTCGGCGCCCTCCTTGAATTCGGAGCCGATGCCATCCTCTTCACCGCCGGTGACACCCAATTCGATCTCGAGGTTCATGCCCAGCTTCGACATGCGCTGCAGGATGCGCGCGCACTCGCTGAGGTTCCAGTCGATCGGTTCTTCCGACAAATCGAGCATGTGCGAGCTGTACAAAGGCTTGCCAGTCTCCTTGTAGAACGCCTCGCCGTGGTCGAGCAGGCTCTCCACCCACGGGATCAGCTTCTTGTTGGCGTGGTCGGTGTGCAAAACGACGCAAACACCGTAGTGCTCGGCCATCATGTGCACGTGGCGTGCCGCTGACACCGCGCCAAGCACCTTGGCGAGGCTGCCGTCCGGGAAGCCTTGCCCGGCGTAGAATTGCGCACCGCCATTGGACAGCTGGATGATGACGTCGGCCTTATTCTTCGCCGCTGCCTCCAGTACCGCGTTGATCGTGTTCGTGCTGGTGACGTTAACGGCCGGCAGCGCGTAGCTACCCGCCTTACACGTCGCAACCAGTGTCTCGTAATCCTTGCCGGTAACAACGCCGGGCTTGAGTTTGGATGCTGTGCTTACTCCACTCATGGCTTCTAGCCTCCCCAGATAACTGAAGGCCGCTTCGGCCGCCATCTGCCGGTCATTCGACAGGATCGGCCGAGACACGGGATCCCTCAGGTGAGGGCGTTTATATCAGCTTACCGCGCTCGGGCGAGCCCGAACTCCGTCTATTAGCGGGAAAACAGCGTTCACAGGTGCGAGCGGCCCAGGGCGCAGCGGGAAAAAGCGAGCGCCGAGGCGACGTTGGCAGATATACAGGCGATCACGTCGACGTGGCGCGGCGGCAGAAAATCATCCGGTACGTTGTTCGCTGTCGAGTATCGCCATCTGGTCTCGGGCATAGCGACTGCCGGCTACGGCGCCGGGTGGAACTGCGGCCTCGATGGTTGACACGTCTGTCTCGCTCAAGCTGAGATCCAAGGCGCCAAGTGCCTCCCGCAGGCGGTCACGCCGCCGCGCACCAATTAGCGGTACGATGCCGGAGCCGCGCGAAAGCACCCACGCGATGGCAAGTTGCGCTACGCTGATCTGCTTTGCCTCGGCGATGGTTGCTAACGCTTCAACCAGCGCCAGGTTACGGGCGAGGTTCTCGCCTTGAAAACGCGGCAGATGAGCACGGAAGCCCGAGGCGCTCTCACCGCGCAGGGCTCCAGCGCTGATCAGGCCGCGGGACAGCACGCCGTACGCAGTCAGGCCAATTCCGAGTTCGCGCAGGGTCGGCAAGATCTCCGCTTCAATGCCGCGACTGAGCAGCGAGTACTCGATCTGCAAGTCCGCCACCGGATACACCTGATGGACGCGTCGCACCGTCGCCGCCGAAGCCTCGCTGAGCCCAAGGTGACGGACGTACCCGGCTCTAATAAGATCGGCGATTGCTCCGACGGTCTCGTCGATCGGCACCTGTGGATCGACACGTGCCGGCCGGTAGATGTCGACATAGTCGGTGCCCAGTCGCCGCAGGCTGTACGCCAGAAAGGTTTTAACCGCCGCCGGCCGGCCGTCGACCCCGACAAACGCACCCATCGGGTCTCGCAGCGCTCCAAACTTAACGCTAAGGACGACGCGGTCGCGCGGGTAGCCGCGGAGCGCCTCAGCCAACAACAGTTCGTTGTGCCCCATGCCATAGAAATCGCCGGTGTCGAGCAGGGTGATGCCGGCATCGAGTGCCGCATGGATCGTGGCGATGCTCTCAGCGCGGTCGGCCGGTCCGTAAAAATCCGACATGCCCATCAGGCCAAGGCCCATGGCGGAAACGACGGGCCCCGATGTTCCGAGACGACGCGTCTGCATGTTTCGAACGCTCCAGATCGCTTCGACTGCGCCAATGCTTCCGCAGAAAGCCGGGGCTAAAGCGCAGTGCCGCCGACAGTCAGGTTCTCGATCAGCAGCGTCGGCTGACCGACACCAACCGGCACTCCTTGGCCGTCTTTGCCACAGGTGCCGATGCCGGGATCAAGCATCATATCGTTGCCGACCATGCCGACGCGAGTGAGCACATCGGGGCCGTTCCCGATCAGGGTCGCTCCCTTCACCGGGGCGCCCAGCCGGCCATCCTCGATGCGATAGGCCTCGGTACAGGAGAACACGAATTTGCCAGAGGTGATGTCCACCTGGCCGCCGCCAAAGGCGACGGCAAACAAGCCCTTCTTCACCGAGCGAAGGATCTCGTCGGGGGCGTGTGGGCCGGCCAGCATGTATGTATTGGTCATTCGCGGCATCGGCCGGTGCGCAAAGCTCTGCCGCCGGCCGTTGCCGGTAGACGCGGTACCCATGAGCCGGGCGTTCATCCGATCCTGCATGAACCCGGTGAGGATACCGTCTTCGATCAGCACCGTATGCTGCGAAGGCGTGCCCTCGTCGTCGATGCTCAGTGAGCCGCGGCGATCAGGAATCGTGCCATCATCTACGACAGTGACGCCGGGAGCCGCTACGCGCTGGCCGAGCAGCCCGGCGAAGGCAGACGTCTTCTTGCGGTTGAAGTCCCCTTCCAGGCCGTGGCCGATGGCTTCGTGCAGCAGGATTCCAGGCCACCCCGGGCCAAGGACAACGGTCATCTCACCTGCAGGAGCTGGCATCGCCTCAAGGTTAACGAGCGCTTGGCGCAAAGCCTCATCCACCGCATCCCGCCACGTAGCCGCATCGAGAAAGCGTTCATAGGCGACTCGGCCGCCGATGCCGTGGCCGCCGGTCTCCTTGCGACCGTTCTGTTCGACAACGACACTGACGTTGAGCCGGACCAGTGGCCGGATGTCGGCAGCGTGCTCTCCGCCCGATCGCACAACGTGCACCGCCTGCCATTCGCCAGCGAGCGAAGCAATCACCTGACAAACACGAGCGTCCTTGCCGCGAGCATACGCATCGATCTCCGCCAGCAGCTTGGTCTTTGCCTCGAATGGCACGAGGGTCAGCGGGTTTTCGGCAGTATACAGCGCGCGATTGGTGCGTGCCGGCGGAAGCGCCATTGTCCCGCCATGGCCGTGGCAGACGCTAGCCACCGATTCACCCGAACGGCGCACCGCTTCTTCCGAAACGTCGGTTGCGTGTGCGTATCCTGTGACTTCACCGGAAACCGCCCGCAGGCCAAAGCCCTGCGCGGTGTCGAAGCCTGCGCTTTTCAGGCACCCGTCGTCCAGGACCAAGCTCTCTGACTGCCGGTATTCCAGGAACAACTCGCCGTCGTCGGCGCCGGTCAGCGCGTCGCTGACGATGGCGTCGAGTCGGCGTCGATCAAGGCCAATCCGGTTGAAGAACAAGTCGTCGGTGTCGGAAATCGTGCTCATGCCGCCTGGGGTTCTCCGCAACAATAGAATCGCTCTCGACCTTCGCCCAGCTTAAGTGGGAGTTTTGTGGCATGTCCGTCGAGGGCAACCAAACATATGACGGCGGTTTGCGCTTGACCCCAAGTCACGGGCAGGGCTATCGGGCTCGGTCCCAAAATGGTGAGAGATGATGGCGAAGGATCCTTGCGACGAGACGAACTGGCGGCTGGCAACACAGCTAGTGCGTGGCGGCACCCGTCGCTCCGGTTTCGACGAAACCAGCGAGGCGCTCTTCATGACCTCCGGATACGTTTACGCCTCCGCGGCCGAAGCGGAAGCGGCGTTCAAGGGGGAGTGCGACCGCTTCGTCTACTCGCGTTTCGCCAATCCTACGGTGCAAATGTTCGAGCGCCGGCTGGCGCTGCTGGAAGGGGCGGCACTTTGCAAGGCTACGGCCACAGGCATGTCGGCGGTGTTTACCGCGCTGGCATGCGGGCTGCGCGCGGGTGACCGGCTGGTCGCAGCCCGGGCCCTGTTTGGCTCCTGCCACTACGTCGTCTCGGAGATTCTGCCAAGTTTCGGAATTGAGACGGTGCTGGTGGACGGCCGCGACAACGACGCCTGGCGCCGCGCTTTAGCCACGCCCGCGAGATGTGTTTTTTTGGAAACGCCATCCAATCCAATGCTGGAGATCGTCGACCTGGAAGCTGTCTGCGAAATCGCGCATGCGGCTGGCGCTCGCGTTGTGGTCGACAACGTCTTCGCCACGCCGATTCTGCAGCGGCCGCTGGAGTTTGGCGCCGACGTCGTCGTGTACTCGGCGACAAAGCATATCGATGGCCAGGGCCGGGCGCTTGGCGGCGCTATCCTCGCCAATGACGCCGAGTGGTTCGAACAGAAGCTGGTTCCTTTCCACCGCCACACAGGCCCGGCGCTCAGTCCGTTCAACGCCTGGCTGCTGCTGAAAGGCCTCGAGACGCTCGACCTCCGGATGCAGCGGCATTGCAGTAACGCCCGTGCCGTGGCGCAGCATCTGGCCGGCCGCAACGACCTGCAGCGGGTTTTGCATCCATCGCTGCCCGGACATCCGCAACATGCCCTGGCGATGCGACAGATGAAGGACGGAGGTAGCCTGGTAACCCTCGACCTGGCAGGGGACCGCGCCCGCGCGTACCGCTTCCTCGATGGGTTGCGGATATTCGATATCTCTAACAACCTAGGTGACGCAAAATCCTTGGCGACTCACCCGGCCACGACGACCCACCAGCGATTTACTCCCGAACAGCGTGCCGGCATTGGGATTTTCGATAACACGGTGCGTCTGTCGATCGGATTGGAAGACGAAGCCGACCTGATCCAGGACCTGGATCAGGCGCTGCGCCGCGCCGCCTGAACGTCAGCGGGCAAGGACGTTCAGCCCTGCACCCAGGGCAGGCTATCCATCTTCCACCCGTTGACGGTCCCTCGGTGACGCGCTTGGTCAGGATCGCCTTCAAATCCGCTTGCGACGTTGTAGCAGCGGCTGTAACCGCGGCTGCTCATCGCCATAGCAGCCGACCGCGAGCGGGCGCCTGACCGGCAGATGAAGAGCAAGGGCGCGTCCCGGTCGAGATGAACAGTTTCCAGGTGTTCCGCGAACTGCGGATTGATTTCCATCGACGGAAAGAACAGCCACGGTACGAAGAGCGGCTTCTTTCCCAAGCTAGCAAGATCCGGGATGCCAACGTAATTCCATTCGGCGGGCGTTCGAACGTCGATTAGCACCGATTTCATCTCGTTGGTCAGAATGTCCCAGGCCTGGCGAGGCGATATGTCTCCGGCATAGCTGCTCATCTTGAAGCCTTTCGTCGGTCACTATCATCTGCATCCTGCCGGCTGCTGTGTGCAAGCACAGACAGCATCTCACTCAGCGTGGTGAACTTGTCGCGCGGCGCAGGTTTTCGAGCTCTTGCCACCTCAAGCCGCGTCGATCTTCAGCCAGTCGCTGAAGGAGATACTACGTACACCCCGCAGGGAGAGAAAGGATTCGAGCGCCGCCCGTCCAGGCTTCCCGCTGATGTCGCACCGGCTTTTTGCCTCGGTAAGGATTTGCTCCGCGCATAAAGCGCCATCCGGCCGGTTGCTGCCGATGACGCCTACGGGGCCACGTTTCGCCCAGCCGACTGCATACAGACCCGGTGCGATGCGACCATTGTCGCTCGGATAAAGCCCGCTTGCGGAGTCAAATGGCGCCCCCTCCAGGGGAGTTGCCCGGTAGCCGGTGGCCGCCACTACCAATCCGCAGGCGATCCGCTCGAAGCTTCCTGTGCCGACCGCGCGCCCGTTTTCGACGCGGGTGCGCTCGAATCTGACTGCCTCTACTTCTTTTTCGCCCTCGACCGCGGCAGGAGCCAGGTGGAAGCGGAAATGCAACCGCTTGACTTTTTTCCCGCCACTCGCGCCGGCCGTCCCGAAGCTGCGGAGGATCGCAAGATTTTTCTCGCGGAGCCGTCGTTCTCGATCGTCCGCGGCGTCCGAGCGCACCCCAGATCATCTGGATCGAGGATCAGCTGACATTCCGCAAGCTGGCCGATTTCGCGCAGCTCTGCCGAGGTGAACTTGTTATCAGCAGCGCCTCGCCGCCCGACAATGTAGACATCTCGGATACCGCCGGCCTGGATCGCCTGAGCTGCGTAGTCGGGAAGATCGGAGTTCGCCATCTCGGCTTCCGATTTCACGAGCACGCGGGCGACGTCGAGAGCGACATTGCCGTTACCGATAACAACCGCAGAATGACTGCTCAGACGCGGTTGCAGGTCGCGGAAGTCGGGATGACCGTTGTACCAGCCAACAAACAGCGCCGAGCCGTAGACGCCCCATAAGTTTTCGCCCGGGATGCCAAGCGGACGATCGAGTCCGGCGCCGACGGCCAGTACAACAGCGTCGTAGGAGCGACGCAGTTCATCGAGTGTCACCGCCTGGCCGACCTCAACGTTGCCGTAGAAGTGCACGAGATCCTGCAGGGCCGTCTGCTCGAAGCGCCGGGAGACGAGTTTGGTGCTTTGATGATCGGGGGCGACGCCGGCACGAATGAGCCCGAACGGCGTTGCCAACCGCTCGATGATATCGATGCGGACGTCGGCCAGCTTGTCCAGCAGCGCTTCGGCGGTGTAAACCCGGCCGGGCCAGCGCCGATGATCGCAACCGAGATCGGCATCGAAGCCCTCCGTGCGCCAGACGCTGGACCGGGTGGCCGTTCAGCCGGCGACCGTCCAGGTGTCACCGCGGCGCAACAGAGCGTCTAGCTCTGAGGCGGTCGGCCCCGCCGGCCGTTCGCCGGCTGCGGCGTGCATCGCCGCATCCAACGATTCCGCAGGATCGCAATAGAGTACGCCCAGCGCCACCGGCAGCGTCATTGTCGCCAACATCGTCGCCAGCGTCCGATTGGTCCGGTCGTGCACGAGAATGTCCGCCTCGGTAACGCCGTCCTCACCGATGCGCACCGTCTCGAGTTCCAGCCGAGACGGCACCAGCCGGATGCCCTTGCGCCGGTCAGCACCGAACAGAAGCGGCTTGCCGTGCTCAACGTGCACCTGCGCGTCGGCCGACACCTGCTTCTCGGTGAACGCGGCGAAGACTTCATCGTTGTAGACGATGCAGTTCTGGAAGATTTCGACGAATGAGGCGCCGCGGTGCGCATGCGCCTGCTTGAGCACCTCGACCAGATGCTTCTGCGCCGTGTCGATTGACCGGGCAACGAAGCGGGCCCCTGCGCCAAGTGCGAAGAGGACGGGCGAGACCGGCCGTTCGACCGACCCCCCCGGCGACGACGGCGAGCGGGTGCCGGGCCGCGAAGTGGGGGAATACTGGCCCTTCGTCAGCCCGTAGATCTCATTGTTGAACAGGAGAAGTTGTACGTCGACATTTCGACGCAGCAGGTGCAGCAGATGATTACCGCCGATTGACAGAGCGTCGCCGTCGCCGGTCGCAATCCATACGTCGAGATCAGGGTTGGCAAGCTTAACTCCGGTCGCCACCGCTGGCGCTCGGCCATGGATGGTATGGAACCCGTAGGTCGACATGTAATACGGAAAGCGTGACGAACAGCCGATGCCGGAGACGAACACCGTCCGCGCCGGATCGGCGGCGATGTCCGCCAGCGTTTTCTGCACTGCCTTGAGGACGGCGTAGTCGCCGCAGCCGGGGCACCAACGCACCTCCTGGTCGGAAGCATAGTCCTTGGCGGTCAGCGGCTTGATTGGGGATACAACGTTCATGGCTCTTGCTGCTCCAGGCGGGCGAGCACCGCCGTTTCGATCTCCTCGATCTTGAACGGCTGTCCGGAAACCTTGTTGAGGCCTTCTGCCGGCACGAGATAATGAGCGCGAAGCAGGGTCACGAGCTGGCCCTTGTTCATTTCCGGTACCAACACCCGATCGTAGCGGCTCAGCAACTCGCCCAGATTCCGCGGCATCGGGCAGAGGTGTCGCAGATGAATATGGGCCACGTCGCATCCGCGTTCGACCAGCGAACTGATGGCGCGGTTGATAGGGCCATAGGTTGAGCCCCATCCGACCACGGCCAAGCGACCGCTTTCCGGGCCGATCTCGACCGTCTGCTCCGGAATATCTCGAGCGATCCGATCCAGTTTAGCGGCGCGAGTGTCGGTCATTTGCTGGTGGTTGGCTGGACTGTAAGAGATGTCGCCGGACAGCGAGTCCTTCTCGAGGCCGCCGATGCGATGCTCCATGCCGGGTGTGCCAGGTACCGCCCACGGCCGTGCCAGTGTCTCAGGATTGCGGGCGTAGGGCTCAAAGCCGACGGGATCGGTGTGAAAGTGCACCGGAAACGGCGCCATGGTCTCGACGCTCGGCATCCGCCAAGGTTGCGCCGCGTTGGCGATATAACCGTCTGAAAGGACAAGCACCGGAATCATGAACTTTGTTGCAATGCGCACCGCCTCGATCGCGGTCTCAAAGCAATCAGTCGGGGCGCGGGCCGCCAGCACAGCGACGGGGCTCTCGCCGTGCCGGCCGAACAGGGCCTGCATGAGATCAGACTGCTCGGTCTTGGTTGGCATACCGGTAGACGGACCGGCGCGCTGGGTATTGACCACCACCAGCGGCAATTCAGCTGCTACGGCCAAGCCAAGCGCTTCGCTTTTCAACGCCAATCCCGGGCCGGAACTGGACGTCACTCCCAGTGAGCCGGCGTAGGAAGCACCGATTGCGGCACAGATGGCGGCGATCTCGTCTTCCGCCTGGAAGGTGGTAACGCCAAGGCTTCGCAGCCGAGCCAGCGCATGCAACAGAGGTGAAGCGGGGGTGATCGGATAAGAGGCGAAAAACAGCTTCAGTTCGGCGAGATGAGTGCCGACCACCAGTCCCCAAGCCAGTGCTTCACCACCGGTGATCGTCCGATACAGGCCAGGTCGCAACTCCGCGGCAGCCACCGAATATCCGACGAGGTCGCCATTTAATTCGGCGGTCTCGCCGAAGGCGTGGCCGGCATTAAGTGCGGCGATATTTGCCTGCGCGATAATCGGTTCGTCGGTAAACCGCTTCTTCAACCAGCTTACGGTGGATGCCCGATCACGATCGAACATCCAGTAGATCAAGCCGATCGCCCAGAAATTCTTGCACCGCAAAGCGTCGTGCTGCGACACGCCAAAAGGCTTCGCCGCTTCTAGCGTCAACTTTGAGACGTCAATCGAGATGATCCGGTAGTCGGCGAGCGAGTCGTCCGCCAGCGGGTCGGCGGCATAGCCAGCCTTGCGCAGGTTTCGCTCGGTGAACGAGCCGGTGTCTACAATTACGATGCCGCCCGGTTTGGTTCGCGGCAGCTCGACTTTCAGCGCCGCGGGATTGAGTGCCACCAGTACGTCGGGCGAGTCGCCGGAAGTCTTGATGGCGCGCGCGCCAAAGTTGATCTGGAACGCCGATACCCCGTAGGTCGTACCCACTGGCGCTCGAATCTCAGCGGGAAAATCGGGAAACGTTCCCAGATCATTGCCTGCCAGGGCGGTAACTGCCGCGAAGCGGTTGCCCGCGAGCTGTATACCATCTCCGGAATCGCCAGCGAACCGCACGACGACAGAGTCAAGCGATGCACGCGGAGGCAGCGGGTGGAGGTTGGGGAGCGGAAGGGTGGTGGTTGGCATTGTAATCCGTTACCAGTGGCCTCGGCACTCCCTCTTTGACGAGAGCGCGTCTCGGGCTGACTCGGGGTTGTTTATGATCGACGGCCACGTTACCTGTTCAACGAGATAATATCGGCATTGCATCGCAGCAAGCCAACTCATCCCGTCTGCCGCGCCGTGCCGCTGGGACGCACACAGTGCGCGCAAAGCGGGCGAAAGGAATAGCACACGCGATCATGGACAAAAAGCAAGGAATACCCGCCGTCGCAGACGAACGAGAGCCACTTCGAGTTCTGGATGGGCTGCTTGCGCGCGCCCGGGAACTGGGCGCGGATGCTGCGGATGCGGTCCTCGCAGACCGCCGGTCGCTCTCCGTTGCTTACCGGCTGGGCGGCCGCGAACAGATCGAGCGTTCCGAAGCGCAGGTGATCGGTTTGCGGCTGTTCGTTGGTCAGCGGCAGGCGCTGGTCGCCACTTCCGATGCATCGCCGGCGGGTCTTGCCGAGGCAGTCGAGCGTGCCGTCGCGATGGCTCGGGTGGTGCCGGAGGATCCGTATTGCGGTCTCGCAGATCCGGCCGAGATCGCAAACGACGATATCGATGTCGAGGCGTGCGAGCCGGGAGATCTTGACATCGACGTTGTGAGCGCACGTGCTGCAGCGGCGGAGGAAGCGGCCCTTGCCGTCACCGGCGTCAGCAACTCCGAGGGAGCCGAGGCGTCTGCCGGCTATGATTGCTTCGCCGTCGCCGCGACGAACGGTCTGCGCCGTAGCTACGCGAGGTCCTGGCACAGCGTCTCTGTTTCGGTGCTTGCTGGTGAGGGAACGGCGATGGAGCGCGACTACGCGTACGCCAGCGCCGTCTGGCAGTCCGATCTGGAGGACCCGGCGGCTCTTGGCAAACGCTGTGGCGAGCGAGCGGTGCGAAGGCTTAATCCAAGTAAGGCTCGCTCGGCACAAGTGCCGATCATCTTCCGAGCCGCGCGTAGCCCGCAGCCTGCTCGGTCACCTGACGGCCGCGATCACCGGCAGCGCCGTCGCCCGTGGCACCACCTTCCTCGGTGACAAAATGGGCGAGCGGCTGTTCGCCTCCGGTATCCGAGTTATCGACGATCCGCTGCGCCGCCGCGGCTTACGCTCACGTCCCTGCGACGGCGAGGGCATTGCTTCACGAAGGCGGGCCATCATCGATGATGGTGTACTTACCACTTGGCTCCTTGATTTGCGCTCTGCCCGCCAACTTGGTCTTTCCTCGACCGGGCACGCGTCACGAGGGGTGTCTTCCCCGCCATCGCCAGCACCGACCAACACCTACCTGGAGCCTGGCGTCGCCTCGCCACAAGAACTCATCGCCGGTATTGATGACGGTCTGCTGGTCACAGATTTGATGGGATTCGGAGTCAACGGCGTCACCGGTGATTATAGCCGCGGCGCAAGCGGCTATTGGATCAAGAACGGCGAAGTTACCCATCCGGTGAGCGAGATTACCGTCTCCGGCAACCTCGTCGAGATGTTCCGGCACCTCACCCCCGCGTCCGATCTCGAGTTCCGCTACGGAATGGATTCGCCGAGCGTACGCATCGACGGGATGACGGTCGCCGGCCGCTGAACCTCAGCGAAGTGCGGTGGGCGCGATCAGTCGGAGCCGCTCGCCAGTGGCTTGAACGCGAAGCGGCAGCGTTGTTGCGACGTCGCCATCGCATTGCACCGGTTCGCCATTCAATCCTTCCACCCGAACGTCGCGGCCACGAACAATGCGCACGTCGGCGCTTCGGTGCAGTCGCCCGCGCAGTAGAGAGATGCCGTAGCCCAGGGTGCTCCATCGGCCGCCGCGCAAGAATAGGCAAACGTGCAGGTCGGGTTCGTCGATTTGCGCGTCCGGAGTGCAGGTGAAGCGGCCACCGTAGAAGTGGCCGTTGGCAATCACCGCCGATGCGGCTTCGTAGGCGATACCGTCGATAAGCACCCGGTAACGATGGTTGCCGAAGCCGATCGTGGTTCGCGCGAAGGCCGCCACGTAGGCGGCTTTTCCGGTCAGCCGTTTCAAGCGCCGGCCGACGGCCGCCACAACATGTGCATCAAAGCCGACGCCAGCCATGAGCGCAAAACGACGTCCGTTCGCCCGGGCCACAGATCTGGGTGCCAGCGCCACCGGTTCGCAGCGCGAACGATACTATCGACAAGAGTAGTCGCTGAATCGGCGACCGCGATCTCAGCGGCCAAAACGTTGGCAGTACCTAGCGGCAGCAGCGCCACCAGGGGCGGCGATGCCACACCAGCCAGCCCGTTGATAACCTCGTTGATGGTACCGTCGCCACCGGCAACGACAACCACCTGGGTCCAGCCGTCTGCAGCGGCCTCCGCTGCCATCACCTCGGCTTCGCCCGCGTGTCGTGTCGTCCGGACGATCATCGTGAGGCCGCGGAGCATCGCCGTTGCAACGAATCGCTGTAGCTTACGCTTACTTCGCCAGCCGCATATCGGATTATGGATAACCGTAACATGCAGCGGAAGGTCGGCGATGGCCTCTAAAGAGCAAGTGGAGTCATCGACCATCTGCCAGAGTTTCTGAATAACGTAAGCCTCGGATCATGACGTATTTCTGACACCTGGCGTAAGTTTTTGTGAAGGCACCAGAAAGCGCATGAACAGCAAACCCTCACCAATATAATGCTATCTGCGACCGCTAGCATCCACTATGCCATGGCCGCCATGAACGCGCTTTCCGATGCCCATTTCCGCTTCCGCTCGATCTGGATCTCCGACATTCACCTCGGGACGCGTGGGTGTAATTCGGAGTTGCTACTAGATTTCTTGCGATCAACGGACTCTGACTACCTTTACCTCGTCGGTGATATCGTCGACATCTGGCGCATGCGGCGCTCTTGGTTCTGGCGACAGGCGCATAACGACGTTGTCCAGAAGCTGCTGAGAAAGGCGCGCAAAGGAACGCGGGTGATTTATGTCCCCGGCAATCATGACGAAAACTTCCGCGACTTTGCGGGGCATCGTTTTGGACGTGTCGCCGTGCTGCCTGAAGCGGTCCATACTTGTGCGGACGGCAAGCGTTACCTGGTGTTGCACGGGGATAAGTTCGACGGCGTTGTCAAATACGCCAAGTGGCTGGCTTTCGTTGGCGACAATGCCTACAACCTCGCGCTGTCGCTCAACCTATGGTTCAACGTGTTGCGACGCCGTCTGGGGTTCCCCTACTGGTCGCTCTCCGCCTACCTCAAGCACAAGGTAAAGAACGCGGTCGAGTACATCAGCAGCTACGAGAAGGCGGTGGTGGCGGAAGCCCGCCGACGGGGCGTCGACGGGGTGATCTGCGGACACATCCACAGTGCCGAAATCCGGCTGTGCGATAACATTCTGTACTGTAACGATGGCGACTGGGTGGAAAGCTGCACCGCTCTGGTCGAACACTTCGATGGTTCGCTGGAGATTTTGCGGTGGGCGGAGATGCCTCATGTAATCGCGATGTCGCACATCGAGAGCAACCTCTCCGCATCCTCATTGTGACCGATGCGTGGTTCCCTCAGGTCAATGGCGTCGTCCGGACTCTCGATACGATTCGAGGACTGCTCACAAACCTTGGTCACCAGGTCACGCTGGTCAGTCCAGATCAGTTCCGCAGTCTCCCCTGTCCCACCTATCCCGAAATCCGCCTGGCGATGGCCTCGCCCCGTTGGATCGACAAGATCGTCGACGAGGTTCAGCCGCACGCAATCCACATCGCTACCGAAGGGCCGCTGGGGGTTCTTGCGCGGTGGCGTTGCCAACGCCGCGGGCTTGCCTTCACCACGTCCTATCACACGCGTTTTCCGGAATATGTTGCCGCGCGCTGGCGCGTCCCGCTGAGTTGGACCTACGGTTTCTTCCGGTGGTTTCATGCTCCCGCTTGCTGCGTCATGGTATCGACGCCTTCAGTAGAGGCGGTGCTGCGGGAGCGCGGCTTTGAGCGCATCAGTCGGTGGTCGCGCGGCGTAGATACAGAGTTGTTCCGCCCTCGCGACAAGTCGTTTTTCCCTTACCCGCGACCGATCAGTCTTTACGTCGGCCGCGTGGCGGTTGAGAAGAGCATAGAGGATTTCCTGAAGCTGGACCTCGCCGGCACAAAGGTGGTGGTCGGCGACGGTCCGCAGATTTCCGAGTTGCGCGCCAGATATCCCAACGTGATTTTTGTCGGGACGAAGTCGGGCGAGGATCTTGCTCACCATTACGCTGGCGCCGACGTCTTTGTCTTCCCCAGCCGAACAGACACATTCGGCCTTGTCCTATTGGAGGCGCTTGCCTCGGGCATACCGGTCGCGGCTTACCCCGTGCCCGGCCCCATCGACGTTATCAACGGCTCTGGCGCCGGTTGCCTGGATGACGACCTGGGGGCCGCGGTGCGACGGGCCAGCCTCATTCCGGCGGATGTATGCCGGGCACATGCAGAAAGCTTTTCCTGGGATCACAGCGTCCGTCAGTTCCTTGAAAACTTGCACGTCGCCGGGTGAAGGGGCTGCTCGCCAGCATTATCCTGCGAATTTTATTGCGGGATCGGCTGCCAACGCCCTTCTTGCGGCGACTTAAATCAAGGTGCCTTGACCGCTGTCACCGCCGCGGGGTGAACGACCGGTTGTACGGGGGCCGTCGACGGTGGCGGGTGCCGTGCCATCGGCTAATCGGATGATCACACGCATGCCGGCCCGTAATCCGGCACTGCTGGTGATCAATCGACCTTGCGCGTCGTTGATGATCGCGAAGCCTCGCAGCAGCACCTTCTGGTAGGAGCAGCTCTCCAATAAGGCCGCCGCATGCCGCAGTTCGTTCGACCGCTGCACCAATAGCGCCCGCATGGCCCCGTCGAGAACGCGACGCTCGCCAGCCAGCTGGGCCCCGGCCTGCACAATGCGGACAGATGGCGGCACGAGGCGGATCGAGGCGTGCGCCAATCGCTGTCGACGATGCTCGATGCCGCCGTAGAGGCCCCGATGAAGCCTTTCACTCCAGTCGTCAAGACGCTGCCTGGCAACCGCAAGCAAGGCCGCCGGTCTTGGCAAGCCTCGTACCGCGCCGAGAAGACGGCCGCGGCGCTCCTCAAGGGTCCGCGCAATTGCACCCGCGAGCCGGCTTCGCAATTCCAGCGAGCGCTGCGCCAATTCGACCCGCACTGGCACCGCCATTTCGGCCGCGGCCGTCGGGGTTGGTGCTCGAACGTCGGCGGCGAAGTCGATCAGAGTGGTGTCGGTCTCGTGGCCGACAGCGGAGATGATCGGTATCGAGCAGCGCGCCGCGGCTCGCACGACGATCTCCTCGTTGAAGGCCCACAGGTCTTCCAAGCTGCCGCCACCACGAGCGACGATGAGGAGATCGGGCCGTGGAACCGCACCAAGCTGAGCAAGCCTGTCGAATCCTTCGATCGCCGCGGCGATCTGCGCCGCCGCCTCGACTCCCTGTACCAGCACCGGCCACAGAAGTACCCGTCGGGGAAAGCGATCGGCCAGCCGGTGCAGGATATCGCGGATGACCGCACCGGTAGGCGAGGTAACGACGCCGATTATTTCCGGCAGAAAGGGCAACGGCTGCTTGCGGGAGGGGTCGAACAGGCCTTCGTCGGCGAGGCGTTGCCGCCGCTCCTCCAGCAGCTTTAGCAGCGCGCCCTCGCCCGCCAGCTCCAATCGCTCAACAACGAGTTGGTACTTCGACCGGTCGGGGTAGGTTGTCAGCCGGCCGGTGGCAATGACGTCGAGGCCGTCGGCGACCGCGATCGCCAGCCTGGAGGCCGCCATCCGCCAGCATACCGAATCGAGGCACGCCTCGCTATCCGTCAGCGAAAAGTACACGTGGCCGGACGCGGCCCGCTTGTAGCCGGAAATTTCACCGCGCACCCGCACCACCTCGAAGCCCTGTTCGATGTAGCGTTTGAGCGTCTGTGCCAACTCGCCGACGCTGACCACTGGCAGGTTGTCGGCGCGCGCGTCAGTGCTAGAGTAACGAACCATGCCCCGAGTATGGACGATGGCGCCGCTGTCGGCAAAGCGGTGCAGGCGCGGGGAGAAAAGACCGATGAACGTGCTCGTCGTCGGATCGGGCGGAAGAGAACATGCACTGTGCTGGGCGGCGCGCCGCTCTCCCCTGTGCGGCCGGCTGCTATGCGCACCTGGAAACGCCGGCATCGGTGAAGTAGCGGCGTGCGTTGCTATAGACGCCGCCGATGTGTCGGCGCTGGTGGATCTGGCGCGCCGCGAGTCTGTCGATTTCGTTATCGTCGGTCCGGAAGTACCGCTGGTGGCGGGGCTCATCGACCGGCTGAACGACGCCGGAATTCTTGCCTTCGGTCCTACGGCCCGCGCCGCCGAGATCGAGGGTTCCAAGAGCTTCATGAAGGAGTTATGCGAGCGCTGTGGCGTACCCACGGCCGCCTATGCACGGTTCGATGAGCCGGAGCAGGCAAAGGCATTTATCCGACGGCATGGCGCGCCGGTCGTTGTCAAAGCCGATGGGCTGGCGTCAGGGAAAGGCGTCATCCTGTGCCACAACGAGAACGAAGCGTACGCCGCGATCGACCATATCATGATCGAAGGCGCCTTCGGCGACGCCGGAGCGCAAGTGGTGATCGAGGACTTTCTGATCGGTGAGGAAGCAAGCTTCTTCGCATTGGTGCATGGCGACCGCGCCGTACCGCTCGCCTCTGCCCAGGACCACAAGGCAGCCTTCGATGGCGACCAGGGGCCGAACACCGGCGGCATGGGCGCCTACTCGCCGGCGCCGATCATCACTGGCGCGGTCGCCGAGGAAATCATGGCGAAGGTGATCATGCCGATCGTGCGCGGTCTCGCCGAGGACGGCCGGCCGTATTCGGGTGTGCTGTACGCAGGGCTTATGTTCACCCACGACGGACCTAAGGTACTGGAATTCAATGCGCGTTTCGGCGATCCGGAATGCCAGCCGCTCATTCTGCGGCTGAAGTCCGACCTGCTCACGGCACTTGTTGCCTGCGCTGAAGGGCGGATGGACGACATCGATCTGCAATGGCATCCGGATCCGGCTCTGGTCGTCGTCATGGCCACGCACGGCTATCCTGGCCACTACGCGCGGGGTTCGGCTATCGGTGGCCTAGTCGAGGCGAGCAGCGTCCCAGGCGTGACCATCTTCCACGCGGGCACCAAGCTCGACGAGGGCAAGCTCGTCGCCGACGGCGGTCGTGTCCTCGGCGTGGCGGCGCGGGCTCCCAGTGTGCCCCGGGCGCAGGAACTGGCCTACAGCGCCGTCGATCGGATTGCCTGGCCGGAGGGCTTCTGCCGGCGGGACATTGGTTGGCGCGCCATCGGCCGCATGTGAAGGAAGGGATAAGCGCGGATGGATCAGCAGCTGAGGACCGAGCTGGAGGCGGCGGCATTCCGCGGCCTGGTGCAGCACCTGCAACGGCGCACCGACGTCCAGAACATCGACCTGATGAACCTTGCCGGCTTCTGTCGTAATTGCCTTTCAAAATGGTACATGGCGGCGGCGGCGGAACGCGGCGTGAGCATGACCTACGAGGACGCGCGGGCCGTGGTTTATGGCATGCCGTTCGCTGAGTGGAAGGCCGCTCATCAGCGCGAGGCGAGTGCCGAACAGCAGCGGTTGTTCGAGGAAACCAAACCTCTGCATGCGGTGATCGCCGGCCACTGACGCCAGTATCACCTGCGGCTCACCGTCGTTCGGCGAAGAACCGTCGCAGAAGGAACCCCGCCGCCTCCTCGTTGATGCCACCGATCACTTCCGGTCGATGGTGGCACGTGGGCTGCTGGAAGACGCGCGCACCGTGCTCGACGCCGCCACCCTTCAAGTCATAGGCCGCGAAGTACAGTCGCTGCACGCGTGCGAAGGCAATTGCCTGCGCGCACATCGCGCAAGGCTCCAGCGTTACCCACAGATCACAGCCTTCGAGCCGTGGAGAGCGGAGCGCGGCCGCCGCGGCGCGGATCACCAGGATCTCGGCGTGCGCCGTTGGATCGGCCAGCTCCTCGACGCGGTTGCCGGCCTGGGCCAGTACCGTGCGGGTTGCTGCCTCCACAACCACCGCTCCGACAGGCACTTCGCCACGCGCGCCGGCAGCGACAGCTTCGTGAAGCGCCAGCTCCATGAACCGCTTATGCATCATCTCAGAACGATCAGTTGCTCTAGATCGGCGAGTCAAGAGGACACGGCACCATCATCTGGAAGCGCCGGGCGGGCAGCGGCAGGCGGGCAAGAACCTGCAGGCCAAACCGGGGCCTCGTTCGTGTCCGCCCCGGCTAAAGAATCGATGAACCAACGCGCCCCGAGCGCGTTTTTGCGATCAATAATCATTGCCGGTGATGCTATGGTGCAAGATCCGGATCGGAGAACGAGACGCTGGCAATGAGGGCTCGGGACAACGGGCGTAGCTGCCAATATGCGGAGATCAACCGCCACGCCCACCTCCCGGATGCTCTCAGAGAAGGGACATCTGGTCATGTACTTGCCGCGAAACCTTCCGCTCTGCGAACCGCATGTAGCCACCTGGGTTGGCGAAAGCGGCAGACGGTACGACTTTGCCGTTTCTCGTCCGGCGACGAGTTGGCTGGATGAGGCAGCCGTGTTCCTGCTGGTCAAGCGCGAGGGCGAGCAGACAACGGTCCTGTATATCGGCCACACCTGCAACTTGCACGAGCGTTTCGGCCGCGCCAGCGATCGCTGTCCTGAGATCTGGCGGCGTGCGCTGGCGGCGGGCATGACTCACGTGCATCTGCGCTTTGAGGCTTGTTCCGATCGAGAACGGCAATCGGAAGTGAACGACCTCAGGACGGCGTTGCAGCCGTCCATTGACGAGGTCTTCCCGGCGGATGAGGAGCAACGGCCAGACACAGCCGTTTGGTCAGCGCCTTCGGATGCGAACGACGTGCTGGTGCCCTATCGTGCCCGGCTGAAGCCGACGAGGCTTCGTGATCCTCATCTCGATATTGAAGCCTTCGATGAGGATGCGCAGGGCGGCAACCTGCCGCTCGGCCATGGGTTTGAGGCGCCCCGGGCCCTCCGCTCGGATCCGGCCCGTGAAGTGCCTTTCGACCTAGAGGTAGTGTTCGGTGAACGCGCCACGGCTGTCGATAAGGAATCGGTAGACCAGGATTCGACGCCGAGACTTCCAGCATCGGTTGCCATAGCCCCGGCGCTGCGGCTGATAACGGAAGCGGCAGAGGCGCCGCCGATACAAACGCACCGCTCGTCGCCGCCTGACGTCACGGAAGTTGTGGAAGTGAGGGTGACAGTACCTCCAGTATCGACCAACCCGCAGGCACCGATGGCGACGGCCGACACTGGGCCGCTACCGTCTGAGCCGAAGTCGCCGGGAGGCACCAAAGAGCGCAATGCCGGCTCGCGGCTGGCCCGAATGGTTGCTGGCGGAATGCGCTGGCTGGGGACCTTCGGCGTGTCGCGAGCTGGTGCCAACGCCATTCCGGACAACGAGCGCGAGCCGCAGATCTCCGCGCGCACCGAGCCCCCAGCGACAGACGCCGGTCATGAAAAGCCAGCCCCGGCCCGTCTGGTTGAAGCTAGGAGCGAGATGGAAACATCCGCGCCGGAGGCTTCCGCGATGGTCAACGAGGCTGATGTGGCCCTGGTGGTGAAGCTGTCCGGAGACGCGGCGTCTGTATTTTTGCCGGATGCGTTGGACGCCGATCACGCCGACGCCGCGCCAGCCGCCGCATCGGCGGAGCCTATTTCGGTCGAGGCAGACCACCCCGGTGAAGCTTCTTTTGAGGCTCCCGAGGCCGTTAAGTGTAGTCTGGCGCTCCATCCGACTTCGCCGCTGGTCCTGTTCGCGGGGGAGGTCTCGTACGAATCTGGGGCCGATATCCTCGCGGATGCGATCGTCACCGTGTGCGGTAGCGACACTTCCGCGCAATTCGTGTTCGCCGGCGAGGGTGCGCTTCGCAGCACATTGCAGGATCGACTCATGCATGCTGGGATCGGCAATCGCTGCCGTCTGATTGGTGATGTGCCTTCTGACCGCTTCAGGCAGTTGCTGAAGGCCTGTGATTTCGTCGTCATCCCATCGCGCGTAGAGCAGGGAGAAGAACTGGCGCGACTAGCGTTGTCGTACGGCAGGCCCGCGCTGGTGACACATCAATCAGGGATACGCTGCATCGTCCATGGCGAGAACGGCTTGATTACCTACGACAATCCTGGATCGTTTGTATGGGGAATCCGGGAAATGTTGGGGCCTTTGTATGGGAAGCTAAGCGGCCGGCATGCGCAGGCAGCGTGAGGGCGAAAAGACACTGACTGGACGGCACGAGGTTAGATCTACATTGCTTACCCCTATGCGGAAGCACGTCCGCCGCGCGGCCCGGCGAAATACCAGATAATGAGGCCGAGAACCGGCAAGAAGAGGATTAGCAGGACCCACAGCACCTTGCCACCGGTCGAGGTGCTGCTTTGAATGACATTAATGATCGCCCAGATATCAAGGGCGAGAATTATTATGCCGACAATTCCGCCGTAATCGGACATTTAGCCATCTCCTAGTTTGTGCCATCAACGATATAACTAATTAAATATTATCATCATCAGCATCTCGGGCGCAAACAACGCCTTCGGTCGAAAGCTACTTTTCCGTCTACTGACCCCTCAACAAAATCATCGCACCTGCGAAGCCTATGGTGCAAACACGAGCAACGAAGACCGTGTAGCCACTTTATGTAGCACCAATGACAGCATTTTACAAAATCTGATGCTTCCCCCATGCCGCCGCGCCTGCGTAGCTGACTTATGGTTCGGGATCAGCGATCATCCGCGCCATGTCAAGACGTTGGTATGCCGCTCTTTTGGTCGTCTGCTTCCTCGCAATTGTGATGGGCGGCGGCTGCAGCACCTCCGAACAGCCACTTCCTGCACAACAGCCGGAGCCGTTTGCGGCGCCCGAAGCACATAACATGTTCAGAGTCGCGTACGCCGCCATCACGGAGCGATTCGTTGATCCAGTGAGTGCAGAGCAGATCGCATTGGACGGCTTGAGCGGACTCGCAACCATTGACCCCGCGCTGACCGTAGCCAAGCTACGAAACGATGTTGAACTCGATGTTGCGGGGCGTCGCGTTATGTCCTTGCAGACGCCTAAGGCGCGCGACCTCGAGGGCTGGGCCCAGGTCAGCGTGCAGATTTGGCGCGCCGCTCGCGCACACTCAACCCGTCTTGCTGCCGTTCCACAGGAGGGCGTCTATGAGGCGGTGTTCGACCGGATGACCGCGGCGCTCGATGCAAATTCTCGCTATGCAACGCCCGACGAGGCGCGGCGGAATCGGCAGCGGCGCGACGGCTATCATGGCATCGGCATCGGTGTTCGAATGGAAGGAGACGCGCCGGTAATCAGCGAGATCAACGGAGCCAGCCCCGCAGAGCGTGCTGGTCTGAGGGTCGGCGACGTGCTGGTGCAGATCGACGGACGGCCGACATCAGGGTTGTCGCAAGCCGAGGTTGAAGCTTTGCTGCAGGAGGAGGTCACTGGCCGAGTGCGGTTGACGGTGCACCGGCTTGGCCGAACATCGCTCCGCTTTGTTGTGCCGCGCAGCTATTTGATCCCCGACATGGTCAAGGAACGTTATGAAGATGGCATTCTTTTTCTTACCATCTCCCACTTTAACCGAGATACGGCAGACGACATCGCGCGCACGTGGGAAGGATTATCCGCGCCACCGGCGCAGCAGATTCGAGGAATCGTGCTCGATCTGCGCGGCAATCCGGGCGGATTGCTTCAGCAGGCAGTGAAGGTTGCTGATCTCTTTCTTGCCGATGGTCCTATCCTATCTACCCGGGGGCGTCATCCAGACAGTGTGCAGGACTATGTGGCCGGCGGCGATGACATCACGCATGGTCTTCCGCTGGTCATCCTGATCGATGGAGATACCGCTTCTGCGGCCGAACTTACGGCCGCGGCGTTGCAGGATCGCGACCGAGCGATCGTTATCGGCAGCACTTCTTATGGCAAGGGTTGTACAAGCGGCCTCTACGTCGGTGATCCCGATGCGTTCGACCGGCTGCTTTCGCGCCCGTCGGCAATGAGTGCCGAGACCGGCCGCTCGACTTGTCCGGCTGAGAAACGCGACGGAACAGTCGATCTCGAACTGGCTCGCCGACTGATTGATCAGCCTGACGTTTTTGCTGATGCATTGCACCGTGTATCGCTGGTCGCTCAGGTGCCGGAAGGAGCGGTGCCTTGACAGGCGATCCCAGGTGCGTATCGTGCCGGGGCGGTCAGGTTCTCGACCGGCGTCCATAACCAACGTGAGCCGAAGATGGCGAAGCCAAATACAATCCTGATCAAGCTGGTCAGTACCGCCGGCACCGGATTCTTCTATGTTGCTAAGAAGAACCCGCGCACAGCGACAGAGAAACTGGAATTTCGTAAGTATGATCCGGTAGTCCGCAAGCACGTGGCCTTCAAGGAAGCAAAGATCAAATAGCGCCTCGTGGTTGCGTATCTCATCCGCGAACTTCCTGCACCATATCCTGTAGGCGAGGCACATCCCGAATAACAAGAGCGGTTCGGGTGCGCTCCAGGATGCCCTTGCGCGCCAGTTCATTGAGAACGCGTGCGACAGTCTCGCGCGTCGTCGATACCCGGCTGGCAATGTCGCTGTGTATCGGAATGGGTTCGATCACCGCGATATTGCGGAGAGTCTTGTCACTGCGCGCTTGACGCAGTAGTTCGGCCTGCACGCGGTTGTTGGCGGCGAGCGTAGACAGGTCCATGATCCGCTCAGTGGCGTTTCGCACGATCAGCGCCAACCGCCGCATCACCCGCATCGCGACTTGCGGATAATCTTCAAGCATGTTGAGAAACTGCCGACGTGGGAGCGACAGCAGAACCGAATCCTCGACCGCCATCACGCCGGCGGATCGGGGTTGGCCGTCGATTGCGGCAATCTCCCCGAAATAGTCTCCCGCACGGAGGTCGGCGAAAGTGATTTCGCGGCCCGACACGGAGTAGGCGACGACACGTGCGTGCCCTCGAATGATGAAAAAGACGTCCGAGGAAGCAGCGTCGCGGTCGATGATCTGTTCCTGCGCGGAAAACCGACGATAGCGACAGGCTTGTTCGATCTGCCCGAGGGCTGCCGGATCAAAGTCTTTGAAGAGCTCGATGTCGGCGAGGGCGCTGCGCTCGCTGGCGGCGATCGTGCTCAGTCCAGTATTCATCCGGGTCGATATCTCGGATGCTTTTTCTGCCAGCATGCACCGCCCCTTCCTAAGCGAGGTCGACCGTTCTATGCAGGCATCAGCTTATCCGCAGTTCGTTTATCCGCGCTTAACGCGCGTGACTTCTTCCCCGTGCCAATGACGGCGGCGGAAGAGACGGTCGTTTAGCGGAAAACGACCGTCTTGCCGTTGTTCAGCAGGACCCGATGCTGAATATGCCAGCGAACCGCCCGGGCGAGGACCACTGTCTCGATATCCCGCCCGACCCGCGCCATGTCCTCCGGTCCCGCGCTATGGTCAACCCGTTCGACCGCTTGCTCGATGATCGGCCCGGCGTCGAGATCAGCAACGACGTAATGGGCGGTGGCCCCGATCAGCTTCACGCCCAGATCGTGCGCCTGATGGTAAGGCCGCTTTCCCTTGAAGCCAGGCAGAAACGAGTGGTGAATGTTAATGCAGCGGCCGCGTAGCCGGTCGCAGGTGCCGGCCGACAGAATCT
Organism: Rhodospirillales bacterium; assembly: GCA_016712375.1. Lineage (GTDB taxonomy): Bacteria > Pseudomonadota > Alphaproteobacteria > Rhodospirillales > Defluviicoccaceae > Defluviicoccus. Next base: position 247,848 of record JADJRE010000005.1, read on the forward strand.
GCATGTAGCGGGCGAGGACCACCAAATCGATTTCCATGTCGCGGACCAGATCGAGGATTGCCCTTTCCTGCTCAGGCCGGTTTTCCGAGGTCACCGGCAGGTGGTGGAAAGGAATGCCGTGCCAACGGATCAGCGGCTCCAGATCCGGATGGTTAGAGACGACCGCGGCAATCTCCACGTGCAGATCGCCGGTCCGATAGCGGTAGAGCAGGTCGTTGAGGCAATGGTCGAGTTTCGAGACGAGGATCAGCAGACGTTCGCGCCGTTGTGCGTCGTGCAGGCCCCAAACCATGTTGAAGCGTTCGGCAATGCGCGAGAAGCGATGGGCAAAACGATCGTGCGGCGGCGCAGCCGCTCCCAGCTGGAACACCGTACGCATGAAGAAACGCTGCGTCCGCGAATCGCCGAAGTGCGACGATTCAGTGATGAAGGCATCGTGATCAGCGAGAAAACCGGCAACCGCGGCGACGATACCGGTGCGGTCCGGGCAGGAAATGGTCAGGATGTGTAACTGCTCGCCCTCGATCAATGCTTGCCCCCTTTGGCCAGCGAAATCAAACCGTGCACGCAACGCCACCGCGCCTCGCATCGCCGGCGCCCTCAAAGGCACCGGTGGCGCTGCGGCGCACCATATGCACGCCACCAAAGAAAAGATTCTGCGCCGGCCAGTTGGCGATCTGCAGATCGGCCGCGGCGGCGGCGACGGCGTCTTCCGCGAAGCCTGGTTCAACGCTGAGGATCGCCTCCTCACAATGCAAACGCGGTGCTGCCACCGCTTCTTGCGGGCGCATGTCGAAAGCAAGGACGTTGAGTAATGCCTGAAGCATCGCGGTGCGGATCCGGTTGGAGCCGCCCGAGCCCAAGGCCGTGGTGCCGCCCGCTGCGTCGCGGACGATAGCGGGCGTCATCATTGACGACAGCCGCGAGTCGCGTGGCCACGCGGCGGCGACTCCATCTGGTAGCAATCCCGCCTCGCCCAACATGTTGTTGAGGATGATGCCGGTGCCAGGAAGGACGTAAGCCGAACCCTCTCCGTTCGACACCGAGAGGCTGGCAACGCTGCCGGACCGGTCGACGACGCTGATCTGCGTTGTTCCCCGAACCACCCGTGCCGAAGCGGCCACTTCGTCGCGCCATCGGGCAATCAGCGCCGGATTGAGCAACAGGTCCGCGGCGTCAGCCTTCTCTAGCCCAGGTTCATGCAGCCGCTCCTCGATACGAGCCTGCTCCGTCGCCTGCATCACTGCAACCAGCCGGCGCAAATGCGATGGGGAGCCGAAGCCGCCATCCAGCCGGCCCAATGCTTCCCAAAGAGCCAGTCCGAAGCCGACCAGGATGCCGCCGCTGCAGGGCGGCGGGTTGAGGTCCACGAGTCCGCCAAACACCGGCAGCGTCAGCGGCAGCCGCCGCTCCACCCGGTATGTTTCCAGGTCGGCGCGGGTCAAATGACCACCGCGAGCTTCGCAGTCGCGGGCCAACAGCGCCGCCATCTCCCCGCGGTAGAACAGGTCCTCGCCTTCGATCGCGATGGCCTCCAAGGCATCCGCGAGTTCCGGCATGCGCAGCAACTCGCCCTCACTGATCAATTCGCCGCGCCGCTGGGGGCTTTCAAATAGCGCGCCCATCGATGGGTCCGCGTTGACAATGGCGCCGACGACCCGCAGCACGTAGGCTTGCATTCCATCAACCAGCACGCCATTTCGCGCCAATCCCACTGCTGGCTGAATCAGATTGCGCAGCGGCATGTGACCGAGGTCACGGTGCGCGGCGAAGAGACCCTTGACGATCCCGGGCGTGGCAATCGCGCCGAGGCCGATGTGGAATGTTTGCGTCGCCGGGCCGAAGTCGGCGACGATCTCACGGAAATCAAGCTCGCCGTCTATCCTGCGGCGCCGAGGCGTCTGTACGAAGAAATCGTAGACGATCGTGCGCCCGGCATGAGGGCCGTCTGCCGGGCGGACAGTAAGAAACCCCCCGCCGCCCAATGACGCCAGCACCGGCTCGGCAACGCACGCGGCCAGCAGAGCCGCGAGTGCCGCATCGATAGCGTTGCCGCCCTCGGCCAATACCGCGCAAGCGGCAGCCGCCGTCTGTGCATGACCTGCCGCGACCATGCCTTTTATCGTCACTCTCTTTATCCATTCTTGTTGCCAGAACGAGGCGGTGGCGTATCGACCGGCCGCCGCGCTGTCAACGGCACGGCGACAAATCAGCCCGCAAGCCGAAGGTGCGGCGGCAATAGTCCGCGCAGCGGCCGCCCGTTGACGCGCCGCGGCTCACGGCTGATCATATCAATAGTTTTGTCGCAAGCCGGGGCAGGACGCCGGGCCAAAAGGGAGGATGCATTTGATGATCCGACTTGTCGTGCCATTGCTGTCGGCGCTCGGCGTGGCGGCCACGGTGCTGCCGGCTTCGGCACAAGCCACGGGACAGGCGACGCTGAATGCTGTTGCGTTTCAGCCGGTTCCCCACTCTCAGGCAATCGAGGTTCGGGTTCTCGATAACTCAAACGAAAATCTTGCCATCATGGGAGAATTGCAAGCGGCGCTGAGGCAACGCGGTGTGCCGGTGGGCGCGGGCGACGTGCCTCTGCTGCTGACCATCGATACCAGTGACAGCGTCGGCGCTTGGACAGCTCCTGGCGCAACCGATCGCATCCGAATGATGGACGACCGCGGCCGCCTTTTCCCGCAAGGCGAACTGGACATGGCCCGCCAGGCCCGCCTGCCGCTCGCCGGCACCACGGTGGTGACGCCTGCCCAGTACCGGCTCGGCCTCACGCTGGATTCCAGGATCTCCGGGTGCGCGATTGTGGCAAGGCTGGTCAATCGCCTATCTGAGCCAGGGCCAGCCCTCGGAGTTGGCGGCGGCGATGGTGCCAAAGCTGGCCGATAACCTCGGTCGAACCGTACGCGAGGAAGTCTTCGAACTGCAGCCTTAACAGGCTACACGCGCTGTCGCCACCGCCTAGCCCATGCTTTCATAGCCCGCACCATAGGGTATCGGCGCGCACTTGAAGCTGAGCAGCCTTTGGCTGGAACCGCTTTATCCCAGGAGTGACGTTTGCGGTCTCGGTGTCGTGGGCGTCCGCTGTGTCGCGCATCGCGACAATGAGCAGCCTGGATCATCGGCGATCGCCCTCCCGTAGATACCGTCTTGGTGGCAAGTGGCGATGTTGGGATCGAAGGGCGTATTGTGTTTGAGGACGCCGAATGCGTGGGGGCGGTACTTGCGCATGCGGCGGGTTTCGCTTCGCTTCGAACCCGCCCCACAACGTTACCCGGGCTACGCGCTGTTGGGCGTGGTTGTTATTGGACCAACGTTACCTCCGGCAATCTATACTGCCGTGCCAGGATGCCTTGGCCGGGACGATAGACACGCATTAAGAAGTTCCAGCCATCGGAAATGTCGATCCGGTTGGCGCGCTCGCCGCAGGCCTCGGCTGAGCCGAAGTAAACCGTGAAAGTGCCGTCATTGTTCATCTTGACGTTTCGATCATTCACGATGCTGTTGTCGCTCTTCATGAATCCGTCATTTCCATAGACCGTAATCGACCAGAAGGCATCGTTCGGCGGAACGTCGTAGGTTGCCGTGTAGCAGCCTTTCACCGCGCCGGGGCCAGTGTAGTTGATGTACACCGCATCCTTTTCCGGAAAGAGCCCCCAAGCCCCAGCGACCGCAATATTGCGCGTTTTCTCGTTTACTTGCCCTCGCGGTCCCATCCAGTCGGCTTCGTATTGCGTGAACTTTTGGAACTCCTTTTCGTACTCCGACCGCAAGGCTAGCATGGAGTCGGCATCCCACTTCGGATCGGAGAAAAGATCATGACTGGAAGCGTTAATAGTAAATTTGTTTTGCACCTCGTTCACGAGCGCGATTTCTTTTGGATCATTTGGGTCCATGACCTCAATGCGCTGCACCAGCGCCACATACTTCGTGTCGTGAGGAATTTCGTAGGCGCCAGGCTTGTAAAATACAATGGGCGCATAGTGGTCGTTGTCGATGACCAAGACTGAGAAATATCGGTCATCGGGAAATTCCGGAATGGTCAGTTTCGCGCCGCCTTCCGTATCGACGACGGCTCCGGCGTAAAGCGTATCGCGGTTCATCCGGACCACAGCTTGGCCATCGAGCGGGGTTGGCTTGCGAATGTAGTAGAAACGGTTCACGTCACTGCCCGCATTCTTGTAGAACTGGGCAAAGGCCATATCGACCTCAGCGCGGATATAGGTTTCGGGGGTGACTTTTTCTGCCGCCAGGATATTGCCCGACATCGCGAACATAGCGACGGTGGAAAGGCACACGGCTTTTCCGATTGAGCCAATAGTCGAGAACATGCATTCCTCCAACATTTTGACAATGCCGTCGTGAGGGCCGCCAATTTTATCCTACGATGGGACTATCCTGTCGCCAAGCAGTCCTACTTCACTCGAACGATCTGAGGGGGCGTCCATTTGCCATTCAACGCTTCGGGATGCGGCATATAGAGGCGCATGACGAGCCAGGCTGCGCCGTCGGGCCCGGGAAGCCAATTGGGCTCCAACTTCTGCCCTGGACTTTCGTGCGAGATGTAGAAGGTCACGGTACCATCCCCGTTGCGGACGAAATCCGGCAGCATCGGTGAATTGAGGAGATATCGATGGATCGGATTTGCTACGAGGTAACGGGTTTTGCCGTCGTACATCGTCAATGACCAGAACGCGTCGACCGGCGGGAACTGGTCGGCAGCGAAAGTTATCGTGTATTTGTTCGATCCCGTGTCGAGGGGCTTACCATCGCTGTCGGCGGGAAAGGCAGGATACAACGCCTCCACGGCCGTGTTGCCATAAAGACCCATGCGTGCGGCCACTGCGCGGGCCAAAGTTCTGCCTGCCAAGTCTTGCCGTGTTCCGAACAAATCAAGGGAACTCGTGGTCTTGGCGACGCTGGCGTCGATGTCGGCCAGTGCGTCGGCCTGGCCCGCCATTATCGCGCCGAGGGTTTCATCGTCCAGCCCCTGCGGTGGCCAGATGCCACCCGCCTTGATGCCGATCTCTTCGAATTTCGCCCGCATCTCGCTTTCGTCCGCGATGACGGGGGCGAACTGTAGCAGGAAATTCGCATATCTGAAGGCCTCGGGAACGATCTGATCCCGCGTGATCGGCGGCCACTCTATGGCAGGGGCGACTGCGGGAGCTTGTTGACCAAGAAACGCGCTGAGCGGTTGAGCCTTGTAACCCTTCTGGATTCGGATGACGTTGGGCAAATCGTCCGCGCCCTTCAATTGGGTCCGAAATTGCGAAAACATCAACTCGGTTTCGATCCTGACGACGCGCTTGATCCCCTTGGGAACCTTGCCGTCCCAATTCGGCCCGGCGATCAGGAAGTTTCCGCCTTCGTTGCCTTCTCGGCGCGTGCCGAGATAGTCGACGTTATGGGAATAGAGGTCAACGAGCTGCAGCGAGTAGTATCGATCCTTCTCGATGGACGGCAACGTCACCATGATAGGTTCGGCACGCAGGTCTATGATAAGATATGAATAGGGAGTGTCGGAGTTCGGTGTGACGACGCCCGTATCCTCAGGACCGAATACACGGGCGACGTTGTTGACCTGGTTCATCGGACCCTTGTACTGGCCACCATTCTCGTCAATCGCCCAGGCGTAGATGCTGAAATAGTTTTCGACCATCGGATAGACGTAGAGATAGGCGTCATGCGCTGTCTTGCGAGCTGCCGCCGGTGTAATGGCGGCCGCCGGGGGGAGGCCGACAAGGACAAGGCGACAGCTCCGGCCAGGAGCAGCAGATTTCTTCCAGCTTTGCGCAACCAAGTGTGGGGCATCGATTCCTGCTCCCTAAAGGGCGAGACTGGCACATTCCGAAAAGGTACTGTCAGGACGTAGCAACCATTAACTTGGGGTTGGCCGTTCGGTCCAGGGCGTTCCGCGGGCGACGACGGTGTTGGCGAAGATCAGGAGTTTGCGGGCGCAGGCGACGAGGGCGACCTGGTGGGGTTTGCCGCGGCCGACGAGGCGTTGGTAGAGCGTCCTGAGGGCGGTGTTCCAGCGGAAGGCTGCCGGCAATGCTTCGGCGTAGAGCGAGCGCCGGAGCCGGCTGCGGTCGCCGGCGATATGGGCCTCGCCGGTCCATTGTCCACTCTGCTGCACGAACGGCGCGAGGCCGGCGAGCGCTGCCGCCTGCTCCCGGCTGACCGCGCCCAACTCCGGCATGCGCAGGATGAGGGCAAGCGCAGCCCGTAGCGCAGCCCGTTGGGCGGAATAGCCGAAGGCGTATTCTGACGCATGTCGGTGGAGTCCATCGACGCATCCGGCGGTTACGGGCTTTGCCCTCATCCGACCTACGATTTCCGCTGTCGCCTGCTAATCGTCATCTTCGGCGTCCGCTTTCGGCGCTCCTCAACCGTCGCTTCTGGCGACGCGCAACCTTTCTCAAAATGAGACATACCCGGCGCGCGCTTGGCTTGCACCGGAGCGGGGCCGCTGCTAGGTTCCGCGCTCTCCGCGCAGCGAGTCACTCGCCACGCTCGCCTCTGTCCGCCAACAATCAAACGAACGCCTCCGGTGCCCCTCGATCGATCCGCCATAAAGTCTATCGCCTATCTTGCGCGGCTTCGCGTCGAGGACGCTCAGTGCGACGCGCTGGCGGGCGAACTCTCCGGCATCCTGCAGTGGGTGGAGCAGCTCGCGGAAGTCGACACCAACGGGGTTGAGCCGATGACCAGCGTTGCCGGAGCCACCCTGGCACAGCGCATCGATGCCGTAACCGACGGCGGCGACTTGCGCGCCGCGCTGTCGAACGCCCCCTCGCCGGTCGACGATTACTACGCGGTGCCCAAGGTCGTCGAATGACCAGTGATCTGACCAGGTTGACGATCGCTTCCGCTCGCGATCGTCTTGAAGCCGGCCGCTTCTCCGCCGTTGAGCTGACGCGCGCGCATCTTGACGCCATCGGGGCGGCGCGGCCGCTCAATGCCTTCATCACCGAGACCGCGGATCTGGCGCTTGCCCGTGCCGCCGAGTCAGACGCCCGGCGGAACAAGGGCGAGGCGCTGGGGCCACTTGACGGTATTCCGCTTGCCATCAAGGACTTGTTCTGCACCCAAGGAGTGCGCACGACAGCCGGCTCTCACATTCTGGACGGCTTTGTGCCTCCTTACGAATCGACGGTCACCGCTAAGCTTCGGGCGGCCGGCGCGGTCATGTTGGGCAAGACCAACCTTGACGAGTTCGCCATGGGCTCGTCCAATACCACCAGTTTCTTTGGCCCGGTGAAGAACCCGTGGGGGCCGAAAGACGGCAAGGACCTCGTGCCCGGTGGATCGTCGGGCGGCTCGGCCGCGGCGGTGGCGGCGCGGCTGTGTCTCGGAGCGACGGGCAGCGACACCGGCGGGTCGATCCGCCAGCCCGCGTCATTCTGCGGCATTGTCGGTATCAAGCCGACCTACGGCCGGTGCTCGCGCTGGGGCATCGTCGCCTTCGCCTCGTCACTCGACCAGGCCGGTCCGATGACGCGCAGCGTCCGCGATGCGGCGATCCTGCTGCGGTGCATGGCCGGGCACGATCCCAAGGATTCGACTTCGGCAGCGGTTGCGGTGCCGGATTTCGAGGCGGCGGTAGCGCGCGGGGTCCGCGGACTGAAGGTTGGCATCCCGCTCGAATACCGCATCGACGGCATGGCATCGGAGATCGAAGGTCTCTGGCGCCAGGGCGAGGCGTGGCTGCGCGAAGCCGGTGCCGAGATCAGCGACGTGTCGTTGCCCCACACTCAATACGCGCTCGCCACCTATTACATCGTGGCGCCGGCCGAGGCATCGTCCAACCTCGCCCGTTACGACGGGGTGCGCTTCGGTCTCAGGGTACCGGGCGATACCCTGGACGAAATGTACATGAATACCCGCGGCGAGGGCTTTGGCGCCGAGGTGCGACGGCGCATCCTGATCGGCACCTACGTTCTGTCGGCCGGCTATTACGACGCCTACTACCTGAAGGCGCAGAAGGTCCGCGCCTTGATTGCTCGTGATTTTGCCCGCGCATTCGAAAAAGTTGACGTCATCTTGACGCCAACCGCACCGTCCGATGCGTTTGCCATCGGCGACAAGGCCGACGATCCGATCACCATGTATCTCAACGATGTCTTCACCGTGCCGACCAGCCTCGCCGGCCTGCCGGGAATTTCCGTTCCGGCCGGACTGAGCGGTCGCGGCCTGCCCCTGGGATTGCAGCTGATCGGCCGTCCTTTCGACGAGGAAACCGTGTTGCGAGCGGCCGCCGCGCTGGAACGGGCGGCCAACTTCGACGCGACACCAACCAGCGGCTGATCCTGCCGCCGAGCCCCCTTTGCGCCGCAACGTCGCATCAGCCTATCGGCGAACCCGCCTTGATCGTGTAGCGTTCGGTGTGACCAACGAGAGGAGTTCGGGGCATGCCGCAACCCGATCATATCGTTCGTATCCCGCTGCCGGATCAGCAGGATCTGGACGCAGACATCCTGAAGTACTTCGGGAAATGCACCGAGAAGCTCGGCCTTATCCCTAACGTGCTGCGGGCCTACACCGGCCATCCGGCCAAGTTCCGCACCTTCACCGCATTCTACAACCTCCTCATGTTGGACGAGGAGACGACGAGGCTCAGCAAGCTGGAGCGGGAAATGATCGCCGTTGTCGTCTCCTCGGCGAACCGTTGCTACTATTGCCTCGTTGCGCATGGCGAAGCGGTGCGGGAGCTTTCCGGCGATCCGCAGCTGGGTGAGATGATGGTCATGAACTATCGCGTCGCCGAACTGGACCCGCGCACGCGCGCAATGCTGGATTTCGCCTGGAATCTGACGCTGTCCCCCCACGACGTCGGCGAGCTTGATCGGCAGTTGTTGCGCGATGTGGGCTTTTCCGATGCCGATATCTTCGATATCTGCGACGTGGTGGCATTCTTCAACTACTCGAACCGCATGGCCCACGGCCTCGACATGATGCCGAATGCAACCTACCACGGAGCTCATCGTTGAACTGGGGACGACGATTCCCACGGGCACGGGGTGATCGGCTCGTCAGCTAGCATCGTAGCAAACAAATAGCGGGATGCGATCTCGCGCCCGGAGGACGCGAATGCGCGGCGACGGCAACGAAATCATCGAGGGCGAGCTTTGTCTTGCGGAATGCGGGAAGCTGAAGGGGATACCGGTGTTCGCCTCCACCGGCAAATGTTTGGGAACGCTCGACGGCACCGTCCTTCACCGCTCGTCCGGTGCCATAACGTCGGTTGTCCTCGTCCAGCGCCGCCTGTTCGGACTGCTCAACCGACGCATCGTTCTGCCGCGCGCGGCGCTTCAAACGGTTGGTGCGAACGGCGGCTTCGTTGTCGAATGGCCGCAGCGGAACAATTCGACGGATACGCCCGGGCTGGCGGACGATGCGCCCTTAATGCCTTGGCGTCTGGATCCCGCTCGCGAGGAGTAGTCCATCTCCCTCGTTCAACCGAGTACTAGGTCACCGGGCAGAGGCGATGCGGCGCAACCGTGACAGAGTTGAGGGCAGGCCGTAGAGCTGGCGCTGCCCGATAAGCGGTGCAGAAACGAACAGCTGAGTGAGATCCAGATTGGACAGATGAGTTGCGAAATGGCGAGAGTAGGGCAGGGTATACGATCGTTGCCCCCACGCGGCAGCCAGCGTCCGCAGTAGCGCGAAAGTCAACACTCGATCCGGCCGGCAGTCGGCAGCGACAGCGGCAACAACGCCCTGTATCGTCTGCAAGGCCTTGCGGAACATCAACAGATCGGCACCGAAGTGGCAACGGGCGCCGGTCGCGGCGTCGTCGAGAAGATCGGTTACCCATGATATGCCGGGCCACGCGCCGTCGCTCAGACGGCGCATCCCGGCAGCGATAATGGCCTCTAGCGCTGCGGCGTCGCTGCGTCCCCGCGACAGCGTGTCGATCGCTGCGCGAACCCGAGCACCATCCAAGGTAAACGCCCCAAGGACGAGTTGCGTCAGCGATACCCTATCCGCCTTGCTCAAGGTACCGACCAAACTCCAATCCAGAATGGCGAGCTTGCCGTCGTCCGTGGCGAACAGATTGCCGGCATGTGGGTCGGCATGGAATACGCTCTCCTCGCCGGCCGACCACAGCGGCCGGGCGATCAGAGCCTTGACGATCAGATTGCCCAACCGGCGGCGCGCGCCGGGGGATAACGCCGACGCGTTGGTCACTTTGCCGCCGTCGATCCGCTGCATCGCGGTCATCCGCGGCGTCGAGAACGAATACACCTCGGGGATGACTATCGCCGGCAAATGCGACCAGGCGGCGCCTGCCGCCTTCATGTGTGCCTGTTCCTCGTCCAGCCGGACTTCCCGGGCGAGCAAGTCGCGGACCTCGGAGAAGGTTTGCGCGTAGGCGATGCGGGGCAGCTGGAAGGCTTCGCAACGCTCGTCCAGCAGCGCGCCTAACCGCTGCAAAATGCCTAACTCTTCCTCCAGCCGCGCCTCGATGCCGGGCTTCAGCAGCTTTAAAACGCCACGCGAAATCCCGGTTTGTTCGCCGGTGAAGGGCATGACGACGGCAACGCTCGCTTCCGCCAGCGGCGGCTCGTCAATGCGGATGCCAAACTTGGCGAGCGGCCCCAGTTCCACTTCCGCCAGCGCGCGTGCCTCGTCCACGTCAAGCGACGACGGCATCGACTCCAGATTTTGCAGCAGCAGGCGAAAGGTCGCGGGAAGCCGGCGGTCGCGGGCCAGAACCTGACCCAGCTTGTGCAGCGCCGGGCAGTGGCGCGCGATCGCGACCATGCGCTCGGCGACGCCGACGGCGCCTGGCAACAGTGCTTGCTCGATCAGGATTTCACTGGCGCGGTCCTCCTCGAGATTCTCCAAGAAGAAGAGCAGGCCTTCGACGATCGCAGGGCGATACTTTTCGTAAGCCTGTGGCACGAGCGCGCCGAAGTCGAGCGCTTCGCAGAACACGCTCCACTCTGTCGCCTTTCTCGTTCGCCACGCTTTCACCGAATTCACTTTCATCCGCAGCATGAAGTTCGAGCAATGTTAGCGCAGCAGCCGCCCAGGTAACAGGGCAGTGCACGCGTATCTGCCCGGCATCCTCGGCAGGCGCTCTGCATCCGCGCTCCTCTCCTGCTTTACTCGTCACAAGGTCACGTCGACGCGGGGCGGGCCGGTATCGGTGGGGTCGTAGAGGATGCGGCACTCGCCGACCTGCCGGGCTTTGATGTTGCCGCCTATGATCAGCGCGTCGCGGACCCGCGCGGTGCGTTCGCCCGCCAGGGACCACAGCTCCGGAGCAAGCCGTTCTACCGCAGCGTCGCGTTCCGGTCCGCTCGCCGGCGCGCGATCGGCCTGAAGTGCCGCTGTTAAATCCGCGGCGGTTGCCCGCCCGCAGACCTTGATCTTCAATTTATCCCGTTCCTGCAGCACCCGGACGAGGCCGCTCGCCATGTCCTGAGCGGTGCCGTCAAGCGAGGCAACGCCCGGGGAAAACGGGATCGGTTGTAGCCCGATCGTATCTCCGCCGGCACCGGCGGCCTTGGCGATCAGCGCTACCGGGGCGAAGGCGAGTTGGAAGGGCGCAAGGACCGCTGCCTGCAACGCACCTGTCAGGGCTTGGCGAATGGCGTCCGACGGATCGAATGCTGGATTGGCCAGGTTGCCGGAAATCGGCAGGCTGAGACGGATGCGGCCCTGGTCATCTTGCATCAGTCCGACGATCGTTTCGATCGGCACACCGATCGAGGCCGATAGCCGCTGCGCATCGGCAGGTGAAAGCGCGCTGAAGCCCAGGTCGCGCAACGTGAGGTCGACGAGCCCTTTCAAGTTTCCGCCGTCAGCGGCCGCAGTCAGGTCGAGGCTGAGCCGCCCGCTCTCGACGTTGAGCCCAATCGCCTGCGCCGCATAGGGGGACAATGTCGGCAGCTCCAGGCGACGCAGCCGGGCGTTCAGGTCGAAATCCGGCTGCCCGCCGAATGGTGCCGCCCAACCGGCAACCGCCAGTTCGGTGAACTGATTGATCGTAGCCTCGACGCGGACCTGCGTGCGTTGCTTGGGATCGCCGGTGTTCAGGTTGAGCACCTGCAGCGACTGCAAATCGACCGTGGCGGTAGTGTTGGTCTCGGTGGTCGCCGCACCAATCTATATCTCCGCTCCATCCGTCATGCCGAGGCTGCCGAGCTGGAATTTCCAGCCTTCCTGCACCGCAGCCTGCACGGCCGCCACCGCCTGCTTAGGCCGGCTCTTCTGCGCGGTTGCCGAGGCTAACAGATAGTCGCGGGTAAGGAACGCCTGCAGCCGGTCGAGGACAACGCGCTCGACCGCCATCTTGCGGCGGTGGTCGGCCCGCATGTCGCCGACACTGAGCGAGCGCAAGTCAATGCTGGCGAGGCGGCCGTTCTCGGCTTTGCTGTTGAGTTGATCGGCGAGTACGTCCATGCGCGTACTCCAGGCGAGCGTGCTTCCAGCGCTGTCGGCGGTAATTTCCCCAATGTTGGCGCGCAACGACCGAACTCCCGCTGTCGCCGCCGGGTTCTGATCGGTGCGAGGCAATCGGATATCGATGCCACCAAGCTCTGCTGTTGCGGAACCGGTGAGCGCCGTGCGGTCGGACAGCGTGCGGACGCCCAGGGTCGCCGGCGCCAGCCGCAGATTCTGCACGGCGACGCGAGTGCGGTTGTTTGCCGGCGCGCGCGGCAGCGGCGGCGCGGCCTGCTCGGCGGCGAAGCCCGCTGCACTGACGTTGAGCTTGCCCACGCCGGTAGTCAGCAACGGAAGGAGTTCGCCGTCGAGACCCGAGAAGGCAATCTGCAGCTGGGTCAGCGCGACGTCCCAAGGGGCTTCCTTCGGTCCCGCCGGCACGGTCGCTTTCAACCCCGCGAGATTGGTAGAGAAGTTTCCAGCCAGCGTCAGCCTGTTCCCACCGATGCCTATCCTGATGGGCGCCAAGCCTAATCGCAGGCTGTCCACCGCCAGCCGCCCGCCGTCACCTGATGGCGTGGTTGTTCGGCCCGGCTCTGCGCGGACACGCCGATCCACCTGCCGCTCCGACACGGACGCCTGCGCAGTCGCCCAATCTCCTGCTATGCCGGTCAGCTCCCCCGTCAGCCCACCCTCGACGCGGATGTCGGGGCCGCTCTTTGCCATTTGCACGTTGTCCAGGGTCAGTCGGCCACTTTTCGCGTTGAGGGATGCTCGCGGTTGTCCAGCAGTTGCTGGCAAGCCCACCTCTGGTCGGCCGAGATCGACGGCGCCGCTGCCGTCGACGTTAATGCCCCCCGGTGCTATTTCCACGCCAAGTTTCGGCAGCGAGAGGTTGACAGTTTCGGCGGAAACGCGTCGCGATCCGCTAGCAGACCCCTGCTCAGCCGGGGAAGATAGCGCAAGCTCGAGGCGATCGACGGCGGCATTCACCGGCCCCGCCAACTTCAGCCGATCGCCTTCGCTGCTCAGCGTCATCGGACCGACCGGCACCTCCAGCCCGGCGAAGCGCACGCTCGTCGGCGTCTGTCCCGGGCTTGCGGGGGCCGACGCCTCGGCATTGCCTGCGCGCAACGTCGCCTGGGTGGCCAGTGTCATCTTGCCGTCGGCATTCGCTTGCACCGACAGAGCCACCAGATCTGTGGCTAAGGTATCGGCGCGGAAGGCAAGCGGCGCGCGAAGCACAGGCGCCTTCGCCACAAGGCGGCCGACAACGGCCGGCGCTGTCGCTGCGTCGTTGATGGCGCCGGTCGTCTGCACGCTGGTTGTGCCGTCGCCACCGCGGGTGATGGCCAGGCGAGGAATGTCCAGGGTCAGCTGGTCAGCAACGCCGTCGGCCGGCCCCCCAACCGACGGTTTCTCGACGTTCAGCTGCGAACGCATGGCCACCGCCAGCGTGTCGTCTCCCGGCAATGTCAATTGGACGTCGGCCAGGCTGAGCGTCGCTGCAGCCAGGGACAGCGCCGTGCCGTCGGCGAGCTTCCCATTGGCTTGTTGCAGCTTCGCTTCGCCGCGACCGTTAAAGGAGATAGCGCCGTCCGTGCTGACGGCATAACGGCCGTCGATAGTAACACTGCCCTGGTCGAGCTTGGTTCCAGCGCCACCCTGGCGGGCTGCATCGATGTTGGCGAGCAACAGCGTGCTATCGGCGGTACCTTCGAGCCGACCCTCCGGGAACAGCGACAGTGCGGTCTGTCCAGAAAGGGTCAGCGTGCCTTTGGTCGAATCGAAGCCGAGCGGACCAGTATATTCCTCAATACTGGTGATGGCGATCCCGTCGATGCCGAATTCGGCATTTGCGGTGATCTTCTCGGCGAATGGTCTGGCAGTTCCATGAATGTTGACATCGATGCCGTTGACGCCGCCCGAGAGCACGAAGGTTCCCGGCTGTTCAGGCTCCCACGAGCGGAAACCGTGAAGGTCCAGATGCTCGAGGCTGAGTCGGGCGGTACCGCCCTTGCGGTTGGTGAAGGTGACATGTGCATCGCGCACCCGCAGGTCGTCGACGCCTGTCCCCCAGGATGACTGGGAGGGGGGTACCGGCTCATCCTTCGCCTCTTCGGCGAGGATCTGGCGTAGCGCTATTCCGTTGATGGAAAGTTCGCCATCGACATCCTGGCGCACTGCCACGTCGACATCGCGAACAACCACCCGGCGCAGCAAGGCCTGCTTCTCAAACAGATCTCGCAGGCTGAGTTCAACCCCAAGCAGGCCGATGCTGCCGGCGTCAGCGGAGCCGCCGCGAAAGGTTACCGGCCCCATGGAAAACTCACCTTTAAGCAAGTCAATATCGATCGTCTTCACGCCCTCGACGTCGATCTGCATACCAGCGAGGTAGCGGTCCGCAACGAAGCGGGCGATATGGCGTGGAGCCACCAGAAGCAACAAGGCGATCAGGCCAACGATCCCCGCCAAGATCGTTGCGATAATCAATAGGCGACGGCGCAATGGCCGTGCCGGTGCTTTCCTGCTGGCGGGAGGAGAAGAAGAGCCGGTGACGCTGGTCATCGCAGGTGCACGGTTCTTTCGGCGCGTGGCGCATCCGCCGGAGCGGTGGTGCGAGTGCCTGGCTCGTCCGACGCCGGCTGGGCTTGCGCCACCAGATCCTTGAGCCGCCATCCATCCAGGGCGCCGTCGATCGCGGCGCTGATCCGCGCTTCTGCCGCAGCGACGGGCGCAGCGGCGTTGATCCGTGAAAGATCGAGTCCATGCTGCTCGCCGGCCCGGCGAACAATATCCAGCAGAACCTTTACCTCGGTCGCCTCAAAAGGCCGGATCCCAACCCACCGCGGTGGCGCATCCGCGGTTGTTGTCACCAGGTTGGCCTCCCTTAGCGCGGTCAGCATCCGCTGCAGCGCTTCTTCCGGCACCCGCAAGCGGCGGCGCAACTTCGAGGTGGTGAGGGGTGGCTCTCCGGCATACTGCGCCGCGCCGATTTGCTGTATCGCCGCCAGTGCGAGCCGCTCCCGGCAGCGGTTGCTGAGAATGGCGGGACCCGGGCCGAGCGGCATGTACTCCGGGTGCTGATGATAGAAGGCGATGCTGCCGCCAATCAACAGGATCAGCCAGGTTACGTTCACCCAGAGCAGAAACAAAATCAGGGCGGCAAACGCCGAGTAGATCGCGGTGTAGCTGCTGGCGCTGCTGACAAACATGGCGAAGCCCCAGCCGGCAAGCAGCCAAATCAGCCCGGCGACGATGCCGCCAACTGCCGCAGAGCGGATATTCACGGGCGTATAGGGCAGGAACTTGTAAAGAAAGGTGAGGGTTCCGGCGACCAGCAGCACCGGCAGCAACCGGCCGCCGATCTCAAGCAGTGTTGCGGTCGGCCCATACTCACCGAGCTGGCGCACCGGCTCGCTGGCGATGACGGATGTAGCAAGTGCGATTGCTGAAAATAGCAGCACCGGGCCGATCAGCAGGACGCTGAGGTAGTCGGTGAACTTGCGTGCCAGCGGTCGGGTTTCGCGGATATGCCAGATGTCGTTAAACGCAGTTTCAACCTTCTGCACCATCGAGATCGCCGTATAGAAAAGGAGCGCTAGACCGACCGCGCCGAGAACGCCTACTTCCATCTTGTCGACAAACTGCATCAGTCGATCGGCGACTTCCGTACCCTGAGCGCCGAGAGGTGCCAGCGCGCTCATCAGAAGCGGTTCGAAACGGTAGTGTACGCCGAAACCCTTTAGCACCGAGATTGCCAGGGCGAAGAGCGGCACCAGCGACAGTATCGTCGTGTAGACCAAGCTTGCGGAGTGTAATGCCAGGCGGCCCTCCACAACATCGCGGACGACAGCGTAGTTCAAGCGCAGCAACCCCAGCGACCTCCCGCGCCAGCCGGCGATCGATGTGCCGTCGGCGGGCCAGAGGCGCCGGGCGAGGTACGGGGCAAATGGTTGTTCGGGTTGCATCCGCGACCCAAGACTCCTGATGTGATAAGCGAACTTATTCAACGCTTCGTACACATAGTGATCGAACGGCGCTGGTGTTTCCACAAACGAAACCGCAGTCATCGGGTTTCGTCGATATCCGGTTGGCACCGGTGGTTCGTGCAGCGGCTAGGAGCGAAGGTTGTTGCGGGCATTGCGCCTGCTCCTGGCTGCGGCTATACAAGCCCCCCGATCAGGAGCTAGGCGATGAAGAAGAACATTCATCCGGATTATCATGAGATCGTCGTCGAAATGACCGACGGCAGCACTTTCACTACCCGGTCGACGTGGGGCAGCAAAGGTGAGGTGCTGAAGCTGGGCATCGATTCGAAGACTCATCCGGCCTGGACAGGTGTGCACCGACTGGTGGACTCCGGCGGCCAGCTTGCCAAATTCAAGAAAAAGTTTAAGGACTTTGGCATCAAAGGATAAAGACTGTAGCCGTCGCTACTCATCTCTGCGTCGCAAGTAGGCTGCGCCGGATGGTCGCACCGCAGTGCGGCCACGGGTTGCTTTCGCCGAGGGTCCGAACCCATTTCAACGCTAACTCGGACCTGCTTTCGTCGAACATACTGTTCGGCTCTTTCTCCGCCGATGTAACGAAAACCGTGGAGCGGATAACATGGCACCTCCCTTGATGCCAAAGGCGACCGCAGTCTGGCTGGTCGAGAACACGGCATTGACATTCGAGCAAATCGGCGAGTTTTGCGGCATGCACGCACTCGAGGTACAGGCGATCGCTGACGGCGAAGTAGCCGGCGGCATGCACGGCCGCGATCCGGTGGCCGCCGGCGATCTGACGGTGGCGGAAATCGAGCGCTGCCAGAAGGATGCGGAAAGCCGGCTACGACCGGCGGACCGGCGCGTTACATTGCCTGAAGCGCGACAGAAGGGCGCCCGCTACACGCCGGTGGCCAAACGGCAAGACCGACCGGACGCTATCGCCTGGCTGCTCAAGAATTACCCCGAATTGAGCGATGCCCAGGTATGCAAGCTGGTCGGCACGACAAAGCCGACCATTGACAAGGTTCGCGACCGTACCCATTGGCGTTCGACCGACATCAAAGCGCGTAATCCCGTGGGACTGGGGCTCTGCAGCGAGCGCGATCTTCAGCGGGAGGTCGACCTTGCCCGCGCTCGTGCCGGCACCGTTCACAGCGTTTGAATTGGATTATTGGAGCCCGCGTCACAGACGGCCCATCTCTTCGTCGCGGCAGGAAAATCCGAGCGCAGCCAGCCCTTCCTCCAGAAAATCGCCGAGCAGCGGGATGCTCATCAGCGCCTGCGGCCGGCGCTCGTCGGGGTTGTCGCGGGCGTCGGCGACCGCATCTTCCCATTCCTCGGCATCGTAGTCGCCCTGCCCGATCCAAACCAGGGCGAGCAGTTCGATCGCCTCATCCTCGTTCAAGGCCTCGATAAAGCCCTGAATCTCTTCGACGGTCGGGTCTTCGGGATAGTCGAAAAGCACTTCCCGGTCTTCGTCATCAGTCGGATTATCGCCCGGCTCGGGTACTTCGGGATCCATCTTCGCGTCGAACTCGCGCGCCTTAATGATTAAAAAACAGACCTTTTCGAGAGCGATGGTCAGCATCCGTCCACCCTTTCCTCTGATCGCACAACCCGGCCACGACGCAGCGCAAATTCATCCTCCGCTTTGTCCGCCACCCGATCATTGGCTTCAACGCGGCCGATCGTCCTCCCATAAACGCATCAGGCGCGGAACCGTTGCGGTTCCGCGCCCTCATCTCTCACCCGGAAACAGGTCGTGCCCAGCGGGGTGCGTTGGTCTCCACCGGCTCTGTGCGGGCAGCCGCGTAACCAATACCTTCCAGCGCAACCTTTATCTCGTCAAGAATCGCCGGATCGTCGATGGTCGCCGGCATTTTCCACGGCTGATTGTCCGCGATCTTCTGCATCGTGCCGCGCAGAATTTTGCCTGAGCGGGTTTTCGGCAGACGGTCGACAACGGTGGCGGTTTTGAAAGCCGCAACCGGGCCAATCTGATCGCGGACCATCTTAACGAGCTCTTTGACGATCTGCTCTTCCGGCTTGGTAACGCCCAGTTTCAACACGACGAACCCGACCGGCAACTGGCCCTTGAATGAGTCGTAGACGCCGACGACGGCGCATTCGGCAACGTCCGGATGTTTTGACAGGGCTTCTTCCATGGCTCCGGTCGACAGTCGGTGCCCAGCAACGTTGATGACGTCGTCGGTGCGCGCCATGATGTAAACGTAGCCGTCTTCATCCATGAATCCGGCATCCGCTGTCGTGTAGTAGCCAGGGAACTCGGCCAAGTACGAACTTACGTACCGGTCGTCGTTGTTCCACAACGTCGGCAACGTGCCCGGAGGCAGCGGCAGCTTGACGCAGATCGTGCCGCTGGTGCCACGGGGCAATTCCCGGCATGTTTCGTCAAGGACTTGCACGTTCCAGCCCGGGACCGGCCTGGTCGGCGATCCGGCCTTCACCGGCAGGCGCTCCAGGCCCATGCAGTTGGCGGCAATTGCCCAGCCGGTCTCAGTCTGCCACCAGTGGTCAATCACCGGCCGGTTTACCGCGTTCTCTGCCCAGTGCAACGTATCCGGGTCGGTACGTTCGCCGGCCAGGAACAAGATGCGGAACTTCGACAGATCGTACTTTCCCATCATCTGCGCGTTCGGATCGTCGCGCTTGATCGCCCGGAACGCCGTCGGCGCCGTAAACAGGGAGACCGCCTTATGCTGCGAAATCACTCGCCAGAACGCACCAGCATCCGGCGTGCCGACGGGCTTGCCCTCGTAGACGATGGTTGTCGCCCCGTGAAACAGCGGCGCGTAGACGATGTACGAATGGCCAACCACCCAGCCAACGTCGGATGCCGCCCACCACACTTCCCCGGGCTCGACGTCATAGATATTCTTCATCGTCCACTTGAGCGCCACCACATGCCCGCCGTTGTCGCGGACGACGCCCTTCGGCTGACCGGTTGTGCCCGATGTGTAGAGGATGTAGAGCGGATCAGTCGCCGCTACCGGCACACATTCTGCCGGCGCTGCTTTTGCCACGGCTTCGTCCCAGTCGACGTCGCCCGCCTTCAGCTCCCAAGGCTTCTGGGGACGCTGCTTGATGACCACGGCAGAAGGCTTGTGATCAGCGAGATCAATGGCGCCCTCGAGCAGCGGCTTGTAGTCGATGACGCGACCCACTTCGATGCCGCATGACGCGGTGACGATGACCTTCGGCAACGCGTCATTGATGCGCACCGCCAGTTCGTTCGAGGCGAAGCCACCGAAAACAACTGAATGCACGGCGCCGATCCGCGCACATGCCAGCATCGCGATCGGCGCCTCGGCGATCATCGGCATGTAGATAATGACGCGATCACCTTTCCCGACGCCAAGGCTTGCCAACACACCCGCGAACTTGGCGACCTCATCGCGCAGCTCACGATAAGTGTAGGTGCGGATGGTGTTGGTGACCGGGCTATCGTAAATCAACGCCGCTTGGTCGGCGCGGCCGCCTTCGACGTGAACATCGAGTGCGTTGTAGCAGGTGTTAAGGACGCCGCCCGTGAACCAGCGGTAGAATGGCTTGTTGGAATCGTCGAGGACCTTGTCCCACTTCTTGTACCAGTGGATGGCCTCAGCGGCCTCACCCCAAAATCCCTCGGGAGCGCTTATCGATCTCTTGAACGCTTCCTCGTATCGTCCGGTCATGGTCCTCCCCTTTTTTTGGCAGGATTGTCAGTAAGTTAGCGCCGAAGCGGCGGAGCGCCCGCCGCAGCGGAGGCGGGGTTGGGGCGAATTCGCGTCGTTTTGCAGGGCCGGAGGGGGACAGCATATCCGCATGGCGCCATGCGCAGGCAAGGTACGTTCGGCGCGATGCTCCATTCGAAGTCTTCTTAGCGCTTGCGCAGTTTTGCCCACATTAGGGCAGTGTGCGCCGGCTCAATGCTGGTGGCTGAGCGATACGATTTCGTCCCTGATCTGCAGTTTTTGCTTCTTGATCTTTGCGATCTCTGCTGCATCGGGACAAGGCCGGCTGATCTCCGTCTCCAGCGCCTCTTCAAGGGCGGAATGTTTTGCCTTCAACGCTTCGATGCGGTCCTGCAGGCTCATGGGATTATCCTCCCTGGTTTCACCCGACGGCAATAAAAACAGAATAGGCATCGGCGACGCCCTCCCGCAAGGTCTGTCAAAGGGCGCATGTGGCCATGTGGAATGAGCACCGATCGCGGCCCATCAATTGCCGGGAACGGCTTGCATGGCGGTGTCGCGGCTGCCACCTTGCGCTGACGTGGTATCAGGGACAAGGCGGAGATCTGTTGATGAGCGTTGCGTCATTTCTTCCTCTCACTGGACGAGGGGTGCTCCGCATCGAAGGAGCCGACGCGCGCAGCTTTCTCCAGGGGCTGATTTCCAACGACATCGCCCGTGTAAAACCGGGCCGGGCGATGTGGGCTGCATTCCTCACTCCCCAGGGAAAGTATCTGCACGATTTCTTCCTCTGCGAAAGTGGCGGCGCGCTACTGCTGGAAGGCGAGGCGTCACGCCTTCCAGATTTGAAACGGCGGTTGTCGATGTACCGACTGCGCTCGCAGGTGTCACTCGAAGAGGTGGGCTCAGCGATGAGGGTCTGGGCATTGATCGGGGATGCCGCCGCTGCTACTGCCGGCTTTCCGAGCGACGAGCCAGGGACGGCAGGGGCGTTCGGCGATGGCGTCGCTTTCGTCGATCCGCGTTCGGCCGCGGCTGGCCTGCGGGCACTGCTGCCGGGGAGACCGGAGAAAAGACGATCATTGAGCAGGGATTTGTGGCTTCTGATCCCGGCGCTTACGACGCGCTGCGCATTCCGCTGGGCCTGCCGGACGGCAGTCGTGACATCCTGATAGACAAATCGCTGCTCCTGGAGTGTGGCTTCGATGAGCTCGGCGGCATCGACTGGGAGAAAGGCTGTTACCTTGGTCAGGAGCTGACTGCACGTACCCGGTGGCGCGGGCTGGTAAAGCGGCGATTGCTGCCAGTGCGCGTCGATGGCCCCCTGCCACAGCCGGGAACGCCAATCGTGCTTGACGGGAAGGAGATCGGTGAGATCCGATCGGGCGTCCCCGGTTGGGCAATGGCGTTGCTCCGTCTCGACTCGCTGGCTGCGATCGGCGTCTCCGGCGTGACTGTCGGTGATGCAAGGCTGCGACCGCAGCCGCCTGCCTGGGCGGTATTGCCTGCCTAGGCTCCCGCTAAGCGGCGGGCCAAGCCTTTCATCCCGGTGACGCCGTCCGAGCAGGTCATACCGCCAGAGATCTCCAGTAATCTGCTGGCGGGGGAACAGCCGCTGATGCAGCGCGTTCTTGCTATCTTAGAAGATTCGAAAGGGATACCCAGCCATGCTGAGGTCTGCAGTGCTGGCGAGCGCGTTGGCAACAATTATTGTGGGCGGCGGGGAAGCCCGCGCCACACCAAACGGCGACAATGCGCAGCCAAGAGGCACCGCTCATGATAGCAACAAACTACTGGCGCAGGGCGACGGTGGTGGCAGCGGCGGCAGTGGTGACAGCGCCGGCCGGGGTCCGAGCACCTCAAAGGGCGCCGTTCCTGCTAAACCGCCGCAGTATCCCTCGGGAATGGACTCACCGGGAACCGCGGCAGTTCCACCGTCGCCGGCCGATCCAATGGGCAAGCCGGCCATCCCCGAAGATCCTGGGCCGACGAAACCGGGCACGACGATGAAGCCCGGCTCTGCAGATACGCCCGCGGGTACGGGTATGCGCTCGCCAGGAACCACCCAGCAGGGCGGTGGCACGCGCACCGACCATTAAGGCTCGGCCGACAAACGTTGCGCGATACTTATCGCGCAGCAGCTACGGCACGTTGGGCCAATACACGTACGAGATGAGCGCGGTATGCGGAGCTGCCGTGCATATCTGAGATTAACTCCGCAGCATCTATATCGATGTTATTGAGAGCTCTTGGTGAGAAGTTTTCTTCCAGTGCCTCCTCCATCGCGATGTGTCGGAAGACACAGGGGCTAGCTCCTGTTACGGCGACTCTTACGCCAGCGGACGTGCACGCGACCAGCACCGCGACCAGTGCATATCGCGACGCGGGCTGGCGGAACTTCGCATAACCGGCGCGATGCGGAATGGGGAAGTTGACCGCGATGATTAGCTCATTCGGTTGCAGAGCAGTGTCGAACATGCCGGCGAAGAATGTGTCCGAGGTAATGCCGCGGCGGTCGGTAATGATCGTCGCTCCCAGACCGAGTGCGGCTGCGGGATAGTCAGCGGCTGGATCATTATTGGCGATCGAGCCTCCGATAGTACCGCGGTTTCGGACCTGCGGGTCTCCTATGGTGGCGGCAAGTGCCGCCAGGACCGGCACAGCGCGGCCAACCTCGACTGACTCCTCAACGGCGGCATGGGTGGTCATAGCCCCGACGTCCAAGCTGGTGCCATCAATGGTCAGCCCGCGCAAATGCTCGATGTCTCGCAAATCAACGAGCAGACTCGGACTGGCCAGACGCTGTTTCAGCGCCGGAACAAGCGTCATGCCTCCGGCAAGGAAGCGGCCGTTGTCTGTGCCACCCACAGCCGCCACCGCCTCTGTGACGGAACTGGCGCGCAGATAGTCAAAGTCATACAAAGCGCCGTCCTCCGTCCATGCTCAGCCTAGGGTAGTTCCTCAGCTATTGTCGGATCGCGTGGTGCCCGTTGCTGCAGCGGTCGCAATAGCTCTGGTGATGCCCGAGTAGCCGGTACAGCGACAGAGGTTCCCCTCCAACCAATCACGAATCTGCTGTTCGGTCGGATCAGGCCGGCGCTGCAACAAGTCGAGAGCGCTCATCACCACCCAAGGCGTACAGAAGCCGCATTGCAGGCCATGATGCTCGCGGAGCGCTTCCTGCAGCGGATGCAGGGTGGTCCCGGGAGCGACACCTTCGATCGTCAGCACTTTGCTGCCGCTGGCTTGCACCGCAAGCAGAGTACATGCCTTGATGCTACGACCGTCGAGGTGAACGACGCAGGCGCCACACTGGCTGGTATCGCAACCGCGATGCGTTCCGGTCAGTTTAAGGTGATCTCGCAAGAAATCGACGAGCAACGTTCTTGCTTCGACATTCGCGGCTGCCGGCTGTCCATTCACCGTCATCTCGACCGCGATCATGTCCCTAGACTCCTTACTCTGGAACCTACCTCGCCCGTCTCTACAGGCGACCAAACACGAACAGGATGAGCGCCACCACCGCGATGAGGCTCGGCACCCAGACAATTGGTTTCAGTCCCGACCGTTTTCCATCGCCCTGAATTGTCGTCTCAGTCTTAACCGCGATCGCCCGCACGGGCACCACCTGCTTAACAAAACGATCAAAAAACTCATCCGCCATTTTCGCGCCGCGGCATCGATCAGCCGCGAGCCAACTTGCGCCAGCTTGCCGCCGATGGTCGCTTCAATATCATAATGCAGTCGCGTCCCGTCGCCGTCCGGAAGCAGCTTTACGACGGCGCTCCCCGAGGCGAAGCCGGCGGCAGCGCCCTGGCCATCCCCGGAGAGCCGGTAGCTGTTGGGCGGGTCGCGCTCGCTCATTGTCAGGCGGCCATTGAAGACGGTGTCCATTGGCCCGATCCGGGCGTGCACTTGGGCCTCGAGAGTGCCGTCACCAGACCATTCCAGCTTGTCGCAGCCGGGAATGCTCCGCCTTAAAACATCGACATCGTTCAGTGCCGCCCACACTGCTTCGCGAGGGGCATCGAGGCGACGTTCCGAGGACATCTGCATGGGCGTTTATCTGGGCCGAGATCGCGGTATGGGTTCGCCGATCAGAATATTAGCCAGGGGCGAAGACGCGCGACAAGGCGGTTCCGACACTTGGTATCAAGGCGAGGGTAGTCGGGTATCTGAGTAAGTGTTTGAACGTCGTTCTTGCCGGCCCGATATCTGGACGCTACGGGGCGCGCAAGAGCTCCGCGCCCGAAACAGGATCCCCGAGTCAGTTGGAACGATCGTTTCTTTCGATCACATAGTAAGGAATTTTGCGTGTGCGTCGATCGATCAACCGCCCTAAATCTCCCCCAGCGCAGATCACACGACCCAAAGCAAAGAGGAGATTAATAATGTTGACGATCGGTGACGCTTTCCCCGCTTACGATCTGAAGGCTGTTGTTTCCAGCGATCCACGCACAGCCTTCCAGCAGATCAGCAATTCGAGTGACGCTAGCAAATGGAAGGTGGTGTTTTTCTGGCCCAAGGATTTCACCTTCGTTTGCCCGACTGAGATCGCAGCCTTTGGCAGGTTGAACGGCGAGTTCAACGACCGTGACGCCGTGGTTTATGGCGTATCGACCGATAGCGAGTTCGTCCATCTGGCGTGGCGCCAGCATCACGATGACTTGCGCGACCTGCCCTTTCCCATGCTGGCCGACATCAAGCGCGAACTGAGCAGCGACCTCGGTATCCTTGACAAGGAAGAGGGCGTTTGTCTCCGCGCAACTTTCATTGTCGATCCGGATGGCGTGATCCGTTTCGTCTCGGTCAACGACCTTAGTGTCGGCCGCAATCCGCAGGAAGTGCTGCGGGTTCTCGACGCCCTGCAGACCGATGAATTGTGCCCGTGCAATTGGCAGAAGGGTGAGGAGGTCCTGAAGGCCGCTTGATCGCGGCACCAGACCGGCGCCGGCTGAGGAAGCCGGCGCAGCCCATTCCAGTGAGCACGAAAGGAAGAATGATGACTATCGAAAGCCTAAAATTGGCATTACCTGACTACGCTAAAGATTTGAAGCTGAACCTCTCGAGCCTCATGGCGGAGCCGGCACTGACTGAGCAGCAACGCGCTGGAACTTTTGTATCTTCGGCGCTGGCGGCACGTAGTTCGGTGGTCATAGATGCGGTATTTGCGGAGTTCGCCCCGAAACTCTCGGCAGTTGCCCTCGATGCGGCGAAAGCAGCGGCCTCGATCATGGCGATGAACAACATATATTATAGGTTCGTGCACTTGGTGTCGGCCGCCGACTACAAGACATTGCCGGCGAAGCTGCGAATGAACGTGATCGGCAAGCCGGGCGTGGACAAGGTAGATTTCGAGCTGTGGTCGCTTGCAGTCTCAGCGATAAACGGATGTGGGATGTGCGTCGATGCGCACGAGCGCGAATTGCGCGAGGCTGGTTTGGGTGTCGAGGCGATCCAAGCGGCTGTCCGCATAGCCGCGGTGGTACATGCGGTAGCGGCAACGCTTGACGGCGAAGCTGCGAGCCCGCAACTCGCGGCGGTCGCAGCGTAACGAGAAGCGGGATCGGATCGGCGGCGGGTCGGAAATGAGGAAGCGGGAACGATGAAGCTGCAAGGCAACACCATCGTCTTGATTCTGGTTGGCATTGTGCTGATCGGGTTGTTTGTCCAGGCCCGCCCTCCATCCGAGCGTGCGGCTGAGTCGCAGATGGCGTATTCCGACTTTCTCGCCAGCGTTGATCAGGGACAGATAAAATCCGTCAACATCCGCGGCCAGGAGGTTCTCGGCACCACCCAAGATGGGCATTCGTTCCGCACTTTCCTGCCAGACGGGGCTGACGCGGTGACCCCGCTCACTGCTAAAGGTGTGAAGGTCCAGGCATCGTTGCCGCCGCAGCCCAGCTTTCTAATGTCGCTCCTGATTTCGTCCTTCCCCGTCCTTCTGCTGATCGGTGTGTGGATATACTTCATGCGTCGGATGCAGGGAGGAGGTCCTGGCGGAGTTATGGGCTTTGGCAAGAGCCGCGCGCGCCTCATGCAACAGGATCAGCGGCGCGTGACGTTTAGCGACGTCGCCGGCATCGACGAAGCAAAACAGGAGCTGGAAGAAATTGTTGAGTTTCTGAAGGATCCGCAGAAGTTTCAACGTCTCGGTGGCAAGATCCCGAAGGGCTGCTTGCTCATCGGTCCGCCGGGAACCGGCAAGACGCTGCTCGCTCGCGCTATCGCCGGCGAGGCCAATGTGCCGTTCTTCACCATTTCAGGCTCAGACTTCGTTGAGATGTTTGTGGGTGTCGGCGCCAGTCGGGTGCGCGACATGTTCGAGCAGGCGAAGCGCAACGCGCCATGCATTGTGTTCATTGATGAGATAGACGCCGTTGGCCGGCACCGCGGTACCGGCCTGGGCGGTGGCCACGACGAGCGCGAGCAGACGCTCAACCAGTTGCTGGTGGAGATGGACGGGTTTGAGACCTCAGAAGGGGTCATCATCCTTGCGGCCACCAACCGGCCGGACGTTCTTGACCCGGCGCTGTTACGGCCGGGACGGTTCGACCGGCAGGTGGTCGTTCCGAACCCTGACATCCTCGGGCGCGAGCAGATTCTGAAGGTGCACATGCGCAAGGTGCCGGCGGCGCCGAATGCCGATGCGCGAGTTATTGCGCGTGGTACGCCCGGCTTCTCCGGCGCAGACCTTGCAAATCTGGTGAATGAGGCAGCCTTGCTTGCCGCGCGCGCCAATCGCCGGCTGGTAACAATGGCGGACTTCGAAGCGGCAAAAGACAAGGTGCTGATGGGCGCCGAACGGCGGTCGATGGTGATGACCGAACACGAGAAGGAACTCACCGCCTACCATGAGGCCGGTCATGCGCTCGTCGGCATCAGCGTGCCGGGCAACGATCCGCTGCACAAGGTGACGATCATCCCGCGCGGCCGGGCCCTCGGCGTGACGATGAACTTGCCGGAGCGCGATCGCTATGCCTTCCGCAAGAATGAGATCGAAGCGCGGCTGGCAATGATGTTCGGTGGTCGCGTTGCAGAGCAGTTGGTGTTCGGTGCCGAGAACGTCACCACCGGCGCCTCCAACGACATCCATCAGGCAACCGACATGGCCCGCCGGATGGTCACGGAATGGGGGATGAGCGAGGCACTGGGGCGGCTGCGTTACAGCGACAATGAAGAAGAGATCTTTCTCGGTCGGTCGATTACCCGCACCCGAAACGTCTCCGAAGACACCTCGTGGCTGATCGACTCGGAGGTCCGGCGGATCATCGAGACGGCGGAATCGAAGGCGCGATCGGTACTCACCGAGCGGCTGGACGAACTACACGCACTCGCGCGCGCGCTGCTGGAATACGAAACGCTCTCCGGTGATGAAGCGGCGCGGGTTCTCCGCGGTGAACCCCTCGATCGCAGCACCCACTCCGAAGGCGACGAGGAACAGCCGCAGGGTCGTCGAGGCTCTGTGCCAGGTGGTGGAGCGAAACGTCCGGGGCCGAGCGCTTCTGGAGGCAGTGTGCCCGGCTTGCAGCCGCAGGGCTAATTGCAGCAGGGTCCAAACGTTTGATGATGGGCGGCCGCTTATCGCTCACTCGACTGTGAAGCGCTCCTGCGCCAGGACTTTGCCCGTTGTCGCATCAATCGCCGAGATGCGCCATCTCCCCCGCATGCCACCGCTGATTGCCATGCCCGTATAGGCACGCCAGGACTGGGAGGCGGGAAGGAGTTTTCGTTCCTGCATGACACGGTCGTTGAATTCCCAGCGATGGATCACCGGGCGGCCATTCAAGCCGCGCAGTTCGGTAAAGAAGTAAATTGTGCGCACCGAGTTCGGGCTGAGGCGGATCGGCAATGAGATCGCCGGGCCTGGTTCAAGCCCCTGCATGCTGGCCACGAGTTGCATGCGGGCAACCGTGGCGCCCGACTCTGAAGCCGCTCGCGGCGACAGGCTAGCAGTAGCGGATGACGGTGCCGGCCGCGTTGGCTGGCTGGGCATCTGAGGAAGCGCTGGAAGATCAGGCGGTGGCGGCGCTACTGCACCCTCTGCCACGCTCTTCGGCGGTGGAGCTGGCACCACTTGCGTGGGGGTGCTCTTTGGCGCGGAGGTGCTCGTTGGCGCGGGTTCGATGGCGGGCCGTCCCAGGGCCGCCAGGCCGCGGGTTGCGGCCGAGTGTTCAGAGGCGTCACCAAGCCCTTGCAGCACTTCATCCGAGCGCGGCAGGCCGGTTGCCGGGGCTGGCGGAAGGGTCGAGGCGGGACGCGACGCGGCAGTCTGTCGGATCGCTTCGGATGAGCCGCCCTCGGTTGTCTGCAAGTTATCGCGCCACAAGGCGAGGATGACGATAATTGTGATCGCCGCGAGAGCGGTCACACCTAAGAACGTGCGAATGCGCATCAGCGAATACCGCCTAGTTATCTGTCCAGCGAGCAAGACGAAACGGGATACTCCTATCTTGACGCGGCGGTGTGACGATGGCGAAGCCGATGCCGAGCATCCATGCCAGCAAAAGAATCGCGCACAACCCGAACCTGCCACCAATAATCCTTATTACCTCTTGTGGCGAAATAGCGGCAGCTGTTTTCCGCCCGCAGCCGGATCTTGACCGGGACATTTTCGTCGATAGGGTAAGCGCAACCTGTGCAGCCCGAGTTTCCCGATGTGCGATACGACCGCCGAAGTGATTACCGAACCTGTTGCGGCGACTGGCCGCAGCCGCTGGATTCGCGTCTGGGACCCGCCAACGCGCTTGTTTCACTGGTCGCTGGTGCTGTTGGTGACCCTCAGCGTCTACACAGGCAACGTCGGCGGGCTGCGGGAGATGGACCTGCATAAGCTGTCGGGATACAGCATCCTCGCGTTGGTGCTGTTTCGATTGGTCTGGGGATTGATCGGGAGCCGGCGATCCCGCTTTGCTGATTTCATCCATGGACCGCGCGCGGTGATCGCTTATGTGCGCTCACTGGTCGGTGCCACCCACCAAAATTTCGTGGGCCATAATCCGCTGGGTGGCTGGTCGGTGGTGGCTATGCTGATGAGCCTGCTGTTGCAGGCGACGACCGGGCTGTTCGCGCGCGACGACATTTTGACCGAGGGCCCGCTGACAAAGTACGTCTCGAAGCAGACCAGCGGCACGATCTCAGCGATCCATGAGCTGAACGCCAGTGTTCTCTACGTGTTGATCGCGATCCATCTGGCAGCCGTGCTGGGATATCTTTTGCTAAGGAACGAGAACCTGATCCGGCCGATGCTGACCGGGCGAAAACAGGCGACGCCAGAGACCGCGACAGCGGATTTGCCATATGCGCGGAGCTGGATTGCTGCTGCGGTACTGATGGCGGCTGGAGGAATCGTCTGGTGGGTGGTGACCCGCTAGGTGCGGAGTTGGAGTCCGACGGGCCCACCCAGGTTCCTCCAAATTACCGTCAATCCTTCTTGCGGAAGTCGTCGTGGCAGGCCTTGCACGACTTTGCCAAGGCACTGACTGGAGGGGCAAGGTCGGCCGGCTGGCCGTCGGCAACCTTTGCCAGATCCGCCGCCGCCGCCTGGAACGCCGCCAAAGTCTTCTCGAACTTCTCCGGCTGCTCCCAAATCGCCGGCAGTGCCTCGGTCTTGCCGGTCTTCGAGTTTGCGGGAAAAACGTGTCCTGCCATCTTTGCCAGCGGTTCGATAGCACGCGCGTGCACCGCTGCGTCCTCCTTGTAGGGAACGTTGCCCTTGACGATCGCCACCAGTGCTGAAGTGTGGCCACCGATCGATTCCATGACGGCCTTGCGGTAATCGATCAATGCTTGATCGGCGCGGGCGGCTAGCGGCACCGACATCAGCGCCACGGCGATCGCGGCGGCGGGCAGCATTCGGAGAACAGAAGTCGCCATCGTTCGTTTCCTCTTTTGGCACATCGACATCGGCAGCCGTTTCGGCAACCCAACCTAGCATTCGCCGGCAGAGGTGCGCACGAGGTATCGAATGGCGCCCCGATCGCTTATGGTGGGTTCCTCAGAAAACGACAGGCGTCTGGCGGCGCTTAAGTGAGGTGTTGCAATGAAGCAAATCCGCTCGCTGTGCGTTCTATGCGGTTCGCGCGAAGGTACCGACCCCGTTTATCGCGAAGCGGCGATTCGGCTGGGCCGGCTGATTGCGGAGCAAAACGTGCGGCTTGTCTACGGCGGAGGCTCGATCGGCCTGATGGGGATCATCGCCGACGCGGTGCTCTCCGCTGGCGGCGAGGTGGTGGGCGTGATCCCTGACTTTTTGATCCGGTATGAAATTGGTCACCACGATCTTACCGATCTGGTCATCACCGGCAGCATGCACGATCGCAAGCGTCGGATGTTCGAGATGGCGGATGCCTTCGTTGTCCTTCCCGGTGGTTTGGGAACGCTTGATGAGACCTTTGAGCTGATCACCTGGCGGCAGCTTCGGCTGCATGATTCGCCGATCATTGTCCTCGACGTGGAAGGCTATTGGGCGCCGCTGCTTAAGTTGATCGATGCCACCATCGCCGCCGGTTTCGCCGACCCCGCTACCACCGAGCTGTTCATGGTTGCAAGGACTCCGGAAGAGGTCCTGCAGACACTGGCGGGGGTCGTGCCGACAAAGGAAGAGGTGCTAACGAGCCACCTCTAATAGTATCCGGAACTTGATGCCGTACGCACTGAAAGTCCGATGATCGTCGCCCTGGACCTGATCGTCATCCTCCTGCTGGTGCTGCTCAATGGCTTCTTTGCCATGTCGGAGATGGCGCTCGTCTCGTCCCGCCGCGCCCGGCTGAAGCAATTCGCCGAGAACGGACGGCCGGGAGCCCGCTTGGCGCTGGTACTGGCTGAGGATCCCGCACGCTTCTTGTCCGCGGTCCAGATCGGGATCACGCTCATTGGAATTCTTGCCGGAGCGTTTAGCGGCGCCACGCTGGCGCACAAGTTGGCCCCGTGGTTGGCGGGCTTTGCTCCGCTGGCGCCTTTCGCCGAACCAATCGCCATCTTCCTCGTCGTCCTCGGCATCACCTACCCGTCACTAATTCTGGGAGAATTGGTGCCAAAACGGATCGCTCTCGCCGATGCGGAAAGCGTCGCGTCGCGCGTGGCGCGGCCGATGAACGCCCTTTCCAAACTCGCCTTTCCGGCTGTCTGGCTGCTGCGCGTCTCCAGCGAGGCCGTACTGCGGATGCTGGGCTTGCCGGCACACCGGCAGTCGACGGTGACCGAGGAGGAGGTGAAGGCGATGGTGGCGGAAGGTGCTGACGCCGGCGTCTTCGAGGCCTCCGAGCGGGACATGATCGACGGGGTGCTGCGACTTGCCGACCGGCCGGTGAGCGCGATCATGACGCCACGCATCGACGTCATATGGCTCGACCCGTCAGCCGATGCACAAGAAAGCAGGCTTCGCATCAACGGGAGCGGCCATTCCCGCTTCCCAGTCAGCCGTGCTGGAGTGGACGCAATGGAAGGTGTCGTTCACGCGAAGGATCTGCTCGACCGACTCATGGCGGGCGAGCCGTTCGATTTGACCGCCCGCCTCTGCGAACCGCTGTTCGTGCACGAAGGCACGCCGGTGCTGAAGATGCTGGAGCTCTTCCGCGGAACGCGCGTGCACATGGCCATCGTCGTAGATGAATATGGCAGTTTCGAAGGGATTGTGACGCCAACCGACATTCTCACTGCAATTGCCGGCGCGTTCCCCGAGGACGCAGAGGAGGCCGAACCGGGGATCGTGCAACGGGACGACGGCTCCTGGCTGATCGATGGCCGCACCGACATTGATCAGGTCGAGCGCATCCTCGGTCGCCGCGGTCTCGATACAGACGGTGACTATCACACCCTCGCTGGTTTCGTCCTGTGGCGGTTCGGCCATGTTCCACGCATCGGCGAACACATGGAGTGGCGAGATTTGCGATTTGAGGTCGTCGACATGGACGGAAGGCGGATCGACCGCGTTCTGATCACGTCGCTTGGTGATGTCGGCGGCCCGGACCAGAGTTCCGGCTAGTCGTATCGGGCTTCCTGGGTGCTCAGGCTATGGACGGGGCGCGAGAGTAATCGAGCGGCTGATCGGCTCCATCTTCGCATTGGTTGCGACGAACAGGAAGCCGCCGACAAGCCCAAAATTCTTCAAGAATGGCCAGAAGTTGGCCATCCAATCATCGCTGCCGTATGGATAGGCCCAGAAATTATGGAATAGAACGGCCGTGACGATACAATAAAAACAGAACAGAATCGCAAACTGTCGTGCGTAGATGTTTAATAGGATCCCCAATGAGCCGAACACTTCCAGGCTACCACCAAGAAGCAGCAAAAACCATCCTGGCATCGGCATGCCGGAAGCGTTTGCCTGGGCGACGGCGCCAGAGAAATCGAAGATCTTGTCGAGGGCACTGAACGGGAACAACAGAACAAGGCAGAAACGCGCAAGAAATGGAAGATACCGGTCAATGCCGCTCATGATCTCGATCCTTGCCGTCTCTGGGCGAAGAGGCCAATGGAAAGCCGTCAGGGTTGCACAAGTCGCATCGCATGACCGTCCGGGTCACGCACCATGACCGCACGGGAGAACCCCATCTTTGGGTTGGTCACGGCCGTCACCTCGGGGGAGACGAAGCGGACGCCGGCGGCGCGGAGCGCTTCGGCCGCCGCCTGTACGTCGTTGACGATCAGAGAGGTCTGCCAGTGCCAGAGGTCGTCGGCTGCGGTGTCCAGCGGCATAGGCCGACCACCAGGCGGCGTCTCGTATTGCAGGAATTCGACGTGCGGCGGCGCTTCTGCGGGCAAGACCGCAGTCACTCTAACCCGGGCACCGAAGACGCTGTCGAGATATTCCTGGGTTAGGCCGATGTTCAGACTGCCGCCGCCTACCGTCATCCCCAGCAGGTCGCGATAGAAGGCGAGGCTCGCTGCCGTATCGCCGACAGTGATTGCGGTGTGATCGATGCCGAGGAAAAGCTGGTTGCTCGCCCGGTGCCAGCGGGCCTCTCCCTTGTCGGGCGGAAACCACAGCAGCTCGAGATTGTGATTGTCGGGATCGCGGAACTTTATCGCCTTGATCCCCGCCGCCGGGACGTTGGAAGCGGGGATCGTCTGCGGTTCGGGAGAAATCTGTCGCACACCGTGCCGCTGCAGCGTCTCGTACGCTTTCTCCATGTCGCTGACGACGATGGCCATGTGTTCGAACCAAAGGTCGTTGCTGCGGGAGGGAACTGGTACGAGCCGGCCATCAGGAGGCGCGACGTACTGGGTCAGCTCGACGATCTGCTCGCCGAGCCGCATGTGGACAATCCGTGCATTCGAACCGAAGACACCTTGCAGACTATCGTATGCGGCGCCGGTGACACGAAAGTCCGCGATCTTCTCAAAGCCCAGGACGTCCGCATAAAAGGCCAGGGACCGATCCATGTCGGATACCGTGAAGCCGATCATTGCGACCCTTTGGACGGCAACAGGGGCACCGTCGCGGCAAAGAACTGGAGTGCACCAGACGATAAAAACCAATGCTAACGCCAAGCGCATCGCATTTCGCACATCAAGCGGGACGCGCCATCGAAGAGCGTCCCTCTCCTGCCGGATTACCTGCGTTGCGGTGGCTGCCACTGCTCCCTCTCCTGTCCTGTTTACCGGATCGGCCGTCGCCGGCTAGTGGCGTGTGGACGCTGCGCTGTTAGGAGCGGTTCCGGCACGGGAGCCCGCCACGAGGACGTTCGCTAGCACAATGAGTAGGACGGCGATGGCGGCGGCACCGAAATAAACTTCCGACAGCTGTAAATCCGCCAGTTGGCGCAACGGTCCTACCGCGAAGGCGCCGATGCCGTATCCAATCATGTAAGCGGCGACCATCCAGCCCGAGGCCGTCTCCACGAAGCGTGGTGTTTCGCTGCTGGCAGTGCCAATGCTCAGCGGCAGGCAGGCCGAGCATGCCAGGCCCGCGAGTGCGAACGCCGCCACGCCGAACACCGCGCTTGACGACCAGGCGACGCACACCAGCGCGGCAGTGATCAACACCGGCAGGGCACGAAAGATCAGCAGTGGAGAAATGCGTGTGGAAAGCAGAGCAACGAGAAGACGACCAATGGTTACCGCTGCCCAGAACACAGCGAGCGCCAGGTTGGCAGTAGCATCGAGAAGGGCCCGCTGCTGATGCAGGTAAACCGTTCCCCAGTTGCCGAAGAGGGTTTCGCAGATCCCATAGAGAAGCGCGAAGGCGATCCAGATCCAGAAACGCCGCGGCAATGCCCGGGCGACTTCAAAGGCGCCGAGCGAGGCGGCGCCGGTGGCGGTAGCGAGGATGAGAGGCTGTGTTAGCGCTACGAGGGCCAAAATCACTGCGGCAATCGCAATCGCCAGCGGCAGAAGCCACCACCCTCCGCCGTCGGAGAGCAGCGAAACAATCAATGGCGCCAGTGCCGTCCCAGTACCCAGCAGCGTGTGCAGCGCCGTGATGGCAGTTTCACTGCGGTTGGGGAAGAAGCTTGCGGCGTAAGCGTTGATCGCGGTCAGGGTCGAACCAAACCCGATCCCCAGCAGCCCCGTCGCCACCAGGATCATCGCGAAGGCAACAAGGGGACTGCCGGCGAGCGTGCTGCTTAACGCAAACGTCCCCATCGATACCGCGTTGCAGCCGAAGCCTGCCAGCAGCACCGCCTTCAAGCCCTTCCATCGGGCCAGCGTTGGCGCAAGCAGCGAGGCGAGCACTGAGCCAATGAAAAGCGGCAAGAAGATGCTGCCGTACTGATTGCTGGAAAAGCCATATCCGTCGGCGGCGGTCAGAATGGTAGCGGCGGCCGGAAAGCTGACGAGCGCCAGTCCTTGAGCCAGTCCGCCGCCGTAGACGACGGCAATTTCAGCGCCGCGAGCCAACGACACTGTCTCGCGGGCAGTGCGGCCGGTACGGACACACGCTCTCTGGCTGCGCAACTGCCGTGGTCAAGGTCCCTGCCCCCTTTGGATCAGTGCCTGACGGTGATGCTCCGACCTGTACGCATGCAGTCGAAGCCACAATCATTTCACTACGTTAAGCAAACATCGCGGCTGGACCAAGTACAAACTTGCCGTGCTCGCCGTGCCCAGATGCGGCGCTGTCGCTGCTGAGTGCCGGCGGTTCGCCGCGGCCATCAAGGACGCTGCGCGCCGCGCTGGTTGGTGTAGACGGCGAAGAGCGCCTGCGAGGCGCAGATGAACAGGCGGCTGCGGTAACGGCCGCCGAAGGTAAGGTTGGCGACGGTCGCCGGGACCTTGATCTTGCCCAGCAGCGCCCCCGATGGATCGATGCAGTGTACGCCGTCACCGGCGCTGCTCCAGACGTTGCCGTCCTCGTCGCAGCGTATGCCGTCCGCGCTGCCGGGAGCCACCTGATGGAAAAGTCTGCCACCGGCCAGGAAGCCGTTATCGTCCACGTCGAAAACGCGAATGTGGCGAACAGGGACTTCCTCGAACTGCACGCCGGTCTCCACCACGTAGAGGCGGCGTTCATCAGGGGAAAAACATAGCCCGTTCGGCCCCGCAAAATCGTCGGCGGCGACGCGCATTGCGCCTGACCGGGGATCCAGGCGATAGACGCGGGTCGGTAACTCGGAAGGCCGTTTTCCGCCCTCGTAGTCGGTCTGAATTCCGTACGGCGGATCGGTAAACCAGATCGTCCCGTCCGACTTCACGACAATGTCGTTCGGCGAGTTCAGGCGCTTGCCGTCAAACTGTTCGGCGAGCACCGTCAGTTCTCCGTCCAGCTCCGTCCGCACAACGCATCGCCCGCCATGCAAGCAAGTGATCAAGCGGCCCTCGCGATCGCGGGTCTGACCATTGGGAAAGCCCGCCGGCTGGCGGAATACCTGAACACCAGCATGCTCTGTCCAGCACAGGATCCGGTCGTTCGGAATGTCGCTGAACAGGAGGCAGCGCATGTCGGCGAACCATGCCGGACCCTCCAGCCAACGAAAGCCATCGGCCAGCTTCTCCAAAGGAGCATTCGGCAGAACGAACCGCCGGAAGCGTCGGTCGATGATCTCGAAGTTATCCATCGCGCTCACGCGAAAGCACCGGGACGTGCGCCGATCCAGGCCTCGTCTTCGAGCTGGACGATCATTAAGACAGCCGGCGCATCGCCCACCGTTCCCGAACAGTGGCCCTGATGTCCGTGAACATCCGGCTTGGAGTTCTGGTCGGCACCAAACGATAGCTCGCCGGGTCCCATCTCTACGCGCGTTCCATCAGTGGTCTCCACGAACCAGCAGCCCGACAAGGGAACGATCCACTGCGGTTTAGGGTTGCCGTGCCAGTCACCGATCCAGCCGATCGGCAGCGTAGCAATCAGCACCGTCGACTTTGCGGTTACGAGATGGTCGTTCCATTGCGGCGCAGCCGCGCCGCCCATGCTCTGCAACTGAAAAGCCGAAAGGGTGCAGTGGGTCTGGTGCGTCGCGCCGTCATCGTCGGTCCAGACGTGCCAGTAGGTTATCTGCGGAGCTGTGCCCGCCATTTGTCGCTTCCTCTCCTGTGGGAGCGGATCCGGTTAGTCGGCGAGGATCGAAATGGCGTGCCTCTCCTCGCCCGCGACGTGTTCAGTCTGCGCCATCAGGCTGCCACCGAGAACGACCAACAGCAAGCCGCCCGCGAGCCCGAAGTTCTTGAGGAAATCCCAGACGTGCGGATAACCCTCGCTGTCTGGTGACCAGAAGCGGGAGTAGACCCAGAAGTTGTGGTAGAGCAAGGCTGTGATGACGCAATAGCCCGCCAGGACAAACGCCGCCACCCGATCGTGCCAACCGACGATGATGCAGATCGGGGCGACGAACTCGACCGTCATCGCCAGTACGAGAAGCACTGGCCCACCCGGCAGAAAACTGCCGTTCGCCTGCCTCAGGGCATTGCGCCAGTTGAATATCTTGTCGAGGCCGCTGAACGGGAAAATTATCACCAGGCAGATTTTCGCCAAGACGGGAACTGCGCCTGCGACCAGCCACTCCATGAATCCGAGCTCTCCCCTGGGCGGCACCAACGCGCCGGCTACTCCCGGCCGCTGCGCGTTACTGGCAAAACATGGTAGTGAATTAACCCAGCGACACCACCGCAAAACTGAGGCAAACTCCGGCCGCGAAGAAGGAGGCGCGGTCTCCCGTGTGGTTCACCGGGTGATTGCATTCGAGCACGTCGGGGGAACGGCGGCCGTTGGCGAACAAGCCTGAACATCGGATCGTGATCCTCGGAGGGGGGTTCGGCGGTGTGTTCACCGCCAGGCACTTGCGCCAACGCGCCGGCAGCCACATCCATGTCGAACTTATCAGCCGCAACAATTTCTTTGTCTTCCAGCCCCTCCTGCCGGAGGTCGCCGGTGGCGGCGTACATCCTTCCGATGCCGTCAGCCCGCTGCGGCTGTATCTGCCGAGCGTCAAGGTTCGGATCGCGGAAGTGCGGAAGATCGATTTCACGACGAACACGGTT
Organism: Rhodospirillales bacterium; assembly: GCA_016712375.1. Classification (GTDB taxonomy): domain Bacteria; phylum Pseudomonadota; class Alphaproteobacteria; order Rhodospirillales; family Defluviicoccaceae; genus Defluviicoccus. Next base: position 285,361 of record JADJRE010000005.1, read on the forward strand.
CACGTCACGGCAGGCCGCGATCGCGAGATTGCTATTGTTCACTACGACCAGCTGGTAATCGCGCTCGGCCAGGAGGTCGATCTCAGCAGAACGCCCGGACTTGCCGAGCGGGCGCTGGTGATGAAGGACATTGTCGACGCGTTCAAAGTTCGCAATCAGGTCCTCGGCTGTCTGGAAGAAGCAGACCAAACCATTGATCCGAGGCGCAAGCGGCGCCTGCTTACCTTTGTCGTCATTGGCGGTGGCTTTACCGGCGTCGAAACGGTGGGGGAAGTGCAGGAACTGATCCGGAAGGCGCTTCGCCATTATCCCGGTATCCGCCTGGACGAGATCAGAATTGTCCTCATTCAGCACGGTGCTCGCATCCTGCCCGAACTACCGGAGCATCTGGCGACGTTTGCGGCAGACGCGCTGCGCCGTCGCCGCATCGAGATTCTGCTCAAGACCGGCGTCAGGGCGGTAGGGCCCACGGGAATCGAGATCGACGGGGACTTGGTGCTCGACGCGGAGACGATCATCGCCGCCATCGGCAACGCGCCTTCCCCGCTGATGAAATCCATGCAGTTGCCATTGCAGCACGGTCGGATCGTTGTCGATCAAAGCCTGCGGGTTGCCGGCTTGCAGAATGTCTGGGCACTGGGGGACAACGCCCTCATCCCGCTGAGCGGCGATGATTCTGCTCAAGCGCCGCCGCTTGCCCAGTTCGCCTTTCGGGAGGCGAAGGTCCTCGCCAGGAACATCCTCGCCAGCATTCAAGGTCACCCTCTCGCGGCGTTTGAATACAAATCCTTGGGCACGATGGCGTCGCTCGGCGCGCACTCCGGAGTCGCCGAAATCTTGGGCGTGCGGGTTACCGGGTTCCTCGCCTGGGCGGCTTGGAAGCTTCTTTATCTGAGCCTGCTTCCAGGCTGGCCCATGCGCATCCGGGTGGCGATCGACTGGTCGCTGAACTTGGTGTTCAGCCGCAGCATCGTTGAGATCCGCGCCGCAGGCTCGGAAAGTCGTGCCATCCGCCTGCTTGCTGGCGACATGGTGCTGGAGCCGGGGTTCGAGCCCGTCGGCGTTTACGTCGTAACCTCCGGCACCTTCGAACTCTCCTGTCCCACAACCGATGTGGACGAAGCGAACTGCCCGAGCAGCAGACTCGGGCCAGGCGATTGCTTCGGCTTGTCGCTTGACGGCAAACCTCCGGCGGAGCCGCAACGCGTACGCGCGTGTGAGGACTCGACGGCCTACTTCATCGACAGGGCCGACCTGAAACGATTGGCGATGGTGACTGCGCTGCTTGAACGGCGAGCGCAAACGGCTGTTCAAGTGGGGCCAGAAAGCACATGAGCAATGGCGGCGGTGCGGAGAATGAACGGCTGACGCAGGCGAACGCCGACCAGAAGGCCTGGCGGCGATGGGGACCCTACGTCAGCGAACGCCAGTGGGGGACCGTCCGCGAAGACTACAGCGCCAATGGTGACGCCTGGGACTTTTTCCCGCACGAACACGCCCGGGCGCGCGCCTACCGCTGGGGCGAGGATGGCATCGGCGGCTTCTGCGACGACAGGCAGCTGCTTTGTCTCGGCCTTGCCCTATGGAATGGCCGTGATCCGATCCTCAAGGAGCGGTTGTTCGGGCTGACCAACGCTCAGGGCAATCACGGTGAGGACGTCAAGGAGGTCTACTACTACCTCGACGCCGTGCCGACCTACAGCTACGCGCGAATGCTCTACAAGTATCCGCAGGCGGCCTTTCCCTACGAGCTACTTGTCGAAGAGAACCGGCGGCGGAACAAACAGCAGCCGGAATTCGAGCTCATTGATACCGGCATATTCGCGGACAGCCGCTATTTCGACGTCGACGTCGAGTACGCCAAAGCAGATTTCGACGATATCCTGATGCGGGTGACGGTCGCGAACCGCGGGCAGGACAGGGCGGTGATCCACATTCTGCCGCAACTATGGTTTCGCAATACCTGGAGCTGGCTGCAGGACGGGCGCAAGCCCTCTCTGCAAGCGGTCGGCAACGACTGCATCGAATTCAAGCACGATACGCTCGGCGACTTCACGATCAGCCTCGACGCGCCGGACGAACTGCTGTTCTGCGAGAACGAGACCAACGCCGCCAGGGTATTCGGCACCGGCGACGGGAAGGGCTACTTCAAGGACGGATTTGATGCGCGCGTCGTGCATGATGATGAGAGCGCCGTTAATCCGGCGCGGTGCGGCACCAAGGCGGCGGGGCATTACCGGCGTGAGCTGCCCGCGGGAGGCAGCGTCGCGGTGCGTCTCCGGCTCCGCCCCCCCCGAGGGAAAACCGACCCTTTCGCTGATTTTGATGCTGTGTTTCGCCAACGGCAGGGTGAGGCGGACGCCTATTATGCCGACTTGCAGCGCGACATCCCGGACGAAGACCTGCGGCGGATCCAGCGCCAGGCATTCGCTGGCATGTTATGGTCGAAGCAATACTATCACTACGATGTACAACAGTGGCTCAAAGGCGACGCGACGCAGCCCGAGCCGCCAGCAGCCCGAAAAGCGGGCGCAACAATGACTGGGTGCATCTAAATACAGCCGCTGTCATCGCCATGCCCGACAAGTGGGAATACCCCTGGTTCGCGGCCTGGGACTGGGCGTTCCATTTGGTGACCCTGGCGCTGATCGATTGCCGCTTTGCCAAGGACCAAATGGTTCTCTTGTGCCAGGCTTGGTACATGCATCCGAACGGCCAGCTTCCGGCCTACGAATGGAATTTTAGCGACGTCAATCCGCCGGTGCACGCCTGGGCAGCACTGCGCCTCTATGACATCGACAAACGACAGAACGGCGGCAAGGGTGATCGGGCGTTCCTGGAGCGCGTGTTTGTCAAACTGCTCCTCAACTTCACCTGGTGGGTTAACCGAAAGGACCCGCGCGGGCGTAACGTGTTCCAGGGCGGCTTTCTCGGTCTCGACAATATCGGCTGCTTCGACCGTTCGGCGCCGCTGCCGGTCGGCGGCACGCTGACCCAGTCCGATGGCACCTCATGGATGGCGATGTTCTGCCTCAACATGCTGAGGATCGCTCTCGAACTGGCGCAGGACGACGAAGCCTTCGAGGACATCGCCATCAAGTTCTTCGAGCACTTTCTGTTGATCGGCGGCGCGATGACCAACATCGGCGGCACAGGGCTGGGGCTCTGGGACGACGAGGACAACTTCTACTACGACTGGCTGATGCTGCCGAAGCAGGAGCGGATGCCGCTGCGTCTTCGCTCGATGGTCGGCCTGATTCCGCTGTTTGCCGTCGAGGTCCTGGAAGAAGACTTGCTGAGCCGTTTGCCGACGTTCACGCATCATATGGAATGGTATCTTCAGCATCGCCCTGATCTCGCTCGTCTGGTTTCGCGATTGGACCAGCCGGGTGTGTCAAAGCGCCGGCTGATCTCGATCGCCCGAGCCTTCCGCATGAAGCGGGTGCTTGAACGAATGCTGGACGAAGCCGAGTTTTTGTCAAATTACGGGGTCCGCGCGCTGTCGCGGGCGCACTTGGCGCAGCCCTACGTGTTCGAGGTGGACGGGTTTCGCTCGGTAGAAAAGTACCTGCCGGGCGAGTCGGACAGCGGCATGTTTGGAGGCAATTCCAACTGGCGCGGTCCGATCTGGATGCCTGTGAACTATCTGATCATTGAAAGCCTGCGGAAGTTCCACTGCTTCTACGGTGACGGCTTCCGGGTGGAATGCCCAAGAGGCTCAGGAAATATGCTGTCTCTCGGCGAGATCGCCGATGACCTTTGCAATCGGCTGACGCGGATTTTTCGACGCGGCCAGGATGGCCGGCGCCCCGTCTTCAATGGCTATGATCAACTTCAGGCCGATCAGCACTTCAAGGATTACATCTGGTTCCACGAGTACTTTCATGGCGACAACGGCCGCGGAGTCGGTGCCTCGCATCAGACCGGATGGACGGGCTTGATCGCCAACCTGATTGGCGAGCTTTATGCACCCCGCCGCTGACGCCGCGGTGTGGTCGATCCTATCCAAGGGAGGTAATCAGGTGACAAATAGTTCTGAATTCAATTCTGATCTGCCGAATTACAAGCTTTGCCCGAAGCTGCTGGTCGGGCAGAAGGCGCTGGTGACCGGCGCCAACTCGGGCATCGGCCAAGCCGTCGCCATCGGCCTCGCACGCGCCGGGGCCGACGTCATCATCAATTACGTCACCAACGACGCGGCCGCGCAGGAAGTGGTCAAGCTGATCGAAGCCGAGGGCGTCCGAGGCATGGCGATCGAAGCGGACGTTTCCAAGGAAGTCGAGGTCGTCGACATGTTCGCAAAGGCGCTGGATGCCTTCGGTACGCTCGACATTCTGGTTCCCAACGCCGGCTTGCAGCGCGATTCCTCGCTCGTCAATATGACCCTGTCGGAATGGAATACGGTGATCGGCATCAACCTGACCGGCCAGTTCCTGTGCATCCGCGAGGCGGTCAAGGAGTTCCTGCGCCGCGGCGTACGCAAGGAGGTCTCCTGCGCCGCCGGCAAGATCATCTGCATGAGCTCGGTGCACGAGGTGATTCCGTGGGCCGGCCACGCCAACTACGCCGCTTCAAAGGGCGGCATCTTCATGATGATGAAAAGCATGGCGCAGGAACTCGCGCCGCACCGTATCCGGGTGAACTCGATTGGTCCGGGCGCGATCCGCACGCCGATCAACACTGCTGCCTGGAGCACCCCGGAGGCCTACGCGGCGCTGATGGATCTGGTTCCCTACCGGCGGATCGGCGAGCCGGAAGATATCGCCAACGTCGCCGTGTTCCTGGCATCGGATATGGCCGACTATATCCACGTCTTGTTCATCTTCGTCGACGGCGGCATGACCTGCTACCCCGGCTTCGCCACCGGGGGATGAGGGGGCAAGGTCAGTCCAGATCCTCCACGTTCCTCCCGTGGTCAGGGTGCGACTGCGACGGGCGATCCGTATAGTCGCACCTGTAGACGCTGGAAATGGTCGCAAAGGTTGGACAGGGCGCGCGTGGCGTCGCGCAAGGGCGACGGAATCGGGGGTGCTACGATCTCTGCAACGAAGGCGTGCGCCCACAGATCGAGCAGGGTCGGATGTTCGACGGCGAAGAAGTACGTTTCGTCGCCGAGCATGCGGCTCAGCGCGGTGACATCCTTTACTCCCAGGGCGTAGATCTCGTCGCGGGAATGCCGGCCGACGCCTTGCGCCTTCAGTGCCTGCGTCATTCCGCGCCGGGCCATTACCGTTGCCACCGGCCGCGTCAGCGCCGGCAGTCGGGCGAAGAACATCGCGCGGACGATCGACCAGCCTGGTTCGTCGCACCATCGCGAGTAGACAGCTACCCAATAGAGATGCTCATCAAGCATGCGCCGGAAAGCATGTGCGACGGCTCGCTGCCGCGTGTCGAGGGGGGCGTCCAGGTCAAGGCCGCGTCGCCGTGACAGCCGCTCAATGATCAGCGTAGAGTCGCCGACGAGCGCTCCGTCCTCGTCCTCGATGAACGGCATTTTGCCTTTCAGCGCACGGCGGAAGCTCAGCCGGGGATCGAACGGTACAGGTTCGAAGTCGATCTTCGCCTCCCGCAAGAAGTTTTCTACCTTGACGCAAAACGGGCTGGGGTCGGGCAGCCCCCAGGCTTCGCCGAATTTGTGCAGTCTGATCGGCATGCGGATCGTTCCGTTGATCATGGCGGATGTCGCGTTATCGCTGCCGACCAGACTACACGCGCCAACCGATCTGTACCACGCTGCGCGGCGGTGAGGAGTTGTTGGACGGAACCTGGAGGCCAGGGGTGTGCGGTCCGGCGCCATTATGCGATGCTGCGAGCTCACGTCGGTCGGGAAGAGTCGTCGCCATGTTCCATGCTCATCGCGCTATGTGCATGATCGCCTGCGTTCTGTCTCTGATCGTTGCTGCGCCGCGATTCGCGCATGCTGAAACACAGCAGATCTCCGTGGACGACCTCGATCGTCTGCTTGTTTCAGGCGTCCCGCTGATCGACGTTCGACGCGCCGATGAATGGCGCGCGACGGGGATCGTGGCGGGCAGTCGGATGATTACGGCCTACGATTCCCAAGGAAATCTTGATCCTCGGTTTGTTGATACGATCACCACGTCGTTTCCGCTGGATCGGCCGGTCGCCTTGATTTGCCGCAGCGGCAACCGATCAGCGATAGCGGCGCAGGTATTGTCGGAGCAACTTGGCTACCAGCACGTCTTCAACGTTGAAGGTGGCATCCAGCAATGGATACGGGAACGGCGACCGATCGCCGCTTGCCCGTCCTGCTGAGCATTCGAGAACCTGGGCTGCCGTGCCGAGGAGACGGTTGCTGAAATGGAGCTGCTGGCATCGCTCTGGCCGCCGCTGCTGGCGGCGCTGCAAATCGGTGTCGCGGCGATCGCCTCGGCGCACGCTGTCCTCTTCAAACGCGATGTGCGTGCCGCGATCGGCTGGATCGGGCTTATCTGGCTGGTGCCATTCGGCGGATCACTGTTGTACGCGTTGTTCGGCATCAACCGCATTCGCCGCCGCGCCACTGGCCTGCGGGGTCGCCGATCGAACTTCCGACCACTTGGACCGGCCACGACCAGAGCGCCTGATAGCTCAACGCCTCCTACGGCGACCCTCCCACCTGCTGAAAGCGGCCATCTGCGGCCAGTGGCGCATCTACTCGACCGTATCGCAGATACGCCGCTAACCTTCGGCAACAGCATCCTCCCCTTGCCGGGTGGGGCAAGTGCTTATCGGGCGATGCTCCAGGCTATCGATGGCGCAGTTAGGACGGTCGCCCTCGCCACTTACATCTTCGATCAGGACGACATTGGCGCTGATTTCGTTGCCGCGCTCGATGGGGCCATGCGGCGCGGCGTGGCCGTGCGGGTGCTGATCGATGGTGTCGGCGCCCGCTATTCACGGCCCTCGATCGTGGGGGCTCTGAAAACCCGCGGCATCACGGTCGCGGAGTTCCTGCCCAGCTTTATTCCCATGTCCATCCACTACGCCAACCTCCGCAATCATCGCAAGCTGCTGATCACGGATGGCCGGATCGGCTTCACCGGCGGGATGAACATCCGCGAAGGACATCGCCGCCTGGAGGGTCCGATGGCGATCGCCGACGTACACTTTCGCCTTGAAGGGCCGGTGGTGACGCAGCTTGGCGAAACCTTCGCCGTCGATTGGGCTTTCGCCAGCGGGGAGGCACTCACTGGCGACGGCTGGCTGCCAAAGCTTGGCGAAGTCGGCAAGATCCCCGCGCGCGGCATCGCCTCCGGCCCGGACGAGGCATTCGAGCGGGTGCGATGGACTCTGCTAGCGGCGCTTTCGCAAGCAAAGCACCGCATCCGCATCGTCACTCCCTACTTCTTGCCAGAAACCTCGCTGTCCTCTGCGTTACAACTGGCAGCGCTGCGTGGCGTCGAGGTCGAAATCATCATACCCGAGGTTAGCAACCTGCGGCTGATCCAGTGGGCGACCTGGGCCAAGCTGCATTCTCTGCTGGCGCGCGGCTGCCGGCTTTGGCTGACGCCGCCGCCGTTCGACCACGCCAAGCTGATGACGGTCGACGGTGCGTGGAGTCTCATTGGTTCCGCCAACTGGGATCAGCGCAGCATGCGTCTGAACTTTGAGTTCGACGTCGAGTGCTACGGCGGCGACTTCACAGCCGCTCTCGACCGGTTGATCGACGAACGGCTGGCGCGAGCGCAGCCGCTCGATCTCGATGCCATCGATCGAAGGCCTCTCCTGCTGCGGTTGCGGGACAATGCTGCCTGGCTGCTGTCGCCCTACCTGTGAGACGGCAGAACCGGAGAGAAGGCGGTTTGGGGATTGCGAGCCTTGTGGCCGACATCGAGATCCGGCGCGATGCCGCGTTACTCAGTTGCAGGAGGCAGTGAGTAGCGAGGTCGGTCACTGGTGGTGAAAAGAGGGCTCAGCCGGGGTGATCGGGCAACCTAAGTTTTCATCCCTGCCGGGGACGAACCGGGCCGCCTTGGCCCGGCTGTCCCCGGAGGGGGGCCGGAGGTGGGGGGAGCCCCCGACAGGCACAGTTCTACGCTTTTGCCCGGTCGGGGGCAGTGACGCACGGCACACGTCCGTTACTTGGTAACGTCGATCGATGCTGCCGTATCGCCGGACGTCCCAGGTGACCGTGCCGGATCGGGCAGGCAGAGGAAGCGCGCGGCGACCGGAACGAGCAGCGGACATTCGCCGAAGCTCTCGCCTTCGGGCTGAGCCTGCTTGCCGAAGCGGCCGCACTCTTCCTCGGCCATCAGGGCTACCCGCCGATCCGAAGTACCGATGCCGTTGAAGCAGATTGTCACGTCGTCACGGTCGGCAAGCGGCTTGTTGAAATTCGCGTCGCTCCTGTTGAACTCGTTCTTCTTGAAGACGAAAGCGTCGGTACCTCCACAGCCGAAACCGGCCAGGGCGACGACGATCACGATGCAGACGAGGTCGCGCAGCTTCATGCGACCGTTGTAGCCGCGGCGGGCGCCCTCGACAACGTCGCTGGCGTCGGGCAGCTTGTGCCGCGGGCGGCGCTTCCGTTCGCGGTGGAGAGGAGCAAAGCATGACCCTGCCGCTCGTTGTCGGCATCAGCGGGGCCACCGGCGTCATCTACGCCATCGAACTGCTGAGAGCGGTGCGCCGCCTCGGACAGCCGGCGCACCTGATCGTCAGCGAGATGGCGGCACGTACCCTCGCGATCGAGACCGACGTGGGTTTGGACGAACTACGCGCGCTCGCCGACGTCGTGCAGTCCAACACCGACCTGGCGGCGGCGGTGTCCAGCGGCTCTTTCCGGACACGCGGCATGGTTGTGGTGCCGTGTTCAGTGAAGACGTTGTCGGGGATCGCCAATGGCTACTCGACAAATCTGCTGATCCGCGCCGCGGACGTAACGTTGAAGGAGCGCCGGCCGCTGGTCCTGGTGTTCCGCGAAACGCCGCTGCACACGGGGCACCTGCGCCTGATGCTGCAAGCGGCTGAGACCGGCGCGATAATCCTGCCGCCGTTGCCGGCCTTCTACAACCGGCCGAGGACGATCAGCGACATTGTCCGGCAGACGGTCGGCCGGACGCTCGACGCGCTCGGCATTGAACACGACCTGATCGAACGCTGGTCCGGCAGCTAGGCCGACATCAACGCATCAGTCGTAACAACGCGGCGCGAAGCCGCGGGCTTACCCCCAACAGAAACCCGGCGCCGGCGGCCGCGAGTAACACCTGCGCAGTATGTCCCTTCATCCAGTTCGACCCCGCAGCGCCCAGTTCCGTACCGATGATCGCCGCCACGCTCGACGGTGCGCCGCCGACGGCGCCTGACAGCGCCGACGGAGCCACCGGGGATGGTGAACGGCTGCGTAACACGAGCCGTCCGGTAAGCGCCACCAACCCGGCGATAGCGAATACGGTGATACCGCAAACCAGCGCTGCCAACGGCGGCGCCATCTGGGTCGCCAGCCATAGCCAGAGGGCGGCGACCAGCAGGCCGATGCCGACCGCCGCCAGCAGCAAGGCCAGCAGAGCGAAGGCTACCGATATGCTCAGCCGCGCCACCATCGACGCCAACCGGGCGCGAGCCAAAAGCAGAGACTGCACCTGTCCGGCTTAGCGCTGGCGGCCGAACAGCACGCCCATCAGCAAGCCAAGCGCGAAAGCGACCAGCACGCTGGTGAATGGCCGCTCTTCAATCGAATGGGTGACCTGATCCGCAGCCTTTTCCGCTTGTACCCGCGCCTGCCCGGCTCTTTCACGCACCCGCGCGTAGGCTTCGGAACCCGCATCGCCGGCAATGTCCTTCAGAGTCTGCGTCATCGCGGAAAAGTCGTTGCGAAGTTGCGCCATCTCCTGACGCAGGGCTTCGACGTCCTTACTCGCCATGTCGTCACGCGCGTTCATGACCATCTCTCCTTTCGGGAAGCGTTGAATGAGAGGCACGATTTCCGCTGGCGAGTTGCAGAACCGCAAGCGTCCATCGGCCCCGCGGCCATTACGCATCTTAATGTTGTTTGTCAGCCAAATCCACAACCGTACATTTGGCTACAGGCATTACCCGGTAACCGCTAACAACGAGACGCCGAACAGCTGTTGCGCGTCGGTCCAGAGGCAGACCGGCCGAAAGCCCGCGGCTTTGGCTACGAGGTGGATTTCATCCGGCGCGTACTTGTAGGAGTTTTCGGTATGTATGGATTCGCCCGCCGTGAAGTAGAACCAGTGACCCGCGACGCTCGCTGCCTGGGCAGTTGAGCTGACGAGGTGCATTTCGATGCGGGATGCATCGGCGTTCCAGAAAGCGTGATGGTCGAAAGCTTCGACGTCGAAGCTACCTTCCAGCTCGCGATTGGCTCGCTGCAACAGGTTGCGATTGAAAGCGGCGGTTATTCCCGCGGCATCGTTGTAGGCAGCGTGCAGAATGCGAGGATCCTTCTTCAAATCCACGCCGATCAGCAGCAGGCCGCCCGGACCGAGATTTTGCGCGAGACCGGACAGCAGACGCGTCGCCTCGGGTGGGTGGAAGTTGCCGATCGTAGAGCCCGGAAAGAAGCCGACGCGCGGGCCTTCAGGCAGTCGGCATCGCAGCATCAGCGGCTTTGTGAAGTCGGCATGCACCGGCAGGACCGACAGACGAGGATAGTCGCCCGCGAGTTCAGCTGCTGCCGCCCGTAAATGTTCACGCGAGATATCGATCGGCACATACGCTGCCGGCCGCTGCATCGCGTCGAGCAGCAGACGCACCTTGACGCTGGCGCCGCTGCCATATTCAACCAGCACTGCTCCCGGCGGCAGTTCTTCGGCAATGGCGGCAGCATTGTCGCGCAGGATCGATATCGCTGTCCGTGTCGGATAATACTCGGGAAGCTCGCATATCTTGTCGAACAGCCGCGAGCCTTCTGCGTCGTAGAAGAATTTGCTGGGAATCTGCTTTTGCGCCTGTGCTAGCCCAGCAAGCACCGCCCTTGCGAATTCGCGGACTGGCTGGTGTTCGACGTCGATAACCGTATCGTCGGCGAAAGGCGCCATAGTCAAACATCCTCGGCGAGGCGCAAGCCGGAGAATTGCCAGCGCTGCTGGGGATAAAAGAAGTTTCGGTATGTTGCCCGGACGTGACCTGCCGGGGTGGCGCACGATCCGCCGCGCAGGACCATCTGATTACACATAAACTTGCCGTTGTACTCACCAACGGCACCCGCGGCTGGGCGAAAGCCTGGGTAGGGTGCATACGCGCTCTGCGTCCACTCCCAAACATCGCCAAAGGCCTGCCGCAGCCCCGGACCTTCGTCCATTGGCGCGAGTGGCCGCAGTGGGCTGTCGACCGGGTGCATCTCATCCAGCAGGTTGCCGGACACCGGCAGATCACGCGTTGCAAATTCCCATTCGGCCTCGGAGGGCAGCCGCTTGCCTGCCCAGCGGGCGAAGGCGTCCGCCTCGTAGAAGCCGACGTGACAAACAGGCGCCGCCAAATCGACAGGCTGCATCCCGCTCAACGTCATCGTCTGCCACGCTCCGCTACCATTTTCCTGCCAGTACAGGGGTGCGCGCCAATTTTCCGCCTGCACCGCGGCCCAACCATCCGACAGCCACAACGCGGCCCGCCGATATCCGTCGTCGTCGATGAAATCACACCACTCCGCGTTGCTTACCAGCCGGTCGGCCAGACGGAAGGGTCGCAGGAAGACAGTGTGTCGAGGGCCTTCGTTGTCGAAGACGAAACCGTCGGTGCCGTCGCTGCCAATTTCGCGAAGACCGCTGGGGTAGCTCAACCAGTTCGGTCGGGTTGGCTGCGGGTGGTGTTCCGCAGCCGGCGGCTTATGGTAGGCGGGTCGCAGGGGATTGCAGGAGAACGCATGCAGGATGTCGGTGAGCAACAACTCCTGGTGCTGTTGTTCGTGGTTGATACCGAGCCGGGTCAGCGATGTGACTTCATCAGCGCTCTCGCCCGGTGCTTCGAGTAGCTCTGCCATGGCCGCGTCCACGGCTTTCCGGTAGCGGGCGACTTCCTGAACCGAAGGACGAGTCAGCAGGCCGCGCTGGGCTCGCGGGTGACGTGCGCCCACCGCCTCATAATAGGAGTTGAACAGATATCCCCAGCGATCATCATAACGCCGCCATCCCGGCAGGAACGGGATCAGCAGAAAAGTCTCGAAAAACCACGTGGTGTGAGCCAAGTGCCATTTCACCGGACTGGCGTCCGGCATCGACTGAACGACCTGATCTTCCGCCCTGAGTGGCGACGCCAGCCTCTCGGTCGTCGCCCGCGTGCGAGAGAAGTCCTCGATCAGGTTCGCCTGATTGAAGACGCGGTTCCCATACCTGGCGATTTTTGACGGCGTCCCGCCTGTTCCACTGCGCATGGCAACTCCATTGCGGGCGAGCATATTCCAGCCACCGGCACGCCTAGTTACGTCGCCAACGATCGCATTGGATTATGGTTCCCGTAAGACGGGCGGATTATGCTTCGTGCAGCAGCCTTGAACAGTTGTTTCAAAGCATCGTTTCTATACGCTCGCACAGCGTGCGAAGCACTTTGACGCGGGCAAACTTCTTATCTTCGGCCTCGACCAGCGTCCACGGCGCAGCTGTGGTCGAGGTGCGGTCGACCATGTCACCGATCGCCTGCGCGTAGGCATCCCACTTCTCGCGGTTACGCCAATCCTCATCCGTGATCTTGTGGCGCTTGAACGGGGTCTTCTCCCGGTCCTTGAAGCGGCGGAGTTGCTCCGCGCTGCTGGTCGCGAGCCAGTACTTGACGACGACGATGCCGTTCGCGTCGAGCTGCGATTCAAACTCGTTGATCTCGCCGTAGGCACGCATCCAGTCAGCTTCACTGCAAAAGCCTTCAATGCGTTCAACCAGCACCCGACCGTACCAGGAGCGATCGAACACCGCGACGTGGCCCTTCGCCGGCAGCCGCCTCCAGAAACGCCAAAGGTAGGGCTGCGCCTTCTCCTCATCCGACGGTGCGGCGATGGAGTGTACGCGAAAGCGCCGGGGATCGAGCGCCATCGTCACCCGGCGAATACTGCCACCCTTGCCGGCGGCGTCGTTGCCCTCGAACGCACAGACGACGGCGATCTCCCGAAAAGCCTTACGATCGGTAAGTTCGCCCAACCGCTGCTGCCAATGGCTGAGCTGCTTGCGGTAGACGTCCGAACTCAGCTTCTGCGTTAGATCGAGGGTATCAAGCACCGTCTTGCCGTCGAGCGTTGGAATTATGGCGGGCGCGGTTGCGCCTGCCGTTGACCTCCCTTCAGCCAGCCGCTTACGCACAGCCTGCAAGATGGTTTGGCCGATCGTGAGGTCGCGGTAGCGTGCGTCGGCGCTAGGAATGACGATCCAAGGGCCAGCGGCTGTACTGGTCTGCTGCATCATCAGCTGCACGACTCGCATCGCTGCCTTGTACGTCGACTTCCAGCCGCGATGCTCCAGTACGTGGCGGACACTTTCATCCTCCAGCGCCTGCTTCAGGCGGCTTTTCCTGTCGACGCCGGACAGATGCAACCAGAACTTCAGCAGCAGCACGCCTTCGTCCGCCAGCATCTGCTCGAAGCGATTGATTGCCGCGGTCGTCCCGGCGAGAGCATAGTCGTCGATTTTGCCGCCAATGCGCGCCGTCAACGGCTCGTGGTACCAGGATCCAACGAAAATGCCGATATCGCCCTTGGGCGGTAACTCCAGCCAGTAGCGCCACATTGGCGGGCGAGCGCGCTCAACATCGGTGGGCTGATCGAAGGCGACGGTGCGCAAGGTATGCGGATCAAGCCACTCGTAGAGGCGGGCGAGGGCAGCACCCTTGCCGGCGCCGTCGATGCCGGTGATGACGATCAGCACCGGAAACTCTTTCTTCTCGTTGAGATCAAACTGCGCGTCGAGCAGCTCTTCGCGCAGCGTCGGCTCTTCCTTCCTGAATGCCTCCTTGTCGATTTCGTGCTTCTGCTCAGCGGACTCGAACATTGGCCCGTTCCTCCCTTCTGACGACCGCGCTCGCGACGTGATCAGGCGGCCATGCGCAGCAACAGCCAGCCGTAACCAATGATCATGGTAAGCACCGTGATTGGCACACCGACCCGCGAAAATTCGCCGAACGAGACCGGGATGTCGCGCGCGGCAGCAGCGTTGACGACAATGATGCCGGCGAGACTGCCGAACACTACCAAGTTGCTGGAGAGCGCACTGGCCAATGCCATTGACGCACCGGCCAGTGAGCCTTCAGCGTAGATACCGTATTGCCTGGTCAAGCAGCGACGTTCGGATCGAACGGTTTGTGGTGTTTGAGGACGCCGAAGGCGATGTGGACAAGCTCGCATCGCCGCACCGAGGGCGCTCATCTTCGATTTGCCGGCGGCGAGCAGGCGTTGGTACTGGGCGCGGACCAACGGATTCCAGCGGGCGGCGACCATCGCCGGCAGGAACAGTCTGGCCCGCCAGCGGCATCCCCGGCCTTTGACAGACGTGGCCGCTTCCAGCACGCTGGAGCCGGACTGGAATTCGACCGGCACGAGACCGAGAAACGCCGCCGCCTGACGGGCAGAGGCGAAGGTTCGACTGCGGAACAAGGCCAGGAACCACAGCGAAAGCTTGGCGCCGATGCCGGGAATACTCTCCAGCAACGCCCGCTGCTCCTTCCAGCTCGGGATGGCTGTCGAGATGGTCGTCGATCTGCCGGCGCAGCCGGCGATCTCCGCCGCCAGCACATCCAGCATCGTCTGCAGCGAGCGAGCACCGCGTCGGGGCCGGCTCGGCACGCGCCGTCTCCAGCCGGTTGAGCTCGCGGGCAAAGTCCTGTTCAAGGGCGGCGAGCCGGCCGAGGAGTGCCTTCGCTGGCGGATCCGCCCGGCGGCGGCGTCCAGGCGGCCGGCCGGCGGGCGTCGCCGAACAGGGCGAGGATCAGGCCGTCGCCGGTCGGTCTTCGTCCGGACGCCCAGGCCTCGGCGAACCGCTTGACCTGCAACGGGTTGACCACCGAGACGTGGCAGCCGGCGTCATGCAGGAGGTCGCCGCCGCCTCGTGGTAGACGCCGGTCGCTTCCAGGACGACGTGCAGTTCGGCCGCGGCGGCGCCAGTCACCCGGGTCGCCCAGGCGAGGAGGGCGGCGGTCCGTCGGCCGTGTTGGCGACCGACTTCGGCCGGACCTGCCGGCGGGCAGCGTCGCGCAGCCAGGCGCAGTGCAGTTTTCCTTGCTGACGTCGACCCCGATGACCTGCATCCCAACCCCCTCGTCGTTGCCGATGACCTCCCGACCGACTGACCTTGTGGATACGGACTTGCGGGCAAAACGCCGCGTCCTCGATACCGTCCAGCCTCCAAGAGGTCAAGGTGCGGACCAGGCACAATCTACGCTTCGGACTTGCCGTCCAAGGGCGGATGCATGCTCACCCGGTCCACGGTGAGGCCAGCTACGCCTCACCGCCGGCAAGATACAAGGGCGCCAGCAACATCGCCGCTGGCGTGTTCCCAATGACGTCGCCCACCGCCATGGTGATGAGATAAAGCCAGCCGGGGGAATGGAGGTCGATCCCGAGTTCTCGCAAATCAGCGATCCAACCGGGAACCAGATGCAGGTCGGCGAACGCCTGATTGACAACGAACAGGCCGAACAGCATCAGCAGCAGATTACCGTCAACGTTGTGCAGCACCTCTTTCGAGGAGATCCGTCGGTTCAGCAGCAGAAAAGCGGCGCCGACCAGCGCGACATAGCTGCGCGACCAGTCGGTTGCTATGAAGGCAATCAGAACGCCGATGATGACGATCAGACCCTTGATCGTCTCCCAAAGATCAAGCGCCGTAGTAGTAGAGGAGACAATTGCCTGGCCACCGCCCTTGGCCTTCCAACGATTCGGTAGGCCCAGGCAATCACCATCCAAACCACCGGCAGCGACAGCAAGGCAGGCAGTCCCGTATCAGCGGTGAAGCCGGCGAACGACAGGTTCATTCGCTGGGCGATGATAACATTCTGGGCGCTGCCGATGATTGTCGCCGCCGATCCAACGTTTGATGCGCAGGCAAGTGCCAGAAGATATGGTACCGGATTGAGCCTGCGAGCGGCGCAAAGGTCGACCAACAAAGGCGCCATCGCGACAGCCACGACGTTGTTGGTGAGCACTGCCGAGAGAAGTGCAGACACGGCGATGATGGTTCCCAGTAGAACACGCGGACCTACGGGCAGAGTGGCTGTGCGTTCTGTAACCCACGCATAGAAGCCGGCGGCCGTGAAGTGGCCGGAAATGATCATCAGTCCGAACAGCAGGCCCAGCGTGGAATGATCGACAGAGTTCCAAGCCTCGTTGGAGCCTATCTGGTCGGTGGCGAGCATGGCGATCGCACCAAGTAGCGCTGCGCCGGTGCGGTCGACGCGGAAGCCGGGCAGCCGGCCCAGGGCCATCGCGAGATAAACAACGATGAAAAACAGCAGAGTGAGGTCCATGCCGACAAAATCCGAGCAACCATCGCCCCGCCGCAGCAGGCTGTTCAGCGCGAGTACTGCTCCCGCCGCAATCGGCGCCATCCGTTTGCCGGCAGGAACACGCGCTTCTAGTCGCATGGTCGAAGCGTTGCAAGGAAACAACTTTGCGATCGGCCCGCTGCGCGGAAGCATGCAAGACGGCCGCCGACGCGCTATGATGGCGATCAAGAAGCGGTTGCAACCGCTTTAAGGGCGCCGCGGGGAGATGCTTCAAAAGCCCGCCGGCAGAAGCCCGACCGGGAGGCTGCATGGATTCGTTTGTCAACTCCGACCGTCTGCTGGTCTGGTTCCTCGCCTTCCGGGACTTTCTGCAGACCTACATCACGACCGAGGCCAATCTCCTGCAGCTGCCGGCAATTTTTATCACGCTGTTCTGCGCGTGGTTGGCCGCTCGGCTTGCCGAACCGTTGCTGCTTCGCGTCGCCCGCAACACGGCGGTCGACGAGTACCAAGAACAATTTTATGTCCAGAACATCGTGCCGCTGTCGCTGCCGGCACTTTGGACGGCGGCCCTCTGGAGCGCGACAGCGGTGGCTCGCGAGTTCGGCTGGCCCTCGCATCTGGTCTCGGTCGCCGTGGATCTTGCCTCTGCTTGGCTGCTGATCCGCTTTGCCTCGGCGCTGATTCCCAACGCCACAATTTCGCGCATCATCGCCATTATCGCCTGGATCATCGCCGCTCTGCACGTCGTGGGGTTGCTCACGCCGACAATCGTTTTGCTGCAGAAGATCTCGTTCACGCTGGGTAACTCAAGGCTCTCGCTGCTTACGGTTGTCGAGGTGCTGCTGACGCTCGGAGTGTTGTTGTGGGCCGCCGGCATAGCCGGACGTTTTGCTGAGCGCCGCCTTGCCGCCGTCGCCTCTCTCACCTCCACCGCCAAGGTGCTGTTCGGCAAACTGGCGACGATCGTATTGATCGGCCTTGCCTTTTTTCTGGCGCTGGCACCCGCCGGCATCGATCTCACTGCTCTCGCGGTATTCACCGGGGCGGTCGGTGTCGGCATTGGCTTCGGTCTGCAACGCACCGTGTCCAACCTGTTTGCAGGCATCGTCCTGTTGCTCGACAGGTCGATCAAGCCGGGCGACATCCTTGAGGTCGGGGGCACGTTCGGCTGGGTGGCCTCACTGGGCGCCCGGTATGTCGAGGTGGAGACCCGGGACGGCACGCAGTTTCTGATCCCCAACGAAGACATCATTACCCATCAGGTGTTCAACTGGACGCATCAAAACGACAATGTGCGCCTGAAGATTAGGGTGCGCGTTGCCTACGACAGCGATGTCCGCCAGGCGCTGGCCTTGATGCGGGAGGCTGCTGGCCGGCCCGCCCGCGTCTTGAAGACACCCGTCCCCAACCCTCTGGTGATTGGCTGCGGCGAAAACGGCCTGGACCTGGAGCTTCGCTTCTGGATTGCCGATGTACGCAACGGTATCCACAACGTCTCCAGCGACGTATTCCTTGAAATTCTCGATCTATTCCGCGAACACGGGATCAAGATTCCACTACCGCAGCGCGACCTTTACCTGCAATCGCTGCCGGACGCGGGCGAGCAGGTTGACTTTACGGCTGAGCGAAGGCGGGCGGAAATTCAGCCGGCGGTAATCGCCGTCGATATCGATCCGGCAACGGTCAGACAGGCGGCAGAAAAGCGAAGGGAATACTAATGCAAGACCCTCGCTCCATATGCCCTTAGGCGGATGCGAGGGTCTCTATGCGGAGCAACTTCTGCATCCGCGCTCGACTAAAGCGAGCATGATCCTGGACTTGGAGGTAAATTGCCGGCGCCAAGGGATCGGCAACCTAGTATTGGTCCGGTGGAGTCATGCGGTTGAAGCACCCTCCACTTACTGTTGACACTACGATGACTCTGATCCCCTTCGTCCCGTCTGTCAAGCGGTTCAGCGTGGCTGCGGCGCATCCTACTTTGAGTTGCTGCGGGCCTCGTTAACTGGCGTGGCGGCCTTACAGCAGTATGTAAAGTTGTCTTAATTCCATGTGACGCAACTTTCAAGCGCCACAATAGCATTGGCGACACTAGCAAGGCAGCCAATCAGCCTTATCGGCAGGTTTCAAACAGCGCATCCTCTCGTTGCCCGCTGCCTTGCAAAGTGTGCGAATGAGAGAATCATCGAACCCGGCGCTTATCACGATCGATGTCGTTCAAGTTGTCCCGGAATTCGTTCATCTGCTTCTCCATCTGTTCTATCTTCTTGTCTCGGGCTGCCAGATCGTTTGAGATCGAACGTTCGATCCGCAGCTCAAGTTGAGTAAGCTGCGATATCAGCTGGTTAAGTTTGGTCTCGACGATGCTGATGTTTTTCGAGACCTCGCCGAAGTCGGCAATTCGCTCGGCGCGTCCGCGCTCGACGTCTTTTGCCGTCTCATCGACCTTCTGTACCAGCGCTGTTCCGCCGGCTATGGCGACGGCGAGCGAGGCGGAGGCAATGGCGCCTACGATCATTGCCGTCGTCTTGTCGATGGCGATCCAATTTCGGCCATCGGCCGGCTCTCGCCGATGTTCCTCATATCGATAGAAGTCCGCGCGGGCCGGCGAGCGCAGCGGCTCCTTGTGCTCGGCGTTATTTTCGGCGGTCATTGGAGTTCTCCTCGCGCGGTGGTGTCGAGGCTGGGCGACGGCCCGAGTCCCCGCACACCGCCGCCCGTCGATCGGCTTCTCCACCGGCAAGTGCCATTTGCTCGACGCGCTGTAGCTTGTCGACCAGCGTCCCAAGCTTGCCATCAAACTCACGGATGGTCGTTTTTATGTCTCCCAGCTGCGCGAACCGTTCTGAGCGTACGTCGTCGATGCGATCGCTCAGATCGCTGAGGCCAACGAAAATGATCAGCCAGCCGCAACAGGTCATCATCAGCAGCAACCCAGCGGTAATCGCGAAGATCAGGCCGGCGATCTCGTCGGTCTGAATACTTTTCTTCTCGGCTTCGCTGCCGGTTTTTTCGTTCATAGCTTGCACGGCGATTTAGACTCCGTATCGGCTTATGCGGCGGAACCAGAGCGGTCCGCACCTTGCTCGGCGCGATCAATATAAGTAAAAAATCCTATAATGAGCGCATTATCAATTAATATTCCTATTTGTCAAGGCTTATCTCGCATACGGTTCCGTCCCCCGCGATGCCGGGAGCGGGTCGCCGTGAAGTTGCCAATTCATCAGGGGCTTGGCTTTAGGGTCGCCTGCATACGCGGCCGGCTGGCGCTTCTGCAGCAGCGAGGGCGCCATTGCCCTGGCGCCCACGCCAGCTATTTCCGAGGGCATAGCATACGCAGGCCGTAGCCCAGATCCCGTTACTCCGTTTCTCCCCGTCCGCCGAAACGCGATGGTGCCGCAGACCGCTGTCGGCGGACCCCTTCGTGCTTCGGTCAACATCGCAAGGTTGACGCATTTCCCGGCGAGATCGTATGCGTTGGCGCAGCGGAGCGTGCAGCGTCGGGGCTGCTGCATATCAACGAGGAACCCAAGAACATGCGTGCACTGCTTAGAGAGTTCCGCGAGTTCGCCGTCAAGGGCAATGCCGTAGACCTCGCGGTCGGCATTATCATTGGCGCTGCTTTCGGCAAGATCGTCGCCTCGCTAGTCGACGATGTGATCATGCCGCCGATCGGCCTCATTCTGGGCCAGGTTGATTTCAGCGATCTCTACATCGACCTGTCCGGGCAGGACTTCGTTTCGCTGGCGGCGGCGCGGGCGGCTGGCGCGCCGGTCATTGCCTACGGCAGTTTTATCAACACGCTCATCAACTTCGCCATCGTCGCCTTTGCCGTGTTCATGCTTGTAAAGCAGATCAACCGGTTGAAGCGGGTGGCCGGCATGGACGAGGAGGCCGCCGCCCCGCCGCCGCCGCCAGCGGAGGATGTGGTGCTGCTGGCGGAGATCCGCGACATCCTGGCGAACAAGCCGACGCTGCCGGGCAGGCCGGCGGAATGAGCGACCGCGACAATCGCCCTGCCGAACTGGCGCCATTCGGGGCCGCAGACGTCGAGGTCCTGAAAAGCGGATGGGCTACGCCGGCTATTTTCGCCTCGACGTCTATCGGCTGCGCCACCGGCTGTACGCCGGTGGTTGGGGCGTGCCGATGCGGCGGGAAATATTCGATCGCGGCCATGCGGTGGCCGCCGTGCTCTATGATCCGCAAGCAGATGTGCTCGTACTAATCGAGCAGTTCCGCACCGGCGCCCTGGTAGCGGCGCAGCAGCCCCACCTGACGGCGGCCTTCTCGCCGTGGCTGATCGAGATCGTCGCCGGCATCATCGATCACGATGAGACTCCGGAAGAAGTGATCTGCCGGGAAGCGGTGGAGGAGGCCGGGTGCGTCGTTCGGGAGCTTCGCACCATCCTGCCGATCCTAACCACCCCCGGCGGTTCCAGCGAAACCGTTGTGCTCTTCTATGGACTGGTGGACGCTCCGCCGTGCGGCGGCGGTCTGCATGGCCTCGACGAAGAGCATGAGGACATCCGCGTCATCACCGCTTCGCCCGACGAGGTGTGGCGGTGGATGGACGAGGGCCGCATCGTCAACGGCCCGGCGCTCGTAGGCTTGCAGTGGTTCCGCATCCACGAGCAGGCGTTGCGCACCAAAGCCTGAGGGCTCAGGTCGGCCGAGCGAGCGATGTACCGCGGCACGGCCTCGCCGCCGCCTCTTACACTCGCAGCGTCAAAGGTCGCGTGGGCTTGTCAGCGTGGCGGCTGGAGCCTATAGTTCCTAGATGTTGTGGCTCCGGAGCGGTGTCGTGCAAAAGATGGTGGTGGGCATACTCATTCTGGTCGCGGCGCTGCTGCCTTTGCGGGCGGGCGCCCTGCCGCCGGTCGAGGCGATGCTGGCGGAACGCTCGCTCGGGAATTCGCAGGCGAAAGTTACCATCATCGAATATTCGTCGTTGACCTGTCCGCATTGCGCCGACTTCCACCGTGACGTACTGCCGCAGATCAAAGCGGAGTACATCGACAAGGGCTGGTGCGTCTGATACTGCGCGATTTTCCGCTGGATGGACGCGCGATGGCTGCCGCGATGGTCGCCGTTGCGTGCCGCCCGACCGCTACTTCGGTTTCGTCGACATGCTGTTCCGCGATCAGCAAGCGTGGGCGCGCGGCAATGATCCTCTGACTGATATAAAGGTCCGTGCCCAGCTCGCTGGACTGGCGCCCGCTGATGTGGACGCGTGCCTCGCCGACAAGGCACTACTGCAGGGTATTCAGGCGCGCGCGCAAGAAGGCCAGAAGCGCGACGGCATCAATTCCACGCCGTCGTTCCTTATCGATGGCCGGCCGATGGCTGGCGCTCACTCGTTTGCCGACTTCAAGAAGGTGATTGACGAAACGTTGGCAGCGGCGAAGTAACCGCGCCGGCGGCGCCCGTTTTTACTCCAGGAAGGCGGTTGCGACGAGGTGTTGCAGTTCAACAAACTGCGGATCGCCGGCTTCAAGTCGTTCGTCGATCCGGCGGAGCTGTTGCTTGAGCCAGGGCTCACCGGCATCGTCGGCCCGAACGGCTGCGGCAAATCCAACCTTGTCGAGGCACTGCGCTGGGTCATGGGCGAGACCTCCGCAAAGCAGATGCGCGGCGGCGAGATGGACGATGTCATCTTCGCCGGCAGCGGCGATCGGCCCGGCCGGAACATCGCCGAAGTCACCTTGGAGCTAGACAACAGCTCGGGAACGGCCCCGCCGCCGTGGGGATCCGTCGAGGAGCTGTTGATCAGCCGCCGAATCGAGCGCGACCGTGGATCGTCCTACCGGGTGAATGGGCGCGAGGTTCGGGCTCGCGACGTCCATCTGTTGTTCGCCGATGCCGCCAGCGGCGCCCGATCGGCGGCGATGGTGACGCAAGGCCAAGTGTCGCAGCTGATCTCGGCGAAGCCAGCGGATCGGCGGGCTCTTTTGGAGGAAGCCGCCGGCATCGTCGGGCTGCAGACCAGGCGACACGAGGCTGAACTCCGACTGCAGGCGGCTGAGACCAACCTGGCACGGCTCGACGACGTGCTGGCGACATTAGACGTGCAGCGTGCGCAATTGCAGCGGCAGGGTCGGCAGGCGAGCCGCTATCGCACCCTTTCGGCGCAGATCCGGACGCTGGAGGCGACGATTCTCTGGTTGCGCTGGCAAGCCGCCGAGCAAGGGCTGGTGGCGGCGCAGACACGGCTGGAGACAGCGGAGACAGCGGTGGCGAGTGCCACCGGCGCCGCCGCAGAAGCGGCGGTGCGGCAAGCCGACGTGGCGGCGGCATTACCAGAACTGCGCCAGTTGGACAGCGCGGCGGCGGCGGCGCTGCTGGTGCTGGCGGCGGAGCGCGATGCGCTCGATGGCGAGGAGCGCGGCCTCGCGCGCGAGGCCGAATCGGCGCGATCCACAATGCGACAGCTGGCCCAGGATCTGCGCCGCGACGAGGCGCTGGCGGCCGACGCGGCGGCGACGGCCGCGCGACTGCGCGACGAGCGCGACAGGCTGCTGGAGCGACGGCGCGGCGAGTCGGCAGAGCTGGCGGCAGCGGAAGCCGCGCTTGCCGAAGCGGCGGCGCGGGCGCGTGCGCTGGAGGAGCGGATGATGCGGCTGACCGAGCAGTCAGCCGCCGATGGTGCCCGGCGTGCAGGCTTGTTGCGCAGTCGTGAGGAAGCAGCGGCACGGCAGCGGCGGGCCGAGGGACGGCATCAGGAATCGGCGCAGCGTCGGCAGGCGGCACTCAGCGAAGCGCGCCATCTGTCGTCACTCGACATCGCCGAGGCTGCCGTCGCCGCGGCAGAACACGAGGCGGAGGCGGCGCGGGACGCCTTGACGCAGGCAGAGTCGAAGCGTGCCAAACTGGCGGAGGAGGAGACGGAGGAAGCCGCCAGGTTGCGCGCCGCCGAGACGCAGGCGACCCAGTTGGCGGCTGAAGTGTCGGCGCTGACGGAGCTGCTGGGTGGAACTGACGAACACGCGAGCGCCGCGTTGCTCGACGCGCTGCGGGTTGCAGCCGGCCTGGAGCCGGCGATGGCGGCGGCGTTGGGCGACGATCTGCTGGCGGGATGTGACGACGGCGCTCCGACGCATTGGCGAGTGTTGCCACAGTACGAGGGTGCGCCGCCCCCGTTGCCCGATGGCATAGCGGCGTTTCGGCTGGAGGGGGAGGCTCCACCGGCTCTCGCGCGCCGCCTGAGTCAGATTGGGCTGGTCACTGACGAAGCCGATGGCAGCCGACTGCAGCCGGCACTGCTTCCAGGACAACGGCTGGTCAGTCGTGACGGCGGCGCCTGGCGCTGGGACGGCTACACACGACGCGCCGATGCACCCTCGCCCGCCGCCGTCCGCCTGCGTCAACGGGCGCGCCTGGACGCGCTACGCCCGCAGCGTCAGGCCGCGGAAGAGCTACTAGGGAAGGTTCGTCGCGCCACATGGCAGGACCGGCGCGCCGCCGCTCGTGCAGCGACGTCGGCCGAACAGGAACAGCGGTCGCGGGTGCGACTGGCGAAACCGCGCTTCGAACGGCAACAGGTGCAATGGCCGAACTGCGCGCCTCCGCCTGCGACTGGAGCAGCGGCTGGCGGCCGCCGATGACGCACTAAGGGCGATCGCGCCGGAGTTGGAAGAGGCCGCGGCGCGACTGGCAGAGGTCGAGGCCGAGATCGCGTCGCTGCCCGATACCGTTGAGACTTCGGCAATAGAAACATTGCGCGTCGAGTTCGGCCGAGGACGTGCGGGCGAGGTGGAATGTCGAGCCCGTCGCGATTCGCTGCTGCGCGACGGCGCCGGGCGCGCACGCCGGTTGCAGACGCTGGAGACGGAACTTGCATCATGGGAAGGGCGACTGAAGGCAACCAGCGCCCAACTCGTCGAGCGAAGGGAACGGCTTCGGCAGGCTGAAGCAGATCTGGCGCGACTTGACGCGCTGCCGGCACTGCTGGCACAGCGGCGGCGAGATCTGCTCGATCGGCTGCAGCGAGCCGAAACCGAGCGGCGCGGCGCCGCCGACCTTTTCGCTGCGGCGGAAGCAGCACTGACCGAGGCAGACCGGACATTGCGGGCGGCCGAACGCGCACTTGGCGAGGCGCGCGAGGAACGGGTGCGTGCCGAAGCAGAGCAGAAGCAGTCGGAATCGCAAGCGACGGCCATCGCCGACAGCATCGCCGAAAGGCTGGATGTGCGGCCGCAGAGCTTGCCGGAAATCATCGGCACGCTGCCCACGACAAGTTGCGACGTTGCTGCTGAGGAGCGGCGGCTCGAGCGGCTCCGCCGTGAGCGGGAGGTCATGGGACCGATCAACCTTCGTGCCGACACCGAGGAGGCACAGCTGCGCGATCAGATCGAAGAGTTGCGGCGCCAGCGCGCTGATCTGCTGGAGGCAGTAGCGAAGCTGCGGCGGGGTGTCGCTGAACTTGATCGCGAAGGTCGTGAGCGCCTGCAAGCTGCCTTCGCCGAGATCGACCGGCACTTCCAGGCCCTGTTCGCCCGGCTGT
The DNA here is from genome assembly GCA_016712375.1 of Rhodospirillales bacterium. Lineage (GTDB taxonomy): Bacteria > Pseudomonadota > Alphaproteobacteria > Rhodospirillales > Defluviicoccaceae > Defluviicoccus. The sequence continues at coordinate 310,247 of JADJRE010000005.1, forward strand.
TTGGCGGCGGACATGCGCACCTGGCGCTGACCGAAAGCGCCGATCCTCTGCAGGCCGGTCTCGAGGTCATGGCCAGCCCGCCGGGCAAGAAGCTGCAGCTGATGTCGCTGCTCTCCGGCGGCGAGCAGACCCTGACGGCACTGGCGCTGCGCTTTGCGCTTTTTCTTGGCCGGCCAGTGCCCATCTGTGTGCTGGACGAAGTGGACGCGGCACTCGATGACGCCAATGTCGATCGTTTTTGCGCGCTGCTAGGCGATCTCGCCGTCGCCGGCACCCGCTTCCTGGTTATTACCCATCATCGCCTGACAATGGCGCGCATGGAGAGGCTGTTTGGCGTGACCATGGCCGAGCGAGGTGTATCGCGTCTGGTTTCGGTGGACCTCCTGCCAAGCCGTCCAGACCCGCCGAAGCGCGTAGTCGCTAACTCGAGTCTGGTGCTGCTTCCTGCGCTGGTCTGCCATGCTTGCCGCCTGAGTTGACACCAAGCAGGCCGCAGTCCATCTTTTCCGTAACTCGCTTGTGTGTGGCAGCAATGAAATTCAGGCCGGATATTGAGAGCGATTTCTGTGCTCCCTTGGACTCGTCCGAGTCTCCCGGCGAAGGCGTGGATCCTCCCGCGGGCGGTCAGCTGAACCTGAAACTGAAAGAAAAACGGCGAGCCATGACGGAAGAAACTATCGGTCCAAAACCAGCCGACGACGAGCTTGGTGTTGTTGGCAAGGATGCTCCGAGCGAGGAGCCAAATCCAAATCAACGTCGTTACAACATGTATCCGCAGAAGTCGTTTGGCGGGCATGTTGAAACCAAGGTTCTTCCAGACGGCCGGATTAAGTATACGCTTTTCCCATTTCCATTTGACGGTTCCGATAAGCGCGTGATCATCGTCGATCCGGCGAATCCGGAAGAAATGCGCGCCGTCAAGCAGTTGCACCTGATCCCGGACATCAAGAACGACCCGGGCGTCGGCGTTTATGTTTTCGACGCCGATCTCCTCGACGGACGAAAGCGTTCGTCCTGAAGCTTTGACCGATTACTGGTAACTCTTGTCGTTGCCGGGCGCAGAGAGCAAGGAGCGCCCGGTCTAGCGCGCCTGTTCAGGACGGCGTCGCTAAGCTCTGTTACCTCGCCCGGCCATCGCGGAGTGCGCAGCGGTGCGCCTCCTGCTCGGAGGAAGAGTGTCTCCTGCGGACAAAGAGCCGACCGACATGTTCTCGCCCGATGCGTCTGCCGTTGATTGGATGGCACCCGGACGTTGTTCCAATGCTGCACTGCGTCTCGATAAGTTAGAGTGGCTTAGCCAAGGCTCTCGCGGTCGCGGCGAGTTTTTTTTTGCAGCCTTGACACGGTCCCGACAGCCTCTCTATCGTCCGTCCGTCCTGCGGCGCATTGGGCGTCCAAGGCGAACCGAAATCAGCGTGCTATGACCGTGCACGCCCCAAAGGACCGCCTGAGCGAGCTCGACGCTCGATTAGACCGCCTGAAGGAGGAAAACTCCAGAAAAGGCGGGGCGGTGGTTGGTGGCACAACGTCCGGGTATGGCATGGCGTTCACCATCGCCACCGACCTGGTCGGAGGGTGTCGTGGGGGCGCGCTCGTCGGTTGGCTTCTGGATCGGTGGCTCGGTTTCCGCGCCGTGGGGATGATCGCGTTGGTCTTCTTTCTCGGCGCGGCTGCCGGGATGTGGAACGTTTACCGGACGGTGCGCGGTTACGACGGCGCTCTGGGGTTCCATCAGGCGGAACCGCCACCGGAGGTAAGGGGCAACGAAACAGAGACGCCGACCAGCGTGCGGTCGGAAAAAGAGGGCGGAGACCGCGGTGGCCAATCCACTCCATCAGTTCGAGATCAAGTCGATCATCCCGATTCAGATCGGCGGGATTGACGCGTCGCTCACCAACTCCGGCCTGTTTATGATCATCGCCGTATTGCTGATCACCGGTTTCCTGGTGGTGAGCGTGCAGTCCCGTGCCCTGGTCCCGGGGCGACTGCAATCAGTCGCTGAACTTGCCTACGAATTCGTAGCGAATATGTTGCGGACCAACGTTGGCAGCGAGGGGCGTTCCTACTTTCCGTTCATTTTTTCGTTATTCTTCTTCATTCTGTTGGGAAACATGCTGGGCATGGTTCCTTACGGATTTACACATCGCACTTGGCGGTAACGCTGGGGATGGCGATCCTGATCTTCGTTGGTACGACGGTCATTGCTTTCGCCAAGCACGGCATCGGCTTTTTTGGTTTCTTCTTGCCGCACGGCACGCCCTGGTATGTCGCTCCGCTGTTGGTGCCGATCGAGATCCTCTCGTATTTTTTCCGCCCGATCAGCCTTGGGCTGCGTCTGTTTGCGAACATGACGGCGGGGCACACGCTGCTTAAGGTGTTCGCCGGTTTTGCCGCTGGCTTCGTCGCCAGCATGGGAGCGATCGGCGTGCTGCCGGCGCTTGTTCCGATGGCGGCGACGATCGCTCTGACCGGTCTGGAATTTCTGATCGCCTTCCTGCAGGCCTACGTTTATGCCGTGCTGGCCTGCATCTACCTCAATGATGCCCTGCATATGCATTGAGGAAACAAGTCTGGGGAAGGGTCGCGCCAGCGATCCGCATCTGAGTTACTTCTTCGAAACCGCTGGGTAGGGAATAAAACAATGGAAGTGGATGCAGCAAAACTGATCGGCGCCGGTCTCGCGGTCATTGGTCTCGGCGGTGTAGGCGCCGGTATCGGCAACATCTTTGCTACGACGATCGCCTCCCTCGCCCGTAACCCGGCAGCGCAGCCATTGATCCAGCTGCCGATGTGGGTCGGTTTCGCGCTGGTCGAGGCCATCGCGCTTTACGCGCTGGTCGTCGCTCTCATTCTGCTCTTCGTGTTCTGATCCGACCGGCGGGCCGGGTCACCCGGGCCGCCCGTTTGCGGAAAGACTGATCATGCCGCAGTTTGATCCGACCGTTTGGCAACCACAGCTGATCTGGCTGGCGATAACGTTCGCCGTCCTCTACCTGCTGATGGCGAAGGTTGCCCTGCCGCGCGTAGGCGAGGTGCTCGAGGAGCGCGAGCAGCGCATCAACCTCAGCCTGCGTCGTGCCGAGGACTTGAGCAGAAGCCGAAGACGCAGTCGCCGAGTACGAAAAGACCATCGCCGACGTTCGTGCCAAGGCGGCGGAAGAGGTTCGGCAGGCGCGCGAGGCGGCGGCGGCGGAAGCTGCGGCGAACCACGAGGCCCTCGGGGCCCGGCTGGCGAGCGAGGTTGACGCTGCAGAGGAACGCATCCACAAGGCGCGCACGGCCGCAATCGCCGGTCTGCGAGATGTGGCAGTGGCTGTCGCCGGCGCAGCCGTCGAACGGCTGATCGGCCAGAAGATTGAGCCAGCTGCCGTCGGGCTGCCGTCGACGCTTCGCTCGGGAGGAAAGACCGATGAACGCGTGGGCCGCGGAAACGGCAGCGCACGCTGCCGAACATGCCGAGCCGTTCTATGCGACGGCGGAATTCATGGTGGCGGTGGCACTTGCCGTCTTTGTGTTTCTCATCGGCCGCCGCGCGTTCAACCTGCTTGGGGTCGCGCTCGACGATCGCGCCGAGAAGATCAAGAATAGGATCGATGAGGCGGCCAGGCTTGCCGACGAAGCGCAGGCGATGCTCGCGACTTACGAACGCAAGCAGCGCGACGCTGCGGAAGAAGCCACTTCCATCCTCACCGGGGCGCAGCGTGAGGCCGAGCGCTTGGCCGTGGACGCCAAGCGGGAGTTGGAAAACGCACTGAAGCGGCGCGAGGCGCAGGCACTGGAGCGTATTGCTCAGGCGGAGAAGGCAGCTGTCGACGAGGTCAGGGGCCGTGCCGTGGATGTTGCCATCGAGGCTACGCGCAAGCTCCTCGCCGAGCGGCTGACGCCGAAGCAGCAAGGATCGTTGATCGACGCCGCCATCGCTGAATTGCCGAAACGGCTACATTAATCCGGCACGGCAACGCGAGGACGGAGCGTCGTCCGCCCGATCCTTAATGCTTCCTGCTTTCAGTCCCAGGCTGGCGCTTGCATACGCCGAAGCTTGAAGCGAGACTAGCTGCACCGTCGAACCGCGCTCGCTTGGGATGGCGTACTCCTTGCCGAAGGTTCGCATCGTCGCTGACTACAGCTCGTGCGGCTACCAGCTGGCCGATGCGGCTGCGCAGGCCTATGGCATCCTGCCGATCGACGAAACGCTGCTCGCCCGCCTCGCCGCCTGGAACGATCGTTACGAGGCCTGCGATCCATCTGCCTATGAGGACCTGGGAGGTGGCTGTTTTGACTTTGTTGCATTTGCTGCCGACGGCCTGGATATCGCCCGGGCAGTGAAGCGAGCGTTGCCGCACTGGAAGGTGCTGTATTGGGACGAGGCGATGGACTGGTTCCTTGCGCGCGAGCCCCGCAGCTACATTCCAGGCCGCTGCGAATATGAGATCAGCCTCGACGCGTGAGGTCGGCGCCGCCGTCATGGCGGCGGAATGCGGCCGACGACCTTCAACCCGCCACCCGCCAGAGGCTTCGCCGCCACCGTTTCGCCAGGGCGGGGAACGATACCTGTGAGCGCGGTGATGTTGACCTGATGAGTCACCAGAACCGCAGTGCCTGCCAGCGGCAGGGCGGCGAGAAAGGCGCGCACTGCAGCCGTGCGGTCAGCCTCTTCGCCGCGATCCTCAAAAAACGAATTCAGCGCCGGCAGAGGGATGGGCGTTCCGAGATCAAGCAGTTCCGCCGTCTCCAGACAGCGGCACCATTGGCTCGACCAGACGCCCTCGACCGGCACCGCGCGGGCGCGGAAAGCAGCGCCAATGCGCTTCGCCTCCAGGCGGCCCTCCGCGGACAGTGTTCGCTGAGTCGTGCAGTCGTCGATCCTGAACCCCGGCGGATCTCCCGTGCCGGGCGCGGTCGCATGGCGCATCAGAGCCACATGCCCGCCCGCCTGCAGAGCCTGCCATGGTGTTTCAGCATCGGCGTTGGCCGCTGCAACGCTATGTGACGTTACCAGAACCGCTACAAGAAAGATGGTCGCCGCCTGCATTGTTGGTGCCGCCCCATCGATGCCACCCCCCGCGAGACGTGGTGTTGTCCAGCCCCGCTGCCAACCTGGAAGGTAAGCGACAGAGGAGGGCGGCGTCAGCCCGATGCCGGAAGGGGTCGGCTAGCTGGTCACTGTTTTTCCAGCCACAGACTCGTTTCGTAGGCTCCAGGAAGCAGCGGCAGGCGGACGGCGACGGAGCAAGCGAGGCGGTTGTTCAGCCGCGTCGCTACCCAGCGGCTTGCCCAGAGGATGCGCCAGCCGCCGCCGGCGAGCATTGCTCCGACGGCTTGCTGCTCGTTGTAGCCGCGCCAAGACCAGTGCGCTGGGTAAGGGTCCGGCAGGAAGATGTCGTGGATGTGCAGCAGCATCCCCGGCGGTAGTTCCGGCAGGATGCGGTTCAGCATGATATCGACGTCAGTACCCGGCATCAGAATGTGGCTGCCATCCAGGCTGAGCACGTCCCCCGGCTGGAGATCGGCGAACGGCGCCCCGCCGGCTCGTTGCAGCGTCGTTCGCAAAAAGACGACGGGGAGATCTGCCAGTGCGGCGCGTGGCCGCTGATCGATCGCCGTTAAGCGACTGGAAAGGCTGGCGTCGGCATGGCGCGGGCGAACCAGCGGGTGGAGTGGCCGCAGCCGACCTCACCAGCCGCGCCGGGCAGCGGGCTCGTACGATCGCGTAGGCGGCAAGTGCGTCGAGACGGGGAAACCAGTCCTGCCGGAAGCGCGGAGCGGGCGGCGGCGCCGCTGGGTCGATCGCCAGCAGCGCCGTGGCGTAGCCGTCGATCGTGTCGAGGAGTGCGTGCATCGCCGGCTCGGCGCCAGCGAACAGCGGTGCCAGCGCCGGGTAACCAGAGGCCGCGACGACGGCTATCTTATCAGCATGCCGATGCGGGATGAAGAAGCCACGCTGCCTTAAGCGGCGCGGGCGAACGCGCTTCAACAAGACCTTGCGGGGTTGCATCGAGGGGGAAGCACACGAACAGCGGAAATCCGGACGCGGGGCGCCTGCCGCGGAACGGCGCGGCGGCGCGACATGGGACTAAAGCGAGGCAGAACGATTGCTGTCCAGGTTAATACGAAACCCACCACCACCAGCATTTCCGGCCACTTCTCGGTGACGAATGCTCGCATTGCCTCTGACTCCGCTCCCGCTGTCGCCGGCCATGCAAGTGTCACGCCAGCATAACAATGACCATCTACTATCGGCGGTCGGCGATCAGTCCGCCAACATAAGAAATTAGTGATATGCAGCGGTTTCCTAGGTCTCTGAAAACGATATGAATTTCGTGCCTAACCGGCCCGGCGAAGCTCTCGGCCGCTCCGCGAGGCGGCTCCCGCCACGCTGACGATTCGGCCGATGACTCACTCCGGCGGCGGCGTTCGATTTGGCATGGCCGCTGCCAGAATGCTCAGGTCGGCGATGCAGGTCTCGATCAGGTCCAGCAGGTAGCCGCGTTGGCCGAGCGACTGGATGATCGTCCGCGCCACATCCAGCCGCGCCGCGACGTCATCGAGCGACCGCGCCGGCGTCGACAATAACCGCTCCTGCAAGTCCGCGATCCGGCATTCCAGATTGGCAACTGCGCCTGCCCCCGGCTCATGCAGCGCCTGCTGTGCCACATTCAGCTCTCGTCCGAGGCGCGAGATCGGCGAGCCTTCCGCGTCCTGCTCGTCCATTTGAGTTCTTCCTTCGCCCTTCCTGCTTACGGGCACCATAGCCCCAACCTATCGAAATATTGATGCCTCGGCATTTCCTGATAACTGCCTTGTAACGCCATGATGTTGGCTGAGCGGGTAATGAGGAGCGAGCGATGACGCGAGCAGAGGTAAAGGGCCTGATCGGCTCCCGCTGGGCGCCAGTGGCCGAAGGGATGCACAGGCTGCGCGGAGTGCTGGAAACTGTCGCCGCACCCTTGCTCGACCTGTTCATCCGCATCTGGCTGGCGCAGTCGTTCTTCGCATCCGGCGTCCTCAAAACAATCAATTGGCCAGCCACGGTATTTCTCTACACCGCCGAGCATCCCGTGCCGGGGGTGTCGCCTGCTGTTGCCGCGGCGATCGGCACGGGGTTTGAGCTCGTGTGCCCGCTGCTGTTGCTGATCGGGCTGTTCACCCGTGCGGCGGCCTTGCCACTGTTTGCCTGGGCGCTGTTCCTGCAACTCACCTACGCAGCGCTGGATGCGCAGGTCTATCAGATCCTGTTGCTCGGCCTGCTGATACTGCGTGGCGCCGGATCAATCTCTCGCTGGACCGCGCGATCGCGCCGCATCTTTCCAGCTCGGCGTTACCATTCGCCGGGGCGGTCGTTGCTGTCGGCAAATTTCTCGACCACTGGGCGTTGCCGTTCGGCTTGCTCCTGGTGCGATTGATCGTCGCTGGCGTCTTTCTCCATGCAGCTAGCGTCGCCTTGGCTGGCGGGGGAGCCGCCATCATTGTCGCTGCAGCATTGGGGCTGTTTTCAGGTTTGCTCGCCTTCGGCTTGGGCACTCGTTTCGCTGCGGCAGCGCTGCTGCCGGCACTGTTGTTCGTCCCGGCGGGCAGCGGTGACGACGCGGGTCTGCTGCTGGGGCTGCTGCTCGCGGCATTGCTTACACGCGGCGGCGGCGCACTGGCCTTGGACCGGCTTCTCGCTGCGCGGCTGGTGCGACTATTCCCCAGTCTCGGCACGGATGTCGGATGGCTGGAGGGGGTGCCTCGAGTGGTGATCGTTGGCGCTGGTTTCGGCGGCGTCGCAGCGGCGCGGGCGCTGAAGCACGCGTGGGCTCAGGTTACGCTGATCGACCGCCGCAACTATCACCTTTTTCAACCGCTGCTGTACCAGGTTGCGACCGCCAGCCTCTCGCCTTCGGAGATCGCAACGCCCATCCGCACTTTGCTGCGCGGTCACCCTAACTGTCGGGTGACCATGGCCCGCGTTACTGGGGTCGATGTTAATGCACGCGAGGTCATCACCGCAGACCGGCGGATTGGCTTTGACTATCTGGTGCTGGCCTGCGGTGCCCGGCACAGTTATTTCAGCCGGGACGACTGGGAGGCTGCGCCCGGTCTCAAGAAGATCGACGATGCGACGGCGATCCGGGCTCGTATCCTTTCCGCCTTCGAGCGCGCCGAAACAGCCGAGAATGTCGAGGAGCGGCGCCGCCTGCTCAGTTTCGTCATTGTCGGAGGAGGGCCAACCGGCGTCGAACTGGCTGGTGCCATCGCTGAGCTGGCCCGCCACGGTATGCGAGGCGACTTCCGCAGCGTGGATCCGGCGCAGGCGCGTGTCATCCTGGTGCAGTCGGCTTCCCGCCTCCTGCCGGCGATGGCGGAGCCGTTGTCGGCGCGTGCGCGCTGCTCGCTGGAGACACTTGGCGTTGAGGTGCGGACCGGCGCGAAGGTAGAGGAAATTGACCACGAAGGGGTGCGGATTGGCAACGAACGTATCGAGGCGGCGACAGTACTTTGGGCGGCGGGGGTGATGGCGTCACCCGCCGCCCGTTGGCTCGGTGCCGACCGTGACGGCAGTGGCCGCATCGTCGTGCAGACCGATCTTTCGGTGCCGGGACAGGCAACGATCTTCGCTATCGGCGACACAGCCGCGTGCAAGGGCGCCGACGGAAAGCCGCTACCCGGTCTTGCGCCCGTCGCCAAGCAGCAGGGTTACTACGTCGCGCGCCACATCCGCGCCGACATCGAGGGGCGCCGCCCACCCGGCCCGTTTCGATATAGCGACTGGGGGTCCATGGCAACGATCGGCCGCAAGGCCGCGGTCGCCGATCTCCGCCGCCTGCACCTCACGGGCAGCGTGGCTTGGTGGCTCTGGGGGGCCGTGCACGTCGGGTTCCTGGTGGATGCGCGCAGCCGTGCGGCGGTGTTGCTCGATTGGTTGTGGTCATACCTCACCTGGGGCCGAAGCGTCCGGCTGATCACGGGAAACGAGGGTGGGGTGGATTAACCGCTCACTACCATGCTTGCCGGCTTCTCGATCATTTGGCGACACTTGCGCCAGACGTAGCTATCGGCTGGTGCTGGTTCATCGAGGAGCGGAACCCGATGCTGAAGAAAATAGCGATGTTCAGTCTTGTGGTCGGGCTGGCGCTTAACGGGGCCGCCGCAGTACGCGCGCAGTCGCTGGAGGCGCAGCGTGAGCGCGTCAACCAGGGAACCATCGCCATCATCTCGGGCGGCGTCAACGGCACTTACATCCGGATTGCCAGCGATCTCGCAGCGGTGCTCGACAAGGGCGACAAGCTGCGCATCCTGCCGATCGTCGGCAAAGGCTCGGTGCAGAACATCACCGATCTGCTTTATTTGCGCGGCGTCGATGTAGCAATCGTCCAATCAGACGTGCTGGGGTTCATTCGCAAGGACAACCTCTACCCCAACATCGAGCAACGGATCCGCTACGTAACCAAGCTGTACAATGAGGAGGTCCATATCCTGGCGGGCGGGGATATTTCGCAACTTGCTGACCTGGCGGGAAGGAAGGTCAATGTCGATGTCGCCGGTAGCGGCACGGCGATGACTTCGGCTACCCTTTTCCGCGCTCTCGGTCTGAAAGTCGAGCCGACGAATTTCGACCAGGCACTGGCTCTGGAGAAGCTGAAGGATGGCGAAATCGCGGCGATGGTTTTGTCGCCGGCAAGCCGACTGGACCTATTCCGTAAAATCGAACCAGGGAGCGCACTACATTTCCTGCCGGTGCCTTGAGCGCCGACCTGCTTCGCATCTACCTGCCCTCATCCCTGACGCATGCAGATTACCCAGCCCTGATCAGCGAGCAGCAGCCAGCAGACACGGTTGCCGTCGGAGCTGTAATGGCTGTCTACAACTGGGAGCGAAATACCGATCGCTACAGGCGCACCAGCGCCTTCGTCGAGGCGTTCTTCGATAACTTCGAGGAGCTCTCGCCGCCGCGACACTCCAAGCGGCAGGGAGGTCAACCTGGCGGCAGAGGTGCCGGGATGGATTCACGCTTCGGACCGGCGCAGGACTGGCTGGAGCGACGGACGACAACATCGGGCGCCGGTTACGATCTGGCTCTCAAGTCCTCGTTCGAGGACTTCCTGAAATTCATGCAGGAAACGGGCGGCGGAAGCGGGCTTGGACAGAACCGGGACGCGCTGTTCACCCGTTTCCTGGAGTGGCGTGCCCACCAACCGGCGCAGCAGCCCCCACCAGTCTCAGCGCCAGCCCTGCCGAGCCCGGCACGCTGATGATAAACCTGCCGTTCAGTGAATTGACGGATTGAGGATTGCGCGGGCTTCAGCGTCGCCGCGTGATGCCGCCGATCGCAGCCGCTGGATCAGCGCATCGGCACGCGCACGTGCCGTGGCATCTCCCATCTTCATCGCCACGCTGTACCACTGCAGCGCCGCCGCCGGGTCGGCGCGGCCGCCACGGATACCCCGTTGCTCGAGCAGTATAGGATCAAAACTGGCGGCTAGCGCGCTAGCGCCGATCGAACTGCCGCCATCAGCGGCTCGGCGATAGAGGAGCCGTGCAGCGACCACGTCGGAGCGAGCGAGGTATAGGTCGCCCTGGGCGACCAGCAACGAGGGGTCGAGCTTTTGTGGCCCAACCTGAGGAGCTGCCTGGATGACCTCCGAGATCGGAACGACATCTGCCGCGGGCGTGGTGTGCTCGTGCCTCGGGCCTGGTGCGATTGCTTGCGGAGAGGCTGCGGCCGGGATCTCGCTGGAGGATGCCGCCCAGGCGGCGCCTTCCCGCCATGACGCGGGATCCAGTGCCGGCACCGCCAGCACGTCGGTGTCGTTTAGTAGTGCCCGTGGACCTTCAACCGTCAGCCGTGTGACAGAACTGCTTGTCCACTCCCGATCGGCCAAAAAGGTTGATATAAAAACAAGCCCAGCTACTGCGAGCAGGATCAAACCACCAATCGCAGTTGTCCGGGTGGAACCCACAGCTGGCCCGAAACCCGGGGTTGCGCGGCCTCGGCGCGTAGGCTTCGCGCCCGGTTCCGTGCCTGTTGTTGATGCGAAGGACACCGGCGGTGTCTCTGCGAAAGGCTCTTTGCCGAGCCGCGTGTTGCTCAGCTGCATTTTAGGCACCCCGGGCGCACCATGCACCGTCATCAAGCGTATCGCTATTGTAACATGACAGCTGAAGCAAAGACCAACGCGTAATAGACGACGGCAACGATCAAGATTAACGACTCCAAAAAGGAATATACGAGCAAAGGGTTGCAATGGGAAATGTCACCGGACCGCCAGTTCCCTGCAACCATTTAACGCAGTATTACTCGCTTTAGCGTATCCGGAGGCGAGTAGACTCATCTGTGAGGGGCGTGATGGAGCTTTACCAAGTCAGATACTTCCTTGCGTTGTGTGAAACGCTTAATTTCACGCGGGCGGCGGAAAATTGCAACGTCTCGCAACCGAGTCTGACGCGTGCCATCCAGAACTTAGAGGCCGAGTTAGGTGGGCGCTGTTCCATCGCGAACGGCAACGCACATCTGACCGAGCTTGGCAAGCTCATGCATCCTTATTTGGAGCAGACATTTGGTCAGGCCGAGGCTGCTAAGGCGCGGGCGAAGGACTTCAGCAAGCTGATCGACACCCCTTTGGGCATCGGCGTGATGTGTACGATCGGGTCGACCAAGCTGATGGAGTTGTTCAGCACGTTCCAGTC
>JADJRE010000006.1 GCA_016712375.1 Rhodospirillales bacterium
GTCGAAGACGGTCGCAAGGTGCTCCCAGAACAAAGGCATCCAATGCTCCAGCCCCTGGTAGCGCTGCCCCGCGGAGACCGCCGCGTACAGCGGATCGTGTCGGCCACCTTGGTTCCGGCTAGCGCCCGGTAAGCGATGCGAAAGCGCTCAATGCTGCCGGCGTTCAGTAACACTTCGCTCACCGGCAACAAGATGCATCCGTCGAGCCGGGCGATGGTGCGTTGTGAGACAACGTCGAAGGTACGGATGCCGCCGGGGTTCGTCGCCGAAGAAATCAAGACGCAGCGGCTCCAGTGTGCCTGGCGGGAACAGATCGACGATACCGCCACGGACCGCGTAATCACCACGGTCGGCGACCGTCTCCACCTCCGGTTGTAACCCAGATGGATCAACCGGGTAACCAGCGCTTCCGGATCGAGACGATCTTCGCGGCTGATCTTGAGGAAGTGTTCCACCAGATCCGCCGACTTCGGCACCTGTTGCAAAGCCGCCGCCACGGTTGTGAGTAGCAGAACGCGCGGCCGCTGCCTGTCGGGCGTCGCAGCCAGTTCTGGTGAGTGCTACCATGCGTCGACTGACAACTTCCGGGCTGGGCGAGACCCGGATCGTAGGGGCAGACAATCCCAGGCCGGGAGTTCGATGCGCTCCAGGTCCGGCGCGAAGAAGGCGAGCGCGTCGGCGAGCTGCGCCAGCCGCACGTCGTCGACACAGACGACCACCTCACCGTCCGCCCCGCGTCTCCGGCGAGTGCAGCTTATCATCCGCGCATCCTGCCCGGCGGGCGCGCCGGCAATCAGCGCGACCGTTAGGCGATAGAAGTTCCTGTAGCGTGATCCTAGCGTCTAGATGGCGAATTTGAAGTTCGATAAGGCCGTCATCACCGGGTGATGGTGCGTCGAACAGGCGCAGGCGTGCGACCGGTAATCCAGTTGTAGATCGCGAGATCGTCGTGGTTCATTAACAGCCACTCGAACCACCCCACCTCGGCGTCGTCAAGATCGGCGAGATGCCGGTCGGCAAAAGTGCCGATCAGTAGATCGCTTTCCCGCATCCCGCATGGTGGGCGCGAAAGAGCACGCGCTTGCGCTTCGTCTACCCGCGCGTCGCTCATCGTCGTGCCTCCGTTCGGAACGCGGCCAGCATATAGCGTCCGGCGGCGCAGTCTTGTCAGCGGTGGTCGTCTGCCCATGCGCCCTGCTCCACTGTTCCCGCTGTTCTCTGGCCTGGAAACTCTGGCGGGCGTCTGCGCCGCCACGGTGAAGACGCTGACGCGGCTCATCGGCGGTGGCCGCATCGTCGATCTGTTGTGGCACCTGCCCACCGGCCTCGCTATTGATCGCAGCACCACGCCGTCGATCGCCGAGGCGAGACCGCAGGCGATGGCGACGCTGACGGTTCGGGTCGTCGAGCACGGGCCTTCGCCGCGCAGCTGCCGACAGTTCTGGCGCATCCTCTGCGAAGACGCAAGCGGCGGAGACACCATCCTGGTCTTCTTCAATGCGCGCGGGGACTGGTTGTGCCGAAGGTGCTGCCGCCGGGCGAAGTGCGCGTCGTCAGCGGCATGGTCGAAGCGTACGGCGAGGCGTTGCAGATGGTCCATCCCGACTACATCGTCGAGCCAGCGGCGGCGGCGGAGACGCTGTCGGGGATGGAGCCGGTCTATCCGATGACCGCGGGTCTGGCGCCAAAGTTGTTGGCGAAGTGCGCTGCACGCCGCCATTGAAAGCGTTTGCGGGTGCTGGACGAATGGCTCGACCCGGCTCTGCGGCAACGCAATTGCTGGCCTTCGTGGCGCGACGCGCTGGCGACGGTGCACGCACCTTTGAGCGAAGCGATCCGGCGCCGACGGCGCTTATTGGCGCGCGGCTCGCCTACGACGAGCCGCTGGCCAACCAGCTGGCGCTTCGCCGTTGTCCGCCGCCGCTGGCGCCGGCAGCCGGGGCGCGCGACCCGGGCCGAGGGCAAGATGGCGAAGCGTGTTCTCGAACGCCTCACGTTCACGCTGACCGTATCGCAGGACCAGGCACTGGCGGAAATCACCGCTGACATGGCGCAGCCGGCACGGATGCTGCGGCTGCTGTGGAAGGCGACGTCGGCAGCGGCAAGACGGTTGTGGCGCTGCTGGCGATGCTGCACGCGGTCGAGGCCGGAGCTTCCAGGCGGCGCTGATGGCGCTGACGGAGCTGCCTCTGCCCGCCACCGTCTGGCGACCATCGGCGAACTGGCGGAAGCGGCTGGGGTCCGCACGCAACTCCTCACCGGGTCGAGAAGGAAGGGGCGCGGCGGGCGACGATCGAGGGTGCGGCGGCGGGCGAGATCGGGATCGTCGTCGGCACGCACGCTCTGTTGCAGGATAGCGTTACCTTTCGCGACCTGGCGTTGGCGGTGATCGACGAGCAGCACCGCTTGGGTGTCGACCAGCGCCTGGCGCTGGCGGGCGGGCGCGAGCGGACAGATGTTCTGGGTAATGTCGGCGACGCCCATCCCACGGACGCTGACGGTCACTGCCTACGGCGATCTAGACGTCTCGCGGCTGACCGAAAACCGCCGGGCCGGCGGCCGGTCGACACGAGGGTGCTGCCTGCCGACCGCCCTCGGAAGAGGTGACCGTGGCGCTTGGCCGGATGCTGGCGTCCGGCGCCAAGGCGTACTGGGTGTGCCCGCTGGTCGAGGAGTCGGGAACGCTCGATCCTGTTGCGGTACAAGCTCGCCACGCGTCGCTGGCGGCGAACTTTCCCGGTCGCGTCGGGTTGGTACACGGGCGGATGAAGACCGCCGAGCGGGACGCGGCGATGCGTGCCTTCGCGACGGTCCGGCCAGCGTGCGCTGGTGGCGACCACGGTCATCGAGGTCGGCGTTGACGTCCCAGCGGCGACAGTGATGGTGATCGAGCACGCCGAGCGCTTCGGCCTCGCCCAACTGGGTATTCAGTTGCGCGGCCGGGTCAAGCCGCAGCGCCGCTGCATCGACGTGCATCCTGCTGCATGCGCCACCGATCGGCGAAGCGGCCTGCGCCTGTCTCGCCGTGCTGCGGCAGACGGACGACGGCTTCCGCATCGCCGAAGAAGACCTGCGGCCGCGCGGCGCTTACGACCTGCTCGGCGTCAAGAGGTAGAAGCGGCCCGCCCGCCTTCCGCCTGGTTGATCTCGCCGTCCACGCCGACCTGTTGGCCACCGCGGGCTGACGACGCCCGGCTGATCCTGAACGCGACCCGGAGCGGACCGCCGAGCGCGGGCCGCGCGCTGTGCACCCTGCTTCTACCTGTTCGATTGGGACGCCGCCATCCGCACGCTGCGCGCCGCGTGACGGATATCTACTAGTAGATAGGGTGATCGTCCTCCGCTGGTGCCTCGACCTGTGGCAAAGCGCAGTCAGCTCTCCCGATTCAGGCGGCGTCGCATGCTTCGCAAAATCCTCATGCCATCGAAGCGACCTGCGAAGCGCCGTTAAGTTTGTGACTTGAAACTTCTCAACGACGCCCTCAGGAGCTCTTCGATTGCTAACCTTGACAATCTTAAGTACGCGATCAGTGGAGACGTTACGAAGGATTGTGTCCGGTCCTTTCGGCCAAACGACCCGGATTTCCTGGACTAGGGCGTTTGCCGCGAGTCCGAAATGCGGCTGTTGATCATTCTGACCCCATTTGAAGTGGACGCCCCATTTTGAGCGCCCTGTGGGTGGTTGCCGCCAGCAGTGACGAACACCTTGGCGCCGAGCGCATCACGGTTGGACGTGGTCCCCTGAAGGTCGATCTCCAACCAATGATTTTCTTTGAGTTGCCAATGTTGCGGTAGAGTTGAGTACTCCCTCGGGGCTCTTCTGAAGGTCAGCAGAATATCGACCCGACCATCGACGTCGAAATCGGCGACCGTCGCCAGAGGCCGGATGACCGCTCGCGGGCTGGGGCACCGCCCGCGGTTCGATCGTTTCGAACGTGCTGTTGCTGTTGTTCCACAATACAGGTTCTTTCCGTTTTCAGTCCCTGACCCGCCAAAGATGTAGATATCCACGTCCCCGTCATTATCGAAATCGGCGACGACCACACTCCCGGCGCACGTGAGCGGAGGGCGGTGTTGACGCTCGGAGGTCGTCGTCGTATTGATTTAACTTTCTGTCGCGCGGTTCAGTAGAGCCGATGTCCCTTCTTGCGCTGACGCGGCCGTCCACGAGTTGGCGACGAAAATATCCGAACGCAAATCGCCGTCGAAATCCATGAGCGCGATGTCATATTGGGATGTCGGATCGATGCGGATCGGGGTGACATCCTTGAACCGAATCGGGCGTCGTATCGACGAAGCGCAATGATGTCGACGGAACCGAGAGATTGCTCCCGGAGCAGGCAATGCTGCCGCGAGCGGACCCGCACCATCAGCATTTCCAAACGTGAACTACCGACGACATCGCCGATAAACACGCCGAAGCCGTCGATCGGCTTGAATTTAGTGGAGCCTGAACATCGACGAAATCCGAGCCGGTTCCGCGAAATAAAGTCGGAGGCGAAGTTCCGTCAGGCCGTTTTAGGGGTGAGCCGTGAATTAGATCAAGAATGCCACCGTTGTCGTAGTCAATCCATGTGGGCATTCTACCACGTGAGTACCGATAGTCGATATTGTATTGTACAGCATGGTCGCCAAAGTGCCCGCCATTATTGACGTAAAGCTGACTGCGGTTGCAACTCCAGTCTGCGCATCGCGCCGACGAGAACAATGATGTCCCGGATCACCGTCGTTGTCAAAGTCGGCCCACACCCAACCATGGTGATCGCCCCACGGCTCCAAACCGGCTCGCCCGGCACAACGCACTTAGCGAGGTTGGTGGGCGCATCCATGACAATTGAGAGTAACACATCCACAAATTTTCCGCCGCCTTTGTTGCGGTATAAGCGCGGGCTGGTGCAACAGGTGGCTGTTGATCAGCACGTCGGGCAATCCATCTCCATTGAAGTCGCGCCACGCACTGCTCTGGGCGGCGAATCGTACTGCTCAGTCCGGCGAACGCGGTCACGTTCTTGAAAACTTGTCTGAGCGACGGCCACCGACGATACGAATAATAGCTGTGCTGACAGAACGCAGCACATGGCGAGATCGATTTCTATTTACAGCTTGTGCCCCTTGATATTAACTGAGACGCACAATATCATGTGCTATTTCTACTTGAAGTGATAATGCTGCATGCTGATATGTCTGATGCGCAGCCCCTCTGGCAGCATTTAATTCCTTAGCGAACGCTGGCGCAGTTTGGCTGCTCGCCATGGCGAGTAAACGTGCGCAGTAACGCGGTGGTTACAGCCATAGGCCCCCGGCCGCTGCAACCTTATCTAGCCCGGCCCGTGTCGGCTCTGTCAGTTGAGCCCGACGTGGGCTTTCCAGGCGTTGAGCTCGTCAGGTCAGTTTGGCTGCGATCGGCGCCTGTCCCGAGGCCAGGTTGGTGCTCTCGCCGAGATCGTGGCTCAGGTCAAAAAGGAAGTCTTGCCGTCGACGATCGTCAGCTTCCAGTTGCCATCGCGGGCTGCGGAGTTTTTTCCCGATGTCCAGAAACTCCCGCGAAGGCTATCGATTGCTGATTTTTTTTTTTTTTTTTTCCTTTTTCCCACCTTTTTTTTTTTCGCCAACAGCAGCGGCACCAGGCTATTGCCGTCGAGGCTGAGCCCTGACGGCACTGCGAGCCCTGCAAGTTCGGAAATGTCGTGAAAAGATGAACATCATTAGCATATCGCCTCTCACTGCCGGCTTTATGACCGTCGTACGCCAGGAGGAGGCTATCGCCGGCACCCGCAGTCCCCTTCGTATACTGAATCTTTTCTTCTGAACGAAATGGCTTGTTGCTCCTGGTAAGGGGCACCATTGTCATACAAAGGGGCACTATTGTCAGACAAGAAGACCACTAGTGTCTTCTGATTCGATGTTGAGAATCCTTAGCTTGTCGCCGATGATCTTGCCAACCCCTTCATCCATCGCTTGCACCATTGCCGGATAATGCGCCGGATTACCTTCGAACGAATCCTCGGCTGATTTGGTACGCGAATTGCCGGGTCGCCGGGCGCCTGATAGGGTTTGTGCAACGCCTGATAGCCGACTTCGAGGAAAAAGGGCTTGACGCATTTCTTTGTATAAAATCGATACCCGTTGGTAATCGCGGTCGTTGAGTACTCTTGGTTCGGTAATGCCGTCTTCATCCGCCACCAGTCGAGGCGGCCTGATGCGTCGAGATGATTTTACATAGCCTACTGAGCCCAGTGAGAAAGCCGAAGAAATATTCAAATCCCTCACGTCCCAGCGGGCTGAACTTGTCGAGGTGGCCAAGATGCCATTTTCCGGACGAGGCCGGTTGCGTAGCCGGTCGGTTTCAGGGCCTCCGCGATCGTGACCTCGGCGGGCGGCAATCCGGTGGTTGCGCTGACCGGCAACGCCCGGATTATCTTCGAATGCTCGGCGTAGCGTCCGGTCATGATGGCGGCACGCGTTGGAGAACAAGATGCGTTCGTATGGAAGTCGGTAAAACGCACGCCCGCCTTCGCCAGGGCTTTGATGTTGGGCGTACTGATCTTTCCGCCGTAAACGCCGAGATCGCCGTAACCAAGATCATCGGCCACAATGAGGACGATATTGGGTTTAGGTGCCGCAGCTGCGGGATGCAAAGCACACATCATTATCGCAGGGGCCACAAGCAACATGCGGGTATAGCTGAAGAATTTGGCCATAACGTTCCCCCACTTCTGCTTTAGCGACAATTGACCCTGCGTATCAGTTTACGCGCATTTCTAACCAAGGTCCTTATCCTTTTGGAATGCCTCTGATGCAAAAACGCGGATGTCGTGCCTAGTAACTATCGTTTTGAATTCCCGCGTGATCGTCAGCACGCAGCGCAGGCCCAGGGCGGCGAATTCTCAGGCGTGCGACGCCGTGGCTCTGGGCCGACCCAAGCGGATCTAGTTCGCGCTGAAGTTGGCTTCCCTGATTACGGGAAAGCTACAATTAACGGTTGATCATCTTCAGGTTGAAGATGATAGAGTTTCCTGTTTCAGACGGTCGGTGGGGTGGAATATCGATCGAGAAAGGGGGGGATATACGTTGTGTTCCAAAAACTTCCTCAATCTGACGACCACTACAGCGGCGAGACTCCGATAACAAGCTGAAGGCGAAGATCGCCTTGGAGGCGCTGCGGGAGCAGGCGACGGTTGCGGACCTCGCCGTGCGTTATGGTTCACCCCAACCAGATCTACACCTGGAAGAAGCAGTTGCTGGACAACGCGGCGCGGGCGTTCGATCCCGGCGTCGAGGTTGATGCCGATCACGCCCGCGACCGGAAAGTCGAGCAGTTGCACGCCAAGATCGGGCAATTGACGGTCGAGCGGGATTTTTTAGCCAGGAGGTCCGGGCGATGAGCACGCCGGACCGCAGAGCGATGCTCGAGCGCGATCATCCGACGCTGTCGATCCGCGGGCAGTGCCGTCTGCTTGGCATTGCGCGCTCGGGCGTGTACCGGCCGGCCCCTGCCAACGACGACGGCGACGATGCGGCGCTGATGCGGCGGATCGACGCGCTGTTCATGGCTTGGCCGTTCCTCGGCTTGCGACGGATGACGGCGATGCTGCGGGCCGACGGGATCGCCGTCAATCGCAAGCCGGTACAGCGGCTGATGCGGCGAATGGGAATCGCCGCCCTCGGGCCGAAGCCGAAGACGACGAAGCCAACACCGGGGCACAAGATCTTCCCGTACCTGCTGCGGGATCTCGCGATCGACCGGCCGAACCAGGTGTGGGCGGCGGACATCACCTACATCCCGATCGGCCGCGGCTTTCTGTATCTGGTCGCCGTGATCGACTGGTTCTCGCGCGCCGTGCTCGCCTGGCGGCTGTCGAACACGATGGACAGGGCGTTCTGCGAAGACGCCCTGGACGAGGCGCTGGCGCGTTTCGGCAAGCCGGAGATCTTCAACACCGACCAGGGCAGCCAGTTCACCAGCGCCGCCTTCACCGGCCGGCTCGCCGGCGCCGGCATCCGCATCTCGATGGACGGCCGTGGCCGGTGGCTCGACAACGTCTTCATCGAGCGACTGTGGCGGTCGCTGAAGTACGAGGACGTCTATCTGAAGGGCTACGCCGATGGCCGCGAGGCGCGCGCCGGGATCGCGTCGTGGATCGGCTTCTACAATGGTCGACGTCCTCACCAAGCCCTGGCCGGGCGGACGCCGATGACCGTGTGGCGCGACGGCGTCGGCGGCACCCGGGCCGGCAACGCCGTGGACATGACGCTGCGCTTGGACGACGCTACCGCGTCGCCACATGCCCACCGCGTCAACAACCGCACCAGGCGACTTGCGTGGCGTGATCAAAAGTGAGTCGGAGCCGGCAGCGTTTCCAATCAAGAACGACCGTCCAGTGGTCCCGCCGACGGGGTCCAGTTCAATACGTCCAAGGTGCCTTGCACTACCGTGACCCGAAACCCGGCACGCTTCGATCAATGCGTCTGGGGGAAGGACGTGCTGGGCAATTACCTCGTGCTTGGAATCTCGAACGCTACCCCTGTGCCTTGACGACATGCTGTCTGGGGCCAACTCAGCGTTTCAACGCAATGTCTGGTAATACAATCTCAGCGGGCTGGAAGCCGGTTTAGTGTCCCTGGTTCGGAATGGAAGCTATCAGGCGTTTCCAGTCGGATACTGATCGTGCAGTAGGGAAGGGCCGGCCGTCGTCAATGAGACCGGCCCTTCTCCTCTATTGCCCGATCCGCCTGTCGCCCGCACTCGTTTTGGTCAAGGAGTCGTGGCGGCTGTCGGTAACTGTAGGACTTAAGGACTCGTGCTACGCGCGCTCTCGATCGACGTCAAAGAGCTCGCTCCAGGCTTTATCCAGTCGACGCGGCTTCCCAGGAGCGTCGCCGTTTCGCTGGCCCCGATTCCGAAAGCGAGGAGGTTGATCGTCTCAGCCGGGTGATAGGTCTCTGCGTCCCAGGTGGTGTCCTCTTCAACCCGCAACGAAACATCGGCTGCGCTCAGAGTTTTGTAGCGCAATGCCGCGGTATCTATCGACTTCTGCGTCGCGATGCTACCGATCAGCGCCGGCGGTACGCTGAATGGACTGGAAAAATGCACCGTCGTCAGGGTTGACGACACGGCGCCTTTGGTCGCCAGCATCGGCAATGCACCAATGGATGACGTGCCGGCGTCGACAGCAAGCCAGCCGACGCGCTCCTCGCCGTGTGGATCGCCCGCGCGTGTCTCCGCCTCGCTCTCCTGCACCAGCAACCAGAACTTAAGGATATCCTTTGTTACGACGTTCTGCCGCGTGAGCACCATTTCCGGATCGTTGTTGGACTGTGTCTGGCTGACGATCACCGCCGGCGCGGTAAACGGCATGGTCAGGCCGACTTTCTGCCAAATGGCGCCCCCTTGCACTCGGGCATCCACCTCCAGCTTGCGATCGCCGAGAACAAACGTCCCCCGCTCCAGCACCAGCCAACTCACCGCCTCACCCGGCAGGTGCAGACCATCATGGTTCTCGGCTTCCTGAAGACGCACGCTGAACCGGTCCTTGCCAACCGCGGTGATGCGGGGAACGGCGAATTGGGCGCCTTTCTTGCTGATCGGCTGGACGAAGACCACAGGATCTGCATAGGAGCGGCCGAGAACAACCGTCTGCTCAAGGTGACTGAGCAAGGGTATCCGTCCCACCTCACCGATCGGTGCTTCCTGGCTAATCCGCATCAGCCGATCCGCAGGGACATTGCGGATCACCGTATCCGGCCCCTCGGGCCAAGCCACCCGGATTTCCTCGACGCTGGTGTTCGTGCCGAGCCCGAAGTGCAATCGCTGATCGTTCTGGCCATACTTGAAGTGGACGCCGCCGTTCTTTTCGCGAATCTGCGTCTTGCCGCCGGCGGTAACGAACACTTTGGCGCCGATCGCGTCGCGGCTGGAAGTACTCCTCTCAGATCGACCTCAAGCCAGTGATTTCCAGCGCCGCGATTGCGGTAGAGCTGCACCGTGCTGCTCGGGTTCTTGTCGTAGGTCAACAGGAGATCAAGGTTGCCGTCGACGTCATAATCGGCGGTTGTCACCATATCGGGCGGCGATCCGAAGCCCGGACCGGCAGCGCCTGCCGCCTGCGGATCGGCGACGAACGTGCCGTTGCCGTTGTTCCACAAAATTACGTTCGGAAGGTCACCGCGCGATGCCTCGGTGCCTTTTCCGCCGTCGTAAAAGATGTCGAGATCCATGTCGTTGTCGAAATCGCCGGTCACCACACTGGGTGCACTAGAGCGCATCAAGGCATTGATGCCTGAGCTTGTCGAGGCATCGACAAATCCTGAGGCCGTGTTTAAGTACAAACGGTGACCTTCCGGTGTCGTCGAGGTCCATTCATTGGCGATGAAGATGTCCTGCCGCAGATCGCCGTCAAAATCACCGACAACCAAGTCAGACCTGGTTGACAGAGGGATGTTGATCGGAGTCACGTCAGTAAAATGTGGAGTTGAGATATCGACGAAGCGTAGCGAGGTCGCGGGAACGGAGACCGCTCCCGGCGCAAGTGGCAGCGGAACCGCTAAGGCTCCATCAATGAGCAGTTCCATCGCCGGACCGCCCATGACATCGGCGGCAAAAGCGGCGTAATTGCTCAGGGGCTCAAAACCCGTGTCACTCCTAACGTCTATGAAGCCCTCAGGAGTTCCGCGGAACAGGGTCGGAGGTGCCTGTGTATCCTTACGCGGTTCCGCACCTTGGTAAAGATCAAGGCGACCGTCGTTGTCGTAGTCGATCCAGGTTGGGTTGCGCGCTCGCGAGTATTGATAATCGACGCCCCACTCGATTGCATGGTCGGCCAAACGACCCGCGGCGCTGATGTAGAGCTGGTTCGGGCCGCAGCCCAATCCTTTCATCGCACCGATTAGTTGAATTAGATCGAGATCGCCATCGTTGTCAAAATCAGCCCATGCCCTGCCGTGTTGGTCGCCCCAAGGGCCGACTGGCTCGCCCGGAACGACGCAGGTGGCAAGGTTGGTCGGCGGTTCCATTACCGTCGACGTAACATCGGTGAAGCGGCCGTCCCCCAAGTTGCGGAACAGGGTCGGCGCTTCATAGAAGTGGCTGCCAACGAGCACATCCGACAGCCCGTCACCGTCAAAATCGCCCCATGCCGTTCCCGCCCGATGAATCGTCCCAGTGAGACCGGCGGTGGCCGTCACGTCCACAAAAGTGGTTTGCGCCCTAACGGGCCCCCCCAGAACGAGCAACAGCAGCGCTGCTGATAGTCGCCCGATGCCTTGACTTTTCATTCCATCAACTCCCCACCAGCTGCTGAGAAAAAAGCGTCTTTTCCACCCACAAGAAGCAGCTCCTTCATGCCGCTTCAATGCTTGACCTGTAGTGAGACCGGCGGATCGACAGTCAAGACTATGGGCGCAGAGACTGCAGACCTGCCCTGGATATTGGTCGCTTTCGCCCTGACGGTGTAGGTCCCGGCCTGCACACCCTGCCAGTTGAAGAGATACGGGGCGGTCTTGTCGGTGTTGAGCAGCTTCGCAGGGTTGGTCCACAGCCAGAATTCGACCCGAGCGAGAAGCTCGGACGAGGCGGCTTCGGCTATCATCTGGACGTCCACGGGGGCGGCGGTACCGCTCGGCGTTGCTGTCAACGAGACCGAGACCGGGGGAATTGACGTCACATCCGCTTGCCAAGTTTTTTGCGCCGCACTCATACTGGCGACTTTATCCGAATAGCTCGCGGACAAGTCAGTCATCTCGCCGAGGTCGGTGTCCAGATCGAACAGCGATGGGATGCCATTAATGATGGTCAACTTCCAATTAGCCTCGCGCACGACTTTGTTTCCCTTTGTACAGCCAGAAGAGCTGACGCGGGGGCATAGGCTCGCCGTGGAGCAGCACCGGTGCGAAACTTAGCCCATCGATCCGATGTCCCTCGGGGATCGCGACTTGAGCAAGTTCAAGAATTGAGGGAAAGATGTCGATGGTCGCGAGCGTTTCGGCGCTTGCAGCAGGCGCGATGGTTCCGGGCCAGTAGGCGATGGCCGGAACGCGATGCCCTCCTTCGTAAAGTTGTCCTTTCCAGCCCCGCAGCGGGAGGTTGCTTCCGCCGAGCTCAACAGCACCGTTGTCCGACATGAAAAAGACGAGCGTTTTTGATTCCAGGTTAAGCGATCGCAAGGTAGCCATGATCTTGCCGATGCCCTGATCCATGGATTGCACCATCGCCGGATAGGCTGCTGGATTACCCTCGGGGGGCGGCCCCTTCGGCTGGTCCGCAATCCTGATGGCCGGGTCACCTGGCGCCTGAAACGGCGCATGCGGCGTCTGGTAGGTCGTCATCAAAAAAAAGGGCCGCGTTGCATTACGTTTCATAAAATTAATTGATTCATTAGTTATCGCTGTCGCCGAGTACTCCCTGCTTTGTTATCGCTACGCTATTTTTCCACCAGTCCGGCTTGCCCAGAGAGTCCAGATGATTCACATAATCGATCTCGCCGTTTAGAAATCCAAAGAAGAAATTGAATCCCTGCTTTGCGGGTTTGAATTTGTCGATCCGACCGAGATGCCACTTCCCTACGATGGCTGTCTGGTAGCCGGCCGGCTTCAACAAATCAGCAATCGTGATCTGGTCGGGATGCAGACCAATCGTCGAACTGACCCCCAGCGCGTTGGTTAGTTGGGCGCGTTCCGGGTAGCGACCGGTCAGCATAGCCGCGCGCGTCGGCGTGCATACGGGAGCGTTTGAATGAAAATCCGTAAAGCGGACGCCCTGTTCCGCCAGGGCGTCTATATTCGGGGTCGCGATGTTACCGCCATAACTGGTCAAATCCCCATACCCGAGGTCGTCGGCGACGATGAGGATGAAGTTCGGTCGGGTATCTGCCGTTACTGGTCCTGTGGGAATGATAGCTAAAAGCGAGGCAACAAAAACTCCAATGCTCGGCCTTTGGAAGAGCCGTATGTTGAGTATTAGGTTACAGACAGCTTGGATTTTCGGATGTTGCGCCGAAATAAGAACTGAACGCGGCATGACATACTCGCCCCCCCAAAAGACACCGCACCTACACCATATGGGTACACGCTTTGACGTGCCCCCCCCCAATGCGTCGTGACTCACTATGCATTATACTGTATTTAACGCTGATTGGAAATCCGTCCCTATAAGGGCCGCGCTTGTTGCGTGTTGTTGTTTACGGCTCTGGATTGTCTTCGTTACAGCAGCCCGCGTTGACGCAGTTCGATGGCGAGGGCGTCGGCGCTGCGGAACAGGTGAGCGGCAATGCCGACCGTGCTTGCTGCCGCCACATTGGCCGGCATGTCGTCGATGAACAGGCAGCCGTCCGCCGGCAGGGCGAAGCGGTTCAGCAGATGGCGGAAGATCGCCGGATCGGGCTTGGCGAGACCGACCTCGCCGGAAACCACGATGCCGTCGAACACCTCGAAGAAATCGAAGCGACGGCGCACCAGCGGAAACTTCTCAGCCGAAAAGTTGGTGAGGCAGTAGAGCTTCACGCCACGGCTTGCAAGCATCCGCACCAGCGCCACGGTTTGCGCCAGCAGTCCCGGCACCATCTCCTCCCAGCGTGCGTCGAACGCCCGGATCAACGCCTCGTGCTCCGGCCAGCGAGCGACCAGCTCCGCGGTCCCCTCCGCCCAGCTTCGGCCGGCGTCCTGCCGATGGTTCCAGGCGGGGGTGCACACCTCGGCAAGGAACCGCTCCATCGCCGCATCCTCGTTGAACAGCTTGCGGTAGAGATGGCGGGGGTTCCAGTCGATCAGCACACCCCCCACATCGAAGATAACGGCGATCACCGCGGCGCCCTCGAAGCGCAGCAGTGATCGCATTTGCGCGCCCCGAGACGATGTGCTACGCGAGCACCAGCGGCCTTGGGCACCAAGTCGGCAGGATTATCGGACATGACGATACTCGATCTGGAAGCGTTCCAGCGGACGCCGCTGCGGCACGACCCGTGCGACTTCATCGTCGTCCCTTGACGAACCGGGCAACTTCCCGCCGGAGGGGCTTCGTTACGGGCAAAGCTTCACCACGCTGCTGGAAGAGCTGGCAAGTGACGAGACACGGCGCGCGTTCGCCGCTAAGTTCGGGATCGATCTGAGCGATCTGCTGCTGCAGACGACGGTTCGCAAGTACAGCGAGGAGTCGGACGGCGCCATTCACAACGACTCCCGCACCAAGATCATTACCGCGCTGATTTATTTCAACGAAACCTGGCCGCATGCCGGCGGCCGGCTGCGGTTGCTGCGTTCTCCAAAAGACATCGACGACTACGCCGCGGAAGTCGCGCCGGAACGCGGAACGTTGCTGGCTTTCCGTCGCTCGGAGCGCTCGTACCACGGCTTCGTGCCGTGCGAATCCGAGCGGCGCTCGCTGCAGATGTACTGGGTGAAGCCGAAGCGGGAGAACCGTCAGGAACGCGGGCCGGGCAGCCTGAAAAAGCGGATCAAGCGCTTGTTCAAGCGCCATTGAGGGCTGCACCACTCTTCAACTGACAACACCTGCCTGCGGCCGCCTCCGGCCCGCACGGGAAAGACCGAGAAAGGCGAGCGAGATGTTGACGCTCTATTGCCGTCGCGGCGGCCGTATCGTCGCCGAACAGCGGGTGCCCGGCGAGCCGCTGCCGGACGGACTGGTGTGGGCCGACATGCTCGATCCCAGCAGCCAGGATATTCAGCAGATCAAGCAGATCGCCGGCATCGATGTGCCGACGCCGGAGGAGATGCGGGAGATCGAGTCGTCAAGCCGGCTCTACCGCGAAGGCCTGGCGCTGTTCATGACGGCGAGTGTCATCAACCAGATCGATACGCCCGCGCCGGAGACCCGCGCCATCACATTCGTCCTCGCCGACGGCCTGCTGACAACGGTCCGCTATGCCACGCCGACACCCTTTATCACCTTCCAGAGCCGCATCGCGTCACAGCCGGAGTTGTGCGCCAGCGCCGAGATCGCGATGGTCGAGCTGCTCGACGCGGTCGTTGACCGGATCGCCGACACCCTCGAGGGTGTCGATGCGGAAGTGGGAGCGCTGTCGAAGGCGATCTTCGCGCCGCTGGGCGAGAGCGGAAGCCGGCCGCAGGATTACGGCGAGGAGCTGAAAAGGATCGGCCTCAACGCCATCCGCTGCTCGAAGGTGGACGAGAGTCTGGTCGGCTTGTCGCGCCTGCTCACCTTTTTCGATGCCAACATGCGGATGCTCGGGCAAAAGCAGGTGCGCGTCCGCATCAAGGATCTGCAGCGCGACATCATTTCGCTGATGGGCTACGTCGAGAGGATGTCGGAGAAGCTGCAGCTGCTGCTCGACGCGACTCTCGGCATGGTCAACATTCAGCAGAACAACATCATCAAGATCTTCTCGGTGATTGCAGTGGTGTTTCTCCCGCCGACGCTGGTGGCGAGCATCTACGGGATGAACTTCCATCTGATGCCGGAACTAGACTGGAATTTCGGCTACCCGATGGCGCTGCTGCTGATGCTCATGTCGGCGGTCGGCCCATACTTTTACTTCCGACGCCGCGGCTGGCTATAGGGGACGTTGCCGCTCCCACCGGCCGATCCGATGGGAGCGGGAGTCATGACCCATACGACCATTCTGCCTTGGCCCGCGCGAGCACGCCATTCGAACCCTGCAGGCTGGGACATTTTTTCAGCAGCGGGAACACCGCCGCCGCCAGGCTCTTGCCGGCGCGGCTGTCGGTAGGATAGTGCAAGCCCAGCACCTCGCGGTTGCGGGCAATGCGTTCGGCCATGCGATGCAACGGGCTCGCCAACGGGTGGGCATCATCAAATGCCGCCGCCGGCATGACCTCCTTCAAGCATGCACAAGCAGCCACGCTTCAGTTGCGTGCCCGCTCGGCCAGGAGGCATGGGGAGGAACGGCAAGAGGCGGCAACAACGCCGGCGACAGCTGTGACGGACGCGGTATGTTGTGCCGCTGCTTGAAGTGCATCACAACGAACTGGGCAACACGCAGCGCCGATTGTGCGAGATCGACCGTATAAGGGTGCGACTGCTGGGAGAAAGGCAGAATTCCACGAAAATAATCAAGCATACCAGCGCGCTGCGCCGAAGCCTCGGCCAAGACCCCCGCCCGATATTCAATCAATTCGATCAGCTCATCGAGTTCCTGATGCAACTTCGCCTGGCCAGGAACCGGCTCGGCAATCGTCGCCTGATGCCACGACTTGCCGCCTTCGACTTGCTGGACGAACTCCCCAAGAACAACAATCGAAAAGTTGAACGAACTCCAGGCGCGACGCGGGAAGTTGGAGAAAGGAACTTTATCGAATATCCCTGGAAAGCGGCAGTAACGGATCGGTCGGCCCGGCAGGCACCTTGCCCGCCTTGAGCGCCGGTGATGTTGGCGGCCATTGGTTGCCGTCAAATGTGGCAAACGCATTCTTCTGCGTGTAAGGCGAAATTCCGATCGGCCGCGTGACCCTCGCGCCTCTCCGGCCGCCGCCACCTGCCGACGCGCCGTCGGCACCATCTGCGCCGTCAGCCCCGTCCGCCCCATCTGCTCCGTCGGCGCCATCGGCACCGTCGCACAACCCGAATCCCCCCATGGCTGTCCTCTCCCCACCGAGTGACGCTCATCTGGACATGCTACAGATTACGCAGCATGTCTAATTCAAACAGGAAATCCAGCTGACCGCAAGTGTCCGAGATAGACCTCGCTGAACGCCCCTTCCCGAAACGGCTGGCGGCTACTGGCGTAGTCGCTGAGGCGAAAGCGCGGCTCCTGACGCAGCAGGGACTGGACGACATCGCGGCATTGATCGAACTCTTGCGCCGCCGCCAAAGCGGCGCCCATGATCCGCAAATTGCCGGTATAGAAAGGATTCTCGGTATGCGACAGCCGGCACCACTTAATCGCTTCTGCATAATCGCCGGCAGCGTAATGAGCCATCCCCAGGAAGAAGTAGCTGTAGAACAGGCTCCGATCATGCGGCGACAGTCGAAGGCCGCGCTCGGCGTATTTAATCGCGTCGGCGGAGCGGCCGACATAGCTTGCCGTCCCGCTCGATAACGTCCAGGCGAGAGCGCTGTTAGGACAGGCGGTGCGCGCCCGATCCAAGTACACCTGCGCGCAATCGTAGTCGTGGAATAGAAACGATTTCAGGTGACCGAAGGTTGCCAGGGCAAGGGCGTTCTGCCTGTCATGTTCGATCGCCTTCGCCGCGTAGGCGACGCCTTCGTCCGCATCCGACGAAGGCTGCTGAGACCAACCTTGACCGATGTACAGCGAATACCAGCGCGCCAGCCAAGCCACCGGCATGGCGAAGTCAGGATCGATCGCGATTGCCTGCTCCAGAAAGCCCCGCGCCCGCATGAACGTGTCCCGGTCGAGGCTGTGAATCAACTCCATGGCACGCAAGGTATGGTCGTAAGCGGAGAAATTCTCGGGCTTCTTACGCATCGTCCGTCTCAGTTCGGCGGAACGGACGTTGGGCGCGATTCCGGCGACAATCCGGCCGACAATGTCGTCCTGAACCTCGAATAGATCGCTGAGAGGCGCCGAATAGGCGTCTGCCCAGACGCACGCGCTCTCCTGTACATCGAGAAGCTTCACCGACAACCTGACCGATCGGTCGGTGCGGCGGACGGTGCCTACCAGCACGTAACGCACGCCCAGGGTCTGGCTGACGTAATTCGGGTCCGCCGGCTGCGCGCCATAGAGCAGCGTTGAACCCCGCGAAATTACCATCAGTTCGCGCAACCCGGACAGCGAGACAATGATGTCTTCGACGATCCCGTCACCGAAATAGTTGTTCAGCGCATCGGTGCTCAAATCGCGGAGCGGCAATACAGCTATCGATGGCAGAGCTTCTTCGCGCCCCTCGCCCTCTAGGTAATCGCCGCTGCTCCCGGATCGATGACGTAGGCGCAGACCGGCGCGGCGATATTCTTCGGCATTAACGGCCCAAGATTTTCCGCCGCAACGTCGAGCGACACTCGCACCACGTCGTAAACTTTCTCGGAAACGATTACGCCGCCCGGCGGAGCAAAGGCCTGCAACCGCGCAGCGATATTGACGCCATCGCCGAATATGTCGGCGTGCTCATCGATGATCTCGCAGTCGTGGACAGCGATGCGTAGTTGAAAATCCTGTATCGGATCGCGCTGGGCGGCATTGAAGGCGCGAATCGCGACCTGTACGTCGCGGCTCCAGGCGACGGCATCGAGAACGTTGCCGAATTCCAGCAGCACGCTATCGCCGATAGCGTTGACGAGCCTTCCGCGATAGGCGTTGGCCTTCGGCTCGAGAATGGTGCGCCGGATCGAGAGCCAACGCGTTACCGTGGCGTCTTCGTCCCTGGACATCATCCGCGAATAGCCGACGACATCGGCAAAGGCGACGGAAACGAGCCGGCGTACGTAGCGGTAGCCGTCGGAGCCGTCTCGCTTTCTCATCACCGCCGCGGCCACGCCCACCCTTGAGTAGCCCCCGTTTTACAAGCGCCCACATGCTGACGGGATTCTCTAACAGCCTTCGCACGGGTGCAAGGGCCTTGCCCTGTCGGCAGCGTCACGCGTCAGACGTCGGCGTATAGTTCCCGGGACGGTTGACATTTTAAAGCAAGTTCGATCTAGTATTTTCAGGGGTGGTTTGCTTGTTATATACAATCATTTAGCGAAGCGGGGATCCTATGCCATCGGGAGATGTTTGCAGGGCGTATATCTCGATTAACATTAAGGACGCTGGCTCTCGCAACCGAGAAATACTCACAGCATATTACAACGAAAAGCAAGACGAGCTATTCGGCTGCGTTCACGAGACATGCTGGCAAATGGCACAAGGCAAAGTAGACTGCACGTTTGCATCGGTCAAAGCTTCCGCAGCACATAATGGCCGGCTAGATTATTTCGCCGATGCGGAAGACAGAGAGAGTTTCCTGGCCGGATGTTGCCGTCTGACTCTTCCCCTCGCTATTCACGACGCTGATATCGTTCCGGCTATGAAAGATATGCTGAAGCCGCACTCAGGCTACCTCAGCTTCGGCGCAGACCTCCCCTTCGCCGCTGTCGATCACTGGTGCCCAAACGCGCAGCCCGCGCATCAGTTCGGCGATCGCCTCGCCGCCGAACGGGTGATCGGCCTCGATGCGTTGAGGGATGAAGGACTGACCGGCGAGGACGTCAACGTGATCATCGTCGATCACGGCCTCGACAAGTCGGCGATCGAAGGCGAACTGAAAGGCACGTATGGCGGCGGTTGGACGGTTTATCCGGTCGGACAACCGCCGATCGATCCTGGCACCCTGAAGGTGGTTCGTGGCGTCTCCCAGAACGACCACGGGATGATGATCGCCCGCAACATCCTCGCCGTCGCGCCAAAGGTGAAGCTGTGGGATCTGCCCATCGTGCCGCTTCGCATCACCAACCTCCCGAAATACTTGTCGGATGCACAACTGGCCTTCGATGACGTGCTTGCCGACAAGCGGCTGGCCAGCGGCCGGTGGGTGATTGTCAATGCCTGGGCGCCCTTCGATCGGTCAACGGAGGTGCCGCGGGGCAGTTATTCCAACAATCCGAGCCATCCCTTCAACTTGCTGATGTCCGATTTTGCCGACCGCAAGGTCGACGTCGTCTTCGCGGCGGGCAACTGCGGGCAGTTCCGGCCTGATAGCCGCTGCGGCAAGTACGACATTGGTCCCGGGAAAAGCATCTTCGGAGCCAACGCCCATCCTCGGGTGCTGACTGTCGGGGCGATCACCACACACCCGCTTTGGATCGGCACGGCATCGCAGGGTCGAGGTTTCGAGAATCTTGCAACGGAGAAGCCGGACCTGGTCGCGCCCAGCATGTTCAGCGAGCGCGCCGATCGGCATACCAGAAACGGCGGGACGTCGGCTGCCTGCGCCATAGCCGCCGGCGTGGTCGCTGCCCTGCGACAAAAGTGGGCGCCGGCCACCGTTTCACCTGACGACTTGAAAAACATCCTCCGGAAGACGGCAAAGCGGCCCGGAAAACCACGCTGGGACGAACGTATCGGCTGTGGAGTGATCAATGCCGCCGCCGCTATCGCTGCTATGCCGTAAGCAGCCGAACAGCGAGTGCCGCTAGCGATCGAGGACGGTTGCGTCTCAACCTATGCGATTTTCCTCGACGGCGTGACACGCGACTTGCGCTGGTCCGGCGGGCCGCAGCGCCGGGCGTTCCCGCCGGCAGCGATCGTCGGCAAACGGGCAGCGCGGATGGAAAGCACAGCAGTCGGAAGGTGTGTCGATCGCGCTCGGTGCCTCACCGCCGATCGGCGGCCGGCGGACTCCCGGGGCGTCGATGTCGGGGATGGTTTCTAGCAGCATCCGCGTGTAGGGATGCCGTGGCGAACGGAGAAGCTCCTGGGTAGCGGCGACTTCGCAAAATCGGCCCAGATACATGACCGCTATCTCGTCGGAGACGTACGAGACCACGGCCATGTTATGGCTGATGAACAGGTACGTCAGTCCCAGCCGCGTCTGCAGGTCTTTCAACAGGTTCAAGATTTGCGCCTGGACGGAGACGTCGAGGGATGAAGTGGGCTCGTCGCAGACGATGAAATCAGGATTACCTGCGAGCGCTCTGGCGATCGAGACACGCTGCCGTTGACCGCTGGAAAACTGGTGCGGATAGCGGTTTCCGTCGTTCGGGTCGAGCCCGACCGCGCTGAGAAGTGTGCTGACGCGTTCGGTTCGCTCGTGACCATCGGCGAGACGGAAGGCGCGGATCGGCTCGCCGACGATTGCGCTCACCCGCCACCGCGGATCGAGGCTGGCCGTCGCATCCTGAAAAATGATCTGCATGCGGCGACGCAGCGCGCGGGCATTGCGCCGGGCTCGATCGCCAGTGATATCGACACCGTCGAACTCAATTCGTCCCCGCGTTGGCGGCAGCAGGCCGACGAGCAGGCGGGCGATTGTTGATTTGCCGCAGCCCGACTCACCAACGACACTGAACGTCGTTCCCCGCGCGATGTCGAAGGATACGCCGTCGACGGCCTTCAGTAGCGAGCGCCTCCGCCGCTGCAGCAGCCGGATCAAGGGCGGAGGCGAAGCGACAAAATGACAGGCGAGATCCCGGACCCTGATAAGCGGCCGGTTTACGGGTTTCGTCGCGGGCGTGCACTCCCCCTCACCCATTGCCATCGAACAGCCAGCATGCCGCTCGGCCGCCGCCACTGGACAGCATTGGTGGACGTTCTTCGCGGCAGCGGGCGAAAGCCTTCGGGCAGCGTGGATGGAAGGCACAACCGCGCGGCAGTGCGCTGAGCGGCGGCATCGCGCCGTCAATGCGGGTAAGCCGCCCGACCTGTCGGCGCAGCCGTGGAATAGCACCGATGAGAGCTGCCGTGTAGGGATGCTGCGGGTGCGCGACGACCTCACGCACTGGAGCGTCCTCGACGATACGGCCGGCATACATCACCGCCACCCGATCAGCCATCTCGGCAATCACACCCATGTCGTGGGTAATCAGCATGATCGCAGTACGGTACTCGCGCCGCAAACGCCGGAGGACGGCGAGGATTTGTGCTTGGGTCGAGACGTCGAGCGCCGTCGTCGGTTCGTCAGCAATGAGGAGTCGCGGATTGGCGCAAACGGCCAAAGCGATGACCACCCGCTGCCGCATCCCGCCGGAAAGCTGATGCGGGTAGGCATCTAGTTGCCGCTCCGGTGTGGAGAGGCCGAATTCGGCAAGCAGGTCGACTGCCCGTCCTCGCGCCGCCCTCGCCGTCAAATCGGAATGCACGCAGATGGTTTGAACAAGTTGCCTGCCGATGGTGTAGAGCGGATTGAGGCTGGTCAGCGATTCCTGAAAGACAGCTCCGACGATTTTTCCCCGAATTCGTCTGAGTTGCCGATCGGTAAGGTTGTCGCTGCGCCTGCCATCAATGGTTATCTGCCCGCGCGTGACCGTTGCCGGCGGGTTGAGCAATCCAATTACCGACATTGCCGTCAGTGACTTGCCGGCGCCGGATTCGCCGACCACGCCAAGGACTTCCTCGGGATCAATGGCGAGGGAAACGTCGTCGAGGGCGACGAGTCGCTTGCGACCCTGCACGAACTCGATACGCAGGTGCTGAATGTCCAGAAGTGGCATCGTCAGCGCGACCGCATCAAGACAACTTCGGGTTCAGGACGTCGCGGAGCCAATCTCCGACGATGTTGACCGACAGCGCCAGCAGAACCAGGGCAAGACCGGGAAACACCGTCATCCACCATTCGCCGGAAATCAGGAAGTTGTTGCCGAAGCGAATGAGGGTGCCGAGCGAGGGCTGCGTCGGCGGCACACCCACACCGAGGAAGGACAGGGTTGCCTCGGTGAGGATGGCGCCGGCAATACCCAAGGTCGCGATCACCAGAACGGGCGCGAAGATGTTCGGCAGGATGTGACGAAGCAAAATCGCTGCCGGATGGATGCCGAGAACCCGTGCCGCCTGAACGTACTCCTTGTTCTTTTCCGCCATGGATGACCCTCGCACGGTACGCGCGATCTGGACCCAATTGGAAAGAGCAATTGCGATGATCAGCACAGGAACGGCGGCCACGTTGTGCAGATCGGTGGACACGGCCGTCCTGCCAAGTCCATCGATGAGCAGGACGATAAGGATGGCGGGAAAACTCAGCTGCACTTCCGCGATACGCATCAGCACCGCATCCGGCCTGCCGCCCACCCAGCCACAGAACAGGCCGACGGCGGTTCCCAGCAGCGTCGCCAGCAATACGGCAACGCCGCTGACAAGAAGAGAGGTGCGCGCACCGAAGATGATGCCGGACAGCATGTCGCGGCCCTGATCGTCGGTGCCAAGCAGATAAGCCCAATCGCCACCTTCCAGCCAGACCGGCGGCCGAAGGGCCTGCATGAGATCGAGCGTGCCGACATCGGAGGTATCATGTGGTGCGAGCCACGGAGCAAAGACGGCCATCGTGCAGAACCCGAAGGCGAGCAGCAACGCAACGACCGTCGCTGGCGAGTCGATCAGCTGGTCGGCACACCCACGCACCAGCCGGCGGCCGAGATGCGCGGAGAAGCGAGTGCGCGTGCCGCCAGCGATGCGTGTTCTGGCATTCGCCAATGCTATGACCCCTTGTGATGGCTGCTTTCGCCGCGGACACGGGGATCGATGGCGCCATACAGCAGATCGACGGCAAGATTGATGACGCCGAACAGCAGCGCCGTCAGCATGAGGTAGGCTGCCATTACCGGTATATCAGCGAAACGGATGGCTTGAAGGAACAGCAGGCCCATCCCCGGCCACTGGAAGACGGTTTCGGTGATGATGGCAAACGCGATCAATGCACCAATCTGCAGACCGACGTTGGTCATCACCGGCACAAGCGTGTTCTTGAGGGCGTGTCCGAAAAGGACCAGCCGGTTCGGAAGGCCGCGGGCACGGGCGAAGCGGATGTAGTCGCTGCCGAGCACCTCCAGCATCCCGGCTCTGACCAGGCGGGTAATCAGCGCCAGCTGGAACAGCGCCAGCGTGATCGAGGGCAGGACCAGGGCACGTCGGCCGGAGGCGGTCAGAAAGCCGGTGCTCCATATGCCCAAGTCGACAACTTCTCCGCGGCCGAAAGAGGGCAGCCAGCCAAGCCATAATGAGAAAATCAGGATGAGGATGAGACCGGTGAGAAAGGTCGGCAGCGAGATACCAACCAGTGTCAGGCCGAGCAGCAACCGACTGACGACCCCCCGCCGGTAAAGCCCTGTGTAAACGCCGAGCGGCATACCGACCAGAAGCGCTATCGAGGCCGCGACAAATACCAGTTCGAGCGTTGCCGGCAAACGTTCTGCAATCAGAGCCCCGACCGGCAGGCTCAGTCGATAGGACACTCCAAAATCGCCATGCACGGCGTTGCTTATGAAGTAGGCGAATTGCAAAGGAAACGGGTCGTCCAGGCCAAGGTGTCGACGCACCTGCTCGCGCTGCTCGGCCGTTGCGTCCTGGCTGACCATGTTGTTGATCGGATCGCCGATGAAATGGAACATGGCAAACGCGACGAAAGCTACCGTCAGCATCACCAGTCCGGTCTGTGCGATACGTTGAGCGACGAAGGCCAACATCAGGGTTTTCGATCGCCGCCACTCGACGTCTGCGCCGCCGCCGCTGTTCCCGATCGCATGACGACATAGCGCAGATCGACGTCGTTGAAGGGGCGCTGCTTGATCTCGGCCACCGTGTCCGCCATGCCCCAGGCCAAGTACTGCTGGTGCAGCGGGATATGGCCGACGTCCTCCTGGTGAATGCGAAAAGCCTCGCGCACCAATGCATCACGCTTCTGCGGGTCCGTTTCCCGCTGAATCTGGACGGTGAGTTGCTCCACCTCAGGGTTGCTATAGCGTCCACAATTGAAGATGCCGTGCCCTTCGGGATGCATGGTCATTACGTTTTGCAGCGTGTTGAAGACGTCGAAGGTGTTGGGAGTCCATCCAAGGAGGAAGAAGCTGGTGCGATTGCCGCCCTTGATGCTGATCTTGTCGAAGTAAAGCGTCTTCGTTTGAAAGTTGGGGATTACCCGGATGCCGACCCGCTGCAACATCGAAACGATGGCGGTGCAGATTGCCTCGTCCTTGACGTAACGGTCGGTAGGGCAGTCGAAGGTCACCGGGAAGCCGTCGGGATAGCCTGCCTCTGCAAGCAGCCGCTTCGCCATGGCCGGATCGTAGGGCAGACGCTGGTCCATCGGCTCACCCGGATAGCCGTTGATCCCGGGCGCGATCATCAGCCCAGCCGGGCGGGCCGCTCCGCGCATCACCACTCGGGCGATCGCTTGTTCGTCGATGGCGTGGTAGACGGCGCGGCGGACCCGGACGTCCTTAAACGGGTTACGACCGCTGCCCGGCATATCGAGCGATTCATCGCGCCATTGGTCGAAGCCGAGAAAAATCGTGCGCAACTCCGGTCCTTCCAGGGTGCGCACATGATCAGTCCGGTTGATCCGGTCGATGTCCTGTAGCGGCACCGGATAAATCAGGTCCATCTCGCCCGTAAGCAGCGCCGCCACGCGTGTCGCGTCGTTGGCAATCGGCTGGAAGATGGCCTTCGTGATGTTATGCCTGGGCTCCCCCCACCAGTCCGCATTGGGTTCAAGCACGGTACGCGTGTCGGCCTGACGCTCGACCAGCCTGAAGGGTCCGGTGCCGTTGGCGTGCGTGTTGGCAAAGTTGCCAGCCATCGTCCCGCGCACTGGTTGCATCGCCTCGTTCTGCTCCAGCCATTGCTGGTCCATGATCAGGAATGCCGGCAGAGCCAGCAGCAGCGTTGGATCAGGAACGGTTGTCACCAGTTCAATTGTATACGCATCGATCTTGTTGATGCTGCTTACCGTCCCGACCGCATAACTCATGTCCGACTGGCTCGAGCGGATCCGATCAAACGAAACAAGAACATCGTCGGCGTCGAATGTATTGCCGTTGTGGAATTTGACACCCTGCCGCAGATTGAACCGCCAGCGCGTTGGCTCGACCTGTTGCCATTGCGTGGCAAGTGCCGGATGCAGCGACAGATCCCAGGCACGGTGCAATAGACCTTCGTAGATATTCATCTTCATTGCATTGGTTGTTCCCTCGTTATTTGTGTGAGGGTCCAATCCAAGAATGTCGCCGGTAGTAGAATAGCGAAAGATTTCCGCAGTCGCCGACGACGCCAAGAAGGCGGCCAGCAAATTGACCAGCAACAGGACGATAGCCATGCCGCAGTGCTCCTCAAAGAGCCTTTACCCAGGAAGGATGCGAGCATAGAACCGCCTCGCGCCGTATCTCTACAGCTTTCTCATTTACCCTAACGGGTTATTATGCTGCTCATCGTACCTTCCCACAACTACGTATACCCAACCGCTACGATCCTGAAGACGCCGAGCGCTCGTGTTATGATCTGCCATTGGGCAACGATGCATGGACAACCGATGATTCACCGCGCCGTTCGCAATCTCGCGTTGCTGCTTGTCGCGCTTGTCGTCGGCGGCTCGCCGGTGATAGCTCAGGGCATACAGGCACCTGCCGAGCGCACGTTCCGCGACTGGGTGGTGGGTTGCGACAATGCGCGCGCCTGCACCGCCGTGGGCATGATCCCGGCAGAAAACATCGATGTCGCATTCATTCACGTGTATCGCGCTGCCGGGCCGGGCGCCCCGCCCCAATTCAGCGTCGTGATCTACGACGATACATCGCCGGCTGACCGGCGTATGAGCATTAGTCTTGACGGGGCACCGATTGATCGGGTGGCCTCCTCGCGACTGGGGCAGCCTGTTTTGGAGTTCGACGGGTTCCGGCAATCGACGCTGAGCGATGCCGAAGTCGGACCTTTCGTCGTGGCGCTGCGCCGCGGCAGCCGCTTGCAGGTAGGGATTGACGGCGGTGTGTCCGCGGAAGTCTCGCTGGACGGGGCGATGGCGGCGCTGCTGTTCATCGACGACATGCAGGGTCGTATCGATACCGCAACGGCGCTGGCCCGTCGGGGATCGCGGCCTGCCGCATCGGTATCGGCGGCTACGCCTCTGCCGCTGCTTCGGGCGCAGCCGGCCGGCGATGTCGGCATCACTGATCGGCGCGCGGCGGCAGTGCGAGCAGGCTGGGCGACGCAGGCCGCAAGAGCCTGCGCGCAGAGCGAAGCCGCCGAATCGACCGAACCGGAAACGATGGCACCACTCTCCGGCGGCCGCATTCTGATCGGTGTCGGGTGCGGCGGCGGCGCCTATAACTTCGACACGGTATTCGGCATCGCGGAGCCGGGCGATCCGCTGCGCGTCACGCCGGCGCGCTTTATGCCGCCGCCGGTCGACGGTTCAGGACCAGGCGGGGTCGGAGAGAGCCTGACCAACGCCTTCTTTGATCCGGCCACGACCTCGCTCCGGTTTTCCACAAAGGGTCGGGGGATTGGCGACTGCGGCTCAAGTGGCCGCTATGTGTGGACGGGCGATACCTTCATGCTAGCGGAATGGAGAGCAATGCCGGCATGTCGTGGTGTCCCAGAGCCTTTCTGGCCAGAGCTATGGCGCAGCCGCGACCAGTAGCCGCAGGTCTTACAACGTTGCCAAGGCGTGGAAGCCGGGCCGCTCAGGTGGATCGGCGGGACGGAAGGTGACAGCGGTGACGAGCGCCGAGGGTGGGCCATCGTGACAAGCCGCCAGCATCGCATCAACCGCCGAAACCGGTCCGGCGAATACCGCTTCCACCGTGCCGTCTGAACGATTGCGCACCCAGCCCGACAGTCCGCGGCGGATGGCTTCCTGCACCGCCCAGCCACGGAACCAGACCCCCTGCACGCGGCCCTCGATGCGCACCAGCACGGCGCGCTGCTGGTCGTCTGCCATTAGCCCGACCACCCCGGACTTGTCCCGCTAATGGCGATAGCGGCGGCGTCGCCTGGCAAGAGCACCGGCGTCACCTCCTCGCTTGCCAGCGACAAAAACAGGGCGGCGGAACGGATATCGTCGGCGATCTCGGCGCGACGGGCTTCGGCTTCCTGGTCAACACCCCAGCGTTCGGCTTGCCAGCGTTCGTCGAGCAGGGCGGCTTCGACCGCTCCCTCGGCATCAAGGCGGCCGTGCAGCATCGCGAGTGCAACAACCAGCGAGCCGCTTGCCGGGACGACGCTGGCCAAGGCGGCGAGCTGACGATCGGACGTCGCTTCTATCATGGCGCGGAGCGCGTCCAACGCCGGCTGCGGCTGCACCAACGGCAACACGCCGGCACAGACCGCCAACTGCGCGCCGCAGGCTTGGGCTGCCCAGTCGACCAGCGGCTGCCACAGGGCTGTTTGCAGTGCAACCAGTTCAAGCGGGTCCTCGGCGCGATAGCAGATCAGGTCGCTGCCCGCGTACTCCGCCAACGCATCAACGACCGCCGCCCGGTAGGGACCGATCCGGTCGAGCGCGGTGGCGGCCAGCCGGGTCAACGGCATCGTCTCCGGGCGCAGTGTCTCGCTTTGCGCCAGCCACTCGTTGACCACCGCCGCCGCCAGGACCGCTGTCGGCAGTACCAGCCGAGCGCCGGCCGGCGTCCGCACCGGCCGGTTTTCCAGAAGCACAGAAAAGCCTCCGTCCGCCCGCCCGATGGCGGCGTTGCGGTAGAATCGCTTTGCCTTCTTCAAGGGCGGCGAACCGTGTCCAGCCGCACGTTATCCATTCACCCAACGGCCTTGACGTTGATCGCTTTCGCCGGCGCCGGCTGCGCCTTCGGCAACCTCAGCCGCAACACACCGTCAGTCAACTCCGCCTCGATCTTGTCCGCGTCGATTGCCTCTGACAGGGTGAATGTCCGTTCATAGTCGCCGTCCCGGTACTCTGCGTGAGTCAAAGAGTAGCCTTGCGGCGGCTGCGCTCGCGAACGGCCGCTGACCGTCAACACCCGCTTTTCCAGGGTAACGCTCAGCGCCTCGCCATCAACGCCTGGCAGCTCAAGAGATAGAAACAGTGCGTCCTTGTTTTCGTAGATGTCCGCTGCTGGCAGAAACACAGGAACGTTTCGAGTGGTTTCGGCACCGCGCTGGTGAGTCGCGCGCGGATCGCCCGAGATGTCGGCCATGCGTCCCTCCTCGTTCAAGATTTGGCGGTGATGTTGATTTTGCGCGGCTTGTCAGTTTCCGGGCGTGGCAATTCGACGCTGAGAACGCCGTGCTGCACTGAGGCTTTCACGTGATCTGGATCGACGGCATATGGCAGCTCGATCACCCGCGAGAATGGGCCATAAGTGCGCTCACGCCGGTGCCAGCTCGTTTCTCCGCCGGGGGCCTCGGGCGAACGGCTGCCCTTCAGCGTGAGGGTGTTTTGATGCACCGTCAGATCGACGGCATCAAGCTTCACCCCTGGTATCTCGGCGGTGATGATGAGACCATCCGGTGCCCGCCAGATATTGACGGGAGGAAACTCGGCCGCGGGGGTCCACCGCTGATCCCCGAAGGCGCGATTGACCTCATCCTGAATGCGGCGGAGCGTTGCCAAGGGCTCTCCCCATAGGTCCGCTCCCGGGGCATACCTGACCATATTCTCCTCCTCTATGGTATCGGCCCGTCCGATCAACACACTACTCGCCGGCGCTATCCTTCGTGCGCCGCCGCCGGAGATGTATGGACGTGGTGAAGGTTACTCAACCCCTGCGGGATCGTCGGACCGGCGGACGCGCGGCTGAGCTTCGCAAAGGTGCTGTCTGTCCTGCATTTGTTACTCGCTGGTCTCCGCGGACATCGTCGAGCATGTCGCGTCCCAGTCTTTCGGAGAAGCCGAAAAAGTGGAAGGTGGCGCGCAGATGCTTCGGAAGCGGCGCGGTGACCTGCAACTCTCCTCCACCGGGGTGCGGGAAGCGGAGTGTTCGAGCGTGCAGGTGCAGGCGCTCGCCGATCCCTTCTCCCTCCAGGAAGGCGGCAGCACCGCCATACTTGCCGTCACCAAGGATGGGTGTGCCAAGCACGGCGCAGTGCGCGCGGAGCTGGTGGGTCCGACCGGTAAGCGGGTGCAGTGCGAGCCAGGCAGCCCGGCGGCCGGCGCGCTCGACGACGCGGTACTCGGTCACGGCACGCAGTCCCGCCTCATCCGCGCCGACCCGTTCTCCAGCAACGCCGAAGCGCTTGGCCAGTGGCTGGTCAATCCGCCCCTGCTGAAGCGCCGGCGCGCCGATCACGACTGCCCAGTAAAGCTTGTCCACCCGCCCGTCACGAAAGGCGCGGGTCAGCAAGGCGGCAGCGTTGGCGGAGCGGGCCAACAGCAGAACGCCGGACGTGTCCTTGTCCAGCCGATGCACCAGCCGCGGCCGATCGCCGTCGAACGCAAGAGCGTCAAGCATGCCATCGAGATGCCGGTCGGTCTTCGATCCTCCCTGCACCGCCAGGCCGGCGGGCTTGTCGATAACGATGATATGGCCGTCCCGGTGCAGCACGCGAGCCCGCAGATCGGCGGCTTCGCCGGCGTCAGGCGGTCGGCTGCGGCGCGGAGGCCGATCAGTAGCAGAAGCGTGCACGATTGGCGGCACCCGCACGCACTGGCCGACCTCCAGCCGTTCGCCTGCCTTGGCGCGGCGGCCGTCGACGCGAACCTGGCCGGTGCGCAGCAGCCGCTCCAGCAGACCATGGGCAACGCCCGGCCAACGCCGTTTGAACCACCGGTCCAGGCGCAACCCATCCTCGTCGTCAGCAACGGCGATCGGCTCGGAGCGAGCGTCCGCGTCGCCCGCAGCGGCCACGTCCTCAATATCGATTGTCTCGTCCTCCGCCCGCGGCGGTAACGGCTCGATGCTCATTCCTGCTCCTTGCGGGCGCGCATCTTTGCCCAGTAGGCGAGCCGTGCTGCGATCTCCCGCTCGAAGCCGCGCTCGCTCGGATGATAGAGCTGCTGGCGCTCAATCCCATCAGGAAAGTAATTCTGGCCGGAGAACCCGTCCGGCGCGTTGTGGTCGTACTCGTAGCCCCGCCCGTAGCCGAGATCCTTCATCAGCCGCGTTGGCGCGTTCAGGATGTGCTTGGGCGGCATCAGTGAGCCGCTCTCCCGCGCCAGCCGCAGCGACGCACCTTGCGCCTTGTACGCGGCGTTCGACTTTGGCGCCGCGCCGAGAAAGATCACGCACTGCACCAGCGCCAGTTCCCCCTCCGGCGAGCCAAGCCGCTCATACGCCTCCCAGGCCGCCAGCGCCTGCACCAACGCCTGCGGATCCGCGAGGCCAACGTCCTCGACGGCAAAGCGTACCAGCCGGCGAGCGATATAGCGGGGGTCTTCGCCGCCGTCGATCATCCGCGCGAACCAGTAGAGCGCGGCGTCGGTGTCGGATCCGCGCAACGCCTTGTGCAGTGCACTGATGAGATTGTAGTGCCC
Organism: Rhodospirillales bacterium; assembly: GCA_016712375.1. GTDB lineage: Bacteria > Pseudomonadota > Alphaproteobacteria > Rhodospirillales > Defluviicoccaceae > Defluviicoccus. The sequence continues at coordinate 30,784 of JADJRE010000006.1, forward strand.
CTCCTGGGCCTTGTCGTACAGAGGCATCCGACGCTGGGCGATCGCCGTTAATCCGGAAGTATCCAGCGGCGGCTCTGCCGGCAGCTCGGCCAGCGCCTCAACCAGGTTCAGCAGGTAACGGCCGTCACCGTCGGCGATCGCGCGCAACGCGGCACGTGCCTCCGCCTCCAGCGGCAGCGGACGTCCGAGCACCGCTTCGGCGTGTTCAGGATCTGTTCCAGCGCGCAATCGTCAAGCCGGTTGAGCACAAGCACCCGGGCCCGCGACAGCAGCGGCGGGTTGAGCTCGAATGACGGATTCTCGGTGGTGGCGCCGACCAGGATGACCGTGCCGTCTTCGACATATGGCAGGAAGCCGTCCTGCTGCGCGCGATTGAAGCGGTGGATCTCGTCGATGAACAGTAACGTGCCGCGGCCAGCTTCGCGCCGCGGCCGCGCCTCGTCAAACACCCGGCGCAGGTCGGCGACGCCGGAGAACACTGCCGACAGCGGCACGAATTCGAGATCGGTGTGCTGCGCCAGCAGCCGGGCGATGGTTGTTTTGCCGCAGCCGGGCGGCCCCCATAGGATCATCGAGGCGAGCTTGCCGGTGGCCAGCATCCGACCGATCGGAGCCTCCGGCGCCAGCAGATGATCCTGCCCGACCACTTCCTCCAGCCGCTTCGGGCGCAGACGGTCGGCCAGCGGCTGCGGCGCCAGGGTGCGAAACAGCGAAGGCTCCTCGCCCGTCCCCTTGCGCGCCACCTCAGCCGCCGAAGACGAGGTTGAAGCGCTGGTCGCCTCGACCGACGACGATCTGCCACTGCTGGACACGCCGGCCAACCTGCTTGCGCAGCGAAGAAGGGGATGAAACCTCCTCGCCGTTGATGACCAGGATGCGATCGCCGGTTTGCAGACCTATGCGTTCCGCCGGACTACCCGGGCGCACGCTGAGCACGACGACCCCCCGGTAGAAGCGCTCTGTCCCCAGTTCCTCGGCCAGGGCCGGCGACAGGTTGGCGACGGTGGCGCCGGATAAGGGCTGCGATCCGCCGAGTTCCACCGCATTACGCGGCGGATCCTCCGGGGCGGAACGCAGTGGCAGGTCAACGTTGCGTTGACTGCCGGCGTGCCACAGCAAGATTTCAGCGCTGCCCCCCATCGGCAGAGTGGCGACACGGTATCCGAGCGCCTGCGGATCATCCACCGGCTTGCCGTTCACCTCCAGCACCACGTCGCCGGTACGGATACCGGCACGATCGGCCGGTCCGCCATTGGCAACCTCCTCGATCAGCACCCCCGCTGGCCGGCGCATGCCGAGCGCCTGCGCCACGTCGCTAGTCACCGACAGGCCCCAGGCGCCGATCCAGGGGCGCTCCACACGGCCACCCCCAACAAACCCCGCGACCACCGAGTGGACCATGTTCGACGGCACGGCGAAACCGATGCCGATCGAACCCCCCACTCTTCGAGTAGATGGCGGTATTGATGCCAATCAGCCGGCCACTGATGTCAACTAGCGCGCCACCCGAATTGCCTGGATTGATCGCCGCATCGGTCTGGATGAAGAAGTTGAGGTCGCTGATGCCGACCCGGGTTCGCGCCTCGGCGGAGACAATGCCGCTGGTCACTGTTTGGCCGACGCCGAACGGATTGCCAATCGCCAGCACCAGATCACCCACCTCGACGGTGTCGGAATCGCGGAATTCGATGAATGGCAGCCGTTCGCCCCCGGTGTCGACCTTGAGGACGGCGATGTCGGTACGCTCGTCCGATCCCACCAAGCGAGCCGCGAATTCGCGACGGTCGGCCAGCACCGTGGTAATCTCGTCGGCGCCGGCGACCACGTGGTGGTTGGTGACGATCGTACCATCCGCGGCGACGATCACCCCGGAGCCCAGCGAATTCTCTACTCGCTGACGGGGCAGGCCGAGTGAGAAGTTCTCGCCGAAGAAGCGGCGAAAGAATGGATCATCAAGGAAGGGCGACGGGCCGGCGCGAACGACGCGACGGCTATAGATGTTTACCACGGCGGGTGCGGCGATCCGTACCACCGGCGCGAACGACAGCTGAATCTGCTGCGCACTCTCCGGCACCGACGTTTGTGCGCACGCCACCGACATGGCGGAAAACGTACCGATGAGCAGGACTAGTGCCGCTGCACGATGGAGCGCCGGCCGGCGCTTAGCGGCAACGAACCAGCATTCAGGAGAGGCCGGGGATCGCCCCGTCCCGGCCGACCGGCCGCCAGTTTTTGCCGGTCGCCCCACGTCGGTACCGCCGTATCACCGCGCCTCGGCGGCTGCGGCCGCCTCGAGCTGCGCAGCATGCCGCGCCTTGTCCTCTGCGCCCTTCGCCGCCGGATCGCGGTCTACCAGCTCGATTATCGCGAGCGGCGCGTTGTCGCCGTAGCGGAACCCGGCTTTCAACACCCGCGTATAGCCACCCGGCCGCTGCCGGTAGCGTTCGGCGAGCGCCCCGAAGACCTTGCCGACAACCGGCTCGTCTTGCAGAAAGGAGATGGCCCGACGACGCGAATGCAGTCCGCCGCGCTTGCCGAGCGTGATCATCTTCTCGGCTATTCCACGGAGCTCCTTGGCCTTCGGCAGGGTGGTCATGATCTGCTCATGGCGAAGCAGGGATACGGCCATGTTGGCGAACATCGCCGACCGGTGGGTGCTGGTACGAGAGAGCTTGCGCCCGCTCATGCGATGACGCATCAGGTATTCTCCTGTCGGTGAAAGGCCTGCCTCAAAACGGCTCTTCCAGCCGCTTCGCCAGTTCCTCGATATTTTCCGGCGGCCAGTTGGGGATCTCCATGCCCAGTTGCAGGCCCATCTGCGCCAGAACTTCCTTGATCTCGTTCAGCGACTTGCGCCCGAAGTTGGGCGTCCGCAGCATGTCCGCCTCGGTCTTCTGCACGAGGTCGCCGATGTAGATGATATTGTCGTTCTTCAGGCAGTTGGCAGAGCGAACAGACAATTCGAGTTCGTCAACCTTCCGCAACAGATTCTTGTTAAACGGCAGCTCATCCCTGCGGTCTTCCTCGACCGCCGTCTGCGGCTCTTCGAAGTTGATGAATAGCTGCAGCTGATCCTGCAGGATCCGTGCGGCCAGCGCGACCGCGTCTTCCGGAGTAACGGCGCCGTTGGTGACCAACTCCAGCGACAGCTTGTCGTGGTCGGTGACCTGGCCGACGCGGGTGTTCTCAACCTTGTAGGCGACCTTGCGCACCGGCGAGTAGACCGAGTCAACCGGGATCAGGCCGATCGGCATGTCTTCGGTGCGCCCGGCACCAGCCGGTACATATCCTTTGCCATTCTCGACAACCAGTTCCATCGCCAGCCGTGCGCCATCATCGAGCGTGCAGATAACAAGACCTGGATTCATCACCTCGATATCGTGGCCGGTCGAGATCATGCCGGCAGTGACCTCACCCGGCCCCTCGGCAGTCAAGGTCACCCGCTTTGGCCCCTCACCACCCATCCGCAGCGCCAGCGTCTTGATGTTCAGCACGATGTCCGTGACGTCCTCGCGAACACCTGGAATGGTCGAAAATTCGTGCAACACGCCATCGATTCGAAGCGCGGTTACGGCCGCACCCTGCAACGAGGACAGCAGCACTCGCCGCAGCGCGTTGCCAAGAGTCAACCCGAACCCGCGTTCCAGCGGCTCGGCGACGATGGTCGCCACGCGGCTGGGATCGGAGCCCGGCACGCCGTCGAGCTTCGTCGGCTTGATCAGAGTCTGCCAGTTCTTTTGAATCACGAGACGACCTTTCATCGCACCAAACAACAGCATCGGCCGAGCGAATGCCCCCTTGCGTCGCCGCCGACGATGGCGACGGCGGACGCGTCTTCGGCGTGGCCTAGCTGGCCCCGCTCACACGCGCCGGCGCTTGCGCGGTCGACAGCCGTTGTGCGGGATGGGGGTAACGTCGCGAATGGCGGTGATGGTAAATCCGACCGCCTGCAACGCTCGCAGCGCCGACTCACGTCCTGCGCCGGGCCCCTTCACCTCCACCTCCAGTGTTTTCATGCCGTGGTCCATGGCTTTCCGGCCGGCATCCTCGGCGGCAACCTGCGCCGCGTATGGCGTCGATTTGCGCGATCCCTTGAACCCCTGTCCGCCGGCCGAAGACCAAGCGATTGAATTGCCCTGCACGTCGGTGATCGTCACCACCGTATTGTTGAAAGTCGCATTGATGTGTGCGACCCCCGAGACAATGTTCCGTCGCTCACGCTTCTTTGGGCGCTGCGTCGCAGCCTTGGCCATCCGCTGATCCTGCCTTGCCTACTTAGTGACTTTTTTCTTGCCTGCAATTGGCTTCGCCGGACCCTTTCGAGTGCGGGCGTTGGTGTGGGTCCGCTGACCGTGCACTGGTAGACCGCGACGATGGCGCAAGCCGCGATAGCAGCCCAGGTCCATCAGACGCTTGATGTTCATCGCCACTTCGCGGCGCAGATCCCCTTCGACCTTGTATTCGCGGTCCACAAGTTCGCGTATGCGAAGCACCTCGGCGTCCGTCAGATCGGCAACCCGGCGCTCGGCAGGAACGCTGGCGCGCCCGCAGATTTCCATTGCCGTCTTGCGGCCAATGCCATGAATATAGGTGAGCGCGATCTGAACGCGCTTCTGACTGGGTATGTTGATGCCGGCGACGCGTGCCACTGGGAACCCTCTTATCCTTTTGATTAAGATGCAAGCGGAAAGGTTTATGAAGCGGGCGGAGAGTATAGTCCCAGCACCGTTGCGGTCAACCCGTCCTAACCCGCTCGTACGCACTCCTTCAGCGCACTCGTGACCTGCGCCGTCACCTGATCGATGCTACGCATGCCGTCGATGCGGCGCACCAGACCACCCTTGTCGTAGTACGCGATGATCGGCTCGGTCTGCGCGTGGTACTCCTTCAGCCGGGCGCGCACGGTTTCGGCGTTGTCATCAGCCCGCCGCACGAACCTGCTGGCGCCGCAAACGTCGCATATTCCTTCGATCTTCGGCCGCTTGAAGCTGTCGTGATAACCTTCGCCGCAGTTCGCGCATGTTAAGCGACCGGAAATCCGCTCCACCATCGCCTCGTCATCCACGTCGATGGAAAGCACAGTGTCGAGCTTCAGGCCCTTCTTCGCCAGCATCTCGTCCAATGCCGACGCCTGCGCCAACGTACGTGGGAAACCATCCAAGATAAAGCCGCCGCGGCAGTCGTCACGATCGAGCCGGCGGTCGATCATCCCGACGATCATCTCGTCCGGAACCAGCCTGCCTGCCTTCATCAGGGCGTCCGCTTGTTGCCCACGCGGACTGCCGCTACGTACCTCGGCGCGTAGCATGTCGCCGGTCGACAACTGCAGGACATGGAAGTTTTCCTCGATGCGTTTCGCCTGCGTTCCTTTTCCAGCGCCGGGGGCCCCCAGCAGCACAAGGTTCATCCTTTCCTCCCTCGCAACTTGGCCTTTTTGATCAGACCTTCGTATTGATGCGCCAACAGGTGGGACTGCACCTGAGCGACGGTGTCCATGGTGACCGTAACGACGATCAACAAGCTGGTGCCCCCGAAATAAAAGGGGACCGAGAACCGCGAGATCAGGATCTCCGGCAAGATGCAAACAATCGCCAGATAGGCCGCACCGATGACTGTCAACCGAGTCAGCACCCGGTCAAGATATTCGGCGGTGTTGCGCCCGGGCCGGATCCCAGGAATGAACCCGCCATATTTCTTCAGATTGTCGGCCGTCTCGGATGGGTTGAACACCACCGCAGTATAGAAGAAGGCAAAGAACACGATTAACGATACATAGATTATGAGATAGAGCGGCTGGCCGTGCCCCAGGTACACCGAAACCGTTGTCAGCCACTCAGGGCCAGTACCGGCCATGAAGCTGATGATGGTGATCGGCATTAACAGGATAGACGAGGCGAAGATCGGTGGAATAACACCAGAGGTGTTGATCTTCAGCGGCAGGTGGCTGCTTTCGCCGGACGTCACACGCGCGCCGACCTGTCGCTTTGGATACTGCACGACGATCCGCCGCTGCGCCCGTTCGACAAAGACGACGAAGTAGATGACGCCAATCGCCAGCACGATCAGGCCGATGATGAATGCCGCCGACAACGCTCCGGTTCGCCCAAGCTCGAGGGTGGCGACGAGGGAGTGCGGAAATTGCGCGACGATGCCGGCAAAGATGATCAGTGAGATTCCGTTGCCGATGCCTCGGGCAGTAATCTGCTCGCCCAGCCACATCAAGAACATCGTTCCGCCGACCAGCGTGATCACCGTGCTCAGTCGGAAGAACCAGCCGGCGTCGATCACCGCCGCGCCGACGGATGACTGCATTGCCTCAAGGCCTACCGCCAGCCCGTAGGCTTGGCCGGCAGTGATGAGAACAGTCAGATAGCGGGTGTACTGATTGATCTTCTTGCGACCCGACTCGCCCTCTTTTTTCAGCGACTCGAGGCTCGGCAGCACCGCGGTCATCAACTGCATGATGATCGACGCAGAGATATACGGCATAATGTTGAGCGCGAAAATTGTCATCCGGCCCAGCGCGCCGCCGGAGAACATATTGAACATACCGAGGATGCCGCCCGACTGACGGGCGAAGATATCAGCGATTGCCGCGGGATCGATACCGGGCAGCGGGATGTAGGTTCCCAGTCTGTAGACAATCAGGGCCCCGAGCGTGAACCAGATGCGCTTTTTCAGCTCCGTGGCCTTGCCAAAGGCCCCGAAGTTCATGCGCGATGCAAGTTGCTCGGCGGCGGACGCCATGCGTCTTTCTCCGACTTAAGCGGCCGAGCCGTCGCCGGCGGGTGTCACCGGAGGTGGCTCGCCAGCGGGCGCGGCAGTGTCAGCTTCAGGAACCACCGGACCCGTGGTGACGCTGCCACCGGCCTTCTCAACGGCGGTAATCGCTGCCTTTGATGCGCCCGTTACCTGCAACCGCAGCGCTGTGGTCAGCTCGCCCTTAGCGAGCAGGCGGATGCCGTCACGGCGGCGGCGGAACAGGCCGGCCGCTTGCAGCGCAGCCTCGTCGATCGGTTGCGCCGGATCGAGACGGCCGCCATCGACGGCCTGCTGGAGCGCGCCGACGTTGATGATGACGAATTCCTGCCGGAACGGATTTTTGAACCCGCGCTTCGGAAGACGGCGATAAAGCGGCATCTGGCCGCCTTCGAAACCGACGAAGCGCTGCCCGCCACTGCGAGCCTTCTGTCCCTTATGACCCTTGCCGGACGTCTTTCCCAGGCCGGATCCAATGCCGCGTCCCAGACGCTTTCGCGGATGCGTCGCGCCAGGCTTATCGCTGATCTCGTTCAGTTTCATCTCGGCTCGTCCTTCGGGCCCCGGCGAACACCGCCGGTCAGCCGATCTCCTCCACCTGAACGAGGTGGCGGACCTTGTTGATCATGCCGCGCACTGAAGGAGTATCCTCCAGCTCGCGCGTGCGGTGCAGTTTATTCAGGCCGAGGCCGATCAGCGTCTCCCGCTGATCATGCCGGCGGGCGATTGGACTTTTCACCTGCGTCACCTTGACGCGGCCCGGCAACTGCCCGGCGACGGCGCTCATCGAGCGTTCTCCTCGTTCCGTCCGGCGCTGCCGGCGTCGCCGCGCGGGCGGTCAGCAGCGGCCTGTTCGCCACGGCGCGAGATTATCTCGCTCACCTTCTTGCCGCGCCGGGCCGCGACAGCACGCGGAGAAAAGCAGCGGTTGAGCGCGGCGAAGGTTGCCTTGACCATGTTATGGGCGTTCGACGTCCCGATCGACTTGGCAACCACGTCCTGCACGCCCATCGTCTCGAACACGGCACGCATGGGGCCGCCGGCAATGACGCCGGTGCCGGCCGGCGCTGAGCGCAATACCACCTGACCGGCGCCGAAATGACCCTGCACATCGTGGTGCAACGTGCGCCCGTCGCGCAGCGGGACGCGGATCATGTGGTGCTTGGCGTGATCGGTTGCCTTGCGGATCGCCTCCGGCACCTCGCGCGCCTTACCGGTACCGTAGCCGACGCGGCCGCGGCCATCGCCGACGACAACCAGCGCCGCGAACGAGAACCGCCGGCCGCCCTTGACCACCTTAGCCACGCGGTTGATCGCGACGAGCTTATCCTTCAGCTCGGTTTCTTCAGCGGACTGCTGGGCCCGATCGCCCCGCTCGCCACGCCTCGCCGAAGGTCTACGCGCCATAATACCGTCTCCTCGTCATGCCGGCTCAGAATGCCAGGCCGGCTTCGCGAGCGGCGTCGGCGAGTGCCTTCACCTGCCCATGATAGCGGTAGCCGCCCCGGTCGAATACTACTGTGGTGACGCCAGCCGCGATCGCCCGCTCGGCGATCAGCTTGCCGATCTGCTGCGCCAGTTCGGCCCCGCGCGCCCGCTCCTCCGCGGCTCGGATAGCGCTTTCCAGGCTGCAAGCCGCGGCCAGCGTCCGGCCGGCGCGGTCGTCGATCACCTGCGCGTAGATGTGTTTGTTCGAGCGGAATACCGACAGCCGCGGCCGCCCTTTGCTGACGATGCCGATGCGGTAGCGGTTACGCCGCTTGCGCTGCTCGTAAAGTTCGGCCGTTCTGGACATGGCTACTTCTTCTTACCTTCCTTGCGCAGCACGAATTCGCCCTCGTACTTGATTCCCTTACCCTTGTAAGGCTCGATCGAGCGAAACGCGCGAATCTCGGCAGCCACCTGCCCCACCATCTCCTTGCTGGAGCCGCTGACAATAATGTGGGTCTGGTCGGGGCACGCGATCTTGATGCCCTCGGGCATTGGATAAACAACCTCGTGGCTGTATCCCAGCTGCAGCATCAGGTTATTGCCCTGTACCTGCGCGCGATAGCCGACGCCGGTGATCTCCATCTTCCGGGTGAAGCCAGTGCTCACCCCTTCGACGAGGTTGGCAACCAAGGTCCGCGCCGTTCCCACATCATCCGTGCCCGCAGGCTGTCGTCGCGAGGAGCGACGCGCACACCTTGATCGTCTCGGCTGATGACCACCTCGCGCATCAACGTCCGGTCGAGGGTGCCAAGCTTGCCCTCCGCGCGCACGCGCTGGCCGTCGATACTTACCGTGACACCGGCCGGAACGGCGACCGGATGCTTGCCGATGCGGGACATCGCTCGCCTCTTCTCAAAGAACCTTGCACAGGACTTCACCACCGACGTGCGCCTCACGCGCTTCGTTGTCGGAGATGACGCCCCGTGGGGTCGACAGGATAGCGACGCCCAAGCCGTTGTACACCCGGGGGATGTCTTCCAGCTTCGAATATACGCGCCGACCGGGCGTGGAAACGCGGCTGATCTCGCGGATCGCCGGTTCACCCTCGTGGTACTTCAACTCGATGGTCAGCTCGCGCACCCCGATGCGCACCTCGGCCTCGGAATAGCCGCGGATGAAGCCCTCGCGCTGCAACACGTCGAGCACGCGCGCATGCAGCTTCGAGGCCGGCGCTGCCACCGCGCGCTTGCCGGCGCGCTGCCCGTTGCGGATGCGGGTCAGCATATCGCCGAGTGGATCAGTCATCGACATGGCGACGTCTCTCTTTCTTTACCAACTCGACTTGACCATGCCGGGAATTTGCCCGGACGAAGCCAGATCCCGCAGCGCGATGCGCGACAACCCGAACTTGCGGTAATTGCCACGCGGCCTGCCGGTCAGGGTGCAGCGCAGCCGGACGCGCGTCGCGGAACTGTTGCGCGGCAGTTCTGCAAGCTTCATCCGCGCCGCAAACCGTTCCTCCGGTGAACGATGTTCGTCACAGGCGACTTCCTTCAGCGACGATCGCCGCAGCGAGAACTGCTTGACCATGCGCATCCGCTTCTTGTTACGCTCTACCAGGCTCTTCTTCGCCATCTACCGCTCTCCTCGGCGTCCGCTAGTTGGCGAACGGCATATCGAACGCCTTCAACAACGCCTGCGCCTCGGCGTCATTCGCCGCGGTAGTGCAGATCACGATGTCGAGGCCGCGAATTTGATCGACCTTGTCGTAGCTTATCTCCGGGAAGATGATCTGCTCCTTGATCCCCATCGCGAAGTTGCCACGCCCGTCGAAGCTCCTTTTTGACAGCCCGCGGAAGTCGCGGACGCGTGGCAAGGTGATGTTGATGAGGCGGTCGAGGAATTCGTACATCCGTTCCCGCCGCAAGGTCACCTTGCAGCCGATCGACATCCCTTCGCGCAGCTTGAAGCCGGCAATCGATTTCTTGGCGCGGGTGACCACCGGCTTCTGGCCGGCGATCAGCGTCATGTCGCCCACCGCCGCCTCGACCTTCTTGCGATCCTGCGTTCCCTCGCCCACGCCCATGTTGAGGACGACCTTGGTCAAGCGCGGAATCCGCATCGGGTTCGCGTAATTGAACTCGTCCTGCAGCGTCTTTCGCACCGATTCGTTGTAGTGATCGCGCAACCGCGACATTTCGGTCTGCCTCGTCCTACTTGTCGATAATTTCGCCGGAACGCTTGGCGAACCGGACCTTGCGGCCGTCATCCAGCATCCGGAAACCCACCCGCGTCGGCTGATTGGTCTGCGGGTCGATGTGCGCCAGGTTCGACAGGTGGATGGGTGCCTCCTGCTCGACAATGCCGCCCATCGTTTTCTGCGTTGCCTTGGTATGCCGCTTCACCGTGTTCACGCCCTGCACCACGGCGCGATTTTCCTTCGGCAGCACCTTCAACACATCGCCGCGCTTGCCCTTGCTGCGGCCAGTGAGGACAAACACCCGGTCGCCCTTGCGGATCTTAGCCGCCATCTAGAGAACCTCCGGCGCCAGCGAGATGATCTTCATGTAGCCCTTGGCGCGCAATTCGCGGGTAACAGGACCGAAAATACGCGTGCCGATCGGCTCACCTTGCTTGTTGATCAGCACCGCGGCGTTGCGATCGAAGCGGATGCTGGAGCCATCGGTGCGGCGGACATCTTTCGCCGTACGAACGACAACCGCCCGCATCACCTCGCCCTTCTTTACCCGGCCGCGCGGAATCGCATCCTTAATCGAGACGACGATGATGTCACCGACCGAGGCGTACTTGCGCCGTGATCCGCCAAGCACCCGGATGCATTGGACGCGACGCGCCCCTGAATTGTCGGCGACGTCAAGGTTGGTTTCGACTTGGATCATCGCCCCCTACCCTTCCTGAGCCGTCGCGCGGCCGGCATCGGATGCGCCCTCGACGAGCACCTCCCAACATTTCCGCTTGGACAGCGGCCGGCACTCCTGAATGCGGACAATCTGCCCCGCCTTCACCGCGTTGCTTTCGTCGGCTGCGCAACGCTTCGAGCGCTTGATGAACTTCTTGTAGAGCGGGTGCATGACCCGGCGTTCGACCAGGACAACGATTGTCTTCTCGCCCTTGTCGCTCACCACAACACCCTGCAGGACCCGTCTCGGCATGATCCCTCCGCTTACGCCTTTGGCGCTTTGGCCGCGGCGGCTGCCCGCTGGCCCTGCAACAGTTTCACCCGCGCAAGGTCGCGCCGCACCTGGCGCCGCCGCGCGGTATTTTCGAGCTGGCCGCTGGCCTGCTGAAAGCGAAGGTTGAACCCCTCCTTGCACAGCTTGACCAATTGGTCAGAAAGCTCGTCGTCCGTCTTCCGACGCAGATCGGCAATCTTCATTGCGGTCACTCCCCCTCACCGAGGCGGGTAATGAAGCGGGTCCGGATCGGGAGTTTTGCGGCCGCCAGCGTCAGCGCTTCCTTGGCGACCTCGCGTGTTACCCCGTCGATCTCGAACATGATGCGGCCGGGATTTACCCGGCAAACCCAGTATTCCGGCGCGCCCTTGCCGCCGCCCATCCGCACCTCGGCCGGCTTGGTGGAGACCGGCACGTCCGGAAACAGCCGGATCCAGACCCGGCCGGCGCGCTTCATGTGGCGTGTCATCGCCCGGCGCGCCGCCTCGATCTGCCGCGCCGTTAACCGGTCCGGCTCCATCGCCTTCAGTCCGAAGGCGCCGAAGTTGAGCTCCGTGGCGCCTTTCGCCGCACCGCGGATCCGGCCCTTGTGCTGCTTGCGATACTTTGTGCGTTTTGGTGAAAGCATGTCCTGTCCGTATCCGTATCAGCGAAGGGCTGCGCCTTTAGCGCGCCGTCTGCTGGTCCATCGACCGTTTGTCGACCGCCATCGGGTCGTGCGCGAGAATGTCACCTTTGTAGATCCACACCTTGACGCCACAGACACCGTAGGTGGTACGCGCCGCCGACTGGCCGTAATCGACGTGGGCGCGCAGCGTGTGCAGCGGCACCCGACCCTCGCGATACCACACCGTACGCGCAATCTCAGCACCACCAAGCCGGCCGCCGCAATTGATGCGGATGCCCTGCGCCCCCAGCCGCATCGCCGACTGCACGGCCCGCTTCATCGCCCGGCGGGTCGAGACGCGGCGCTCCAGCTGCTGGGCGATGCCGTCGGCGACCAGCTTGGCGTCGATCTCCGGCTTGCGAATTTCGATGATGTTGAGGTGCACGTCGGCACGCGTCAGCTTCGCCAGCTCCAGCCGGATCTTCTCGATGTCGGCGCCCTTCTTGCCGATCACTACCCCTGGCCGCGCCGTGTGGATGGTGATCCGCGCCTTCTTCGCCGGCCGTTCGATGACGATCCGCGAAACGCCCGCCTGCGCCAGCTTCTTGTGCAGGAATTCGCGGATCTTCAGATCCTCCTGCAGCAGATCAGCATAGCTCTCGTCGGCGAACCAGCGGCTGTCCCAGGTGCGGTTGACGCCGAGGCGAAGCCCGACCGGATTGACCTTCTGTCCCATTACTCCACCTCCGCCCGCTCGCGCAGCACCAAGCGCAGATGCGAGAACGCCTTCTCGATACGCGCCGACCGGCCCCGGGCACGCGGGGTAAACCGCTTCATCACCAGCGCTTTTCCGACCGTCGCCTCGGCGACAAAAGCCAGTCGACGTCGAGCTGGTGGTTGTTCTCGGCGTTGGCGATGGCCGACTGCAGCGCCTTGCGCACGTCATGAGCGATACGTTTGCGGGAGAATTGCAATTCCGCCAGCGCCCGCTCGCACAGTTTGCCGCGGATCAGCTGCGCCACGAGGTTGAGCTTGCGCGGGCTGGTCCGCAGATTGCGGGCCACCGCCAGCGCCTCTTCGTCGCTGAGTTGCCGTTGCAACGCCGGTTTGCCCATTTACGACCTCTTCGCCTTCTTGTCGCCGGAGTGGCCGTGGAACATGCGGGTCGGCGAGAACTCGCCAAATTTGTGCCCAACCATGTTCTCGGTGACCAGAACCGGGATGAATTTCTTGCCGTTGTAGACGCCGAAGGTCAGTCCGACGAACTGTGGAATAATTGTCGACCGACGCGACCACGTACGGATCACCTCGTTACGCTTGGCGCCGCGCACGGTTTCCGCCTTCTTCAGCAGATACCCGTCGACGAACGGACCCTTCCAAACCGACCGTGGCACCTCAGATCTCCTCGCCTACTTCTGCCGGTGACGACGCCGCATGATCTGCGCGTCGGTCCGCTTGTTGTTCCGCGTCCGCTTGCCCTTGGTCGGCTTGCCCCAGGGCGTTACCGGGTGGCGTCCACCCGATGTCTTGCCCTCGCCACCGCCGTGTGGATGGTCAATCGGGTTCATCGCCACGCCGCGAACACTCGGTCGGACACCGAGCCAGCGCGACCGCCTGGCCTTGCCGAGCTTGACGTTCTGCTGGTCCGGGTTGGAGACGGCGCCGATCGTCGCCATGCATTCAGCGCGCACCATCCGGAGCTCGCCCGAGTGCAGGCGGAGTTGGGCATTGCCCTGGTCCTTGCCGATCAGCTGCGCATAGGTACCGGCGGCACGCGCGATCTGCCCGCCCTTCCCTTCTTCATCTCCCACGTTGTGGACGATCGTGCCCACCGGGATGTTCTGCAGCGGCAGCGCGTTGCCCGGCTTCACGTCGACGGCGCGGCCCGAGATCACCGCGTCACCGACAGCCAGGCGTTGCGGCGCCAGAATGTACGACACCTCACCGTCTTCGTAGCGGATCAAGGCGATGAAGCCGCTCCGGTTGGGATCGTACTCCAACCGCTCGACCACCGCCGGCACGTCGTATTTCGCGCGCTTGAAATCAACCACCCGATAGCGCCGCTTGTGACCGCCACCGCGCCGCCGCGCGGTGATCCGCCCAGTGTTGTTGCGACCGCCGTGGCCGCGCAGGCCCTCGGTCAGCGCCTTCTCCGGCTTCCCCTTCCACAGACCCGTGCGATCGATCAACACGAGACCGCGCTGGCCGGGAGTGGTGGGTTTGAACTGCTTGAGTGCCATGATCGTCTACAGCCCGGTAGTGACGTCGATTGTGTGGCCCTCTGCGAGGGTCACGAACGCCTTCTTGATGTCTGACCGCTGCCCGAGCCGGCCGCGGAAACGCTTGCTCTTGCCCTTCTGGCGCAAGGTGTTGACCGCATCGACCTTGACCTTGAACAGCATCTCGACCGCGGCCTTGATCTCCGGCTTGCTGGCGTCGAGGGCGACCACGAACGCCACTTGGTTATGCTCGGAGGCGCGCGTCGCCTTCTCGGTGATTAGCGGCCGCCGGATTACCTCGTAGGCGCGCTCCAGGCCGACGCTGACAGCCCGCTTCGCAAAAGGCTTGTTCATGCCAGACGCTCCGTCAGGCGGTCGACCGCGGCACGGGTCAGAACCAGCGTCTCGTGCCGCAGGATGTCGTAGACGTTGGCGCCGATCGAAGGCAGCACGTCGACCTGCGCAAGGTTGCGGGCAGCGCGAGAGAAATTCTCCTGCGGCCGCTCCGCATCGATGATCAATGGCTTGCTCCAACCGAGCTTACCGAGATGCGCCGCCAGCACCTTGGTCTTGCCCTCGTCCAGCTCGGCGCGGTCCAGCACCACCAGACTTCCCGATGCCCGCTTCGCCGACAGCGCCGTCTTCAACGCCAGACGGCGCACCTTCACCGGCAGGTCGGTGGCGTGATCCCGTGTCCGAGGCCCGAAAACGATACCACCACCCCGCATATGCGGGCCCTTGGTCGATCCCTGCCGGGCGCGGCCGGTGCCCTTCTGCTTGTACGGCTTTTTACCGGTGCGTGCGACCTCGCCGCGGGTCTTGGTGCTGTGCGTGCCGGCGCGCCGCTTGGCGAGTTGCCAATTGACGCAGCGCGCCAGAATATCCGGACGGACTTCGACCGCAAAGACCGCGTCAGCCAGTTCGACTGTGCCGACCGTCTCGCTCGCCAGATTGACCACGTCCCACTGCATTATCGTTACTCCTGCGCCGGCACTGTGTCGGCGCCAGCCGATGCGGGCGCCGGCGACGGCGTGCCAGCCGCAGCGACGAGGATCGATGCCGGTGTCGGCAGCCCCTCCGGCGCCCGGCGCTTGACCGCGTCGCGCAGGCAGCCACGCGCCCTTGCTGCCCGGCACTGCACCCCGCAGCATGATCAGGCCGCGCGTCGGATCGGTTCGCACCACCTCAAGATTGAGCACCGTGACCTGATGGTCCCCGAGGTGGCCCGCCATCTTCTTTCCTGGGAAGGTACGGCCGGGGTCCTGCCGGTTACCGGTCGAGCCGTGGCTGCGGTGGCTGATGGAGACACCGTGCGTTGCCCGCAGGCCACGGAAGTTGTGCCGCTTCATCGCGCCGGCGAAGCCCTTGCCGATGGAAACGCCTGTGACATCAACCCGCTGGCCCTCGACGAAGTGCTCGGCCGATAGCGTCGCACCAACCTCGACCAGCATGTCGGCGTCCACCCGGAACTCCGCCAGCTTACGCTTCGGCTCGACTCCCGCCTTGGCAAAATGACCGCGCTGGGGCTTGCTGACGTTCTTCACCTTGGCCTTGCCAAGGCCCAGCTGCAGCGCCGTGTAGCCATCCTTTTCCTCGGTGCGCTGCGCCACCACCTGGCAGCCGTCGACCAGCAGCACCGAGACCGGCACGTGCGTGCCGTCGGCGCGGAACAGCCGCGACATCCCGAGTTTTTGAGCGATCAGCCCGGTCCGCATCATCGCATCCTCAGAGCTTGATCTCGACGTCGACGCCGGCGGCGAGGTCGAGCTTCATCAGCGCGTCCACCGTCTGGGGCGTCGGATCGACGATGTCGAGCAGCCGCTTGTGAGTGCGGATCTCGAACTGTTCGCGCGACTTCTTGTCGATATGCGGCGACCGTAGGACCGTGAACTTCTCGATGCGCGTCGGCAGCGGGATCGGCCCGCGAACGCGCGCGCCCGTCCGGCGAGCGGTGTCGACGATCTCGCGCGCGGACTGGTCCAGCACGCGATGATCGAAGGCGCGAAGCCCGATGCGGATATTCTGATTGTCCATGGTCGTCCTGGGTCCCTCGGCGTGCGCCGATACGCTGCTGCTATTCGATGATTTTGGCGACGACGCCGGCGCCGACGGTTCGGCCGCCTTCGCGGATGGCGAAACGCAGGCCCTCGTCCATCGCGATCGGCTGGATCAGCTGCACCTCCATCGAGATGTTGTCGCCCGGCATCACCATCTCGGTGCCATCGGGCAGCTTCACCGTGCCGGTGACGTCGGTCGTCCGGAAGTAGAACTGTGGCCGGTAGTTGGTGAAGAACGGTGTGTGCCGGCCGCCCTCCTCCTTGGTCAGGGATGTAGGCCTCGGCGGCAAACTTGGTGTGCGGGGTGATCGTGCCGGGCTTCGCCAGAACCTGGCCGCGCTCGACATCCTCGCGCTTGGTGCCGCGCAGCAAAACGCCGATGTTGTCGCCCGCCTCGCCCTGATCCAGCAGCTTGCGGAACATCTCGACGCCGGTGCACACCGTCTTCGTCGTCGCCTTGATGCCGACGATCTCCACTTCCTCGCCAACCTTGACCACGCCGCGCTCCACCCGGCCGGTGACCACCGTGCCGCGACCGGAAATCGAGAACACGTCCTCGATCGGCATCAGGAACGGCTGATCCTTCGGCCGCTCCGGCTGCGGAATGTAGGCGTCCACCGCCGCCATCAGCTCGAGAATCGCGTTCTTGCCAATCTCCGGATCGCGACCCTCCAGCGCCGCCAGCCCCGAACCCTTGACGATCGGAATGTCGTCGCCGGGGAAATCATAGCTGGAGAGCAGCTCGCGCAGCTCCAGCTCGACCAGCTCCAGCAGCTCCGGATCATCAACCATGTCGACCTTGTTGAGGAACACCACCATCGCCGGAACACCTACCTGGCGCGCCAGCAGAATGTGCTCGCGGGTCTGCGGCATCGGCCCGTCCGCCGCCGAAACCACCAAGATCGCGCCATCCATCTGCGCCGCGCCGGTGATCATGTTCTTGACGTAGTCGGCGTGCCCCGGACAATCGACGTGCGCATAATGCCGGTTCGCCGTCTGATACTCGACGTGCGCCGTCGAAATCGTGATGCCGCGCGCCTTCTCCTCCGGCGCCTTGTCGATCTGATCGAACGGCGTGAACTCCGCCCCGCCCGTCTCCGACAATACCTTGGTGATCGCCGCCGTCAGCGTCGTCTTCCCGTGATCCACGTGACCAATCGTGCCCACATTGCAATGCGGCTTCGTCCGCTCGAATTTCGCCTTCGCCATCTCGATCTGCTCCGCTTTCCTCTCGCTGAACCGGTCAGCTCGCGAGCCGCTGCCGGACTTCCTCGGAGATCGATTGCGGGACCTCCGAGTAGCGCTCGAATTGCATGGTGTATTGCGCCCGCCCCTGGCTCATCGAGCGTAACGTATTGACGTAACCGAACATCGCCGCCAACGGCACCATTGCGGTGATGACCCGGGCGTTGCCGCGCTGGTCCATGCCGGTGACTTGACCCCGCCGGCTGTTCAGGTCGCCGATGATGTCACCCATCGTAGTCGTCGGGGGTTACCACCTCGACCTTCATCAACGGCTCCAGCAGTTTTGGCGCCGCTTTCGGCAGCCCCTCGCGGTAGGCAGCGCGTGCCGCGATCTCGAACGCCAGCACCGAAGAGTCTACATCATGGAAGGCGCCGTCGATCAGCGTCGCCTTGAAGTCGATCATCGGAAATCCAGCGATCACACCGGTGGTGCGCGCAGAATCAAGCCCCTTCTGCACGCCCGGGACGTACTCCCTCGGCACCGAGCCGCCGACGATGGCGCTGTCAAACTGGAAGCCCGACCCCGGTTCCAGCGGCTCGAAGCGGATCTTCACCCGAGCGAACTGGCCGGCGCCGCCGGTCTGCTTCTTGTGGGTGTAGTCGACCTCGGCGGTGCGCGAAATCGTCTCGCGGTAAGCCACCTGCGGGGCCCCGACGTTCGCGTCCACCTTGAACTCGCGCTTCATCCTGTCGACGATGATCTCCAGGTGCAGTTCACCCATACCTTTGATCACCGTCTGACCGCTCTCTGGATCGGAGGAGACGCGGAAGCTGGGATCTTCGTTGGCCAGGCGCGACAGGGCGACGCCCATTTTTTCCTGGTCGGCCTTGGTCTTCGGCTCGACCGCCACCTCGATCACCGGATCGGGAAACTCCATCCGTTCCAGGATGACCGGGCTTTTCGGGTCGCACAGGGTGTCGCCGGTGGTCGTCTGCTTCAGACCCGGCAGCGCGATGATGTCGCCGGCCCGGCACTCCTTGATGTCTTCGCGGGAATTGGCGTGCATCAGCAACATGCGGCCGATGCGCTCCTGCTTGTCCTTGATGGTGTTCTGCACCTGCTCGCCGGTCTGGGCAACGCCGGAGTAGACGCGCACGAAGGTCAGCGTGCCGACAAACGGATCGTTCATGATCTTGAAGGCAAGCGCCGAAAACTTCTCGTCATCGGCGGAACGGCGGACCATCTCCTCATCGGTGCCCGGCTTGACACCCTTGACGGGCGGCACATCGAGTGGCGACGGCAGGAAATCGACGACCGCGTCCAGCAGCGGCTGCACCCCCTTGTTCTTGAACGCGGAGCCGCAGATCACCGGGACGAAGGTTCCGCCAACCGCACCGGCGCGAACGCAGCGGATCAGCGTCTCAACATCCGGTTCATCACCGTCGAGATAGGCCTCCAGCGCCGCTTCGTCCTGCTCGACCGCCATCTCCAGCAACTCGTGGCGATAGGAGGCGGCTTTCTCGGCTAGATCCGCCGGAATTGGGCCGTAGATGAATTCGGCCCCAATGACTCGTCTTTCCAGGTGATCGCCTGCATTCGCACCAGATCGACGACGCCAACGAACTCCGACTCGGCACCGATCGGCAGCTGCAGCACGATCGGCCGCGCCCCCAGCCGGTCCTTCATCATCTGCACGCAGCGATAAAAGTCGGCGCCGATGCGGTCCATCTTGTTGACGAAGCAGATGCGGGGCACGCCATACTTGTCCGCCTGCCGCCAGACCGTCTCCGATTGCGGCTCGACGCCGGCGACCGAGTCGAACACCGCAACCGCGCCGTCAAGCACCCGCAGCGAACGCTCGACCTCGATGGTGAAGTCGACGTGGCCGGGAGTGTCGATGATGTTGATGCGGTGGTCGCGCCAAAAGCAGGTCGTCGCGGCAGACGTGATGGTGATTCCGCGCTCCTGCTCCTGCTCCATCCAGTCCATCGTCGCCGTGCCCTCATGCACCTCGCCGATCTTGTACGACCGGCCGGTGTAGTAGAGGACGCGCTCGGTGGTCGTCGTCTTGCCGGCATCAATATGCGCCATGATGCCGATGTTGCGATACCGATCGAGGGGCGTGGTGCGGGGCATGGAAGCGGGAAGCCTTTACCAGCGGTAATGGGAGAAGGCTTTGTTAGCCTCGGCCATCCGGTGCGTATCCTCCCGCTTCTTCACCGCTGCTCCACGGTTGTTGGCGGCGTCGAGCAACTCCGACGCGAGCCGCTCAACCATCGTGTTTTCCGAACGCTTGTGCGCCGTGTCGACAATCCAGCGGATCGCCAGCGACTGCCGACGCAACGGCCGAACCTCGACCGGCACCTGGTAGGTGGCACCACCAACCCGCCGCGAGCGCACTTCCAGCGCCGGTTTGACGTTCTCGATCGCGTCGTGGAAAAGCTTCAGCGGATCCTGTCGCGCCTTCTTCTCCATCATCGTCAGCGCACCATAGACGATTCGCTCGGCGACCGACTTCTTGCCCTCGTTCATCAGCCCGTTGGTGAACTTGCTGACGAGAAGGTCTCCGTACTTCGGGTCGGGAAGAATCTCGCGCTTTTCCGCTGCACGCCGACGGGACATCTGCTTCCGAGCCTCTCAGAAAAACGTTACTTCGGCCGCTTCGCGCCGTATTTGGAACGGCGCTGCCGCCGGGCGTTGACGCCTTGCGTGTCCAGCGTGCCGCGGATGATGTGGTAGCGCACGCCCGGCAAGTCCTTCACCCGGCCGCCGCGGATCAGCACCACCGAGTGTTCCTGCAGATTGTGCCCTTCGCCGGGGATGTAGCTGGTCACCTCGTAGCCGTTGGTCAACCGCACCCGCGCTACCTTACGCAGCGCCGAGTTCGGCTTCTTCGGCGTGGTCGTGTAGACCCGTGTGCAGACGCCGCGCTTCTGCGGTGCCCCAGCCAAGGCCGGCACCTTGTTGCGGGTCGGCGGGGAACTACGCGGCGCCCGGACCAGTTGGTTAATCGTCGGCATACTCACTTGTCTCCTGCAGGGTGCCCTCGGGCACTCCTGATCTCGTGGTCGTTTCACCGGTGCGTCCAACCGCGCAACGCGGAAAACGCGAAAGACGGCACGCGGCCGCCTCAGCCTCTAACGCCCGGAGGCGCCGATCGAATTTTTCCTGCCTCATGCGGAACTGCGTCTGGACCGGACGGCCCACCACCAGTTCCTCCTGGAAGGTCGCGGATACTATGAGCGGCGATTGGCCGCGTCAAGCTGGAAAGGCAGCACCGGAAGCGGCCTTCCGGCTGCGCCGCGCATCGCCTTGCTTGCGGCGAGAGCGCGCAGAAATGCCAATCCGCACGCTGCTGCTCCCTCGGCCAGGTTCGTCCGCTCCAGCCCCATCGCAAGCCCTCGGTCATCCGCCTTTCCTCAGGCGGGTCGATGAGTGGATGCGGGCTACTGTCCGGGAGAACAATCAGCGTGAGGATTGGCCGCGACGGTTTACGCCGATACAGCTGTTGAGCGCTTCCGAGCGGTAGTGCCTACAGACAGCAAGATACATACAGCAAGATGAAGGTGCCCTGCGCTCTAAATTCTCGCAATCTACTACTTCTTGCGCCGTTTATATCTGAACGCTTGTCTTTCCGATAAGTATCGCCTTATAATAGATGTTGGACTAATTCTGCTTAAACTTACTTAGCGCAGCGTCTAGCACGCTGGTGTCTCCGCGCTCCATTCTGCAGAAAAAGGCGAGGGAGGGGCATGGCATGGCTTTAGAACACGCTGATGAGCTGTTTCAGGTCAACAGGCGGCACGTTCTCTGTGGCGGCGGGGCTTCCGTACTTGGCACCCCAAAGCCGCCCGTCCGCGCCACGCTGCTCGCGCTGACCGGCATCTCAACCTTCCTGGCCGTGCCACACCTGATGTTTCGAGATGCCCGGGCGGCGATCTCGGCCATGCACTCCCGATTGACGGGAGCTCGAAGCTCGGTTCGAGCACTTGTTCTGCCACCGCCCAATCCGTCACAGGCTGCGGCATTGCCAAGATGGTCGGGAGCATTTATTCCGGTGCCCGCCGCACCCTGCAGGACGGAACACCGATGACCACGGAGACTGCCATCGTCGTAGGCCGAGCGGAGCGGCCGGTAGTTCTCGATCCGCGCTACGCCAACCGCCACGGCCTGATCGCCGGCGCGACCGGCACCGGCAAGACGGTCACCTTGCAAACGTTGGCGGAAGGTTTCTCGACCCTGGGCACACCGGTGTTTCTGGTCGACGTGAAGGGGGACCTCTCCGGGATGTGCACGGCGGGAGCCACCGACGGGCCTTTCGCCGATCGGGCGCGGCAGCTCGGCCTCGACAACTGGGCGCCGGCAGCGTTCCCGGTGGTGTTCTGGGACGTCTTCGGTGATCAAGGTCATCCGATTCGCGCCACCATCTCGGAGATGGGCCCGCTACTGCTGTCGCGCCTGCTGGATTTGAATCCGACGCAGGAGGGTGTTCTCAACGTCGCCTTCGCGCTGGCCGACGACCGCGGCCTGCTGCTGCTGGATCTGAAGGATCTGCGCGCCATCCTGCAGTTCGTCGCCGACAATGCGAAGGAGATGCAGCAGACTTACGGCAACATCGCACCGGCCACCGTCGGCGCCATCCAGCGTAACCTGCTGGTGCTGGAGCGGGAGGGCGGCACAACGTTCTTCGGCGAACCGTCACTCGCGTTGACCGACCTGATGTCCACCGCTGCCGACGGCCGCGGCTCGATCAACATCCTCGCCGCCGATAAGCTGATCAACAAGCCGCGGCTGTACGCCACTTTTCTTCTCTGGTTGCTGTCCGAACTGTTTGAACAGCTGCCGGAGGTGGGGACCGCGACCGCCCGAAACTGGTGCTGTTCTTTGACGAGGCGCACCTGCTGTTCGATGACGCGCCGAAGACGCTGGTCGATAAGGTCGAGCAGGTGGTCCGGTTGATCCGCTCGAAAAGCGTCGGCGTCTACTTCGTCACGCAGAATCCCACCGACGTGCCGGACAGCGTCCTCGCCCAATTGGGCAACCGCGCCCAGCACGCGTTGCGCGCCTTCACCGCCAGGGACCAGAAGGCGGTGAAAGCGGCGGCCACGACGTTCCGGGCAAATCCGGCATTCAGTACCGAGCAGGCGATCACCGAGCTCGCCGTCGGCGAGGCGCTGGTGTCGACCTTGGAGGAGAAGGGCACTCCCGGCGTGGTGCAACGCACGCTCATCGCCCCTCCCCGCTCCCGCGTCGGCCCGGCGCCGGCCACCGAACGGCGGGCGGCTGCGGACGGCAGCCCGATGGCCGGCCGCTATGAGATCGCCATCGACCGGGAGAGCGCCTACGAGAAGCTGCAGGCCCGCGCCGCGGCATCGGCGGCAGAGGCAGCGGCGACGTTGCCGCCTCCAGGCGCCACGGCACGGACGACGCGCGGCCGCAGGCCACCGCCCGGCATCGCCGAGACGCTGGCGAGCAGCGCCGCGCGCAGCATCGGTAGCAAGCTTGGACGGGAAATCGCCCGCGGAGTGCTCGGCTCGCTGTTCCGCGGCCGCTAGCATGCTCGGCGAGGCTATGAACGCCGAGGTGCTGACCGCCCTTGGATCGGTCATCCTTATCGATATTGCGCTCGCCGGCGACAACGCCATCGTCGTCGGCATGGCGGCCGCCGGCTTGCCGGCAACTCAGCGCCGCCGCGCCATTTTCGTCGGCGTCCTCGCCGCGGCCGTCCTCCGTATCGCCTTCTCGCTGTTCACCGTACAGCTACTGCAAGTGATCGGCCTGCTGCTGGCCGGCGGGCTGCTGCTGCTGTGGGTCGCCTGGAAGCTGTGGCGGGAGCTGCGGGCCGGATCGCTGGCCGCCTCCGGCCTGGCCGAGGAAGAGGAAGCGGCGGCAGCGCTGGAAGACCGGGTACCGGATGCACCTGCGGAAAAGAGCTTCCGAGACGCGGTGACGCAGATCGTCGTCGCCGACGTCTCGATGTCGCTGGACAACGTACTCGCGGTCGCCGGTGCCGCACGCGACCACGAGGTGGTGCTGATCTTCGGCCTCGCCCTGTCGGTGGCGCTGATGGGCCTGGCGGCGACCCTGATCGCCCGACTGCTGCATCGGTACCGCTGGATCGCCTATGCCGGCTTCGCGATCATCCTGTATGTGGCGCTGCGGATGATCTGGGAAGGCTCCCGGGAAGTGCTGGCGGCGGTAGCGGCAACCTAAGCGTTCTTTCCGCAAGAGCCTTATCGCGCCTTGTCGGACCTGCCCTTCGCTGTCGCATTGGCGGCCACCTGCCGAACCGGCGCCACCCCCTTGACCGCGGTAGTTGGCCTCGCCGCCGGCACTGTTGCCGCCTTCGCCCGGACCGCAGAAACAGAATCCACCTTGGCCACCGCGCTGCGGTCGGCGAGCATCACCGGCTTGCCCTTTCCGGAATTGCTGGACGGCCTGTCGCGCGACCCCTTGCCGACACGCGAGGCGATCTGCACGGCGACCGCCTTGCCGCCCTTGCCGTTTTTGCCTTTTTCCACCGTCGCCCGCCGGCCTTTGGTGTCCGCGGCTTTCCGCGCCACCACTGGGGCCGGCGGTGCAGCGGCGGCAACCGCCCGTACCTCGGGTGCCTTGTAACGAGGCTGTGCCAACGGCTCGCTCCGCTGCACGGGCTCCGTGCGTTCCCCCGATTCCGCTTCCTCGGCTTCCGAGACCGGCGCGGCACTCGCCACCCGCGATGGCAGGCCGCGGCCACGCCGGGCAATGATGGTCGGCTCCGGTACACCGCCGCCGGCAAGCAGCGCCAAGGCCGCCACCGCACCGGCGTGTCCATTGTCCGCCGCACGTCGCATCCATCGCTGCGCTTCGCCGACGTCGACCGGGACAGCATTGCCACTTAGATACGCTTCGCCGAGACTGTACGCAGCCTCGGGATGGCCGCGCGCCGCGGCTTCGCGCCACAGCCGCAGTGCTTCCATTGGCTGCCGTGGTACGCCTTCACCGCTATCATAAAGGTTGGCGAGAAAATACTCCGCGTCAGGATCGCCTTGTTCGGCTGAACGGCGCAACCACTCAGCGGCGTCTGCCATCTCGCCGCGTGTTTCGGCGGCCGAGACCAGCAGGCTGCCAAGATTATATTGTGCCGTGGGGTGGCCCTGTGCCGCCGCCTGTTCCCACAGCAGCCGGGCGCGGCTTGTGCTTTGCGGCAGGCCGATTCCTTCTGCGTAGGCGACGCCCAAAGCATTCATGGCGTCGGCATCACCCTGGTCTGCGGCCCGCTGCCACCAGGCAAGGGCCTGGCCCATGTCGCGCGGTCCCGCCCAACCTTCAGCCAACCCGAGGCCGATAGCATAGGCGGCGGCGCCCTCGCCGCTGGCGGCGGCTTCGTGCAGCTTTTGCAGCGCGCCGCCATCCCCAATCTTGGCGCGCTCGACCGTTTGCTGCACAGGGTTGTCGCGTCTCGCCTTCAGCTCCGACGAGGCGCATCCCGCCAGGAAAAGGCCGGAGAGAGCAAGGCAGACCCCAGCAACCACGGGGAAACGTCTAATCGCCGGGACCATGGCCGATCAATCCGGTTCAGGCGGTGCATGGGCGTTCTGTATACGGCAAATGGCTGCCAGTTGCGATCGTCGATCGCAGAGCGCTTGCGGCCGGCGATCATCTGCGGCACAAAAAGCGAACATTGCCCGTACATCAGTGCTGCTGCTCCCACCAGCAGCAGTGGATCATCGCAGGTAGCGCGACCTCGGACGCACCCGTTGCCGCTCAGCGGTCAAGGAGCCGCGAATCGCGGTGTCGAGCCCAGCGTCGGAGATTTACTTCTGCGCCTGCTGCAGTCGTTCGAGGTTTCGTTGCGCTGCCGGATGGCCCTGCGCGGCCGCCTTCTCGAACCACTTCTTTGCCTGCTTGAGGTCCTTCTTGATCCCCTCGCCGTTGGCGTAGAGGACGCCGAGGTTGTTCTCGGCTTCGGCAAAGCCCTGATCGGCGGCTTTGCGGAAAAACGCGGCAGCCTTGCTCATGTCCTTGGGTACGCCCTGTCCGGTCGCGTACAGAAGGGCAAGATTGTTTTGCGCAGGAGCGATGCCCTTGTCGGCTGCCTTCTGCAGCCAGCGCGCGGATTCCGCGTCATCCTTGGTAACGCCGCGGCCGGTGTAGTAGAGCAAGGCAAGGTCGTATTCAGCCGGCGCGAACCCTTGATCGGCCGCCATTCGGGTCCAGCGGGCGGCCTCGGCGTCATCCTTGGCGACGCCGCCGAGGCCAGCCAGGTAGACGGTCGCAAGCGCCGTCTGGGCAATAGGATCGCCGCCCTCGGCTTGTTGGCGCAATGCATCTACCGCCGTGGTGTCGCCGTTCTTCGCGCGTTCCATCAGCGCGATGGCTTCGCGGCTGTCCATCAGCGCCGCAGCAGGCACCGGACGCAGGGCAAACGCCGAGCCTAGGACTGTCGCGAGCACTAAAGCGCGAGTCAGGGTAAGACGCATAGAAGCCACATCCTTTCTGGCAGCAACGAGGCTCAGCTAGCGGGTAATAGCGCCGCCGGAGCTGACGCCTGGAAACTCCTGGGCCGGACTTCTCCGACTCTGGAGCGCGCTTTTTTGCCAGCACAGCTTTTTGCTAGCAGAAGAATGCCGACGGCTCAAGGCAGGGGCGCGCTAAGGAAGATACGCGGCCGTTGCGGGAGCGCAAGTTCTACCCACCATCAACGGGCAGAGCAGCTTCCTACCTCGCCGCCCGCCGTGAAGCTAGCTAGTTCATTAAAAATTTACCTTTGCAGGCGAGTCTGCAGATGGTCGGCGAGAGGACGTTTCTCTAATGATGATCGTTAAAAATTACGTCGCCCCGAGTGTCATTCAGGGCGTGGGACTTTTCGCCGGCGAGGACATCGCTTGCGGAACCTGCATCTACGAATTCGTCGCCGGCGTCGATATCGTTATGACCCGGGATGATGCTGCCAGATACAGCGCTGAATTTGCCCGCTTTATGCACATCTATGCGTATGTTGAACCAGCCGACAAGACGATGGTGATCTCCGTTGACAACTCACGGTTCATGAATCACGCAGAAGAACCGAACACCGGATGGGACGAACGCTTCGGATGGGCGACGCGCGACATTCGCTGCGGCGAAGAAATCACCTGCGACTACTTCAAATTCTGGTTCGAGCCTCCCTTCGCTGATCCCGCACGTTGATTGATGAATTACCTGCTCATCGACGCGGAAGCCAACTCAGCCTTCACCTAATTCAGCGGCAACGTCCTGCTGCGCTGCAGGTGTTGCGGAAGCCTGGATGGCGAGCTGATGGCAGAGAGCCATGCCGTGCCGCGCTCTTCGCGCCCATTCTCCCTGTCCGTCTTGCTGCAGATAACGTCCCCAAAGATCGGCGGCTTCGGCAAGCCGGCCCTCGCCGAAGTGGAGCGCCGCCAGATTATACAGCGCATCCGCGAATGAAGGGTCGCACCCCAAAGCGCGGGTGAAGTATTTCGCCGCATCCTCCTGCCCGCCCGATTGGGCCGCCACTACACCAAGATTATACCAGCCATCGGCGAATCCCGGCCGGCAGGCAACGGCATGTTCGAGCCACTGTCGCGCTTCCGCAATTTTCTGCATGTGCTGAAGCACATTCGCCAGATTGAAGGCCGCCATCCAATCACGCCGGTCGCGGTTGAGACAAGAGCGGTATAGTCGCTCGGCCTCGTCATAGTCGGCACGGTCTTCTGCCGCTTCCGCCATTTCGAACAACGCTTCCGCCGAAGGGCACACCCCTCCCAGGAGCGGCAATCTGAGCTGGCCGCCTAATTCGAGGCGCGTTGCTCCGACGCCGATGACGATCCGCCCCTCATCGTCCGCAACAAGACTGGCCGGCACCCGGTCGAAACATTTTCGGCGCCCCGCCAGGTCGCGAACCACGTCGGCAATAGCCACGCCCTGGGCAAGCAGATGCGTGATGCTCCTGGCCAGGATCAGGTCGCGGAACGCGAACGTGCCATCAACCGGTTCGATGACATCGAACAGCGTCAAAAGGTCGAGGTGCTCCGTGCTCAGCCCGCTGCCTGCCTGCATATCCTTAGCATCAAGGGCATATTCGCTCAGACCGGCAGGCAGCGTTGGCCGGATGAGCCGGAGAAACTGGTTCTCACTGACCAGCCGCACGCCATACTGCCTGGCCCGATCGAAATGCCCTCGCCAACTGTCGAGATCGGAGGCTGCTCGATGGCCAACGATGCAGATGTCGGTACACTCGGCAAGATCGCGGCGTACGATACCGCCGGCAACCGTCACTGCACGCCTGGCCTGGCAGAGCGTGAGCGTCTCCAACCTTCCAAGGAACGCGACAACCTGATGCTCGAATGCCGTCATCTTCGCCACTGCATATCGATCAGCTACCGACCGCTTTCTCCTTGCGAGGTTCCGTCGTCGTCTTCCCCGCCTTGCGGCGCTTGCTCGGCGCCTGCGTTTTGAGTTCGCCGCTCGCCGAGAGGCTCTGCTTTAATGCATCCATGAGATTGATCACCTTGCCACGCTCCGGTGCCTTGGCGATCACCGGCTCCTCGCCTTTCATCTTGGCTCGGATTACTTCAAGCAGCGCCGCTTCGTAGCGATCAGTGAAGTCCGCCGGACGGAACTCACCAGCCTTCTGATCAATGAGTTGCCCAGCCAGCGCCTGCATGTCCGGATCGATCGGCTTGTCACCGATCTCGTCGAAGTAAAGATCGCTGTTCTGTACCTCGTCAGCCCATCGCAGGGTCGAGACGAGAAAGCCCTTGCCCCGGCACGAGATCAGAACCAACCTTTCGCGACCACCGATGACAACGCGCGAAAGCGCGACTTTGCGGCGGGCGCGCATTGCTTCGTGAATGACGCGATAAGCCTCTTCCGCGACAGGACCGTCCGGTGCAAGGAAGTATGGAACGTCGACATACACGCGGTCCACCGCGTCCTCGTCGATAAAGGCTTCGATCACCATTGTCTCGCTTGATTCGATCTTGATTTTGTCAAAATCATCGGTGTTCACGATGATGTATTGATCCCTTTCGTATTCATAACCTTTGACCAAATCACTTCGTTCGACAACGCCTTTTCCAGCGATGAATGGCTTCATCTGAATCCGTTCATGGCTATCTTTGTGCAATAAGTTGAAGCTAATTCTATTGCTCTTAGAAATCGCCGTGTACATTTTGACCGGACACGCCACCAGTGAAAGCTTCAGATAGCCTTTCCAGTTTGACCGCGGTGCCATCGCTTGCTCCCTAGCCGCTTCTTAAAGCCAAACTTTTATTGCGGCGATACTTCGATAGCGCAACGCTGTGGCGCCGCGCAATGCGCCGATCAGCCCGCAACGTCTGGCCCAATAATAACGTGATCCAGAGAGATTCGATTTCTACTCTTTTCTAGTTGGTCATTGGGTGGCCGAAGAGGAGCGCCGATGCTGATCAAGGGCGTAACCTCTCAGAGAATGCGAGCAGCCTCGGAAAGGCCCAGCGCCTGGCTGATTTCGTTCAAGGCGGTCTGTTCCTCGCCGCTCACCTGAACGCCGCCGAAACCGAGGAAACCACCTTCCTTGGCTGCTTCCGCGACCTTCTGGGTAAGCTCCCGCAGCCACTCCTTAAAATCGGCCGCTTCCTGTGGCGATCCCTTGGCATCGACGATAGCGGCTGCGTGCTTCAGCGCATCGATGGCGCGTGCCCTGATGTCGGCCGGACTGGCGCCATCAAGGTCCGCCTGCATCCCCTCCCGCCCCATGGAGCGACCTTCGGGTGTCTGCAGATCGGCAACGAGCGCCGAGATCAACTTGTTGTTTGAACCTTTTACCTTGACGTCGGCCAGCATCCTACCGGCGGCGAACATCTCCTTGATGATGCCGACTGGTCCGCTCGGACTGGCAGCGGTGACGGCCATTGCGGCCATCGTCGGGCTGCGCAATAGCTGTGCCCATTCCTGCGGATCATAGGTGTCCTTGTTGCTCATGCCGTCCTCCGAAAAGCCCGCGCTTCGCCGACGGCAGCCTTCGCAACTGCTCTGTTACCGTTCCTCGACCTAATCGATGATACTCACGATGATGCTCTGACTCAACCATGGGGCGATCAAGCCGGTAAGCGACGATGGGCAGAACCTCCGCGGCATACGCCAGCAGCGCCAGCGGCTAGGGCGCCAGAGGTACCGGCATGTCGTCCAGCGCATGGTAGATGGCCGTTTCGATCGCATCGTCGCTCTGCGTGCCGCTCATACTAGCGAAGTGCTCACGGCCGGTGCCGCGCCAAAGCAGGCGGCGAGTACTGGCGTCGAAGAACATGATGGTGAAGCCTTCTTCCGGCGTGCGGTAAACCTCCATGTCGTCGTAGGCCTCCATCTGCGAGCCTCCGACACCGCCAGTAGCCTCAACCTCCGTGCCCATGAAGGCGCCACCCGGGGCCGAGCGACTGCGATCGATGTAAACGTCGTTGAAGGCGACGATAAAGTCAGCCGGCTCCGCTTTCTGAAAGCCCTTGTCGGCGAGGTCATCATCGATCGCCTGCTCTACCTCGAAGCGGGTGCCGCCCGACATGGTCGGATCATATCCGAGGCGGCGTTGCACCATCTCCTCGTCAGTCATCCATCGGTATTTGCGGTAGCGCGATTGAGCAACAGCCGCGGGTTCAATGTTCATTTGCTGGGCTGTTTGGGCGGCGATTGCCTGCTCCTGCGGCGAGACCTTTGGCGTTTTCTGACAACCGGCGAGGACGCCCAGAAGCAGTAAGCCAACCATCACATTTGCTGAAGCGCGCATCCTTCCCCTCCCCCGGCCGGTAAAACGGCGCGTGATCCAATCGCCGTTCCGGCGCGTCAAACCTAGAAATGCACCGCCCGGCCGTACGCGTCGAGCACCGATTCGTGCATCATCTCCGACAGCGTCGGGTGCGGGAAGATGGTGTGCATCAGCTCCGCTTCCGTCGTTTCCATCGTCCGGGCGACCGCATAGCCCTGGATCAGTTCGGTAACCTCGGCGCCGACCATGTGCGCGCCCAGGAGCTCGCCGGTCTTGGCGTCGAAGACCGTCTTCACCATCCCTTCCGGCTCACCCAGCGCGATCGCCTTGCCGTTGCCGATAAACGGGAAGCGGCCGACTTTCACCTGGTGGCCCTGCGCCTTCGCCGCCGCCTCGGTCAGTCCGACGCTCGCCACTTGCGGTCGGCTGTAGGTGCAGCCCGGAATGTTGCCGACATCGAGCGGGTGCACATCGTTAATGCCCGCGATCTTCTCGACACAGATCACGCCCTCGTGGCTCGCCTTATGCGCTAGCCACGGCGGACCGGTAACATCGCCAATGGCGTAGACGCCGGGCTCGCCGGTTCGGCACCACTCGTCGATGACGATGTGCGCCTTCTCGACCTTCACCTTGGTGCCCTCGAGGCCGAGGTCCTCGGTGTTGCCGACGATGCCGACCGCGAGAATTACGCGGTCGACCGTAACCTCCCAGGTCTTGCCGCCGCCCTCCAACTTCGCCGTCACCGCGTCGCCGGTCTTGGTCAACCCTTTCACCGTCGTCTCGGTGTGGATCTTCATCCCCTGCTTCTCGAACTGCTTGCGGGCGAAGGCGGAGATTTCCTCGTCCTCCACAGGCAGGACGCGCGGCAGAATTTCGCAGACCGTGACCTCGGATCCCAGTGAGCGGAAGAAGCTCGCGAACTCAATGCCGATGGCGCCCGAGCCGATCACCAGCAGCGATTTCGGCAGATTCTCGGGCACCATTGCCTCGAAGTAGGTCCAGATCAGCTTGCCATCGGGCTCCAGGCCGGGCAGCGCACGCGGTCGGGCGCCGGTGGCGAGGATGATGTGCTTTGCCGAGAGATCGGCGACTGGCTTTCCGTCCTTGGACACGGCCACCTTGCCCGGCCCGGCAAGGCGACCACGACCATCGAACACCGGCACCTTGTTCTTCTTCAGCAGGTGGCCCACGCCGCCGTTGAGCTGCTTCGCCACCTTGCGCGAACGCTCCACCACTTTCTTAATATCGAAGGTGAAGTCTTTGACCACCAACCCGAAATCGGCGGCATGCTTGATGTTCTCATAGATCTCGGCGGTGCGCAGCAGCGCCTTCGTAGGGATGCAACCCCAGTTCCGACAGATGCCGCCGAGGTCCTTCTCCTCCACGATTGCCGTCCTCAAGCCGACCTGCGCCGCGCGGATCGCCGTGACATACCCGCCCGGTCCGGAGCCCACGACGACGACGTCGAAAGATGTGTCGGCCATGCCCTAGCGCTCCTTACAGCATCATTCTGAGCGGGTCTTCGACCAGCGTCTTGAATACCTGCAGGTATTCGGCACCGGCAGCACCATCGACGGCGCGATGATCGATGGACAGGGTGCAGCTCATCATCGTCGCCACCGCCAGCGCTCCATCCTTGACCACCGGCCGCTTCTCCGCCGCGCCCACTGCCAGCAGGCAGGCCTGCGGCGGATTGATGATCGCGGAAAAGTCCTTGATGCCGTACATGCCGAGGTTGGAGATCGTAAAGCCGCCGCCCTGATACTCCTCCGGCATCAGCTTGCCCTCGCGAGCCCGCTTCGCCAGATGCCGAACCTCGCTCGAGATGGCCGCCAGACCTTTCTGGTCAGCGTTCTTGACGATCGGCGTGATCAGGCCGTTCGGTGTCGCCACCGCCACCGAGACGTCGACCGCCTGGTAGTAGCGGATTGCCTCGTCGGTCCACGAGCAGTTGGCATTGGGGTAAGCGCGCAAGGCCAGCGCCACCGCCCGCAGCACGAAGTCGTTGACCGAGATCTTCCACGCGCCGTCGCCCTCCGGCGAGCGCCTGTTCAGCTCCTCGCGGAGTTTCAGCAACGCCTCGATGTCGCAGTCAATGGTCAGGTAGAAGTGCGGGATATCGCGTTTTGCCGCCCCCAGCCGCTTGGCGATGACCTTGCGCATGCTGCTGTTCGGCACCTCGACGTAGGCCGGGCCGCCCTCCGGTGCCGCCGCCGGCTTCGGGGCCGGAGCGGCGGCTGCCGCTTCCGCCGTAGCGGCCGCAGCCGCCGGGGCGGCGGCGGGGCGCGGTGCCGCTTTCGCCTTCTCCACGTCCGCCTTGACGATACGGCCGTGCGGGCCGCTACCGGTGATTTGCGCCAGATCGAGCCCCGCTTCCTTCGCCAGCCGCTTCGCCAGCGGACTCACGAACACGCGCGCCCCATCAGCCCGCTTCGGTTGAGCGCCTGCGGCGGGTGCTGGAGCTGGCGCGGCTGCAGCCGCTTGCTCGCCGCTGGTACCTTTCGCCGAACCGGGAGCATCGGCCCCGGACGGCTGCGCCGGCTCCGCTGTCTTCGCTGCCGGCTTAGGCGCGGCGGATGCAGCCGCATCCAGCGCCGAGGCATCCTCGCCCTCTTCCAGTAACAGCGCGATGGGTGCGTTCACCGCCACCCCTTCGGTACCTTCCGGCACCAGGATGCGCCCGAGCGTCCCCTCTTCGACCGCCTCGACCTCCATTGTCGCTTTATCGGTCTCGATCTCGCAGATGACGTCACCCGACGCGACCTTGTCGCCTTCCTTCTTCGCCCACTTCGCCAGCTTGCCCTCGGTCATCGTCGGCGAGAGCGCCGGCATCAGTACCTGAATCGGCATGATCGGTTCTCCCGGCTAACGGTAACAGACGGACTTGGCCGCCTCGACGATGCCTTCGGGCTGCGGCAGCGCGAGCTTTTCGAGGTTGGCGGCGTACGGCATCGGCACATCGGCGCCGCAGACCCGGGTGACCGGAGCATCGAGCCAATCAAAGGCGTGCTCCATCATCAGCGCCGCGATCTCGGAGCCGATGCCCGCCAGCGGCCAACCCTCCTCGACACTGACGATGCGGTTGGTCTTCTTCACCGAGCCGACGATCGCCTCGACGTCGAGCGGCCGGAGCGAGCGCAGGTTGATCACCTCGGCATCGATGCCGTCCGCCTCCAGCGCCTTCGCCGCCTCCAGCGCAACGCCGACCATCCGCGAGAAGGCGGTGATGGTGACGTCCTTTCCCGGCCGTTCGATCTTCGCCCGGCCGATCGGGATGACGAACTCCGGATCCGTCGGCACCTCGAAATGCTGGCCGTAGAGCAACTCGTTTTCCAGCATGATCACCGGATTGGGATCGCGAATCGCCGCCTTCATCAGCCCCTTGGCGTCGGTTCCCGACCACGGGGAAACCACCTTGAGGCCGGGACAGTGGGCGTACCACGAGGCGTAGCACTGGGAATGCTGAGCGGCGACGCGAGATGCAGCGCCGTTGGGACCGCGGAAGACGATCGACGCCCCCATCTTGCCCCCCGCCATGTAAAGCGTCTTGGCGGCGGAGTTGATGATCTGATCGATCGCCTGCATGGCGAAGTTGAAGGTCATGAACTCGACGATCGGCTTCATCCCAGCCATCGCCGCGCCGACGCCGAGCCCCGCGAACCCCATCTCGGTGATCGGCGTATCGATTACCCGCTTGTCGCCGAATTCGTCGAGCAAGCCCTGGCTGACCTTGTAGGCACCCTGATACTGGGCGACTTCCTCGCCAAGCAGAATGACTTCCGAATCGCGCCGCATCTCTTCGGCCATCGCGTCGCGCAGCGCCTCGCGCACCGTCATCTTCGCCGTCGGGCCGCTGTATTCCTCGACCGGCGGCGCTGCCGCCGCCGGCAGTTCCTTCGGCGCCGGTGTCGAGGCGGGCGCGGCGCCCGGCGACATCGCCGGCTCCTTGTCGACCTTCACCGGGGACTCGGTGATGGCGTCGAGCGCGGAGGCGTCCTCGCCCTCGGTCAGCAACAGCGCAATCGGCGAGTTGACGGCGACGTTCTCGGTGCCGTCCTTCACTAGGATGCGGCCGAGCGTGCCTTCGTCGACGGCCTCCACCTCCATGGTCGCCTTGTCGGTCTCGATCTCGCACAGCACATCGCCGGAGGCGATCTTGTCGCCTTCATTCTTCGCCCACTTGGCGAGCTTGCCCTCGGTCATGGTCGGCGACAGCGCCGGCATGAGAATCTGTATCGGCATCTTGTCCTCCCGGAAATCCGCGGTAACGCGTTCGAGACTGTTGGTTCAGGCTTCGATCAGCACGTCGGTCCACAGCTCCGAGGGATCGGGCTCCGGGCTGGATTGAGCAAACTCTGCGGCCTGGTTGACGATTTCCTTGATCTCACGATCGATGTCCTTGAACGAAGCCTCGTCGCCGATGCCGTTCTTCTCCATGAAGGCACGCAACCCGTCGATCGGATCGTGCTCCTTGCGGTAGGACGCCACCTCCTCCTTGCTCCGGTACTTGGCGGGATCCGACATTGAATGGCCGCGATAGCGATAGGTGTTCATCTCCATCACGTACGGGCCGTTGCCGGCGCGGACGTGCGCGGTGACTTCCGCACCGGCCTTCTTTACCGCTTGCACGTCCATGCCATCGACGGCGACGCCCGGAATGCCGAAGGCCTCACCGCGGCGGAACAGCTCGGTGGTCGCCGAAGCACGCTGCAACGACGTGCCCATCGCGTACCGGTTGTTTTCGATGACGTAGATGATCGGCAGCTTCCACAAGCTGGCCATGTTGAAGGCTTCGTAGACCTGGCCCT
This sequence comes from Rhodospirillales bacterium, assembly GCA_016712375.1. GTDB lineage: Bacteria > Pseudomonadota > Alphaproteobacteria > Rhodospirillales > Defluviicoccaceae > Defluviicoccus. The sequence continues at coordinate 65,769 of JADJRE010000006.1, forward strand.
GGTTCGCGGCGCCATCGCCAAAGTAGCAGAAGTTGAGACCGCCGTCGCCGCGGTACTTGTGCGCAAACGCAAGGCCGGTGCCGAGCGGCACCGAGGCGCCGACGATGCCATGCCCGCCGTAGAACCTCTTCTCCACCGAGAACATGTGCATCGAGCCGCCCTTGCCCCGGGAATACCCGCCGATGCGGCCTGTAAGCTCCGCCATGATGCCCTTCGGGTCCATCCCCGTGGCAAGCATGTGGCCATGATCGCGATAGGTGGTAATCACCGAATCTTTGTCGGTGGCACACGCATGCAGCCCGGTGACGACGGCCTCCTGGCCGATGTAGAGGTGGCAGAATCCAGCGATCAGCCCCATGCCATAGAGCTGCCCCGCCTTCTCCTCGAAGCGGCGGATAAGCAGCATCTGACGGTAGAGCTTCAGTAACTCCTGCGCGTCAGGCTTGCCTTCAGGTTGCGTCTTGGCCTCGCTGCCGCCCTTGGCGGCTGCTTCCGCTGGCATCTTCGAAGTCCTCCTGTCGGGTATGTCCTCGCCTACGAGCGTCAACCCGGTGAAACACACCGTGGCGGGGAATATATTGTTGTCGCATGCTATTGCGGACAACTCCTGAAACTCAAGCCGATATCGGCAGCACACGCCAGGGGCGAACGAACCGATGAGCAGCAACGACCATAAAGCGAGCGTCATCACCGATCCGGCCAAAGCGATGCTGGCGATCGTCGCCACCGTCGTCGGCGAGCTCAAGCCGGGCCGAGTGGCTCCGATAACTCTCGATGCCTCGCTCGATCGCGACCTCGGTCTCGACAGTTTCGCCCGCGTCGAACTTGCCAGCCGGATCGAGGCTGCGTTCGGCGTCGCTCTTGGTGAGGATGCGCCGGCCGCGGCTGAACACGTGCGCGACTTGCTCGACGCGCTGCTGGTGGCGCGGGGAGTGTCGGCGCCCGCCGGGGAGGTTGGGAAGGTGGTGGTGGAGAAGGTAGTGGTCGGGAAGGCGGTGGCCGGATCAATGGCCGGCGCCGCCCCACCGGACGAGATGCCGACGCTCGTCGACGTCCTCTCCTGGCACGCCACGCGACACCCCGATCGGCCACATCTGCAGCTTTATGCCGACGACGGCGATGGCGAGATTCTGACCTACGGCTCCCTCTTCGCGGAAGCGCAGGCCGTCGCCTGCGGGTTGCAGGCCGCCGGTGTCGTTGCTGGCGACACCGTCGCCTTGATGCTGCCGACCGGTCGCAGCTATTTCACGGCGTTTTGTGGTGCGCTGCTTGCCGGCGGCGTTTGCGTGCCGGTGTATCCGCCGACACGCGCCCAGCGCATCGAGGAACACGTCCACCGCCTCACTGGCATCCTGGCCAACGCCGGCGCCCGCGTGCTGATCGTTCCTGAGGAGGCCAAGCCGCTCGCCATGAGCTTGCAGGCTCAGGTCGCCGCACTCCGCCACGTGACCACGGTCGAGACATTGTCCGGCGAAGGCGCGCGACCGCAGGCAGTTGCCGCCGCGGGTCAAGGAACCGGCGCTGCTGCAGTACACCTCCGGCAGTACCGGCGCACCGAAAGGCGTGACGCTAAGCCACGCCAACCTGCTCGCCAACATCCGGGCGATGGCGGAAGCGTTGGAAGTGCGGGGCGACGACGTGTTCGTCAGCTGGCTGCCGCTCTACCACGACATGGGACTGATCGGCGCCTGGCTCGGCTCGTTGTACCAGGCAGCACCGCTGGTGCTGATGTCGCCCCTCGCCTTTCTCGCCCGACCAGCGCGCTGGCTGCGAGCGATTCACCAGTATCGCGGGACCATCTCAGGCGGCCCTAACTTCGCGTATGAACTGCTGCTGCGGCATATCCGCGACGAGGAACTGAAGACGCTTGACCTGTCGTCGTGGCGGGTCGCCTTCAACGGCGCTGAGCCGGTAAGCGCCGCCACCGTCGAGCGCTTCAGCGAGCGTTTCGCGTCAGCCGGCTTTCGCCGCGAGGCGATGATGCCGGTGTACGGATTGGCGGAGAATTGCGTTGGGCTTGCCTGCCCGCCGCTTGGCCGGGGACCGGTCATCGATCGCATCGAACGCGAAGCGGCGCCGGGCGCCGCGCCGTCCGCACGGGTCCGGAGGACGCCACGGCGCTGCGCGTCGTCGCCTGCGGCCAACCGCTCCAACCATGATATCCGCATTATCGATGCAGCCGGCTTTGAATTGCCGGAACGGCGGGAGGGACGGTTGCAGTTCCGGGGTCCTTCGGCATCACCCGGATACTGGCGTAATGACGCGGCTACCCGCCAACTGCTCGCCGGTGACTGGCGCGAAACAGGCGACCTCGGCTACGTCGCCGAGGGCGATCTCTACATTACCGCCCGGGTGAAGGATCTGATCATCCGTGGCGGTCGCAACATCCATCCCGCCGACATCGAGGACAGCGTCGGTGCGCTGGACTGGCGTGCTGCCCGGCCGCGTGGCCGCCTTCGGCGACACCAATGTCGCCACCGGCAGTGAGCGACTGATCGTGCTGGCAGAGACCCGCAAACGCGAACCGCAGGTGCTCGAAGCATTGCGGGCCGAGATCAACGGATTGGTTGCCGACCTGCCGGCGGGCCGCCGGACGAGGTGATGCTGGCGCCGCCCAACGCCATCCCCGCACCTCCAGCGGCAGGTCCGCCGGCAGGCGAGCCGTACGCTTCGGCGCGCTGGCCGCGTCGGAACCGAGACGCGGCACCGATTTGGCAGCAGACGTTGCGGCTTCAGCTCGCAACCGCGATCGGCCGAGGTCGCAGGGCGCTGCGCACCGGCGGCGGGGTGCTGTTCGCGGCCTGGAGTTGGGCGGTGCTCATCGTGTTGTCGCCGATCGCCTGGCTAGGGGCATTGCTGCTGCCGAAGCTGTCCTGGCGCTGGCGGCGGAATCCGGCCGCGTCCCGGCTGTTTCTCGCCACCGGCACGCCGCCCACCGTCCGCGGCCTGAGCACCTCGACCATCGGCCTGCGTTGCTGATCGCCAATCCGCCAGCTATCTCGACGTGCTGGCGATCGTGGCAACCCTGCGCTCTGCCCCGGTCGCCTTCGTCGCCAAGGCGGAATTGGGTGGAGCCTGGTACACCCGCCTGCCGATGCAGCGGATCGGCGCACGCTTTGTCGAGCGTTTCGACCGGCGGAAGGGGCTGGAGGATTATCGGCAGATCGCGGCCGCCGCCCGCGCCGGGCATTCGCCGTTGTTTTTTCCCGAAGGCACCTTCCGCCGCGCGCCGGGGTTGATGCCATTCCGAATGGGCGCCTTCGCCTGCGCCGTCGAAGCAAAGTTGCCGGTGATCCCGGTGGCGCTAAGGGGAACCCGGGCGATCCTGCCATCCGGCTCGTGGTTCCCTCGTCACGGCAGGATCGACGTCACCGTCGCCGCAGCGACCGACGTTGGAGACGCAGATGACCGTTGGAGCGCCGCACTGGCGCTGCGTGACCAAGTCCGCGCGACGATGCTGGCGCTTACCGGCGAGCGCGATGGCTGACGGCGGCCGCTGGTCGCGCGTCCGCCAACCATCAACCGATGCACTCGATGGCTTCTCGCTGGTAGTACTGGCGCGCACTTAGCAAGAAGTGAGGCGTGCCGGCAAGGACGCCCATCACACTTTCTCGGAGTAGGCACTGGGATGTGGCCGCTCATGACGCTTCGGGCGGCCGCAGGTTCCCACTGAACAACCGGTCGGTCATCGGGTATCGCCACTCCATCAATACGGCGATTCCAGGCAGCACCCACGACGGAAGGGTGACACTGATGGCACGCAAATCGTGAGCCACCCCGGCGTCGGCCCAGCGGTCTTTATCCGGCGTCAATCCCGCCTGACTCCGCTGCGGATACTTCATTGGTGACAGGGTTGGCTCACAGATGCGCCAGGCCTCAAGTCCGCGGCCCAGTTGCATTTCGGCTTGGATGCCGTTAGTCGGGTAACGAAGGTTGAGGTGGAAAAAGTTTTCGGCGCGGTGAAGCAACAAATGCTCCCACTTACAATCCATAGCTTTTCCTGTCCTAGCACTCGGGGAGCAATGGCTCCCAACTTCAAAATTCCATCTATATATTCCACACGATACATAATGAGTCGTTCTGTAGCGCCAACTTCTGCCTCTATGTGACCGTTATCTAGCAGGATTTGCGCGTTCTGCTCGGCATCCGTAGGCTCCAACGCAGATCTGATGTCCCAATACAGCAGCTTGTCGCCAGTAGGGCTCTCCGACCTCACCTCGATCCCGAAACGGATATGCTTCAGTGCCAACGGCAATACTTCTAGATCGACAACATTACTTGTCTTAAATATCATCTCTTCAGGAAAAGCCTGAGTCTGCTGAAGAAAATACGTTCTCTCGCTCTTCCAACTAAGATATCCTGCTTCAGTTACCAAAGTACCGTCGCCGAGCATTTCGTTTTGAGCCGGCTCATGCAGATGAGTACGCACAATGAAATGTTCATAATATGGCCCATCGTCGAAGTAGGAATTGACCAATTGTTTTAGCTTCTGTTTCCCACTATTACTTATACTGTGAACAATGTCACGCACCTGCTCGGCGCATCGCGTTATAGTCTTACGCACGAGGCTTGAATCCAACGCTTCATGCCGCAGGTCGCGCCAGTCGACGCGCTGGATCGACGCCAAAGTGTTCATCACATCGTCCGTCTTCCGCGACGTCTTATTGTCCAATTCCGGGACAGTTATGAAATAAATCGGCATCACCACGCAGGTTCGGCCTGAACTATTCTTCGTGTGGAGAAATTGCAGCAATTCGCGGCGGCACTCGTCACTCCTGAAGAAGCGTGGCGTGAGTATAGGAAAAAGGAAGGTGGCTGCTTCGAGGGCAGCGTCGATCCGCTCCCGCCATGCCTGGCCCCATGTGACGTCCGATCGGTCATGGAAAATAGGGAAATCGTAGCCTAGCAATCCGCCGATTTCCTTGCTCAGGCGATGCCGGCAAAGTGCCGTGATTTGCTTGTCGTTGGCTTCGTCGTCCTCCCAGACGTAGCTGAGAAAGCCCAACGGCCAGATGCCGGACTTCATGTCTCCCCTCCCCGACCTCTCCGGTTCCGGGTTATGTTAGCATCAATGGTCGCGCTGTCACCACGCCGTCGCGGGTGCGAAACGTTGGAGGAGACGGTGTCTGCCCGCTACCGTTTCGCCGGCGGCGGATCGAGGATAACGATTTCGTCGGGAAGGCCGTAGTTGAGCAGCCGGCGTGCCGACTCGTCGAGCATGTCAGGATCGAGACTCTGCGGGTAGAGCAGGTGGACGCGGCGCTCCAGCGACTCCCGCTGCTCGCGGGCGCGGTCGAGTTCACTCCGCGCGACAGCTACTTCGTCCTGCAGCGTCCGCAACGCAAGCACGCCGCGGTCGCCGTTCACGCCGTGCCAGGCGAAGTATAGGACGGCGGCTATGGCAGCGACGACGGCCAGCGTCGGCAGCACGACGTTGCGAGTGCGGATGCGCAACTCGTGGACCAGTCTCATGCGGCGGCGTCCCCTCGGCGCGGCGTCGATGACGGGGCGCGCCGGCTCCGGACGCGCGCCGCAAGGTTACGACAAATCGGCAGCAGTCAAAAGCCGCGGCGCCACCACCAGCCAGCCCTCCGCCCTCAAAAGCGGGGGCAACCGAGCAAAAGCAAATGCGGCGGCGGGTTTGCCGCCGCCGCATCTTCGCAGGAAAGCCTTTCGCAAGACTACAGCTTGCGCAGAGCCGCCTTGCCGCCGTAGCGCGCGGCAGAGCCCAGCTGCTCTTCGATTCGGATCAACTGGTTATACTTGGCGATGCGGTCGGAGCGGCTGAGCGAGCCGGTCTTGATCTGCCCGGCGTTGGTGGCGACGGCGATGTCGGCGATCGTCGCGTCCTCGGTCTCCCCGGAGCGGTGCGAGATCACCGCTGTGTACGCCGCCTTGTGCGCCATCTCGACGGCCGCCAGGGTCTCGGTCAGCGAGCCGATCTGGTTGACCTTGACCAGGATGGAGTTGGCGATGCCCTTGGCGATGCCGTCCGACAGCCGGGTGACGTTGGTCACGAACAGGTCATCGCCGACCAGCTGGCACTTGCTGCCAACTTCCTCGGTCAATGCCTTCCAGCCATCCCAGTCGTCTTCGGCCATGCCGTCCTCGATCGAGATGATCGGGTAGCGGGCAACGAGATCGGCCAGGTAGCGGGCGTTGGCGACCGAGTCCAACGACTTGTTCTCGCCGACCAGCTCATACTTGCCGTTCTTGAAGTATTCTGTCGATGCGCAGTCCAGCGCCAGAACGACATCGTCGCCGGGAGTGTAGCCGGCCGCCTCGATCGCCTTCATCACAAAGCCGCACGCATCGTCGGCGCTCTTCAGGTTTGGAGCAAAGCCGCCTTCGTCGCCCACGTTGGTGTTGTGGCCGGCGTCCTTCAGCGCCTTCTTCAGCGCGTGGAATACTTCGGCGCCCATCCGCACCGCTTCCGCGATGGAGCCGGCGCCGACCGGCATGATCATGAACTCCTGGAAGTCGATCGGGTTGTCGGCATGCGCGCCGCCGTTGACGATGTTCATCATTGGCACTGGCAGCAGCCGCGCTTGCGTACCGCCAATGTAGCGGTAGAGCGGCAGTTCCGCCTCCTCTGCCGCCGCCTTGGCGACCGCCATACTGACGCCGAGGATCGCGTTGGCGCCGAGGCGCGCCTTGTTGGCGGTGCCGTCGAGGTCGATCATCGTCTGGTCGATGGCCACCTGGTCGGTTGCATCCATGCCAGAGATGGCATCGAAAATCTCACCGTTGACACTTGCCACCGCCTTGGTGACGCCCTTGCCGCCGTAGCGCTTCTTGTCGCCGTCGCGAAGCTCGACTGCTTCGTGCGCGCCGGTGGAAGCACCGGATGGTACAGCGGCACGGCCCGTCGCGCCGGTTTCCAGCGTGACGTCTACTTCCACGGTAGGATTGCCGCGGCTGTCGAGGATCTCGCGCGCCGTCACATCGATAATTTCGCTCATGGAAGCTCCTGTCCCCTCGGAGGCACTGAATGCCGGTTGCTGCTGGTCCGCCGCCCGCGGACGCGGGCCACACACATACCGCCCAGGCGAAGGGGAGGCAAGCGCAGCCGGGACTGGCAGATCCCTCGGTCTGCACATGATGCCAATAGCGCTTATTAAAGCCGCCTGTCGGCCGCGTACGTGGCTAACTCAGGCGACAGCGGGTGAGGTGCGGGTGCCCGCACCTCAGGACGCCCCGGATCAGGGCGTCATCACAACCTTGATGCAGCCGTCCTGCTTGTCGCGGAAGGTCTTGTAGGCGTCGGGACCGTCGGACAGCTGCAGCTTGTGGGTGATCAGGAACGACGGATCGATCTCACCGTTCTCGATGCGTTCTAGCAGCGGCCGCATGTATCGCGACACCGGTCTCTGCCCCATGCGCAAGGTGAGGCCGCGATTCACCGCCGAGCCCATCGGCACCTTGTCGAGCAGGCCGCCATAGACGCCGACGATCGAGACGGTACCACCGTTGCGGCAGCAGGTGATCGCCTGACGCAACACGTGCGGCCGGTCGGTGCCGAGAAAAGTCGCAGCCTTCACCTTATCGAGCACCGCATCAAAGCTGCCGCCGGCATGCGCCTCGGTACCCACCGCATCGATGCAGGCGTCCGGGCCACGGCCGCCGGTCGCCTGCTGCAGTCGGTCATAGACATCCTCCCGCGTGAAATCGATCGTCTCGGCACCGGCCGCCCCCGCCAGCGTCAGCCGCTCCGCCACCCGGTCGATGGCGAAGACGCGTTCGGCGCCGAGCATGAAGGCGGAGCGGATCGCGAACTGCCCCACAGGCCCGCAGCCCCAGACGGCGATGGTGTCGCCTCGCTGGATGTCGCACATTTCCGCCGCCATCCACCCGGTCGGAAAAATGTCGGAGAGGAACAAGACCTTGTCGTCCGGCAAACCGTCCGGGACCTTTATCGGACCGATATCCGCGAACGGGACCCGCACGAATTCCGCCTGGCCGCCGGGATATCCGCCCAGGAGATGTGAGTACCCGAATAACCCGGCCGGAGAATGTCCCCACAGTTCCGCCGCCATCGCTGCATTGGGATTAGAACGCTCGCAGGCGGAAAACAGACCTTTACGGCAGAAGAAGCACTCTCCGCAGGAGATGGTGAACGGCACCACCACGCGGTCACCCACCTTGAGGTCGCCCGCGCTCGAACCGACCTCCACCACTTCCCCCATGAATTCGTGGCCGAGGACATCGCCACTCTGCATGGATGGTACGTAGCCGTCGTAGAGGTGGAGGTCCGAGCCGCAAATGGCTGTCGCCGTCACCTTGACGATGGCATCGCGCGCGTCCTGAATCTGCGGATCGGGCACGTCATCAACCCTGACGTCGCTCTTGCCGTGCCAGCACAGGGCTCTCATATCGCGTCTCCCGGAGAGATTAGAGGAAGGGCACGCTGTATCGAAGATGAAGCGATGGCGACCCCATCAGCCGACGGACTTGCGCCGACCGCCGCGAGAACCGCCTTTATCTCCCTCCTTCTGATCGTCTTCCGACCTTCCACCCTCTCCCAGCATCGCTGGATTGATCTCGTTCTGGGCGAGCTGCGTCAGCTCCTCGTCGAACCGCTTGCCCTCTTCGAGAGCCCGCTCCATGGCTTCGACGACCCGGGGCTGCCTCAGCAAGCGGCCCAGCGAGGCCGACGTTCCCCACGCGGCGATGCAGTAATGCTCGATCTTCTGCAACGAGCCGACGATTGCCACCTGGAGCATCGCCTCGTCTTTGATCTCGTCCGCATGCGCGTTGGCGTCGTCGATCAGGCCTTCGACAGCGGCGTTTTTCTTGCGCGCCTTCGTGGTGCTGATCTCCTCCAGCGCGTCGTCAATCGCTTCCATCAATTGCGAGCCGCGCTCGCGGCGGCGCTCCAGCATCACACCTAGCTGATCCGACAGGATCGCCTTGCCAAGCTTCGGCAAGGCGCGATAGAGCTGACGCTCTGCGCTGTAGATTTCCTTGAGTTCCTGCGCGAGCAGGTCCTGCGGTTCTTTCAAGATCATGGAGTCACTCCCGAGAGGGTTGGATCAATATCGACCTCAACCCCTGTCCGGGAATGACGTTCCGGAAGCGGCAAAATAAGCCGCGGCGTTTACAGCGAGAGCGGTAAAATCAGCCTCGTGGTGACAGACGCTGCCGGGGAGCGGACCCTAGCAACTCGCTCGCGGACAAGTCGATGCCGCGGCTTTCGCCTTCGCAGCTTGGTACTTCTGCATCGCGGCCGCAAAGCACGTCTGCCGCTGATCTGTATTTTGCTGTCGTTCACAAGCCGCCATGTCGTCGTTGAAGGCCTTGTCAGCCGCCGCATCGGATGTTGTGCAAGCGCCGAGCGTCAGTAGGACGCCCGCGACGATAAAGAAGCATCGCATGACTGTGTTAGGCATGTTGGCACCCTTTCCCACGTCCCCGGTAGTGATCGTCGCGACCTTCCGTGACCGTCCGGTTGGAGTACGGAGGACGCTGTCCTCTTGCCAACTGCTCGCCGATGGCTAGTGGATATCATCCGCGATCCGATTCTCCCGTGCAAGCAGCTACCTCGGCTCAACCGCGCCTGTCATGCTTTTCGCCGCCCCGCAGCGGCGCGAGGATCAGGTTGGACCGCCGGGAACGCTGTGCTAAAGAGACCGCGGCGCGAGGGGCCCAGCCGCGGCCCGTAACTCCGTGCGGACAAATTCGACAGGGAGAGAGACGAGATGGCGCGACGCAAGCTGATCGCGGGTAACTGGAAGATGAATGGCCTGCGCGCCGATGGCACTGCGCTGGCGGCGGACGTAGCAGCGCGGCTGAAGGCAGTGGGCGCCGCACGGTATGATATGCTGGTGTGCCCGCCGTTCACGCTGCTCCCGCTGGTGCTGGATGCGGTCAAGGGCTCCGGCGTCGTCGTCGGCGGCCAAGACTGCCATATGCAGGCGAAGGGCGCACATACCGGTGACACCAGTGCCGCAATGCTGAAGGACCTTGGCTGCACGCACGTGATCGTTGGTCACTCCGAGCGCCGCACCAACCACGCCGAAACCGACGCGATCGTCAAGGCGAAGGCGGAAGCCGGCGTCGCCGCCGGACTGGTCGCTATTGTCTGCATCGGCGAGACGCTGGAAGAGCGCGACGCCGGCAAAACGCTCGAAATCAACCGCCGCCAGCTTCTTGGCTCGCTGCCGGAAGGAGCGACGGCTGCCAACACTGTCGTCGCCTACGAGCCGGTATGGGCGATCGGCACCGGCCGGACGGCAACACCGGAACAGGCGCAGGAAGTGCATGCGATGATCCGCGCCGAGCTGGTGAGCGAAGCTGGGCCAGTCGATCGCCGACGGCATGCGCGTGCTGTACGGCGGCTCGATGAACCCGAAGAATGCCAAGGAACTGCTGGCGCTGCCGGACATCGACGGCGGGCTGATCGGCGGTGCGGCGCTGAAGGCCGACGACTTCTTCGCCGTTGCCGAAGGTTCGCCCGCCTGAACGCCGTCAAAAGAACGCCCCTGCTTGTGAGGATGCGACCAGACCTGCGATGATCACCATTATTCTCGTCGTCCATCTGCTGATTGCCGTCGCGCTCGTCGGCGTCGTCTTGTTGCAGCGTAGCGAAGGGGGCGCGTTGGGCATCGGTGGCGGTGGCGGCATGAGCGGCTTCCTCACAGGAAGGGGGACCGCCAACCTGCTGACGCGGACGACGACTATCTTGGCGGCCCTGTTCATCCTCACGAGTTTGGTGCTGGCGCGGCTCGCCGGAGGGGAGCGGGTCCCGAGCTCGATTCTCGACGAGCCGTCGCCGCCAGCACAGCAGCAGCCGCTGCAGCCGGCGGAGCCGAGCGCGCCGATTGCCCGCTGAGCTGCCGGCTCGACTCATTTTGCTCAAGGAATCGGCCTTTCGCAGGCATGGAGTGGGCGAAATGTGCCTTGTTCGCCGGTGACGGATGCACATTCGCCAGCATTGCCGTATAAGTCGGATCCCATGACGCGGTTTATCTTCATCACCGGCGGCGTGGTTTCATCACTCGGCAAGGGTCTGGCCTCGGCAGCGCTGGGCGCGCTGCTGCAGGCGCGCGGCTTTTCGGTGCGGCTGCGCAAACTCGACCCGTATATCAACGTCGATCCGGGGACAATGAGCCCCTACCAGCACGGCGAGGTGTTCGTTACCGATGACGGCGCCGAGACCGACCTGGATCTAGGCCACTACGAGCGATTTACCGGCGTCCCCGCACGCCGCAGCGATAGCGTCACCACCGGACGCATCTACTCGAACGTCATCGCCCGCGAGCGACACGGCGACTATCTGGGCGCTACCATTCAGGTAATCCCGCACATCACCGATGCGATTAAGGAATTCGTCCTCGCCGATCTCGACGATGAGGACTTTTGCCTATGCGAGATCGGCGGCACCGTGGGCGACATCGAGAGCCTGCCGTTCCTGGAGGCGATCCGCCAGCTGGGCAACGAACTGGGGCCGGAGCGGGTGATGTACATCCACGCTACGCTGATACCCTGGCTGCCCTCTGCGGGCGAGTTAAAGACGAAACCAACGCAGCATTCGGTGAAGGAATTGCTCAGCGTCGGAATTCAGCCCGACATGCTGCTGTGTCGCTCCGACCGGGCGATTCCGGACGGGGCGCGTCGGAAGATCGGGCAGTTCTGCAACGTTCGACACGAAGCGGTGATCCCGGCGCTCGACGTCAACACCATCTATGCGGTGCCGATCAGCTATCATGAGCAGGGTCTGGACGACGAAGTCTGCCGACACTTCGGCCTGCAAGCGCCTGCGCCCGAACTCCGCCGCTGGCAGGACATCGTAGCCCGCGTCATCCGACCGGAGGGATCGGTGACGATCGCCGTCGTCGGAAAATACACGGGCCTGCTCGACGCCTACAAATCGCTTGCCGAAGCGCTCGCCCACGGCGGCATCGCCAACAACGTCCACGTCAACGTCGAATGGATCGATTCCGTCGTTTTCGAGAACGGCGGCGCGTCCTCTCTGCTGGAAAACGTTCACGGCATCCTGGTGCCCGGCGGCTTCGGCGAGCGCGGCGCCGAGGGCAAGATCGAAGCGGCGCGCTTTGCCCGGGAGCGGGGCGTTCCGTACTTCGGCATCTGCTTTGGCATGCAGATGGCGGTGGTCGAAGCGGCGCGGCATCTGGCTGGTATTCCCGGCGCCGGGTCCACCGAATTCGGCCCGTGCGCTGCACCGGTGGTCGGCATGATGACAGAGTGGATGCGCGGCAATCGGGTTGAACAGCGTGAGGCGGGCGGCGATCTTGGCGGCACCATGCGGCTCGGCGCTTACGAGTGCGTGCTGAAACAACAGAGCCGGGTGCACGAAATCTTCGACGCCGAACGGATCAGCGAACGGCACCGCCACCGCTACGAGGTCAACAACAACTACCTCGGCACGCTGGAGCGCTGCGGCCTGCTGTTCTCCGGCATGTCGCCCGACGGGTTACTGCCGGAGATCCTGGAGATCCCCGCGCATCCCTGGTTCATCGGCGTGCAGTTCCACCCGGAGCTGCGCTCACGACCCTTCGCGCCCCACCCGCTGTTTGCGTCGTTCGTCCGCGCCGCCGTCGAGCAGTCGCGCCTGGTGTGAGGTCTGCGGACAGCGGGCGGCGCCGTGAGGCTATTTCGCCAGCATCACGTCACTGGATTTGATCACCACCTGCACCTCGTCGCCGATGCTGATGCCCAGATCTTCCACCGCTCCGGCGGTGACGATCGAAGTGACGACGTTGCCGGCACCGATGTCCACCTTCACCCGGCTGTTGATCGGCCCGGCGAGCACTTCCAGTACCTTGCCCTGAAGACGTTGCGTGCGCTGAGCTTCATTCGCGTTCCTCATGCCGCCCGCGGGCGGCATTTTCATCGATCGGCGGCGATTGCCGGCCGAACACCCGCGATATAGATGCAATCGTCGTACCGCCGGTCCGTTGCGCCGCAAGCGGACTGTTGCCAAGTTTCCGGCGTGCGGCGCACATTGCAGCGGAAATACTGGGCTCCGGATGCCTGACCGACTGGCTATCCACCCCGGAGTCTAGCACACGCAACACAGAGGAGCCACGACCGCCTTGATCACCCCGCATCACGTGACCGTCAACGGGCTTTCGATCGGCAACGACCTGCCGCTGGTGCTGATCGCCGGCCCCTGCCTGATGGAAAGCCGGGCGCACGCGCTGGAATGCGCCCACGCGCTCGCCGAGATCGCCCGCGACCACGACCTGGGGCTGATTTACAAGAGCTCGTTCGACAAGGCCAACCGCACCAGCCTGAAGGGCGCGCGCGGCGAAGGCCTGGACGCGGCGCTGCCGATCTTCGCCGAGATTCGCGAACTGGTGGGTCTGCCAGTGATCACCGACGTGCACGAACCCGACCAGTGCGCGCGCGTCGCCCAGGCGGTGGACGTACTACAGATACCGGCTTTCCTCTGCCGGCAGACTGACCTGCTGGTGGCGGCGGCAACCACCGGCAAGGCGATAAACGTCAAGAAGGACAGTTCCTGGCGCCGTGGGACATGGCCAACGTCGTCGACAAGATTCGCTCGGCCGGCAATGACCGGGTGATGGTCTGCGAGCGCGGCGCCAGCTTCGGCTACAACACGCTGGTCTCCGACATGCGGGCGCTGCCGATCCTGGCGCGCACCGGCTGCCCGGTGGTGTTCGACGCGACGCATTCGGTGCAGCAGCCGGGAGGTCAGGGCACCTCTTCCGGCGGTCAGCGGGAGTTCGCGCCGATCCTGGCGCGCGCCGCTGTATCGATTGGCGTCGCCGCGGTATTCATCGAAACCCACCCGGACCCGGACAAGGCGCCGAGTGACGGCCCGAACATGATCCCGATGAAGCAGTTACCGGCTGTCCTCGAGATCTTGCTTGAGCTCGATCGCTTTGCCAAGGCGCACCCGGTGGCGGTATAGGGCGAGCGATCGTGTGCGCAAACAGATTCCCGCTGTTTCAGAAGGGTCGCGCATAGACAATTGGCCTAATATGACAGTGCGTTTTAATTGAGTTGCCACGTAAAGACGGATATCATCGAAGAATAACAGACTGGCTTACTCGGGTTGATAACCTCATCAAGTCAGTGCTTTCGTCCACGTGGCATCGAGAAGGGACGGATGACCTCGGAGATCAAAACCACAACTGGGGTATTCGGCCGAATCACCGCGTGGTGGCACGGACTGTTCGAAACGGTGCCGCCGGAACTCGCACAGTGCGAATTCGAGTGTCGCGAACGAAACTGTGATGCCGAGAAGTTCGACGGCTGTCTCGACAGGCTCTGCATTCCAGGCAAAATCCGCGGAGCTGGAGCCTCAAGGCTGTGCCGTGCGTCGCAGCTTCGCCGGCCGGCGGTGGCGCGAATGACAACAAACATAACGGGGGCACTTTCGTCGGTCTGGCTGACTGAAATCATCGCGGCGCTTGCAAACTAGCGCTGGCCTACAGCCAGTCCCGCAGCATCGCCACCAAGGGGACGTCGGCCGGCAAAAGTTGCGGCTGGCGCCCGAGCTCCATCGGGCGGATCCATTTCAGCGACTGGCCCTCGCGCGGGGTAGGTGTGCCGCGCCACACGCGACAGAGGTAGAGCATCATCAGCAGCCGGAAATCATCGTAGGCGTATGACGTGAAGGTGAACGGGGCAAGGCAGCTCTCGGTAATGTCGAGGCCCAGTTCTTCCGCCAGTTCGCGCACTACCGTCCCCTCTGGCGTCTCACCGTCGTGAATCTTGCCGCCGGGAAACTCCCACCAGCCAGCCCACGACTTGTCCGCCGGCCGCCGCTGGATCAGCACACGCGAATCCGCGTCGATCAGCGCCGCCGAGGCAACCAGCACCAGCGGCAGCGGGCGTTCCGGCCGACGGGTCTCGATGCCGAGGCAGCCGGGTTCGTCGGTCATCGCGGGGCATTGCGGGCCCCCCCGGCGGGGGGGGGGGGGGGGGGGGGCGCGTCAGGATCGATAAGAAGCATTGATGTCGATGTAGCCGTGCGTCAGGTCGCAGGTCCAGACAGTGGCGCGGCCGTTGCCGACGCCGACGCTCACGGCAATCGCTCCTCGCGGCCGCGCATGCGCGGCCACCGGCGTCTCATCGTAATCCGGCACTGGCGAGCCGTCCCTGGCAACCGTTACCCCGCCGATGCTGATCGCCAGCCGGTTTCGGTCGATCCACTCGCCGCATTTGCCGACGGCCATGACGATGCGACCCCAGTTGGCGTCTTCGCCGGCGATCGCTGTCTTCACCAGCGGCGAATTGGCAATGGTCAGCCCAATGGAGCGGGCTGCACCATCGTCCGCGGCACCGCAAACCTCGATGGTGACGAACTTTGAGATCCCCTCCCCGTCCTTGACCACCTGATGCGCCAGATCGAGCATCACCATCTCCAGCGCCGCGCAAAAACCTGCCGCCCGCGGGTCGGCCGCATCAGCGATACGGTCGTGCCCGGCGGCGCCGGTGGCGAAGACGAGCAGCGTGTCGTTGGTCGACGTGTCGGAATCAACGGTAATGCAGTTGAAGGTGCGATCGGCTGCGGCGGCAAGCACCTGCTGCAGCGCCTCGGGAGCGATGGTCGCGTCGGTGAATACGTAAACCAGCATCGTCGCCATGTCCGGCGCGATCATCCCCGCCCCCTTGGCGATGCCCGCGATCGCAACCGGCACGCCCTCGATCGAACAAGAGGTTCCGGCAGCTTTCGGAAACGTGTCAGTGGTGGCGATAGCGCGGGCTGCCTTCTCCCAGGAAGCGGAACCGAGTGCCGCCGCAGCGTTCGGCAGCGCCGCCAGCAGCGGCGGCATCGGCAATGGCTCGCCAATGACGCCGGTCGAGGAGACGAACACCTGATCTGCCGGGCAGCCGAGCAGCGCCGCTGCGGCCGCCGCTGTTTCCTCGGCGGCCTGGTCGCCGCCTGGCCCGGTGAAGGCGTTGGCGTTACCAGCATTGACAACGAGGCCGCGCGCGCGGCCCGAAGCGAGAGCCTTGCGGCACCACAGCACCGGTGCGGCGGCGGTCTGCGAGCGGGTGAACACACCTGCTACCGTCGTTGCCTCCGCCAGTTCCGCCAGCAGCAAGTCATCGCGATCGCGATATCGGATGCCGGCTGGGACGGTGGCGAAGCGGACGCCGACCACGGCGGTCAATACCGGGAACGCGGCAGGGGCGAATGGCGACGGGTTAGCGGACATGGCTTTGGCCAAACTCTTGGTAGCGGGAAACGCTGGCCGGCATCATGCATATCGTGCCGGTGCAGACAAGAGATGCCGCCGGGAGCGTTTGCGCGGTAGCATGGGTCGCGTTGACAGAAAGGCAAGCCGCCTCTATCTCTGTCGCGGAGTTTCCTCCCGTTGGCCTTCGCGGGACGAGGATTCCGCTTCTTCTGAGGATCATGCATGTTCGGAGCGATCGCTCGGCGGCTGTTCGGTACCGCCAACGAACGATTCCTGAAGGGTCTCCACAAAGACGTGGCGGCAATCAACGCTCTTGAGCCGGAGCTCGAGGCGCTTGACGACGACGCGTTGCGTGCCCGGACGCCGTGGCTGAGGGATCGGCTGGCTGCGGGCGAAACCGTTGATGACCTGTTGGTGGATGCGTTCGCCACCGTCCGCGAGGCGTCGAAGCGGACGCTTGGCCAGCGCCCTTTCGACGTGCAGATGCTGGGCGGCATCGTCCTCCATCGCGGCATGATCTCGGAGATGAAGACCGGCGAAGGCAAGACGCTGGTCGCCACTCTGCCGGTCTACCTGAACTCGCTGGAAGGCGAAGGCGTGCACGTCGTCACCGTCAACGACTACCTGGCAAAGCGCGACTCGGAATGGATGGGCGCGATCTACCGGTTTCTCGGACTGACGGTGGGCTGCATCGTCCACGGCCTCGAAGATCCCGACCGGCGGGCGGCATATGCCTGCGACGTGACCTACGGCACCAACAACGAGCTCGGCTTCGACTACCTGCGCGACAACATGAAGTTCCGGCTGGAGGAAATGGTTCACCGGCCGTTCCACTACGCGATTGTCGACGAAGTCGATTCGATCCTCATCGATGAGGCACGGACGCCGCTGATCATCTCGGGCCCAGCCGAGGATTCCTCCGAGCTCTATATCCGCATCGACAAGCTGATCCCTAACCTCGTCGACGAGGACTATGAGAAGGACGAAAAGGCGCGCGCTGTTACCTTCACCGAGGCCGGCACCGAGAAGATGGAGCAGTTGCTGCGTGACGATGGCCTGCTGACCCAGGGCAACCTCTACGACATCGCCAACATATCGCTCGTGCACCACGCCAATCAGGCGCTGCGCGCGCACAAGCTGTTCGCGCGCGACACCGACTACGTCGTCAAGGACGACAAGGTGATCATTATCGACGAGTTCACCGGCCGGATGATGGAGGGCCGCCGCTACTCCGAGGGCCTGCATCAGGCGCTGGAAGCCAAGGAACGCGTCCATGTGCAGCAGGAGAACCAGACTCTCGCCTCGATCACCTTCCAGAACTACTTCCGCCTTTATCCGAAGCTGGCCGGGATGACCGGCACGGCGATGACCGAGGCGGGTGAGTTCCACGAGATCTACAAGCTGGAAGTGATCGATATTCCGACGAACGTGCCTTGCGTACGGGTCGACAACGACGACGAGGTGTACCGGACGGCGGGTGAGAAGAACGACGCCATCGTCGAGATGATCGAGGAGTGCCGGAAGCGCGGCCAGCCGGTGCTTGTCGGCACCGTGTCGATCGAGAAGTCGGAGCATCTGGCAAGCCTGCTGAAGAAGCACAAGGTGCCGCACCAGGTGCTGAACGCGCGCTATCACGAACGCGAGGCGTCGATCATTGCACAGGCAGGGGTCAGTGGCGCGGTCACCATCGCCACCAATATGGCGGGCCGCGGCACCGACATTCAGCTCGGCGGCAATGCCGAGTTGCGCATCCGGCAGGAACTGAACGATCCCGCCGACGAGGTCGGCAAGGCGCGTATCCGGGCCGAGGTAGCGGCCGACCGCGAGACGGTGCTGGCGGCGGGCGGCTTGTTCATCCTTGGCACCGAGCGGCACGAGAGCAGGCGTATTGATAATCAGCTACGCGGCCGTTCGGGCCGGCAGGGCGATCCAGGCGCGTCGAAGTTCTATCTGTCGCTGGAAGACGACCTGATGCGCATCTTCGGTTCCGGGCGCATCGACGGCATGTTGCAGCGCCTTGGCCTGAAGGAAGGTGAGGCGATCATCCATCCGTGGGTCAACCGCGCGCTGGAGAAGGCGCAGCAGAAGGTCGAGGCGCGCAACTTCGAGATCCGCAAGAACCTGCTGAAGTACGACGACGTGATGAACGATCAGCGCAAGGTCGTTTACGAACAGCGCAAGGAGT
Source organism: Rhodospirillales bacterium (assembly GCA_016712375.1). GTDB lineage: Bacteria > Pseudomonadota > Alphaproteobacteria > Rhodospirillales > Defluviicoccaceae > Defluviicoccus. The sequence goes on from JADJRE010000006.1 coordinate 84,090, forward strand.
TGATGCACGCCGACGACGTGGCGCACACGGTAGCTGACATGCGCCACCACGTCATCGATCAGCTTGTCGGCCGCCATATTCCGGCCAACGCTTATGCGGAACAGTGGAACGTTCACGCCCTGCATGCCGAAACCTTGCGGGTGTTCAATCTCGACCTGCCGCTGGCGGACTGGGCCGCCGAGGAAGGCATCGCCGACGAGGAGATCCGCTCGCGGCTGCGCGACCATGCCGATCGGAAAGTCGCCGAGAAGGCCGCCAACTACGGCGTCGACGTGATGCGGATGGTGGAGAAGAGCCTGCTGCTGCAGATTCTCGACCAACTATGGAAAGAGCACCTGCTGGCGCTCGACCATTTGCGCCAGGGTATCGGGCTCCGCGCTTACGGCCAGCGGGACCCCTTGAATGAATACAAGCGGGAAGCCTTCAACCTGTTCGAGGCGATGCTGGAACGACTGCGGGAGCGGGTGACACAAGTGCTCGCCCACATCGAACTGCGTGTCGATCCGACGCTGGAACCGGAAATCCGTCGGACATTGCAGCGCCGCCGCGGGAGATGCATGAGACCAGGCGCGATCCGGCGTTCGCCGACGATCCGGCACTCGAAGAAGCGACGGTCGGTACGGCTCAGCAGGCAACCGCCACCCCGACTCGTTCCCGCTCCGTCAAGGCAGCCGATCCGGGGGATCCTGCTTCCTGGGGACGCACTGCTCGCAACGCCCCGTGCCCTTGCGGTTCCGGCCGCAAGTACAAGCACTGCCACGGCCGCGCGGCCTGAGCCAGCCAGCGGCGATCGCAGCAGATCGTGGGTCGTCAGGCGAAAGTGTTTATCGCCTCTACCCCCTGAGTTAACATCCCTTGGCATATCCGAAGTATCGTGGACGGCGAGGCCCAACCGCGATACTGGTCGGTGACAGACGTGCAGTGACAGCCATGAACGAGCCGGGCAGGCCCGCCGACGGTCGGCATGATCGTGCCATCCGGCACAGCCTGCTCGATCTCTGCTATGGGATCATGCCACTCGTTCTCGCCGCCAATGTGATCAACGGCGGGTTGCTCACAATCATCCTTTCCGGAAAGATGGAATGGCGTCGCCTGGCGGTATGGTATCTCCTGATCGTGATCATGGTGATCTGGCGCGCCCTTGTCTTGCGACGGCGGCAAACTTCGCCTGATCCAGGCGCTAAGCGATGGTACTTCCTGCTGGTCGCCGGAGCGGGCGCGAGCGGAGTGCTGTGGGGCGCGGCCGGCTGGCTGTTTCATCAGGCTGGCGGTGTGATCGGTGATGCCATTCTGGCGTTGGTGCTTGCCGGGATGGGCGTGGGATCGCTGGCCTCATTGGCTCCGTGCCTCTGGGCATTCTATGCGTACTTCTTTCCGTCGATTCTCCCGTTCGTTGTTCGCATCTCCTCGGCCGACAGCAGCGATTATCACGTCCTGGCAGCGATGCTGGTGGTGTACATGCTGTCGCTCACCGTGCTCGGCCGCCGCGTGCACTCCTGGCTGGAAAATTCCCTCCGGCTAAGTTGCGAGAATGACGATCTCATCGACACCCTCGAAGAAAGGGTCAAGGAAAGAACCAAGCAGCTTTCGGAAGCCAACGACTTACTGGCCAAGGATATCGCCCTGCGGGAACGGACTCAGGTGACGCTGGCGGACTATGGCGACCGGCAAGCCGCCATCGCCGCCTTCGGCCACCGTGCTCTTTCGGGCGTCAGTTTGGAAGCACTGTTCGAGGAAGCGGTGACGCTGGTTGCGCAACGCCTCGGCCTCGCCGGTTGTGCTGTTCTGCAGCGTTCGGGCACCTCGAAGATGCGAACGCGCGCCTCGGCCGGTTGGTTTGCTGGTCGTCCGGCGGACGCGGCGGCGGCGGCGGCGGCCGATGAGCCCGCAATGCACGCACTGTCCACCGGGTCCACCGTAGTCATTGCCGACGTCGCGGAAGAGAATCGTTTCGAGGTTGGCCGTTGGCTTCGCGAAGGTGGGATACAAAGCATCGTCGAGATCGTGATCGCCGGGCCCGACGCCCCCTACGGCGTCGTCGAGGCTCTTGATGTCCGCCCCGGCCGATTTTCCGCCGACGATGTCAGTTTCATTCACGCGATCGCCAACCTGCTTGCCGCTGCGGTGGGCCGCAAGCGGACGGAAACTGACATTAAGCGCATGGCCATGGAGGACGCCCTGACCGGGCTTCCCAATCGCGTCCACTTCCGCGATCGCCTGATGACTGATCTGGCGATCGCTCAGACTCACCGCTTGATGGCGGTCATGCTGCTCGACCTCGATCACTTCAAGGACGTGAACGACACGCTTGGCCATCCGATCGGCGACCTGCTGCTCATCGCCGTGGCCTCGCGACTGAAGACCTGCGTGCGCGAAGACGAACCGCCGGCGCGGCTGGGCGGGGACGAGTTCGCGCTGATCCTCTCCAATCTTCGCCATCCCGAGGACGCGGCGGGGATTGCCCGCAAAGTCATCAACAGCCTCGCCGAACCGTTTGTCATCGACGGCCACGAGGTGCGCCTCGGCGCCAGTATCGGTGTCGCGCTGTGCCCGCTGGACGGTTACGATCCGGACGATCTTCTGCGAAACGCTGATCTTGCCCTGTATCGCGCCAAGGAACGGGGACGCAATACCTTCGAGTTTTTCGCGGTGGACATGGCAGCGGCAATCGAGGGGCGGAAGTCGCTCGAGCGCGACCTCCGCCAGGCGATCGACGGTGAAGGCCTTGAGGTCCACTATCAGCCGCAATTTCAGCTTGCGTGAGCGGCAATTGTCCGCGGTAGAAGCATTACTTCGATGGTCGCATCCGCAGCGCGGAGCTTTGCTGCCGGATGCCTTCATCCCCGTGGCGGAGGCGAGCGGCCTCATCATTCCCCTGGGTGCCTGGGTTCTTGAGCAAGCATGTCGCCAGGCGTCGGAATGGCAACTCGCCGGCCTTCCTGATCTGACCCTCGCCGTAAACATGTCGCTCAGCCAATGCCGGCGCGGCGAACTCGTCGATGCGGTCGAACGTTCCGCCGATCGATGCCATTTCGATTTACGGCGGTTAGAGCTTGAGGTTACCGAACAGATTTTTCTGCCGCAGGAGAATACTACCTGCACCGAAGTTCTTCGCCGTTTAAGGCGCCTGGGGGTGACAGTCTCCATAGATGACTTCGGCACCGGCTATTCCAGTTTCAGCCGGCTCCGTGACCTGCCGATCGACAAGCTGAAAATCGACCGTAGCTTTGTCGCCGGCCTGGGCTGTGACCGCGAGGCGGAACTGATCGTTCGGGCAATGATCGTCCTGGGGCACAGTCTTGGGCTGCAGGTCGTTGCCGAGGGTGTCGAGAACAAAAGCCAGCTGGATTTTCTCGAAGCGGAAGACTGCGATGGCGTCCAGGGCTTGCATCTCGCGCCGCCGATGCCCGCCAGCGAGTTCCCGCGGCTGCTCACCTTACAGCACACGACTGCCTGGACGGGCCGCGCACGTCGGACCCTGTGATCATCGTTCTTCTAGCGGAGATCGGCTCTGTTCATGCGTCGCGGCGATCGCGAGCGGCGTCCTGAGCAAACAGTTCTTCTAATTCCTGCGCCGTTTCTTTGGCCAGCATCTGCATCCGGGCTTCATTGTGGTGCTCGCCAAAGAGGCTGTAGAGCCGCCGTTCGTCATGCTCGCGGAAGATTTCGACGCTGCGGTCGGCCGCATAGTCCGGCAAGCCAAGCCCCTTCAGCACTTCGCGCGCCATGTCGAGCGAACTCAGAAACGTTTCCCGCCAGACGACGGCAATGCCGAGTTCCATTAGCCGGTATGCGTGTGACCGGTTGCGGGCACGAGCGTAGATTTTCAGGTTGGGAAAGTGCTGGCGCACCACCTCGGCTGTACGCACCGATGCCTCCACATCGTCGATGGCGAGCACAAAGGCAACCGCACGGTCTGCATGTGCCGCCTGCAGCAGTTCCAGTCGTGAAGCGTCGCCATAGTACACCTTCGATCCGTAGTCGCGCACGAAACTCACCTGTTCGGGACTGATCTCAAGCGCGGTGAACGGGATGGCTCGCGCGCGGAGGATGCGGGCGACGATCTGCCCGAACCGACCGAAGCCAGCGATGATCACCTGTCTGTCGTCGGGCGGCGGCTGATCATACGTGCTGTCTCTCGCCTTCCGCGCCGCCTCTCGCCGCTCCAACCAGCCGTTGGCGGCGAACAACAGTGGCGTCACCACCAGCGACAGACCAACGACGACAATCAGCCTGTCGGCCATCGGGCGGTCGACCAACGACGCAGTCACGGCCACCCCCAGCACAACGAAAGCAAATTCGCCTCCTTGCGAAATCGCCACTGCGAGCGCCCGGGCTGACGGCACTGACAAACCATTGACGCGGCCGAGCACGAAGAGGATCACACCCTTGACCGCGATCAACCCCCCAACCATCGCCGCGATTGTCAAAGGCTCGGCAGCGACGACCCTGAGATCGAGCGACATGCCAACCGCTATGAAGAAAAGACCCAGCAACAGCCCCTTGAATGGTTCAATGTCAGCCTGCAGAGCGTGCCGGTATTCGCTGTCGGCTAGCAGCACGCCGGCCACAAAAGCGCCCAGTGCCGCCGAAAGCCCGAGCCGGTCCATGAGCAGCGCCGCGCCGACCACCGTCAGCAGGGCAAGCGCGGTAAACACCTCCTGCACGCGGATGCTGGCGACAACCCTGAGCGCGTAGCGAAGCAGATATCGACCGCCGACCGCCGTTACAATCAGGAGGCCAATCGTCTCCAACGCGGCGATCGCGCCGGCGCTCTGCATCGGGCCGTGCGCATCCGGCGCAAGCAGCGGCACCAGCGCCAGCAGCGGGATCACCGCGAGGTCCTGCAGCAGTAGCACGGCAAACGCGGCGCGGCCGTGATGCGTGGTGAGCTGGTTCTTCTCCGCCAGCGTCTGCAAGGCAAATGCAGTCGACGACAGCGACAAAGTCAGCCCCACGACGGCCGCCGCCTGCGGGCCAAAGCCGAAAAACCGAGCGAGGAGCGCCAGCGCGCCCCCGGTAATGAACAGTTGCATCAGCCCCAAGCCGAAGACGTTCTGCCGCATCGTCCACAGCCGGCTCGGCTGCAGCTCCAAACCGATGATGAACAGCAGCAGAACGACGCCGAACTCGGCAAAGTGGAAGGTATCGGCAACGTCGCCGATCAGCCCCAGCGCCTGCGGGCCGATTAAGGCGCCCGCCGCCAGATACCCCAGGATGGCGCCCAATCCCAAGCGGCGCGCTACCGGAACCGCGATCACGGCGGCGGCGAGAAAGATCGCCGCAGTCTGCAGAAAACTCATGCCGCCGAACCTCTCCGCCCAATGCCTTCACGCTCTCGGCACGCCAAGCAAGCATTGTGCCGCCCCCTAGGGATCGGGACGCTCGCCTTCCGCCGCTTGCTCCTGCTCCGCCTGCGCCGCTTCCAACTCCTTTGAGTGGCTCCATTCGCGAATCAGCGTGGAGCCTACGGCGAGCAGCGTGGGGCCGATGAACACGCCGAGCAAGCCGAACGCGACAATGCCACCGAGCACCCCCAGGAACACCAGCAGCAACGGCAAGGCGCTGCCGAGGCTGATGAAATAGGGTCGGATGATATTGTCGACCGTGCTGACAACGAAAAACCCCAAAGCCCCATGAAAATCCCCCACTCCAACTGGCCAGAAGAGATCAGCCAGATGGTTGACGGCAGCCACACCATTGGCGGGCCCATGGGCACGAACGACAGCAGCGAAGTGAGCAGGCCGAGGAACAGCGCGCCCGGCGCGCCGGCCAGCCAAAGGCCGAAGGCCGCGAGCGCGCCTTGCGCCAGCGACGTGCCCAACATCCCGTAGACGACGCCGTTGATGGTGGTCTCGGCGATGGCGAGCAGCCGATGGCCGCGTTCGCCCGCCACCTTGGTCAGCATCGTCTTCAGCCGCATCGCGCCGTAGGCCCCGTCGCGGAAGAAGAAAAAGGCGGCCACAACACTCAGCGTGAGATCAAGCAGGCCGCCGCCCAGCTTACCGCCGAGCCCGAGCAGCCATTGGGTCGCCGGCCCCACGTACTCCCGCACCGTCTCGGCGAAGCGGGTGGTGTCGTCGGCGAAATAATGCCAGCCTTCCGCCACTTCCTTGCCGACCACCGGTAGCCGCTCGACCCAAGGTGGCGGCGGCGGCGGGCCGGTTTCGAACATTGCAGCGATCGTCCCCGACAGCCGGACGATGTTGTCGGCGAGGCTGGTGCCAAGCAGGCCTATCGGCACCAGTAGTCCGATCGCCAGCGCCAGCGTCATCAATGCCGCCGCCAGCGTCGTTCGTCCTCCGACCCAGCGCTCGCAGCGGCGGAACGCCGGCCAGGTAGCAATGGACAGGATCGTCGCCCATAGCAGCGCCGGCAGAAACGGCCGCAGGATGACGAAGCATCCGATGGCGACCAGCATCAGGATCAGCAAGCCGGCGTATTGCTCGAAGCGACGGGCTGGCGATGTCATGTCCGTTCGGCCAACACGACACTGTGTGCGTTGTAATTGCTTCGCGGCGAAGGCAGGGCGCTCATGTGTTCTGTTTACAGCGGCAGCGACGGATTAGCGAGCCGCGCGGCGGACGCTCGGCGCCGCTTAACGGCTTGTTAGCCGCCTGGCAGCAAAATCATTGCTACAACTTGCGGTAATGGAAGCAGCTGATGCTCGACGAGCGGCGGAAGGAGCCCCGGCACGTGGTCGTCGGGATCGAAGCGGCGTTAAATGGTTTGCCGAGCGCGATCATCGATATCTCGCGCCGTGGCGTCCGCTTAATCCGTCCGCCCGCCCTGTTTGTCGAAGACGCCGTGGTCATCGACTTTACCCTGGCGCCGCGCGGGAGGACCCAGAGGCGTTGCTTTCGTGTTGAAGGGCGGCTCGTCCGAGCCACCGCGATCGACCTGACGTACGCCTACGATCCGCCGCTGCGGCAATGGGCGGCGATGCTGCACGCGCGCGATTCCTTTGTGCAAACGGCGCTGCTCTCGATGTGAAGATGACGCCATGACGATGCAGCGGGACATGCTGAAGCAGTACTTGCGCGCTGGCCCGTCGCGCCGCCTCGACGTCGGCTTCTTTTCACGAAAACTGCCGAAGGACTCGCAGGCCGACGCCTATCTGTTCGCCAACGCCTTTCTCAACGGCTGTATATTATTTAAGTATGTCGACCTCGAGGACCGCCGCGGCGGTGCGAAAGGTCGGCTGATCAATACGCTCATCTACCTGCCTTACGACAACACGAGCCCAGGCGAAGGCGGCGAATCGATCATCTTCTGCAAGGACAACTTGCAGCAACTTTGCGAATACAAGCTTTCTGCGAAAGCTGTCGATAAGGACAGGCTGGCGTCCGACATCGAAAAACTGAAGGTCCTGGATTCGCTGCCGACCTTTAGCCCGTTCATCGTGGAATTTGCTTTTCGACGCTCGCAGCTGACCATCCCGGATTGCTACCTGCAGCTGACACCGGAAGTTCGGGAGACGCTCGACGCCCACTTGATGGTGAGGCTGCGGCCACTAATCGTCGCCCGCTGTCAACCCTCGGGCAACATCGAAAAGGCGGTGGCGGACTTGACGACGAAGCTGTTCCGGCTGCGCGAGCCAGCGGACGCGTTGCCGCTGATCGAGGCGCTGCGGCTGCCGCCGGCGATCGCGAACGAGGTCTTAAGTTCCTGGATCGGGATCGCCTACTTCGAATACGAATACTCCGGCCTGCAGCCGAAGCTGCGGGAGCTTGCCAACTGGTTAGCGTGCCAAGCCGAGTCGGGCCACCAGGCGGTTTGCCTTGTCAACGCCATCCGCCAGAAGATCCGTTCCGACTGGAACGACGTCGTTTCTATCTCGATGGAATACCGCGACTCTTACGACACCATGGTTTTTCGCGGCAACATGGAGCCGTTCGTCGCTTTCATGGCGCGCGCTCGCGCGTGCTATTGGCGAATGGGCGAAGTGCTCGGGCTTCTGGAACTGACGGTAGCCGTGTGGCGCCATCTTGTCCTCCCGGTAGGCGAGCGCAAGCTGCCGCCGGCGCAGCTGTACGAGTTTCTGGTAACCTTGCACGACCTGATGCTCGTCGGCGATCGCCGAGACGAACTCGACGGCAACTCAAGCCCTGTTCGTGCCGGTCCACCGGCCTCCGTGCAGGTACCGTCGCACCCGCAAAGTCTATGATCCCGACGCTTGCGCGTGATACGCGATATGGTCGGCGACGAAGGTGGCGATGAAGTAGTAGCTGTGATCGTAGCCGTGATGGCGGCGAAGTTGCAGCGGGACATCGGCCTCGGCGCAGGCTTCCTCGAACAGCCCGGGGCGCAACTGGCTGTCAAGAAACTCGTCGGCCATCCCCTGATCGATCAGGATCGGTCGGCGCCAGGCAGACGACGCCACCAGCACGGACGCGTCGTGCGCCCGCCACGTCGCCTCGTCGTCGCCGAGGTAGCCGCCGAAGGCTTTGCGGCCCCAGGGCACCCGACTAGGCGCGACGATGGGCGCAAACGCAGAGACCGAACGCCAAAGGTCCGGCTGCTTCAAAGCAATAGTGAGCGCTCCGTGGCCACCCATGGAATGTCCGAAGATTCCTCGGCGGTCGAGGTCGGCGGGAAAATGTCGGCCGATCAGCGCCGGTAGTTCCTCGGTGACGTAGTTGAACATTCGATAATGTCGCGACCACGGCGCGACGGTTGCGTCGATATAGAAGCCGGCGCCGGAGCCAAAGTCGTACGTCGCGTGTTCGCCTGGCAGGTTGGTGCCGCGCGGGCTGGTATCGGGGCAGACCAGGATCAGCCCGTGCGCGGCGGCGTGGCACTGCGCCGCCGCCTTCTCAGTGAAGTTGGCCCAGGTACACGTCAACCCGGATAGCCAGAACAGCACCGGCCGAAGGCGATCATCTTCCTCGCCGAACGGTAGAAAGATGGAAAACTCCATCGGCGTGCTGGTAGCGGTCGAATCGTGGCGCCACACCTGCTGGCTGCCGCCGAAGCAGCGGTGCGCGCGCAGCTGTTGCATCGCTCCCTCACCCTTTAGAACGTGACGACGGTCCGGATCGATGTGCCCTCGTGCATCAGCGAGAATGCCTCATTGATCCGCTCCAGCGGAAGCACATGGGTGATCAGGCTGTCGATGTCGATCTTGCCATCCATGTACCAGTCGACGATCTTTGGCACGTCGCGCCGGCCGCGGGCGCCGCCGAACGCGGAGCCCCGCCACACCCTGCCGGTAACCAGCTGGAACGGCCGCGTGGCTATCTCCTCGCCGGCGCCGGCGACACCGATGATGATACATTCGCCCCAGCCCTTGTGGCAGCACTCGAGCGCCTGGCGCATCAGCTTGACGTTGCCGACGCACTCGAAGGCGTAGTCGGCACCGCCTTTCGTCAAATCGACCAGATAAGGGACAAGGTCCCCCTCAACCTCGGTTGGGTTGACAAAATGCGTCATGCCGAACTTCTCGGCCATCGCCCGCTTGCCGGGATTGACGTCGACGCCGACGATCATGTCGGCTCCGACCAATCTTGCCCCCTGGATGACGTTCAGGCCGATACCGCCTAGCCCAAACACTACCACCCGCGAGCCCGGCTCGACCTTGGCGGTAAACATTACCGCGCCCAGTCCGGTGGTGACGCCGCAGCCGATGTAGCAGATCTTCTCGAACGGCGCGTCCGCGCGCACCTTCGCCACGGCGATTTCGGGCAGCACGGTAAAGTTGGCGAAGGTCGACGTGCCCATGTAGTGCAGCACCGGCTGACCCCCGATCGAGAACCGGCTGGTGCCGTCTGGCATCAGCCCGCGCCCCTGCGTCGGCCGGATCGCCTGGCAGAGGTTGGTCTTCGGGTTAAGGCAGTATTCGCACTGCCGGCACTCCGGCGTGTATAACGGAATAACGTGATCTCCCGGCCGTACTGAAGTGACGCCTGTCCCCACCTCAACGACGACGCCCGCGCCTTCGTGGCCGAGGATGCACGGAAACAACCCTTCCGGATCACGACCAGAGAGGGTGAAGTCGTCGGTATGGCAAACGCCGCTTGCCTTAATCTCGATCAGCACCTCGCCGGCACGCGGCCCTTCCAGCCGCACCGTCTCGATCGACAGCGCCTCCCCTGCCCGCCAAGCCACCGCTGCTCGCACATCCATCCTCGCACCTCTCCTCGTTCATTTCGTCGCGGTGTCGCGGCACCTCGCGCGGCGGCCGAGCGCGCAGCCTAGCATCTCCAGGGCGCGCCCATAAGTCGCCCTCGCCAGGACTCTTTGCCGTTGCCGCGGGCCCGACCAAGATCCGCCGACGTGGGCTTGAAGGCCGGGATTGCATCGCCGGCAGCAGCGTCGGATTCGCGCAGCAGAATAACGGTCAGGAGGAAGCCGAGCGCGAGTAGCTTCACTTGGACCGACGTAAGCCGTCAGCGCCAGTAACGGCTGCTGTTGTTCCAGAACAAATGCTCGTTGTCGACGCCCGGGCGTTCGACCGGAGCCGCGAGCCGCGGTTCAGAGCCGGTGGTCGCACCAAGGGAGAACGGCGACGGCTTTGAGGACGGACCGCCGCTCGGGGGCGCGGCCTCGAATCCGGAGCGGCTGCGATAAGCATCGCTTGGATCGGAGAGCTGGCTGCCATCGCCGGCACCGCTGCGGACCGGTTCCTGGGTGAAGGCACGCGCAACGGTCGGCGCCGAAAGGCCGGCCATTATGGCTATGGAAACGGCAAATGCGGCGAGCTTCATCCTGACCTCCTGAGGGCGGTCGGCCGCGCCGGTAGCGCGACCTGGAAATCATAGCCGAAACATCAGCGGCAGACGCAAGCATCGATGCACCTTAGCCACCAATTGGCGCTGGCCGGTCGTGTTTTCGTCACACCTCGACCAGGTTGCCGTTCTCCAGCCGGACTGAGCGATCCATTCGTGCCGCCAACGCTGGATTGTGGGTAGCGATCAGAGCGGTCAGGCCAGCATCGCGCGCCAGTCCAACGAACAGCGCGAACACCTCTTCCGCCGTCGCCGGATCGAGATTGCCGGTCGGCTCGTCAGCGAGCACGATCGCAGGCCGGTTGGCCAGCGCGCGGGCGATGGCGACGCGCTGTTGCTCGCCGCCGGAAAGCTGTCCCGGCCGATGATCCACGCGGTCGGCCAGGCCGAGGCTGCCGAGCAACTCACGCGCCCGCGCCCGACCCGCGGCGCGGCCGACCCCGGCGATCATCTGCGGCAGTATGACGTTCTCCTCAGCGGAGAACTCCGGCAACAGATGATGGTACTGGTAGACGAAGCCGATCCGGCCACGCCGAAGTGCCGTCCGTCGGTCGTCGTCAAGCGGCCCGCACGGCTCGCCGTCGAGGAACACCTCTCCCGCGTCTGGCCGCTCGAGCAGCCCCGCCACGTGCAGCAGCGTCGACTTGCCGGAGCCCGAAGGACCAACCAGTGCCACCAGCTCACCGGGCGCCGCGCTCAGCGCCACGCCGCGCAACACGTGCAGCACTGTCCGTCCCTGCGGATAGTCGCGAACAATTCCGGCCAGCCGGAAGACCGGCTGATTCATGCCGTGGAATCCCGCCACCCGGGGCTACTCATACCGCAGCGCCTCCGCCGGCTCGATGCGGGCGGCGCGCCACGATGGATAGATTGTCGCCAGAAACGACAGCACCAGCGCCATGCCGGTGACCGTCGCCACCTCTACCGCGTCGACTTGGGCCGGCAGTTTCGACAGGAAGTAGATCTCCGGGGCGAACACGTTGGTACCGGTGAGCGCCTGTATCCCTGGCGGATCGTCTCGATGTTGTCGCAGAAGGCGAGACCGGCGGCGAAGCCGCACAGCGTGCCGAGGACGCCGACACTGGCGCCGGAAAGAAAGAAGATCCGGGTAATCGAGCCCTTGGTCGCGCCCATCGTGCGCAGGATGGCGATGTCCCTGCCCTTGTCCTTCACCAGCATGATCAGGCTGGAGATGATGTTGAAGGCCGCCACCACGATGATCAGCGTCAGGATCAGGAACATGACGTTGCGCTCGACCTGGATCGCGTTAAAGAAGTTCGCGTTGGCCCGCTGCCAGTCGTGTACCCGTCCGGCACCGGCCAACTCCTTCTGCAAATCCCGGCTGAACGCGGGTGCCTTCTGCGGATCGTCCAGAAAGATTTCCAGCGCGCTGACCGTGTTTGGCATATTGAAATAGGTCTGCGCTGCGTCGAGCGGCATGAAGATGAAGTTGCTGTCGTACTCGAACATGCCGACGTCGAATAACCCGACGATCCGGTAGGCGCGCATCCTGGGCACCGTGCCGAAGGCGGTAATGTTGCCCTTTGGCGAGATCAGGGTGATGTTCTGGCCAACGCCGAGCCCCATCCGCTCCGCAAGCCGGGCGCCGATCAGCACCGCGTCCTCGCCCTGGAAGTCATCGAGCGTGCCCTCGACGATGTGCGTGGTGATGATCTCGCGCTTGCGCATGTCCTCGGGACGCAAACCGCGCACCATGGCGCCACGGGCGACGCCGTTGCCGGTCGCCATCACTTGGTTCTCGATCATTGGATCGACCAGCATCACCCCAGGCATCCGCGCCACCAGATCGCGCATTGGATCATAATCGGCGAGCCCGCTGACGCCGCCGTAGACGCTGACGTGTCCGTTCAGGCCGAGGATGCGACCCAGCAATTCCTGGCGGAACCCGTTCATTACCGACATGACGATGATCAGCGTCGCGACACCAAGGAAGATGCCGAGAAACGAAAAGAGAGCGATAACCGAGATGAACCCTTCCTTGCGACGCGGACGCAAGTAGCGCATCGCGACGGTCCACTCGAACGCACTGAACATGCGTGGAAAATCCTCAGCCGCCGAGTTGCGACAACGCAGCTTCCAGAGGCATCTCGCTTCGCGCCCCCGCTTTCCGCGACTTCAGTTCGACGCTACCGGCAGCAGCGCCACGCGGCCCGACGATCAGATGCATCGGGATCCCGATCAGGTCCATGTCGGAAAACTTCACTCCCGGCCGCTCGTTTCGGTCGTCGTACAGAACTTCGATCCCCTGCTGTCGCAGCGTGGTGTATGCCCGTTCCGAAGCAGTGTCACAAGCGACGTCTCCCGGCTTCAGATTGATCAGGCCGACAGCGAACGGCGCCACACTTTCCGGCCAGACGATACCAGCCTCGTCGTGCGACGCCTCGATTACGGCGGCTACCAGCCGCGAGACACCGATGCCATAGGAGCCCATCTCCAGCAGCACCGTTTCGCCCTGCGGTCCGCTGACGGTGGCCCCCATGGCCTTGGAGTATTTGGTGCCGAAGTAGAAGATGTGGCCGACCTCGATCCCCCGCCCGGTCACCACCTCGCCGCCGAGCGGGCCTCCGCTTCGAGATCGCGCTGTTGGTCGGTGGCCGAATACTTCGCGGTGAAGGCGTCGACGATCGGTTGCAGGTCACCCCGAAAGTCGATGTCGCCCGCCACCCAATCCATGCGCTCGAAGTCACGATGATAGGCGATCTCGCTCTCGACGGTGTCGGCAACGATGACGAATTCGTGGCTCAGATCGCCGCCGATGGGCCCGGTGTCGGCGCGCATCAGGATCGCCTTCAGCCCCATCCTCTGGAACGTCCGCAAGTAACTCAGAAACATCTTGTTGTAGGCATGGATCGCGCCCGCCCGATCGAGATCGAACGAATAGGCATCCTTCATCAGGAACTCGCGCCCGCGCATCACCCCGAAGCGCGGGCGGATCTCGTCGCGAAATTTCCACTGAATATGGTAGAGCAGCTTCGGCAGCTGCTTGTAGCTCTTGATGGTGCCCCGGACGATCTCTGTGATCAGCTCTTCGTTGGTTGGGCCGTAGAGCATTTCCCGATCGTGCCGGTCGCGAATGCGCAGCATCTCGGGGCCATAAGCCTCGTAGCGGCCGCTCTCCCGCCATAGCTCGGCCGACTGAATGGTCGGCATTAGCATCTCATGACAGCCGGCGGCGTCCTGCTCCTCTCGCACTATCCGCTCGATGTTCCGCAGCACGCGCAATCCCAACGGCAACCAGGTGTAAATGCCGGCGCTCGACTGCCGGATCATTCCGGCGCGCAGCATCAGGCGATGCGACACCACTTGCGCTTCCGCCGGATTTTCTCGCAGCGTCGGCAGGTAGAATTCTGATAATCGCATGCGCCCCCGGTCCCTTTCTGCGAGCTGCTTGTTGTCAACGACGCGGCGCGGACTGTAGGCGATGCCCCTGACGACATCAACGTCCGCTCCCACCGCAGCGGTGTGAAACAGGTGACAGCTATCGCAGCGCCCGGCGTCGCGCGCGCTGCAGACCGGCGCTTTTTCCCCTTGCTTTAGGGTAAATCAACAAAAAAGTGGTGACGTTTATCGGCCGGTCCTGTAGCTTGCCGAAATAGTGATCATGCTAAATCAGACGGCCCGGGTTGCGAGGAAACAAACCGAGGAAATCAATCGAAGTTAACCCTACCGAGGAAGAGGCAAAGCGCAGCCTGAGCAAAGCGGTTCCGGGCATAATGTCCCGGCTTAGCACGCCGCACAAGTGCTGACGCAGATTAGGTCGACGGTCGCAATTGCGGCCGTTTTCGTTTTCTAACAAGCGTTATTTGAAACGCCACCTTCCAGGCTGCGTCTTCTCGCACATCTCAGGGCTGCGTGAAGCTGATCACGCCCGATTCAATGATTGCGAACACGATCAGCCAAAGAACGGCGGCGACCAGAGTGGTCACCGCCGCCTTCAACACTATACGCGGACGACGCGGCGCGCTCGGCGCATGCCCTCGGTTGATATCTTCGGCGGCAACGGTCTGAACGCCCCAGGGAAGCACCAGGAAGATCACCAACCACCAGATGATCACGTATACGGCGATGCCGCTGATCCATCCCATCGACGGCAATCCCAGCGGGAGGTCTGCCTTGAAGGTTATGCAGCCTGCGAGGGCTTCGCCTGCTCCAACTCAACCAGCGTACCGTAAAAATCCTTCGGGTGCAGAAACAGCACCGGATTGCCGTGCGCGCCAATTTTGGGGTTGCCATCCCCCAGTACACGAGCGCCGGTGGCCTTCAACTGTTCACGTGCGGCAATGATATCATCCACTTCGTAGCAGATGTGGTGAATGCCACCGTCCGGATTCTTATCGAGAAAGCCCTTTATCGGCGATTTCTCGCCCAGCGGATACAGCAACTCGACCTTGGTGTTCGGCAACTCGACGAACACCACGGTAACGCCGTGATCCGGCTCCGGCTGCGGTGCGGACACTTTAGCCCCCAGAACATCCCGGTACTTTCTGGTCGCCGCTTCCAAATCTGGAACGGCGATGGCGACGTGATTAAAGCGACCGATCATTTGTCTCCCTCCTCTGCACTGTTTTAGACGCGAACCACATGCGCTTGCGTTAGCGGCCGCTTATCAATGACTTGCCGCGCCGCGCGGCGGACGGCGAGCCGAGCTGTCTCGGCGACGACTTGATCGTCATCGTAACGATCGGCTGGCAACTCCTCTACCGAGCGGCAAACCGCGTCCCGCATCTCCTGCACGATCTGATCTTCGCCCTGTTCGACGATACCGACACAGGACATTATTACCTGCTGAACAGCGACGCGTGACCGTTCCAGCACGACAGTGACGGCCACGGACCCGTTGTATATGGCCTTGATGCGGCCCCGCACAAGTTCGCCATCCGTCGGCACCGGGCGATTTCCCTCCAGCGACAAGCGGCCGGTCGGGATGTGATCAACGACGCATGCCGGGCCCGGCCCGAGGCGGACAAATGTGCCATTCTCGGCAACGATTGTCTCTGGCACGGCCAGCTCGCGGGCCAGCTTTGCGTGCTCCACCATATGCCGAAGTTCACCGTGCACCGGCACCGCCAGCTTCGGGCGGACGAGCGCGTACATACGTCGCAGGTCGCCGCGCGACGGGTGCCCGGAGACGTGGATTACCTCCTGTCGGTGAGTGACCACTTCGACGCCGAGCCGCAACAACGCGTTCTGCAACCGCCCAACCGCCGGTTCGTTGCCGGGAATGACCCGCGATGAGAAGATTACCGTGTCGCCGCGATCCAGGGTCACGTGCGGGTGGTCGCCCTGAACGATGCGCGCCAACGCCGCGCGAGGCTCACCCTGGCCGCCGGTGCAGATGACCAGAGTTTGCTCAGGGGGTAGCCGAACGGCAAGGTTATCCTCCAGGAACGGCGGCAGGTCTCCCAGATAGCCGCATTCGCGTGCCGCCGCGTAGGTGCGCTTGAGTGAGTTGCCCGCCATCACAACCGCGCGGCCCGCTGTCACGAGCAGCGCCGGCAATGGCAAGGCGAGCCACGTTCGAGGCGAAACAGGTTACGACCACTCGCTGCCGACACGCGGCGACTAACCGTTGCAGGGCCGGTCGCACCGACGATTCCGAGCCCGTCGTCCCCGGCTCGAAGACATTGGTGGAATCGCAGATCAGGGCGCTGACGCCCTCGTCGCCCAAAGCCTGCAGCGCCGCCTCGTCCGACACCGGCCCGACGACCGGGGTTGGATCGAGCTTCCAGTCGCCGGTGTGCAAGACGGTTCCGGCCGGCGTGCGCAGGACGACGGCATGCGCCTCCGGAATGGAATGGGTCATGCCGATCATTTGTATCGAGAAAGGCCCGATATCGAGGCGGCCGTCTGCTGGAAACGGCATCGGTCGGAGCCGTCCCGCCGCGCCGCCCTCGCCAACTTTCCGGCGCAACATCGCTCGGGCGAATGGGGATGCGAAGACCGGGCAGCGCAGCATTGGCCAGAGGTAAGGGATGGCCCCGAGGTGGTCCTCGTGCGCATGCGTCACCACCAGGCCCAGCAGGTGCTCGCGCCGCTCAACAATGAATGCCGGATCGGGCATCAGCACATCAGCACGGGAATCGCGTTGCCGTTGAAACCGATGCCGCAGTCAACCATCAGCCAGCGATGCTGTCCGGGAGGACCCCAGCCGTAAAGGCTGAGGTTCATTCCTATCTCGCCGGCGCCACCCAGTGGCAGAAAAACCAGCTCATCGTCGCCGGCCAAGGTCATCGGAGCGGCGTCATCGTATCGAGGTCATGCGTTCACATTGCGCCTGTACACTGCATACAGGCCCTTCAGCGTCAGGTGCGGATCCGCCCGTTCCAGCACGGCGCAGCATTCGGTGAACAACGGCGCCAATCCGCCGGTGGCGATCACCCCCAACGGTTCACCGATCTCCCGGCGGATGCGCTCGATAATACCCTCGATCAGGCCGACATAGCCCCAGAAGATGCCGGAGCGCATGGCCTGGGCGGTCGTCTTGCCCACAACCCGCTCCGGTCTGCCGATTGCCACCCGCGGCAATTGCGCCGCGACGCGACGCAGCCCTTCCAGCGACATGTTGACACCGGGAGCGATAGCACCGCCCATGTAGCTGCCTTCTGCGTCGATCACGTCGAACGTGGTAGCGGTTCCAAAGTCGACGACGATCTTCGATCCGCCGTATTCCTCAAAAGCGCCCAGCGCGTTAACCAGTCGGTCGGCGCCTACCTCCTCGGGACGGTCGATCAGCACACGAATCCCGATGTCCACATCCGGCGCGCCGACGATCAAGGGATTGCACTCGAAATAGCGGCGAAACATCCGGCGGAGCCGAACAATGCCGCGGGTACCACCGAAGCAATCACTCCCTGATGGATGGCACGCCGGTCGATATTCTCCAGCGCCAGCAACTGTGCCAGCCAGACCCCGTGCTCGTCGGCCGTTCGGTCGGCGTCGGTCGTTGATCGCCACTCACTTCTCATCCGGCCGACATCGTCGAAGACCGCGAACACGGTATTGGTGTTGCCCACATCGACCGCAAGCAGCATGGCTGATCGTCCTAGCTTCAGGTGGTGGCCGGAAACACGTCCCCGGCAAGGATGACTCGCCGGCGATCGCCCTGTTGCAGCAGCATCGCGCCGTTCGTATCCAGGCCCACAAAGACGCCTGCCACCGACCCGACGTCGAGGCGCACTTCGACAGGCTGGTGCAGTTTCTCCGCGCGACCCAGCCAAGCTGCCCGAATGGGATCAAAGCCCTGACGCCGCCAGGTCTCGTACCACGTGAGGAAGACCGGGCAGAATCGTTGCAGCAAAGAAGCTGCCGTCTCCCCCCCGGCGCCTTCGGCGTGAAGCGACGTAGCTTCGTACATGACCGTTTCCGGCGGCGGATGGGAAACAATGTTGACGCCGATACCGACAACCAGACTGTCGACCAATCCATCCGCGTTTGCTTGCGACTCCAGCAAGATGCCGGAGACCTTCTTGCCGTCAACGAGCACATCGTTCGGCCACTTGCAGCCGACCCGGCTCGTCGCCGGCAACACCGCGGCGACGACGTCGGCCAACGCTATCGCCGTCGCAAAGGTCAGCTGCATCGCGTTGGCCACCGGCGCTGCCGGGCGCAGCAGTATCGAAAAGTACAGATTACCGCTGGGCGAAATCCACGTACGCCCGAGCCGCCCATGTCCCTCGGTCTGCTCGTCCGCCCAAACCAGCGTGCCCTCCTCGGCAGCTAGCGCGGCGAGGCGCTTGGCTTCGTCGCTCGTCGAGCCCACTCTCGGCAGGCGAATGGGGCGAAAGAAGTGCGGAAGCGGCACTGCCGCATCCATGCCCCTAGCTTCCGGAGAGCAATGACGCGGCCGCGACACCGGCGCCGGACAGGATTGGTTCAGGGTAGAGGAAGAAAAACAGAATGATGACCGCCGTGGCAAGCATCACTAAGCGCAGTTCTGGCCCGTAATTTCGGTCGAGCGGCTCAGTTGCCGGATCGAAATACATCACTTTGACGATGCGCAAATAGTAGAAAGCGCCTACGACGCTGGACAGAACGCCGATCACCGCCAGCGTGTACATCTCTGCCTGAACCGCCGCGACAAAGATGTAGAGCTTGCTGAAGAAGCCGGCGAGCGGTGGAATGCCGGCCATCGAGAACATAAAGATTGCCAGCGCCAACGCCATCATCGGGTTGCTGCGCGATGCCCCGGCGAGATCGGCGATCTCCTCGACCATCTCTTCCCGCCGACGCATGCACAAGATGCAGGTGAAGACACCGAGATTCATGATCAGGTAGATGGCCATGTAGATCAGGACACTGCGAATACCTTCCTCGCCACCGACCGCCAGCCCGATCAGCGCGTATCCCACATGGCCTATTGAACTATAGGCCATCAGCCGCTTGATATTGGTCTGACCAATAGCGGCGAAAGCGCCCAGCAGCATCGACGCGATCGACAGGAACACGATGATCTGGCGCCACTGCGCCAACATGTCGCCAAACGGCTCGATCACCACCCGCAGCAGCAGGGCGATCGCCGCCACCTTTGGCGCCAGTGAGAAGAACGCCGTCACTGGCGTTGGAGCACCCTCATAAACATCCGGCGTCCACATGTGGAACGGCACCGCCGAGACCTTGAAGGCGAGACCGGCGATGACGAAGACGAGCCCGATGATCAGCCCGACCGGTGGCGTGGCGCCTTGTAGTGCGCCCACGACGTCGCCAATCGCCGAAAAGCTCGTCGTCCCGGCATAGCCGTAGATCAGCGAGGCGCCGTACAACAGCATCCCGGATGCCAACGCACCCAACACAAAGTACTTCAGGCCGGCTTCCACCGACCGAACGTCATCGCGGTGAAACGATGCGACGACGTACAATGCCAGGCTCTGCATCTCCAGCCCGACATAGAGGGCGATGAAGTCGTTGGCCGAGATCATCAGCATCATGCCGGTTGTCGCCAGCATGACCAGGACAACATACTCGAAGCGAGCGATGCCGCGAATTTCCAAATATTCCTGGGCGATCAGCAAGCTGAGCGCCGAGGCTCCGAGCACCAGGATTTTGAAGAAGATCGCATAGTCATCGACGATGAACATACCGCCGAAAGACACCACCGCACCGCGCGCCGAGATGGTGACGACCAGCAGCAAGGTCAGCACCAGCGCGACCACACCGAGGCGGATCATCAGGCGGTTCACGCCAACTGCAGCCGCGCCTCACCAGTTTCCTTCTGGAAGACGCCGAGCATCAGCAGTGCCATTGCCGCCAGCGCCAGGAATATCTCGGGGAGCGCCGGCACGATGTTTGGAACTTCGGCAAGCGGCATGGGAGCGTTGGTCTCCTGCTAGATCGACTTAGCGGACGGCGAGTGCGGATGCATCCAGAGCAGCCCGCGCTACGTCGAGTCGCTCGACGATGTTCTGCACCGAAACGTGCATAACGCCGAGAAGTGGATCGGGATAAACACCCATCCACAACACGACGACGATCAGCGGCGCAAACACGAGCAACTCACGCGGACTCAGATCTTTCATCCTCTTCAGCGAATCCTTCACCAGCGCACCCAGGATGACGCGACGGTAAAGATAGAGCATATAGGCCGCCCCGAGGATGACGCCGGTGGCCGTGAATGTCGCCACCCAAGCGTCGTGCTGGAAAGCGCCGAGCAGAACCAGGAATTCGCCGACGAAGCCGCTTGTCCCCGGCAGGCCGACGGAGCCGAGCATAAACAGCATGAAGACCAACGCATAGACCGGCATGCGGTGAACGAGCCCACCGTAACTCGCAATATCGCGCGAATGGGTGCGGTCGTAGACGACGCCAACCACCAGGAATAATGCAGCCGAGACGACCCCGTGGCTGAGCATCTGGAAAATTGCTCCCTCCACGCCCGGAACCGTCATGCTGAACGCTCCTACCGTGACGAAGGCCATGTGCGCGACAGACGAATACGCGATGAGCTTCTTCATGTCCTCCTGCGCCAGCGCCACCAGCGAGGGATAGACCACGGCAATGATACTCAGCGCGAACACCAAGGGCGCGAAGGTGATCGAAGCTTCGGGAAACATCGGCAACGAGAAGCGCAGGAAGCCATAGCCGCCAAACTTCAGCAGCACGCCCGCGAGGATCACCGAACCGGCAGTTGGTGCTTCCACGTGAGCGTCCGGCAACCAGGTATGCACCGGCCACATCGGCAGCTTGACGGCGAAGGCGGCAAAGCAAGCCAGCCACAGCCACTGCTGCAAACCGGTTGGCAGGTCATACACCAGCAGCGATGGGATATCGGTCGTACCGGCGTGGAGATAGAGAGTGAGCAACGCCAGCAGCATCAAAACTGAACCGGCGAGCGTATATAGGAAGAACTTGAAAGCCGAATAAACACGCCGCGGGCCGCCCCACACGCCGATGATCAGGAACATCGGAATCAGCACGCCCTCGAAGAACAGATAGAACAGAATGATGTCGAGCGCACAAAAAGTGCCGACCAGCATCGTTTCCATCAGCAGGAAGGCGATCATGTACTCCTTCACCCGGATGGTGATGCTGGTCCAGCTGGCGAGGATGCAGATCGGAATGAGCAGGGTCGACAACAGCACGAAGGGCATGGAGATGCCATCGACGCCCATGTGATAGGCAATGTTGAAGGCGGGCATCCACAGCGCCCGCTCCTCGAACTGGAAGTCGGCAGTCGAGGGATCGAAGTTGAACCAGATGCCGAGCGACAGAAGGAAGGTGGCGCCTGAGGTCAGCAGCGCAACGTTGCGAGCGTTTCGCGCGACGATGTCCGGTGCCCCGCGGATCACCAGGATGAACGCGGCACCCAGCAGCGGAAGAAAGGTGACCAGCGATAAAAATGGCAGATTGCCCATGGACGGTGCCTTAGCCGGTCACGCGAAACAAGTACCAGGAGACGAGGATTAGCACCCCGATCAACATGGCAAAGGCGTAGTGAAAGATGTAGCCGGTCTGTAGCCGCGCCGCGCCGCGAGCAATGCGGACAGCGGTGGCGGCAACGCCGTCAGGGCCAACGCCGTCGATCAGCGCACCGTCGCCGCCCTTCCAAAGGCCACGGCCGATGCGGAACGCCGGGCTGACGATCACCGCGTTATACAGTTCGTCGAAGTACCATTTGTTGTAGAGAAACGCGTGCAGCGGACGGAAGCGGCGCGTCAGCATTTCCGGAATGCCGGACGTGAACATGTACATCACGTAGGCGAGCGCGATGCCGGCGAGGCCCACTCCGAGCGGCGACAGCTTTACCCACAACGGCACGTCGTGCGCCGCCTCCACGGCAGGATGCACCGGCAGGATGACGATGGAGTCACGCCAGAAGCTGCCCCAGTGGTGGCCGACCATCGGCTCATAGGCGATGAACCCTGCGCACACGGCTCCTACGGCCAGCACCATCATCGGGACCAGCATCACCTTCGGCGATTCGTGCACTCGCGCCATAACGCTGTCATCGGCGCGCGGCCTTCCATGGAAGGTCATGATCAGCAGGCGCCATGAGTAGAAGGCAGTCAGGAATGCAGCGGCAGCGCCAAACCAGAACGCGAGGTGGCCGACGAAGGTGTGGGAGCCCCAGGCAGATTCCAGAATGAAGTCCTTCGAAAAGTAGCCGGCGAACGGCCAGATACCGGCCAGCGCCAGGTTTCCGATCCACATCAGCGCGTAGGTCACCGGGATCAGCTTCCACAAACCGCCCATCTTGCGCATATCTTGCTCGTCGGACATGGCGTGGATCACGGCGCCGGATCCCAGGAACAACAGCGCCTTGAAGAAGGCGTGCGTCATCAGATGGAAGATAGCCGCGTTGTATGCCGAGACGCCGCAGGCGAAGAACATGTAGCCGAGCTGCGAGCAGGTCGAATAGGCAATCACGCGCTTGATGTCGAACTGCGTGCAGGCGACCGTGGCGGCGAAAAGGCAGGTCAGGGCGCCGACAACGGTAACCATCGTAAGCGCCGCGTCCGACTCTTCGAACAACGGCGAGCACCGGGCCACCATGAATACCCCGGCGGTAACCATCGTCGCCGCGTGGATCAGTGCCGAAACGGGGGTCGGCCCCTCCATCGCATCCGGCAACCACGTGTGCAGCCCGAGCTGCGCCGATTTTCCCATCGCGCCAACGAACAGCAGCAGACAGATCAGGGTCAGCGCATGCAGTTCGGTGCCATACACCGAAATCATCGTGTTCGCCTGACCCGGAGCGGCTGCGAAGATGGTGTCCAGGTGCACAGAGCCGAACAACAGGAAGGTGGCGAAGATGCCAAGCGTAAAGCCGAAGTCGCCGACCCTGTTGACGACGAACGCCTTGATCGCCGCGGCATTCGCCGACGGCCGGTCGTACCAGAAGCCGATCAGCAGGTAGGAGGCGAGGCCGACGCCCTCCCAACCAAAGAACATCTGCACCAGATTGTCGGCGGTCACCAGCATCAGCATGAAGAAGGTGAACAGGTTCAGGTACGCCATGAACCGCGGGATGCTGCCGTCGTGGTGCATGTAGCCGATGGAGTAAACGTGCACCATTGCGGAGACGACGGTGACCACCAGCATCATCACTGCGGTCAGCGTGTCCACCTTCAGCGCCCATGACACCTGGAAGGTGCCGGATTCGATCCAGTTGAGGATGGTCACCGTGTGGGCGTTGCCCTGCACCGCCACGTTCCAGAAGACGATGAGCGCAAGGACCATCGAAGCAAGCAGCGCACCGCAGGTGATGCGTTGCGCCATGGCATCGATCCGGTGCTTTTTGTGCTTGTCCTCGGGATCGACAAACGCCAGCGCGCCGGCGATGATCGCGCCGAGCAACGGCAGAAAAACGACGGCCACCGTCATCCCGGCCCCTCACCCTCTCATGGTGTTGATGTCTTCGACGGCGATGGTGCCGCGGATGCGGAAGTAGACGACGAGGATGGCCAGCCCGATGGCAGCCTCGGCCGCCGCCACAGTCAGCACAAACATGGCGAATATCTGGCCGATCAGATTGTTCAAATGCATCGAGAAGGCGACAAGGTTGATGTTGACAGCCAGCAGCATCAACTCAATCGACATCAGAATGACGATGATGTTCTTCCGGTTGAGAAAAATGCCGAAAATGCCGATGGCGAACAGGATTGCCGCCACCCACAGGTAGTGCGCCAGGCCGATCGACAGCATCACAGGCCCTTTCCCGTCGGGATCTTACGGATCTCGATAGAATCAGCGGGACGACGCGCGATCTGACGCCCGATGTTCTGCCGGCGCACGCCAGGACGACGCCGGTGGGTGAGCACGATGGCGCCGATCATAGCGATCAGCAGGATCACGCCCGCCGCCTGAAACAGGTAGATGTAGTGGGTATAGAGAAGCTGGCCGAGCGCTTGGGTGTTGTTCACCTCGCTGACCGGGGGCGTGATGGCGACCGTTGCGGTCGAGGACGCAATCGGCGACAGCTGCCAGCCTCCGAGGATGATCAGCAGTTCGACCAGCAGGATCAGCCCGATCACGCCGCCGATTGGCAGGTAGCGGAGGAAGCCCTGGCGAAGCTCGGCGAAATTGATGTCCAGCATCATTACGACGAACATGAACATCACCGCCACCGCCCCCACATAAACGACGACGAGGATCATCGCGAGGAACTCGGCTCCCATCAGCACGAACAGGCCGGCGGCATTAAAAAACGCCAAAATCAAAAACAGTACGGAGTGCACGGGGTTGCGCGCGGACACCACCATCGCGCCCGAGACGATTGCGATCGCGGCGAAAACGTAAAAGGCGAGCGCAGGAACAATCATCGGTTTTCCGAATGGAACAGAGGCGGTGTGGGTGGTTGCGGCGGGTCCCGGTATGTCTCTTACCGCCGCCCCTTTCTGTCCGATCGTGACAGATCAGTCAACGGTATGGCGCGTCTGCCGCCAGATTAGAGGCTAATTCGGTTTCCCACCGGTCGCCGTTGGACAGCAGCTTCTCCTTGTCGTACAGCAGTTCTTCCCTCGTCTCAGTAGCGAACTCGAAGTTCGGTCCCTCGACGATCGCATCGACCGGACAGGCCTCCTGGCAATAGCCACAGTAGATGCATTTGACCATGTCGATATCGTACCGGGTCGTTCGCCGGCTGCCGTCCACCCGCGGTTCAGCCTCGATGGTGATTGCCTGAGCCGGGCAGATGGCCTCGCAAAGCTTGCAGGCGATGCATCGTTCCTCGCCGTTGGGATAGCGCCGCAGGGCATGTTCGCCCCGGAAACGCGGGCTGATCGGCCCCTTCTCGTAGGGGTAGTTCAGCGTCACCGTCGGCTTGAACATGTACCTGAATGTCAGCGCCAGACCAGAAACCAGTTCGGTCAGGAGCACGGCGCGTGCGGTGCGATCCATGAAGCTCATGGTGACAATATCCCTCAGCCGGCGCGCGCCGGCATCCAGCCAAACGCGAGCAGCGCGCCCGCGACGACGGCAACGGCGACCAGCGATATCGGCAGGAACACCTTCCACCCCAACCGCATCAGCTGGTCGTAACGATAGCGCGGCAGTGTCGCCCGCACCCAGAGGAAGACAAAGAGGCAGGCCGCGATTTTCAGCGCGAACCAGATTGGCCCAGGGATCCAGGTGAACGGCGCAATGTTGAACGGCGGCAGCCAGCCACCAAGGAACAGGACAGTGGTCATCGCCGACATCAGGATCATGTTGGCGTATTCGCCCAGGAAGAACAGGGCGAAGGTCATCGCCGAATACTCGACGTTGTAGCCAGATACCAGTTCCGCTTCCGCCTCCGGCAGATCAAACGGATGCCGGTTGGTCTCCGCCAGACCGGAGATGAAGAAGATAACCGCCATCGGCAGCAGAGGAAAAACGAACCAGTTAAAGATTCCCCACGACCCCGACTGAGCTTCGACAATCTGCGACAGATTGAGCGAGCCGACGCACAACAGAACGGTGATGATGACGAAGCCGATCGAGACTTCGTACGACACCATCTGCGCCGCCGAGCGAATGGCGCCGAGAAACGCGTATTTCGAGTTGCTTGCCCAGCCGGCCATGATGATGCCGTAGACACCGAGCGAAGAAATCGCAAACAGGTAGAGAATGCCGACGTTGATGTCAGCGAGGACCATCGGCGAGCCGTCACCGTGCCGTCCGAAGGAATCACCGCCCAGGCAACGAGCGCCAGGATGAAGGTGATCATCGGCGCGATGATGAACACGGCCCGGTTTGCACCGGTCGGGATGATCGTCTCTTTCAGGAACAGTTTCAACCCGTCGGCCATTGGCTGAAGCAGGCCGAAAGGTCCAACGACGTTCGGCCCCTTCCGCAGATGCATCGCGGCGATCACCTTGCGCTCGGCGAGCGTCAGGTAGGCGACCGCCAGCAGCAACGGGAGAACGATCGCCAAAATCTGAATGACGATCCAGGTGGTCGGCCAGATCCAGCCAGCCCAGAGTTCAGCCATGGGTGCCCGTCTTCATGCCGGCGTTCCCTCCAAAGGCTTCGACGCATTTCGCCATCGTTACCGAAGCCCGACAGATCGGATTGGTGAGATAATACGAATCGAAGTACGGGCGGAAGGGCGCCGCGCCGATCGCCCCGCCGACGCCGAAGCTTTCCCACGCAGCTGGCGTGACCACGTCCGGCGTCGCGAACACCGACGATGTCTCGGCCAGCAGCGCACGCACGTCGGCAAGAGTCGTTACCGGCAGCGTGTGGCCGATCACCTCGGACAGCGCCCTGAGGATCGCCCAATCCTCACGCGCCTGACCGGGTGGTAAGCACGCGAAGTAAGCGCGCTGCACCCGGCCCTCGGTGTTGACGTACGTCGCGTCCTTCTCGGCATAGGTGGCGCCCGGCAGAATGACGTCAGCCCGGTGAGCGCCAGCGTCTCCGTGATGACCCTGATAGACGACAAACGCATTACCGAGCCGGCCTGTATCGATCTCGTCGGCACCCAACAGATAGACGACGTCGATCTCTCCGGCCTGCGCCCCTGCGAGAATACCTTTCATGTCGCGACCACCCGGACCCGGCACCAGCCCGAGATCAAGACCACCGACGCGCGCTGCTGCCGTGTGCAGGATGTTGAAGCCGTTCCATCGCCGACCGCCGCCGG
Source organism: Rhodospirillales bacterium (assembly GCA_016712375.1). Lineage (GTDB taxonomy): Bacteria > Pseudomonadota > Alphaproteobacteria > Rhodospirillales > Defluviicoccaceae > Defluviicoccus. The sequence goes on from JADJRE010000006.1 coordinate 110,895, forward strand.
CCATGCCGGTGGCCTCGGCGAGCCGGCGCGCCGCGTCCAGTATCGCCGCACCGTCCGGCCGCGCCAGTGCCGCCTGGCCGACGATCAACATTGGCTTCTCCGCGTCGCGCAGCCTGTGCGCGAACGGATGATCCCCTGCGACCAGAGCATCGAGGATCCGCGGATCCTCGCCCAGATGCTGATAGTCGTAGGTCAGTTCCGCAGCTGGGCCCAGCACTGCTATCGCGAGATTGCCGGTCCGCCAGCGCTTGCGGATGCGGGCATTCAGAACCGCCGCCTCCATCCGAGGATTGGTCCCGATCAGCAGCAGCGCATCCGCCCGCTCTATGCCGGCGATCGTGGTATTGAAAAGGTAAGCCGCGCGCGGCGCGGCCGGCAGTGCCGCACCGTCCTGCCGACAGTCAATATGCGGCGATCCCAACGACTGCATCAGCTGCTTCAGCAGGAGCATGGATTCGGCGCATGCCAGGTCGCCGGTAATCGCGGCGATCCGCTCCCCCGCCACCCCCGCAAGCCGCTCGGCTATCTTGCTGAACGCCTCGCCCCAGCTGGCGGCACGCAGTTTGCCACCCTCGCGAACATAAGGCCGGTCGAGCCGCTGCCGACGGAGGCCGTCACAGGCGAAACGGCTTTTGTCGGAAATCCACTCTTCGTTGATGTCCTCGTTGACCCGGGGAAGTACGCGCAGCACCTCGCTGGTGCGGGCATCGATCCGAACATTGCAGCCGAGCGCGTCCATCACGTCGACGCTCTCGGTCTTCGACAGCTCCCACGGCCGGGCGACGAAGGCGTAAGGCTTGCTGGTCAGCGCACCGACCGGGCAGAGGTCGATGATGTTACCCGACAGCTCAGATGACAGCGCTTTTTCGACGTAGGTCGTAACCTCCATGTCCTCGCCGCGGCCGGTTGCACCAAGTTCGGGGACGCCCGCCACGTCCTGCGCGAAGCGGATGCAACGGGTGCAGTGGATGCAGCGCGTCATGAACGTCTTTACCAGCGGGCCGAAGTTCTTTCCGGCACGCGCGCTTGTTCTCGTGATAGCGGCCGCGGTCGAAGCCATAGTAGAGGGCCTGGTCCTGCAGTTCGCACTCGCCGCCCTGATCGCAGATCGGGCAGTCGAGCGGATGATTGATCAGCAGGAATTCCATCACCCCCTTGCGGGCGGCGTGCACCTTCGGCGTGTTGGTCTCAACCACCATGCCGTCGGCGGCAGGCATCGCGCAGGACGCGATCGGCTTCGGCGAACCTTGCATGCCCACCAGGCACATCCGGCAATTACCGGCAATCGCCAGCCGCTCGTGGTAGCAGAACCGCGGAATCTCGATGCCGACACTCTCACAAGCTTGCAATAAGGTCAGGCCCGCCGGCACCTCGACCTGTCGTCCGTCGATCGTCAACCTCGGCATCGCGCTGCGCCCTTATGCGGCCTGTTTGCTTTGGGAAGCCTGATACGCGACGATCCGACGTTCGAGTTCGGGGCGGAAATTGCGGATCAGGCCCTGAATTGGCCAAGCGGCGGCGTCACCGAGAGCGCATATCGTATGACCCTCGATCTGGCGCGTCACCTGGTCCAGCATGTCGATCTCTTCGAGACGCGCCCGGCCCTCCGTGATTCGCTCCATCACCCGCCAGAGCCACCCGGTGCCTTCACGGCAAGGTGTGCACTGGCCGCAGCTCTCGTGCTTGTAGAAGCGTGAGAACCGGGTGACCGCACGGACCAGGTCGGTAGACTTGTCCATGACGATCACGGCCGCCGTGCCTAGCCCGGACTTTGCCTGTTGCAGGCCGTCGAAGTCCATTCTCACCGTCTCGCACATCGAGCGGGGGAGAGCCGGCACAGATGAACCGCCGGGGATGATCGCCAACAGGTTGTTCCAGCCGCCACGCACACCACCGGCGTGCCGCTCGATCAGCTCCTTCAGCGGAATGCCCATTTCCTCTTCGACGGTGCACGGCTGGTTGACGTGACCGGAGATGTTGAACAGCTTGGTGCCCGTATTCTTCGGCCGGCCGATCCCGGCAAACCAGTCGCCGCCTCGTCGCATGATGGTCGGTACAACGGCGATCGTCTCGACGTTGTTTACCGTCGTCGGGCAACCGTAAAGGCCGACATTCGCCGGAAACGGCGGCTTGAGACGCGGCTGGCCTTTCTTTCCCTCCAAGCTCTCGATCAGGGCTGTCTCTTCACCGCAGATGTAGGCGCCAGCGCCGCGATGCACGTGGAGATCAAAAGCCCAGCCAGAACCGCAGGCGTCGCGACCAATGAAGCCGGCGGCATATGCCTCGTCAATCGCAGCTTGCAGTGCTTCCGCCTCGCGATAGAACTCGCCGCGGACATAGATGAACGCCGTGTGGACGCCCATGCCGACCCCGGCAAGGAGGCATCCTTCGATCAGTTTCTGCGGCTCGAACCGCATGATTTCCCGGTCCTTGAAGTACCGGGCTCGCCTTCGTCGGCGTTGACCACGAGGTAATGCGGCCGGTCAGTGACCTCTTTCGGCATGAACGACCATTTCATGCCGGTCACGAAACCGGCACCGCCACGTCCCCGCAGCCCGGACTTGCGCACCTCATCGACGATCGCCATGCGGCCACGGGCGACGAGATCTTTCGTTGCATCCCAATCACCCCGGGACTGCGCACCTTTCAGCCCGGGTTCGCCGAAGCCGTAGAGGTTGGTGAAGATCCGGTCTTGATCCTTCAGCATCAAGCCTCTCCGCTCTGGCTGTCAGGCCCGGTCGGCGCGCCGGGCATCGTCGTCAACGAGGTCAATCCGCCCACGGGTTCGGCGCCGCGGCGCCCTATTTGCGATCCTGCCTTCGGCTTCTCGCCGCGCGCCAAGGCTTCAAGGATCGCGGTCGTGCTCTCCGGCGTCAGATCTTCGTAGTAGTCATCACCGATCTGCGCCATCGGAGCGTTGACGCACGCGCCCAAACATTCGGCCTCGGACAGTGTAAATGCCCCGTCGGCAGTCGTCTCGCCGACCTCGATGCCAAGCTTGTTCCGGCACGCCGCCAGGATGTCGCTGGAGCCGCGCAGCCAGCAGGGGACATTGGTGCAAACTTCAACGTGATGCCGACCCATCGGCTGAAGCTTGAACATCGAGTAGAAGGTCGCGACTTCATAAACTCGCATATGCGGCATGTGCAGAAAATCGGCGACGTAATCGAGCGCCTGCAACGTCAGGAAGCCGCCGTTCTGGCGCTGCGCCAGATGCAGCAACGGCAGCACCGCGCTCGCCTCCCGTCCTGCGGGATACTTGCCGATATGGCCGCGCGCCACGTCCAAGTTCTCTTTGGAAAAAACGAACGGAGGACCGGAGACTGCCACCTCGTTTTGTTCGGTCATCGATCGATCTCCCCGAAGACGATGTCGAGAGACCCTAGCACCGCGACGACGTCAGCGAGCATATGGCCGCGGCACAGGAAGTCCATCGCCTGCAGATGTGCGAAGCCGGGCGGACGGATCTTGCACCGGTAGGGCCGATTGGTGCCGTCGGCGACGAGATAAACACCGAACTCGCCCTTCGGCGCTTCCACGACCGTGTAGGTTTCGCCCTCCGGCACGTGATAACCTTCAGTGTAAAGCTTGAAGTGGTGGATCAACGCCTCCATCGAGTGCTTCATCTCGGCACGCGGCGGCGGCGCGATCTTGCGATCATCGACTCGCACGGGGCCGGATGGCATGTCCTTGAGGCACTGCTGGATGATCTTCAGGCTTTCCCGCAGCTCGTACATCCGCACCAGGTAGCGATCGTAGCAGTCGCCGTGCTTGCCGACTGGTACGTCAAAGTCGACACGATCATAAGCGTCGTAAGGCTGCGACTTCCGTAAATCCCATGGAACGCCGCTTGCCCGCAGACACGGCCCGCTGAAGCCCCAGTCGAGCGCCTGTTCCGCATCGATGATGCCGACGTCCACCGAGCGCTGCTTGAAGATGCGATTCTCCGTCAGCAGCTCCTCCAGATCGTTGATGCACTTCGGAAATTCTTCGGTCCACTTCCAAATGTCTTCGGCGAGCCCTGAAGGCATGTCCAGCGCGACGCCGCCAGGACGAAAGTAGTTCATGTGCAGGCGGGCACCGCAAACCCGCTCGCAGAACTCCATCAGGATTTCGCGCTGCTCGAACCCCCAAAGCATCGGCGTCATCGCACCGATGTCCATGGCGAAGGCGCAGACCGTAAAAATATGGTTCAGCACCCGGCCTATCTCGGCGTACAGCACGCGAATGTATTGACCACGCGCTGGCGCCGTGATCCCCAGCAGCTTCTCCACCGCGAGCGCGAAGGCGTGCTCCTGATTCTGCGGCGAGACATAGTCGAGCCGGTCGAAATAAGGAACGGCCTGCAAGTAGGTCTTGTACTCGATCAGCTTCTCGGTGCCGCGGTGCAGCAGCCCGACATGCGGGTCGGCGCGCTCGATCGTCTCGCCATCCATCTCCAACACCAGGCGCAAAACGCCGTGTGCCGACGGATGCTGCGGCCCGAAGTTCAGGGTGAAGTTCTTGATCTGCGTTTCGGCCATCAGTGCTTCCCGTCCGGCTTCGCCTTCTCGTCGCCCGGCAGAAATGCCTGCATCCCTTCCCACGGGCTGAGGAAGTCGAAGTTGCGGAAATCCTGCGGCAGCTTCACCGGATCATAGACAATGCGTTTCTGCTCGTCGTCCCAGCGAACCTCGACATAGCCAGTCAGCGGGAAATCCTTACGCAACGGATGCCCCTCGAAGCCGTAATCGGTGAGGATCCGTCGCAGGTCCGGATGCTCACTGAACAGGATCCCGTAGAGGTCCCAGGTCTCCCGCTCCCACCAGCCGGCGGAGCTGAAGAGCGGCGTGACCGTCGGCACAGGCGTTCTCTCGTCCGTACGAACCTTGACCCGGATGCGACGGTTATGAGTGAGGCTCAGCAGGTTGTAGACAACTTCGAAGCGCTCGGCGCGGCCCGGAAAATCGACACCGCATACATCCATCAGTTGCTTGAACTGGCAGTTGACGTCGTCGCGCAAGAACCTCAGAGCGCGCGGCAGTGCGCTGCGCTGCACCACGACAGTCAGTTCATCGCGGTCGATGTTCACCGACTGCACCGTCTCGTGCAGCGCGGATTGCACGTACTCGCCAAGATCGCGAAGCGCCAGATCCATGATGTCCTGCGAGGTTGGTAACTGCTATCGCCACAACGTTCCGGTGCGCCGGATCTTCTTCTGCAGCAGCAAGACGCCGTAAACAAGCGCTTCCGCCGTCGGTGGACAGCCAGGCACGTAGATGTCGACCGGAACTACCCGATCGCAGCCACGCACCACCGAATAGGAATAATGATAGTAGCCGCCGCCATTGGCACAGGACCCCATCGAGATCACATATCTCGGTTCTGCCATCTGGTCGTAGACGCGACGGAAGGCGGGCGCCATCTTGTTGGTCAGGGTGCCGGCAACGATGATCACGTCGGATTGGCGCGGACTTGGCCGCGGCACGACACCAAAGCGGTCGAGGTCGTAGCGGCTGACATAGGCGTGCATCATCTCAATGGCGCAGCAAGCGAGACCGAAGGTCATCGGCCACATCGATCCCGCACGCGCCCAATTCACCAGGTTGTCGACCTGGGTCAGCAGAAAACCTTTTTCCTGCACCGCATCGGTTACGCCCTTCCAAAGGTCGTCGACGTCACCGCTCTGTGGCACCGCCAGACCCGACTTGCTGGGGGTTTCGATCATTCCCATTCCAAGGCTCCCTTCCGCCATTCGTATATAAATCCGACGGTCAGGATTGCCAGGAAAAGCATCATCGACCAGAAGCCGAAGACACCGATATCTCCCAGCGCTACAGCCCAAGGAAAGAGGAAGGCGACTTCAAGATCGAAGATGATGAAAAGGATGGCCACGAGGTAGAAACGAACATCGAATTTTCCGCGTGAATCCTCGAACGGATCGAAGCCGCACTCGTAAGCAGCATTCTTTTCAGGGTCCGGACGCTCGCCAGCCACGATATACGACGCGCCCACTGCCACCCCGGCGATAACCACGGCAAGGCCGATGAAGATCAGTATCGGTAGATATTCGATAAGCAGGGGAGACAAGTGGTCCTCGTGGCGCAGCGGGGGGAAGGCGGGTGGCGGGAGTGACGGGACTCGAACCCGCGGCCTCCGGCGTGACAGGCCGGCGCTCTAACCGACTGAGCTACACCCCCGGACTTCCGCCGCCCGGCAAGATGCGAGGATCTATCCCCTTGCGCCGGAGGGTGTCAAGGAACACGCGGCCTAAAGCTGCGATGCATTAGCTGCCGGGATCGCCGGTCGTGGTGATATTCATCACCCGGCCGCAGTGCTTGCAGTGCACGGCATCGGGATCATGCCGGGTAAGGCCGCAGTCCGGGCAGCGGACGTGAACCTTACGCGGCCGGAACACGGCTTGAATGAGCCGCACGAACAGCGCGAAGCCGATCAGCATGATGGCGACGGCGGTAAGACGACCGTAATCGCCAACCAGCACGACGTCGCCGAACCCGGTTGTGGTAAGCGTCGCGACCGTGAAGTAGAGCGCGTCGATATAGGTGGCGATGTCCGGATTGTGCTGGTGCTGGGTGACGAAAACGATGGCGGTGATGATGAAGACGAAAACCACAAGGTCGACGACCGCCACGATGATGTGCTGGTTCCGCCCAACAAGGGGAAAGCGGCGGCGAAGATCCTGCAGCAGACGATAAGAGCGCAGCAGGCGAACCGCCCTCAGCACCCGCAGGAAGGCCCAGTTCTCAATCAGCAGCGGAAGCAGCAGCGTCAGGATGACGACGAAGTCGGCGATGGTTACCGGATCGGCAAGATACCGCCAGCGGCGGCGCGCGATGAACACCCGAGCGCAAAAGTCGAGCGCAAGCACCGTGGCGATAACCATGTCGAGGTAAATCATCGACGGCATCGGCGGAGTGAGCGAGTCATAGATGAAAAAGCTGACGGTGAGCAGGTCGAAGATGAGCAGACCGTAACGGAAGCCCTCCGATACCGGGCCTCGCCCAGTGTAGAGACGCAGCAGACGCACGCGGAGGCGGTCCAGGGGGCGGCCGTCCGCTTCCGGTGCTGCAGAATTGTCCGTAGCACTGCCGGTTCGCTGGATCATGGCGGGCCGCTCCGGTCCAGGCGGCGGATAATGGGTGTGACGGAAATACCATGGACGACGATCGAAACCAACACGATGAAGCTGGTGATCGCCCACAGCTGGTGGGCAGCCTCGAACGTCGCCTCGTTCAGCGCATAAACGAGATAGTAGAACGAACCGATGCCACGAATCCCGAAGAAGCCGAGGATCAGCCGCTCGCTTAATGGCATTCCGGTGCCGATGAGCCCGGCAAGCCCAGCCACCGGACGAACGACCAGCAACGCGAGCAGGCCGGTCACAAGCCCGCTCCACGTCAGCACCTCCAACAGCCCCCCTTCCAGCGAGACGCCGAACAGCACGAGAATCAGCATCATCAGCAGGCGCTCGAGCTGTTCCGAAAACTCGTGAAGCTTCTCGTGATACTCGTGCGTACGTTCTTCGTGCCGCAGCGTCAGTGCGGTAACGAACACGGCGAGGAAACCGTAGCCGTGCGCAAGCTCAGTGAGGCTGTAGGACAGGCAAGTGATGCCGAGCGAGACGAAGCCGTCGCCAGTACGTGATAGGCGTGCGCCACTGGGAAGCCGGAACGTGAGCACACCTAGCACCTTCCCCACCGCCCAGCCGACCGCGAGGCCGGCCGAGAGCTTCCACAGGACATCCTCCAGCAGCCAGTCGCCCAGCCAGTCAGGCGCTCCAGCAAGGCCGCCTGCCGCGGCGGCGATGGCGAGGTTGGTGAACGGAAAGGCGAGGCCGTCGTTGAATCCCGCCTCGGAGGTCAGGCCGAACCGTACTTCATCCTCCTCCCCGGATCCGGGCGGCCCGACCTGCACGTCCGACGCCAGCACCGGGTCGGTGGGCGCCAGCACGGCACCCAGCAGCAGGGCGGAAACAAGCGGCAAACCCGCCACGCCCCAACCCAGCAGCGCGATGCCAGCGATGGAGAGCGGCATGGTGATTCCGAGCAGCCGCCACGTGACGATCCACGACCGAAAACCGGGCGGCCGGTCGAGCTTCAGCCCGGCGCCCATCAGCGCGACGATGACCACCAGTTCTGTCAACCGCTCGGTGATCTCCGGGTAACGCAGCGACAATGCCTCCTCCCCCGGCACCGCGTAACCGATCAATGCACCCAGCAGCACGCAGAAAATAGGCAGCGACAGCGGCAGATCCCTCAGCACCATCGGCAGCCACGCCGTTAGTGCGGTGACCGGCGGCTGTGCCAGCACCGCTACCGGAAAGTCGACCAGCACCGATCGCAGCGGCAGCTGCTTTCCTTCTTCGCCAACAATCCTGCGACCGGTAAACACGTCTTCCCACGGTTCGTCGGTGGCCGACGCCGGCAGAGCCAGTGCGGTGTCGCCCCACACAGTACCCACCGGCCACTCGCCGGCCGGTGCCAGTAGCGCGGCAGCCAGCCGTGGCACAATCGTCAGCACCCGCCCCGTCCCATTGCCACGGACATAGGCGCAAACGTTGTCGGCCCGGCCACCCACCACTTCCACTGGGATGTAGGGTGCGCGCAAAAACAGCTCCGGACGGTCCCGGCGCAGCGACAGCAGCCGCCAGAAAACGAACAACTTGACCGTGCCGTCCGACCATTCCCGAAGCAGTCTCGGCGCCAGCCCCTCACCTTGCTGGGCGAACGCCTCGGGGAGACGCACCAAGCGCGCCATCCGGTCTTCGAAATCGACCGGTCGCCGATTGTCGGGGTCAACCAGGCTGAAGTCCCACAGTTCGCAGCCTTGATAGATGTCAGGAACTCCGGGGGCGGTAAGCTTGATGGTCGCCTGGGACAGTGCGTTGAGCACGCCGGCGATCGCTACCGGCCGGTGGAACTCGCGGAAGTCGTCGAGGAAAGGATTGCGCCGCGAAACATCGAGGCAGCTGCCGATCAGCGACAGCAGGGCGTCTTCGTATTCCTGGTTCGGGTTGATCCAGCTCGAGTGCGTCTTCGCCTCTCGAACCGCTTTGATCATGTATTTCCGCAGTCGCTCGGTGAGAGTGTCTACCGCCGCCGGATCCAGATCGCCGGGCGCATGGAATTCCGACGGCCAACAGCCGACCAGCGCCTGGTAGAACACGTACTCGTCGTTGCTGCTGGGAGCGGGCTGGTCATTGACCATCGCCTTCCGTCGATGGTTAAGCATTACCCAACGGCGCACCCGGCGGCCCCACTCAGTTGGGATTTCCGACAGCACGTCAATACGGACACGCGCGTCTTCGCCACGCTTGGTGTCATGCGTCGCCGTGGCCAGCATGGTTGTCGGCCAGCGCCGCGCCACGTCTTGCATCGCCTTGTGGAAGGCGGCGACGGTAACGCCAAAGCGCTGCGGCTCACCACCCACCTCGTTAGTCGATATCAGCCGGTTGTAGCGGTAAAAGGCGGTGTCTTCGACGCCCTTTGCAGCTACCGGCCCGGTGTATTGCTGGAACTTCATTGCCAACCGGCGCACCTCGCGACGGCTAAAACGACCCGAGTTCCCCGCCAGATCGGTGCTCAGTGCTGCCTGGATGAAGTCAAAGACGCTCTTGTCGGCGCGCAGGCTCCGCCGCCTCGCATGCGCCACCGCCCAATCGATAAGCCGCCGGTCGTCCGACGAGGCGCCGTCGGCATCAACGTAGGTGCGATATACGGGAAAGCTCGCCGCAACCTCGCGGAGCGCCTGGCGCAGGCCCACCAGTGTGTAGTCCCGGGTCAACCAGCTGGTCTCGGTCAGGTGATTATACTCATTCGCCAGAACCCGCAGCTCGCTTGCCAACTCAAAGTCCATCACCTGCCGGCGGCTGACATAGGCGATCTCCTCGAATGACGAGGTTTCGCCGACGATGCGCTCATATACCCGGAGCAGTCCCGCTTCGCCGGCCGGATCAAGAAACAGTCCGTGCACGCGGTTGAGGAACTCATAACCGGTGGTGCCGGCGATCGGCCAGTCCTCACGCAGCCGCTCATGCGGCGCCAGAATCTTCTCCACCACCACCCAGAACAGCGGCGCCTCCCCCTCCGCGTCGGCGTTGGATCGCACGTTGAGAGCGCCGAGGGCACTTTCCTGCAAACGCTGCAGATATTGCTTGGGATCGAACAAGCCATCGACATGGTCGATGCGTAGCCCTTGCACCCGGCCGCGGCGGATCAGGTCGAGCACCAGTCGATGAGTATCCTCAAACACCGCCGGCAATTCGACCCGAATGCCCGCCAACTCGTTGATTTGGAAGAAGCGGCGGTAGTTGATCTCTTCCGCGGCAACACGCCAGTGGGCGACCCTGTAGTGCTGACCCTCCAGCAGTTCGTGCTTCCAGCCCAACATCTCGGTGTCGTCGGCCGCGTTCAGCTCAGCCAGGGTGGTCTCGATCGATTTCGCCAACGCCGCGCTGCTCGCCGCCACTTGCGACAACTGCTGCTTCAGCCGCTCGCCCTCGGCGCGCCGCACCGCCTGCTGGCGGATCGTCGGCGACCAGTCCCGGATGTCGCGGAATTGCGCAATCAGATCCTCCATCGCCACCAGCACGACGGCATCTGACCCCTCATCGGTTGCATGCGCCGCGCGGTAGCGCCGCACGACGGCGCGCAGGATCCGTTCGTACTCGCCCGGCGTTACGGGAAACCGATGCTCGAAGTAACGGATGCCAAAGGCGCCGGTGGCGGCGTCGAAGCTCAACCGCAGATCACCTGCCTCGAGGACACGGCCGTAATGGTCGCCGAGCATCGGGATCAGCACTTTGCCGCGCAACTCCGGCTTGCCCGGATTCCAGTCGATGTCGAAATAGCTGGCGTAGGGCGACTCCTCTCCCCACTCCAGAACGTCCAGCCACCAGGCGTTGTCGTCGTGCCCAATGCCCATGTGGTTGGGAACGAAATCCAGCACCTGGCCAAGGCCGTTGCGGGTTAGCGCTTCACTGAACGCCTCGAACGCCGCCTCGTCGCCGAGTTCCGGATTGAATGCGTTGTGGTCGGTGATGTCATAGCCATGGGTGCTCCCCGCCCGCGCCTTGAGATAGGGGGACGCATAGATGTGACTGACGCCGAGAAGACCTAGGTAGGAGGCAATCCTCGAGGCATCGGCAAAATTGAAGTCTTTGTTGAATTGGATCCGGTAAGTCGCCCTGGGTACCTCAGGAACTTCGGCCAAAGTCATGCCTCCCCGCTGTTTCATCGAGAAAGAAGGCGACACTCCATGGTGCGAGCATCCCTTCCGCGCCTCCTTCGTAGGCCGGTTCCGTGGCGAAAAGGCGACGCCCGGCTGGTGGCGGCAACTGGTTGATGGAAACCGCATCGGCGGCGAGATTAGCCAGTAGCGTCAACCGACTGCCGTCGCCCAAGGTCCAGCATACCGCCAGCCCGCTGCCAAAGGTGCCGAGAATTTGTCCGCAGCCGCCGCCTGTTCCCGGCAAGCGCGGGACAATCTCCAGGCGACGAAGCGTCAAGATCCCACGCGTCCATGCAAGCATTTCAGCATGTCCGGGCGCCTCCATCTCCGCCCAGTCCAGTTTGCTGTTGATGAACGTTTCTACAGCCGTTGGATCAGGAATGCGGGCACGGGCCAGCGGATCGGCGAATTCCGGAAACCCCGCGAATTCACGTCTTCGTCCTTCGCGCACGGGCGTTCGCAAGTCCTCTCCGAGATCGCAGAAGAACAGGAAGGGCAAGCGCGAACCCCACTCTTCGCCCATAAACAGCATCGGCACCGCAGGCGCCAGCAGCAATACCGCGAGGCCTGCTCGAACCGCCTCTCGGGGCGCCAGCGCCGCCAAGCGCTCGCCGAACGCGCGGTTGCCGATCTGATCGTGATTCTGCAGAAACGACACGAACGAGGTTGGCGGCAGATGCGCGCTCGATTCCCCGCGAACGGCGCCATTGCGAAATTCGAAGCGTCGCCCTGATAGGCGAAGCCTTCGGCCAGACAGCGCGCCAGCCGCCGCGCCGGATCGTCGGCGTAGTCAGCGTAGTAGCCCCTGCTCTCGCCCGTCAGCAGCACGTGTAGCGCATGATGGATATCGTCATTCCATTGCGCCACAAAGTGATGCGGCTCGTTGCTTGCGTCGCGCTTCAGGTAGCGGACGATGTTGTCGTCATTCTCCAGCACCAGGTGAACATGCCGCCCGGCCGCGACTCCCGCGCGAACGGCAGCGGCGATCTCCTCGAGAATGTCCGGGGACGATGGATCGTCGATGGCGTGCACGGCATCAAACCGCAGCCCGTCGAACCGGTATTCCTCGAGCCAGTAGAGCGCGTTGTCCACAAAGAAGCGGCGCACCACGGGCTCGGCCACGAAGTCGATCGCCGCACCCCACGGAGTGTGCCTGGACTGATCAAAGAACCGCCCGGCATAGGCGCCGAGATAGTTCCCCTCCGGACCGAAATGGTTGTAGACGACGTCGAGGAACACCATCAGTTGGCGCGCATGCGCCGCGTCGATCAGGGCCTTGAGGTCCTCAGGTCGGCCATAAGCGGACTCGGGAGCGAACAGCGTGGCGCCGTCGTATCCCCAGTCCCGGCCCCCCGGAAAATCGGCAATCGGCATCAACTCGATCGCCGTTATGCCGAGTTGCGACAGATAATCGAGACGGTCAATCGCCGCCCGAAACGTACCTTCCGGCGTAAAGGTCCCAACGTGCAGTTCGTAAAGGACCACCTCTTCCCACGGCCGCCCTCGCCAGTCTGCGTTGGCCCACTCATAGGCCAGCGGATTGATCACTTCACTCGGTCCGTGCACGTCATCCGGCTGAAAGCGTGATGCCGGGTCGGGGACGATCAGACCGCCGTCGATGCGATAACAATATCGGTGACCGGCCGTACCGTCCGGCACGAGCGCTTCGTGCCAGCCGTCGCCCTTCGGCGACATTGGCACCTCTGCCTCACGCCGCCCAGGATCAAGGATCAACGTCACCTGCGTGGCGTCCGGAGCCCACAGCCGGAAGCGGACACCTCCTTCCGGAAGCAGCTCGGCGCCAAAAGGCATCGGATGAGCCAAACCACCGCCAACCGCGGACGATCGGTGCAGCGTTCGATCCAACACGGCGGGCCATGGCGCGTTTCGAGGGGACATCGCCGCAGGTTCTCCTCTGTTGCCAGAAATGCCTTACAAGGAATCGTTCGCGGCACAGAACCGCTACCGCTTGCAGCAAACTCGAACAAAAGAGGTGGGTTCCCCAAGGAACCTGGACGAGCCTTATCGAGGGTAAGATGATCGCTTGAGCGAGGCAACCGCGGCGGAAGAGTTCCCGCTCCTGATCGGAGTGCCCGATTAGCCTCAATGACACAGGACTTAGGTGATACGATATAACATTAACCACATTTGCCAGCGCGAGCGCGCCAACCTGTTCCTGCGGAGAGCCCAATGAAGCGCGTCTTTCTCATCATCTTCCTCCTGCTGGCGGCTACCGTGACCTCGCGGGCAAGCGCCTGCGCCGCCGCCACAGGTGATCGCAACGATCAAACCGATCCATTCGCTGGTATCGATGGTGATGCAGGATGTAGGCGAGCCGCGGTTGTTGATCGGCAGCGGCGCTTCCCCGCATACCTATAGCCTCAAGCCCTCTGATGCCCGCGCATTGCAGCAGGCGGACGTCGTTTTCTGGGTCGGCGAGAGCCTGGAGACCTTCCTGGAGAAGCCGCTGCGAACGTTGCCGAAGAACGCGCGGGTCGTCCAACTCGCCGAGGCGCCGGGGGTGACGCTGCTTGCCTACAGGGACGCGGGACCTTGGGAAGCGCATGCCCACGGCTCAGCCGGGCCCAACGTGCAGACGCCATATCACAACCACGAACATTCAGACGGCGACGCACACGCCGGTGCCGACATGCACATCTGGCTCGATCCCGCCAATGCTCGAGCGATCGTCATGGCCGCCGCGACGGCGCTGACCGAAGCTGATCCCGACCGAGCCGTACTTTATCGGAGCAACGCGGAGCGAGCCGTGGCGCGATTGCTGGCCCTGGATGAAGAGTTACAGCAAACCCTGGCGCCGCTCGCCGGCCGGCCGTACATCGTCTTTCACGACGCCTACCAATACCTTGAACACCGCTATGGCATGACTGCCGTAGGCTCCATCACCGTCCATCCAGAACGGCAGCCGAGCGCCCAGCGAGTCGCCGCGATCCGAAAAAAAGTCACGGATGGCGCTGCCGTCTGCGTCTTCGCCGAACCGCAGTTCGAGCCGAAGCTGGTGCAGACGCTGATCGCCGGGACCAAGGCTCGAGTCGAAGTGCTCGACGCCGACGGCGGCGTCGGCGTACCAGCCGGTCCGGAGGCGTATCCGATGATCATGCGCAATCTCGCCAACGCGTTGCGGGCGTGCCTTGATCCATCGACGTAACAATCCCCGGCGTCAGTGCATCGCCGCCGAGAAGACCCTGGCTTTGCGTGCGCGAATGTAAACGGGCTGGCCGACCCGCAGGTCGAGAGCGTGCAGTTGCGCCCGACCGATCTCCGCCTCGATCAGTGCGCCGTCGCCCGCGAGCGACAGTTCGATCTTGGCCACGGGCCCGGCGGCCGTCAGATAGCGCACCACCGCCGGCTGGCCAGCCATCACTGCACCATTGAAGATCTCAATATCGTGCGGCCGAACGTAGGCGACCGCCTGGCCGTCGCCATTGACCGTCCCACTCGGCACGACGATCTCACCGCCACACACCGCTACCTTGCCATCCTCGACACGGCAGTCGAAGCGATTTACGTGGCCTAGGAACTCGTAGGCAAACGATGTCGCGGGATGATCGTAGACTTCCTGCGGCGAACCCACCTGCTCGATCACCGAATTGTTCATCAGGACCACGCGATCGGCGAGTTCCAGTGCCTCCTCCTGGTCGTGGGTCACGAACAGGCTGGTGAGCTGCATCTCGTCGTGCAGTCCGCGCAGCCACCGGCGCAATTCCTTCCGCACCTTGGCGTCGAGAGCGCCAAATGGTTCGTCAAGCAACAGAACCGATGGTTCGATCGCCAGCGCCCGGGCCAGTGCAACGCGCTGCCGCTGGCCGCCGGAAAGCTGTGATGGATACCGCTTGGCGAAGTGGTCGAGCTGCACCAGCGACAACAGCTTCATTACCCGGCCACGAATTTCCGCCTCGCGCGGCCGATGAATTCGCGGCTTGACCCTGAGCCCAAAGGCGACGTTCTCAAACACCGTCATATGCCGAAACAGCGCGTAGTGCTGGAAGACGAAGCCGACACGGCGCTGACGCAGGCTATGGCCGGTGAGATCCTGGCCGCCGAACAAAACGGTCCCCATCGTCGGCTGTTCCATGCCAGCAATGATCCGCAGCAGTGTCGTCTTGCCGGAGCCGGAAGGGCCCAGCAGTGCCACCAATTCTCCCGGATGAACCGTCAAACTGACGTCATTCAGCGCCGCAAATGTGCCAAACTGCTTTGACACATGAGTGATTTCGATGTCCATCGGGTGTCCTTCAGCCCACGGTGGAGGCGCCGAAGCGCCATTCGATCAGCTTCTTCAGTACCAGTGTCACCAGCGCCAGCATCGCCAGCAGCGAAGCGACAGCAAATGCGGCAACGAAATTGTACTCATTGTACAAAATTTCGACGTATAACGGCATTGTGTTGGTCTCGCCTCGGATGTGCCCGGAAACTACCGAAACCGCACCAAATTCGCCCATTGCCCGGGCGTTGCAGAGAAGTACGCCGTACAGCAGTCCCCATTTGATGTTGGGCAGCGTTACTCGCAAGAAGGTGCGGAAGCCACTGGCGCCGAGAGACAACGCCGCCTCCTCCTCGTCGTTGCCCTGTTCTTCCATCAGCGGAATAAGCTCGCGGGCGACAAACGGGAACGTGACGAACATCGTCGCCAATACCAGGCCGGGCACGGCAAAAATGATCTGCACCCCCTGCTCGGCGAACCAGGCGCCGAACCAGCCATGTACGCCGAAGACCAGCACGTAAACGAAGCCCGCCACCACCGGCGAGACCGAGAAGGGCAGGTCGATCAGCGTCACCAGCAAGCTCTTGCCGACGAATTCGAACTTGGCGATTGCCCAGGAGGCGACGACGCCGAAGAGGGTGTTCAGCGGCACGGCGATCGCCGCCACCAGCAGCGTCAAGCGGATTGCCGACCACACGTCCGGGTCGTCAAAAGAAGCGAAGTAAGCGCCAATTCCCTGCCGCAGTGCTTCCGTGAAAACCGCTGCAATCGGCAGGATGACAATCAGGATGAGAAAGCTAATCGCCAGGGCGATCAGCAGCAGGCGCAACCACAGCGGCTCACCCGCCGCGATGCGGCTCTTTGAGGTCGCGGCACCGGCCATGACGCATGATTCCTTTCCGCCTAGGTCCCGCGGCGCTTGTTCCAGCGCTGCAACCAATTGATGACGAACAGCATGACGAAGCCCGCAACCAGCATCACCGTGGCGATTGCTGTCGCACCGGCATAATCGAACTGTTCCAGCTTGATGATGATCAGCAAGGGAGCGATCTCGGAGACCATCGGCAGGTTGCCGGCGATGAAGATCACCGAGCCGTACTCACCGAGCCCCCGTGCGAAGGCAAGCGCAAAGCCGGTGAGAACGGCCGGCAGAATCGCCGGCAGAATCACCTTGACGAAAGTCTGGATGCGCCCGGCGCCAAGACTGGCGGACGCCTCCTCCACTTCCTTGTCGAGGTCCTGCAAAACCGGCTCGACCGTGCGAACAACGAACGGCAGGCCCTCGAACATTAGCGCGATGATAATGCCGAGCGGTGTAAAGGCGATCTTCAAGCCCAGCGCCGCCAGAGGGGCGCCGAGCCAGCCGTTCTCGGCGTAGATGGCGGCGAGTGCTATGCCAGCGACCGCGGTCGGGAGAGCGAACGGCAGGTCGACGCAAGCGTCGAGCAGTCGCTTGCCAGGAAACTGGTAGCGGACCAGTACCCAGGAAATGATCACGCCGATCACCGCGACGATGGCGGCGGCGATCAGCGCGGTGCCGAAGCTGAGGCGGTACGCTGCCAGCGCGCGCGATGTAAATGCCGCGTCGATGAACCCCTGCAGGCCCATCCCCGAAGCCTTGATGACCAGGGCCGCCAGCGGCATCAGTACGATGAGGCTGAGGTAGAGCAGCGTCAGCCCGAGCGTCAGCCCGAAGCCTGGCAGGATCGTCTCCTTGCGCAGCGAGCCGGTGCTGCGCTTCGGCGCGGTGACGGTGATCGCGTCGGCGCTCATAGCCGCCTACCGGGCCGACGTGTAGATCTGATCGAAGAGGCCGCCGTCACCAAAGAACTTTGCCTGGGCCGGGCCCCAGCCACCAAAGGCCTGGTCGACAGTAATCATCTCCACTTTCGGGAAACGGGCCATGTCGGCACCGTTGGCAAACTCCGGCCGCGATGGGCGGTAGAAGTGCTTTGCCGCCAGCCGCTGCCCATCGGGCGCGTAGAGCGCTTCCAGGTAAGCCTGTGCCAGTTCTCGGTTGCCATTCTTGTTGACATTGCGGTCGAGCAGCGCGACCGGGGGCTCGGTCAGTAGACTGAGCGAGGGAACGACGATCTGCAGGTTGTCGGAAGGTCATGCCGGTGTTGCCAGGAACGCCTCGTTCTCCCAGGTGATCAGCACGTCACCCAGCTTGCGCTGCACGAAGCTTGTCGTTGAGCCACGGGCGCCCGTGTCGAGGATCGGTACGTTCTTGAACAACGCAGCGATGAACTCTTTCGCCTTGGCTTCGTCTCCGCCCGCCTGGCGCAGCGCGAATCCCCACGCGGCGAGGAAGTTCCAGCGGGCGCCGCCGGATGTCTTCGGGTTCGGCGTAATTACGGAGATGCCTGGCTGCACCAGATCGCCCCAGTCCTTGATTCCTTTCGGGTTGTCCTTGCGTACCAGGAAGACGATGGTCGATGTATACGGTGAACTGTTGTTTGGCAGCCGCTTCTGCCAGTCGGCGGGCAGCAGCCCGCCCTTGGCGGCGATCTCGTCGATATCGTAGGCGAGCGCCAGGGTCACCACGTCGGCCGACAGCCCATCAATGACGGTACGCGCCTGCTTGCCGGAGCCGCCGTGCGACATCCTGACCCTCAGCTTCTCGCCCGTTTTCTCTTCCCAGGCCTTGGCGAACAGCGGGTTGAACTCCTGGTACAACTCCCGCGTCGGATCGTAGGAAGCGTTCAGCATCGACCGGTCGGCGTGCGCGGCGGGGATTGCCACCACCAGCATCATCGCGGCCACCATCAGCGAGGTCAGCGAACTGCGGATCATCTTGTTCTCCTATTCATCGCTTGGTCGAACTGTCAAAAATTCATCTCATGTTGATTAGTTAAGTTGTAAAAAAGTGAAAAAAAATGCTGCTCTACCACCACTGCGAAACAAGCGCCTGACGGTGCTGAAGAGTTCCCTCATCACGCGGTTCTTTCCGGCTCGGCATGCTGAACGTGCTCATCTCCGCTCCCCAAAGGCCAGGATTCTAGCCGGCGATCAGGGCGTCCACCGGCTCGCTTCCCGCTACCGCCGCGGCGTCGGCGATGGTGGTGTGATCGACAATTTCTGCCATGGCGTCGCGCACCCGTCGCATTACTGAGCGTACCGGACAGGTTCGCTCATCATCGCAGTCGAGACAGCGTCGATAGCCCGTCAGGCTGGCGCACGGCAGTGGTGCCAGCGGCCCATCCAGGATCCGAATGACCTCGCCGACTGTGATCGACCCGGGCGCCTTCGCCAAGGCGTAGCCACCGTGCTTGCCGCGCTGGCTGAACACCATGCCGTGCCGCTTGAGATCAAGTAGGATCAGCTCCAGGAACTTGCGCGGCGCCTGTTCCCGCTCGGCGATGTCGGAAACCAGCATCAACTGTCCTTCGGGATGCCTCGCCAATTGGCACAATGCTTTAAGCGCGTACTTAGCCTTCTGCGACAGCATATTCTTTTTCTCTATCGGGTTAATAGCCTTTTACGGGATGCTAAGCCGGCGTCAATGCCCGATTGCAACTTCTCCGCATTCCAATGTTGAAGGTAACCTATCCGGAGGCTGCGGGCTCCGACACGTCCCGCGTATCAACTGTTGAGCGGCGCGCGAACAGGCTGCCCCAGGCAGGCAAACGAGCAACAGCGTTGCCGCTCAAGCCCGTGGCACCCGGAGCTTCGTGAATAATGGAAGCGGCAGCGTGCAATTCGAAGCTGTGCGCTTCTCCGCTCAGATTGAACACGCACAGTACGCACTCCGGCCCAGCCGCCCGCTCGAACCCCAGCAGCGGTTCGGGAAGGTCGAGGAAGCGGATGTCGCCTCGGATCAGGCGGGATGCCGCTTGCGCCAGGCGAGGAAGCTTCGGGTGAACGCCAGCACGGACTGTGGATCCGCCTGCTGCCGAGCCACGGCGAGCAGAATGTGGCGGTGATCGACCGGCAGCCATGGCTCGACGTTGTCCGGACAGAACCCGGCGTTCGTCGCGTCTTGCCGCCACGGCATGGGCGTGCGCGCGCCGTCGCGGCCACGATGGCGCGGCCAAAAAGCGATGCCTTCCGGGTCGACCAACCGCTCGAACGGCACGTCCGCCTGCGGCAGCCCCAACTCCTCGCCCTGGTAAAGGAACACCGTGCCGCGCAGACTGCACAGTAACGCAATCAGCAGCTTAGCGAAGGCGGGATCACTCTCGTCGGCGTGCGCTATCGATGCCCAGCGGGAGGGCGCACGGATCACGTCGTGATTGGAGAACGCCCATGATGGCCAGGCCGCCTTGGACCGCCGCAGCATCGTTTCCAGCGCGTCTCGCACCACCGCCGGGCCGAACGGCTCTGCCATCAGCACGAAACTGTAGGCTGTGTGGTAGCGGTCAGGGCCATCGGTGTACTCGATCATTGTGCCGATCGTATCCTCTGAGCGCGCGAGTTCCGCGACGGCCATGCGATCCGGGTATCTGTCGAGCAGCCTACGCAGGCGAGCGACGACCGCCAGCGTCTCCGGCCGGCCCCGATTGTACAGCTGCTGCTGCATCCGGTAGGGACGGTCGCCGGCGGGCCCCGGCTTCGGAGGGTTGTCGGTCAGCCGTGGGTCGTGGCAGAACAGATTAGCCACATCGATGCGGCAGCCGTCAACGCCACGATCCAGCCAGAACGCCGCTGCATCCAGGATCGCTTGCTGCACGTCCGGATGGTGCAGGTTCAGATCCGGCTGTTCCGGTAGAAAATTGTGCAGGTAGTACTGGCGCCGGCGCGAGTCCCAAGTCCATGCCGGGCCGCCGAATACCGCCAGCCAGTTGTTCGGCGGCGTTCCGTCCGGCTTCGGATCGGCCCAGACGTACCAGTCGGCCTTTGCGTTGTCGCGGCTTTCCCGGCTCTCGGTAAACCAGGGGTGGCGGTCCGAGGAATGCGAGTAGACCTGATCGATGATTACCTTCAGCCCAAGCTTGTGCGCCCGAGCGAGCAGTTCATCGAAGTCGGCAAGGCTACCGAACAGCGGATCGACGTCGCAGTAGTCGGCGACGTCGTAGCCGAAGTCCTTCATCGGCGAGACGAAGAAGGGCGACAACCAGATACCGTCGACGCCAAGCGAAGCGACATGATCGAGCCGGGCGGTGATCCCCGGCAGATCACCAACCCCGTCACCATTCGCATCGGCAAAGCTGCGCGGATAGATCTGGTAGATCACCGCGCCGCGCCACCACTCTGTCATGCCCTATCCTTCGCAAGGTGTTGGGAGAATGTCGGTGTCCTCGGCGAGAGCCGGCCAGATCCGGCGGCACAAGCAACCTCTGACTGGCCAAACGCTTTTCCCTTTGCCGGCACCGTGAGAAGATAGGTTGAAAAGCCGCGCTGGGAAGGCGCATGGCCGGTCGCTTCCGGTCATGCGCGCGGTTTGTCGAAGTTCGCGAACCACTTGTTGTCATTGCAACGGAGGAGTCGGACATGCGCTCGCTGATCGGCACGGCCATCATCGCCGGCCTCGTGCTGTGCCCGGCGGCCGTCGGTGCCGCCGAGACGGTCATTAGATTCAGCCACGTGGTCTCGGAGGAGACGCCGAAAGGCCAAGCCGCGTTGCGGTTCAAGCAACTGGTCGAGCAACGCCTCGCGGGAAAAGTGGCGGTGGAGGTTTTTCCCAACGGAAAGCTGATGGACGATGAGCATGTCGTCCGCGGCCTGCTGGACGGTACCGTGCAGATCGCCGCACCATCGCTCTCGCTGCTGGAACCCTACACCAAAGCCTATCAGGTATTTGATCTCCCGTTCCTTCTCGGCAGCACCGAAGCAGTGGAACGGTTCGAGAAAAGCGCGGCGGGCGAGCAACTCCTAAGCGCGATGCACGGCCAGGGAATCGAAGGGCTCTGCTTCCTGCACGGCGGCATGAAGCAGCTCTCGGCCGACACGCCGCTACGCCTTCCGCAGGATGCCAAGGGCAAGACCTTCCGCATCCAGCCTTCAAGCGTGCTGGTGGCGCAGTTCGAGGCGCTGAGCGCCGTGCCAGTAAAGGCGCCATTTACCAAGGTTCTGCACATGTTGCAGTCAAAGGGCGTCAATGGCCAGGAGAATACCTGGTCAAACATCTATTCGCAGGAATTTTATCAGGCGCAGCCTTTCATTACCGAAACTAACCACGGCAGCCTGGAGTATGCGTTTATCGTCGCCCGCGACTTTTGGAATGCTTTTCCCGAGGATGTGCGTGCCGGGCTGACGTCGGCGGCCAGCGAGGCCTGCGCGTATGGCAACTCGATCGCGGCGGATTTGAACGCCGGCGACAGGAGAAAAATCATCCAGTCGGGCTATACACAGGTGATCGAGTTGACGCCGCAACAGCGAGCTGCTTGGGTGGCGGTGATGAAGCCGGTGTGGTCGCAGTTCGAAGGCGACATTGGCAAGGACATCATGGAGGCCGCTCTCGCCGCTGCTGGCGCCAGCTGATCCCCAGGATCAGAAAGGTAAGGGCCGCTTCTCGCAGGCGGCCCTTATTTGCGCAATATCCGCACAAGCTACATCATGCCGAGTGTCCGCGGCAGCCAGAGGGTGAGCGTTGGCCAATAGGTGACTATGACGAGGAACACCAGCATGGTCAGCAGCCACGGCCACACGGCGACGGTGAGCTCGGTAATGCCCATCTTGGTAATGCCGCTCGCCACGAACAGATTGAGACCGACCGGTGGATGACACATGCCCACCTCCATGTTGACAACCATCATGATGCCGAAGTGGACCGGGTCGATGCCGAGCTTGACAGCGATTGGGAACAGCAGCGGCGCGAAGATCAGCACGATCGACGAGGGCTCCATGAAGTTGCCGGCGAGCAACAGGATGATGTTGACGCCGAGCAGGAACAGAATCACGCTCAGGTTCTGATCGATCATCCACTGCGCCAGCCCCTGCGGGATGTTCTCGTTCGTCATCAGGAACGAAAACAGGATGGCGTTGGCAATGATGAACAGCAGCATTGAGCTCATGTTCGCCGAATCCCGCAGGATTTTCGGCACTTGCGCGAGCGTGAGATCCTTGTAGATGAACACCGCCACGATGAAGGCGTAGACGGCGCTCATCGCCGCCGCCTCGGTTGGCGTGAACAATCCGGCGTAGATGCCGCCGATGACGATGATGATTAGCATCAAACCCCAGACGCTCTCCTTGAACGCCTTTAGCATGGTGCCGATGCTCGCGCGCGGCATTCGTGGATAATTGCCTCGCCAGGCCCGATACCAAGTGATCCCACCTAGCATGGCCGCCAGCACGATGCCAGGAACAACGCCGGCGATGAACAGGTTGCCGATCGAGGTGTTGGTGGCCACCGCGTACATGACCATGACGATCGAGGGCGGAATGAGAATGCCGAGGGCGCCGGAGGTCGTGATCACGCCGGCGCCGAATCTCCTCGGAAAGCCGAACTTCACCATCGCCGGCAACAGGATCGAGCCGATCGCCACCACCGTCGCCGGGCTGGACCCCGAGACCGCGGCGAACAACGCGCACGCCATGACACCGGCAATGCCGAGGCCGCCATGCAGGTGACCGAAGCAGGCGGTGGCGAAGTTGATCATGCGCCGCGCGACGCCGCCGTGGGTGAGGAAGTTGCCGGCGAGAATGAAGAACGGGATCGCCATGATCTCGAACTTCTCGATGCCGGTGAACAGCTTCTGGGCAACGATCTCGATCGGAATGGAAGTGAACAGGAAAAAGAACGCCAGCACCGTCAGCCCGAGCGACACCGCGATCGGCATTCCGGTCAGCATCAGGACGACGAGGAGGCCGAAAAGAAACGCCGCGGTCATGACTTACCTCCCATCCGGATGTTCTTGTCCGCTTCGATGGCGGCGATCTCCGGGTCGTTTTCGCTGTCGATGCCCTCGACATGTGCATGGTCGACCCGGGGCAGATGTCCGGTGGTGGTGTACACGTACACCGACTGCAGGAAACGGAAGCACATCAGCGCCGAGCCCAGCGGGATGCAGAGATAGACGATCCACATCGGCCATTCGAGGTCGGCGGATACTTGATCGGTACCCATCAGCTTCCAGACGAACGTCGAGCCGAAGACCGCCACCAGTCCGGTGAACAAGGCACCGGCAAGCAGCCCGAAGATGATCAGCTTGCGGCGCAAGCTCTTCGTTGACGGCGTTGACCAGCACGTCGATGCCGACATGGATGCCGGTGCGCACACCGTACGCGGCGCCGAACTTCGCCATCCAGATGAACATGAAGATGCACAGCTCCTGCGCCCACCCCATGTTGACGCGCAGAGTGAAGTCCTGGATGACGGGAATGCCCGAGGAATAGCGGTGAACGACGGCGACGAAGATGATCAACGTCGCCGCCGCCATGAGGAAGGCGATCAGCCATTCCTCGAGATGATCGAGAAATCTAAGTATCATTGTCCCGACTCGGCCAGAAGGATATTTCAGAGAAGAGCGCCCGCAAGAGCGGGCGCCTATTGACTCTTATTTTTTACCTTCGACGATACTACCGGCCTCCTGGCGGATGGCGGCGATCAGATCCTTGCCGATGCGGCTCTGCATTTCTTCGTACACAGGCTCCATCGCCTTGCATAGGGCCGCGCGTTCGGCGTCGGTAGGCGTATAGAAATCGGTCTTGCCGGAAGCCTTCATCGCCGCCAGAGCTTCGTCGTTGTCCTTCTTGGCGATCTCGTTGTTGTAGGCCGTCGCCTCCGTCATCGCCTTCTCGAGACCGGAGCGGACGTCGGCCGGCAATTCGTCCCAGAACTTCTTGTTGACGATGACGGCATAGCCCAGGTAACCGTGGCGGGAGATATTGCCGAACTTCTGCACCTCGAACATCTTCTGCGTGTACATGTTCGACGGCGGGTTTTCGGTGCCGTCGACCACGCCCGTCTGCAGACCCTGATAGACTTCCGAGAACGGCATCACCTGGGGACTTGATCCGAGAGCGCGCATCTGCGCCTCCAATACCTTGGAGGATTGCACGCGCATCTTCAGTCCCTTGAAGTCGGCGACGGTCTTGATCGGGCTGTTGGCGCTGAAGATCTTGAAGCCGTTGTCCCAATACGCCAAACCGACGATGCCTTTTCGAGTCCAGCTTGGCCAGCAGGTCCTTGCCGATCTTGCCATCGGTGACCCGATGCAGAGCCTCTCGGTCGGGGAACAGGCACGGCAGGTCGAACGCCTCGAATTCCTTGGCGCCGAGCGGGCCGAACTTGGCCAGTGACGGCGCCAGCATCTGCACCGAGCCAAGCTGCAGCGACTCCAACTCCTCCTTGTCCTTGTAGAGCTGACTGTTCGGATAGATTTCGATCTTCGCCTGGCCGTTTGTGTATTTGGCAGCGAGTTCCTTGAATCTTTCCGCAGCCTGACCCTTTGGGGTATCGGGCGCGACAACGTGGCTGAACTTGATGACGATCGGGTCGGCGGAGGCGCTAGCGGCGGCCAGACATAAGGCAGCCGCGGCAATTGCGCGCGTTAGATGCATAGTCGTGTTTCCTCCCGGACGTTTGAGGGCGCCGCTTGAGCTCGAGCGGCTTGGTTTCGCGACGCCTAACGTCAGATAAAACAAGCACTGCGCCCGTCGCGTCAAGCCCGCACTGCGGCAGCACCAAACCTCCGATTATCGCGTGGGTTGTCGATGATCCCCTGCAAGTTATCGTTGGCCTGTCCAGGCGGCAAATTCCCTCAGTGCAACAATGAGATCGGGCATCGTATCGGGCAATTACTGATGCCCACCGCGACAACCGAACGTTAGCATGGCTTGTCTCGCTCTTTCGCTGTTTCAATAACTCCTGCTCTCCTTTCGCCGTCGTTGCGTCTAAGGTGATTCAAGCCAAACGTCTCCCTATTTTGATAGATAGGATCGTTGGCAGCGTAGATTTGAAGATGTCGCCTCTTGTTGGCAGGCTTTGCGCCTGCGTAGCCGCAGCAGCGATCGCCGGGTGCGCCGGACCGACGAGCAGCCCGGGCTACCGCAACCCAAACTCCCGCGGATTTGCGCAAGACGTCATGGCCCGGGGGCCGCTGCCGGTCGTCGTGCAGGGCTCTCCCCTATGGACAGGGCGAGACCCGGACAACGCAGGTGGTACTCGACAACATGCGCCGGGCGATGTCCTGGACGGCAAGACCTCAGTTGATCGCCGATCCTGCCCTGCAGCCGACGACACCATTGTACGTAGTCAGGACCTGCAACGCCGGCGCCATGGATGCCAACGTACAGTGCACCATTCCCCCCGCCGGCGGCGGGCCACAGGCAGGAGGTGCGGTGCAGGCGGCCGCCAGTTTCTGCAGCAGCGGCAGCCTGATTTCGACCACCTCAGGATGGATCGAAGGCTCGACTGGCCTTGACGATCCCGCCTTCGGCCGGCTGATCGCCCAGGTTACGTCGGACCTATTTCCGACGACCTGGCAGCCGCAGCCGGGAATCGGTTTCGGCGTCGGGGTCGGAAGCGGCGGCTGGTCGGGCGGTGGCGTCGGGGTCGGTGTCGGCTTCTGAATTTTGCCTGAACTCGTTGCGGTTGAATATCAGTTCGCGAGCATGTATGGTTGCAAACGGGGGGAGAGATGCCGACATGGGAGGACCTCATGAAAAAGCTGGTCATCTGTGCCCTGGCCTTCGGACTGATCGCTTCCGGTGATGCCGTCGCACAAACCCGCGCTCCTAACAACGTAGGCTGCGGCCTCGGGTCCATGGTGTGGGAAGGCTCGGAAGGTGTCTTCCCGCAGGTGTTCGCCGCCACCACCAACGGCACCTTCGGCACCCAGACTTTCGGTATTTCATCGGAGACGTCGGGTTGCGCACCTAACGGCAAGGTGAGCCTCAACCAGAGGACGGCGATGTTCATCGGCCCGAACATCAACCGTCTGGCGCAGGACATGTCGCGCGGTGACGGCGAAACGCTGGCTTCGCTCGCCGACGTGATGCAGATCGCGCCTGAGGATCGGTCCGCCTTCTTCGCGGCAACGCAGAAGAATTTCGAGCGCATCATGCCGGACGAGAACGCGACCGCCGAAGATGTGACTGAAGGGTTGTTCGCGGTCCTCAACGCCGATCCGCAACTGCGCCGTTACGCAATTTCCTAATCCTGCGGGGAGCACGCGCGCATCCGCAGACGTCTGGGAACGAGAGCCTTCGACTGGAGCCGGGTGAGCGCGTGCACCCGGCTCCAGCTTTTAGCAAACCGTCTCCCGTCTGCCGCCCGATGCCATTACCCACTACGATTTCTCCATCGTGAAAGTCGCCGCGATGGGGCTTACCGTCGCCTTGCTGCTAGCGTCGCTGGTGGCTCGTGCAGACGATGCGCCGAGCGCGCTGCTGGCTGCCCTGATCGAGCGGGCGCGCGCCGAGAATATCGCCGCTGATCCGCAGTGGCTGGCACTCGGTTACTGGCAGGACGACCTGGTTGGCAAGGGTGTCACCAGCCTGCTCGACGATCCCGCCTTCTTCTTCGCCGCCGATGGCAAGACCGACCCGGCGGCGGAACTGGAGGCGACGCTGGCGGCACTGCTGGCGCCGAAATCCGACGACAATCCGGAGCGGCTCGCCCAGTGCACGCGTCCCGCCCGCTGGCAGTGGCTGAAGCAACGACTTGCCATCGATCCCGGCACGATCCCTGAGCAACCGTGCCCGCGGTTCGAAGCATGGATGGCGGCGATCGATCCGGCGCGGGTGACGCTGATCTTCCCCGCCGCCTACCTCAACAATCCGTCATCGATGTTCGGCCATACGCTGATCCGCATCGATCCATCGCAACGTCCGGACGCGCCGCCGCTGAACGCGACGACAGTGCACTTCGCCGCCGATAACCAGGGCGAAAGCGGCGCGTTTTTCGCATTCAAGGGACTTGCCGGCGGCTACCGCGGCTATTTTTCGGTGCTCCGCTACTACGAGAAGGTCACCCAATACAGCGACATTGAGAACCGCGACATCTGGGAGTACGAACTGAATATCGCTCCCGAAAACATTCGGCTGATGATGGCGAGCCTGTGGGAAGTCGATATGCAACCGATCGACTACTACTTCTTGTCCACCAATTGCTCGTACGTACTCTTGTCGCTGCTGAACGTGGCGCGTCCGGATCTGCGGCTGACCGAAGACTTCAAGGTTTACGCCATTCCGGTCGATACTGTGCGGGCCGTCGTCGACAAACCCGGCTTGTTGCGCGGCACCACCTTCCGAGCGTCGCAGCGCACCCGGATCGGCGAACGCTTTCGGCAACTCGATACGGACGAGCAGGCCTTGGCGTTGGCACTCTCCGAAGGGGAGTTGCGGCCGGACGATCCGTCGCTGGCGGCCCTCGAGCCGGTCCGCCGGGCCCGGGTGCTGGAACTGGCGCAGGCCTATCTGCAGTATCGCATCGAAACCGGCGGCATCGAGCGCGCCGAGACGGCGCCGCGCGCGCTGGCGCTGCTGCGAGCCCGCGCCCGCATCGAAAGGATTCCCCCTGCCCCGGCGGTTGCAGAGCCACCGATCCGCCCCGACCAGGGACACCACTCGGCGCGACTGGCGGGCGGCGTCGGCATGACCGGCGACCGGCCGTTCACCGAACTGGCGCTTCGCCCCGCTTACCATGACCTGCTCGATCCCTTAGGCGGCTACGTCCCTGGCGCCGCCATCGATTTCCTCGACATGCATATCCGCTGGTACGACAGCCCGGTGCCTGAGCTGGAAACGGCGACGCTGATTGGGGTGGAGTCGCTGACGCCTCGCGACGAGTTGTTCCGGGCGCTGTCGTGGCGGGCGCGCTTTGGCTTCGACCGCTGGCGCGACCGGGCGGCGCAACCGGGCGATCTGGTCTTCTCCGCCGCTGGCGGCGCCGGGCCGACGTGGTCGCTTGGCGACGCGGCACGCGTCTATATGCTGGCCGACGCTGCCCTGCTCGCCGACCAACACTGGCCCGACGGCCGGCTATTCGCTGTCGGCCCATCCGCCGGACTGCTGTGGTCGCCGACGCCGTGGTGGACCATTCGGCCGGAAGGACGGTACATGCTGATCGTCGAGGACGGCGCAGGCGAGGGTTTCGAGTTATCTTTGCAGCAGGGATTCACCCTCGCCCGTGATCTGTCGCTGCGGCTGCGCGTCGCGGGGGAAAATGACGGCGGAGACACCTACGCCGAGTGGTCGGCGATGCTGTCGTGGTCGTTCTGAGATCCGCGCCCGGCCGCGGCCTTGCCGCGAGGCTGGCTATTTTGCTGACCGCGATAGCTATGCTGCCGCTGGCCGGCTGCACCAACATGTTCTTCCATCCCACGCCCACCCACGTGCTGACGCCCGACCAGGTCGGACTGGCCTGGCGGGACGTCTGGTTCGAGAGCGCCGACAGCGTCCGCCTGCACGGCTGGTTCCTGCCCGCCGAAGGCGAGGCCAAGGGCACTGTCTTGTTCATGCACGGCAACGCGCAGAACATCTCGACGCATCTGGCCAGCGTCGCCTGGCTGCCGGGGCGAGGATACAACGTCTTTCTCTTCGACTACCGGGGCTACGGGTCGTCCGACGGGGTTCCCGATCTCGACGGCCTGCACCGGGACAGCGAAGCCGCCATCGCCGAGACCTTTCGGCTGGAGGGCGTTGATGCCAACCGGGTGGCGCTGTTCGGCCAGAGCCTGGGCGGCTCGCTCGCCATCGAAGCGCTTGCCCGCTCGCCGGAGAAGCCGCGCGTCCGGGCGCTGATCGTCGAAGGCGCCTTCGCCGGCTATCGTCGCGTGGCCCGCGAGGTACTCGCCCGCTCCTGGCTCACCTGGCCGCTACAGACGCCGCTGTCGCTCGCAATCGCCGACGACTATGAACCGGGGACGGCGATCGCGACCATCGCGCCCATCCCGGTTCTGATTATTCAGGGCGAGGACGATTCGATCATCGACCCGGCCCACGCTCATGATCTCTACGCTGCCGCCGGGCATCCGAAGGCGCTGTGGCTGGTGCCCAATGCTCCGCACATCGCAGCGCTGCGCACGCCCGCGATGCGCGACCGCTTTGTCAGCTATCTCAACGCCTGCGCCTTCGCCGACGCTGAACGCGGCAGCGCCTGTGAGCAGGCGTCGGCCCTGTCTTCTGCCGCGCCTTGACTCTTTGCGTTGCCTGCCTCATTCCGCGGTGTGAGCCCCCGATCAGGCAGCACCGCTGCCGCCCGCGGTTGCCGGCGGCGGGGCAAGCTGCTAGCTTCCGGTCGGCCTGCGACGGCCGGCTCCACAACATCGGTATCTGAACAATGAAGATCAGCGGCAACGCCATCCGCCCGGGCAACATCATCGAGCATCAGGGACGGCTATGGCGGGCGGTGCGGATCATGCACACGCAACCCGGCAAGGGCGGCGCCTACCTGCAGGTGGAGCTGAAGGACATCCGCGACGGCACCAAGCTGAACGAGCGCTTCCGTTCGTCGGAGAGCGTCGAACGGGTCCGCCTCGACCAACGCTCGTACCAGTATCTCTACAGCGACGGCGATGCGCACACCTTCATGGACACCGAGACTTTCGACCAGATCGCGCTGCCGACGGAAATGGTCGGCGAGGAGCAGGTGCCGTTCCTGCAGGAGAATATGGTGGTGAGCATCAGATCCTATGAAGAGCAGCCGATCTCCGTGCAACTTCCCGACCAGGTAGTCCTTCGGGTGGTCGAGGCCGTTGCAGTGGTCAAGGGCCAGACCGCGGCTTCGTCGTACAAGCCGGCAATCCTCGAGAACGGGGTGAAGGTGCTGGTGCCGCCGTTCATCGAGTCGGGCACGCGGATCGTCGTCGCCACCGCCGACGCCACTTACGTCGAGCGGGCAAAGGACTAGGGATCGGGCCCCGGCCCGCGGCCGCCGCCATGAACTATCGCTCGCCGCTGCTCAACGTGATGACCGGGGCCGCCCTCAAGGCGGCGAAAGGACTAATCCGTGACTTCGGCGAACTGGAGCAGCTTCAGGTTTCAAAGAAGGGGCCAGCGGATTTCGTCAGCAGGGCTGATCACAAGTCGGAATCAGTGCTGCGCTCCGAGCTGAAGAAAGCGCGTCCCGCCTACGGCCTGTTGATGGAAGAATCAGGCGAACGAGCGGGCACGGATACCTCCAATCGCTGGGTCATCGATCCGCTCGACGGCACAACCAACTTTCTGCACGGCATCCCGCATTTTTCGATTTCGATCGGCCTCGAGCGCGATGGCGAGCCCTATGCCGGCGTCATCTATTCGCCGATCGCCGACGAGATGTTCGTGGCGGAGCGCGGCGGCGGCGCCTTTCTTAATGGCCGCCGGCTTCGCGTCTCCGGTCGCCGCAACGTTGAGGAGGCGCTGTTCGCCACCGGCATCCCTTTCCTCGGGCTCGGCGATCACGGCCTGTTCCTGAAGCAGCTCGGCGCGGTGATGGCGGTCTGCACCGGCGTCCGCCGCTATGGTTCCGCGGCGCTCGATCTCGCCTGGGTCGCTGCCGGCCGCTTCGACGGCTTCTGGGAGAACGGTTTGCATCCTTGGGACATTACGGCCGGAATTGTGCTGGTGCGCGAGGCGGGTGGCTTCGTCAGTGACCTGTCGGGTGGCCGCAAGATGTTCTCCGGCGGCGGCGTGCTCGCCAGCAACGCGGCGTTGCATGAGCCGCTGGTCGCACTTGTCGGCTCGGCGGCGCGCGCGCCGGCAACGGCGCCATAGGCCGCGTCGATTTTCATGAACGGAGGGTGCGCATGACGAGGCCGCACCGCTATCTGCTGCGGATGTTGGTGTTCCTGGCGCTCGTTGGCGGCGTCTGCGCGCTGCTGTTCTCCGGATTGCAGCGGGCATTCCTGGTCAACCCGCCGCTCAACGGGCTGATTATCGCCGTGTTTTTGCTTGGCGTATTGTACGGCCTGCGCCAAGTGTTGCGGCTGGCGCCGGAGGTCGGCTGGATCGAGCATTTCCGCCGTGGCCACGAAGCGGCTGGTGATCCGCCGACACCGCGGCTGCTGGCGCCGATGGCGGCGATGCTGCGCGAACGACGCGGCCGGCTGTCGTTGTCGGCGCCCGCGATGCGCTCGCTGCTCGACGGCATCGCCTCGCGGCTGGACGAGTCGCGCGATCTGTCCCGATATCTGATCGGCCTGCTGATCTTCCTTGGACTGCTCGGCACCTTCTGGGGGCTGTCGCAGACCATCGGCTCGGTGAGCGACGTCATCCGCGGATTGACGGTCGGCGGCGGCGACGTCGCGCAGATGTTCGATACGCTGAAGGCCGGGCTGGCGGCGCCACTATCGGGGATGGGGACGGCGTTTTCCTCTTCTCTATTCGGTCTGGCGGGTTCGCTGGTGCTGGGCTTCCTCGACCTGCAGGCTAGCCAGGCGCAAAACCGCTTCTTCAACGAACTCGAGGAGTGGCTGTCGGGTTCGACCCGGCTGTCGTCCGGAGCGCTGTCGGGCGACGGCGAGCAGTCGACGCCGATTTACGTTCAGTCGCTGCTGGAGCAGACGGCGGAGAGCCTGGAGGGCCTGCAGCGGACCCTCGCCCGTGGCGAGGAGACACGCGCCGCCGGCAACGCGCAGCTGATGGCGCTGGCCGAGAAGATCGGCACGCTGACCGACCAAATGCGCGCCGAGCAGGCGCTGATGCGCGAGTTGGCGGAACGCCAGAGCGAGCTGCGGCCGGTCCTTACCCGGCTGGCCGAGGGCTTGCGGGGTTCCGCCGGCGGCGGCATGGACGAGGCGACGCGGGCGCACATCCGCAATCTCGACGTCTACGTCGCCCGGCTGATCGAAGAGATGATCGCCGGACGCGAGGAAGTGGTCCGGCAGGTGCGGAGCGACATTAGGTTGCTGGCGCGGACGATCGCGGCGGTCGCGGACAAGCCCGAGCGGCAGGGCTGAGCCGGCCATGACACTCTCGGCGCGGCGCAGCCGCCGCCCCTTCGACATCTGGCCCGGCTTCGTCGACGCGCTGGCCAGCCTGTTGCTGGTGATCATCTTCGTCCTGCTGGTCTTCGCGCTCGCCCAGTTCTTCCTCAGCGAAAGCCTCTCGGGTCGTGACGCGGCGCTGCGGGCTTTGCAGGGGCGGATGGCAGATTTGGCCGAAGTTCTGGCGCTGGAGCGCAAGACAAAGGACGAGCTGAGCAAGGAAGTCGGGCGGCTTACCGTCGAACTGCAGAGCTCGCTCGCCTTACGCCGGAGCCTGGAGGAACAGCTGCAGGCGCTGGGGGGCCGCGCCGGACAGGCGGAAGGCGGCGCTGGCCGAAGAGAAGAAGCTGTCGGAGAGCGCGAGGACCGAACTTGCCCTGCTCAATCAGCAGCTTGCCGCGATGCGCGAGCAATTGCAGCAACGCGCCGCGGCGCTTGACGCGTCGGAGAAGAAGGCGGCTGACCAGCAGGTGCAGATCCAGTCGCTGGGTCAGCGTCTGAACGCCGCGCTGGCCGGCAAAGTGCAGGAACTGGCCCGCTTCCGCTCTGAGTTCTTCGGCCGGCTGCGCGAGGCGCTGGGTGACCGGCCCGACATCCGCATCGAGGGCGATCGCTTCGTGTTTCCGTCGGAGGTGCTGTTCGAGCGTGGCTCCGCGGAACTGGAGCCGGCCGGCCGGGCGCAGATCGTTCGCGTCGCCGACACCCTCAAGCAGGTGGCGGCAAAAATCCCCGCTGACGTCGACTGGATCCTGCAGATCGACGGACACACCGACCGGGTGCCGATTGCCACGCCGCAGTTTCCGTCGAACTGGGAACTGTCGCAGGCACGCGCAATGTCGGTGCTGCGGCTGCTTCAAGACTCCGGCATTTCCGCGAACCGGCTGGCGGCCGCCGGGTATGCCGAGTACAAGCCTCTCGATCCCGGCGACAGCGAGACCGCCTACCGCCGCAACCGCCGCATCGAGCTGAAGCTGACACAGCGCTGAAGAGTGCCACGACCCGCCAATGGCCACCCTGTTCCTTATCGTCTTCGTCGATCTCGTCGGCTTCGGACTCATCATCCCGCTGCTGCCGTTTTACGGTGAGCATTTCCATGCCTCGCCGGCGACAGTCGGGCTGCTGATGGCGGTCTATTCGTTCGCGCAGTTCCTGGCAGCTCCGCTGTGGGGGCGCCTGAGCGACCGCATCGGCCGCAGGCCGGTGCTCGCCTGCAGCTTGGCCGGCGCTACGCTGTCCTACCTATGGCTCGCGTTCGCTCAGGACCTGTGGATGCTGTTCGCCGCGCGCGCTCTGGGCGGCTTCATGGCCGGCAATATCGCCACTGCCTTCGCCTACGTCGCCGACGTCACGACGCCGGCCAACCGGGCGAAGGGCATGGGTATCGTCGGCGCGGCATTCGGGCTCGGCTTCATCTTCGGCCCAGCGATCGGCGGCGTGCTCGCCGGCCACGATCCGGCGAACGCCGACTACACGGGCCCTGCACTGGTGGCGGCGGCTCTGTCAGGGCTCGCGATGCTGCTCACCCTGATCCCTTTTGCCCAGGTCGCTGTCGAAGGACCTGCGCCGGGAGCAGGCGCTGCTATCGCGTCAGGCCGCTGGCAAATTCTAACGGACGCACTGCGGCGGCCGGGCGTAGGTCGGCTGATCCTGGTCGCCTTTCTCGCCACCTTCGTTTTTCGCTGGCATGGAAACAACGTTCGCGATGGTCGCGGCAGGAATTCGGCTGGGGCCCGAGCAGAACGGCTATCTCTTCGCCTTCATCGGGCTGATCAGCGCCGCCGTCAAAGGCGGGCTGGTCGGGCGGCTCGCGCATCGCTTCGGCGAGCCGCGCCTGGTTATCTCCGGCTCGGGGCTGCTGGCCATCGGCATGCTGGCGATCCCCTTCGCCAACCCGCCCGAGTTCCTGTGGCCGGCGATGCTGATCGTCGCGGTGGGATTCAGCCTGATGACCCCGTCGCTGAACAGCATGGTCTCGCTCGCCGTCGGCGCCGGCGTCCAGGGCGGCACGATGGGAGTTAGCCGCTCGATGACGACCCTGGCCCGAGTCGTCGGACCCGGGTTCGCCGGCGTGCTGTTCGAGGTTCTGGGTATGGACTGGCCATTCTTTGTCGGCGCGCTGATCATGGGCGTCGTGCTGGCGCTGGCCTTGGGTGCCGTGACGCCGCAGAAAGCGCCGGAAAGCGTAGAAGCGGACTAATCCTGGTTAGCGTTTGTCAATCGAGAGACACCTTTTTCTCAGCCAATTTCGTCAGATCGGCAGCAAGTACGGCGAGCAACGGGGCGCCGCCGCGGGTCGAGAACCAACCGCCGCCGTCCCAGGCAAAGTGCGCCGCGCCACTCACCGGCGAGGCAAGCCAGACCTGCCGGTTCGGCTGGTGCTTGTTGATGACGAAGCGGCCGCCATTCTCGAAATCAACGGTAAGGATCCCGTCCTGCAGTTCGACGTCGGCAAAATCACCGATGGCGTCCTCCAGCTTCTCGAACAGCCGGCCAAGCGTTTCATCGGCGAGCCGGGTGAAGGTGCTCTCGTCAAGGTCAGTCATATCTTCCTCCGGCGCGGCGGCGGCGACTAGCGGTAGATCAGGATCGCCAGCATCACCAGGCCAATGACGATGCGGTAGTAGGCAAAGGGTGCGAAGCCGTTTTTCGAAACGAACCCGACCAGCCACCGCACTACCACCATGGCAGACAGGAAGGAGACGACGAAACCGACACCGATCATCGTCAGGTCGTGCGCATGTAGCAGCGACCAGCCCTTGTACATGTCGTAGGTAGTGGCAGCGAGCATCGTCGGTACGGCGAGGAAGAACGAGAACTCGGTCGCCGCGGCCCTGCCCACACCCAGCAGCAGCCCGCCCATGATCGTAGCCCCCGACCGGGAGACGCCGGGGATCATGGCGACGCACTGGCAGAAGCCGATTTTCAGGGCGAGCATCGGCGTGATCGCCTCCACGCTCTGCGCCTTCGGCGGCAGGTGCCAGCGCTCGATCGCAAGTATCGCAAATCCTCCGAGGATCAGCGTCACGCTCACCACCCAGGGCGAGAACAGCACCGACTTGATGAAGTCGTGCAGGAAAGCGCCGATTACCAGCGCTGGGAGCACGCCAAGAACAATAATGGTGATGAAGCGGCGCGAGGCCGGCTCCGAGAGAGCGGTAATTGCGACATGCAGGAACTTCGCCCGATACAGCCAGACGACCGCGAGAATGGCGCCGAGCTGGATGACGACCTCGAAGATTTCCCCCTGCGGTCCCTGAAAGCCAAGCAAATCGCCCACCAGGATAAGATGGCCGGTCGATGAGACCGGGAGGAACTCGGTGACACCCTCGACAAGGCCGAGCACAACAGCGATGAGATAGACGGAGTACAACTCCACGAATAACCTCCGGGCGACTGAGCGCTAGCCGGAACCGCCAGCGAGGGCGGAGAGATGGCATCCTGCTTGAGGACCCCACATCCAGCGCGCGGATGAGAATGGATGACAGGCGATGCTGGGTTAGGTAAAGAAACGGTTGCCTCGGCGCTTCGACCTTGTACTCTCGACTCCGAGGTCCAAAATCCGCCGGGCGGCATGTGGAGTAGCCCGCCTGCATGCATGCGTCAAGTGGCGGTTGGATAACAAAAAGCGGGCACCAGGCCACTCCTTCGGGTCTGAACGAAAACAAGGTTTCCGGTTTCTGCGACGGGCGATAAGTGGAGGAGAGGGCGACCACGACGTAGGATGCGCCATATGAGAGAATGTGCTCTGCCGACGAAGCAGGGGCTGTACGACCCGAGATACGAACACGATGCCTGCGGCATCGGCTTCCTTGCGAACATCAAGAACCGCAAGAGCCACGACATCGTACGCCAGGGGCTGGGGATTCTCTGTAATCTCCGTCACCGCGGCGCCGTCGGTGCCGATCCGCTGGCGGGCGACGGATCCGGCATCCTGATCCAAATCCCCGACGCGTTTCTCCGCGCCGAGTGCGAACCGTTGGGCTTCGCGCTGCCGGCTGCCGGTGAGTATGCCGTGGGCATGGTTTTCCTGCCTCGCGACGAGACAACCCGGCAGGCGTGCGTCGATGCCTTCAGCATGGTGGTTCCGCGCGAGGGTCAGGTGCTGCTCGGCTGGCGCGACGTACCGACCGACAACTCCGTACTGGGCTTCAGCGTCAAGCCGATCGAGCCCGTGATCCGGCAGATCTTCATCGGCCGTGGGGCGGGGACGCCCGACGTGGCGGCGTTCGAGCGCAAGCTGTTCGTCATTCGCAAGCAGGTGCATCACGCCATCTGGGACAAGGGGCTTTCAAGAGGCCGATCAGTTCTACATCCCGTCGTTGTCGACGCGCACGATCGTCTACAAGGGGATGATCCTCGCCGAGAACCTGTCCTCTTATTACTCGGATCTGCGCGATGAACGGCTGGTCTCGGCGCTGGCGCTGGTGCACCAGCGGTTCTCGACCAACACCTTTCCATCGTGGAAGCTGGCGCACCCGTTCCGCTATCTCTGCCACAACGGCGAGATCAACACGTTGCGCGGCAACATCAACTGGATGATGGCCCGCAAGGCGACGATGAAGTCGGCGCTGCTCGGCGATGACCTCGACAAGCTGTGGCCGCTGATCGGCGACGGTGCGTCGGATAGCGCCACTTTCGACAACGCGCTGGAGCTGCTGCTGGCCGGCGGCTACTCGCTGCCGCACGCGATGATGATGATGGTCCCCGAGGCGTGGGACGACAATCCGCTGATGGACGAGAAGCGGCGTGCCTTCTACGAGTACCACGCGGCGCTGATGGAGCCGTGGGACGGCCCCGCCGCGGTCGCCTTCACGGACGGCCGGATGATCGGCGCCACGCTGGACCGCAACGGCCTGCGCCCGGCGCGCTACATCATCACCGACGACGACCTGTGCGTGATGTCCTCGGAGTCGGGCGTGCTGCCCATCCCGGAAGAGAAGATCGTCAAAAAGTGGCGGCTGCAGCCAGGGAAGATGTTCCTCATCGACCTGGAACAGGGCCGGATCATCGATGACGCCGAACTGAAAGAACAGTTGGCGACCGCCAAGCCTTACCAGCAGTGGCTGGACGCGACGCAGATCCGGGTTGAGAAGTTGCCGCCCGAAGTCGGCCCGATGACGCCAGATCCACAGACCCTGCTCGATCGGCAGCAGGCGTTCGGCTACACCCAGGAAGATCTGCGTTTTTTCCTGCAGCCGATGGGGCTGACGGGCGAGGATCCGATCGGCTCGATGGGCCGCGACATCCCGCTGGCGGTGCTGTCCGACCGGCCGAAGATGCTGTCGGACTATTTCAAGCAGTGCTTTGCCCAGGTCACCAACCCGCCGATCGATCCGATCCGCGAGGAACTGGTGATGTCGCTGGTCTCGCTGATCGGTCCGCGTCCCAACCTTCTGGAGCCGGAGGGAGCCGCCGGCCACAAGCGGCTTGAGGTGCGAACGCCGATCTTGTCGAACGTCGATCTTGAGCGGGTGCGGCGTATCGAGAACCACGTCGACAATGCGTTTCGCACCTACACGCTCGACATCACCTATCCCGCGGTCGACGGCGCGGAAGGAATGGACGTGGCACTGGCCCGTCTGTTCGCCCGCGCCAATCGGGTCGTGCACGAAGGCTACAACATCGTCATCCTGTCTGACCGTGGCATTGGCGCCGACCGTATCGCCATCCCGTCGCTGCTGGCCACCGCCGGCGTCCATCACTACCTGATCCGCGAAGGTCTGCGCACGTCCGTCGGCATCGTCGTGGAGACCGGCGAGGCACGGCAGGTGCACGACTTCTGCCTGCTCGCCGGATACGGTGCCGAGGCGATCAACCCCTATCTTGCTTTCGATACGCTCTCCAATTTGCTGAGCGAGTTGCCCGCGGGTACCAGCGAGGCGGAAGTACACAAGCGCTATGTCAAGGCGGTTTCCAAAGGCATCCTCAAGGTGATGTCGAAGATGGGGATATCGACCTACCAGTCATACTGCGGAGCGCAGATCTTCGACGCAATCGGTCTGTCGAAGTCGTTCGTCGAGACCTACTTCACCGGCACGCGGACGCCCGTGGAGGGGATCGGTCTGCCGGAGATCGCCTCGGAGACGATGCGCCGGCATCGGCTGGCCTACGGCGAGGCGCCGGTGCTAAAGAATGCGCTGGATGTCGGAGGCGAGATCCAGTTCCGGCTGCGCGGGGAAGAGCACACGTGGACGCCCGAGACGGTAGCGCTGTTACAGCACGCCACTCGCTCGGCCGATTACAAAAAGTTCAAGGCCTACACCGGCAAAATCAACGATCAGGCGAGGAAACTGAAGAACCTGCGCGGTCTGTTTGAGCTGAAAAAGGCCGAGCACCCAGTGCCGCTTGACGAAGTTCAGCCGGCCTCTGAGATCGTCAAACGCTTCGCCACTGGCGCAATGTCGTTCGGCTCGATCTCGTGGGAGGCGCACACGACCCTTGCCATCGCCATGAACCGGATCGGAGGAAAATCCAACACCGGCGAAGGCGGCGAAGAGAGTTCGCGCTTCACGGCGCTTCCGAATGGCGATTCAATGCGTTCGGCGATCAAGCAGGTGGCATCCGGCCGCTTCGGCGTCACAGCCGAGTATCTCGTCAATGCCGATGATCTGCAGATCAAGATCGCGCAGGGTGCCAAGCCAGGCGAGGGTGGCCAGCTTCCGGGCCATAAGGTGGACGAGTGGATTGCCCGCGTCCGGCATTCAACGCCGGGAGTCGGCCTGATCTCGCCGCCGCCGCATCACGACATCTATTCCATCGAGGATCTGGCGCAGCTCATCTTTGATTTGAAGAATGTCAACCCCGAGGCGCGGGTCAGCGTCAAGCTGGTCTCGGAAGTGGGTGTCGGCACTATTGCTGCTGGTGTCTCGAAGGCGCATGCCGATCATGTGACCATCTCCGGTTTCGAAGGTGGAACGGGCGCCAGCCCGGTGACCTCGATCCAGCACGCCGGCCTGCCATGGGAAGTGGGTCTCGCCGAGACGCAACAGACCCTGGTGCTCAACGACCTCCGCGGGCGCATTGCCGTGCAGGTCGACGGCGGCCTCAGGACCGGCCGCGACGTTGTCATCGGTGCTCTGCTCGGCGCCGACGAGTTTGGCTTCGCTACCGCCGCGCTGATCTCGGCCGGCTGCATCATGATGCGCAAGTGCCACCTGAACACTTGCCCGGTTGGAGTGGCGACGCAGGATCCGGAGCTGCGCAAGCGGTTTACCGGTCAGCCGGAGCATGTCATCAACTTCATGTACTTCGTGGCCGAGGAAGTCCGCGAGATCATGGCCGAGATGGGCTTCCGCAACATGGAGGAGATGATCGGGCGCGCCGACCGGCTGGAAACCCGCGCTGCGATCCTGCACTGGAAGGCAAAGGGCCTCGATTTCACGCGCATGTTCTACCAGCCTCAGGTCGACCACAACGTGGCTCGGTTCAACTGCCAGAAGCAGGATCATGCGCTCGAAAACGTGCTCGACCGCCGGCTGATCGAACAGGCGGCGGACGCGCTCGACCGGCGGCGGCCGGTGCGCATCAGCACACCCGTCCGGAATACCAATCGCATTGTGGGCGCCATGCTCTCGGGTGAGGTGGCGAAGCGCTACGGTCACCAGGGCCTGCCCGACGATACCATTCACATCACGTGTGAAGGTACCGCAGGGCAGAGTTTCGGTGCTTTCCTCGCTCGTGGGGTGACCCTGGAGTTGGAAGGCGACGCCAACGACTACGCCGGCAAGGGCCTGTCTGGCGGCCGGCTGATCGTCTATCCGTCGAAGAAGAGCAGCTTCAATCCGCGCGAGAACATCATTGTCGGCAACACTGTGCTGTATGGCGCCGTCGAGGGAGAAGCGTTTTTCCGCGGCGTTGCGGGCGAGCGCTTCGCGGTGCGCAACTCCGGAGCGTTCTCGGTTGTCGAAGGCGTCGGCGACCACGGCTGTGAATACATGACCGGCGGCTGCGTCGTCGTGCTCGGCAGCACGGGACGCAACTTCGCGGCTGGCATGAGCGGCGGCATCGCCTATGTGCTGGACGAGGACGGCGCTTTCGAGAAGCGGTGCAACCTATCGATGGTGGCGCTGGAGCCGATTGCCGACGAGGACGAGCAACTCGAACACCTCTATCACCAGGGCGGCGACCTGGAGACGCACGGCCGCGTCGAGCTGATGCGCGACATGAGCCGCTTCGACGCGCACCGTCTGCATGCGCTGATCGATAAGCATCACCGATTGACCGGCAGCTTGCGCGCGGCGGAGCTCCTGGAGACCTGGAACGATAGCGTACGCCGCTTTGTCAAGGTAATGCCGGTGGATTACCGCCGCGCTCTGGAACAGATGCAGGCGCGCTTTCGGCCGACCGAGCGCAAAGGCATCAGCGTCGCGGTGGGGATGTAACGGCGATGGGCAAGCCAACGGGATTCAAAGAAATCGCGCGGCGTGACCGGCCCTACGAGCCGATCGGCGCCCGCATTCGCCACTGGCGGGAGTTCGTCTTGCCGATGCCGGAGGGAGAACTCGCCCGACAGGCGCGCGTTGCATGGATTGCGGCATTCCCTTCTGCCACTCCGGCTGTCCAGTCAATAACATCATCCCGGACTGGAACGACCTGGTGTTCCGCGGCGACTGGCGGGAAGCCCTGGATGTCCTTCATTCAACAAACAACTTTCCGGAGTTCACCGGCCGCGTTTGCCCGGCACCCTGCGAGGCGGCGTGCACGCTGAATATCATCGACCAGCCGGTGACGATCAAATCGATCGAGTGCGCAATCATCGACAAGGGCTGGGAGGAAGGCTGGGTCGGTCCGCAGATTCCGGCGCATCGCACGGGCAAGCGCGTCGCTGTCATCGGTTCCGGCCCGGCGGGCATGGCCTGCGCGCAGCAGCTGGCGCGTGCTGGACACGCGGTGGTTGTCTATGAGAAGCGCGACCGGATCGGTGGTCTGCTGCGCTACGGCATCCCTGACTTCAAAATGGAGAAGCATCTGATCGACAAGCGCATGGCGCAGATGCAGGCGGAAGGCGTCGAGTTCCGGCCGAATAGCCATGTCGGCCGCAACGTCGCGGTCCGGCGTCTGCTGGAGGACTACGACGCGGTGGTGCTGGCTGGAGGCGCCGAAGCACCGCGCGACCTGCCGGTCCCCGGACGCGACCTCGATGGCATCCACTATGCCATGGACTTCCTGGTGCAGCAGAACACGCGGGTGGCTGGGCGCGAGGTCGGCGAGGAGCACGCCATCCTCGCTACCGGCAAGCACGTCGTCGTCATCGGCGGCGGCGACACCGGCTCCGACTGCGTCGGAACCTCGATCCGCCAGGGGGCGAAGTCAGTCACGCAGCTTGAGATCCTGCACCGACCGCCGGAGAAAGAGGACAAGGCGCTGACCTGGCCGCTATGGCCTCTGAAGATGCGAACCTCGACCTCGCACGAGGAAGGCTGTGAGCGCGACTGGGCCGTTACCACCCGACGAGCACTTGGCGACGGCCGCATCCATGCGCTGGAGCTGGCACGCGTCGAATGGGTTGCCGGTGAGGCCGGCGGCATGAAGCTACAGGAGGTCGACGGCAGCGCGTTCACCATCGACGCTGACCTGGTGTTGCTGGCGATGGGTTTTGTGCACCCGATGCACGATGACTTGGTGCGTGAAACCGGCGTCGAGCTGGATGGTCGTGGCAATATCAAGGCTGATACCGAGGCGGAGCCGGGAGCCTACCAGACCAACATTGACAAGGTGTTCACCGCCGGTGACATGCGCCGCGGCCAGTCCCTCGTCGTCTGGGCCATCCGCGAAGGCCGCCAATGCGCCCGTTCGGTCGACCAGTTCCTGATGGGCTACTCGGAGCTGCCGCGGTAAACTGCGGGAAGCGACATCCTGAAAGATTTATCATCGCGAGCAAAGCGAAGGGATCCACTTGGGTCGGAACACCTCGTCCAGCCTGCGCTTCGCGGGTTCGCGATGAACCGATTTCTCGACATCTTCCGGAGGTAATCGCACGTGATCGTCTACAACATGAAATGCGGCGAAGGGCATGCTTTCGAAGCCTGGTTCGCTTCTTCGGCGGAGTATGAGGAGAAGGCGGCAGAACACGCGCTGGCCTGCCCGGAATGCGGCGACACCCGCGTGGCCAAGGGGCTTTCGGCACCCCGCGTCAACGGCAGCGCCAAGGCGCCGGCGCCGGCAATCGGCCCGTGCGGCATGGCTTGCGGCAGCAGCGGCGGGATGTGCGGGCTCGACGGCTGAAAGATAATCAAACCGTCGTGCGCGACACCATTACGCCCTCTCCTTCACCGACCGGCGCGTTATCCTCCCCTGCCCGCCTCTGGCTGTTCCTCGGAGCGCTCAACGCGCTAATGTCGGTCGCCGCCGGCGCCTACGGGCGGCACGGTGCGCTCGATCCGGCCGGGCGCGAGATGTTCGCCGTCGCGGTGCAGTACCAGATGGCGCACGCGCTGGCGCTGCTGGCCGTTGCTTGGCTCGCTGCTCGCAATGGCGGCGGCCGGCTCGCGGCCGCGCCAAATCTGGCAGGCGCCGCGTTCGCTGTTGGCATCCTGCTGTTCTCAGGGTCGCTCTACACATTCGGACTTACCGGCCTGGTGCCGGTGGAAGGTACCGCGCCCGCGGGCGGCTTCCTGATGATGTCCGGCTGGCTGGCGCTGATGTGGGAAGCGGTCCGGCCGCGGCGGGCGGGCTAGACTAGATCCAGCCTTGTTTCTGCGCCGTTGCTTGAATTTTCAGCGCAATCTCATGGGCTGTCCGTTCGGCCGCGCCTTCAATGGTCTCCGAACCGGAGGCTTCGCCGTACGCTTTCGCCGCGCCAGAAACGACCAGACCAAGCGGATTGGCGGTTGCAACGGCAACAACGAGCGGCACAGCTCCGCCGGGCGTCTTGCCGCTGCCGGCCTCGACGTCGCCGGAACCGAGCGCGCGCAGTCCCTGAGGCGTCATGAGGAAGCCCTTGACCACCGTCTTCAGCTCGGCACCGCCGGCACCAAAACCGATCGCCACCCGTTCCGTGGCGCTGCCCTCGTCGACAAGCGCGAAATAGCTCACGACGAGACCATCGCCGACCCGCGGTGCCGACTCGCCAGCCGCTCGAACAGCGGGAAGTCCCATTCCCTGCAGCTCGGCCACCAGGTCTTTCGCGATCTCGCTCCCCAGCCGGCGGCCCGTCGCGAGCTGCGCCGGCGTGAGCGCAAGCGGTGCAGCGCCCTGGCCAGCAACCGCGACCTCGGGCGCAAGTTCCGCGGGAGTGGGGGCGACATCGTAGACGATGATGCGGTCCGGCCGGTCGATCTTCCCCTGGTAGGGCTGGTAGGCAGTGACGCTGCTCGAGGCGCAACCCGTCAGCATGACGATCAACAGCCAGGGACCGGCAGCCCTCAGGATGTTCATGGCGAAGCTCCAGTGGCAACCAGGCCGCGCTCAAAGAGAAGCGGCGCATAAGCTGGAGGCGACCAACCTGCAAGCGGAACCCGACGCTCGTGCAAAACTACCACGGGCG
The DNA here is from genome assembly GCA_016712375.1 of Rhodospirillales bacterium. Taxonomy (GTDB): domain Bacteria; phylum Pseudomonadota; class Alphaproteobacteria; order Rhodospirillales; family Defluviicoccaceae; genus Defluviicoccus. The sequence continues at coordinate 154,627 of JADJRE010000006.1, forward strand.
TCCGGCTTGTCTGCTACCTGTTCCCGCCCGGCACCCACAGCACGTCGCGCTGGCCCTTTTCGTTCTCCCAGCGGGCGAGAACGAACAGGTGGTCGGAGAGGCGATTGATGTAGCGGATCGCCGCTGCATTGACCGGCTCGGTCTCCGACAGCGCGCAGATCAGACGCTCGGCGCGACGGGCGACGGTCCGCGCCAAGTGCAGGTAGGCGGAGGTTGGCGAGCCGCCCGGCAGGATGAACGAGGTGAGCGGCTGCAGCTCGGCGTTCATCGCGTCGATCTCGCGCTCGAGCCGCTCCACCTGCGCGTCGACGATGCGCAGCGCGCCTTCCGCCTTGCGGCCGGTCTCCGGCGTGCACAGATCGGCGCCGAGGTCGAACAGGTCGTTCTGGATGCGCGCCAGCATCGCGTCGACTTCGCCCTGCGCGTGCAGCCGCGCCAACCCGACAACGCCGTTGGTCTCGTCAACGGTGCCGTAGGCGTCGACGCGCGGATCCTGCTTTTTCACCCTTGAGCCGTCGCCGAGCGACGTTTCGCCTCCGTCGCCGCCGCGTGTGTAGATGCGGGTGAGCGTCACCATCGCCCAGCGTCTCCAGCGGCGGTTTTCACGGCAGCCAGACGCATCAGACCGCGTACATCAGGACGATTGCGCCGAACAGCGCCACCGCCACCGCCTGACAGGCAACACGAGCGGTCATCAACTTCGTTGCGTACTTCTGGCTATCTTTGCCGAAAGCAAACGAGATGACGCCAGCGAACAGCACGCCCAGCGTCGCCAGCATGGCGAGGCCGAGCATCACGGGGAGCAGAGTTTCCATCTAATTGATATAGCGCCGCATGCGGGCTGGGTCATCTGGAAACGACGACAGCACGGACCGCGGGACTTTTTAACTCCCGTTGCCGCTTGAGCAATCCGGCTACGGCGGTGCTTAACTCGTTGCTCGCGAACTTTCGCACCCCAGCTGAGTTGGCATGACCCGGAACGGTACGAGGTACAGAGACATGCCCAAGGTGCTGTTTACGTCCAACATCCAGCGCCACGTAGCCTGCCCGGAGGTTGACGCTATAGGGCGGAGCGTGCGCGAGGTGCTGGAGAACGTTTTCGCGACAAACCCGCAAGCCAGGACCTACGTGCTCGACGAGCAGTCGGCGTTGCGCAAGCACATGATCATCTTCGTTGACGGGAGACCGATCAGCGATCGAGTTGGTCTCGGCGACGAAGTTCCGGAAGCCGGCACGGTCTACGTCTTTCAGGCGCTGTCAGGAGGCTGACAATGAGCGAACGAATTCTCGTATCGAGCCGCAAAGGCTTGTTCACCATCCAGCGCAGAGCCGGGCAGTGGGAGATCGACCATGTCGACTTCCTCGGCGACAATGTCTCGCTCTCCCTGACCGACCATCGCGACGGTCGCCACTACGCCGCTCTCGATCATGGCCATTTCGGGGTCAAGCTGCACCGATCGACGGCGAGTGGCTGGGAGGAGATCGCGGCACCTCAATACCCACCGAAGCCGGAAGGCTACGAAGAACTCGACATGTGGGGCCGGCCGGTGCCTTGGAGCACGGTGCGCATATGGGCGCTGGCCGCCGCCGGCAGCGACGACGCGGGTGTTCTTTGGTGCGGAACCATTCCCGGAGGTCTCTTCCGCTCCGCAGATTGCGGCAACAGCTGGGAGATGATGCGCGAGCTCTGGGATCATCCGAAGCGCCGGCAATGGATGGGCGGTGGCGCCGATCTGCCCGGCATCCATTCGATCTGTGTCGATCCCCGCCACTCAGGCCGGGTCAGCGTCGCGGTCTCGACCGGGGGTATCTGGTTCACCGACGATGGCGGTGCCCGCTGGTCGCAACGGGGTGAAGGCATGCGCGCAGAATACGTGCCGTCCGAGTTGACCCACGATCCGCTCGCCCAGGACGTCCATTGCCTCGTCCAGTGCCCGGCGGCGCCGCAGCGGATGTGGGTGCAGCACCACAATGGCATCTTCGTCTCCTCCGACGAGGGCAAAACCTTCACAGAGATCACCGGTGTCGAGCCGTCGGTCTTCGGATTTCCGGTTGTTGTCCATCCCACGGATCCCGATACCGCCTGGTTCGTCCCCGAGATCAAGGACGAGAAACGAATTCCGCGTGACGGGAAGCTCGTCGTAACCCGCACCCGTGACGGCGGCCGCAGCTTTGATGTCCTGACAGAGGGCCTGCCGCAGCGCCATGCCTATGACCTCGTGTATCGGCATGCCCTTGCCATCGATGAAAGCGGCGAGCGCCTCGCTTTCGGTTCGACGACAGGGGGCCTGTGGGTCAGCGAAGATCAAGGCGACAGATGGACGTGTGTGACCCACACGCTGCCGCCCATCTATGCCGTGCACTTCGCGTGAATGAAACGGAGCGAGCCAGGCCCGAAGCTGCGCCGGCAGTCGCGCGCCAGACATTTCCAAGCCCGGGGGAACCGCTTTTGTAGCGTGACGTTTAACCGCGAACGCGTACGCTACAGGATTTATGAGGATGGACGTCGCTCAAGAGAAGTATTCCACGGTGCCGGCCGAGGAAAAGACAGCTCCTTCGTCCGCAGATCCGGCGAGCGAACAATCTGGCGCTGGCGCTCACGGCGAAGAAGCGCGTCATCCGGGTCAGATCCCGAAGCGCGGGTGGAAAGAAGTTCTGCTTCGCGTTAGGAATCAGGTTAGCTCTGACCATCTGTCGATAGTTTCTGCTGGAGTTGCATTCTTTGCGCTGCTGGCGATCTTTCCGGGACTAACTGCCCTGGTCACTATTTACGGTCTGGTGACCGATCCCGTGCAGGTTGAACCCCAGTTGTCTCCTCTGCGCGAACTGCTGCCCGGCAACGCCTTTGACATCATAGCGCAGCAGACACGCCAAGTGGCGGCAACGGCGGGCGGCTCGCTCAGCCTCGGATTGGTGCTCAGCCTAATCCTTGCTCTCTGGAGCGCCAACACCGGAACGAAATCCATTATCACAGCGCTGAACATCGCTTATGACGAAAAGGAAGAGCGAGGCTTCTTCGCGCTGAATCTCTGGTCATTGACTTTCACCATCATCGGCATCGTCTTTGCGATCCTGGCACTGGTGGTGGTCGCCGCGGTTCCGGCGGCCATGGCGATCTTTGGCACGGAGGACGGGCTGATGCAGTCGGTGCTCCTGGCGCTGCGCTGGGTCGTCATGGCCGGCCTGATGATGCTGGCATTGGCCATGCTCTACCGCTTCGCGCCGAGCCGGCGGGAAGCAAAAATGCAGTGGGTGAGCGTCGGTGCCATCGCCGCAACGCTTCTGTGGTTGCTGGCGTCCGTTGGTTTCTCGCTCTACGTTCGCCACTTCGGCAGCTACGACAAGACGTTCGGAGCCCTTGGCGCCGTCGTGATCCTGCTCATGTGGTTCTATATCTCGACGTTCGTCGTTTGCGTCGGAGCCGAGTTGAACGCCGAGCTGGAGCGCCAGACCCGCAAGGATTCAACAGTCGGCCCTGAAAAACCGATTGGCGAACGCGGCGCATTCGCTGCCGACAACAAGGCGACGTGACTGGCTCCACCGTTCTTGCTGCAGGGGCCCGTCACAATTCGAGGATGACGACGTGATCGCTGCCACAGGTTTTGGTACCGACTGTCGATCGCGGTGTAGAGCAACAGATAAGCACTTGGTCATCATCATGCGGGCCGACCGGCTCCTGCAGGTAGTCGACGGATCCGCAGACAAGATGGGTCGCGCAACTGCCGCATAGGCCTGCTCGGCAGCCATAGTTGGGGTGCAGCCCGGCCGCCTCCGCCAGGTCCAGCAGCGTGCCTTCTCCGGCGACCACGGCACGTCGATGCCAGACGAGGCGAAGCGAACGCTGACGAGGCTCGCCGCGGCCAGAGCCGGGTCTAGGGCCGATGGGGCTGGCTGGCTGGACTTCAGCACGGTCGCTGGACCAAACGCCTCGTAACGTATCTGCTGATCATCCACGCCAAGTGCGGTGAGGCTGGTATAGAGCGCCTGCATGAAGGGTGGCGGACCGCACAGGTAGAAGTCGACGTCGTCGAACGACGGCAGGACGCTCTGCAGCAGGTCAATATCGACGTGACCGACGCTGTCGTGGTTCGCGCCGGCCCCGTCCGCCGGATCGGGTCGACTGAAGCGGATATGAACGGTCAGCGATTGAAAGGCGTTGGCGAGATCGCGCAGGTGCGGGCCGAACGCGAGCGTGCGGCCGTTGGTCGTGCCGTGAAGAAAGAATGTCCGGCGGAACCGGCGCGTTCGGCGGCCCTCGTCGATCAGGAAGTCCGTCATCGCCAGCATCGGCGTGATCCCGACGCCGGCTGAGATCAGCACCACCGCGCGGCTGCTGGACTGGTCAAGGACGAACCGGCCTCGCGGCGCCATTGCCTCCATTTCGAATCCCGGCTGCACCTCGGTATGAAAATATGACGAGACAAGGCCGCCCGGCTCCCGTTTGATCGACAGCCGATAAGAGTCACTGTTGGGCGCGGCGGAGACCGTATACGTGCGAAGCACGGGATCATTGCCGCCGGGCAGCCTTACCCGGATCGGCAGGAACTGCCCGGCTTCCCACGGCGCGATTTGCCGACCGTCTGCGCGGCGCCGGTAGAACGAGGTAATGGTGTCGCTTTCCTTGCGCACCTCATCCACTCGGTACCGGACGAAGGCGTCGCGCTCCCGGGTTGCCGCCAGCGTCGCCGCAGCTTGCGACCAGGTGCCGGTGGCATCGAGAAGCGGGGACGGCTCAATGGAGCCAAAGCGTAGCGGCAGGCTATGCTCGACGCGGACACCACGTTCCGTGCGAAATTCGATCAGCCGTTCCGCGCCCTTGAAGGCGCGGACCTCTTCGCCGTCCCAGACGACGCTTGCCCGGCCAGTCAGGTAGATCAAATCGCCGTTGGAAAAATCGATGAACAACAATCCGGCCCGTGGATGGAGAATGATGTTGCCGATGGTGTTGAAATGCAGGTTGCCCGAGTAATCCGGGAAGACGAGTGTGCAATCGTCCTTAAAGCCAACAAAGCCTGGCCGGCCGCCGCGATGCGAGACGTCGGCTCCCCGCGTCTTGTCGTTCTTGCCGGGCGCCGCTGTCGCGATGAAAAAGGTGTCACTGTGCTCGATCAGCGCCCGGCTTGCGGCATCCGGAACATCGAAGCTGTGCAGCGGTCGGCTGCGGTCTTGCCAATCTCTTTCGGCAAGCAACTCGACCGCGCGGCTCTGAATGTATTGCGGACAGTTGCCAAAGGTTTGATCTACCTCGATGCTGAAGCCATCGGGCGTCATCGCGGAAACACGGCCGGTCAGGCGGTTGCGTCTGCGCGTTTCCGGTTGCAGACCAAGAAGGCCGAGTTTCGCCCCGGTTGCAAGCAACTCATTCAACGGATCGCCGAACAGCGGCCGTGCGGACACCGACAGGTGTTGCGGATCGCCGCTGCTGACGAATCCGGGCGGGCCAGCGAGCACCGACGCCCAGGGTGCCCGTGACGGTCGACGCTGCCAATCAACACGAACGGCAGCATCGCGTAGAACGCGCGATGCTCCTCGGGCAGGTAGTCCCGGATGAGGCGCCGGCCGGTACTCTCCACACGGTCGCGAACTCCCAGCCGTGTCTGCACCGCCTGCTCGCCGGCATGAAAGGGAGAATTGGAGGGCGGCCGCCCAGCATCTGGCGCGACGTCCGGTATCAAGCTCCGCGGCATCGCTCACTTTCTCCAGTTGAGGTCAGGAGGCGGGCGCGATGAACTCCAGGCGGATTCCTTCCCGGCATGAAGCACATCATGTGGTGCGTCGGTCCGCCGCCCAGCGGCTCGGGTGCAAACTCAACCACCACGCCGGCCGTCGACTTCAGCCGCTGGTGCAGTGTCTCGAGCGCTTCGACACCCTCCACCCGCAACGCGAGATGGTGCAGTCCAAGATTGCGCCTGCGGTCGAACGGGACCGCGGCGGCGGTGTCGGCTGCTTGCCACAGGGTTATCATCGTCGTCCCGTCACTGACGAACACCGCAGGATAGTCTGGTTTCTCGCCAACCTGCCGAAATCCCAGCGTCTGCAAGAAAAACGTCTTTGCCGCCGGCAAATCAGCAACCGTCAAACCGACATGATGCACGCCGCGGGTCACGCTGCCGTTGCTCATTGCCACCCTCTCCTACGGTGCAGGCGGCCTCCCCTACTTGCCGGGGTCCTCACCCGCCATTGTTCATCTGCTCACACAATGAATGAGAATGCGGGTGAAAGAAGAGCGCGTCTATGCGATTCCACATTTCTTTGCCCTGGCGCCCCGCTGCTCTACCGCACGACCGGCAGGCCCCTCCCGCGCTTCGGTCCAGTTCGTCTGCCCGCACGGCCGAAGCCTTGGCGCCGAGGTCTGCGCCTTCGTCGACTTCGCCCCACCAACGAGGCGCGTCGCTTCGTGGCTGGTTGGGTGGCTCCGCGGCTGTCGCGATTGGCACGCCAGCCAGGATCCCGGGCCCATGCACCATTGCGCTGGCGCACCGAGGTACGCGCCGTTAGTGTCTGCGGTGCCGCGCGGCGGATTCCGAAGATAACGGAGACACGCTTGGCGCCATCCCCTGCACGCCTCTCGCGGAGCGCCCAATGCCCTTGATCGAAACTGCGCTTGCCGAGCATGTCGGCACCATCGTTCTGAACAATATCGCCAAGCGTAATGCATTGAGCGAGGCGCTTATCGAAGAGATCTCCGACGCTCTGACCGAACTGTTAGGGCGTGGCGCCCGCGCCCTGGTGCTGCGTGCGCCGGCGGGCAGCAAAGTGTGGTCAGCCGGGCACGATATCTCAGAGCTCCCCAACGCCGGTCGTGATCCACTCGGCTGGGGAGACTCGCTGCGCGTTCTGGTGCGGGCGATACAATCGTGCCGGGTTCCGGTTCTGGCGCTGTTGGAAGGCGGGGTCTGGGGCGGTGCCTGTGAAGTGTCGCTGGCATGCGACATCCTGGTCGCCACGCCTGACACCACCTTTGCCATTACACCGGCAAAGCTTGGCATCCCCTATAACCTCAGCGGGCTGCTGACTCTGGTCAACGCCCTGCCGCTGCCGGTGGCGAAGGAATTGCTGTTCACCGCGCAGCCGATCACCGCCGCCCAAGCCCTGAACTGCGGCGTCGTCAATTACATCAAGCCGCCGGAGGAAATCGCTCCCTTTGTCTACAGCCTGGCTCAGAAGATCGTCGCCAACGCGCCGCTGAGCATCAGTGTGATGAAGGAGGAACTGCGGCTGCTGACAGGCGCACGGGCCATGAGCCCGGAGCTGTTCGAGCGCATTCAAGGGTTGCGCCGGACTGTTTATGACAGCGCTGACTATCAGGAAGGTCTCCAGTCCTTCCATGAGAAGCGCAAGCCGATATTCCAGGGCAGTTGACTGCCAGGGTCAGGCTACTCTGCAGTCGATTTGTCTACACAGAGTCCAGGTGTGACTTGCTGCTCCCAACAGCCATGCCGCATCGCGCGAAAGCTTAGGCAGCCTCTAGAAGCCGACAGCAATCCAAGTTGCCGACGCCAGCGTTATCGCTGCCGACACCATACACAATGCCATCCCGACCCGGCGCATGTGCTGCGCGCGATCGCTTAAGTCTGTAGCGTATTCGCTGCGCGCCACTGGCCCGCGTACCCAACGCTGCGGGATGCAGTGCTCTTCCGCAAACGATAGTCTGTCGCCTGCTTCGGCTCTCGGTTCCCTCGAACGAAACTTCATATCCCACCATCGATCTGGGTTTTCGAAAACTGCGGTTCATGCCCGCCCCAGACCTCCGTCGATTCCCGATAACACCGGTTTATTGCGCCGCCCTTCAATCATGACCCCAGCAGCGATTCGCCAAGTTATCGACCCACCATCTTAAATCCGCTCGATTATCCGCGGATAGCCCCTCAGACGACCTTATGTGTAGCATATCTGACGCTTTTGCCAACCCATTGATGACGATAGCCAAAAAAATAAAGGCGTGGACCCCCGGCAATTTCCTCGGCAAGTTGCAGCTCAAGGCGGCTGGTGACGCTCCGCGCGGCGGTCTCAGTCGGCGCCAACCTTTTGTTGACAAAAAGGAATAGCGCTGTGCGGTTGCGCCGCAACATCGTCCGCATCCTGCTTCCCATGCTGCTGATGCCGACACTGATTATCGCCATTTACCGCTTCGTCAGCCCGCCGCTGACACCGCTGATGATGATCAGATCAGCGCAAGGTGAGCAACTTGACCACCGCGCGGTACCCCTTTCTCGTGTCTCGCCGCACCTCGTTGCCGCGGTTGTCGCTGCCGAAGACAATCTGTTCTGCCGGCATCGGGGCTTTGATATCGCAGCAATGCGCGACGAATTCGATAACTGGCTGGGCGGCGAGCGGCCGCGCGGCGCGAGCACCATTACCATGCAGACCGCCAAGAATATTCTGCTGTGGCCAGGGCGCGATCCGCTGCGCAAGCTCCTAGAAGCGGCTCTGACGCCGCAGATCGAGTTCCTTTGGAGCAAGCGGCGCATCATGGAGGTCTATCTTGGGATCATCGAGATGGGACCAGGGATCTACGGGGCGGAAGCAGCGGCGCGGCAATACTTCGGCAAGCCGGCATCGGCGCTTGGTGCGCGCGAAGCCGCGCTGATTGCCGCGATCCTGCCAAATCCTCGCGAATGGTCGCCCATTCGTCCGAACCGGCTCGTGGCCAGGCACGCATCGCGCATTCAACGCCGGATGGCCCGTCTAGGGCCCTTGCTCGGCTGCCTGGAAGACCCGATCCATGCCACTGACCGTCACGCCGGCGGCATTGCGCCTCGCCGGTCACCGTACTAGCTTTGCGGGATGATTTTGCGCTTGGCGGATATCGAATCCCGACGCTGGTTGTGGAGGCCGGCGCTGGTTGCCGGGGCCGGGGTGATCGCCATCGCACTCGCTGTCGCACTGAACTGGTGGCAAGCGGGCGAAGTGGAGCACTCCGCCCCCTCCACTGCCCCGGTCAGCAGTATTGGGCCATCCGTACCTCCGGGCGAGGCGACCGGATCGTCGACGACACCGCTGCCCAGCTTCGATATCGTCCGCATCAATCCGAATGGCGATACGGTGATTGCCGGCCGTGCCGCGCCGGGAGCAGTGGTGGTGCTGAGAGATGGCGATACCGAGCTTGGAACGGTGATGGCCGATGGCCGAGGCGAATGGGTACTGCTGCCGGAGACGCCGCTCCAACCCGGGGCTCATCGCCTGAATTTGCTGAGCCGCGAGAACGAGCATGGCGAGCTGTCCTCAGCGCAAGAAGTGCTGGTGGTCGTCCCCAAGCCTGGTGAAGACGTCGCCGGGCGGCCGGCAGGTGCAACCGCGCAACCGCTGGTGCTGCGCATGCCGCGAGAGGGGGGGCCGGCAACCGTGCTGCAGAAGCCTCTCTCAGGCGGCGCCGAGGCGCCCCTCGGCATCGACTCCCTGGATTGGCAGAATGGCCGCATTGTTCTCGAGGGACACGCGCCGCCGCAAACGCGGATCCGCCTCACGCTCGATGGCAAGACAGTGGGCGAGGCGGTCGCCGACGCCGCCGGGCGCTGGCGGGTAGTACCGAAGGACGTCATCAGCATGGCGCGTCATGCGTTGACGCTCGAACAGATCGACGCGCGAGGCGCAGTGACGGGACGTGTTGAAATGCCGCTCTCGCTGCGGGAGTTGGCGTCACTGTCCGCCGAAACGACAGAGAAGGGCGGCCGCCTGCTCATTGTCCAACGTGGCACCAACCTATGGCGGATTGTCCGCACCAGCTACGGCCGGGGTGCCGCGTACACAATCATCTTCGAGGCTAATCGCGAGCACATCGCCGATCCGGATCGCATTTACCCCGGCCAGGTTTTCCGTGTACCAGGACCCTCGACAGATCAATTGAAAGAGTAACGCGGCGATGCGCGACCCGAGAGGCGGGCAGAGGAGACAAGCAATCGAAAAGCTGCTTAACACGATCCTGATACCGGTAAATCGCGCAGGCTGGCCATTTATCGCTGGCTTCGCCGTGGCGGCGTTGCTGTTGTGGACATTCTCCGGCTTCCTCGGCTTCCTCGGCCTTATCGCCACGCTGTGGTGTGTCTGGTTCTTCCGCGACCCGGAGCGGATGACGCCGGTGCGCCGTGGCCTGGTCGTCAGCGCCGCCGATGGAGTTGTCTGCGCGGTAACGCAGGCGATACCGCCGGCGGATCTCGGCCTGCCCGACCAGCCGCTGACACGCATCTCGGTTTTCCTCGATATCTTTGACGTGCATGTTAACCGCGTCCCGATCGACGGCATCGTGCGGGCGGTCCGATACCGGCCGGGCACGTTTATCAACGCCTCACTCGACAAGGCAAGCGAGGACAACGAGCGCAACGCTGTGCGCATCGAAACCCCAGAGGGACCTTCGATCGTGGTCGTGCAGATCGCCGGATTGATTGCCCGCCGGATCAAGAGTTGGATCAGCGAAGGCGATGCGGTTCTTGCGGGGGCGCGCTTCGGGCTCATCCGCTTCGGCAGCCGGGTCGACGTTTATCTGCCAGATGGCGTCGCACCGCTGGTAGCGCCGGGCCAGCGCTGCATCGCCGGAGAAACGGTGATCGCCGACCTGCGTGCACAGGAGCCGGCGCGGGCGGCGGAGCGTCGCTGAGGTGCCGATTGTGGCGGAACGGCGGCAGCGTCTCAAGGGTCTGCACATCAACCGCATGATCCCGAACGTGCTGACCCTGCTGGCGCTCGCCGCCGGGCTCAGCGCCATCCGGTTTGCGCTGAACGAGCGCTGGGAGCATGCGGTGCTGGCGATCGTTGTCGCCGGCATCCTCGACGGCCTGGACGGGCGTATTGCTCGCATCCTCAAGGGCGCCAGCCGTTTCGGCGCCGAGCTCGACTCGCTATCCGACTTTCTCTGCTTTGGCGTGGCGCCAGCGTTCATCCTTTATTTGTGGTCGCTGGCCGGGGCGGGCAGAATCGGCTGGGCGCTGGTCCTTCTGCTGTGCATCTGCTGCGCATTGCGCCTGGCGCGCTTCAACACCGACATCGACGAGGAAGAACGTCCCGCCTGGACACGCAACTACTTTACCGGTGTCCCGTCGCCGGCCGGCGCCGGAATAGCGCTGTTTCCGATGGTGTTGTGGTTCCAGATTGACGCCAATTTCGTCCGCCACCCCGTATTTGTCGCCTGCTTCGTCCTCGCCACGTCGCTGCTGCTGGTCAGCCGCGTGCGTACGTTCACCTTCAAGAAGGTGCGTGTCGCCCACCGCTGGATCCTGCCGGCCATGCTTGGCGTCGGGCTGTATCTGGCGCTGCTGTTCAGCGCGCCGTGGGTCGCGCTTACCCTGACCCTCGCCGCCTACGTTGTCTCGATCCCGTTCAGCGTCCGCCGCTTTGAACGCCATCGGACACGGCAGGCGGCACAGCCCCCCTCCCCCCCGCCGGTCGGAGAGCGTAGTTCTTCAGTGGTTGACGCCGGTTGACCGACGTCCGGGAGCGGGGCGCCAGGATCAGAGCTTGCTGGTCTGGCAGCCGGAGCTGACGCACTCGCGATAACGATCCTGAAGGAACTGCGCCCGCCTGATCGTCATATCGGCGGCGCAGCTGAGATTGACGAAAAACTTCGGTCCCTCACGCCGCGAGCATTCCGAATTTCTCTATTCGATTCAAGACAACTGTGTATTTTTAAGCGTCGCCTTAGCTTCCTTGTCGAGCTTGGCGACTTGCTTCTTGTAGTTTTCGTTCTATTCCTTATCCGCTTCCAGATACACTTTATTCAAGCAATACAGACCATCGAAATCATCTCGCGGCTTATCGCAGGCCGAATCGGCGAAAGCAGCGGTCGAAGAGCACAGCAATATTGCAAGGACGAGTCTCTTCATGGGTCCATCTACTCCGCACTTGGATGCATCGAACGACACAGCACCGATGGGTGCGTCGATACGCTAGTGCCCGCCGGCGAGGGAAACAACCCGTTTTGCTGACGTGTCACTGCCCAGTCTCCCGCACGCGCCCAACCGGCAGAGCTCGTCGCCAGCCTCCCCAGCAGGACAATGCTGAAACCACCGCAACGCCTCAGCTATACCCCCGACCAAGGACACGATGCTCTACGCCTCGTTGAGGAGGAGGCCCGGCGGCAGCGGCTCGCTGTAGAGGCTCAGCCTCTCGCCGCGTTCAATCGGCATCAAATCGCGCACCTTCGCCACGCGGAGCGGAGTCACGCCTGATTTTTCCAGCTTGGAGGCTATCCGCTGCCGCAGCGCCCGCGGCAGGTCGAGGCTGCGGTCGCCCACAACACGTGCCGCGCGTAGAAACAATGTGTTCAGTTCGGCCAGTGTCGGATGTTGCCAGTCGAAAGGCGCGAACGCCTCGAACGACCGTTCCACGAAATCCGGAGGAAGCACCGTTTCCGGCCCGGCATAGAGCGGCGCGCGGTTGAGCAGCAGCCCGAGCGCGGTCAAGTACGGCGTCGCGTGCCGTTTCTCCCGGGCAAGCGACAGAGCGACATCCAGGAGCCGGGTGACCAGCTCCTTTTTGGCGTCGTGCCCGAGGCGCTCCAGCGATCCCAGCAAGTGGACCAGCTCCGGCGGGGCGTCCTTCCGGCGGCGAATTGTCTCGATCTCGTTCGCAAACAGCCATTCCTGGCGCTCGCGAGACAGCCCGCCGGCGACCCGGCGCCACAGGATGTGCATTTGTATTTTGATCCGCCTGCCCGGGAAGCAGAGCCCCGCATCTTGCAGCCGCCACAGGCCATCGATACGAACGTCGTCCATCGCCGCGCCAAAGCCGGGCCGCAACAGGAAGCCGGCGAGGATCAGCCACGTCTCCTCGTGCTCGATCGAGAGCGCCCGGCCGGGCATGCATTTCTCGAGTGTCGGCCACAAGGAGCGGATGACAACCCAGTTCCAATCGCTTTTCGGCAGAGCGAAGACGACTTCAAGGTCCTTGAAGGCTCGCGCTCCCGTCATCTTGGCTTGCCGGCCGGAGGAGGGAGGGGCGAACAGTGCCCGGAGCCGTTTCTCGGCCATTTCCATGCTACCGGGGGCGACGTTCGGTTCCATCGCCATCGCCGTGTTGTCGATCTCGGCCAGCACATCGGCCCGCTCATGCGGCCGGAGATTGAACTCCAGCGGCCAGGATCGGGAAACATCAGGATCAGTGCTGCGGCAAGAGATTTGCAACAGACCAAGCTCATTGAGGCAGGCGTCCAATGCCACCGGCAGGGTGCGCTTGACGTTCCCGCCGGAGCTTCCGTCAAGCCGGGCGACGGTTTCCAAGGGCGGCAGCGGGCGAAAGTCGTCGGCATTCCACTCGACGAGCGAGCCGGCCCGGGTCCTTTCGTGGCGGGTCGAGGTGTATGTCTGAAAGCGCACCGGCCGGTTGACGCGCAACTCGATCGCCAGGTCAGCGACCTCGAACGTCTCTTCCGGCGCGGCGCCGTGCGGCAGCATGCAAATCAACGGGGGTGCCGCCTTGTCCTCCCCGCTGCGTGATGACTTCCGGTGCAAGGCGAGGAAGACGCTGTGGGCGGCGCCGGCCTCGATGCGTTCGGCCTTGCGGCGCAGGAGCTTGCCGTAGCAAGCGGCGCCGCGCGCGACCGCCAGATCCGGCTCGGCATCGTGAAGGACCAATGGCGGTTCACCACCCTGCCACGTCGCGATCTGGTCGCACAAGCGTTGACGCAGACGAGGCGGGGAAAGTGAACCGCCGTTGAACAATATCGCGTCGGCGCGCGGGCGGCCCCCGAGGAATCCGGCGAGGTGGCGGGTAATGGCGCTGTCGGCAGCGAACGGCAGCCCCCATTCGCGAAGAGCGGTATGCGATCTCCGCGGCCGGTCGAGGGCGTCGCAGCGGGGGAAGAAACCCTCGAACAGGATCTCGTCAATCTCTGCGCGAGGCACCTGCGCCGATAACGTGCCGGCCAGCAGGCCGGCGCTTCGACCAGGGACCGCAACCAGAAAGATCTCGTCCGCCGCACCTTCGCCGGCGAGAGCCCGCTCCTTGAGATCACGGCAGCGGGCGACAAGGTAGTCCCACTGCGCGCCAGACAGCTTGCCGCGGTCAGACACAAGCCGCTGCTCCACGCGATGGGCGATCGCGAGATCGATGTTATCGCCGCCGAGGAGGATGTGGTCGCTCACCGCAATGCGCCGGATCGCCGGAAGGGGGCCAGACGGGCTCGCCCGCATCTCGAACAAGCTGAAGTCGGACGTGCCGCCGCCGACATCGACCACGAGGATATGATGCGGTTCTCCAATGCGAGGGGGGAGCTGGCGCCACAGGTCACGGATGGGATCGTGCCGCTCCAGCCAAGCGTAGAATGCAGCCTGCGGCTCTTCGAGGAGACGCGCGGTTGCGGCGAAGCCTGCCTCGTTGGCCGCCGCGAGCGTCAGCCGCTGCGCCACAGCATCGAACGATGCCGGAACAGCGATGGTGATCTCCTGAGCATCGAAAAGGTAATCGGCGCCGGCGGCAGCGAAATGGCCGTCCCAGGCACCGCGCAACGCGTTCAGGATGAGCGCCGAGGCGCGCATTGGCGAGATCTTGCGGTCCGGTGCAATCTCGTCCGAACCCCACGGCAGGAACGCGGTTGCGGGATCAGCACCGTGGTGGCACAGCCACGACTTGGCGGAGTGGACGACCCGGCCGGGACATTCAGCGACCTTTTTGCGGGCGAGACGGCCGACCACCCATTCCCCGGCCCGTCGTCTCGGGCGAAGAGTTGGCCCGCGATACCATCCTCCGGCAGGTAAAGGAATGACGGCAAGACAACGGCTTCGGTAAGCAGAGAGAGGCTCTACCACTGCGAAATCGCGAGCACCTCTGATCGAGCGTCCCCTTCGAGTGGCGCAAAGGCAAGGGCCGAGTTGGTCGTCCCCAGGTCAATACCGATGCTGAAACGAGCGCTCATCTACGGGTGGATGGGTGAGGGCGCAGTGTGATCGCCTATGACTAGTCCGTGCGGACCTGAAACTCCACCTTCCAGCGACGGTCCGACCGAGTGTGCTGCATCCACAGCTCGAGGGTGCCGAGTTCGGTCACGACAGCATTGAGGCGCACGGGGACCGGCTGGCCCGCCGGAAGGTCATCGACCGCCGGCAGGGTCACCTCAATCCGGCTTGTCTCTTCCAGCTCCTGTTCGACGCCGGAAAGGATCTGCCCTGCCTGATCGCCGCTGCGAACTTCGGACGAGAAAAATCGAAGTCGGCCGGTTCTCCGATGACCAGTCCAAATTCCTGATCCTCGATAAGCCGCTCCGATCCTTCTTCCATTCCCTGCGGCACGACGCACAGCGCTTTGACGGGGGGTGTGAAACCCGGCACGGCGAGCATCGACGTCTCCAGGCCGATGTAGTAGGAGCGCGCGGCCCCAGCCTTGATGCGGATGCCCTTGCCGGTTACGCGGTTGCGTCCGTAGAAGGCAGCGCCCTTCGCGACGGCGAGATCTGGTTCATACCCCTTGAGCTCGCGGACCGGTTGGTCTGGTTCCCACGATGCCAGCACAGCCAGGACCCGGGTGCGGATCGCCTCGGATTTGAACACGCCGCCGTTGAACAGCACCGCCGACGGCATCAGCAGGTCTTTCGACAACCTTTCCGCGCCGACCAGGGCGGACAGGTTCTCGCTCGCTTTCACGTTGGTCAGGCTTCGGCTGAGAAAGCGCGCGAGATGTTTGCTGACCACCGGGTCCGAGGCATACGGAAGGCCCAATTCCTGCAGTCCGGCGCTGCGCGCCTGGCGCGGCAGGTCCCTTGCTCCGGTGATCGGGAAGAACCCGTCGAGCACGATCTGTTCGAGGGTCGGCCGGTCAAGCCGCGTCGACACGGTTCCCGCCAACAGGCTGGAGCCGCGCGACGGCACCGAAATCGGCGCCTCGGAGAGCGCGGGATCGTCAAACAGGGAAACCTTGGCGGCAGCCGCGGCGTGCACCAGCGACAGGAACTGCCATCCGTCGATGGTCTTGCCCTCGGCCTCGATCTTTGCTCGCAGTGCATAGGCGAGCGCCAAGTCCATGTTGTCGCCGCCGAGAAGAATATGCTCGCCGACGCTAATGCGTTCGAGATCGAGGTCGCCGTCCTTTTCCGTCACCGCGATCAGGCTGAAATCCGCGGTGCCCCCGCCGACGTCGCATACCAGAACGATATCGCCGGGAGCAACCTGCGACCGCCACTCCTTGCCAGCTTGCGCGGTCCAAGCATAGAAGGCTGCCAGAGGCTCCTCGAGCAGGGTGACCTTGCCGAGCCCCGCCGCCTCTGCCGCTTCCGCCGTCAGGTTGCGCGCCACTTCGTCGAATGACGCGGGGACAGTCAGAACAATTTGCCCCTCGTCGAGGCTCCACTCCTGACCGCGCAAGCGTTCGGAATAGAGAAACCCCTCGCGCAGATGATCGAGATAGAGGCGCGAGCACTCGAACGGCGAAAGCTTTTCCACCGCACCATCCGCTCTCCACGGCAACGTCTTCTGCCGCGGGTCGATGTGCGGGTTGGAGAGCCACGATTTCGCCGAGATGACCAGCCGGTCGGGCACGAGCGCCCCATGATCGCGGGCGAAATGGCCGACGATCGCGGTGCCCTTCTCTCCCTCGTGCCACGGCAGCGCCAGGGCATTCTCCGGAAACTCGTCGGGATGTGGAAGATACAGCGCCGACGGCAGCGTCGGTTTCTCGCCCACTCGGTTCGGCCCGACAATCTGCGTCACCTCGACGATGTCGGTCTGGTCGGTGTCCAGATCGGTGATGGCGATGGCGCTGTTGGTAGTGCCGAGATCAATGCCGAGACTGTATCGTAAGGCCATGGCTGATGACGATTGCGGTTGCGGGAGCTGGGTTCACGGAGCAGGCGGCGGGAGGCGACTCTTTACCTTACGGCTCTCAGGCGCCTCAGTCTAAAGCCTCCGCCTTTGGCTTACGAAAGATCTATCTCGGCGGGCGCAATCGTCGGCAGCCTGTCGTCGGCTGATCGCGATACACGCGGCAACTTTACCGACTCGGCGCGCCAGCCGCGATGAACAAGGCGGCCAGTGAACGGCGCCTTGCCGGTGAGTTTACCGGTCAGACGGTACTCGTCGGCCGCGTACGCCGCCCCGACAGTCACCGTCGAGCCTTCCTGTTCGTCGCGGACCGGGCGGATGCCGAAGTGCTCTTTCAGTACTGCTCGGCATCCCTCGTGTACGACGCGCGCCGCAGCGCCGACCTGGGCATCGGCGTAAGGAGTGATTTCGTCCATCAGGAAATCGACGAGGCGGCCCTTTTCCTGCAGCAGAGCGAGGAAGCTCACGATTTCGGCCTCCGCCTGGTTCCTGGCAACGGGGAGGACCGCCGGCTTCACTGCCTCGGCCATCGCCGCTGTCGGTGCAGGCGCCGCTGTCGAACCGCGACCGGCAAGCACCGAGATCAACACCAGCGCGCCTGCCACCAGCGCAGCGATCGACAACTGCCAGCGGAACCCGGCAGCGTCGGGAATCAGCGTTAACGTGATCAGCGCCATCAGGACGACGGCGGAAACGATGGCAAGAATTCTCATGCCTGCAGATCTCTTTGAAACAAGTGACCTCTCCGCCAGCAGCGCCCGATTGCATCACGACTTCGTTTGATTGCTCGTTCCGGGGAGGCCACCACGAAAACGACGCATCGGCGCGCTATTTCGCCTCGGCGTCCCCTGCGTTGCGATGAGCAGGCCGGATCATACTGGACGATGGTCGCGAATGCCAAGTCGCCACGCGCAACAGTTCGTGCGCCACCATCGAACTTATGGCAGCTCCAACCCAGGCAGTTCCTATTTGAACCTTGTTAGCGCGCACGATCGATCGCCGCCGCCTTGGGCGCTTGCGGCAACATCGGTTCCTGGCGCGCGAGTTCGGCGTTGACCGACGCGACGCTCGCGGCGACCGCGGCCTGTGCCCGCCGGGCCAACTCCTTTCGTCCGAGGCCCGTCGTAGCGATCGGCTCGAGAAAGCGGACTTCGACCTCGGCCCCCTGCAAGCTAAGCATCCGCCACAGGTGCGGAAACATCGTCGCCGCGCCATACCAGCAATAGAGCTCACGCCGCCAGCCGGTCAGCGGCTCCCCATCCAGCGTTCTCGCATAGGTGATCGACAACGGCTGCACCCGCAGGTCGACTCCTGGTGCCGACTTCTCGGCGATGCCGAACAGTGACGACTTGAACGGCGCCACCGCCGCGCCATCGGTGCTGGTACCCTCGGCGAACAGCATTAGGTTTTCGCCGCGGCCGAGACGGGCGAGGAGCTCCGCACCTTGCGCTTTTGCCTCGGCACCGACCCGCTGGATGAAGACGGTGCGGGTCAATCGCGCCGCCTGACCGAACAGCGGCCAGCGGGCGACCTCGCTCTTGGCAACGAAGGTAGCGTCAGCTTCCCGTGCCACCACCGGGATGTCGAGATACGAGCAGTGGTTGGAGACGAACAGCGTCGGGCCTTGATTGCGCGGAACGCCACTGACCCGAAGCCGCAAGCCCGCGGTTTGGCACAACGTCCGGCACCAGGTTGCCTGCAACGGTCGCCGCCAACGGCGCGCCGGTCCGATGCTGACGGCGTAGGCCGACATCAGCACGAGGTTAATCACCACCATCAGGATCAAGCGCCAGGCGGCCCTGAGCCGCGACGTACGTATGCCGCTCACAGCGAAATTGGAGGGCACGACCGGGGGCACGCTCAGAGACTGTCCACGGCGCCCGCCGATCGTCGATAGCGCTTGTCGTACTTGTCAGAGAGCTGATCGGTCTTGACGATCACGCATACGTCGGTGGTGTTGAACTGGTGGTCGACCACCGCGCCGTCGCCGAAAAATCCGCCGACGCGGAGGTAGCCTTTGATCAGCGGTGGCAGTTCGGCGAGTACCGCATGCGCATCGAAATCCGACGGCGGCAGAATGCCCATCGGTACATAATGATGGGCCAGCGCCCGCGGCCGCAGCGCCGGCGGCGCAAGGTGGTAATGATAGAGGTAGGAGAGCTGGGTGCCCATCTGCGCCGGCTCGGTTCCCGGAAAGCTGGCGCAGCCGAACATCAGTTCCAGGTCATGGACACGCACATACTCGGCGAGGCCGCGCCACAGCATCTGCATGACCGCACCGCTGCGGTAGCCGCTATCGACGCAGGAGCGGCCGAGTTCGACAATTTCACCCTCCCAACGCAGCAGCGGCGCGAGATCGTACTCCTGTTCGGAGTAGAAGCCGCCATGCTGCAAGGCTATGGAACGGCGGAGCAGCCGGTAGGTGCCCACGACGCCCGGCGCACCGTTTGTACGGTCGGCGTCAATCACCAGCAGATGGTCGCAGATGCCGTCGAAAGCATCGAAGTCGCGCTTGCGGGCCCGCATTTCGGGTGACGGGCTGGCTTTCATCTCCTCATAAAAGACGCGGTAACGCAGGGCCTGAGAGGCATCGATTTCGGCCGGCGTCTCCGCCAGGCGAACCCGAAAGTTGTTAAACGCGAGCGTCTCCACTGTTTGCTGGTACTCCGCGCCGCCGCTGGTGCGCGGGTGGCGCGCGGCGGTCGTTGTTTGTCCGGCAAATCAGCCGGCAGGATCCTGTATGGCAAACCCCCGGACGCATCAAGCAAAAACCCCGCCTGCCGCTACGCCCTCCAAGGTATGTTAGCCGGGTGAAAGCCAGCGAAGGAGAACGGGTGCCGTGCGGTTTCGGCACCCGCTCCCCCTGGGAGGCTCGCCGGTTGTTCGCTGCGGTCAGTTGGCCTGACGGCGCAGGAAGGCCGGAATGTCCAGCAGGTCGTCTTCGGCCGTGCTCTGCGACGATGGCAACCGCTCCTCGGCGGCGACACCGCCGAGCCGTGGTGCCGGCGCCTCGGTCTCGATCGGCTCCGGCTTGCTCGGCCGCGACGGCGAGCCGCCGATCACCCGGGCAAACAGATTGGCCATGACGCCGCGCTGCGTTTCGGCTTCCGCACGGCCGCCATTCAGGCCACCGGCGTGGGTCGCGACGTCGCCGCCGGACCGAACGTCGGCGCGGCCGAGCATCGCTGGCGGCACGAACCCGCCACCCGCCATCGGCTGGGCCACGCCATCGGCGCCGGCATAGAACACCGGCTCGCGCCCTCCGGCCTCGGCCACCGCGCGGCCTTCGTGGTGAACGTGATGGGCGCGATCCGAGCCTTGCGCTACGACCGCCTGCTCCAACCCGTGCGTCTCGGCGGCAATGCCTTCGCGGGTCCGCGCCACGTGCGTCTGCCGGGCCTCGCTGAGGCTGCGGACGACCCCGGCGTCTTTGTCGTTGCCGGCACCGGCTTGGACGCGCTGGTCGCGATGTCCATGCCCGTTGCCACCACCGACACCGGATGCGTCCTTCGAGCGTGTCGTCGAAGGTGGAGCCGAAGATGATGAAGGCGTCCGGATCGACCTCGGAACGGATCCGGTTGGCGGCTTCGTCGACCTCGAACAGCGTCATGTCGAGCGAGCCGGTGATGTTGATCAGCACGCCGCGGGCGCCCTTCATCGAAACGTCGTCGAGCAGCGGATTGGAGATCGCCGCTTCGGCCGCGTCGAGCGCGCGACGGTCGCCGGTGGCCTCGCCGGTGCCCATCATCGCCTTGCCCATCTCGCTCATCACCGCGCGGATGTCGGCGAAGTCGAGGTTGATCAGGCCCGGCATCACCATCAGGTCGGTGACGCCGCGCACGCCGGAGTACAGCACGTCGTCGGCCATCTTGAAGGCGTCGGCGAAGGTGGTGCGCTCGTTGGCGATGCGGAACAGGTTCTGGTTGGGGATGATGATCAGCGTATCGACGAACTGCTCCAGCTCCTCGATACCCTGATCGGCGATGCGCATCCTGTGCTGGCCCTCGAAGTGGAAGGGCTTGGTGACGACGCCGACGGTCAGGATCCCCTGCTCGCGGGCGGCGCGCGCGATTACCGGCGCGGCGCCGGTGCCGGTGCCACCACCCATGCCGGCGGCAATGAACACCATGTTCGAGCCGCGGATTTCCTGGATGATGTCCTCCAGCGCTTCCTCGGCGGCGATCCGGCCGATGTCCGGCCGGGAGCCCGCGCCGAGACCCTGGGTCACCGTGACGCCGAGCTGGATGCGCCGCTCGCAGCTCGATTGCGCCAGCGACTGCGCGTCGGTGTTGGCGACGATGAACTCGACGCCCTCCAGGTGGGCGCGGATCATGTTGTTAACGGCGTTGCCGCCGGCACCGCCACAGCCGATGACGCTGATGCGCGGCCGAAGCTCCGGCGTATGGTGGGCGATGGGTACGCTGAGATTGATTGACATGACGAGCCTCCGTTCGTGCTTAGGTTGACCGCTCACTCGGGTTGACCGCTTTTTTGCAACCCCTCAGAAATTCTCCCGCAGCCACTGGCCGAAGCGGCCGAAGCGACCATGTGCCGTGGTCGTCGGCCGGTACACCGGCTCGACGCCGTCCTGCGGCCGCTTTGCCGCGAACCCCAAAAGACCGGCGACGGTGGCGAAGGCCGGACCGGCGACGGCGTCCGGTAGGCCATCGATGCCGCGCGGCCGGCCGATGCGCACCTGCTTGTCCAGGACGTGACCGGCCAGTTCTGCCGCACCGGGAAGCTGCGCCGCCCCGCCGGTCAGCACGACGCGCCGCCCGGCAACCCGGTCATAGCCGGCGTCCTGCAGGCGGGCGCGCACCATCTCGAAAATCTCCTCCATGCGCGGCCGGATGATGCCGACCAGCATCGAGCGCGGCACGATGACGCCTTCCGAAGCGCCGTCGTCGGCAATCGGCGGCACCTCGATCATCTGCCGGGAGTCCGAGGGTGACGGCTGACAGCTGCCGTAGAGCGTTTTGATCCGCTCTGCCTGCGCCATCGGCGTCGACAGTCCGCGCGCCAGGTCGCGGGTGACGTGCAGGCCGCCGAGCGGGATGCTGTCGGTGTAGATCAGCTCGGAGTCGAAGAACACCGCCACCGAGGTGGTGCCGCCGCCCATGTCGATCAGCGTGATGCCGAGCTGTGTCTCGTCCTCGACCAGGCAGCCGAGCGCTGCGGCATAAGGGGACACCACTTTACCTTCGACTTCGAGGTGGCAGCGGGTGACGCAGGTGGCAACGTTGCGCACCGCACCGGCGGTAGCGGTGATCAGGTGCAGGTTGACGCCAAGACGCTGGCCAAACATGCCGCGCGGGTCCCGCACGCCGCGGCAGCCGTCGACGGAATAGCCGACCGGAATGACGTGGACGATGTCGTGCTCGGCCGGTATGGCGTCGGCGAAGCCGGACGGGTCGAGAATGCGGCGCAGGTCGGCGTCGCCGATCTCGTGTCCGGCCACCGACACTTCATAGGCGACCAGTCGCGAACGCGGCGCGCCGGTCGAGACGTTGACGACGACGCCGCGGATATTCTCTCCAGCCATCCGCTCCGCCGCCTCGACACATGTTCGGATCGTCGCCTCGGCTGCATCGAGGTCGATCAGCGCGCCGCTGCGAACGCCGCGCGACGCGTGGTGGCCGATGCCAACCACACGAAATGCCTCGCCACTCTCCGCGGGCCTCGCAATCAGGCAGCAGACTTTCGTGGTGCCGATGTCGAGAGCCGCGATCAATCCGTTGCGCACCTTCACCTGAGCCGCCGCCTTGTGTCGCTTCACGTCTGCATCCCCGTCGCCCGCATCCCGCGCGATCGCCGCGATCGCATCGTCGCCGCCCGGTCTGAACCGCCGGGTGTTTTACGCATCATTGCCGTCCTCGTTCGGCAGCGCCGCCGGCCGCACCACCAGTCGGTCGTCAAACCGCAGATCGAGGACCCGGACGGCCTTGTCCAGCAACCGGTGCTTGCGCTGGTAATCGCCGAGACGTTGCCAGGCGCGTTCCGGGTCCTGTTCCGGCAGCTTGATGTCGATGCCGTCGCTCAGGTGCAGGTTCCATCTCCGGCCGCCGACCCTGACCGCTGCCTTGACGCGCGCCATCAGGTCCGGCTCGCTCGCCAGCATGCGCACCAGTGCCGTGGCATTGGCCGGCGCGTCCTCACCGACCACCACCATCAGCTGGCTGAAGGGCCCCACGTCATCGCGCAGGATGACCTGGCCCTGCTCGTCGATGAGCGCGAACTTCTTGTCCTGCTGCCACAGCGCCAACGGCCGCCGTTCAACGATCTCCACCACCAGCGTGTCCGGCAGCACCCTGCGGACCGAGGCGTGGCGCACCCATGGCAGCGCCTGCACCCGCTGCCGCGCCGCTTCCAGATCGACGGCCAGAATCGGCACGCCGCGTTTCACTGCCAACGCATCGAGCAGGGTTGCCTTCGGTGTCTGCCCGCGGCCAACGACAAAGACCTCGCGGACGACGAAACCCATCCGCGCTGATGCGCCGACCATCGCGTCGAGGCTGTCGGCTGCGGCGCGCTGGGGAATCCCGGCGCTCCAGGCGAGCCAGGCGCTACCGGCCAGCGCCGCCACGAATATCGCCGCCCAAACGGTGATGGCCCGGCGCGAGCGCCACAGCGGGACGACGCGCGGCCGCGGCTGGCCTTTATTGCCGCGAGAGCGGACTCGCGAGGCCATCATCCGTCGCACTCCGCGTGCTCGACCATCCATGCCACCAGCTCGGCAAACGAGATCCCGAGCGATGCCGCCTGCTCTGGTACGAGCGAGGTCGGAGTCATCCCCGGCTGGGTGTTGACCTCCAGCATGTACAGCCGCTCGCCGTCCCAGCGCAGATCGGCACGGGAGACGCCGCGGCAGCCGAGCGAACGGTGCGCGAGCAGCGCCAGGCGCAGCGACTCCGCGTAGACGCCAGGATCGACCTGTGCCGGCACGACGTGGCGCGAGCCGCCAGGCGCATACTTGGCGTCGTAGTCGTAGAAACCGCGGTCGGTGGTGATCTCGGTCACCGCCAGCGGCCGGTCACCCATCACCGCGACGGTGAACTCGCGGCCGGGTATGAAGCGCTCGACCATCACCTGCTCGCCGAACGACCAACCATCGTCGAGCGCACCAAGGTTGGCGCCGTTGCGGACGATGCGCACACCGACGCTTGAGCCCTCGTTCATCGGCTTGACGACATAGGGCCGCGGCATTGGATCACTTGATGCCAACTGGTGACGGGTGACGACGACATGCTCGGCAACGGGGATGCCGGCGCGTTCGAATACCAGCTTCGCCTGCGGCTTGTTCATGGCGATCGCCGAGGCAAGCAGGCCGGAGTGGGTGTAGGGAATGGCCAGGATGTCGAGCAAGCCTTGGATCGTGCCATCCTCTCCCCACCGCCCATGCAGCGCGTTGAAGACGACGTCGGGTCTTGGCGTCAGTCGGTCGAGCAGGTCGCGCGGGTCGCGAGCGAGGTCGATCGGATGGGCGTCGTAGCCGGCCTGGCGCAGCCCCTCGGTAACAGCGGCGCCGCTGACCAGCGACACTTCCCGCTCTGAGGACCAGCCGCCCATCAGCACCGCGACGCGTTTGCTCATCGCACGATCTCCCGTGGACCGCGCTCCGCCGCAACGCCGATGCGGCGGATTTCCCATTCGAGGGTAACGCCGCACGCCGCCAGCACCCGGCGGCGTACCTCCTCGCCGAGCGTTTCCAGGTCGGCGGCGGTGGCGGTGCCGGTGTTGATCAGGAAATTGCAGTGCTGCGTGGATACCTGAGCACCACCGATGGCAAGGCCCCGGCAGCCAGCTTGCTCGATCAGCTCCCAGGCCTTGCCATCGGACGGGTTGGCGAAGGTCGAGCCACCGGTTCGCGATCGCACCGGCTGCGTGCTCTCGCGCGCGCTGCGTATCTCGTCCATCCGCCCCCTGATCAGCGCCGCATCGCCAACCTCAGCGCGCAACGTCGCGGAAGTGAAAATAAAGTCGTCCGGCAGGCCGCAGCGGCGGTAGGCAAAGCGCATCTCGGCGGACGAGAGGTCGTGCCTCTCTCCCCGCGGATCGACCGCCTGGGCAGAGACCAGGACGTCCTTTATCTCGCTGCCATAGGCGCCTGCGTTCATTCGCAGCGCCCCGCCCATGGTACCGGGAATGCCGGAGAGGAATTCCAGGCCGGCGAGGCCGGCGTCTTGCGCTGTCCGGGCGACGGTGGCGTCGAGCGCGCCAGCACCGGCCGTGATCGTCGCGCCGTTAGCAGTGACGGCGGCAAAGCCGTGTCCGAGTCGCACGACGACGCCCGGCACGCCGCCGTCACGAACGAGAAGGTTCGATCCGACGCCGAGCATGGTGACCGGCACGTCGGCCGGCTTGCCCCGGAGAAACGTCGCCAGGTCGTCGGCATCAGCGGGGCGGAACATCACTTCCGCAGGACCACCGACGCGGAACCAGGTGATCGGCGCCAGTGGCACGGCCTCAGTGTAGCGGCCACGCACCATGGGCAGCCGCTCGATCAACCTTTCGGGCAGGAGGTGTGCCGGCATCATGCCGCCGCCCCCGTGCAGCGTCGGCGCCATTCGGCGATTTCGCCCGGCAGCGCGTGCGCCCACTGCGTGATGTTGCCGGCACCAAGGCAGACGACGAGGTCGCCGGGGTTTGCTAGCTCGGACACCGTCTGCGCCAGCGTGTCCCGATCAGCGAGCGGAATCACCTGCCGGTGGCCGCGCGCCCGGAGCCCGTCGACCAGCGCATCCCGGCTGATTCCCTCGATCGGATCCTCGCCGGCGGCGTAGATGT
The DNA here is from genome assembly GCA_016712375.1 of Rhodospirillales bacterium. Taxonomy (GTDB): domain Bacteria; phylum Pseudomonadota; class Alphaproteobacteria; order Rhodospirillales; family Defluviicoccaceae; genus Defluviicoccus. Next base: position 180,153 of record JADJRE010000006.1, read on the forward strand.
CGGCGACGATTACCGCATCGGCGTCGTTGAAGCACGAGCAGAAGCCATCGAACAGGCTGGCCAGCCGGCTGTACCGGTGCGGCTGGACGACGGCGATCACCTGGCCGTGCCCTACCGTTCGGGCCGCCGCCAGCACCGCGGCAATCTCCACCGGATGATGGCCGTAATCGTCGATCACGGTAACCCCGTCGACTTCGCCGCAGCGGGTGAAGCGGCGGTTCACCCCGCCGAAGCTGGCGAAGGCGCGGGCAACGACGGCATCGTCTATGCCGACGGCGCCGGCAACGGCAAGGGCGGCGAGAGCGTTCTGGACGTTGTGCCGGCCGAACATTGGCAGGAACATCTCGGACACGGTGCGGCTGGCGCCTGTCTTGCGGTCGCTGACGACGGCCGAGAACCACACGCCCTCACCGTTGGCGCGCACGTCGAGGCCGCGCACGTCGGCCTGTGGACTGAAGCCGTAGGTCACGACCCGGCGGTCGAGCAGACGCGGCAGGATCCCCTGCACCTCCGGATGATCGATGCACAGCGCGGCAACGCCATAGAACGGGATGTTGGCGGCGAAGGTGACGAATGCTTCGCGCAGCGCCTCGAACGTCCCGTAATGCTCCATATGCTCGGGATCGATGTTGGTGATGACCGCGATCGTCGCCGGCAGCTTGACCATCGTGCCGTCGGACTCGTCCGCCTCGGCAACCATCCAGTCGCCCGAACCATGCCGGGCATTGGATCCCCACGCATTGATAATGCCGCCGTTAACCACTGTTGGATCCAGGCCGGCAGCGTCGAGGACCTGAGCTATCAGCGAAGTGATGGTCGTCTTGCCGTGCGTTCCGCCAACGGCGATCGACCACTTCAGACGCATCAGTTCGCCCAGCATCTCGGCGCGGCGAACCACCGGGATGAGCAGCCGGCGCGCCGCCATCACCTCTGGGTTGTCCGCTTTGACCGCGGAGGAAATGACAATCACCTGAGCGTCGCCGAGGTTTCCCTCGGCGTGGCCGATCACCACCGGAATGCCTTGCGCCTGCAGGCGCCGGATGTTCGCCCCATCGGCGCGATCGCTGCCCTGCACCCGGTAGCCCAAGTTGTGCATCAGCTCAGCGATGCCGCTCATCCCGATGCCGCCGATGCCGACAAAGTGTATCGGCCCAATGTCCAGCGGGATGGTCTTCATGCCGCAAGTCTCCCGCTATGGGTGGTCGTTTCAGGAGGTGCCGCGCCAATAACCTCCAGCACGAGATCGGCGAGCCGAGCCGCTGCACGGTCGAATCCGGCCGCTCGCGCCGCCGCTGCCGCTCCGGCCAGCATCCCCGGGCGGAAGAGTTCTTCCAGCCGGGCCGCCAGCCGTTCCGGGGTCAGCGTCTCCTGAGGCATCAGCCAGCCGCCACCAGCGTCGGTGAGAGCGCGGGCGTTGGCAGTCTGATGGTCGTCGGCGGCGTAGGGATAGGGCACCAGCACCGCAGGACAGCCGACAGCAGTGATCTCGGCGATGGTCGAGGCGCCGGCGCCGGCGATGAGCAGATGCGTCGACGCCAGCCGCGCCGGCACGTCGTCGAAGAAGCTGGCCAGCTCGGTGGCGACACCGATGCGACGATAGGCATCCTCGACGGCAGCAAGCGTTTCCGGCCGGCACTGCTGGGCGATGACGAGGCGCGAGCGCAGCCGGGCGTTCAGCCGGTCGATCGCGGCCGGCACCACCTCGCCGAAGATGCGGGCTCCCTGGCTCCCGCCCAGCACCAGCAGACGGATCGGCCCGGTTGATTCCGGCGCCTGGTACGAGTGATCGCGCAGACGGGCGAAGGCCGGCCGCACCGGCATGCCGGTGCGCACCAGCTTGTGTTCCATGCCCTTGGGCAGGGCGGCGACGGTCTCAAAGGCGGTGGCGATCCTGCCGGCACGGCGCGCGAGCAGCCGATTGGCCCGGCCAAGCAGGGCATTTTGCTCATGAATGATGGTCGGAATGCCGAGCAGGCTGGCCGCCATGACGCTCGGTACCGAAGCATAGCTGCCGAAGCCGACCACGGCGCGCGGCGACAGCGGACGCAGCGCCCACGCGGCCTGCATCAGACCAGCGCCGAGTTCCGCCATGCTCTTCAACCGGCCCCAGGTCGTTTGCCCGGCAAGGCCGCCACCGCGGATGCGCCGCACCTGCATCTCGCCGCCGAATGAAACCCCTCGCCGGTCGGTGAACAGCACGGGCTCGATGCCCCGCTCGCGCAGTTGCGAGGCCAGCGCCTCAGCCGGAAAGACGTGCCCGCCGGTTCCGCCGGCGGCGAGGACGACACGGATTTGCGTGGTGTTCATCGGCGCCCTCCCGGGTCCGGACGGTCGCGGGTCAGCGCGAGCACCATGCCCAGGCCCCAGGCAAGCGCGATCGTCGCCGAGCCGCCGTAGGAGATGAACGGCAAGGTAATCCCTTTCGGAGGGATCAGGTGCATGGTGGACGCCATGTTCATCAGCGCCTGAGCACCGAACAGCGCCAGCAGCGCGCCCGCCGCCAGCAACACGAACAAATCGGTATCCTTGAACGCACGGATCAGGCCGCGAAGAACAACGAAGCTGAACAGCCCGACCAGCAACAAGCAGAGCAGCAGCCCGAACTCCTCGCCGGCAACGGCAAAGATGAAGTCGGCATGCGCATCCGGTAGCACTTCCTTGACGTGACCTTCGCCCGGACCGCGGCCAAACAGGCCGCCGCTCTGGAAGGCTTCCATCGCCCGCTTTACCTGATAGCCCTCGCCACTCGCCGGATCGAGGAACTGATCGACCCGTTGCTGCACGTGGGCGAACATGAAGTACGCACCGACCCCGCCGCCCACGAACACCAGCGCGAGCAGCGCGATCAACGCCAGCGGACAGCCCGCGAGAAAGATCTGCAAGCACCAGACGCCGGCCATCAGCAAGGTCGTGCCGACATCCGGTTGCAGCAGAAGAACGCCCGCGGTAGCGCACAACAACAGCGCCGACAACGGATAGCCGATGACACCTTCACGGCCGCGGGTGGCCGCGATGAAGCTGGCGCAGACGACCGCGAACGCCGGCTTGAGGAACTCGGACGGCTGGACCGAAACACCGGCGACGTACAGCCAGCGCCGCGCTCCCTTTACCTCGGCGCCAAAGAATAGCGTAGCGACGGTAGCGGCGAAGGCGATCAGGAAAAACGCCAAGGCGGATCGTCGCACGCCCTGCGGCGACATCAGCGAGGTCACCAGCATCACGATGATCGCAAGCGGCACGTAGATGGCCTGTCGGCGCGCAAAATAGAACGGCTCAAGGCCGATGCGCTCGGCAACCGGCGGCGAGGCAGCCATCGTCAGAACGATGCCAAGCCCGGCGATCAGCAACACTGCGGCCACTGTCCAGCGGTCGACAGTCCACCACCAGCGGCCGATCAGACTGGTGTCCGTACGGGAGAACGACAGGCTCATCGCGGGATCTCCCGAACCAGAGTTCGGAACGCCTCGCCTCGGGCCTCGAAGTTGGGAAACTGGTCGAAGGACGCGCAGGCCGGCGACAGCAGGACCACCGGATGCCGCTCCGCGTCGGCCGCCGCGGCTTTCCGGGCCGCTGCAAACGCCGCGGCCAGGGTGCCGCAGCGCACCGTCTCAACCTTGCCTTCCAATTCGTGGGCGAAGGCCGCTTCAGCTTCCCCGATCAGGAACGCTCGACGAACCCGATCCAGCCACGGCAAGGTCGCGCCAAGCCCGTCTTCCTTCGGCCGTCCCCGGCGATCCAGTAAATGTATTCGTAGCTGGCCAGGGCGCGGGCGGCGGCATCGCCGTTAGTCGCTTTCGAGTCGTTGACGTAGGTGACCCTCGCCAAGCACCGCGATCCGCTCCTGTCGATGCGGCAGGCCAGGAAAGTCGAGGATCGCCTCGGCGCAGATCTCGGTCGACACGCCGAGCGCGCGGGCGACACAATACGCGGCGGCGGCATTCTGGCCGTTGTGTTCGCCGGGCAATGCGCGCGCCTGGAGGAGGTCCAGCATCGGCTTCGGCTCCCCGCCAATCGCATCCCACAGCAGCCCGTCATCAGCGAAGGCACCGCCGCCAACGCGCCGCCGTCCCGAGACGACCAGCATGCGGTGACGACCGGCCTGGCTGAGTTCGGTGCAAATGCGCCGGCTATGCTGGTCATCGACGCCAACGACCGCTGTCGCCTCCGGCCGCGCACCATCGAAGATGCGCCGCTTGGCGGCGGTGTAACCCTCCATGCCGCCGTGGCGGCCGAGGTGGTCAGGCGATATGTTGAGTAGCACGGCGACATTAAACACTACACTTGGCGTTAGCTCCAACTGATATGACGACATCTCCAAAACACAAATAGTTTTTGTGTCGAGCGGCTCGAAGGCCAGGACCGGGGGTCCCAGGTTGCCCCCTACCCGGACATCCGCGCCGGCGGTAGCGAAGATGTGGCCGATCAAGGCGGTGGTAGTGGATTTGCCGTTGGTGCCGGTGATTCCGACGTACGTTGCCTCCGGATGGGCGCGGAACAAAAGCTCGACATCGCCGATGATCTCCACCCCGGCGGCGCGGGCTCGCACCGCCACCGGATGCGGAGTCGGATGCGTGTGGGGGATGCCGGGACTGAGAACCAGCGCTGCCGATTCGCTCAGGTCCCTCGTGGCGAGGTTGATAAGCGGAACGCCGATGGCCGAGGCAGCGGCTCGCGCCGCCTCGCCATCATCCCAGGCCCACACCTGTGCGGCCAGAAGCCATCAGCGCCAGCGCTGCTGCCCGGCCGCTGGCTCCGAGGCCGAGCACCGCCCAAGGACGATCTGCAAGCCTGTCCAGCGCAATCATGGGCTCTCCTCAGCGCAGCTTGAGCGTCGATAAGCCGATCAGCGCCAGGATCGCGGCGATGATCCAGAACCGGATGACGATCGTCGGTTCCTTCCAGCCCTTCTTCTCGAAGTGATGGTGCAACGGCGCCATGCGGAACACCCGCCGGCCGGTCAGCTTGAACGACACCACCTGGACGATCACCGAGACCGTCTCCAGGACGAACAGCCCGCCGACGATCGCCAGCACCAGTTCGTGCTTGGTCGACACGCTGATAGCCCCCAGCGCCCCGCCGAGCGACAGCGAGCCGGTATCGCCCATAAAGACCCGCGCCGGCGGAGCGTTGAACCATAGGAAGCCCAAACCGGCGCCGATCAGCGCGCCGCAGAACACCGCAAGCTCTCCGGTTCCCGGCACGTAATGGATCTGCAGGTAGTTGGCGAAGACCGCATTGCCGACAAGGTAGGCGACAAGGGCAAAGACGCCGGCGGCGATCATCGCCGGCACGATCGCCAGCCCGTCGAGGCCGTCGGTGAGGTTGACGGCGTTCGACGCGCCAACGATGACGGTGATCGCCAGCAATATGTAGGCGAAGCCGAGGTTGATCAGCAGGTTCTTGAAGAAGGGTACGGCCAGCTGGTCCTGCAGGCCGGCCGGCGTCAGTTGCGTGATCCACAGCGCCGCCGAGCCGGCGATGATCACTTGCAGGAACAGCTTGGCGCGGCCGGGCAGTCCGCGGCTGTTTCGGTGCACCACCTTGCGGTAATCGTCGAGGAAGCCGATGGCACCGTAGGAAATGGTGACCACCAGCGCCGCCCAGACAAAGCCGTTGCCGAGGTCGGCCCACAGCAAGGTCGACACCGTCAGCGCCAGCAGGATCAGGAACCCCCCCATTGTCGGGGTGCCGCGCTTGGTTAGCAGGTGACTTTCCGGTCCGTCGCTGCGGATCGGCTGGCCACCGTTCTGCCGGGTGCGAAGAGTGTCGATCAGCTTAGGTCCGATGAGAAAGCTGATCAGCAGCGCCGTCAGCAGCGCACCGCCGGAACGGAGGGTGATGTAACGGAAGACATTGAACGGCGTGAAGGCCTCGGCGAACGGCACCAGCAGGTGATAAAGCATGCTTTCAGTACCCCCTCGACCCGGCGGCCGTTCCTGCCTGGGCCCCAGCCTCACCGGCGGGTTCGCTCCGATCCAGCGCCAGCAGTGCCTCGACGACCAGGCGCATGCGGCTGCCTGCCGATCCCTTCACCGCGACGACATCGCCCGCGCCCACGGCTGCGGCCACAAGTGGCGCCAGCTCGGCGGAGCTGCCGGCATGGCCAGCGCGCATCGACGGCGGCAGCGCGTCGCGCAGAAACGCCGACATCGGCCCAGCGGTATACACTTGATCAATCCGGTTCTCGATCAGGGCTGGCGCGAGCCCGGCGTGCAGCCGACCGGACCCGGAGCCCAATTCCAGCATGTCGCCGAGGACGGCGATGCGCCGGCCGCCGACGCCCGGCCGGCTGCGGCCCAGCACCTCGAACGAGGCACGCATCGATGGCGGACTGGCATTGTAGCTGTCGTCGATCAGCTCGAAGTCGCCGGATTTCAGCCGCACCCGTGTACGCAGTCCCCTCCCCTTCGGTGGCCGCAGGTCGGCCAGCGCCGCCGCCGCGGCGCCGACATCGGCGCCGACTAGCGCCGTGCACGCCAGCACGCACAGGGCGTTGCCCGCCCAATGGCTGCCCGGCACGCCGACGTGAAAGGAGAGCCGCGTCCCCATCACGTCCGCCTCTATCCGTGAGCCGAGATCGTCCTCGTCAGTGGCGATCAGCCGCGCCTCGGCGGCGGGCGACCGACCAAAAGCGACAATGCGACCCACCCCCGCCTCGCGAGCGCGCTGTACCAACCGGTCGAAATGCGGGTTGTCGCAATTGAGCACGGCGGCGCCGCCCGGCTCGAGGCCGGCAAAGATCTCCGCCTTGGCGTCGGCGATGTCCTCGACCGAAGCGAAGTTCTCGAGGTGCACTGCCTCGACCGTGGTGACGGCCGCGACGTGCGGACGCACCAAGGTGGTGAGTGGGGTGATCTCGCCGGCGTGGTTCATCCCCATCTCGAAAATCGCAAACGTGGCCGAGGGCGGCAGGCGGGCGAGGCTGAGCGGCACCCCCCAGTGATTGTTGAAGCTGCCGACGCTGGCGTGCGTCGCCTCCTGTCGCGACAACACCAGGGCAAGCGCTTCCTTCACTCCGGTCTTGCCGACACTGCCGGTGATTCCAGCGATCCGCGCCTTGCTTCGCCCGCGGCCGGCGGCGCCGAGGTCGCGTAGCGCCGCAAAGGTATCCTCGACCAGCAGCAGCGGTGCGCCGGACGGAAGCCCTTGCGGGCGACGCGCCACCATTGCCGCCACCGCTCCTTGGCCAGCGCGTCCGCGACGAAGCTATGACCGTCGAAGTTTCGGGCCTTGCAGGGCAACAAACAGATCACCCGCTGCGACGGTCCGGGAATCGATCGAAACACCTCGGGCGGACCATTGGCCTTCGGCCCGTCCGCCGATCGCTCGCGTCGCCGTGTCGTTCGTCCACAACGCCCCTGTGCCGCTCATCGCGTAAGAGCCCGCACCGCATCGCGTACCACTTTGGCATCGTCAAAGGGCAGCACGGTCGATCCGACAATCTGCCCCGTCTCATGACCCTTGCCAGCGACCAGCAACACGTCGCCCGGCCGCAGCGCCGCCACCGCGAAGGCGATCGCCTCACCACGGTCCTCGACCTCTATGGCATCGGAGCAAGCGGCAAGAATAGCGCGGCGGATCGACGCCGGATCTTCGCCACGAGGGTTATCGTCGGTGACGATAACCTGATCCGCCATTGCCGCCGCGATACGCCCCATCTCCGGGCGCTTGCCGGGGTCCCGGTCGCCGCCGCAGCCGAACACCACCACCAGCCGGCCGGAGGCCTGCGACCGCAGTGCTCGCAGCACCACCGCCAGCGCGTCGGGGGTATGGGCATAATCAACGTAGACTGAGGCCTCGGCAACGCGGGCGACCTTCTCGAGCCGGCCCCGCACCGGCTGCAGCCGCGCCAGCGCATCAAACACCGCGTCGGTGTCGCCATCGGTCGCCATCGCCAAGCCGGCAGCGGCCAACGCGTTCGCCGCCTGGAAATCACCGACCAGCGGAAGTACCACCTCGACCGGCCGGCCGTCGACCGTGAGCCGCAACCGCTGCCCATCCGTCTCCGGGGCAGCGCCATCGATCCGCAGGTCATCGCCGGCGACGCCGTATGTGATCACGCGCAGGCGATGGCCCAGCGCGACCCGCCGCACCCGCTCGGCGTGCGGATCGTCGGCGCAAATCACCGCCGCACCACCCACCTCGACGAGCTCGGCGAACAGCCGCAGCTTCGCCGCAAGATATGCCTCCATCGTAGCGTGGTAATCCAGGTGATCGCGGGTAAGGTTGGTGAAGGCGGCGGCGGCGATGCGAACCCCATCCAGGCGATATTGATGCAGCCCGTGGCTCGACGCCTCCATCGCCAGTCGATTGACTCCTTGGTCGGCGAGTTGCGCCAGCGTTCGGTGCAGATTGACCGGATCGGGCGTGGTCAGACTGCCGGCCTGGGTGAGGTGCGGCGCGCTGACGCCGAGAGTGCCAAGGAGGCAGAGGCATGGCCGAGGGCCGCCCAGATCTGGCGCAGGAACCAGACCACCGAGGTCTTGCCGTTGGTACCGGTGACCGCAGCTACCGTCGCCGGCTGACGGCCGAAGAAACGCGCTGCCATCTGCGCAAACCGGCGCTGCGGATTATCGTCGAGCAACACCGCGAGCGGTGCCCCGTCGATCGTCTCTGTCTGTCCGGCCCGCAGGATCCCCGGTGCCGCGAGCACCGCCGTTGCGCCTCGCCGCACCGCATCGTCGATAAAGTCGCCGCCTTGGGCGCGGCTGCCGGGCAACGCCGCGAACAGAAAACCGGGCTGCACCTGCCGCGAGTCGGCGGTGAGCCCGGTGATGTCGGCGCCGGCAATGTTGTTGGATTTCAATCCGATATCGACTCCCAGCACGAGATCAGTTAGCCGCAAACTGCTTTTCCCGCTTCTTGACCATTGCCGGCTTAACCGCTTCCACCGGTGACTTCTGACGTTGCGTCACGACCTGCGTCGGTCGCACCGATGCGCGGCGAACGCCATCCGGCAGCTCGTCATCGGGCACCGGCGGGATACCAAGCAGTGGCGCCATGTGCCGCACCAGCCGCGCCACGACCGGCGCCGCTACCCAGCCGCCGGTGGCGTAGTTGGCGGTCGAGCGGTTGCCCTTCGGCTCGTCGAGCATGGCGAGAACCGCGTAGCGCGGCGCGTCGATCGGGAAGGCGCCAACGAACGACGAGATACGCGCATTCTGCACGTAGTGGCCGCGCACCAGCTTCTCTGCCGTGCCGGTCTTGCCGCCGACCTTATAGCCTGGGACATCTGCTTTGGTGCCGGTTCCGTGCAGTACCACCTCGCGCATCAGGTCGCGCATTTGCTTCGAAGTGCGCCCGGACAGGACCTGATTGCCGCCGGACAGAGCGGCGCTCGTGTCCTGCAGGCTGGCCTGAATCACGCCGCTCGTCTCCTGCAGGGCGATGCGCGCTGGCCGCAGAGTCCCGCCGTTAACGAGGGCTGCCACACCGCTGGCCAGCTGCAGCGGCGTGATCGCCAGCCCGTGGCCAAAGGCGATGGTCATCGTGTTGACCTCACGCCACGGATTGGGGACAAGCGGTGCGCCCACCTCCGGCAACTCGATCGACGGCTTCTGCAGCATGCCGAAGCGCTGCAGGTATTGCTTCTGCAATGTCGTGCCGACGTCGAGCGCCATCAGCGCCGAGCCGATGTTCGAGGAATAAACGAGGATCTCCTTCGTCGACAGCCAGCGTGCTTTCGGATGGTAGTCGCTGATCGTGAAGCGGGAGATGTGCAGCGGCCGGCTGGCGTCGTAGCCGCCGGCGAGCGTCGTTGTGCCGCTGTCGAGCGCCATGGCGACGGTGAACAGCTTCATCGTCGAGCCCATCTCGTAGACGCCCTTGGTTACGCGGTTGAACCGTGCTTCATCGTCTGGATCCAGCACCGGCTCGTTCGGATCAAAATCCGGCAGCGAGAACAAGACCGATGACGTCGCCGGTGGCGACGTCGAGAACGAGCCCGGCGGCGCCGAGCGCGTCGAACTCGCGCTGCGCCTCCAGCAGCTCGCGGCGCAGAATGTGCTGGACCCGGATATCAAGGCCAAGGCGCAGGTCATGCCCGGCGGTGAGGGTGCGGTCGTAGTTCTCCTCGACGCCGGCGATCCCGTGGCCATCGATGTCCGTAAATCCAACGACATGCGCCACGGCACGACCTTGCGGGTAAACACGGCGGCGCTCGTCGACGAAGTTGATGCCAGGGATGCCGAGAGCGTTAACCCGCTGCTTCTGTTCTGGAGTAATTCCTCGCCGCACCCAGACGAAACGGGACGCACTGGTCAGCCGGGTGTGGATGACCGAGCGGTCGAGATCGGGAAATACCCGCAGCAGGTCGCTCACCGCCCCGTCCGGATCGATGATCTCCTTCGGATCGGCATAGACCGAAGCGGTTGGCAGGCTGGTCGCCAGCAGCACGCCATTGCGGTCGACGATGTCCGCCCGGGGAGCCGCTTCCACGCCGTTTATCGCGGCGGCAGCGCGTCGCTCCGGTGAGCCGCCAAGCAGGGTAAGATCGACCAGCCGGCCGGCCATTACCAGGAAGGCGAGCACGAAGATAACGCCACAGGCGAGAAGCCGGTTGCGGGCCGTCTCCAGTGCCCGCTGTGAAACGCCAACGAGCCGCTTTGCGGCAACGCTGCGTTGTTGCGCGGAGGCGTCGGGCCGTCTGGCAATCATCGGCGATGCTCCCTGCTGGGGGCGCTATGTGAGGCGGTGGTTGACCGCGCCGCGGTGGCGGCGGCTTCACCGGTCGGCAAGGACACCTGATCAAGTGTCGCAAAACTGCCCAGCTGCACCGGCTCGACCGGGACCAGGCCAAGATGGGCGGTTGCTAGACGGCGCAGCCGTTCCGGCTCGACGAGCAGACTGAACTCCGCCTGCAGCACGTGCATTTTCTGCTGCTCGGCGGCGACACCGTGGCGCAGGGTGCCAAGTTCCTCCTCCAGCCCCTGCACCTGATGCGTGACGGTCAGCAGCACCACAGCTAGTGCCACCGCCAGTAACGCACAGAGAACTGTCGCCTGCCTGACGAACGTTGACCAGCCGCTCATGCCGCTCTCCTCGTAGCGTTCGGTGCGTCGTTCGGCGCCACCACGACCCGCTCGGCGGCGCGCAGGCGGGCTGAACGCGATCGTGGGTTGTCGGCCAACTCGCGCGGCGATGGCCGCAACGGGCGCCGGGTGATCAGTCGGAAAGATGCTGGCGGCTCCGAGTCCGCTGTCCCCGGGAGATGCCGCGATGCGCGCGGCTCGCCACCGGTGCGCTGCCGCAGGAAATTCTTCACCAACCGGTCCTCCAGCGAATGGAAGGCGACGACAACCAGTCGGCCGCCTGAGACCAGCAACGCTTCCGCCGCCACCAGCCCGCGTTCGAGTTCACCCAGTTCGTCATTCACCCAGATGCGCAGCGCCTGGAATGTCCGGGTGGCCGGATCGATGCCATCGGCGGCACGCGGCAGAACGGAGCGGATGACTTCGGCAAGCCGCGCCGTTCTGTCGATCCGCGTTACCGTGCGTGCGCGGACGATCGCCCTGGCAATGCGGCGAGAAAATCGCTCGTCGCCGAGCCGCCAGATCAGATCGGCCAGATCGTCCTCGGGCATCCGGTTCACCGCATCAGCGGCGGGCACGCCGCAGGTGGTGTCCATGCGCATGTCGAGCGGACCGTCGAAACGGAACGAGAAGCCGCGCTCGCTGGTATCGAGCTGTGGCGAGGAAACACCGAGATCGAAGGCAATCCCGTCGATAGCAGCGATGTCGCGCGCCGCGGCGATCGCCGACAAGTCTCCGAAGCGGCCGTGCACCACCGTCAGCCGACCGGCATAGCGGGCGACCATCGCTTCCGCCCGCCGGCACGCATCCGGATCACGATCGAGGCCGAGGACCCGGCACGGCGCGGTGTCGAGGATCGCCGCGGCGTAACCACCGGCACCGAAGGTGGCATCGACGTACAGACGGCCCGGGCGCGGCGCCAGCGCATCGAGCACCTCCGCGAGCATCACCGGCGTGTGTTGTTGCGGCGAATTTGGCTCGGGCGCGCTCATCTCGAAGTCTCTGGCCCGCGCCGCAGCGGCAGCGTCGCTCCGCGTTCGCGCAGCCGATCGAAAGCCTCCGCATGGCGCTTCTCGTACTGCTCCGGGTTCCAGATCTGGAACGTGTTGCCGAGACCAACAAACCGCGCTTCGCCATCGAGCCCGGCGTGGTCGATCAGGCTGGCCGGCAGCACGATCCGCCCTTCCGGATCGAACGGCAACGCGTGCGCGCTGCCGAGAATTACCGCCGCCAAGTCATTCTGTTCTTCAGAGAACAGCGCCAAGTCGTCGAGGCTGGCACTTACCCGCTCCATGAACTGTTCGTCGCAGCCTTCGACCGCCGCCAGCTTGGGCGATGGATAGACATAGATGCCGGAGAAGCCGCCTTTCGCCTGGTAGAAGTCGCGAAACTGCTTCGGCACGGAGACCCGTCCCTTCCGGTCGATCTTGTTGGTGTGCTGGCCGACCAATAACGGCATTACGGTTCCCGCGGAAAGCCCCGGCTTCAGCGCCACGATCGCGCGTCGTTCTGCGGTGGGTGGCGCCGGCCAATAACCTGCTCTTCCGAGCCGACGAGTAATGGGATATCATGGGTAGCAATGGTGGTCAATGGGACACAGTGGACCTGGCTGGGTTAACAAGTGTTTATCCACAGTTCGGCAAAGATCCAGCGCCATCTGCCCAAATGATGCCGCAGTTGCAGCATGCCTACTACATGCAGCAGCTCCGCACCCCGCGTTCACAGGATTTGCGAATCGACGTCAGGCAGTTTTTTACCCCAACTGTCTTTGATCGCTTTTTGTTCTTTTTTTGTTCTAATTGTATTGGCGGGCTGTTCCCCCCGATCCGGGCAGCACCCGGCGCGGCTCACGAGGAAGTTGAAAGGGAAAAGGTGCCAGACGGCCTGTAAGCCGGGTTCTGTACCTGCCGTTCGGCAGGTGATGGCCATTCATCTGGGACGTCCGTTACCGGACGCCTCGCGCGACCGACCCGGACGGCGACGCGGAAACCCGCCCGCCGGCATCCGCCCGAAGGCACGAGCCGACGCGCCGTCCCTATTTGGTCTTGCTCCCGGTGGGGTTTACCGTGCCGCTTGCCGTTGCCGGCAGACGCGGTGCGCTCTTACCGCACCCTTTCACCCTTGCCGGCGGACCGAAAGTCCCGGCCGGCGGTCTCCTCTCTGTGGCACTGTCCCTGGGGTCGCCCCCGCCGGGCGTTACCCGGCACCGTGTTTCCGTGGAGCCCGGACTTTCCTCCCCCACCCGGCCGGAGCCGGAACGAAGGCGGCCATCCGGCCGTCTGGCAGCATCGATGCTACTCGCAGCCCCGGTGATTGCAAGCCGGCCGTGCGCATCGGCACGTCCGGAGGCTTGATGGAAGTGCGGCCGGCTTTGCCGCGCAGACTAGGCGAACTCCGCACTTCCCTTCATCGCCAGCAGACCGTCACCGTCCGCCACCCAGAGGGCTCGGGCGCCATCGCGCGCCACGGCGCAGACCGTAAACGGATTGATGTCGATGACCGGGCGGTGGCCGCGGAACTCGAAATGGGTGAGCTGGCGATCGCCGACCCCTGCCAGGTCGACCATCAGCGTCGCCAGCAGCGGTCCATGGACCACCAGGCCCCGGTAGCCCTCGACGTTGACCGCGTAGTCGCGATCATAATGAATGCGATGACCATTAAAGGTCAGCGCGGAATAGCGGAACAGCAAGGTGCTGTCGGGAATGATCCGCTCGACGAATGGCGCGTCGGTCGGCGCCGCCTCCCCGCCCCGGTCGGAAGCGCCGGTCCCTTTTTCTTCGCGGTACACAATGTCTTGTTCATCGATCACCGCGAGACCTTGTGCGCCGCTGATCTCGTGCCGGACGGTGACGAAGATCAGGCGCCCCGTCCGGCCGGCCTTCAGCCTCACGTCGAGGATGGTTGAAGTTCGCCGCGCCTCCTCTCCGAGTCTCAGCCGCCCAGGAAACTGCACCCTGCTGCCGGCCCACATGCGCCGCGCCGTGCCGACCGGGGGCAAAAACCCGCCCAGCGCCGGATGGCCGTCGCGGCCTAGCGGACGTGGCACGATCGTCCAGAAGTAGAGCCAGTGGCGGAGCGGCGGAAGCCAGTCTCCCTCCCGCAGCGGTGGCTCGGTCCGGTCCAGGGCCGCTTGCAGCGCGAGCGCGCGCTCCGTCCCCAACCAATCCGTTGCCGTCTCGGTCCTGCCGATCCACTGGCGGAGGTTCGCATCCTCTGCTTCCGTCATTGACCCTCACCCCCAGCCTGTCCGCATACTGCAGCGCGTGTGGCGGGCTGGAATCGACCTCGCATCCGGCGCACCACCGATGCTGCCCATGCCGCTCCTCCAGCAAATCCCGGTCATGAAGATTTCTCCTTTCACATCCCGATCCGCCGTGCAAGATGATCGCCGCGCCGGCCGTCGCGCCGGCAATCAGCACCGATAACCATCCAGCGCACCGACAATGCACGGCGCAGGGGAGGAGGACGGAATGGAGATCAAGAAGGTAGGCGTCGTCGGCGCCGGCACGATGGGCAACGGCATCGCACAGGCGTTCGCCGTCTCCGGCTACGACGTCGTCATGCGCGATATCAAGCAGGAGTTCGTCGACCGCGGCCTGTCGACGATCAAGAAGAGCCTGGAGCGGATGGCGTCGCGCAACAAGATCAGCGTCGAGGCGAAGGACGCGGCGCTGGCGCGGGTGAAGGGCGCCGTCGACACCGCCCCGCTCGCCGACTGCGACCTGATCGTCGAGGCGGCGCTCGAGAACGTTGATCTGAAGACCAAGCTGTTCCGCGAGCTCGACGAGCGTCTGCAAGCCGGACGCCATCCTCGCCACCAACACCTCGTCCATCTCGGTCACCAAGATCGCCGCCGCCACCAAGCGGCCGCACAAGGTGATCGGCATGCACTTCTTCAATCCGGTGCCGGTGATGCAGCTGATCGAAGTGATCCGCGCGCTGCAAACCGACGACGAGACTTGCGAGGCGGTGCTGGAGACCAGCCGCAAGGTGGGCAAGACCCCGCACCTGGTGAAGGACTCCTACGGCTTCGTCGTCAACCGGGTGCTGATCCCGATGATCAACGAGGCGATCAACTGCCTTTACGAGGGCCTCGCCGGGCCTGACGACATTGATGACGTGATGAAGCTGGGCGCCAACCACCCGATCGGCCCGCTGGCGCTCGCGGACCTGATTGGCCTCGACGTAACGCTGAACGTCATGCAGACGCTGTACGACGGCTTCGAGGACTCGAAGTACCGCCCCAGCCCACTGCTCAAGCAGATGGTCGACGCCAGCTACCTCGGCCGCAAATCCGGCCGCGGCTTCCACAAGTACGAGAGCTGATCGCGGCACGGTACTTGGACGGCGACGCGGAGGGACCACCTCGCGTCGCCCCTCCCTCACCGAAGCGCCGAGAGGGTCGGCACGCGCGACGCGAACCGGGCCACTTTGCGTGACGGCCGCAATTCAGAGGCTTGCGGCGCGGAGGAAAATCGTGGAAATGAAGGGCGGGCTTGAGATGGTCCGGGTTCGCCCGAGGGGGGATGTCATGCCAACGGTTGACTTCGCCGGCAGGCGGCACCTGCTGCGCGCCGCCTTGCTTGCCGGAGCGGGCGCCGCTGTGCTGCCGCGCATCGCCGCTGCGCAGGCCGATCGCCCAGGCATCGTCGGTGCCAAGAATATTGCCGAGGCGGGATTTATCTATGGCCTGCCGATCGTGATGAACTACGCAGTGATGTACGAGTTCGCCATCGACCGCGGCAATCCGCAGTACAAGGCGCCGTTCAACCAGATCTGGAACGACGCGCAGGTGTTCACCTGGAAGGACACCGCCGTCGTCACGCCGAACAGCGATACGCCCTATTCGATGTGCTGGATGGACCTGCGTGCCGAACCGATGGTGCTCTCGGTCCCACCGGTTGACCCCAAGCGGTACTTTTCTGTGCAGATCGTCGACGGCAATACCTACAACGTCGGCTACATCGGCAGTCGCTCCACCGGCAACGACGGCGGCAGCACTCTCGTTGCCGGCCCCGGCTGGAAGGGCGTGACGCCCCCCGGGCTGCGACAGTCGTGCGCTCACCGACGCAGTTCGCGCTCGCCATCTTCCGCACCCAGCTGTTCAGCCCGGATGACATGCCGAACGTCCAGGCGGTGCAGGCGGGCTACAAGGCGCAGCCTCTTTCGGCCTTTCTCGGCCAGCCGGCGCCGCCGCCGGCGCCCGCGATCACTGGCCGGCGATCAATGCCGACCTCGCGAAGCGGCGTTTCTTCGACTATCTGGACTTCGCGTTGCAGTTCAATCCGCCGCTGCCGAACGAGACTGAGATGCGCGCGCAGCTTGCGCGGATCGGTGTCGGTGCCGGCGTGGCTGCCAGCGCCGGCGGCGATTCGCTGCTCGACCGCATCGAAGTGGACCTGGGGATGTGGGAGGGCGAGCGGAAGGTCGAAGCAGCGGTGGCCAATGCCGGCGTGGCAATGAATGGCTGGCGGGCGACCAATATTGCGGGCAGCCCTGAGGGCTACAACGGCGACTGGTTGTTGCGCGCGACCGTGGCGAAGGCTGGCATCTACGCCAACGACACCGTCGAGGCGGCCTATCCCCTTCACGCGCACGGACGCGAACGGGAACGCGATCGATTGCAGCCAGGCGAAGTACACGATCACCTTCCCTGCGGAACAGTTGCCGCCGGTCAATGCCTTCTGGTCGGTAACGATGTATGACGGCAAGACGCAACTGCTGATCAAGAACCCGATCAACCGCTACCTCATCAACTCGCCGATGCTTTCGGCGATGAAGCGGGGCGCCGACGGCTCGCTAACCATTTACGTACAGAACCAATCGCCCGGGCCGGAGCGGGAGAGCAACTGGCTGCCGGCCCCGAACGGGCCGGTCTACCTGGTCATGCGGCTCTATTGGCCGAAGACGGAGCCACCGTCGCTGCTGCCCATCGGCCATGGCACCTGGCAGCCACCACCAGTCGTGGCAGTTTCATAAAACTAAGAGAACGGGCTCCCGGGCCGGACGATATCGACGACGTGATGAATCTGGGCGCCACCACCCGATCGGCCGCTGGCACTGGCCGACCCTGATCGGCCTCGACGTGACGCTGAACGTCATGCAGACGCTCTACGACGCCTTCGAGGACTCGAAGTACCGCCCGAGCCCGCTGCTAAAGCAGATGGTTGACGCCGGCTACCTCGGCGCAACTTCGGCCGCGGCTTCCACAAGTACGAGAGCTGATCGCACCGATCCTCGGGACGGCGACGCGTTGTCCCTGCCCCGCTTGCTACTTAACCGGCCCTCGGTGCCCATCCTTTGCACCAGCCATCGGAACTCACAACCAGGTTCTTCTTTGTATCTGGGTCAACGCGATAAGAAAATATAGCGCACGGTCCCCATTCAGCGCCAGGTGTGCCGGAGAAGAGCTGGGAATTACTACATCTTTGGCCCGCTGTAACGGCTGAGGCTGGCAACTTCTGACTTTCATCTGTTATGTCAGGAGTATAGCTCAGCGCCTTCGCTTGTGGATCTTCCGGGTTCAATGAGGGAATGCCTGGCGGCGACGATTGACGAACGGCGTGCGCCAAGCCGCTATTGAACACACTAGCGAACACTCCAGCCGCCAACGCAGTCAGGTTCAAACGCAAAAAACCGCGCCGCCGAACGGCAACGTTGAGGTCCAGCATCAGATTTTTCCTCCCCTTGGGTTCAAATCGAGTTTTTTCTACAACTTAAAGGGCAGTGTCAAGGCCCCGGGTTACTTGGCCTTGAAGGAACGGATTGATCTTCTGCATTTAAGCGCGCCTCGTGTCAGCTAGCGCAGGGCGATGCACGCGGGCGTCCATCGCATGCAACCGTACGCTCCCGCCAACGCATCCGGCAGCTGATGCTATGCTTTCGAACCTAAGCGTTAGCGTAGGTGGCTAGGCGCTTGCCTGACTGACTTACCGGGGTATATGTTCTTGTTATGTTTCGTCGTCAGGCGGCTGTAGCCGCTGAAGATTATCGAGAGACGGTGGACGAGAACGCTGGCAAATCCGCCTTCGGCTTTTTCCGCCAAGTGTGCGGCGGCGGTGCGTCCTCGGCCTTTGCTACGAAAATGACGACAAATGACGACGTTTGACGACAGATTGGCCACGTTTAACAAGCGAACAGATAAAAATCAGGTACTTACGCGGTTTTTTTGGCGCAAACCGGATCCGGATCGGATCCAAACGGGATCCCAATCGGATCTCAATCGCACCCGGGGCAGCACTGTGGCGAACAATAACAGCGCGCTTCCTTCACCGGTCTGCCGGTCTGCCGGTCTGCCGGTCTGCCGGTCTGCCGGTCTGCCGGTCTGCCGGCCTGCTTCAAGGCTCGCCGCCGCCACCCTCGCAGCGGCATCCGGACGCCGTCGGACACTCCGTCTCCGCTTTCCGACTTTTGCAATCGCCCGACTTAATCGGCTTGCCCTGCCCGCCGCAACGCGCAATATCCTGCGAGCTGACAGTAATGTTGTTGGTCTATCTCTTTCATCCACATGCATGAGGGCGAGATGAGCGATCTGGTTTGTATCGTATTCAAGGGTCGGCACACCGCCGATCAGGTTCTCAACGACCTGCGCTCGATGCAGAAGGAGCACCTTGTCGATCTGGAAGACTCCTGCGTCGTCACCCGTGACGAGGAGGGCAAGCTGCAACTGAAGCAGGCGGTGGACCTGGTTCGTACCGGCGCTTTGTCGGGTGGAACCTGGGGTGCCCTGTGGGGCACCCTGGTCGGGATCCTGTTCATGAATCCGCTCGCTGGTCTGCTGATCGGCGCCGCCGCCGGGGCGGGCGCCGGGGCGTTGTCCGGCGCACTGGCAGACTATGGCATCGACGACGACTTCATTAAGAAGATGGGAGAACAGATCTGCCCCGACTCGTCAGCCCTGTTCGTGCTGCTGCGCAAGGTGACACTGGACAAGGTGCTGCCCGACCTGAGCCGCTACGAAGGCACGGTGCTGAAGACATCGCTGTCGAACGAACAGGAACAGGAACTGCGCGAGGCGCTGCAGAAGCACAGCGTCGCTGTCTCCTGAACCGCCGCGGCCGGCGCGTGCCTGCCCCGCGGCCGGCGCAGGGCAGGCTCCGGCCGGGGAAGCTTGTGTGTGTGAGCGTTGGGATTAAGGTGAGGCAACAAGCATTCGCTCGGAGCGGAATACGGCATGTGGGGCAAGATCTTCGGCAGTTTCGCCGGCTTCGCGATGGGCGGCCCGATCGGCGCCCTGTTCGGCGCCGCTGCCGGCCATGCCTATGACAAGATACAGGACGGACCCAACGGCCAGCTTCCACCCTTCGGCGCACAGCCAAGCGGCTTCGGCGGGCCATACATAGCCGACGAAGCATCCCGACAGATGGCGTTCAGCGTGGCTGTCGTCGTCCTAGGCGCGAAGATCGCCAAAGTCGACGGGCCGGTCAACCGCAAGGAAATCAATGCGTTTAAGGAGGTTTTCCGGGTCCCTGCCGGCGAGTTGAAGAAAGTCGGGCGCCTGTTCGACACATCAAAACAGGACGCTCAAGGCTTCGAGCCCTACGCCCGACAGCTGGGCAGCCTGTTCCGTCACGAGCCAGGCCTGCTCGAGGATCTGCTGTCGAGCCTATTCTATATCGCCCGCTCCGATGGGGGCATCAAGCCAGTCGAACTGAGCTTCCTGCGCCGCACGAGCGAGCTGTTCGGCCTGCACAGGAACACCTTCGAGCGGGTGCGCGGGATGTTCATGCACGCCGAGCATGCCGATCCCTACACGGTTCTCGAATTGAGCCACGGCGCCAGCGACGACGAGGTGAAGCGCGCCTATCGTCGATTGATCCGCGAGCATCACCCGGACGTGCTCAGCGCCAAGGGCGCGGCAAAGAAGTTCATCGAAACAGCGAACCAAAAGATGGCGACGATCAACGCCGCCTACGACCAGATCAGCCGCGAGCGGGGCATGAAGTAGCGGCAATGCCGGTGTCCGCCCGCGCAGCATCCGGTCGCGGCCTCTCCGCGCTCGACTGGGCGGCGGCAATGACAATAGTGCTGATCTGGGCGCTCAACTTTATCGTCGGCAAAATTGGCGTCGAGCAGTTGCCGCCGCTGCTCCTGATGTCGTTGCGGTTTGCGCTGGTCGCGGCGTTGCTTGCGGCTTACCTGAAGCCGCTCGGTGATCGCTGGCGGGAGATCGTCGCTCTCTCGGTACTGCTGGGCGGTCTGCATTTTGGGCTGATGTTCGCTGGCCTCAGGGGCATCGACGCCGGCCCGGCCGCCATCGCCATCCAGCTCACGGTTCCGTTCAGCGCGCTGCTGGCACTGCTGTTTTACCGCGAGCGGCTGGGTGTCTGGCAGCTTGCTGGCATGCTGGTGGCGTTCGTCGGTGTCTACTTGCTCGCCGGCGATCCCGCTCGCGTACCCTCGCTGCCGCCCTTCCTGATGGTCGTCGGCGCCGCCTTCGCCTGGGCGCTGGCCAACGTGCTGATCAAGCGGCTAGGCCGGATCAACCCGTTCACCCTCAATGCCTGGGTGGCGCTGCTTGCCTTTCCGCAGCTGCTGCTGGCCAGTCTGTTGCTGGAAGAAGGGCAGGCGGCGGCCCTTCGCTCTGCTGACTGGCGCGCCTGGGGAGCCGTCGTCTACATGGCGATCGGTGCCTCGATCATTGCTTACGGTCTCTGGTATCATCTAATCGGCAAGCATGCGATGAACTCGGTCGTGCCGCTAACCCTGCTGTCGCCGGTGCTTGCCGTTGGCCTGGCGGTGCCCTTGCTCGGCGAAACGCTGACTGGCAACGTGCTGATCGGGGATCGGTCACACTGGCCGGGGTGGCGATGATCCAGTTCCTCCGCCCGCGCTTGCCGGAGCCGCCGACGCCATCATGATCGCCGACCTCACGTCTCCCAATTTCGACCAGCGGCCGCCCGGCACCGAAATCGACATGCTGGTGCTGCATTACACCTGTATGCGGAGCGCGGCCGAAGCGCTGGCCCGGCTGACTGATCCGGAAGCGAAGGTCAGCGCCCACTATCTCGTCGAAGAAGACGGCACCGTCGTCCGCCTGGTCGACGAGGAAATGCGCGCCTGGCACGCCGGCGTCGCCTTCTGGCGCGGCGCCACCGACATCAACGCGCGTTCGATCGGCATCGAGTTGGTCAATCCAGGGCACGAGTTCGGCTACCGCGAGTTCCCGCGCGAGCAGATGGCGGGTCTGGTCGATCTGGCGCTCGGCATCCTCTCCCGCTGGCCGATCCCGCCCCGCAACGTCGTCGGCCACGCCGACGTCGCACCGCGCCGCAAGCTGGATCCCGGCGAGTTGTTCGACTGGCATCGCCTGGCGCGTGCCGGAATTGGCCTATGGCCTGTCGAAGCCGAAGACTGCGTGATGGACGAGGACGCGATACGCGCGATGCTGACCGAGATCGGATATGAGACCGACGACTTCTTCGCCACGCTCAAGGCGTTCCAGCGCCACTGGCGACCGGCGCGCGTCAACGGCCGCATCGACTGGGAGACGGCACGGCTGGCGGGCGGACTGTGCGCTTTGCTCTCGGGTGGTGCCGCCGGCTGAGCGCAATCCCCTCCCCCGTCTCAACAGCCTTTTGTTTGGCCATCGGACAAACCATCTGTTTGGCAACAACTTGCTGGAACGGAAGCAGTTATGATCGACCTGCACTTCTGGCCGACGCCGAACGGCCACAAGATCACAATGTTCCTGGAGGAAGCGACCCTCGACTACCGCATCGTGCCGGTCGACATCGGCAAGGGCGAACAGTTTCGCCCTGAGTTCCTTGCAATCTCCCCAAACAACCGGATGCCGGCAATTGTCGATCATGACCCGGCCGACGGCGGTGCGCCGATCTCGGTGTTCGAGTCCGGCGCCATCCTTATCTACCTCGCCGATAAAACCGGGCAGTACCTGCCGGCCGAAACGCGGGCGCGCAAGACAGTGCTGGAGTGGCTGTTCTGGCAGGTCGGTGGGCTCGGCCCGATGGCGGGGCAAAATCACCACTTTGTGCAGTACGCGCCCGAGAAGATCACCTATGCGGTCGATCGGTACGTCGCTGAAACCAATCGGCTGTACGGCGTGCTCGACCGCCGGCTGCAGGGCCGTGCTTTCATCGCTGGTGACGCCTACAGCATTGCCGACATGGCGTGCTACCCGTGGATCGTGCCATGGAAACGGCAGCAGCAGACCCTGGACGACTTCCCCGACCTGCGCCGCTGGTTCGAGGCCGTACGCCAGCGGCCGGCGACGCTGCGCGCCTACGAGAAAGGTCAGGCGGTTTCGGACCAGCCGGTGGTCGACGAAAACAGCAGGAAGCTCCTGTTCGGACAAACTGCGGCATCGATAACGCCGGGCTGACTCGGTCGTAAAGCGCGGCCAGTGCTGGGCGCCTGTTCATTCTGCTATCGCATCGACGACGACAGGATGGCGCCCGGCTGCTCTTTTGCGACCCCTCGACCGGATAGCTTCACAGGTGATGCTCGGATACTCTTGCCTTAACAGGGAGCATCCCCCGCAGTGCGCCGCCTCGCCGCCATACTTGCCGTCGACGTTGTTGGTTACTCGCGCCTCATGTCCGAGGACGAGCAAAGGACTTATGCTCATTACCGGGCACTGCATGAGGAAATCAACAAGCCTGTCGTTGACCAGCACCGGGGGCGCGTCGTCAAGCTCACCGGAGATGGCTTCCTGGCTGAATTTCGCAGCGTCATCGACGCGGTGGAGTGCGCGGTCGCACTGCAGCAAAGCTGGAGCGATAGCGAGCGGAAGCTGCCGCAAGAGCAACGCCTCGTTTTTCGGGCAGGCATAAACCTTGGCGACGTTATCGTGGAAGACGATGACCTCTACGGGGATGGGGTGAATCTGGCAGTTCGCTTGGAGGGATTGGCCGAACCTGGCGGGATCTGCCTTTCAGCGGACGCGTATCGCCAAGTGCGGAACAAGATCGACGCCCGCTTCGAGGATTTGGGTGAACGGGTCGTCAAGAATATCGCGGAGCCCGTGCACGCTACCGTATTGATCTGGGGCCAGCACCGTTGCCTCGGGTAGGAGATAGAAGCCCGGCACTGATACTTCCCGACAAGCCTTCGATTGCTGTATTGCCCTTCAAGAGCATGAGCGATACGCCCGATAAAGATTACTTCGCTGATGGTTTGGCACAGGACATTATCACGGAGCTTTCGCGCGAGCCCGACCTGTTCGTCATCGCGCATCACTCCACTCTTGTTTACAAGGACAGCCCCAAAGACATTCAAACGATCGGTCAGGATCTTGGTGTGCGCTACGTCCTTGAAGGGACGGTCCGCAGAACCAGCAATCGCATCCGCGTAACGGCGCAGCTGCGCGATGCCATGACCAACGGCAGCATCTGGGCCGAGCGCTATGACCGATCGCTTGAGGACGTCTTTGAGGTCCAGAATGAGTTGACCGGCGCCATCTACAGCACGCTGCTGAAGAAGCTTGTCGATATCGGCTTTGAACAGAGTGCTCGCAAGAAACCCGCGGATCTGGGAGCGTATGGTCACGTCCTGCATTCCGTGGGGCTGATATTTCGTATGACCCGCGCGAACATCAAAGCCGCGGTTGACGCCGCCGAAGCTGCTCTCGCCATCGATCCGTCCTACTCGCGAGCGCATACGGCATTAGCCCATGCTTACCTGCATCGGGCTTTACTGGGTCAGACAGAAGATACGAGAGAGGACCTGGAAAGGGCTCGTGCGGAAGCACTGAAGGCCATCGAGGCTGATCGCGACGACTATTGGGGCTATGGCGTGCTTGGTGGTGCTGAGCTTTGGATGGGTCATCACGAGCGCGCCGAGTCGGCGCTCGAGCGCGCTATATTACTCGGCCCGAACAGCGCGGATATGCGCGCCTTGAACGCGCTGGTGCTGAACTTCATTGGTCGTCCGGCAGAGGGCTTGGCGGAGATCAACTTGGCCGTGCGGCTGAACCCAAGGCATCCCGATTGGTATCTGCCGATCTGGGCCCGTGCGCTTTTCCTTCTGGGCCGTCATCTGGATGCGGTCGCGGTGTTCCATCGGCTCGTCGGGTCGAGGACGGAACCGCCGCCAATCCCGAGTTTCTTGTTGATGATCGCTACCTATATGGCGATCGATCGGTTGAACGAAGCTCGTGATCTTGTGCTGGCCCTGCTGCAGGTGAGCCCCGACTTTGATCTGGCGCGCGTGCCGCAGTTCGCCGCGTTCAAGAAACAAGAAACGCTTGATCGTTTCCTAGAATTACTTCGCCAGGCGGGAGTGCCACAGTAGTTATCGTCGCCGATAGCGACTCCAGGTGCTCAGCGGCCGGGTGTCGTTCGCTGGTCCGTCAGGCGGGCTTGCAAGCTTTGAATCTCTTCGAGATTCTTTATCAACAGCGCGCGACCTTGCTCGGCGTGTTTCTTCAGAGCTTCGTTCCGACCGGCACGTTCTTCCATAGAGTAAATGGCGACCAGCTTCTTGTGCCAACCCTCCTGTTCAGCGAGAAAGGTCAGGTCGAACTGCGGGCCTGTGTCCTGCAATCGCTGCAGACGGTGAACCGCGTGCGGGTCTTGCTTGTTCGACACCTGAAGCCCGGCAGAGCGCCCTGCAGCTTCCAGTTCGCGCGCCAGCTTCGTGTAGGATTCAACCATTCTTTGCGACATGGCCTTGAGCTGCGGGTCTTCCGCCTTCTCGGCACCGAGCTTGCTCGCATCAATTTCGGGAAATAAGAGACCCGGGGCAGTACGCAGAAAATCCTCGTCCTGTGTCTCGGCGCTGGGCAAGGCGCTGGGTTCGACGCCCGGTTTGGCAGGGCTTGGATTTTCCGCCGCATTGCCGGCGATCGTCAGCATCAATCCCAAGGCAAGCGTAGCAGCCCCTACGGACTTCGACCCTCTCATTCCATCCCTCCATTCCTCAATCGCTTCTCCAACGCCCTGGAGATACGGCGTGTTCCGCTTGATGGAATCCCGCTCCCAAGCTGCCATTGATACGTTGCGTGCTCGCATTCGGGCGATCGAAGCTGGCGCGCGAACGTCGCGTGGCGTGCTGCCGTTCGGTATCGAGGCGATCGATGAGGTGCTGCCCGAGGGTGGGCTGGCGCTTGGAGCTCTGCACGAGGTCGCGGGCGGTGGCGCCGGTGCCATCGACGGTGCGGCCGCGGCGCTGTTCGCCGCTGGCATCGTCGCACGGAGCCCGGGTCCGGTGCTGTGGTGCGTGACCCGGCCGGATCTTTTTGCTCCGGCGCTGGGCCAGGCGGGCCTCGATCCCGACCGGTTCATCTACGCTGAAGCCGGTGACGACAAGACGGTACTGGCCTGTTTCGAAGAGGGGCTGCGCCATGGCGGGCTGGGTGGAGTGGTGGCAGAGGTGGCGCGCTTGCCGACGACCGCCTCGCGGCGGCTGCAACTCGCCGCCGAAACCTCCGGCACCCTCGGGATCGCGCTGCGGCGCTGGCGCCGGCAGACGGAGGCGGCCGACTTCGGGCAGCCGACGGCTGCGGTGACGCGCTGGCGCATTTCGGCTCTGCCATCGACGGCGCTGCCTGTGCCAGGGATCGGTAGGGCGCGCTGGTTGGTCGAACTCATCCGATGCCGCGCCGGAGAATGCGCGGAGTTCGTGCTCGAAGCCTCCGATGAAGAGGGTCGTCTCGCTGTTCCTGCCGACCTGGCCGACCGATCGGCTGCGTCGCGCAATGGGCGCCTCCGCGCTTCCGCCTGAGGTGCCGCTGGTCCTGATCGGGCGGGACGGACGTCGTAGCGTCGTCCAGGCGGCCGATGACGCGGCGCAGCGTCTCGGCCTGCAGGCTGGGATGGCTGCCACCCAGGCCCACGCCCTCGTTCCCCGACTGCGCACCTATGAAGCCGAGCCGGCCGCCGACGCTTCCGGCCTCGACCGACTGGCGCTGTGGGCGCTGAAGCAGTATTCGCCGGTGGTCGCCGCCGACCCGCCGGATGGCCTCGTCATCGACGCCAGTGGCGCCTCGCATCTCAAGGGTGGCGAAGCGGCGATGCTTGTCGATCTCACCGATCGCCTAGCGGCCGCCGGCGTGCGGGCAAGGGCTGCCATGGCGGGGACGCGCGGCGCCGCGCATGCGCTCGCCCGCTATCGCGCCCGTCCGACGCTAGTGGTTGCCGGCGACGCGACGGGGGCGGCGGTCGCCGATCTGCCGATCGCGGCCTTGCGGCTTTCGCCGGATCTCGTCACTGGCCTCGCGCGCATGGGGTTCGAGCGCATCGGCGAACTGGAGGCACAGCCGCGGGCGCCGCTGGCGCTGCGGTTTGGACCCGAGGTCGGCCGACGGCTCGATCAGGCGTTCGGCCGGTTGTTCGAGCCGATCACGCCGGTCGCTGTGCCCGAACGGATCGAAGCTCGGCGCAATTTCGCCGAGCCTATCGGCGCCGCGGAAACCATCGCTCGTTACATCGGCGTACTTGTCACCGACCTCTGCTTTACGCTGGAAAACCGTGGCCTGGGCGCGCGACGCCTTGACCTTCTTTGCCACCGTGTCGACAACCGCATCGAGGCTGTTCGCATCGGCACGGCGAAGCCGGCGCGCGACGTCAAGCGGCTGACCCGGCTGCTCGGCGAGCGGATCGAGACCATTGACCCCGGGTTCGGCATCGAGCGGATGACTCTTTCCGCGCCGATCGTCGAGCGGCTCGACTACCGCCCGGCGGCGACGAGCCTGAGCGATCCGGCGCTGCCGGAGGTGGCCGGGCTGATCGACACGCTCGCCAACCGCGTCGGGGCCGACCGGCTCTACCGCTTCGCCGCCGTCGAAAGCGACGTTCCCGAACGCTCGATCCGCAAGATTGCACCGCTTTCAGCGCCCACTCAGGGCCGGTGGCCGCTCCATTGGCCACGGCCTACGCGCCTGCTGTCGCCGCCGGAAGCGATCGAGACGCTGGCGCTGCTCCCCGATCATCCGCCGGTGCATTTCACCTGGCGCGGGATCAGGCGCCGGGTGACGCGCGCGGACGGACCGGAACGTATTCACGGCGAATGGATACGCAGTGATGCCGAGATATTCGCGGTACGGGATTACTTCCAGGTTGAGGATGAAGCGGGCGAGCGCTTCTGGCTCTTCCGGACCGGCGACGGCGAGAATCCCGCGTCGGGATCGTTTTGCTGGTTCCTGCACGGTATCTTCGCATGAGATTTGCCGAGCTGCAGTGCGCCTCGCACTTCTCATTCCTGCGCGGCGCGAGTTCCTGCGAGGAGCTGTTCATCCAGGCCGCCGCAAGCGGCATCGAGGCGTTGGCGATCACCGATCGCAGCGGCCTCGCCGGCGTCGTCCGCGCTCACGAAGCCGCCAAGGCAACCGGCGTCCGGCTGGTCATCAGCTGCAGCCTCGATCTGACTGACGGTGCGTCGGTCCTGGTCTATCCAACCGACCGTCCGGCCTACGCCCGGCTGTGCCGGCTGCTGTCGCTCGGCAAGCGGCGCGGCGGCAAGGCCAAATGCATCCTCGCCTGGGAAGACATCGCCCTCTACGCCGAGGGCCTGATCGGCGTGCTGGTCCCGAACATGGCGGATGCGGCCTGCGCCGCCCAGCTCCGGCGCTTGGCGGAGATCTTCGGCGACCGGGCGTACCTTGCGATGACGATCCGCCGCCGGCCGGGCGACCAGCTTCGCCTGCACCAGCTCGCGAATCTTGCCTCCCAGGCGGGGGTACGCAGCGTGGTCACCGGCGACGTGCTCTTCCATCATCCGTCGCGGCGCATCCTGCAGGGAGGTTGTCACCTGCATCCGCCGAGGCTGCAGCATCGACGACTTGGGCTTTCGCCGCGAACGATCCGGCGACCGGCACCTGAAGTCCGCGGCGGAAATGCACCGGCTGTTCGCCCGCTATCCGGAAGCGCTCGCCCGGACACTGGAGATCGTCGAGCGTTGCCGCTTCGGCCTTGACGAACTGGTCTATCAATATCCGGACGAGGCGACGATTCCTGGCCTGACGCCGCAACAGGCCTTGGAACAGCTGACCTGGGAGGGTGCCGAGCGGCGCTGGCCGGAGGGCATGCCGGATAAGGTCCGGCGCCTGCTGCGCCATGAGCTGACGCTGATCGAGCAACTCGGCTACGCGCCGTACTTTCTCACCGTGAACGCGATCGTGCGGTTCGCCCGCTCGCGCGACATCCTTTGCCAGGGAAGAGGCTCGGCGGCCAATTCGGCGGTCTGCTACGTGCTCGGCATCACCTCGATCGATCCCGGGCGCAACGACTTGTTGTTCGAGCGCTTCGTCAGCCAGGAGCGCAAGGAGCCGCCCGACATCGACGTCGATTTCGAGCACGAGCGGCGCGAGATCGTCATGCAGTGGGTCTTCGACACCTATGGCCGCGACCACAGCGCGCTGTGCTCGACGGTGATCCGCTACCGGGCGCGCGGGCTCCGGGACGTCGGCAAGGCGCTTGGCCTGTCCGAGGACCTGATCAAGATGCTGTCGTCGCAGGTGTGGAGTTGGAGCAACGAAGGGGTCGAGCCGAAGCACGCCGAGGGCTGAACCTCAATCTCGCCGACCGCCGCCTGCGGCTGGCGCTTGATCTCGCGCGCCAGCTGATCGGCACACCGCATCACCTGTCGCAGCACCCCGGTGGGTTCGTCCTGACCCGCGACCGGCTGGACGAACTGGTGCCGCTCGAGCCGGCGGCAATGAAGGACCGCCAGGTGATCGAGTGGGACAAGGACGACATCGACGCGCTCAAGTTCATGAAGGTCGATTGCCTGGCGCTGGGGATGCTCTCCTGCATGAAGCGCGCCTTTGATCTCCTGGCGGAGCACAAGGGGATCCGAGCTCGACCTCGCCACCATTCCGCCCGAGGACCCTCGCACCTACGCGATGATCCGCAAGGCAGATACGCTCGGCGTCTTCCAGATCGAGAGCCGGGCGCAGATGGCGATGCTGCCGCGGATCAAGCCACGCACCTTCTACGACCTGGTGATCGAGGTGGCGATCGTCCGGCCGGGGCCGATCCAGGGGGACATGGTGCATCCCTACCTGCGCCGGCGCGAGGGCAAGGAGCCGGTCGAGTATCCCAGCCCAGCGCTGGAAAAGGTGCTCGGCAAGACGCTCGGCGTGCCGCTGTTCCAGGAACAGGCGATGCGCGTGGCGATCGAATGCGCCGGGTTCACCGCCAGCGAGGCCGACCAGTTGCGCCGCGCCATGGCGACATTCAAATTCACCGGCGGCGTCAGCCACTTCAAGGGCAAGCTCGTCAGCGGCATGGTCGACCGCGGCTACACGCCAGAGTTCGCCGATCGCACCTTCAGCCAGATCGAGGGCTTCGGCAGCTATGGTTTTCCGGAAAGCCATGCAGCCTCTTTCGCCCTGATCGCCTACGCTTCGTCATGGATGAAGTGCTGGCATCCGGAGATATTCTGCGCGGCGCTGCTCAACGCCCAGCCGATGGGCTTCTACGCTCCGGCGCAGATCGTCCGCGACGCCCGCGACCATGGCGTCGAGGTCAGGCCGGTCTGCGTCAACCGCTCGCGCTGGGACTGCACCTTGGAGCCGATCGACGAAAGCCGGTTCGCCGTCCGGCTCGGAATGCGCATGGTCCGCGGCCTTGCCGACGCCGATGCCGCGAAGCTGGTGGTGGCCCGCGCCGACGAGCCATTCGCCGGCATCGACGACCTGTGGCGCCGCACCGCGGTGCCGATTGTGAGCCTCGTCCACCTCGCCGAGGCGGACGCCTTCCGGCCCGCCTTGGGGCTCGCGCGGCGTGAGGCGCTGTGGGCGATCCGGGCGCTTCGTGATGAGCCGCTTCCCCTGTTCGCCGCCGCGGCGGCGCGCGCGAAAGCCGCCGTGCCGGAGATCGATGAGCCGGCGGTGATGCTGACGCCGATGACCGCGGGCCGCGAGGTGACGGAGGATTACAACCACGTCGGTCTGACGCTGCGCCAGCATCCCGTCTCGTTCCTGCGACAGGACCTGACCCGACGCAAGGTGATGACATGTGCCGACGCCGCCACGGCGCGGGACGGCCGATCGGTGCGGGTCGCCGGCCTGGTGTTGGTCCGGCAGAAACCAGGCAGCGCCAAGGGCGTCCTGTTCGTCACTATCGAGGACGAGAGCGGCGTCGCCAACCTGGTGATCTGGCCGGCGCTGTTCGAGCGGCAGAGGCGGGTGATCCTCACCGCCGGAATGCTGGCGGTCGATGGCCGCATCCAGCGGGAAGGCGAGGTCGTGCATGTCATCGCCTCCCGATTGCACGACCTGTCCAAGGCATTGGCCGGCGTCGGCGATCGCGGTGGAGCATTCCCGCTGCCGCACGGCCGCGGCGACGAAGCTCATCACACCGTGCCGGGCCCCGATCAGCGAACACCACGCACGCCGAAGCCGCGCGATATCTACGTCCGTGATCTGTCCGTGCGGTCGATCAAGGTGAGAGCACGGGATTTTCGCTAAAGCCAGCGAGGACATGGCCACTGACGGCCACCTCACTTCGCCAGCGCCCCTAACCCATGGTCGAGGTTTTTGAGTGCCGGATGTGCCGGTTGCACTTGTGGGTGAGCGAGACTAAAGACATCATGTAGCCGCATTCAACTCTCGGCCGCTTGTTACTGGCCAATCCGGAGGTAGTGCAATGAAAGGTTTTGTCGGAAACATTGAGCAGCTGACCAAAGAAAATAAGGACTATCGCCAAGTCATCTACACGGGCAAGAACATACAGCTCGTCTTGATGGCTATCCAGCCGGGCAGTGAAAT
The DNA here is from genome assembly GCA_016712375.1 of Rhodospirillales bacterium. Taxonomy (GTDB): domain Bacteria; phylum Pseudomonadota; class Alphaproteobacteria; order Rhodospirillales; family Defluviicoccaceae; genus Defluviicoccus. The sequence goes on from JADJRE010000006.1 coordinate 210,852, forward strand.
CGGCGAGGAGGTGCATGAAGAACATGACCAGTTCTTCCGCGTCGAAGAAGGCACGGGTGAAGTCTGGATCGACGGCAAGCGATCAAAGATCGAGGATGACGATGCGATCATCGTCCCTGCCGGAGCCCGTCACAACGTCGTAAACACCGGCGGCAAGCTCCTGCAGCTCTACACGCTCTACGCTCCACCCGAGCATCGCGATGGCACTGTGCATGCAACGAAGGCTGATGCGGAGGGAAAAGAGGAGCATTTCGACGGCAAGACCAGTGAGTAAGCTGCAGCGTCAGTAGTGCGTCAGCGAAGCCGATCTACCTTGCCACGGCGATATCCGGGAGCCCGAAGCATCGATCGCGGGGCCGAGCACGATGCGGTCGCCCGGTCGCCGCAACTCGGCCACGGCTTGGCGCAGCAGTGCGGCGGGTAGCGTGGGGCTGTCCGAGTTGACGAGGCAGACGCCGCCGAAGCCGGCAGAGAAAAGATCGTCGACCGCGTTCAGCATTCGCTCCCCAAGATCGATGCCTCGTTGCGCAAGCATGCCAAATCCCCGCGGCAGGACCCCATCGAACGCGGCTTCCGCGCC
>JADJRE010000007.1 GCA_016712375.1 Rhodospirillales bacterium
CAGCACCGGCCATAGCAATCGCGCCGCCCCTTCGGAAGCGGCGGTATTCAGCACGGAGACTGCCAGCGGTTCCCAAAAGCGGCGATAGAGGGTGCCGCTGACGTCGACGCACTGGTCCACCGTCCGTCCCGCGTTCGCGCGGGCGAGCGGAAATGCCGCCAGGTATTCGGACAGCCGCGTCCCCGGGATGCGGCGCCGCGCCGATAAAATCCACCATGGGATTCGCCCGCTGCCCGGCTGCACCGTCCAGCGATCTCCAGTTTCGAGATCGACGAACGGAAAGGCGGCGCGGTCCGGTCCAGTCAATCGATCTTCGGCACCGATGCGTCGCAAGTAGGCGGTGAGCGACGTGTTGCCGCTCAGGACAAGATGGTTGCCGTTGTCGATGGTCCGCTGCAGCGTGTCATCGAAGAACGATCGGCAGCGGCCGCCGGCTCGTCCCGCTTGATCATAAAGCCTGACCCGCCGGCCGGCACAGACCAACTCCACCGCGGCGGAGAGCCCGGCCAGCCCTCCGCCGACGACGTGCACCAGGCCTCCCACTCAAACGAATCCGTATCGCAGCGCCACCCAGAGCTTTTCAGCCCGAGACACAGAGACTGGTTCCGCCCAGCGCCGCCAGCCGCGGCCCGCCAACCTGTCGAACGTCCGCCGGTACACCTGCATCATGATGACTGCTGGCCGCACCCGCTTCCGATCGCATTGGCTAGCGACCCTCGCCGCCTCATTGAAACGCCGTAGCGCCAACGACGCGATCTTTTCGCAAACCTCCATTACATCCGGATGCCGCAGGGCCCTTTCAGCATCAGCGGTTTCGACGATGCCATGCGCGCGCAGCAGGTCTTCGGGCAGATAGAGGCGATCGCGGGCGGCGTCCTCTTTCAGGTCACGCAGAATGTTGGTCAGCTGCAAGGCCTCGCCGAGGGCCGCCGATAGCTGGTCGCCGAAGGGTTCCGGCACGCCGAAGATGCGCACCGACAGGCGCCCCACGGCACAGGCCACGCGGTCGCAATATAGATGCAGCTCGGGGAGATCCGCGATGCGGATGCGCGGGGCGGCGTCCATCTCCATGCCGTCGATGACAGCAAGAAAGTCTTCGTGGCGCAACCCGAACCGTTCGACCGGATCCTGCAGCGCCACGCTTACCGGCTTTGCGGCGCGGCCGGCGTAAAGGTGGTCGATTTCTTCACGCCACTCCTGCAGGGCGCGACGCTTATCGTCAATCGGCCCCGGCTCGTCGGCGATGTCGTCAACCTCGCGGCAGAAAGCGTAGACCGCGAACATGGCTCGCCGCTTCTCGGGTGGGAGAAACCGCATTGCCCAATAGAACGATGTGCCCGACCTTCGGACCACCGTCTCGATGTAATCGATGGACGCGGGGGCCGGAACCACCGCCGCCGATGCCGTGCTTCCGTTCATTGCGGGCCGACCGGCTCCGTCACCGATCCCGCCTCTCGGGGCGCGTCGAGCGCCGCGTCCGCCTCGAAACTTCGTCCCTTCCAGATACCCCCGCGCCCCTGCCAGCTTAGCCTCGCAGAATCGATGGTCATCAGGACATAAAGGCAGGCGGCGACGGGCAGCAGCAGACTCCAGGCGAGAGAGCGGCGGTAGAGCGTCAGGGTTGGCGCGAAGCTTGCTGCCATCATCAACCAGGCGACAAGGCCCAGCATCGCCAGCTGGATGCTACCACCGGCCATCCAAAGCAACACCGACAGCGGCGGTATCACGTAGAGCACCAGCATTCCAATGACCGTCGCCAGCAACTTGCCCGACGAGTGGTTAAGCTGGGTGAATGCAGTGCGCGCAATCATCGACCAGACGTCGCGCAAGCGCGGATAAAGGCGCAGGCTGCGGGTCTCCTCCGCCAAGCCAAGCCAAATCGCGCCACCGTACTGCTTGATCCGGGCTGCCAGTGCGCAGTCGTCGATAAGCTGGCCGCGGATCGTGGCAATGCCGCCCGCAGCCTGAAGGGCAGTGGTTCTAATCAGCATGCAACCGCCGGCCGCCGCCGCTTCTGACCGGCTTCGATCGTTTACCCAAGGGAACGGGTAGAGCTTCTGGAAAAAAAAGATGAATGGAGGCACAAGCAGTCGTTCCCAAAACGTTTCACAGCGCAGCCGCACCATCAGCGATACGAGATCCTGTCGCTCGTTCTCCGCAAGAGCAACCAAGCGCCTGACGTTGCTGGGATCATGCTCGATGTCGGCGTCGGTGAGCAAAAGGAATTCCGTCCCCAGCACGTTTTCAAGGGCGCAGTTAACTCCCTGATGCACCGCCCATAGCTTGCCTGTCCAGCGCTTTGGTAGCGGCGCTCCAGGTATAACGACAAGGCGAGGATCATCCGCCGCGGCCCGCAAGGCCTCGGCCGTGGTCCCATCGGTGGAATTATCGTCGACAACGACGATGCGAAAAGGGCCGGGGTAATCCTGGTTCAGTAGTGATCGGACCGCGCGGCCGATACTTTCAGCTTCGTTTCGGGCCGGAACGACGGCCGTTACCTGGGGCCATATGGCTAGCGGCTTGGGAGAAGCAGGCAAGCGCTGATCGGCCCGCCAGAATCCACCTCGCCGAAAGCGCAAGCAGATCCAGCCAAGAATGGACGACAATGCGATCGCAAGCAGGATTGTGTCGAGCATGGCCTCACAAGATCGACAGAGCGGCGCCGCGAATACAGCACCAGAGGAAGGCGGGTTTACCAAGAGCAACTCGCTTTGCCAGCGGGTCCTCGCGTCGCAGGCGCATCGACAGCTTGCGGGCAATGGCAATGATTGCCGCCGACTCCATGGCCAGACGCCGTGAGCGTAGCCCCCGAGGCAAAGCCGCTGCATCGGTCAGCAGCGTGTCAACACCTTCAAGGCAGCGGTCAATTACCCGGCGCAGCGGCGGCGTCAGCGCAGGGCGCTCAAGATCGTCGATCGTTGCTCCCTCGAACGTCAGCCAGTCTGCCGGTAGATAGACGCGATCCAGGCTGCGGTAATCATCGACGCAGTCCTGCAAGTGGTTGAGTACCTGCAGAGCGTTACAAAGGGCATCAGAGGCCGCGTAGCCATCGCGGTGTCCGCCGTGCAGGTCGAGCAGGAATCGGCCCACAGGCGCCGCCGAGCGATCGCAGTAGTCCATTAGCTCGGCCCAGCTGGCGTAGCGTGTCTTCACCGCGTCCTGCTTGAAGGCGGAGATCAGGTCGAGGCAATGGCGGTTGGCAATGCCGGTCTGCTGAAGACACCGTCGCATGGCATGCGCTTTGGCGTAGCGTGGATCATCGCCGATTTCGCCCCGCAGCGCCTGGGAGAAGCCGTCAAGCCGCGCGACCTTCGCTTCAGGGGCAAGATCAGCGTTATCCGCGATGTCGTCGATCGCGCGGGCATAGGCGTAGAAGATGGCGACATGCGGTCGTAGTGCCGCAGGCAACAGGAATGAGCCCACCGGAAAGTTCTCGTAGGCAGCATCCTTGCCTGACGGAACCTCGACGGCGCTCTGCTGACTCGCGTCCGGCATGACCAAGCCTCGTGCAGTCGCAAGGACGGCTTCAGGTCGGCTGCCGCACGCGGCGGCGCATCTCGTCGAGTAGACCAGAGAGCGCGCCGCCATTGCTGCGAATTACCGAGGCAAAATCGGAGCGCTGTGTCTGGCCCATACTGACCCCCTCGACAATGACGTCGACGATCTTAAACGATGGCGGCACGCGACGCACTCGCCAGCCTACCTGGACTGGCGCTCCAGCCGGCCGGGTGATTTCCGAATAGACCACGACATCATCGCTTTCCTTATCGACCAGCGCGCTGGTCACACGCAGTCGCTCACCCGAATAGCGGCTAAAACGATCGACGTATGTAACGACAATAAGTTCCTCAAATAGTGCAAGGTATTCCGACCGCTCCTCCGGCGATGCGGTGCGCCAGTGACGGCCGAGCACGAACTGGCCGATCGTTGGTACTGCGAAGTTGGCGGTCAGCAGCGTGCGAGCCCTCGCTTCTCGCTCTTCACGAGAGATGCCGGGCGCCGTCAGCGCGGCGATCGCCTGCTCCGACAGATTTTCGATGAACACTTTGGCTTCCGCACCTGAATCAGCGGCAGCGGCCGGGGATGCGACGAAAAAACCACGGCAGCGAGCCCGGCGAGTATGGTGCGGCGCGACAGACCGATACGGCGAATCGTCATCATTTTGGGGCTGCAGCTCCTCATGGACAGCGATGCGATTTCCAAGGGTCAGATCGAGGTAAACTTCGCTCTCGCCTGTTTTGGCTTTGACTTGTCACTTGAAGCTCTTGGGAACCTACAGCTCTAAGAGGTAGCGTCCGCTTGATCACAAGGCAAGATCGGGCACGGGCGACGGATTTGCCGGTCGATCATCAAGGATCATGGCAAGCGCGCATTCGCGTCCGCCCCTATTTTTGATAAAGCGGCAAAAAGGCGGCCGCCTCCCACGGTTTATAGGCCTCTTCGAACGTTCGCTGCGAGTTCAGGACTTTCTTGAACATCGCGTCCTTTGCCGCCTCCTCGGCCAGCACCTCCTCGGTCGCTTTCTTCAACGAGGCGAGGATTTCCGGCGACAGGCTTAAGGTGGCGATGCCGGTCTCCTTGTGGCGCTTAAGCACCTCTCCCTGCAGGCTCTCAGACTTGGCCAAAGAATATGTAACAGCGGCCATGCAGGTCGTTTCAATCAACGCCTGCGTTTGTGCAGTGATCCTATCCCACGCGCTCTTGCTGATGTATAGCGCCTGCGCCGTCGTCGGCTGATGCCAGCCCGGGAAGTAGTTATACTTTGTTCCTTTAAAGAAGCCGATCTGCTCGTCGACGCTGGGGATCGAAAACTCGGCTGCGTCAACCTCGCCCTTTTCGAGAGCCTGTGGCAATGCTCCCGCCGACATCATGATGACGTTTGCACCAACCTTTTGCATGACCTTGGCGCCGAGGCCGGCAAAGCGGATCTTGAGGCCTTTCAATTGGTCAATCGATTTCAGCTCGAACCGGAACCACCCGGCTGATTCGGGGCCTACGATTCCGCACAACACCGGGACAATGTTGAACGGCGCCCAGACTTCACTTGCCAGCTCCTTGCCGCCACCGAAGTAGTACCAGGCGATGTATTCGGCAGCATTCATGCCGAAAGGCTTGGCGCCGAACAGCACCGAGGATGGCACCTTACTCGCCTCGTAGCCAATCCAGGTGTAGCCGGCCTCGGTCTTACCAGATGACACGGCGTCGAAAATCTGGTTGCCGGGTACCAGCTTGCCGGGCTCGATCACCTCGAACTTCACCGCGCCGGCAGTCATTTCGTCGAGTCGCTGCGCCACCCAGGGCAGCGTATCACCGAGCACTTGCAGGCTTGACGAGAAAGCGATGGGGACCGCCCAGCGCACCTGCTCCTTCGCCTGAGCAACCGCGCTTGAGGAAAAAGCGACGGCCGTTGTCACCGCGATGGTCAAGGCCATCGCCCTGATCGGACTCCACTTGTCGCTGAAAAATCGCATACTTCGCCTCCGAAGCCGATTCGTTCGTTGACATTGAAGAGACCGGAGGGCGACCGATTGCCGCATCTCCCGCCATTAGCTTATTCTCGATACTCTCAGTCGAGCTGCCAGAAATCAACAATTGCAACGTGTATACGACGACCCGGCCAGGAGAGGGCGGAGTGACGCGCAGCCTCAGAAGCGGAGTGCCTTCACCCGCATGACGTTTGGCAACGCGCGCACCTGCTCCAGGATTTCTTCGCTCGGCTCCTCGTCTATCTCGATCAGCGCGATGGCGTTCCCGCCAGCCTGGTCGCGGCCCAGATTGAAGGTAGCGATGTTGATGCCGGCATCGCCCAGCACGGAGCCGAGCCGGCCGATCAGGCCGGGGCGATCACGGTTGGTAACCAGCAGCATGTGCGGGCGCAGCCGCGCATCCATTGGCACGCCCTTGATCTCAACGATGCGCGGCTGGTCGCCGTTGAACAAGGTGCCGCAGATGCTGCGGCTCTGCACCTGGGTTACCACAGTGAGCCGGATCATCGTCTGGTAGGCAGACGCGGCTTCGCGAGTCACCTCGGTGACGGCGATACCGCGCGCCTTGGCGATGCTGGGGGCGTTGACCATGTTCACGGTCTCAGTCTGTGGCGCCAGCAATCCTTCCAGCAGCAGTGCGGTCAGCGGCTTCTGATTCACCCCCGCGACATGCCCTTCATACTCGATGGTCGCCGAGACCACGGCGGTCTCCACAAGCTGACCCATCAGCCTGCCGATCTGCCGCGCGAGGCTCATGTACGGCTTCAGCTTCGGCATTTCCTCGGCGCTGACGGAGGGCATGTTGAGTGCATTGACCACGGCTCCCGTCAGCAGAAAGTCCGCCATCTGCTCGGCGACCTGGAGAGCGACCTTTTCCTGGGCTTCGACCGTCGACGCGCCGAGATGCGGCGTAGCGACCACTTGCGGCAGGCCAAAAAGCGGGCTGGCGCGCGCCGGTTCCTCCGCGAACACGTCGAGTGCCGCGCCGGCGACGTGGCCCGCTTCGATCGCCGCTTTGAGATCCGCCTCGACTACGAGCGCACCCCGGGCGCAGTTGACGATGCGCACGCCGAATTTCATCTTGGCCAGCGAGGTGGCGTTGATCATCCCGCGCGTCGCCTCGGTCGCCGGCACGTGCAGGGTGATAAAGTCCGCCCGCGCATAGAGCTGCTCGAGCTCGACCTTCTCGACGCCCAGCGTCTCCGCCCGCTCCGCCGAGAGGTAGGGATCGTTGGCGATCACCTTCATTTTCAAGCCGCGCGCCCGGTCGGCGACGACGCCGCCGATATTGCCACAACCGACGATACCCAGCGTCTTGCCGGCCAGCTCGACGCCCATGAATCGCGATTTCTCCCATTTGCCAGCATGTGTCGACGCGTTGGCGGCGGGAATCTGCCGGGCGAGCGCGAACAGCATGGCGAGAGCGTGCTCGGCGGTAGTGATGGAGTTACCGAACGGTGTGTTCATCACCACGATGCCGCGGCCGGTGGCGGCTGCGACGTCAACATTATCGACGCCGATACCGGCGCGGCCGATCACCTGCAGCCGGGAAGCGGCACCGATGATGTCTGCGCTGACCTTCGTTGCCGACCGCACGGCCAAGCCGTGGTAGTCGCCGATGATCGCTTTCAGCGCGTCCGGCGCCAGGCCCGTCCGAACATCCGCGTCGATGCCGCGGGATCGAAAGATCTCGGCGGCCTGGGGACTCATCGCGTCAGAAATCAGAACCTTGGGCATTGGCTGTCGTTCCGTTGTCATCACTGTCGTCAAGGCTCGCCCTGACGAACGAGAGGGAAGGTTGGTTGGGGCGGATGAAGGGAGCGGCTTGGCCGATAGGTGTCCTTCAGGCCGCGACCAGTTCGGCAGAGGTCACTGCCCACGCCCAGTCGAGCCAGGGGAACAGGGCTTCCAGGTCGGACGTCTCCACCGTCGCCCCGGCCCACAGCCGCAAGCCCGGCGGCGCATCCCGGTAGGATCCGATATCGAAACCGGCACCCTCCTCCTCGACCAGCGTTGCCAGCCGTTTAGCAACGACGGCGCGGCGGTCGGCTGGCAGCGCCGCGAACCGCGGATCCACCAGCTTCAGGCAAACAGAAGTTCGCGACCGGAACGCCTTGCTCTCGGCCAGGAAGTCAACCCACGGCGTCGCCGCCACCCACCGCTCAGTTGCCGCAAGGTTGGCTTTTGCCCGAGCAACCAGCGCCGGCAGGCCGCCGATGCCTTCAGCCCAGCGCAGACCGTCCAGGGCATCTTCCACCGCCAACATCGATGGCGTGTTGATCGTCTCGCCGGCGAAGATGCCTTCCACCAGTTTGCCGCCCTTGGTCATACGGAAGAGCTTTGGCAGGGGCCAGGGGGGCGACCAGGTCTCCAGACGCTCGACGGCGCGGGGCGACAGCGCCAGCATGCCGTGCTGTGCTTCGCCGCCCAGGACCTTCTGCCACGACCATGTGACGACATCCAGTTTTGCCCATGGCAAATCGTAGGCGAACGCCGCCGACGTCGCATCACACAGCGTCAAACCTTCGCGCGCCTCGTCAATCCAGTCTCCGTCCGGCACGACAACGCCCGAGGTGGTACCGTTCCAGGTAAAGACGACATCCCGAGCGCAATCGACCTGTGTCAGGTCTGGCAGGCGGCCGTAGTCGGCAGTGAGCGCGCGCACGTCGGCGAGCTTCAGTTGCTTGCGGACGTCGGTGATCCACTGCTCGCCGAAACTCTCCCAAGCGAGCATGTCGACGCCACGCGCCCCCAGCAGCGTCCACATCGCCATTTCGATCGCGCCGGTGTCAGACGCGGGGACGATGCCGAGCCGCCAGTCGTCGGGCAGGCCGAGTAATACCCGGGAGCGGAAATCACCTCGGCAAGCTTCGCCTTGCCGGGCTTGGCACGGTGCGAGCGACCAAGAACGGCGCCCTGCAACGCCTCCAGCGTCCAGCCGGGACGCTTGGCGCAGGGACCGGAGGAAAAACAGGGGTTGGCCGGCCGGACTGGCGGCCGCGCGAGCGGGGTCATCATGATCTAAGCTCCCATCCTTGCAGATGGGTCGCGGCCCGTCGGGAGGCCGTGGCCCGGCGGGTTTATAGGGCTGCCCCCGGTCTGGTCAAACCCTCCATCGGCTGAAGGCCGCCGGCCAGCGCTCAGGCCATCACTTCGCAATGTCCCTGCAAGGCCGGACCCAAATCTACGGAACGGGAGTCTGCCCCGCTCACCCCTGGGCCCACAGCTCCAGAACGCGGATGATGGTGTCGATCAGCACCTGTGCGTCGGTTTCGCTGTCGCCAAGAGTCTGCATCAGAGGCTTAAATTGCTCGGTCCGCTTCGGAAAGTAGGTCGCGAAATCGTCCATCACCGTCTTGTATAGTTCGGCTGCCATTGATCCGGTGGCGCCCACCGGGATGACCGCCAGGCCCTTTTCCTTGCAAACGTCGAACTCCTGCGCCACACCGTCGGACTTGACCACTTGGCCGTCCTTGAGTTTGTTGCCGAACAGGAAGACGGCGGCGCCGGCGTAGTTGGCCATGTCTTCGCGATAACGCCGGGCGACGTCTTCCCAGTCGGTGGTGCCGATGATGTCGTGCGGGAAGGGGCGGAGGATGAGCTGGTCTTCCATCTTGCCGCGCTTCGTTGCGTAGATGTGCTGGAGTGCGCCTGCGATCACCGCGCTGCCGACCCCGTAGCCGAAGCCGGAGACCAGACGGTAGTTCTTGTTGACCAGCGTCTTGCTCAGGCCGCGCACGAACGCCCGCGCGCGCTCCGTCGGCCAGCCCGGTCCCCACTCGTGTGCCGCGCCGGAGATGAACACCGATTTGCTGCGGTAGATGCGCTCGAGATCCTCCAGGATTTCCGTGATCCGGGCGTAGCTGTCGAGCAGCAGCGTCTCGACGTTGAAGCGCAGCAGATCGTTGATAAACAGCGCCTGCTGCCGGCTCTTGTAGGCAAGCGTTTCTTTGTCGGGGAAATCCCGCTCGTCGAGTCGCTTCATGAAGCAGTAGTGGGTGCGCATGTTGATATCGTAGCCGGCGCGGATGCGGCTTAGTACATAGTCGATGTTCGGATCGCTGAAGCTAAAACCAAGGAAAAGGAAGGTCTTGGAAACGAGATCGCCGGTCAGCGCGGTGATAAACGCACCGCGTGACACGTGGTACTTCTCGTAGTCATCCTTGATTAATACTGTCTTCGATGGCTCCGAAATGTCGCCGTGCATCTTATAGACGACCGCGTCGCGGTGCGGCACGGTCAGTGCCAGTTGTTCAACGGTATACTTGACGTCTGGTCGTTTGCCGGCGTCCTCCAGCGACCTCTCGATCAACCGGTCATAGTTGGTGGTCCAATAGGTCGAAATCGGCAGACGAGCCAATATCCGGTGATTGTCCGTGATCTCGGCATCCCGCGCGAATTTGTCCAGCAGCAGCTTGTTGATGCGGCCGCGGCTCCCGAGCCTTGCGTTGCAGTAGTACTGAGCCAGCGCGACTAAGTTAATCTCCTTCTCGATGTCGAGGTCGAGCGAAAGGGCGACCGATTTTAGCAGCAGCTTCCAGTCGACGAAGCCGGCGGCGCGGGACAGACCCGCGCCAGCGAACACAGCGGCATTATCGGCGTCGACTTCCTCGGAATAACTGGCGAGAAACGCGTTGATCTGCTCATCCGCCATGCCCGGATCCGCCCCTCGTTTGTCCTAAATCGAGGCAATTGTCGGTCAAGGCGATGGGCGCGCCAAACAATTTCGTCAGCATACCCGGCGCCCGGCGGTCGGCAACGACGGATCAGCGATTATCGACCAGCGCCTCGCTCAGCCGTTCCCGCAACTGACCGCGGATTTTCTCGGCGGCGAGGACGGTGTACGGGTAGGGCGGCGTCCGGCCCCACACCGGCGCCGGCCACACGGGATCGCTACGGAAGCGGGCAACGATGTGGACATGCAGCTGCGGTACGACATTGCCGATTGCCGCGACGTTCAGCTTGTCAGGTTCGAAAATCTCGTCGAGCGCGCGCGAAACAAGCGCCACCTCTTCCATCAGGAGCAGCCGGTCGGCCGGCTGGAGCTCAAAGATCTCGCGGACGGCGGGTCGCTCCGGCACCAGGATCAGCCACGGATAGGTCGCGTCGTTCATCAGCAGCAGACGACTGAGGGCGAGGCGGCCCATTTCCAGCGTGTCGTCGGAGAGCTGGTGGTGGAGCGCGAACCCCCCGATCTCGCTTCTGTCGGGAATCGTCGTCGCGGGATCCGCCGAGTCTGCGCGCAGCAGGGGTGCACTTGGTGTCTCTCTTGTCATGTGAGCGTTTCTCAATTGCAATGTTCTTTGGAAAAGGCTGTTATGTCCGCATCTGCAACGCTTTGAGGGCTAAGAGGAACAATGTCGAATCCGTTGACGGTGCTGATCACGTTGCAACTTACCATCATCAATCGGTGCGTCGCGGTGACCCGGGACATGCTCGATCTCTACCTTTCGTTGCAGCCTATGCAGATCAAGGCGGCGCCGATTTCGACATCCCGCAGCCTCGTGCCGCTCAACCAGCCGACAGCGCGGCGCTCCCGCTGAGCGCGGTTCGCGTGTGCCGGCCGGATCATCCTCCGATGGCTGCCGCGGTTCAGTCGTAGCCGTAGAGCCAGTGTGTGGCATCGCTGTGAATGTTCCGCACCGAATGTCGCGCGCCCTTCGGGATGAACACTTCGTCACCCGGGTCGGCAACGACACGGATATTCCGGACGGTCACCTCCAGGCGACCCTCGGCGACGGTGACCAATTCATTGGAGCCATGCACGAAATCCGTCAAGCGCGGCCCGGCGGATCGACGAGCAGTGCGCACGAGTAGCCGCGTGTCCGCCAGTCAGCGGCGACCTTGGCTCTTTCGACCGGCGCCGCGAATTTAGACCGGCGAAGGAAATCGGTCATCCGTGCATCTCCTCGCCTTGGTGGTAACGACCGATTTCGGACCGACCGCTTCTCCCTGAAAGGACATCACGCCGTCGCTTCCGGTGCAAGCGTTCGACCCCTTCTTTTCTTGACGGGCAGGCATCGCCACAGCACAAGGCTCGTGGCGTGATCACGCCGAGAGCGGCCAGCTAGTGCGAGGCGTCGCGATGTCATTCGATCTGCATCACTTCATCGACGGTGGCACTGTCGCAGGGAGCAGCGGCCGTTTCTCACCGGTGTTCGAGCCGTCCACCGGAACGATACGCGCCCGCCTGCCGCTGGCGGATGCAGCCGAGGTCGATCGGGCGGTGCGCTCGGCAGCCGCGGCTTTCCCCGCCTGGGCGGACACGCCGCCGCTTGCCCGCCCGCGCATCCTCTTCCGCTTCAAGCAGTTGCTGGAGCAGCACGTGGACACTCTGTCGGCGTTGATCTCAGCCGAGCACGGCAAGGTCGCGAGCGATGCCCGCGGCTCGCTGCTGCGGGGCATCGAGGTCGTCGAGTTTGCCTGCGGCATCCCGCATCTGCTGAAGGGAGAATTTTCCGCGGGCATTGGCGAAGACATGGACTGCTTCTCGCTGCGGCAGCCGCTCGGCGTCTGCGTCGGCATCACGCCGTTCAACTTCCCTGCGATGGTGCCGATGTGGATGTTTCCGGTGGCGATCGCCTGCGGCAACACCTTCGTGTTGAAGCCGTCCGAGAAGGTGCCGTCGTGTTCGTTGAAGCTGGCGGCGCTACTGCACGAGGCTGGCCTGCCGAACGGTGTGTTCAATGTGCTGGGCGGTGACGCACGCGCGGTGGACGCGCTGTTGACGCACCCACTGGTCCGCGCCGTCAGCTTCGTCGGCTCAACGCCGGTGGCGCGGCACATCTACGCGACGGCAGCGGCGGCTGGGCAAACTGGGTGCAGGCCCTGGGCGGCGCCAAGAACCACCTGGTGGTGCTGCCCGACGCCGACCTCGACCAGACCGCGGACGCGCTGATGGGCGCCGCCAGCGGCTCCGCCGGGGAGAGCGGTGCATGGCGGTGCCGGTGGCCGTTGCCGTCGGCAAGGCCGCCGATCCGCTGGTCGAACGGCTGGCGGCGCGGGTGCGCGCGCTGCGGCTCGGTCCATCAACTGACCCGCAGGCCGAAATGGGGCCGCTGATCAGTGGCGAGCACCGCGCCAAAGTTGCGAGCTACGTTGACCTTGGGGTGCGCGAGGGAGCCGAACTGGTGGTCGACGGCCGGAGGGTGTCGCTGCAGGGTTGGGAGGACGGTTTTTTTCTCGGCGGCTCGTTGTTCGACCGGGTTACCCCGGCGATGCGCATCTACCAGGACGAAATCTTCGGCCCCGTCCTCGGCGTCGTCCGGTGCGCCGACCTCGACGCTGCTCTGGCCTTGATCGAGGCCAACCGGTTCGGTAACGGGGCCGCCGTCTTCACCCGCTCCGGCGCGGCGGCGCGCGCCTTCGGCCAGCGGGTTCAGGCGGGCATGGTCGGTGTCAACGTGCCGATTCCGGTGCCGGTCGCCTTCCACAGCTTCGGCGGCTGGAAGCAGTCGCTGTTCGGGGATCATGCCATGCACGGGCCGGAAGGGGTACGCTTCTACACCCGACCGAAGACCGTCACCTCCCGCTGGCCACGGTCCGCCGACGGCGGCGGCGAGGGTGGCTTCGCAATGCCGACCTTCGGCTGACCGCGGCGGACATACCGGCCGAAGCCTTGGTTACATGCGGGGCCGCCAACCGTTGTCGGGCTGCTGGTCAGGCTGGGGAGAGCGGCGGGCGTACAGGCGTCCCTTGTCGAGGTTCAGGACCGCGACATAGTCGGTGTCGATAAACCGCTGGGTCGCAGGGCTCATCTCCGGGATCAGCTTCACCGCGACGTGATCGACGAAGACGTAGGCCGGCCGCGCCGCCATCAGCATGTCCGGCAGCGCCGCCCACAGTTCGGACGGATAGGCCTCCCACGACCATCCATTGATCGGGATTGCTTGCCGTCGCTCGGTCACCAGATAAATCAGCGGGTTGCCGAAAACGTAGATCGGCTCGCCACCGGCGGGATCGCGGAGCGAAAGCAGATGTTCGCGAATCCAGCCGTAGTCACGTCCGATGGCGCGGCGATAGCTCTCGATGTCCAAATGCCCGGAGCCCAGCGCCACGACGTGGAACTGCTCCGCTTGCCGCTGCGCCGCATGGCCGATCGCTCCCATCGCTGGCAGCGTCAGGAACATGGCGAGCGCCGCCGAGGTCAGCCAGCGGCTGCGTCGTGGAGCCGACAGGCGCAGCAGCAACACGTCTATTCCGCGAGCCGCGAGCACGGCGATCGGCACGAACAGCAGTAGAAAATGATACTTCCAGAACATCAGCGACTGCAGCGCGATCAGCAGCGAGGCGACAACCAGCCAAGCGAACATCTGCCGCATGATTGCCGGTTCCTCACGGTTCTTAACCCGCGCGACCGCGACGGCGCGAACAACAGCCACGGTCCCATCGATGCCAACATCCAACTGAATTACGTACCAGACGACCAAGGTCCATGCTGTCGGCGGCGGTGCCCAGGGCGTGGGACGGATAGACGAAGCTGTTCCACAGCAACTCATCGAACACCCCTTGCCGCCACAAGATTAACGATACAGCGCCGAGCACGAAGGCGACGCCGAGGGTGAACGGCCACAGCACCGCCAGACCCCGGCGGAACCACGGCTGACGTGGCGTACCTGCGAGGCGGGTGGCAAAAATCGCCACCAGCACGAAGGCGATGAAAATGGGCGCATAGAACAGCTTGAAGACGACGGCGACACCGGCGCTGGCTCCGGCCAGGCCGCGATTAACCGCCGCGGCGGCCGGCGACCTGCTGTCGCGGACCAGGAACCACGCCGCCAGGAACATCGGAAAGCTGAGAAGAATTTCGCCCTGCGTCAACTCGCGGGAGCTGGCGAAGGTGTAGTAACTGCCGAGCGCGGCAATGGCGACGACACTGCTCAGCCACCGATGCATGAAGCTGCGGCGGAGGCAGAGGATCAGGCAGACGGCGAAGGCGAGGAGCCAGCAAGTTCCAGCAGCTTCACGGAGAGTTCAGAGAAGCCGAAGATCTTTCCACCCAGCCAGTAGAACCAGAAGACGCCCGGCTGTTTCATGTCCCAGATGTCAACGTAGAGGCGCTCGCCGTGGTCGATCGCCTCCGCGAAGTAGAGGAACAGCGCCTGATCACCGTCGAGGGGTGTCAGCAGCTTCAGCACGCCCATGCTGGTGATTATCGACATGGCGACCAAGGCCCAGCCGATTTCGCTCGCGGTCGAGGCGAACTTCGAGGTTGGAAGCGGGAGCCCGTTCTCACTTAGCGGTCTCATCGGCGTGGCGATCCGGTTCATGCTGCGAGCCTCGGTGGTGCGCACGTCTATTTATCAAAGCGGCGCGGATCTCGCATCACGGCCGCGCGCCACGCATCAGGTCGACGGCGGGGAGGAGATCAGAAAGCTCAGGCGGACGCCAATCAGGCATCGCCTGCACTCCCCGGGCGCTGCGTCGGCGCGACTTCGCTGGCTAGCACCGCGCCAGCCTTGAACCCCGTCGCGGGCATCAGGTAGATCAACACGCCCTTGCAGGTCCATACTGTTGCCGCAGCTCAGCGGCACAATCTCGCCCGAAGAGCGCAGTTTCCTAGGGATGCCCCTTTCCGGAGACGTTCTATCCGATCCGCGGCTTGGTCTGCGGCGACTGCCTGCTGGTGGAGCAGACGATCGACCGATTCGGCCTAGACGGGAGTGGTGGAGATCGCCAGCAATGACGGCTATCTGTTGCAGCACTTCGTGCGCCGTCGCGTTTACACTTAGCGCTTGGAAACCGTCCAACGGGAGGTAGAAACATGATCGAGCACATATCTGTGATTACTTGCCCTCATTGTGGGCACAATGCCTAAGAGACCATGCCGACGGATGTCTGTCAGTACTTCTACGATTGCTCGCGCTGCGCCAGCGTTTTAAAGCCGAAGGCTGGCGACTGCTGCGTGTTTTGCTCGTACGGCACCGTGCCATGCCCGCCGGTACAAGCGGCGCGGCACAAAGGTGATGCTGTAGATTGTTGCAAAGGACCCTGAATGGCCGTAGCGGGTCAATTATCGATGGCCGATGCGCCGATCAGCCCCGTGTTTCACTGAGATCGGGTTCAGGCGGCGGCCATGCTATCTTCCATTTGTTTCCGCCACGTCGCCGGTGGCGCACCAAATAGCCTCTTGAAGGCTCGGTTGAACGCCGCTTCCGACTCGTAGCCGACCTCGAAGGCGATTTTGGCCAGCGAATCGTGACTGGTGCTAAAGCGTTGCGCCGCTACCTGCAGGCGCCAGCGGGCGAGATAGTGCATCGGCGGCTCGCCGATCAACTGCGTGAAGCGGTCGGCAAGCGCCGAGCGGGAAAGTCCGACCTCGCGCGCCATGTCGGCAACGGTCCATGGCTCGTTGAGACGCCCGTGGATTAGCGCCAGCGTCCGGGCGACAAAGCGATCTTTCAGCCCCGCCAGCCAGCCCGTCTGCTCGGGGGGTAGAGACTCGACGTGCCGGCGGACGGCTTCGACGAACAGAAGCTCCGATAGCTTTGCCAGCACCATGTCCGAGCCGGCACGGCCGGAGGCGATCTCACCGGCGGCAAACTCGAAGGAAACGCGGATCCACTCCGCCGCCGTTCCCTCGCGCGTGTCCAATCGCAGGACTGGCGGCAGGGCGCTGAGCAACGGATTCCCGGCAACGCTTCGGCAGCCGAGAAATCCGCAGACGAGCCGGGTTCGCGCTCCGCCGCCGCCATAGCGGATCTCAGCCAAGCTGCCGTCGGCGGCGGGATGGATGATCTCATGCGAGTCGACTGGCTTGAGACTGAGGTCGCTGCCCATCTGGTGCGCATCGTTCCGCGGCAGAATAACTGCCTCGCGCGCGCCCATCTCCACCGCCGGCTCGTCGCCGATCTGAACGACCATGCGGCCTTCCACGACATAGTGATACAGAATGACGTGCTCAACTTTGGGCAGGAGCGCGCCGCAGTCATCCGGTTTGACCTGGGATGTCACGCACCAAGGCTCGGTGAAGTCGGCGTGCAGGAAAACGCCGCCGAACAGGCGCACCATGCGTAGAACGTCCGATAGAGCGTCCGCCATTACGATTCTCGCGGTTCCGGTGTCCAGAGCAAGAAATCCGGAGGCCCGGTCATTCGGCCAGCGCACTTGGAATCCTATAATATCACCTGCCAAATGCGCGCGTCATTCTCATTCTCTCAGGCGCTGCGGCATTGCATGGAAGAGGACACCGCGATGCAAGCCCTTGACGCCGCACTCGAAAGCGATCGGTTCGCCCGCTGCATCGCAGTCTCAAAGCGAGTTCGCTGGGATATCGATGCTGACGTGATAAGGGGACGAACTTTCGAGCTCGCTGACAAATTCTCCCGGACGGGCTTTCGATGGTCGACCACCTGGATTTTCTTTCGGCCGACGAACAGCGCTTCTTGAGCCAGATCCAGGGACGGACCTACGCAAACGTCTTCGGTCTGGTCGAACGGTTCATCAACGCCAAGGTGCTGGAAGTCAGCCGTGATCACTGGCTTGGCGATCAGGTGGCGCTCGAAGCGCTGGTCCGCTTCTGCGACGAAGAGCTCAAGCATCAGGAACTGTTCCGGCGACTGGAGCATCTCGCCGCTGAGAAAATGCCCGCAGGCTATTGCTTCGTCCCCGATCCTAACGATGTCGCTCGTGCCGTCCTCAGCAAGAGCACGTGGGCCGTGTTTGCCCTCATCCTGCACATTGAGCTGTTCACGCAAGCCCACTATCGCGAGAGCATTGAACCCGATGGCGCACTCTCGCCACTGTTCAAAGATGTCTTCCTCTTTCACTGGAAAGAAGAGAGCCAGCACGCGATCATCGATGAACTGGAGTGGCGCCGTTTCGACGCAACGATGACGGCGGACGAACGCGATAAAGGCGTCGACCAGTTTATCGAGTTGGTCGGAGCGGTCGATCAAATGCTCCAGGCGCAAGCTGCGGCAGACACGCGGTATTTCGCGGCCACCTGCGGTTCCGTCCTTTACAATGATGAGATGCAGGCGCTCGCGGAAGGCGTGCTACGCGCATATCGCTGGCAATACATCCACACGGGCGCTCAGCACGCTCACTTCGGCAAGGTGCTATCCAGCCTAATCACTGACAGGCAGGTTCAGCGCGTCCAGTCGGCGCTTGCCAAGCTGCAGTAATCCCACTGTGACCCCATTCAAGCAAAGGAGGCCTATCATGGTTGCGCAAGCCAAGACCGTCGTACCGAACGTCGTCAACGGCATCAACGTCGACGATCTGTTTGCCCTGATTGAGGGCGTCAAGCGGGACGCCGCGAAAGGCAAAACAAACTGGCGCGTCACTACGACCTGGCAGGGCCAGACGCGGAGCCGGGCGCAAGTCGAGGGCTTCGGGATCGGCGGAGAACAGGTGTCGCGTCGGTTCTCGATCGACATTGACGAGCCTTGCGAACTGGGCGGCACGAACCAGTCCGCCAATCCGCAGGAACATCTGATCGCGGCGCTCAACGCCTGCATTATGGTGGGCTACGTGGCGCAGTGCGCGGTGCGCGGAATCACCCTCGAACGCCTGGAGATCGAGACCGACGGGGAGATCGATCTGCGCGGCTTCCTCGGAATCGATCCTGCCGTGCCACCGGGTTACGAGCACCTGAGCTACACCGTCCGCATCAAGGGTAGCGGCACCAAGCAGGAGTTTGCCGAGGTACACGAGGCGGTAATGGCGACCTCGCCTAACTTCTACAACATCTCCCGGCCCGTGGCCCTTAAACCGACGCTCGTCGTCGAGTGATCGCCGGAAAAATGGCGGGGTCAAGGTGATGAGAACCGGTCTCGGACAGAACAACTCGACTTGCGCGCAGAAGAAAAAAGTCAGAGTAGCCGATAGTATGATCTCCCAGCTGGCGAGATGCGCGTAATCCTGGTCCGCCCGATGCAGGCGGTCGGTTGCCCGCGACACGTCGGAGAAGGGAGTCATGCAAGTGCCGATTTATCTGGATCGCTGGTCGACACGATGATCCCGGAAGCGTTCGAGATTGCGCGACTTCGCCGGCCTGATCACCGTCGTCGGTTCCTCTGCGCGTTCACCCTGAGCAAGCTCTCCGGCTGAGCGCCGTGCAAACGCTCCATCTCATCTTCGGCAGCAGCGGCCAGCCGATCAACTGGTGGCAGATGACGCTGCGTTCCAGCGAACTCAGATGCGGACCGCCCTGAGGCGCAGCGCGTTGGCGATGACCGAAATCGAGCTTAGGCTCATGGCGGCGGCGGCAACGATTGGGCTCAGAAGTATACCGAAGAACGGATAGAGGACGCCGGCGGCGATAGGAAGGCCGATCGCGTTGTAGACAAATGCGAAGAACAGGTTTTGCCGGATGTTGCGCATCACCGCTTCGCTCAGAAGCCGGGCGCGAGCGACGCCCTGCAGATCGCCCTTTACTAAAGTGACACCAGCGCTTTCGATTGCTACATCGGCGCCGGTGCCCATGGCGATGCCGACGTCGGCTGCCGCGAGCGCTGGAGCATCGTTGATGCCGTCACCGGCCATCGCCACGACATGGCCCTCCTCCCGCAGTTGCCGCACAATCTCGTTTTCCGTTCCGGTAGCACTTCCGCCTCGACCTCTTCGATTCCCAGCCGGCGCGCCACCGCCTCAGCCGTTGCCCGGTTGTCGCCGGTCAACATGACGATACGAACGCCGTCGGCGCGCAGCTTGGCGAACGCGTCCGGCGTCGTCGGCTTGATCGGATCGGCGACCGCGATCAGACCAGCGAGCGCGCCATCGACGGCGACGAACATCACGGTCTGAGCCTCGGCACGGCGGCGGTCGGCTTCCTGGCCAAGACCCGCGACATCAAGATGAAGCGACTCCAGCAGGCGGGTGTTGCCCAACGCCACGCGCCGCCCCTCGACACGTCCCGAGACTCCCTTGCCGGTGAACGACTCGAACTCCTCGCTGCCGGTGAGCCTGCCGCCGCTCCCTGGCGCCGCCGACGATGGCGCTTGCAAGCGGATGCTCGCTCGCCTGCTCCAGGCTCGCCGCGATCCGCAGCAACTCGTCCTCCGCAAAGCCGGCCGCGGCGAAAACGCCCACTACCTTCGGCTTGCCTTCGGTCAGGGTGCCAGTCTTGTCGAGGACAAGCGTGTCGACCTTGGCGAGCCGCTCCAACGCCTCGGCATTCTTGATCAGCACGCCCATCTGCGCGCCGCGGCCGGTGCCGACCATGATCGACATCGGCGTCGCGAGACCCAACGCGCACGGACAGGCGATGATCAGCACCGAGACCGCGGCCACGAGCGCGAACGCCATTGCCGGCGCCGGCCCGAACACCGACCAAGCGATGAAGGCGAGCACGGCGATGGCGACGACGACCGGGACGAAGTAGCCGGCCACGACGTCGGCCAGCCGCTGGATCGGCGCCCGCGACCGCTGCGCCTGCGCCACCATCTGGACGATGCGCGCCAGCATCGTCTCGCTGCCGACCCGCTCGGCGCGCATGACGAATGACCCCGAGCCGTTCAGGGTGCCGCCGGTAATCTTCGCTCCAGCCACCTTCTCCACCGGCACCGGCTCGCCGGTGAGCATCGACTCGTCGACGGCGCTGCCACCCTCCACCACCTCGCCGTCCACCGGGATTTTCTCTCCCGGGCGCACCCGCAGGCGGTCGCCTGCCTTCACGCTCTGCAGCGGCATGTCCTCCTCCCTGCCGTCGGCGCGGACCAGCCGTGCTGTCTTCGGCGCGAGGTCCAGCAGCGCGGATCGCCCCGCCTGTCTCGCTCGCGGGCGCGGATCTCCAGCACCTGGCCCAGCAGGATGAGCACGACAATCACTGCCGCCGCTTCGAAGTAGACGCCGACCTCGCCCCGTGGGCCGCGGAATGCCGGCGGAAAAATTCCTGGCGCAACCGTCGCCACCACACTGAAGGCAAAGGCCGCTCCGACGCCGAGACCGATCAGCGTCCACATGTTCAGATGCATGGTCCGCAGCGACGCCCAGAACCGAGCGAAGAACGGTGCGGCTGCCCACAGCACGATCGGGGTCGCCAGCGCCAGCTCAAACCAGTCCAGCCACTCGGCGCCGATGATGTCGAACCGGGCTGGGAGGAAGTGTCGCCCCATCGCCACCACCACCAGCGGCAGCGCAAACAGGGCGCTGATCCAGAAGCGCCGCCGCATGTCCAGGTATTCGGCGCTCGGGCCTTCCTCGACATCCACCGTCGCCGGCTCCAGCGCCATTCCACAGATCGGACAGCTGCCGGGACCGACCTGCTCAATCTCCGGGTGCATCGGACAGGTATAGGTTTGGTCAGCGCGTCCCTGCGTCGCCGTCCCCGGCGCCTCCTCGGCAGCCGCTTCCTGCCGCTCGAGATACTTCTGCGGCTCGGCGCGGAACTTGCGCAGGCAACCGGCCGAGCAGAAAAAGTAGGTCTCGCCGGCGTACTCCGCTTGGTGCTCCGCCGCCTGCGGGGCGACAGTCATGCCGCATATGGGATCCCGCTTCCGCTCCGCCGACTCGCCCGCTGCGCCGTGGCCTTGTCCGGCGTGTGCCTGGTCGTGCATATCCATTCTTCTCCTACCTCGCCGTTGACCCGTCTGCCGCGGCTATCCAGCCTGCATAGAAATCAACCAGAGGCAGCGACTGCATAGGCTTGACCGCTCAGCGTGGCGGCCGCGAGAGCAGATTCTGAGCGGTCTGCCGCCTCCCTTCGGCGGCTGGGTTGGCCGGAGCCGCCTACCTCGGGAGAGCGGTCTGGGTCCCGCACGGGCGCTCCCTCCACGCCCGGCTATTCGGCGGCGCGCTGGTGCCGGCCTTCGGCGAACTCCTCGATCATCTTGCGGCAGAAATCGGGAATGTCGTCGGGCTCGCGTGAGGTCACGAGACCCCGGTCTGTGACCACCGGCGCATCGACCCATTCCGCGCCGGCGTTTCTCAGGTCCTTCTGCAGCGACGGCCACGACGTCATGCGCCTTTCCTTCACGGCATCCGCCTCGATCAGCATCCAGGGGCCATGGCAGATGGCGGCGATCGGTTTGCCGCTCTCAGCGAACGCGCGCACGAACCCGATCGCCTCGGGGAGCAGCCGCAGTTGGTCGGGATTTATGACGCCGCCCGGCAGCAGCAGCGCATCGTAGCTTCCAGGATCGGCCTCCTTCAGGGCGACATCAACCGCTATCCGGTCGCCTCTATCATGGTGGTTGAACCCCTGGATTTCGCCTTCCTTCGGGCTGACCACGTGAACCTCGGCGCCCGCCTGCCGCAGCGCCTCCACGGGCTGGGTCAGCTCCACCTGTTCCACGCCGTCCGTCGCAAGAACAGCCACTTTGCGACCACTCAGTTCGTTTGCCATCGCTTTTCCTCCAACCTCTGATGCGTCATCAACGGCCGGCGCAGAAGCCCGTTCCTGCCGGGCGAAAGCAAAGCCGCGCTTTAGTCACGGTGAGCGCGGTCCGCCGGACCGGAACGAGCTGGTCGTTGCTGCCTTCCGACGGCGCGGCAGCGGCCTGTTGATTTCGGCCCTCGCCCAGCGCCCGCGGCTCACTCCGGGCCGATGGACACCTCGAAGTCGCGGCCTTCCCAGCCGCCGGTGAGATGCCAGCGGAAGGTGAAGTTCACCGTCTCCCCCGCGCGCAGATCCCACACCGGCAGCTCGGCCCAGTGCACCGTCAGCCCACTGTCCCGGGTCTCGCAGTCGACGACGTCGCGCCAGCCGTTGCGGCCCCAGCGCACGGTGGCGGGCGCGTTGAGCAGCAGGCGCAGCGGCAGGCCGGAGGGGATCGAGATGCGCTTCAGCCGGAAGCTCCACGCCGCCCAGCGGCGCCGGGGCACCTGGCCGCGGTAGCGGGCGTGCACCCGGGGCGGTCGGTCCACCGGCTCGCCCAGCGCCCGGCTCACCGCCAGCTTGACGAACTCCGCGTGCGCCCAGACCAGCGGCATCGCGGAGCCGGTGGGCCGGCCGGGGGAAAGATTTTTCTCCGGAATGGGGCCGGCATCCCAGACCTGCTCGGGCAGCAGCCCGCCTTCGCCGCTCATCCGGATCATCGCCTGCAGGTAGGGCAGCGGGTCTTCACCCGCCAGCAGGGCATAGTGCCCGCGCTCGCCCACCAGCAGCGGCCAGCCGCGCCCCTGCCCGCTGCCGTCGAACGGGCTGCCGTCCGGGTGCTCGCCGTACGCGTCGCCGACGTAGCGGTGCCAGACTGGGCCCGACGGGGTGTCGCTCTTCAGTATCGCATCGACCGCCTTCAGAGTGGCGGTAATGAGCGGATCGTCGGCCCGGCGCAGCCCGTAGCGCACGAGCTGCAGGAAATCAATGGCGAGCTGGTCGCCCGCGGGGATCCCCGATTGCCGGTGTGGAATCTGCAGGGTGGCGTCCATGCCGGTCTCCCCCCGGCCGGCCGCAGCCGGAGCGTCCCGAACATAGTGACCCGGAATGTCCAGCCGTCCGGAGAGCGCGCCGCCCTTCTTGTAGGTCCATTGCTCGATGCTGGCGTTCCATTCGTCGGCGAGCTCGAGCGCGAACCTGCCTGTCTGATCGTCGAGAAACTGCGCCCCCTCCACCAAGGCGGAGACCAGCGCCACCAGCGTGAACGGGTTCAGACCGCCATCCTGTTCCCACCGATCTTCGCCGGTCAGCGGCCCGGTGCGCGCGATGAAGCCCAGCGCGCGACGGACCATGTCTGCGACACGGATGCCCTCCAGCGCCCCCCTGTCCGCCAGCAGGCCGGCCAGCAGCACCGGCAGCGCCGCCTCGTCGAGCTGGATGCCCGTCCAGTAGACCTCGCCGGTGATCCACTGGTTCTGCAGCCAGTGCCCGTCCGGGCGCTGGGTGGCGATCAGGTACTGCAGGACATGCCGGGCCTCATCGGCGAGCCCCAGCGCCAGCAGGGCGCCGGCGTTCTCCACCAGGTCGCGCGGCCAGACCAGATGGTAGCCGCCCGAGGTATTCACGCTGGCGCCCCACGGCGTGCCGAACCCCGCCACCATGGCGCCGGGGAAGGTGTGGTCGATGGCGAGCTTGAGCACCATCGCGGAACGGGCGAGCATCGGCCGCAGTTCGCCGTTCACCTTCGCGGAGGCCTGGATCCGGGCGATGAAGCGTTGCCACTCGCCGGCGACGCGGTTCCAGCTTCGGGCAAACGGCTGCGCCAACGAGGCGCGGGCGAGCGTGGACGCGGCGAGCGCACTGTCGCCGAACCCGAGCGCGAGCGTGCAGCGCCGGGGCAGCCACCCCGCCAGGCAAAGGTATCCCGGCCCCGCGCGGCGCTGCCGCCACGTCATGCGGCCGTTCTCGGTGAAATCACGCCAGGTGTCGCTGCCGCCCACGATGCCGATGTTGACCGGGCCCAACCCGTCGCGGCCTTCCTCGTCGGCCACCATCAGCGCCAGACCGTATGGCGCCGCCTCGGCGACGAGAGCCGCCATGCCGCCGGCTTCCAGCAGCCAGCCCGTCTGGTGGAACGGCTCGGCGCCCAGCCGCGTGGTCAGCAGCGCGCAGGCGCCGAGATCCTCCGCGCCCTGCAGCTCCACATCCAGCAGGACCACGTCGCGGGCCGGATCGGCGCAAATCCGCGAGACGAGGCAGAACCTGTCGTGCTGGTGCCGGATGGTGAGTGCCGGCACACCCGGCGCCGGCTCCTCCACGTCATAATCCAGGGGGCGCAGATCGGTCCAGAAGCCGCGGCCATCGCTGACAATCAGGTTCAGTTCCTTGATCTGGGCCAGGTCGAGGCGCGGATGGAAGACCTCCGTGAGCATTCCCTCGGCGATGGTGAACCACAGGCGGGTCCGCTCCGGAGTGCCGCCCACCATATCCTTGCGCGCTGATGTCCAGTTCGGCTTTGCCAAAGGTGCCTCCTCGAGGGTTCGTGGCCGCGCCGCGCACCCCAAGCGTTCAACGGGTCAGCCAGTCGTTCAGCCCGAGTGCGAAAAGGATGACCAGCCACAGCAGCGCCGCGCCGGCGAAGAGGCGCACCAGCGGTACCGCGGTGCGCAGGTGCATGAAGAACCAGACGACCAGGCCCGCCTTGGCGACGGCGATGCCGATGTTGAGCACCGCGTTCCCAACGCCGAGGTGCAGGTAGGAGATGCCGTACGTGGCGGCCAGCAGTGCCAGCAGCGCCAGATCGACAAGGACGAAGGTGCGCCGGTCGCCCACCTCAGCCCCCCACCAGGTAGAGGACGGGGAAAGAAAAATCCAGACGATGTCGACGAAGTGCCAGTAGAGCCCGCCGATCTCGATCTCGATGTGCCGACCCGGCAGCGGCAATCCGATCGCCAGGCGTCGGGCAAGGACCGCCAGCACGCCAACCCCGATCAGCACGTGCAGCGTGGATGCCGGTGGCGAAGAAGTACGCGTTGATGAACAGTTCCGAGTCCGGGGGCAGTGGGAACGGCTTCGGCCCCACTCCCGGCATCAGGCCCTCGCTGTAGTCCAGGTAGTACTCGTACGCCTTGATACCGAGGAACGCCAGGCCGAGGCCCGCGCCCACCAGGAGATTGCGGACGGCGCTCCTCCGGTCACCTTCTCGCCCCGACAGCACCGCAAGCGCCACCGCGAGGCTGCTGGCGAGCAGCACCGCGGTATTGATCCCGCCGATCGACTTGTAGAGATGCTGGCTCGCTTCCCGCACCGCGTCCGGGTGGAGCCAGCGGTAGACGGCGATGCCGAAGAACAGGCCGCCGAACAGCATGATCTCGGTCGCGAGGAATGTCCACATGCCGAGGAATGCCGCCTCCCGCTGCTGCTCGGGAGCCGCGAACTGCTCGGCGGTGGCGGTGTGCTCCGCTGCGGACGGCGCCATCAGGTCCCCTCCTTCAGTGGGTACTGGTAGGGGTCGCGGGTGATCACCGGCGTCTGCGCAAAGTTGTGCTTCGGCGGCGGCGAGGCGATCGTCCACTCCAGCCCGTCCGCGCCCCACGGGTTGTCGCTGGCCCGTGCGCCCCAGCGTAGCGACCACAGGAAGTAGGTCAGCGGGATCAGGTAGGCCGCGGCCAGCACCAGCGCTCCGGCCGACGACAGCACGTTGAGGACCTGGAATTGCGGATCGTACAAATGGTAGCGTCGCGGCATCCCCAGGTAGCCCAGAACGAACTGCGGGAAGAATGTCAGCGTGAAGCCAAGGAAGATCAGCAGCGCAGACGCGATGCCCCAGCCTTCGGGGTACATCCGCCCGGTCATCTTCGGCCACCAGAAGTGCAGTGCGCCGAAGTACGCGCTTACCGCCGCCCCCACCATGATGTAGTGGAAGTGGGCGATGACGAAGTAGGTGTCGGTTACGTGCACGTCGATGGCGAGGCTGGCCAGGAATAGACCGGTAATACCGCCGACGACGAATAGGCCGATGAAGCCGATGGCGTACAGCAGCGGCGCCTTGATCATCACCTGGCCTTTGTAAAGGGTGGCCGTCCAGTTGTAGACCTTCACCGCCGAGGGCACGGCAACGAGGAAGCTCAGGAAGGAGAAGGTTATGCTGGCCCACATGGATTGGCCGGAGACGAACATGTGGTGCCCCCAGACGAGAAAGCCGATGGAAGCGATCGCGATGCTGGAGTAGGCGACGAAGCGGTAGCCAAAGATGCGGTTCTGGGCGAAGGCGCTGATTAGCTCGCTGATCACAGCCATCGACGGCAGGATCATGATGTAGACGGCCGGGTGGCTGTAGAACCAGAACAGGTGTTGCCAGAGCAGCGGATCGCCGCCCAGGCGCGGATCGAAGATGCCGATGCCGAATACCCGCTCGGCGATGTTCAGCGCCAGCGACAGCGCCAGGACCGGCGTCGCCAGCACCAGGATCACCGAGGTGGCGTAGTGCGACCAGACGAACAGGCGCAGCCGGAACCAGCCCATGCCGGGCGCCCGCAGCTTGTGGATGGTAACGATGAAGTTGAGGCCGGTCAGGATCGACGAGAAGCCGGTGATGAAGATGCCCAGCGCCGCCGCGGCCACGTAGCTGTTGGAGAACAGCGTGCTGTAGGGGGTGTAGAAGGTCCAGCCTGTATCGACCCCGCCCGCCACCAGGGCGTAGAGCACGAACAGCCCGCCCAGCATGAAGATGTACCAGCTCAAGAGGTTGAGCCTCGGGAAAGCAAGGTCCTTCGCCCCGATCATGATCGGGATCAGGAAGTTGCCAAAGGTGGTTGGGATCGACGGGATCAGGAACAGCCAGACCATTACCACCGAGTGCATGGTGAAGGCCTTGTTGTAGCCATCGTTGCTGAGGAAGACGCCAGTGGGCGAGAACAGCTCGATGCGGATCAGCGCCGCCGCCGCCCCGCCGATGAAGAAGAAGCCGGTAATCGCGAGCATGTAGAGGATGGCAATGCGCTTGTGGTCGGTGGTGAGCAGCCACGACCGCAGCGTGTAGCATGCGGTCACGTAGCCGGCGCGCTCCAGGGCGAGCCTTTCGGTCGCGGTACTCATCGCGAAACCTCGTCGCTGCGACCAAGGGACTGGATGTAGGCGATCAAGGCGATCAGGTCCTCCTCGCCAATGCGGCCCTGGAAGCTCGGCATCAGCGGCTGGAAGCCCGCTACCACCTGCTTCTTCGGCATCAGGATGCTGTCGCGGATGTAACTTTCGTCGGCGATTGTGGTGCCGCCGTCGGAAAGCGGTACCGTCCTACCGTAGACGCCCGCGAGCTGCGGCGCGCGCACGCTGGAGTCGCCCTCGTGGCAGCCGCTGCAGCCGTAGCTGCGGAACAGCCGCGCGCCGCGGCCCGCCAGCGTCTCGTCGGTGGCCGCCCCGTTCAGCCACTGCTGGTAGGCGGCGGGCTCCATCACCACCAGGCGCCCACCCATCTGCGAGTGGTCGGTGCCGCAGAACTCGGCGCATTCCGGCAGATACTCGCCGACCTGATCCGCCTGGAACCACAACTGCGTGTAGCGGCCGGGCAGCACGTCCTGCTTGATGCGCAGCGCCGGCAGGAACAGGCTGTGAATCACGTCCTGCGATATCATCGTCAACTTCACCCGGCTGGCCAGCGGGGACGTGCAGCACGTTGATCTCCCGCTGGCCGCCCGGATGCTGGAACTTCCACATCCACTGGCGGGCGGCGACGCTCACGTCGAGCGCGCCGGGCGGCGGGTGATAGAGGCGGAAGAAGAGGCTCGCGGCCCAGACGAAAAACACCAGCGTGAGCAAGAACGGGATCGCGGACCAAGCGGTCTCGATGGTGACGCTGCGGCTGATGCGGTGCGTCCGGTCTGCCGCCGACCCTTGCCGGTAGCGGACTGCGAACCAGACCAGCGCGCCGAAGATCGGCGTGACCAGCAGCACCAGCAGCGCAGTGAAGGCAAAGACGAGCCAGTCCAGCTCGCGCGCGTAGGCCGAGATCGCCGCCGGCCACAGGACGATGCTCCCGCCGCCCATCAGGCCGCCTCGCCCGACCGCCGCCGACGACGTTCGCGCAGCAGCGCCACCACGATGGAGCCGCCCAGCAGCACGACGAGGGCGCCGCCGCCGAGCCGGAGCAACCCCTCGACCGCGCCGGTGTACTGGCCGGTGCGGGGATCGTAGTGGGAGCAGAGCAGCAGGAAGCGCTGCGCCAGGTCGCCGATGCCGCCCCGGCCGACCTGGGTGACCGCCAGCCGCAGCTCGGCCGGCTCCAGGCCCACCCCCGGCAGCCAGCGCTCGAGCCGGCCCTGCGGCGTCAGCAGGGCCACGCCGGAGACGTGCGCGTACTGCTGCAGGCGGTCGTCCCAACGCGTACGGAAGCCGATCGCCTGCATCAGTGCCGCAGCACCGCTGCCGGTCAGGAAGTGCGCAGCATCGTCCAGGGCCGGCGCCGCCGCCGTGGTCAGCGCCTTCTCCCTCGCCCGCTGCGCATCCGCCGGACCCTCGCGCGGGTCAATGGAGACGACCACCAGCCGGTAGTCCCGTCCCGGCGCAAGCGGCGTGCGCCCAAGAGCCGCAGCCACATCCGCAAGCGTGCTGCCGCACAGGTTCGGACACGTGTAGTACACCGGAACCAGCAGCACCGGCGGTCCCCCAAGGTAGTCGGACAGGTGGACATCGCGACCCGTCTCATCGGCAAATGCGCCGTCGGTCGGCACGGTGACGCCGGTCCTCGGCTCGACGCCCACGCCGTCGAACGGGTTCCGCACGTCATCCGCGTATACCGGCGCCGCTCCGGCGAGCAAGGCTGCGACCAGCACGGCGGCCATCGACCGGCAGAGGGTCTTCATCGCTGACCTCCCTTCGGCGTCGCCTGCAGCGGGCCTTCCTCGCGCGGGCTCATGCTCGGCGATTCCCTGGGCACGGTGGCGGGACCAGCCGCCGGCTCCTTCCGGCCGGCCGCCGCAGCCGGCTCCGCCGTGCCCGCTTGAGCGCGCGGCGGGAGTGGCTCCGCCGGGCGGTCCGGCTGCGGCCAGCCGCGCCGCGCCAGTGCCTGCATCGCGTCCTCGATCGGGATCTGCGCCGTGCCGGCGTCTCGGTCGATCCAGGCCCAGCGGTGCAGCACGTCCTGCTCGCGGGCTTGGAAGGCCGCCAGATCGTCCTTCGGCGCCGGCTGCAGGCGGGGCGGCGGGATCGTCACCGGGTTTCGCGGATCGCTGTGGCGGGCGGCTGCGGATGCAGGTCGGCAAACAGCGCGACCATGCCCCAGAGGCCGCCGCCGGTGAGCGCGAGGACGACCAGCGAGCCGGCAGCCACCAGCAGCACACGGCCGGTGCGCACGTCGTCCGGCTCGTAACCGGCATCCACGGCGCGGGGTTCAGCCATGCTGCGTGACCTCCTGCTGCCCGCGCCGGAAGCCGAGCGCCCACAACCAGAGCAGTGCGGCAAAGGTTCCAGCCCCCAGCGCCAGCATCGCTGCCGCCCACGCCGCCGGCTGCAGCCAGCTCTCCAGCGGGAACGACGGCAGCACCAGCCAGACGGCCTCGATCACCCGCATCACGAAGATCAGTGCCGCAATCGCGGCCAGCCGCTGCAGCGATCGGCGGCCCGCCGGCAGGCAGAGTGCGGCCACCGGCAGCACCCCGAGCAGCAGGCCCACCGCCCAGGGCACGACCATCCAGCCGCCCGCGACGCGGTCCAGGTACCAGGCGGCCTCCTCCGGAAGGTCGCCGGACCAGACCACCAGGTACTGCATGAAGGAGACGTACGCCCACAGCAGCACGCCCGTCGCCAGCAGCCCGGCGAGCGCGGCGCGCACCTTCGCATCGTCGGCCGCGGCGCGCATGGCGGGCGATCCCAGCCAGGCGGCCGCGGGAATGGCGAAAGACAGGGCTGCGAGCAGAGCGCAGATACCGACCAGCATTCCGAACGCCGAGGAGGAGAACCTGGGATCGAGCGACATCGCCCAGTCGATGGCGGCGAAGCTGACGGTGGTCGCATACAGGATCACCCCGATCCCTGCCGCCAGCGTCCCCGGCTGGCGGGCTCCGCCGGCGTCTGCGCGGCCGGCCGCCAGCACGGCGAGCGCGATCCAGATCGCGAAGTAGACGACGGTGCGCAGCGCGAAGAATACCGGGTTCAGGTACCCGGCTTTGGCCGCGATGGCGGGATCGTCGGCGCCGCTGCCGGCCCAGGGGTAGAGCAGCGAAGGAAAGAGGATCACCGGCAGGAAGGCGAGTGCGAACAGTGGCAGCGTTCCGCAGCAGGCGCGCAGAATGGGCGCCAGCGGCCGTTGCCACGGCCCGCCGGTCAGCGCGTGCATCAGCAGCAGGCCCAGCGCGCCGATCGGCACGGCAGACAGCGCGAAGGCGGCCGCGAGCCAGCCCTGCAGTGCGAACGCCGGCTCCGCCAGCGCTACCGCGACGAGACCGGCCAGCCCGAGAGCGGCTGCGATCGCGGCGTGAACGACGAGCGGCGGCGCCTCGTGCAGCGAAGAGACGTTCACCGCGTGTTCTCCTGCAGCTGCTGCCGAACCTCGTCGGAAAGGTCGGCCACGTGGGCATTGCGGCTGAACTGCAGGGCGCGGATGTAGGCGGCGATCGCCCAGCGATCGTCGGGCGGCACCCGGCTGGCGTAGCTGTACATCGCCCCGTAGCCCTCCGTGATCACCTGCAGGATGTGCCGGTCGGGCGCCTCGCGCAGCCGCTCGGAATAGAAGCTGGGTGGGCGGGGCATGCCGCGCTGGACGATCATCCCGTCGCCATCGCCCGTCCGTGCGTGGCAGGGAGAGCAGAAGGCGTCGTAGCGCTCGCGGCCGCGCGCCAGCAGGGCCTCCGTCATCGCCGGGCGCTGGCTGGTCTGCCACGACCAGAACACTTGGTCGCGGGCGACGGTGCCCTGCGGCGGGGCTTGCGCCACCCGATTGTCGGGGAAGAGCTGCGAAGTGCCGTAGGGCTTGTCCTTGGGCTGGTTGATCATCCGCTGGTCGCAGGCGGCCACCGCCAGCGCCGCGCCCAGGACGACGAACGCCGTCCTCATCGCGGCACCTGGTCAATGCGCGCGGGACCGAGCCCGGCAAGGAACGCGCGCGTTCCCTCTGCCTCGAAGCGGGGATCGGTCGGGGCGATGGCGAGAAAGAAGCGGTCGCGCGAGACCAGCCCGAAGCGCTCCAGCTCGAACAGCGGATGGTTGAGCCGCGGCAGCCGGTCCACGTAGAGCATCGCCGCGATGGCGGCAAAGACCGCGAACAGCACCGCGATTTCGAACGCCGGCAGGGTGAACGCCGGCCAGGCCGCCAGCGGCCGCCCGCCGACGTTGATGGGATAGTTGACGCCGTTCAGGTACCACTGCATCAGGTAGCCCAACGCCCCACCGGCCAGGAACCCGCCGGTGGCAACCCAGACGAGCCAACCCTCGCGCAGGTCTAGCGCCTCTGCGGCTCCCTCGACCGGGAACGGAGTGAACGCGTCGATGCGGCTGTATCCGGCCTCCCGCGCCCGCCGCAGCGCTGTCACCAGGGCATCCGGCTCGGCGAACTCAGCGACCAGCGCGCCCTGCCACTCTTCCGCCTTCATCGTCGCTTCCGTTCTCATCATCGCCCGCCCTCGGCCTGTGACCTGCGCTCGTCCTTCACCACCTCGGCGACCTCGAAGATCGAGATCATCGGCAGGAATCGGACGAACAGCAGGAAAAGGAAGAAAAACAGGCCGATCGAACCCAGCAGCGTGCTGTATTCCCAGAACGACGGCCAGTAGACGCCGTAGGACGACGGCAGAAAATCCTGGTACAGCGGCGTCGTCTGCAGCATGAAGCGCTCCAGCCACATGCCGACGGTGGTGATCGCGCCGACCGCAAACAGAATCCACGGGCTACGCCGCGCGGCCGGCCACCACAGAACCTGGATGGAGCCGACGTTGCAGGCGATCGCCCCCCAGTAGCTCCAGGCGTAGATCCCCACCGCCCGGTCCCAGAGGGTCTGGCGTTCGTAGAGGTCGCCCGAGTACCAGGCGGTGAACGCCTCCATCACGTAGCAGTAGCCGACGGCCACACCGGTCGCGAGCAGCACCATCCCCAGGATGTCCAGGTGCCGCAGCGTGACGAGTTGGTCGAGACCGAAGGCGTGCCGCAGGACGACCGCGATCATCGCGACCACGGCAAAGCCGTTGAACACGGCGCCGATGATGAAGAACGGCGGAAAGATCGTCGAATGCCAGCCCGGGATCTGACCGACCGCATACAGCAGGGCCACCCCGCTGTGCACCGAGATCACCAGCGGCACGCCGAGGATGGCGATCAGCCGGTAGACGCGCCGCCAGCGCGCCCAGTGCGTCACCGAGCCACGCCAGCCCAGCGCCAGCAGTCCGTAGAACACCTGCGCCCAGCGGGCCGTCGCCCGGTCGCGCAGGCTGGCCATGTCGGGGATCAGGCCCAGGTACCAGAACAGTACCGAGACCACCAGGTAGACCGGGACGGCGAACACGTCCCACTCCAGCGGGCTCTTGAACTGCGGCCAGACGCCCAGCACGTTGGGATAGGGGAACAGCCAGAGGAAGAAGAACGGCCGGCCCAGGTGGATGATCGGGAAGATGCCGGCGCAGATGACCGCGAAGACGGTCATCGCCTCGGCGAAGCGGTTGAGCGAGTTGCGCCATGGCTCTTCCAGGACCAGCAGCAGCGCCGAGATCAGCGTGCCAGCGCTGCCGATCGCGATCCACCAGACGTAGTTGATGATCGCAAGGCTCCAGTTGACCGGTATGTTGATCCCCCAGACCCCGCCCCCGCGGATGAACAGCCAGCCGATCGACAACACCAGCAGGCCGGTGAGCGCGCCGCTGATCAGGATCCCGATCCACCAGTTCCGCAGGTAGGGCGGATGCAGGGTGATGGCGGTGATCTGCTCGTTGATCGAGGCGAACGAGCGCACTGGCACGATTGGGCGCCGACCCATTGGATGTTGGATGGCGGGCGCGTCCGCCGGCGGCACCGTCAGCTCTCCCCTCGCGGCTCACCGGTCGTCACCCGCGCCAGGTAGGTGGTGCGCGGGCGCGTGCCCAGGTGCTCGAGCAGCCCGTACTCGCGGCTCGACTGCTTCCACTGGCTGACCCGGGTGCCGGCATCGGCGGCGTTGCCGAACATGATCGCGGTGGTGGGACATGCCTGCTGGCAGGCGGGCACCACCTCGCCGTCACCGATCGGCCGGTTCTCGACCCGCGCCTGCCGGCTCGCCGCCGAGATGCGCTGGATGCAGTAGGTGCATTTTTCCATCACGCCGCGGGCGCGCACCGTCACGTCCGGGTTGCGCTGCGCTCGGACCTGCGGCGAGGCATCGCCGGTGAAGTCGAACCAGTTGAAGCGCCGCACCTTGTAGGGGCAGTAGCTGGAGCACGTCCGGGTGCCGATGCAGCGGTTGTAGACCATCTCGTTCAGCCCGCCGTTGCCATGCACGGTGGCGTTGACCGGGCAACCCACCTCGCACGGCGCCTTCTCGCAGTGCATGCAGGGGATGGGCATGAAGGTCGTGCCGGGGTTCTCCGGCGGGCCGTTGTAGTAGCGATCGATGCGCAGCCAGTGCATCTCGCGCCCGCCCGCTACCTGCTCCCGGCCCACCACCGGCACGTTGTTCTCCGCTTGGCAGGCGATCACACACGCGTTGCAGCCGATGCAGAGATCGACATCGATCGACATCGCCCAGGCCGGGTCCCCCTCGGGCCAGGGCCGGTAGAGGGAGGGCTGGCGCGGCGCTTCGTGGTGGACCGCTCCCGCGTCTGCCTGCAGCTCCCGCAGTGCCACCGTGCGCACGATGGGATGGCCGGCGGTGGTGTCGTGGTGCTGGGTGGTGGCGAGCGGAACGGCCGATCCGGACGGCGAAATGGCCGCATCCCGCAGCATCCACGGCTGGTCCCAGCGGCGCAGCCGGTAGGCGTCGTACCCCACACCGCTGCCGACCCGGCCGGCGCGCGTCCGCCCGTAGCCGAGGTACAGCGTGACCGTGCGCTCCGCCTGCCCGGGCAGCACCCAGGCCGGCGCTTCCAGGCTGCCCGTCCCGGCCGTCACCCGCACCAGGTCGCCCGTCCGAATATTGCCGTCCGCGGCGAGCGACGGGCTGACGGCGGCTATGGTGTCCCAGGTCAGCTTGGTGAGCGGCTTCGGCAGCTCCTGCAGCCAGGCGCAGTTGGCGAACCGGCCGTCCCAGACGCAGGGGTCGGGGCGGAAGACGATCTCGATGCCCTCGGCGCCGGGGCTCTCCGGTAGCGCCGCGGCCGGTTCGCCGGCGAGAGCCGGCCTCCGTGCCTGCAGGGCCGTGTCGGGAATGAAGCCCGCGCGCAGGAAGCTCCGCCAGAGCTCTTCCTGCGCCGCCGGATCGTCCGCCCACCCATCGAGATGCGTCTGCCAGGTGTCGCGGACGATCGCGAGCCCGTCCGTCGGGCCTTCCGCCAGCAGCAGCGCCAGCACTTCGTGGCCGCTGCGGGTTTCGTAGAGCGGGCGGACGGTCGGCTGCAGGAGCGTCACCGTGCCGTCCACCGCGCGCGCGTCGCCCCAGCTCTCCAGCGGATGCGACAACGGCAGGTGCCAGTGGCAGAGCGCGGCGGTCTCGTCGGCGAACAGGCCAACGTGCAGCCGGAGCGGCACCTGCTGAAGCAGTTGCGGGAACGCCATGTGGGCGGGTGCCGTATAGGTCGGGTTGACGTCGAGCAGCAGCAGCGTCTCGACGTCGCCGGTCCCGATGGCGGCGCTGAGCGCCAGGAGGTCCTGCCCCTCTGCCACCGGCCGGGCCACCGGATCGGTTAGCACCAGGGTGGCGCCCAGGTTGCCCAAAGTTTGGTTCAGGTGCAGGCCGATCGCCTGGACCTCCGCCGGCTGATGCGCGCCCACCGCCACCAGGGCGCGGCCGTGGTTCTCCTGCAGCGCCTGCGCGGCGGCCGCCACCCACGCCTCTTCGCCCAGCGAAAGCTGCGGGGCGGCAGCGCCGCCGCTCCTCAGCCGCGCCGCCAGCGCCGAGGCCAGCGCGCCGATGCGCGCCGCAGAGACGGGCAGCCGGCTTTCGGCCATCGCCCCCGTCAGCGTCGGCGTCGGTTCGGCCACCATCAAGCGGCACGCACCGTCGCCCGCCAGCGCCGCGCGGCGCCGGCTGGCCCAGCCGTCGGCGTGCCGCACCTGCGCCGGCCCCGGACCCAGCAGGTCCTCGTCCAGCGCCACCACCACGTGCGCGCGCTCCAGTGCGTAGTGCGCCGCGAGCCGTGCGCCGAACGTCTGACGCAGCGCCGTGTGCCGCAGATCCGATCCCACCGGCTCGAAGCCGTGCCAGCGCGCCTGCGGCCAGCGCGCCTGCAACCGATCGAGCTGGCGCGATAGCGTAGGCGAGGTGACGTCCCCGGTGAGCAGTCGCAGGCCGGCTCCCCCGGTCTCGTCCAGCCGGCGACGCAGATCGGCAAACGCCGCCTCGACGTGGCCCCAGGTGGCGATCCGCCCCAGGTGCTGCACCGTCTGCGACCGGTCCGGGTCGTAGAGCTGCAGGACGGCCGCCTGGATGAACGCGTCGGTGCCGCCGCGGCCCACCGGGTGGTCCGGGTTGCCCTCGATCTTGGTCGGCCGGCCCTCGTGCGTCTCCACCAGCACCGGCTGCGCGAAGCCCTCGAGCAGCGTCGCCGTGGCGTAATAGCGCGGCCGGCCGGGGATCTGCTGCTCCGGCTGGTTGACGTAGGGTACCGCCACGCCGCTCGGATCGGACGCATCACCGCAGCTTGAGACAGCCCCCAGCGCAAGCGACGCCGCCATGATCTTCAAAACTTGCCGCCGGCTCGCCTCGGTTACGCCGAAGGCTTCGGCGAACTCCGCCAGCGCCGTATCCGGCAGCCCACCCGCCAGCTCCTCCGGGCTGCGCCAGGTGCGCACCCAAGCGCCAGGAGGGTTCAGCGGTGGCATGTGTAGCAATCCGTCAGGTGCGCGGTCTGCACGTGGTTCTCCGACATCAGGCGCTCGGCGAGAGCCTCTCGGTCGCCCTGCGGCGACCACGCCATGTCGAAGACCTCCTCGCTCGGCCGCAGGTTCGGCGCCGGATCCCGGTGGCAGTCCAGGCACCATTGCATCTGGAACGGCTCGGCGCGGGCGAGCAGCGGCATCTTGTCCACCCGGCCGTGGCAGGTGACGCAGCCGACGCCCTTGGCGATGTGCACGTGGTGGTCGAAGTAGACGAAGTCGGGGACGCGGGCCACCCGCTCCCAGCGCAGCGCTGTGTCGGTTGCAAGGCTCTCGCGCACGGGGGCCAGCATCGGCGCGCCAGTCCAGATCTGCGAGTGGCAGCTCATGCAGGTGTGCGTCGGCGGGAAGCCGGCGTTGGCGGCGACCTCCACCGACGTATGACAGTAGCGGCAATCGATTCCCAGCCCGCCCACGTGGTGCTCGTGGCTGAACGGAACCGGTTGTCTGGGAACAACGCCAACGCCGGTGACATAATCGGACCGCACGATTCCCCCTGCGACTAGCAGAACGCCCGCGACCGCCACGGCTCCTAAACCGGCCAACAGGCGGAGCCAGGTATCGGCGCTCGGCGAGAAGACCTGGGTCATGGACAGCCAACAACGCCTCCAGGTTGAAGTTCCAGAACTGCCTAGCCGGTTTATGTTCCTCCAGAGAACGTGAAGCGGAACGGCGGCATCCAAACTGCGTTCGCACTTCCGGCAATTCGCACTTTCGGCACACGGAGGATAGGCTCATGGCGCAGCGTATCGAGGACTACGCCCTGATCGGCGACATGAGCACGGCGGCGCTGGTCGGGCGCAACGGCTCAATCGATTGGCTTTGCCTGCCGCGCTTTGACTCCGAGGCCTGCTTCGCAGCACTGCTGGGAGACGAGCACAACGGCCATTGGTCGATGGCGCCCATGGCACCAGTCAGCAGCGTCCGCCGGCATTATCGCGACGGCACAATGGTGCTGGAAACAATCTTTGCATGCGAGGGCGGCGAGATCTCGGTGATCGACTTCATGCCGATCACCGACGACCGGGACCGCATCGACCTTGCGCGGATCGTCTGCGGCCGCAGCGGGTCGGTGCGCATGCGGACCGGCTTGCGCTTCCGCTTCGATTACGGCCGGGTGATCCCGTGGGTCAGCCGCCGCGGCGGCGACTTGCATGCGATCGCGGGACCGGACGGTCTGATCCTCAGCACCCCCGTCGAGACACACGGCCACGACTTCAGCACCGAGGCGGAGTTCACCGTCGAAGCCGGCCAACGCATCCCGTTTACGCTCACCTGGTTCCCGTCCTGGCAGAAGCCGCCCGATGCGATCGACCCGGAAGACGCGCTGCGACAGACGGAGCAATGGTGGCGGACATGGGCGGGCCACTGCGCTTACGACGGCCCATGGCGGGAGGTGCTGCTGCGCTCGCTGTTGACGCTGAAGGCGCTGACGCATGCGCAAACCGGCGGTATCGTCGCTGCGCCCACCGCCTCGCTGCCGGAAGAGCTGGGCGGGGTGCGCAACTGGGACTACCGCTACTGCTGGATCCGGGACGCCACGTTCACACTGCTGGCCCTGTCCTCCTCGGGTTACCTCTCTGAGGCGGCGGCGTGGCGGGACTGGCTTGTCCGCGCGGTGGCCGGCGAGCCATCGAGCCTGCAGATCCTGTACGGGATTGCGGGCGAACGCCGGATCGAGGAATACGAACTCGACTGGCTGAGCGGCTACGAGAACAGCCGCCCGGTCCGAATCGGCAATGAAGCGCACAAGCAGCTTCAGCTCGACGTCTACGGCGAATTGATGGACGCCCTGCACACTGCGCGCCGCCGCGACCTAGAGCCGAACGGGGACGCCTGGCGGGTGCAGCGGGCTCTGCTCCGCTTCCTCGAGCATACATGGACCGAGCCGGACGAGGGGATTTGGGAGGTGCGCGGACCGCGGCGACACTTCACCCATTCCAAACTGATGGCCTGGGTGGCGTTCGACCGCGGAGTGAAGGAGTGCGAGCAGTTCGGCATGGACGGGCCAGTGGAGCATTGGCGCCGCGTGCGCGACGTGATCCATGCCCAGGTCTGCGAGCAGGGCTACAACGCAAAGCTCGGCGCCTTCACGCAATTCCCATGGCAGCGAATACCTGGACGCTGCGCTGCTGCTGATGCCGCTGGTGGGCTTCCTGCCGGTGAGCGATCCCCGGGTGCAAGGCACCATCGAGGCGATCCGCTCCCGACTGACGTCGGGTGGCTTCGTCCGCCGCTACGCCACCGAGCCGGCGGTGGACGGGCTGCCCCCGGGGGAAGCGGCGTTCCTGCCGTGCTCCTTCTGGCTCGTGGACTGCCTAGCACTGGCCGGCCGGATGGATGAGGCCAACGACCAGTTCGAGCGGCTGCTGGCAATCCGCAACGACCTGGGCCTGCTGGCCGAAGAATACGACCCGGAGCGCCGGCGGCAGGTGGGCAACTTCCCGCAGGCGTTCTCGCACGTGGCGCTGGTGAACACCATCTACAACCTGCATCGGGGTGCCGCCGGTCCGGCGCACACCCGCGCACACGCGTGATCGCGCCCGGTCGCTCGGACGTCACTCGGCGGCGTAGGCGACGGTCGTGATCAGCGAGAGCTCCGAACGGCGCGAGTCCAGCCGCGTGTGCTGGACGACGATCGGCCGGTCGGATTCAATGACGCTGGCGTAGTCGGTGTCCCGCGGCACCGGCGCCGGATCCTGCAGATCGTTGAAGCGCAGGTGCAGCGTGCGCCGCGCCGGTACCGTTACCCGGTACGGCCCCACCGGGTCCCGGTTGGTGAAGAACAGCGTGATCTCGACGTGCGCATCGGCGCTGCCCGCGTTCAGCAGACACGCGGTCTCGTGGCTCTCCATCGCCCGGCCGCCGAGCCCGCTCTCGGCCGGGATGTAGCCTTCGGCAATCGCCCACCGGCGCCGACCGATCGGTTCGTGACTGCGGCCGACCAGTTCGTCCTGCATCGGGTCTTCCTTTCCTGTCCGCCGTTCCGTCTGCTCCTCAGGCGGCGAAGCGCTCCGCGTCCGCCTGCTTCAACTCGAGACCCAGGCCCGGGCGTGAGGATCGGGCGTCAGCACGCCGCCCTCGGGCGTGAGGGCGCCGTCGAACAGCAGCGGCTCGAGGCGGGCATGGTCGTGGAAGTACTCGACGTTGCGCACCCGCGGGCAGACGCAGCCGAGATGACCGTGCAGCGTGGGCGCGGTGTGCGCCGACAGCGGCATGCCCCAGCTCCCGGCGAGCGCGTCCGCGATCAGGAAACCGGTAACGCCGCCGCAGCGCGTCGCGTCCGCCTGCAATACGTCCACGGCACCGGCCTGCAGCATCCGGCGGAAGTAGATGGGGTCGTAGCCGTACTCGCCGGCAGCGATCTCCATTCCCGGCGGCGCCCGCTCTACCATCAGCCGCAGGCCCTCCAGATCGTCGGAAGAGACCGGCTCCTCGAGCCAGGAGACGTCGTCTTCGGCAAACTTCTCGGCCAGCCGGAGCGCCTGCTTACGGTCGTAGGCGCCGTTTGCATCCACGAACAGGCCGACGCGCGGACCGATCGCCTGGCGCGCCAGATGCACTCGCTCGGGGTCACGGGCGGGCTCGCGGCCAACCTTCATCTTTACGTCCGGGATCCCGGCCTCGGCCCAGCCGCCCAGTTGTTCGCTGAGCTGCTCGTCGGTGTACGAGGTGAATCCGCCGCTGCCGTAGACCGGAATCCCCGAACGCACTACCCCAATCAGCCGCGTCAGCGGCTGGCCCAGCAGCTTCGCCTTCAGGTCCCACGATGCCACGTCGACCGCGGATATGGCGGCCGACGCGAGGCCCGGACGCCCCATGTTCCGCACCGCGCGCACCATCGCGTCCCACGCCGCACGGATGGCGAAAGCATCGTGCCCCACTACCACCTCCCGCAGCTTCTGCTCGATCAGCGGGACGGCGGCATTCTCGACGTAGGAATAGCCGGTGCCGAGCTGCCCGCCGGCGGAGACGCGCGCCAGCACCAGGGTCGTAGAGTTCCACTCGATCGTCCCGTCGGATTCCGGCGCATCGGTCGGGACCGTGAACGCGCGCGTGTCGATGGACGCGATCGGCACTTCAGGCGGGGGCATGGCGCCCCCTTTCCGGCAGCCGCCGCGGCTGATCGCCACCAATGCCGAGCCCAGCCATCGGCTCGCTGCCGTTGCCGGCCGCCCGTCCGCGCGCCGCCACCGCGATGCCGGCGCCTGCCGCAGCCGCCAGCACTAGGCCGGCGCCGATTGCGGCCCGGCGCACGTTAGTGGGGTCGAACAGCATCGGTGCCGGCCGCGCCTCGGCGCCGAACCGGCCGCGCGCGTGGTGCATCGAGGCAGGCGCCGGCGATTGCAGGTTGTCGATCCGGCCCGGCGAAACGTCATGCGGCCCCTGCTGCCCGGAGACCACATGATCGGCGAGATAACGGTCGAGGAACTGCGGCGCCAGCTGGGCGCCGAGGATAGTCTTTATCGTCGGGAAGCCAAGCCAGTACTCGCGCCGCGGATCGTTGGCGGCCGAGACCAGTGCGTCCGCCACGTCCTCCGGCTGGAACACCGGGGCGACCGGGCGCGGCTCTCCCCTGACGTGCGCGCGCGCCCAGTCGAACTGCGGCGTATTCACCGCCGGCAGCTCAACGATGCAGACGCGAATGGCGCTGTGGTCGTGCAGCAGCTCGGAGCGCAGCGAGGCTAGGAAACCGCGGATCGCGTGCTTCGCCCCGCAATAGGCCGCCTGCAGCGGAATACCGCGATAGGCGAGGGCCGAGCCCACCTGCAGGATGGTGCCCCGGTTGCGCGGGCGCATGTGCGCCAGTGCGGCGAGCACCCCGTGAACCGAGCCCAAATACGTCACCTCGGTCACTCGCCGGATTTCCTCCGCGCTCAGCGCGTGCACCGGCCCGAACACGGTGAGCATGGCATTGTTGATCCACAGATCGATCGCGCCCAGCTCGCGCTCGACCCGCTCCGAGGCGGCGAGCACGACGCCCGCGTCGGCGACGTCGAGCGGCAGGGCAAGACCCACGCCGCCGCGCCGACGCACCTCGGCCGCAGTTTGCAGCAGCGCTTCGCCCTCGCGGCCGATCACGCCGATTCTCGCTTCCTCGGCGGCAAACGCCGCGGCGGTTGCTCGACCGACGCCGGCAGAGGCTCCTGTGATCACGATCGTGCGAGGAGCATTCATCGTCGCGTCCATGGCCGCACCTCTTCCAGTCGTTACCAACAGAACGGAAGCACACGACGCATGTTCCGAACTCGAGGCCAGACCACCGGGACGTGAACGGCGGGAACCACCCCCCGTCGCCCGGGTTGCCCCTCCGTCAGATGCGGAGGCAACGGCGGCAATGGCAGGCGAATCGCGGACAGCAGTGATTGCGGCCCTTGCCGGCAACCTGGCGATTGCTGTCAGCAAGTTCGTGGCCGCCGGCATCACCGGCAGCTCGGCCATGCTCTCGGAAGGCATTCACTCCGTCGTCGATACCGGCAACCAGGGCCTGCTGCTGTACGGCCTGCACGCGAGCCGGAAGCCACCGGACGCCTCGCACCCGTTCGGCTATGGCAAGGAGCTGTACTTCTGGAGCCTGATCACCGCGGTGATGATCTTCGCCGTCGGCGGCGGGATGTCGTTCTACGAGGGCATCCGCCACCTCATCAGCCCCAGCCCGATCACCGATGCCACCTGGAACTACGTCGTCATCGGCATCGCCATCGTCTTCGAAAGCTTGAGCTGGTCGGTCGCCTTCCGCGAGTTCCGCGATAGCATGCGCGATCGCGGCTTTCTGCAAACGGTCCACGCCAGCAAGGACCCGTCGCTGTTCACCGTGCTGCTGGAGGATTCGGCGGCGATCATCGGCCTGCTGCTGGCGCTCGCAGGCGTGGGCCTCGGCCACTGGCTCGCCAATCCGTACCTGGACGGCGCGGCATCGGTCGCCATCGGCGTGCTGCTCGCCGGCGTCGCCGTCTTCCTCGCCTACGAGAGCAAGGGTCTGCTGGTCGGTGAGGCGGTGCAGCCGGAGAAGCTCGCTGAAATCCGCACGCTGATCGAGGCGGACCCGGCGGTCGCACAAGCCGTCAGGGTGCTGACCATGCACTTCGGCCCGCAGGAAGTCCTGCTCAACCTGGACATCCGCTTCAGGGACGAGCTGTCCGTCGCCGAGATCAGCGATGCGGTGGACCGCATCGAGCGCACCGTCCGCGACCAGCACCCGGACGTGAAGCGAATCTTCATCGAGATGGACTCGCTGCGCTCAAAGCGGCATCGGGCGCACGTCGATTTCCAGAGCCAGCTCGACCCCACATCCGAGGTCTGACGTTACCGGCCGTTGCCCACGGCGCCGTCATTGCGAGCCGAAGGCCAATCAGGACCGAGCCACGGTGGCGTGATGTCCGGCGGTGATCGTTGCGTTCGCGGGCGGTGACGGTGGTCAGAGTTCGCCGCGGGCCGCCAGCGCCTTGATGCGGTCGCCCGTACGGCAGGCGATCGCCTGGATGGTCAGCGACGGGTTGACGCCGCCGACGGTAGGGAACACCGAGCCGTCGCAGATCCACAGGTTGGGGATGTCCCAGCTCCGACAGTCGGCGTCGACGACGCTGCTGCGCGGGTCGTCGCCCATCCGCGCGGTGCCGTTGAGGTGGCAGGTGTCGTTGCGCTGCTCCCAGAGCTCGCGCGCGCCGACCGCCTGCATCGCCTGGGTCATGGACCGCAGCGCGTGGTCGATCAGCCGGTGGTCGTTGTCGCACCAGGAGTAGGTGACGCGCGCGATGGGCAGGCCGTACTGGTCCGTTTCGTCGGCGAGGGTCACCCGGTTGCGTTCCTGCGGCAGCATCTCGCCCACGATCTTCAGGCCGACCTGGTGGTTGTACTTCTGCATCTCCTGGATCAGGGCCTCCCCCCACAGGTCGCGGTCGATCGCCTGGGTCGAAGCCCACAGCGCCGGCAGCGGTCCCTGGCTCATGATGGCGTAGCCGCCGAAGAAGTCCTTGCCGTCGTCCTCGTAGTTCCAGTGCTCGGTGAGCGCCAGGGACGGCGGCCCCTTGTACCAGCGGATCTCCTCGTCCATCGTCCCCCAGACCGCCTGGTTGGCCTGTACCATCAGGTTTTTCCCGACCAGCCCGGAGCTGTTGGCGAGCCCGTCCGGCCAGCGGTCGGTCGCCGAATTGAGCAGCAGGCGCGGCGTCTCGATGGCGTACCCGGCCACCACCACGTTGCGCGCGCGCTGGAACCGCCAGCGCCCCTCCCGCTGGTAGCGAACGCCGGTGACGCGGCCGCCGTCCCGATCCGTCTCGACCCGGCCCACCATGGCCAGGTCGCGGATCTCGGCACCGGCCCGGATGGCGCGGGGAATCCAGGTGATCAGCGCGCTCTGCTTGGCGTTGGTGGAGCAGCCGATGGTACAGAAGCCGCGGTAGACGCACGGCGGGGAGTTGCCGCGCGGCGCCGACAGGGTTGCCAGCGGCGTCGGCACCCAGTCGATGCCCAGCGCCTCGGCTCCCTTGGCCAGCACCAGCCCCGCCGCGTTCACCTCGTGCGGACGATACGGATAGCGCGGCCGCTTCGGGCCCCACGGATAGGTGACCGGCCCCGCGATCTTCAGCGCCTGCTCCACCTCCCGGTAGTAGTGCCACATCTCCCGCCAGTCGAGCGGCCAGTCGGCGCCGTAGCCCAGCAGGCTGCGCGCCTTGAACCACTCAGGGCGGAAGCGCAGCGAGACCATGGCGAAGTGAACGGTGCTGCCGCCCACCGACTTGCCGCTGTTGTTGCTGCCGAGCTGCAGCGGGTTCTCGCCATCGCAAATCCGTTCGTCGGTCCAGTAGAGCTTGTTCTGCTCCACCTCGTCGGACGCGAAGTCCTCCAGCGGCCGCCAGTACGGTCCGGCATCGAGCGCCACCACCGAAAACCCGGCTTCCGCCAGCCTGCACGCCAGCGTGCCGCCGCCGGCGCCGGTGCCGACGAGGACGAAGTCCACCTCGTCCGTCTCCCGATACTCCCGCATCGGGATCCAGCCGCCCTCGTGGAAGACATCGGGCGCTCGGCCGTCCTTCGCCCGCGGGGTCTGCTGCGGATCATCCGACACGCTGGTTCCTCCTCCGCACCTCCGCCTCGTCGCCGCCCTTC
Source organism: Rhodospirillales bacterium (assembly GCA_016712375.1). GTDB lineage: Bacteria > Pseudomonadota > Alphaproteobacteria > Rhodospirillales > Defluviicoccaceae > Defluviicoccus. The sequence goes on from JADJRE010000007.1 coordinate 43,843, forward strand.
GCCTCCACCGCCTCCCAGCGATCCCGCCGGTCGAAGTCCATGCGGACGTAGCCGCGCGGGCTCGCCGGCCCGCCAAAGCCGATCTCGCTCCAGGCGGTCGGGTGCGAGTAGTAGGCGTGGACGATGTCCCGCAGCAGCCGCGCGTCGAAGAACACGTCGGACGGCATGCCCTCCCAGGCCGGATGGCGCAGGTCGCCCTGCTTCGCCGCGCGGAGCAGCGCGTCCTGCGCGTCTCCGTCGAGCGCGACGAAGCCGGTCCCGTGCGCCACGCGCGCTTCCGCGTCGATCGCGCGCAATCCCCGCTGCCAGGCCTCGCGCAGGCGAGGCAGCTTCGCGTTGCGATAGCCGTCGCCGTCGTCGCGGCACAGCTTGTCGTCGACCAGCGCTGCCACCGGTATGGCCGGCCGGTCCGGAGGCTGCGGGACAACCCGCTCGCAGATCGCCTGCAGCGTCGCCCAATCCGTCTCGCTGAGGAACCGGGGGCGGTCGGAAATGGCGAGGCGGGCGTCGATCACCCGCCGCGTGACGTCGTTCCACGACGGCGTGTCGCGCTTGCGGAGCACGTCATAGCCCGGATAGCGGTCCAGCCTGCCTTCAGGCATCGGGATGATCCTCCATCAGGCCGAGAGCGGCGAGGCCGGCCAGCGCCAGGCCGGTGAAGCTGGGCGGTGCCGGCAGCGGTGGGCCGCTCAGAATGTTCTGGCTCCAGTTCCGCCAGCCGCCCATCTGGCGCGAGATGCCGTAGGCGTGGAAGCCCGTCCCAGCGAACCCGAGGAGGGCGGTGGCCCGCAGCGCGCGCCGGGTCAGCCACCGGTCCATGCCCTTGGCGCGGACGGCGGCGTTGGCGAGCAGAATGGCGCTCGCCGGCGGCAGGATCACCGGCGCGAACATCGCGGGGTTCTGGAACGCGCCGCGGAAGTGCAGCAGCCAGACCTCGCCGGTGACCGCCAGCAGGCCGCCGCTGGTCAGCCCGGCCAGCATCCGGCCCGCCGGCAGGCCGAACAGGTCGGCGCCCGGGCCTGCCGGGATGCCGCGCACCCACTCGCCGGCGTAGCCGAGCAGGCCGGCGAGCGCAATCGCACCCGGCGCCCCCAGCGGCGCGCCGTAGAACAGGTTGAGCCAAGAGAAGCCGCCGGGGCGCTTGCGGATGTTGTAGACATGCAGGGCGGTGCCGCCGAGACCAGTGAGCCCGGCCAGCGCGTAGACCACGTGCCGCAGGCGGTGGACGATCGGTCGCGCGTCGGCAAGACCGTGCGCGCTGATCGCCAGCGTCAGCGCCGAGACGACCGGGGCGACGAACATCGCGCGGTTCTTGAACGCCCCTCGGTAGTGCTCCAGCCCGCTGTCCGCCAGCACCGAGAACGCCAGGATGCCGGCGGCGCGGTTAAGCCGACGCGCCGCAGCCACCGTGGGCCGCCGCTCTTCGTCCGGCGCGTCCTCGGCCTCGGGCCGTGCCCCGGAGGAGGACAGGCGCTTGCCAGCCATAGCGGTCGAGGGTGAGCTCCGTTGCAGGGCGCGGCCGACGATCGCCAGCAGGCCGAGAGCGGCGATGCCCAGCCCCGCGACCGCGATCGCGCTGCGCCGGGCGTCGCGGCTGCGGTCGCTGTCGATGCGCGCCGGCCGCTCCGGCAGCGGCAGGCCGGCCGCACCAGAGCCAGGGCCCACCCGCTCGCCGTTCGGCGCGGAATCCACCGTCGCCTCCCCACGCACCTAGATGCGGGTGCCGGGCAGCAGCGAACTCACCACCTCCTTCGCCGTGCCGAGCAGCACGCTGCCTTCGTCCGGATCCCCCTTCAGCAGCATCGACACGAACTTCTGCGCCTGCTGCAGCGAAATGTGCGGCGGCAGCGGCGGGATATTCGGATCGGTCTTGACCTCGAGCACCACAGGCCGCTCCGACGCCAGCGCTTCGTCCCAGGCCGCTCCCATCCGCTCGGGATCGTCCACGTAAATGCCCTTCAAGCCGATCAGTTCGCCGAACTTGTGGTAGGGCACGTTGGGCAGGTTCTGCGACGCCTCGAACTTCGGGTCGCCCTCCATCACCCTTTGTTCCCAGGTGACTTGGTTCAGGTCCTCGTTGTTGAAGACACAGACCACCAGGGTCGGGTTGGCCCAGGTTTGCCAGTACTTGGCGATGGTGATCAGCTCCGCCATGTTGTTCATCTGCATCGCCCCGTCGCCGACCAGCGCGATTACCGGCCGGTCGGGGTGGGCGTACTTCGCCGCAATCGCGTACGGTACCGCTGCGCCCATTGACGCGAGGCCGCCCGACAGCGAGCACATCATGCCCCGCCGGATCTTAAGGTCGCGTGCGTACCAGTTGGCGCAGGACCCCGAGTCGCTGGTGATGATCGCCCGGTCGGGCAGTCGCGGCGACAGCTCCCACGTCACCCGCTGCGGGTTCACCGGGTCCGCAGAGTGCAATGCCCGCCCCTCCAGCGTCTTCCACCAGTCGGCGATGTTGCTTTCGATCTTCGAGCGCCAGGACCGGTCCTGCTTCTCCTGCAGCAGGGGCAGCAGGGCGCGCAGCGTCTCGGCACTGTCGCCCACCAGGTTGACCTCCATCGGATAGCGGATGCTGAGCATCCCCGGGTCGATGTCGATCTGCACGCCGCGCGCTTGGCCTTCCTTCGGCAGGAATTCCGAGTAGGGGAAGCCGGAGCCCACCATCAGAAGCGTGTCGCAGTCCGTCATCATGTCCCAGCTGGGCTTAGTACCGAGCAGGCCGATGGAGCCCGTCACCCACGGCAGGTCGTCCGGCAGGGCGGCCTTGCCGAGCAGCGCCTTGGCAGCACCAGCCCCCAGGCGGTCGGCCACCGTGATCACCTCGTCGGTGGCGTGCAGGGCGCCCGCGCCGACCAAGATCGCCACCTTGCGGCCGGCGTTGAGCACGTCGGCGGCGCGATGCAGGTCCTCGTCGTAGGGCACCACCCGGGGGGCGCGATAGCCGATGCCCGAGTGCACCGTGCCGTGCTTGCGCGGCGGCTCCTCGTAGGACATGTCCTGCAGGTCGTTGGGGAAGATCAGCGCGGTGACCCGGCGCTCGCCGACCGCGATGCGCACCGCCCGGTCCACGAGGTGGCGGACCTGCGCTGGCGTCATCGCCTGCTGCACGAAGGCGCCGGCGACGTCCTTGAACATACTGAGCAGATCCAGTTCCTGCTGGTAGTGGCCGCCGACGGCACTGCGCGCCTGCTGGCCCGCGATTGCCAGCACCGGCATGTGGTCGAGGCGCGCGTCGTAGAGGCCGGTGATCAGGTGCGAGGCGCCTGGGCCGGAGGTGGCGAGGCAGACGCCGAGCCGGCCGGTGAACTTGGCGTAGGCAGAGGCCATGAAGGCCGCCACCTCCTCGTGGCGCACCTGGATCAGCTCGATCTTGTTGTCGAAGCGGCTGAGTGCGCCGAGCAGGCCGTTGATGCCGTCGCCCGGGTAGCCGAAGACGGTGCGCACACCCCAGTCGTACAGCCGCTGCCAGAAGAAATCGCCGACCGTGGTTGCCATGACAAAAACTCCTTGAGCAGGATCCGTTATGCTCAACGGGCGTGTGCCAACGCTGTTTCCCAATTCACGGTTTATTTACGTGCCGCGTCGACCGCCGGCGGCATCTCCAGCCCTTCGGCTTCCATGTCATCCAGCACCTCCTCGAAGTGGCCCACCCCGGTCGCCGACAGCAAGCGCTCGCGCTTTGATCTCTGCTCGAGGCTCCCTTGCCGTAAGCGGCGAGCGGCGCATCGCGTAGCTCCCAGCCGTCGCAGTATGGGCAGTGGTGCACACCTCGGCCGTAGAAGGCCTCGGCTCCAGGCAACGGCGGAAGATCGTCGACGACGCCGGTCGCCAGCAGCAGCTTGCGCGCCGACACCGCCGCTCCGCCCGCCAGCAGCACATGGAAGCCGGTTTCGCGTCGCTCCGCTGCCACGACTTCGATGTCCTTGACGCGGACGTCCGGATAGGGCGCCAGTTGCTCGCGGGCAATGCGTCTGAGGGTGTCGGGCGGGCAGCCGTCGCGGGACAGGAAGCCGCCGATGGCGCGAGACGCCCAGTTGCGCGGTCGTCCGCTGTCGCACAGCAGCACCCGCCGCCGGCAGCGCCCGAGGATGAGAGCTGCGTTGAGACCCGCCGGCCCTCCGCCGACAATGATCACGTCAAACATAAACGCACTTCGCAAAGCCGTCTCGTTCAGGGGGAAATTCCTCAACGGTCGGCTCGCTCATCGGTTCCGGGCGATGTAGGGCTCGCTCCGACTGAGTTCGACGGCCGCATGGTGCACCGTGGGAGAGGAACAGGCTGAGGAACGTCATGGCGTCCTCGGCCGCATCGGCGTCCGCTGCGAAGTTTCGCGCGGGGCGGCGCGCAGGTATTGCGCCGGCCAGGGCGCCGATACGCCGAGTTCGCGGGCCGCCCGCAGCGGCCAGTACGGGTCGCGCAGCAGCGCCCGGGCGAGAAACACGACATCCGCCTGGCCGCTGCGGACGATGTGGTCCGCCTGGGCCGGATCGAGGATCACACCGACGGCACCCGTGGGCACGCCGGTTTCGCGCCGGATCCGCTCGGCGAAGACCGTCTGATATCCAGGGCCAACCGGAATGCCGGCGGCCGCAGCATTGCCGCCGGACGAGCAGTCGACCAGATCCACACCCAGCGGCGATGCGCTTCGAACGAGCTCGACCGAGTCGCGGACGTCCCAGCCGCCGTCCGTCCAGTCGGTCGCCGAGATGCGCAGGAACAGCGGCAGCCGCTCCGGCCAGACCCGGCGGACCGCCTCGATGACCTGGCGCGGCATGCGCATCCGGTTCTCCAGCGATCCGCCGTAGGCGTCGGTGCGCCGGTTGCTCAGCGGCGACAGAAAGGTCTGCAGCAGGTAGCCGTGGGCGGCGTGCAGCTCGACCACGTCAAACCCGGCGGCCAACGCTCGTTGCGCGGCGTTCGCGAAGGCGGCGACAACGCCGCCAATATCATCAGCGGTCATTTCCCGAGGCATCGGGTAATCGTCGGCGAACGCCAGCGCGCTTGGCGCGACGACATCGGTCCAGCCTCCCTCCGCCTCCGGCACGGCTCCGCTGCCGTCCCACGGCCGGAGCGTGCTGGCCTTCCGCCCGGCATGCGCCAGCTGGATGCCGGCGAGGCTGCCCTGGTCGTGGATGAAACGGACGATCCGCGCCAGCGGCTCGATGTGAACATCGCTCCAGATGCCGGTGTCCTGCGGGCTGATGCGCCCTTGTGGCAGCACCGCCGTCGCCTCGACGAAGACGATGCCGGCGCCGCCCACCGCCCGGCTGCCGAGGTGGACGAGATGCCAGTCGCTCACCAAGCCGTCCTCGCACGAGTACTGACACATCGGCGAGACGGCGATGCGGTTGGGGAAGGTGATCGACCGGAGCGTCAGCGGTTCAAATAGATGCGCCATGGTTCGGCTCTTTCTCCGTGCTGATTGCCGCTTCCTCTTCTTCTCAGACGAACTTATTCAGACTTGAGAGAAGCCATGTCGATGGAAAAGCGGTACTTCACATCGGAGCTGAGCAGCCTGTCGTAGGCTTCGTTGACCTTCTGGATGGGGATGACTTCGACGTCAGCGGTGATGTTGTGCGCCGCGCAAAAGTCGAGCATCTCCTGGGTTTCGGCGATGCCGCCGATGTTGGAGCCGGAGAGGCTGCGGCGGCCCATGATCAGGGCGAAGGCCGAGACGCCGAGGGGCTTCGCGGGCGCGCCGACCAGGGTGATGTTGCCGTCGCGGCGCAGCAGGTTGAGGTAGGCGTTGATGTCGTGATCGGCCGAGACTGTATCGAGAATGAAGTCGAAGCTGCCGGCGTGTTTCTGCATCTCATCCGCGTTGCGGGAGACGACGACCTCGTCGGCGCCAAGGCGAAGCGCGTCGTCCTTCTTGCCAGGGGAGGTGGTGAAGACGACGACGTGCGCGCCGAATGCATGGGCCAACTTCACGCCCATGTGCCCTAGTCCGCCGAGACCGACCACGCCAACCTTCTTGCCCTCGCTGACGCCCCAGCGTCGCAGCGGCGAGTAGGTCGTGATCCCGGCGCATAGAAGGGGCGCTGTTCCGGCGGGATCGAGATTTGCGGGAACGCGCAGAACAAAACGTTCATCGACGACGATGCTCTCGGAGTAGCCGCCGTAGGTAACGCCGCCGAGGTGCTTGTCCGGAGCGTTGTAGGTGAGCACCGTGTTCGGGCAAAACTGCTCGAAGCCATCGCGGCATTGCGGGCAGGTGCCGTCGGCGTCGACCATGCAGCCGACGCCTGCCAGGTCGCCGGGTTTGTAGTTTGTCACCGCCGCGCCCACCTTGAGATTCGGCCGACGATCTCATGGCCGGGGACGATCGGGTAGACCGTGGGCATCGCGCCGCTCCACTCATTCCGGACCATGTGCAGATCGGAGTGGCAAATCCCGCAGTACAAAATTTCGATCTGAACGTCGTGTTCGGTCGGCGCGCGCCGGGAAATCGCGGTGGAGGCCAGGGGCGAGGTCGCACTGGCGGCTGAGTAAGCCTTGGCGTTGTACATCGTTCGTCCTTCTGTCGGTTCGTGCGGCGCTGATGAGGCCTGGCGAGTTCGTGGTTCCTCCGAGTAGACGATCGTGAGGTCAAGTCGTTCCTTCATGACGTTGTGCATAGGGTTGGCCATCGACCTGCGGGCTATGCCAACCGCCGAGGTACGCCGCGTCTCGATGTGATTGGTGATGTCGTGAAATGTGAACGCCTTGAGCCTCTGAAGCGTTCTTTCGAAGTCCGCGTCGAATGCTACGCCGGCCATGGCGGTGAACAGACACCGCGGCGGTTCGCGTCCGACGGCCGAACCATTGATGTCGTCGAAGTGCTCGACGCATGGCTGGCGCCGGATCACCGCTACTTCAAGATCCGCGGGAACAATGGCGCCTGCTACATCCTGCGAAACGATGTGATGACCGGCCGATGGGAGCTCACCATGTTTGACCTGACTGGTGCAATCGGCTGAGGAAGCGGCGAGGTTTGACATGCGGAAGATTGGCACGTTGGAGCACGTCACCAAGGTCGTTGCACTGTGCCTGCCGCCGATCGTGATGTCGCTGATCGGGCTCGCGGCACTATCCCGAAAGACTGGCCGTGCGGCGGTTGTTGCCGGCAGGCCGCCCCACTCTGCTCGGCCTGCCAGGCAACGAACTGGCGCCGGATGAAGCTTTCGCGCCAAGGCGCGCCGTCGCCGTTTCAGGCCGGCAAGCCGGTCGGCAACGTCTACTATGGTGCCTGCAGCTGGACCGACCGGACGCTGATCGACGCCGGCACCTTCTATCCCGTCACGGCGCGGAATGCTGCCGACCGGCTTGCTTACTATGCCAGCCAGTTCCCCATCGTCGAGGTCGACGCGACCTACTATGCGCTGCCCTCGGAGCGCAACGCGCATCTCTGGGTGGAGCGAACCCCGCCGGACTTTCTCTTCAACATCAAGGCGGTTGGCCTGTTTACCCATCACCCGGTGGTCATCGAGCGGCTGCCAGCTGCGGTCAAGGAGCTGCTGCCGGCCACCATCACCGAGAAGACCCGGGTCTACTTGCGTGACATCCCTGAGGAGGCGGAGAAGCTGATCTGGGAAATGCAGGCGCAGGGGCTGGCACCGCTGGCGGCCGCCGGAAAGCTCGGCTGCGTGCTGTTTCAGTTCCCGCACTGGTTCACCGCCAGGCGCGCTCACATCCGCTACCTCGAGCAGCTTCGTGAGCGCAGCGACTGGCCGCTGGCCATTGAGTTTCGCGGCGGCGGCTGGATGACCGACAACTACCGGGCCGAGACGGTCGCTCTGCTCGAGAAGCTGGGCGTGACCTACGTCGTGGTTGATGAACCGCAGGGGTTCCGCTCATCGACGCCGCCGGTGGTGACATCGACCAGCTCGCTCGCCGTCGTCCGCTTCCATGGTCACAACGCCGAGACCTACGAGAAGCCAAGCATCAGCGCCGCCGAGCGCTTCCGTTACCTGTACACGGAGGAGGAGCTGAAGGGCTGGGTCGAGCCGATCCGCCGCCTCGCCGAACAGGCCGATCGGGTGCATATCCTGATGAACAACTGCTACGGCGATTATGGCGTACGCAACGCCCGGCAGCTGGCCGAGCTGATGGCAGGCTGAGGGCGTCAGGTAGCTAAGCGGCTGCCATTGCACCGCCGGAACTCACCCTGTCGCTAATGCATCGCGAGAACTGCTGCGGGAGCCGCCGCAGCGGCCGCTTGCCGTAGCGTCAGTGCCGAGTTATTCTGCCTCAGATACACCCGAATGGGGTTATTTAGTGCGATGGCCATCCGCTGGCAATCGGTCGCGGCACTCGCCTTCCTCGCCGCTCTCGGAGGATCCGGGTGTTCGCACTCCCTGTCAGTGCAGCAGCAGGAGCCGCCGCCGGCGAAGGTCACCATAGTGGCGGTTGGTGCCATGATCGCCGACGATGCCGATCATGCGCGCGAGGTGCGGCGGTTCCGCCGTGACCTGGTCGCCCGACTGCGTGACACCGGGGCCTTCGAGGAGATCTTGTCGCCTGCGCCGGCCACGCTGCCGGCGGGGGCGGTGCTGCTTACGGGCCACGTACACCGCATCGGCGACGGCTCCCGAAACGCTTCGTTTCGTCGTGGGATCTGGCGCGGGTGCCCCGAGAGTGCGGGCCCGGTTGGAGATTTACGACGCCGCCGGCGTGCGCCTCGCGGCTTTCTCGCAATCGGCCCGCTCATACGAGGGCACAGGCTATGCCGCGCATTGGAGCCCCATATATCTCGACGACCTCGTCGACGATCTGGCTGGCCGCACCGCCGACGCCATCGTCCGCTGGCGCCGTGGACGGGCGCTCGATCCGGCATTCTGGGAAGAATGGCTGTGATGCTGGTGCTTCGGCGACTGCTGCGCCGCTGGGCACTGCCGGATGATTTGCCTGCGAAACCGGCAGCCCGGCCGGTTCCCAGCGGATTGCATGATCGCTAACCCGCTGAAGAAGAATGATAAAAGCTAATTGCTTAGCTGGCATGGTAATTGCGTTAGCCAGATAGAGGGTCGTAATGACGTGGGAGGCGGCTAGATCGCGCGTCCCTCTCGTGCCTCCAGCGGGCGAGACGCGTTAACGCCCCGCTGGGTGGCAGACGAGCATCATCATCCCCGCAAGAGGCCGATGCAGGTCCACGGGATCCGTGCGTATCTTTGGCAGCCGGGTCGTTTGAACCATGAACATGATTCCAACCAAATCTCCCTCCCGTGGGCCGGTGAACAGCTCGGAACGCACCGGGGCGGCGGCATTAGCCCTCGTCGGCATTTACGAAATCAGCAAAATTCTAACCGCGACAACCAGTCTGGAGGGTTCTCTTCGCGCCGTCCTGAACCTGATGTCGTCGTACCTGGAGATGCGCCGCGGCGTTGTCGCTGTCGCCGACGAGGCGGGCGCGCTGTCGGTCGTCGCTGCCGCCTGTTTGTCGCCGCGAGCCATCGAAAGTGGTGAGGCCGATCTTCCCGAGGAACTGGCGGCGCGCATCCTCTCGGGGCAGATGCCGTTCGTCAGCGAAAACGTTGCCGAGCATCCGCTGCTAGCGGATTACGTCGGCGCGTCCGGCGCGCTCGACGACGAGCGGGTGTCGTTCGTCGCCGTGCCGATCAAGACGGTCGGCCGGCCGTTCGGCGTGCTCGCGGTCGCCCGCGTCTGGACCGAGGCGACCGATGTCAACTTCGGCGAGGACATCCGCTTCCTGACAATGGTCGCCAACCTGATCGCGCAGACGGTGAAGCTGCACCGGCGCGACACTCCTGCCGCCGAGCAGGCCGGCGGCAGGCTGCTGGCGGCGGCGCGAACGCGCCCCAGCATCGGACGCGGGCTGATCCCGGCCAATATCGACAGCGTGGTCGGCAACTCGAAGCCGATGCAGGAAGTGTTCGCGCAGATCCACCTGGTCGCGCCCACGCGCTCGACGGTGGTGCTGCGCGGCGAAAGCGGCACCGGCAAGGAATTGATCGCGCGCGCCGTACACACGCTCTCGCAGCGCAAGGACAAGCCGTTCATCAAGGTGAACTGCGCGGCCTTGCCCGACTCGCTGCTGGAGTCCGAGCTGTTCGGCCACGAGAAGGGCTCGTTCACCGGCGCTACCCAGGATCGCAAGGGCCGCTTCGAGCTGGCCGACGGCGGCACTCTGTTTCTCGACGAGATCGGCGACGTTTCGGGCGCCTTCCAGGCGAAGCTGCTGCGCGTGCTGCAGGAACGCGAGTTCGAGCGGGTCGGCGGCACGAAGACGATCAAGGTCGATGTTCGCCTGGTCTGCGCCACCAATCGCAATCTCGAGGAGATGGTAGCGAAGGGTGACTTCCGCGCCGACCTCTACTACCGGATCAACGTCGTTCCGGTGTTTATCCCTTCCTTGCGCGAGCGCAGCGAAGACGTCCCGCTGCTGGCGCTGCACTTTCTCGAAGCGTTCAACAAGGAGAACGAGCGGAGCCTGCGCTTTTCCGAACGCGCGCTCTCGGTGCTCGCCGGCTGCAGCTTCCCCGGCAACGTCCGCGAGCTGGAGAACTGCGTGCACCGGGTAGCGACGATGAGCAAGGGCGAGGTGATCGACGAGATCGACGTGCCCTGCCAGACCAACCGCTGCCAGACGATGCTGCTGACACCGCAGCCGGCGTTCGCCTCGACAACGTCGGCGTTTGCAGGCGGCAGCTGTGGCGGCGGTGCCGGCGGTGGCTGCGGCGCCGGCGGCGCCGGCGGCGGAAGTGGCGCCAACGATTTTGAAGTCGGCGCAGGAGCGGCGGCGGCCGACGACCCTGATGGCCTCGCCGACTGGCGGACGATCGATGACCTGACCGATCTCGATGCATTGCCGCAGCGCGACCGGCTGATCCGGGTGATGGAGAAGACCGGCTGGGTGCAGGCCAAGGCCGCCCGGCTCCTCGGCCTTACCCCGCGCCAGGTCGGCTATGCGCTCCGCAAGTACAACATCGAGATCAAGCGGCTGTAGGCCGCGGAGGCGGAAGACTGGCAGTAAACCTCATATATCAGCGTAGACGTGGGTCTCGGCTTTGCCGCCCGGCTGAGTAACGGCGCCTGAGCAGGCGTCGCCGACGAGTTGGGCGTACTTCCACAGAGCGCCCGACTGGAAGTCGTGGCTGCGTGGCTTCCAGGCGCCGTGGCGGCGCGCCAGCTCGTCGGGGGCGACCTCCAGTTCAATCGTGCCGGCCTCGGCGTCCAGCGCGATGACGTCACCATCTTGGACCAGCGCAATCGGCCCACCCACCGCCGCCTCCGGGCCGACATGGCCGATGCAGAACCCACGGGTCGCGCCCGAGAACCGGCCGTCCGTGATCAGCGCCACCTTGTCGCCCATGCCCTGGCCATAAAGGGCGCTGGTGGTGGACAGCATCTCGCGCATGCCGGGTCCGCCGCGCGGCCCCTCATAGCGGATCACCAGTACATCGCCTTCCCGGTAGTCGCGCCGGCTGACCGCCTCGAAACACGTCTCCTCGGAGTCGAAACAGCGGGCCGGGCCGCGGAACTTGAGCTCCGTGAGACCGGCGATCTTGACGATCGCCCCCTGCGGCGCCAGCGAACCTTTCAAGCCGACCACACCGCCGGTCGTTGAGAGCGGGCGGGAGGTCGGCAGGATGACATCCTGGCCTCCAGGAAACACCACGTCCGCGAGATTCTCGGCCATCGTCCTTCCTGTTACCGTCAGGCAGTCGCCATGGATGAAGCCACCGTCAAGCAGCGCCTTCAGCAGCACCGGCACCCCTCCGACGTCGTACATGTCCTTGGCGACGTAGCGGCCAGCCGGCTTCAGGTCGGCGATATAGGGGGTGCGGCGGAAGATGGCGCAAACGTCGTCCAGGTCGAAATCGATGCCGGCCTCGTGCGCGATTGCCGGCAGGTGCAGGCCAGCGTTGGTCGAACCGCCCGACGCGGCGACGACGGTGGCTGCGTTCTCCAGCGACTTCCGGGTGACGATGTCGCGCGGTCGGATGCGCTTGCCCAGCAGATTCATCACGGCTCGGCCCGAGGCCTCACACAGCGCATCGCGGGATTCATAGGGCGCCGGCGCGCCCGACGATCCCGGCAATGCGAGGCCGATCGCTTCCGCGACGCACGCCATGGTGTTGGCGGTGAACTGGCCGCCGCAGGAACCGGCCGACGGACAGGCGACGCACTCCAGTTCATGCAACTCCTCGTCGGTCATCTTGCCAGCCGAGTGGTTGCCGACCGCCTCGAATACATCCTGCACGGTCACGTCCTTGCCGTGGAAGCGACCCGGCAGGATCGAGCCGCCGTAGATGAACACCGAAGGCACGTTCAGGCGCACCATTACCATCATCATGCCCGGCAGGGACTTGTCGCACCCGGCCAGCCCGACCAGCGCATCGTAGCAGTGGCCGCGCATGGTCAACTCGACGGAATCGGCGATCACCTCGCGCGAAACCAGCGACGACTTCATCCCGGCGTGACCCATGGCGATGCCGTCGGTAACGGTGATGGTGGTGAACTCGCGCGGCGTGCCACCCGCTGCCTTGACCCCGAGCTTGACCGGCTGCGCCTGGCGGGCGAGCGCAATGTTGCAGGGTGCCGCCTCGTTCCAGCAAGTGGCGACGCCGACGAACGGCCGATCAATGTCGTCGGCGCCGAGGCCCATGGCATAGTAATAAGAGCGGTGCGGCGCCCGCTCCGGGCCTTGTGTGACGTGCCGGCTGGGCAGCTTCGCCTTGTCGAACAAGCTACGGACGTCATCGGGCATGGAATCGCGATTCCTTCGCTGGGGCATTGCTGGGGGGACGGCAGGATAGTGGCGCGGCTGCGCGATGCCTAGCGGTTTTGCTCACGCGACAGGAGTGATTTGCCGCGCTGCTTTTCGACTTGGCCCGCGCGGCGCGCGCCGTTACGGTCCGCGACGTTGGCGCCGGCCGCGCCGGCAGATCGCGCTCGTCAGGGGAAGTCACACGTGAGCTGGGAAACGCTCCAGATCGTCATCGTGGTCGCGCTCGTCTTGGTCGTTTTTGGCATGATCCGCGAGGTGATCGCGCCGGAAATCCTGGCAATGGCGGCGGTCGCTCTGTTGCTCGTTCTCGGCATTCTGAAGACCGGCGACGTGCTGAAGGTGTTCAGCAACACCGCACCGTTCACTGTCGGCTGTCTGTTCATCCTGTCGGCGGCCCTCGAGCGCACCGGGGTGATCGACTCCATGGGCCAGGCGATGGCGCGGGTGCCGTGGCGCTCGCCGTGGCAGGCACTGATGGTGATGATGCTGGGCTGTCTGGTCGCCTCGGCGTTCATCAACAACACGCCGATCGTCGTCATCATGACGCCGGTGATCATCGCTCTGGCGCATTCGTTGAAATCGAGCGCCTCGAAGTTCCTGATTCCACTGTCGTACGCCACCATTCTTGGCGGCACGTGTTCGCTGATCGGCACGTCGACCAACATCATCGTCGATGGCGTTGCCCAGGCGAAAGGCCTTGCGCCGTTCGGCATGTTCGAAATCTCGCCGGCGGGTGCCGTCTATGGTCTCGTCGGCATGCTGTACATGGGAATTATCGGCTGGCGGTTCTTGCCTGACCGGCAGACGCTATCGGACGTGCTGATCGACCTGTCGGCCCGCAAGTTCCTCACTGAAGTCGTCGTACCGCAAGGCTCGCCTATGATCGGCAAGACGCTCGCCGACGCCGGCATCACCGGCAAGCGCGGCTACCGGGTCATCGATGTCATTCGCGACGAAGGCTCCTTCGATCCCGAACATGGCGAGCCAACGCTGGCCGGCGGCGACCGTATCGTGCTCCGGATGAGTGTCGCCGAGTTCATGGGGCTACGAGACAGCGGCAACCTGATTATCGAGAAGAACGCGCGGCAGGCGCTCGAGCCGATCGCCAGCCGCGATGTCAGGATGATGGAGGGCATCATCGGGCCGCACTCCAGCTTCGCCGGCCAGCGTGTTGTCGATCTCAACCTCCGTCGTCTGTACGACACCTATATCCTTGCCATTCACCGGCAGAATGAGAACTTGCACGGCAATTTCGATCAGGTCCGCCTGCAGTTCGGCGACACCCTCCTGCTGGAGGGGCCGCCGGATGGCCTGAAGCGGCTGTTCGAGCGGGGCGAACTCATCAACCTCACGGAGGTTACCGAACGGCCCTTCCGCCGTAACCGGGCATGGCTGGCGATCGTCGCGGTCCTCGCGGTGATCATCCTTTCCGCCTTCGAGGCGCTGCCGATCGCCGCGACCTCGTTTATCGCCGCCACCGTCGTCGTCGCGCTGGGCTGCCTCGACGCCGAAGAGGCGTACAAGGCGATCCACTGGCCGATCCTGATGCTGATCTTCGGCATGCTGGCCCTCGGCACCGCGATGGAAACGACCGGCGCCGGGGCTTTGATCGTCACCTTCATCGTCGGCTTGGTCGGCGGGTTGGGACCGGTGGTGGTGCTGTCGATCGTCTACGCGCTCACCTCGTTCCTCACCGAGTTCATGAGCAACAACGCCACGGCGATCCTGATCACGCCGATCGCCATCGGCCTCGCCCAGCAGATGGGCGTCGATCCGCGACCGTTTGTCGTCGCCGTGATGTTCGCCGCCTCGGCCAGCTTCGCCACCCCGATCGGTTACCAGACGAACACCTTCGTCTACGGCGCCGGTGGCTACAAGTTCACCGACTTCGTTAAAGTCGGCGTGCCGCTCAACCTGATCCTATGGGCGGTAGCAAGCTTCATCCTGCCGATCTTCTGGCCGCTTTAGGACAGCGCCGGGCACTCCGCTGGCGTCAGACTTCCTTCGAAATCAGGCCGATGCTGCGGCGATGGAGCGAACGGCGCGGGCCGGCAGCGGGTCGAGATCGAGGCCGATGTCGAGGATCGGCGCCGAGTGGGTGAGCCAGCCGAGCGAGACGATGTCGACGCCCGCTGCCGCCACCTCGCCGAGGTTGGCGAGCGTGATGCCGCCCGGACGCCTCCGTCGACATCCGGCCGCCAACCATGCCAACCGCCTGCTTCAGTTGTGCCGGAGTCATGTTGTCGAGCAGCACCGCATCGGCGCCAACCTCAATCAGCTCGCGCAGCTGATCGAGGTTATCCACCTCCACCTCGATCTTTACCATATGACCGAGACGCTTGCGGGCACGACCAACGGCCGCCGCGATGCCCCCGGCGGCGACGATGTGGTTGTCCTTGATCATCACGCCGTCGTCGAGGCCGAAGCGATGATTGACGCCGCCGCCGACACGGACGGCGTACTTCTCCAGCACGCGCAGGCCGGGTGTAGTCTTGCGGGTGCAGACGATGCGGGTACGCGTGCCCTTCACCACCTCGACGGCGGTGCGAGTCGCGGTGGCGATGCCGCAAAGCGCGCTGAGTAGGTTGAGCGCGGTGCGCTCGGCTGTAAGGATCGGCCGCGCTTGTCCCTCGATCGCGGCGATAGTGCCGTTAATGCCGACGTCGCTGCCGTCGGGATGGTCGATGGCGATGGCGAGTTGCGGGCAGAGCAGGCGGAAGGCCGACAGTGCTGCCGGAAGCCCCGCGACCCGTCCCGGCCGACGAGCCACCAGGCGCGCCCGGACCATCGCGTCTTCGGGGACAACAGTGTCCGAGGTGACGTCACCGGCGAGGCCCAAGTCCTCCTCCAGGGCCCGCCGGACGATGCCTTCGTACATCAACGGATAAAGCGGTCCGACATCAGGCATCGCAGGTCCTTTGAGACGGTAAGCGCCTTAAGAGGCGGTGATGCGGGAGCGCGCCGTGGCGGCATCCGCGGCAGCGGCATCGAGATCGGCGAGACCGAACACCTGCCGGCGCCGCCACTCGTCGCGCGCCTCGGGGAAATCGGAGCGAAAATGCGCCCCCCGGCTCTCCTCGCGCAGCGATGCGGCCAGCGTTACCAGCCGGGCGACGGCAAGCATGTTACGCAGCTCGCAGCAATGCAGCAGCGCGGCGAAATCAACCGGGGCACCTGTCGCGACGAGGTTATCGAGTTCGATCTGCAGCGCTGCCAGAGCGTCTGCGGCGGCGTGCAGCCCACTCGCGTCGCGGACGATACCGACCTGCGCTGCCATCACTCGGCGCAGCGTCTCCCGCAGGCGCACCGCCTCAATCGCAGGCAAGCTGGCAACGGCCGGCGGACAGCGCCGCGGCTCGGCCGCTGGCTGGGTTGAAGGGCCGGCCTCGCGGATATCTTCGGCGACACGGCGGCCGAACACGAGGCCCTCCAGCAGCGAGTTGCTGGCCAGCCGGTTGGCGCCATGCACGCCGGTCATCGCCACCTCACCGCACGCCCACAGCCCGTCAACCGAACTGCGGCCGCGGTCGTCGGTGATGATGCCGCCCATGTGGTAGTGCGCCGCCGGGGCGATCGGCACGGGTTCCCGCAGGGGCTCGTAGCCAGCGCGATGGCAGAGGCTGAGTGCCTGCGGGAAACTCGCCTCGCCCTTGGCAACTAACGCCGGGCGCAGATCGAGGAGCACCGTCTCGCCAGCAGACGTGCGCGCCGTGCGATGGCGCGGGCCACGACGTCGCGCGGTGCCAGTTCGGCCAGCGGATGCTCATCCAGCATGAAGCGGCGGCCGTCGGCATCGAGCAGCAGCGCGCCGGCTCCGCGGAGCGCCTCGGTCAGCAACGGCAGGCGAGAGCCGTCGGAGGGACCGGCGGGTACGAGCGCCGTCGGGTGGAACTGGACAAATTCCAGGTCGGCCAGCCGGGCTCCGGCGCGCGCCGCCAGTGCCAGCCCGTCACCGGTGGCTTCGGCCGGATTGGTGGTTGCCCGCCACAGGCCGCCGATGCCGCCGGTGGCCAACACGACGTGGTTGGCGTGCACCTGTACCCAGCCGTCATCCGCCTGGAAAGCGAGCAGCCCGGCGATGCGATCCTGCTGCCGAATCAGATCGACGACGACGCATTCCGGAACGACGCGGATCGACGGCGTTGCCGCCACCATGTCGAGCAGCGAACGGATGAGATTGCGGCCGGTGGTGTCGCCGCCGGCGTGCACGATACGCGCGAAGGAATGGGCGGCCTCCCGGCCAAGTGTTACCTCGCCGTCGGCACCACGGTCGAACGGCACCCCCGCCTCGATCAGGCCGCGCACCGCGTCGGCGCCTTCCCGAGCCAGCAGCAGGGCGCGATCGGGATCGACCAGACCAGCACCGGCGTCGACCGTGTCGGCCGCGTGACTTTCGGCACTGTCGCCACGGCCTACCGCGGCCGCGATGCCACCCTGCGCCCAGATGCTCGACCCGCCCTGCGGCGCCGGCGTCTTAGTGAGCAGCAGCACCGGCGTCGGCGCCAGCGCCAGGGCGCAGGCCAGTCCGGCGACGCCCGATCCAACAACGACGACCGAGGTGCGCCAATGCTGCAGCGAGGAGTCGGCTTCCGGGCGAGGCCGGTAGGTGTCTGGCATGTTAGCTCCTCAGCGTCCGACGGCGAGCATGCGCTCTACGGCGAGCCGGGCGCGCGCGGCAACGTCGGGCTCAATCTCGACGCGTGGCGTCAGCGTCTGCAGCGAGCGGTGGATGTTAGCCAGCGTGATCCGCTTCATGTGCGGACAGAGGTTGCAGGGCCGGACGAACTCGACGTCCTTCACTTCGGCGGCGACGTTGTCGCTCATCGAGCATTCGGTGACCATCAGCACCTTCGCCGGCCGGCGGTCACGGACAAAGTCGATCATCTGCGCGGTCGAGCCAACAAAGTCGGCAGCCTGCAGCACGTCCGGCGGGCATTCCGGATGAGCGATCACCACCAGGTTTTCCGAGCCCTTGCGGTAACGGCGGATCTCGTCGCCGGTGAACCGCTCGTGAACCTCGCAGTGCCCGGTCCACTTGATGATCTGGACCTTGGTCTGTGTCGCGACCCAGCTTGCCAGGTACTCGTCGGGCAGGAAGATCACCCTATCGACGCCGAGCGATTCCACCACTTTCACCGCGTTGCCCGACGTGCAGCAGATGTCGCATTCCGCCTTCACCGCCGCCGAGGTATTGACGTAGGTGATCACCGGGACGCCCGGATAGGCCTGCCGCAGCAGGCGCACGTCGGCGGGCGTGATCGATTCGGCCAGCGAGCAGCCGGCGAGTTCGTCCGGGATCAGGACGATCTTGTCCGGATTGAGCAGCTTCGCTGTTTCCGCCATGAAGTGGACGCCGGCCAGAACGATGACGTCAGCCTCGGCGTCTGTGGCGCGCTGCGCCAGCGCCAGGCTGTCGCCAACGATGTCGGCGACGCAGTGGAAGATCTCCGGCGTCTGGTAATTGTGC
Source organism: Rhodospirillales bacterium (assembly GCA_016712375.1). GTDB lineage: Bacteria > Pseudomonadota > Alphaproteobacteria > Rhodospirillales > Defluviicoccaceae > Defluviicoccus. The sequence continues at coordinate 62,046 of JADJRE010000007.1, forward strand.
GCCAGGATCACCGCGTTCCGCTGTATTTTCAATCTGTTGATCGCATCAACCAGAGGCGCATGCACCGGCCACTCGAACTCCGGAATGATCCGGCTGACGCGGTCGTAGAGCGGCGCTGTGGCGGCAGCGATCGCCGGCGTGTAGATAAGAGCGTTATCTGCAAGTACGGTCATCGGGAACCCTGGCCAGTCGGTACAAACGTGCGGACAGTCGGTCTGGCAGACCACAATTATGCTCTTCGCGAGCATAATTAGCCAATACTATCTCTTTTCATGTCGGAAAGTGTCAAGCCGGTTTCACCGCACTGCAACGCGCCGTAACAATAAGTGAAGTCGCGAAGCGGTCGCGGCAACATACCGCGATGCTGCAGTGCGGTAGCCGGCAGTGATGAGTGGCAACCTATGGCGCCGGCCGCAAGGTCGGCATGGCCACGCCTGCGGTGGGCTTGGCGCGCAGCACCGCCCGGCGGAAGCGGAACAGCTCCGCTGGCCGACCCCGGCCTTCCGACTGGACCCGGCCGGTGGGCTCGACCAGCGCGCTCGCCGCCAGGGTGCGGCGGAAGTTCTGCTTGTGCAGCCGCTGGCCGCTCAGCGCCTCGACGACACGTTGCAGCCTGAACAGGGTGAACTCGCCGGGCAGCAGGTCGAACACCAGCGGCCGATAGGCGAGCTTGCCGCGCAGCCGGCCGAGCGCCGTCGCCAAAATCCGCCGGTTGTCGAGCGCCATCGTCGTACCAGGCAGCGGCGAGGCGGTGGCCGTGGTGGCCGTGCTGCCATCGCGATCACGCAATGCTTCGCCGACCAGCGCCACCTCATAAAGCAGTTCGTAGCGCTCCAGCGTCCGCACCGGATCCCAGGGCGCCGCTCCCAGACCGAAACAAATGCCGACGCGCTCCTCGCGATCCCGCCGTTCTGCCGCGTCCGCCGCTTCCTCGATCCAGCGGGACAGTGCGGGGCGGATCGGATCGTCAATCGACGGCGGCCGACCAAAGCGCCACTCCTCCCACGGCAGGTAACCGTACCAATCGCGCCAGCGCGCATCTCCGCTGCCGCGCACTGGCTGTTCCTGGGTCAGCGCAAGGTAGGCCACGGACAGCAGCCGCGGTCCCCCCATCCGTTCGTACGGGTCGCGGCCACGGTCTCCAAAAGTGTAGAGCTGCTCGACATAGCGCAGGTCAAGGCCGGCCTGCTCCGCCACCAGGCGGCGCAGGCCAGAGTCGAGCGTGCGCTGCCGCTCCGGATCGAACGGCCCACACGGCAGCGCATCCCCACCATTGCCATCGCCAACCTGACGTACCGCCAGGACGCGCGGCACTTCATCGGTGACGGCGACGATAACCCCGGTAAGGCCGACGATGGTGGCTACTGTCTCGCTCACTCGCGTCGTCCTGCACCCCTCGGCCAAGCGTGGCTGCCGGCGGCAATCATTGTTGCGCGGTACCGCTCGACAAGCGGCCGCGCAGCCACTTCACCAGGTCGTCGCCGGTAGGCTCCGCCGCGGCGGTGGCAGTGCGGCCCGTTGCCGACGCCTTGGTACGTGCGACCGGAGCTGTGGCAGACGGTGCCTCGGTGCCGGCGGCAGTCGCGGCTGGCGAGGGCGCCTCGCGCGACGCCGTCGCCATCGGCTTCGCCTCGAGCGGCCGCGTGATGCGGGTGACGATGCTGCGCCGGTCGGCAATGGCGCGATCAACCGCCGCCCAGTCGATCCGCTCGGCCGCGCTGCCCGCCTTGCGTAGCACCAGTTCGTGCGCGTCGGGGGCGGACACCGGATCGAAACGCTTCTCTTCTTCCCACTGCCGCACCTGGGCGATGGTTGGCGATGCCTCGATATACAGCTCGTTGCCGATCCAGCCGACCTTGATGGGCTGATCGACCGCCGTCACCGGCGTACCCACCGCCACCCGTTCATACAGTTCACGCACGTGCCTGTCGTACATGCGAATGCAGCCGCGGCTGGCGCGCCGGCCGATGCCGTACTCCTTGTTCGTGCCGTGGATCAGATAGCTGGTCCAGCCGAGGTAGAGGGCTCTCGAGCCGAGCGGATTGTCCGGACCGGCCGGCACACTCGCCGGCAGCTCCGGATCGTCGGCCCGCGCCGAAGGAGTCGGCCGCCACACCGGATCGACGGTTTTCCGAACGACTGAAGTAGTTCCGACGGGGGTCGAGTGACCGTCCCGGCCGATGCCGATCGGATAGGAGCGGACCAGCTTGCCGTCCCGGAAATGGTAAAGGCGCTGCTCCGGCAGGTTGAGCACAAGACCTTGGTGCGGCACATCCGGAAGCAGGTGCTGCTTCGGCAGCAGCACCGGCGTGCCTTCCCCCGGCAGCCATGGATCGACACCCGGGTTGGCCATCGCAATTTCGATAAAGCCGAGGCCGTGGCTTACCGCGAGGTCGAGCAGCGTGTCTTCATGGCGGGCGACGTGCGTCTCGACACCGGTCCAAGCCGGATCGATGGCTGGCTTGGGTGGCAGCGGCGGCGCCGCGGCCACCAACTTGCCGGCAGCGCCGGTAGGTGCATCGAGCGCCTGGCCTGATGCCGCTGCCGCGGTAGCGACGGAGGCAGTGGCCGGCTTACCGGCGGACGCGGCAGCACCGGCGGCGCCGGGCACGGGCAACGTTTTCCGTTCGATCGTTGCCGCCGAAACCGCCGGCGGCTCCGCAGCTTTCGCCGATCCGGCGGTAGCCGGTTGAGAAGACGCTGACGATGATGCAGGGGCGGCGCCCCAGGAACGCTCCCAGGCTGGACGGTTCGGTCCGGCACAGCCACCGAGGAGAAACGCCGCCACGAGCAGCGCAGGCGGCGCTGCCACGACGCAACGCCGCAAAGCGCCCGCCGATAGTCCTTGCATCACTTGCCCACGCATGGAACCAGCTCTAATCCTTCGCTATCGCCCGGCGATGACCGACTTGCCACGCGCGGACAAAAATTACCGACGCTGCCGTCGACGACATTATGCCGTCCATCATATAATCGCGTCTGCTTGCACAACCCACCGAGCAATCGCTGCAATCACTCGCGGCTGCTTTCATCAAGCATCGAGCCAGGTGTGCGCCCCCGCTCGTCTGTCGGCAGTTCTGGCCGTGTCGCCAGCGCCGACAGAGCCTTCTCCAGCCGGTCGATGTCGCGCAGGTGGATGTCGGATTGCGGATAGGGGAATGCGATGCCAGCCTTCCGGCACGCCTTCTCAATCGCAAAGCGCAGGTCGCTGGCAACGCGCAGCCGCTTTTCGACGTCGCGCAGGAAGGCGCGCAACTCGAACACCAGCGAGCTGTCGGCAAAATCGAGGAAAAGTACGAACGGCTGCGGCCACGCCATCACCTCGGCGTGCGCCCGGGCACAGGCGAGCAGCACCTCGCGCACCTTCTCCGTATCAACGCCATAGTCCACGCCGATGCGCACATCGACCCGGCCGATCCGGTTCTTGTGTGTCCAATTCACCAACGCGTTCGACAACAGGTCCGAGTTGGGCAGGATCACCGATGCCCGCTCGAACGTCTCGAGTTCGGTCGACCGAACGTTGATCCGCCGGACGAAGCCCTGCTGGTCACCCACCACCACCCAGTCGCCAACCTTCACCGGACGCTCGATCAGCAGGATCAGGCCGGAAACGAAATTATTGACGATGTTCTGCAGGCCGAAGCCTATTCCCACCGACAGGGCGCCGGCGACGATGGCGAGGCTCGACAGATCGACCCCGAGCACGGAGATCGCCAGCAGCACGGCGGCGACGACACCGGCATAGCCGGCACCGACGGAGATCGAATTCTGCACCCCAGCATCCAGCCGGGTGCGCGGCAACAGCCGATCGGACAACGCCCGCCGCGCCGATCGCGCCGCCGCCAAGGCGACGACCAGGACCACCGCCGCCAGCGCTAACGCTACAAGCGAGATCGTGACACCGCCGATGGTGAAGCCTTCCAGAACACCACGAGCCCAGCGGGCCAAGTCCTCGCGCGCCAAACCCCACAGTGGCGCCATTGCCCACACGGCGATCGCGGCCAGCAGCGGATCAAGCAGCACGCGGGCCGCAGCCAGCACACCCCGCGCCGTCGTCGCCGTCAGGCCTCCATCCGGCCGCAGCAACGCCGTGGCGAGCAGCGCCGCGATCATGGCGCGGCCAGCCGTGCGCGCGAGCAGGCAAAGCGCAACGGCGACGGCGCTCCACAGCAGCGTATCGACGACGGTAACGGCCAACCGGGTCTGACCGATCGCGGCGGCTATGGTCGCGAGAACTGCCGCCAGCGCGGCGATGCGCGCGACAGTTTTGGCGGGATCGAGCGGCTGGCGATGTCCATCCGTCCTATCCACAGCGTCCGATCGCAGCGCCGGCTCGTCTATAGCCGTGGCCGCCGCCGTGACCCCGGCGGCACCCGGTTCGGCCGCGGCTCCCGCCTCGTGGCAGCGCCCGCTCTGGCCGCCGGCGGTCGGATCAATGCCAGCAGCAGTCTGCGTCCGCCAGACGCGGCCGCGCGCCGCAAGCAGCAGACCCAGGGCGGCAAGGCCGCAGTAGATCAGGCCGTCCAGCGCGTTCAGTGGCGGCTGTGCCGGTGGCAGCGATGCCGCCATCCGCCGCAGCGTCAGATCAACGATGAAGACGAAGCCGAGGAAGCCGATGCAGCGGCACAGGTCGCGCGCCGCGGCTGGCGCCAGCGGCGAAAGCCCGGCGTCCACCTCCGGCGGCGCGAGGGCGGCGCGCGCAACCGCGATGCCGACAACGAATGCCACTATGCCTAACAGCGCCGAAGACACCACGTCGGCGGATGGAGCGGTGGCCGGCAGATCGGCCGCGCCCCAGAGCACCAGCACCGGTACCGATAGGGCTGCCGCCGGCAGGAACCCGCCGGCGATGCTGCGCAGGGCGACCACGGTCAGGCGGCGTGCATCAGATGGCGACGGACGTCCAGCCGCAAGGCGACGGGAGGCCCGCCCCGTCAGCATCCCCCACAGCATCACCGCCGTGCCGACGCCCGCCAGCAACGTCAGCGGCAAAAGCCATCGAAGCCGCGCCCGCTGATCTTCAGCGAGGGCCGCCCACGCGTCCAAAGGAGCCGCGGCTATCTGCATCAAACGATCGGCCGCCGCCGCAACCCCAGCGGCAAAAACCCCGGGCGCCAGCGGCGACGGTTCCCGCTGCAACAGCCGTTGCAGGAAGCGCTGGCGGACGGCGCTTGCCAGCTGTTCCTGCAGCGCGGCGGCGCGGGTGATCGCCAGCTCGGTCTGTGCCAATCGCGATCGGTACAGACCGATCACGTCAGAGATGTCCTTGCGTTCGCGGGCGACGTCGCGTGGCTCGGGCGACTGACCCTCCGCCGGCGGCGTCCCGAGCGCCTCCAACAGCCGGGTCTGAGCCTCGATTTCGCGCCTCGCGTCGTTCTCGAACGCCCGCGCGTCCTCGATCACCGCGGCAAGCAGGGCATCCCAACGCCGTCGCTGCGATTCATCAAGCTGCCGATCCCCCGTCGAGCGCTCGACCGAGTCAAAGGTGCGCTGCCAGTCGCTGACCACCAGCGCGAACGCTCGGCCAGGTGCTGCGTCTTGGGCACGGACGATCGTCCCTGGGCCGATCGTCATCAGCGCCAGCAGTGCCGCCGCAACGAGCCGCCTGAAGCGGCCAGAGGCTTGGTGATCTGGGAGAATTGCCGGTGGGTTCACGAAGGATCCGATCTTTGCACGCCGCCCCTCCGGGAGAGAACTGTTCCGGGGGATTGGATAACACAGTCGGCTACGCTTGAAAGCGTTCCCGTCGGCGCTACCTGCAAGAAGCTAAGGTGCAATCCGCCGCGCCTCGAATGAGGTGCGTTGGCGATAAAGGGAAAGGAACGACCATGGCGTTGTCGTATCTGGTAGCCACCGTCGCTCTGGCGAAGGGCGTGGTTCTCGGCGCTGGCCTCGCGCTCGTGGGATGTGCTGGTGCCGGGCGGATGTGCGGGAAGCGGCGATGATCATCCGGCAATCGATCAACTTCGCCGCGCACCTACTGGCAGGCATGGTGCTGGGGGCGCTGATCGTCGGTACGATCAGTGCGCGACGCGCAATGGGGCGTGACGAGCCGCTGGAGCCTCGCTATCCGCCGCCGGAGCCGCAATACCCGACGCCGCCGGAGGCACGCTCGACGGTCGAGGGCTGAAGCTGAGCCGCACTATCGACGATCCGATCGAAGTCAAAACGCGTATGCGTGATCATGCACGCATTCGTTCGGGCGTTACGGAGTTTGGAAACGGTGGCGAAAAGCCTTATCGGCATGCTCGCCGTTTGCCTTGGGCTTACGGCTGGGGCACCGCCGGCAAGGGCGGCGGAAAGCGCGCATGACTTCGCCTTTATTGGAATAGACGGTGCTCCCCTGCCATTGTCGGCCTTTCGCGGCAAGGCGCTCCTGATCGTCAATACCGCCTCGCAGTGTGGGTTCACGCCGCAATACGACAGCCTGCAGAAGCTGTGGGCGGACTATCGCGATCGAGGTCTCGTAGTTCTCGGCGTGCCGTCAAATGATTTTGGCGGCCAGGAGCCGGGCAGCGAGGCGCAGATCAAGGAATTCTGTGCAGTCAACTTCGCTGTCGATTTTCCGATGACAGCGAAAACCGCGGTGCGCGGCGAAGCTGCACATCCTTTTTATCGATGGGCGGCGTCGCAAGTGGGCGTGGTCGGGGTGCCGCGGTGGAATTTCCACAAGTACCTTGTTGGCCCCGACGGGCACCTGGCGGACTGGTTTTCGACCACAACCACGCCCGATGCGGCCCGGTTGCGTGAATCTGTGGAGAGGCAACTGCCCTCTGCCGGAGGCTAAGCGGTAACTGGATGTTGTCTCTGATGATCCACCCTTTTGACACCGCCGTAGATGTCAGTGTCGTTGCATGATTGTACATGCGAGGGTAGAGATGAATGTGTTAGCTGCGATTGCCGAGCCAAGCTATTTCCATGCGTCGTGGCATGGCAATATGCTCGCGATCGCCAAGCCGAAAGCACCGCCGGGGTCGTCCTTGACGAACGATCAACTCTGCCGACTCGTCGAAGCAATTGCCGTCGATGGCGATCGCGAGGCTTTCGCGTCGCTGTTTCGTCACTTTGCGCCGCGGCTCAAGGGTTTCGGGCTCCGTCGCGGGGTTGATGCGACGACGGCGGAAGAGCTGGTTCAGGAGACGATGCTTACGGTTTGGCGCAAGGCAGCGACCTTCGATCGGTCCCGTGCGACAGTATCGACCTGGATATTCACCATCGTCCGCAACAAGCGCATCGATATGTTTCGGCGCGAGGGGCATCCGGAGGCTGATCTCGACGAGGCGACGGAAGTCGCCGCCGACCAACCCGCCGCGGATGAAACGCTGGTCGCCGTGGAAGCTGGGACTGCATTGGGCATAGCGCTGAAGACGCTGCCAAAAGAACAGTTGGAAATTCTGCAGAAGGCGTACTTCGAAGACAAGTCGCATCGGGCGATCGCGGACGAACTGAGGCTACCGCTCGGGACCGTCAAATCAAGGATCAGATTAGCGCTGGCGCGGCTGCGCGTGGCGCTTCCGGAGGGTCACGCATGATCCGCCATCATCCGCCGTTCGAAATGATTGTTGATTACGCAACGGGCGTCTCTGGTGAAGGTGTGGCGCTCGCGGTTGCCACGCACGCCGCGCTGTGCCCGATGTGTCGGGCGCAGATTGCCGATGTCGAAGCGGTAGGTGGAGCCCTGCTGGAGGAGATCGAACCCGCGCCGATCAGTGATGGCCTGCTGGCATCGATCATGGACCGTCTCGACGATGAACTGCCGGCGGATGCTCGGAAACCGCGCCCGGATCGCGAAACGGCGCGACTGATCCCGTCACCGTTGCTCCGTTACGTCGAATCAAGCTTGGCCGACCAGCCGTGGCGCTCTGTCGGCAGGATGTTCCATGAAGTGCGGCTCCCGCTGTCCGGCAAGAACGTCAAGGCGTCACTGATGAAATTGCGGCCTGGCAGCTTGATGCCTCGACACACGCATCGTGGCCACGAAGTGACCGTGGTACTAGCAGGTGGTTATCGTGACGGCGATCAGCAGTATGCGCGCGGCGACTTTTCAGCGAAGGATTCGGCGGACATGCATCAACCGATCGTCGATGACGACGGCGAATGCTTGTGCCTGGTGATCCTCGATGCGCCTTTGAGGCTGACCGGCGCGGTCGGCCGTCTGGTCAATCCTTTCCTCAGGATCTGAGAGACAGCCTCATGTCTAAGATGTCTCCGCACCGCGGCAGGTTGACGCGGGCGATCGTGGGCCTGTGCGCGCTTGGTTTCGCCGCATTGGTTGCAATCGATGACGCGGCAGCGAATGAACAGAGGCATGGCCTCGCGTGCAGCGCCGCTGCTCAGCCGGACCCGTTTGAACTTTACGGCGACGCCATGCGCTTTCGCGTGCTGCGCAATGGCTCGCCGGTTGGAACACACACGGTAACGTTCAGCCGGCAGGGGCGTGACATCATTGTCGAAAGCCGGTTCGACGTGCAGGTCGAGTTGCTGTTCATAACGGCGTATGAATATGAGTATCGCGCTATCGACACGTGGCGAAATGGCTGCCTCGCCGCGATGCAGGCCTGGATCGACAACAACGGCGCGCGGCATGAGGTCGTTGCCAGCGCTGACGGCGACCGGTTGATCATCGACGGACCGGGTGGGCGGGAAACCGCGCCTTTGGGGATCTATCCGACGCATCACTGGAACGCAGGAGTTCTGCAGTCAGATATCGTGCTCAATACCATTACCGGCCGCGTCGCCCAGGTGCGCATCGTTGATCATGGGATCGAGACCGTGACCATCAACGGTGAAAATCGGCCCGCCCGCCACTTCGGTTACACCGGGGAACTGCAAAACCAAGTCTGGTACGACGAGCGCGGGCGCTGGGTGAAGATGCGCTTTCAAGGTTCCGATGGGTCAACAATCGAGTACGTCTGCGAGGCCTGCGCGCGCAACCTGACTGCCAGCCGATGACCGGCGTCGCTTGGTGCACCGGTGCCGGCAAAGGCATCGGCCGTGCCACCGCGCTGCTGCTCGCCGCCCGCGGCTGGACTGTTGCTGCGTCGGCCCGTACCGAAGCCGACCTGTTGACGCTTTGCGAGGCTGCGGCGATGCAGAACGGTGCTGTTCACGCTTACCCGCTCGATGTCACCGATGGTGATGCGACGGAGCGCTGCGTCGCGGCGATCGAAGCTGATCTCGGACCGGTCAGCCTCGCGGTGCTCAATGCCGGCACGCACGCGCCGTCGCCGGCCGCGGCGTTCGACAGCGCGATATTCCGCAATCTCATGCAGACGAATTACTTCGGCGTGATCAATGGCTTGAGCGCCCTGTTGTCGCGTTTCCTGCAGCGGCGTTCCGGCCAGGTAGCGGTCGTCGCCTCGGTCGCCGGCTATCGGGGCTTGCCATCAGCCGCCGCCTACGGCGCCAGCAAGGCGGCGCTGATCAACATGTGCGAGGCGCTAAAGCCAGAGCTCGACCGGGCGGGCGTGAAGCTCTCGCTGATCAACCCCGGTTTCGTGCGAACGCCGCTCACCGATCGCAACGATTTTGCCATGCCGTTCCTGATCGAGGCGGACGTAGCGGCGCGACGGCTGTTGGACGGCATCGACAGCGGCCGCTTCGAGACGACATTTCCGCGCCGCTTCACCTGGATGCTGAAGCTGATGCGCTGCCTGCCTTATGCTCTATATTTCCCGCTCACCCGACGGTTGGTGCGCGGGTGAGCGGCTTGCATCCGATCGCCGATTATATCCGGTTCTTTGAGACGTTGAGCCCAGATAGCCTCGTCCGGCTGCCGGCTCTGGTCACCAACGACGTCGTGTTTCGCGACCCCTTCAACGATGTGCGCGGCATCGACCCGATGCGCCGCGTCTTTGAGCGGATGTTAGCGGACGTCGCCGATCCGCGCTTTGTCGTGTCAGCGGTCGCTCGCGAGGGTGACATAGCCTTCCTGCGCTGGCGTTTCACGGGACGAACCCGTGGGGCGGCCGGCGGGCCGCTGGCTCTGGAGGGAGTGAGCGAGATCCATCTGGCCGAAGACGGACGAGTTTCGGGGCACATCGATCACTGGGACGCGGCTGGGCAGCTTTATGAGCGGCTGCCGCTGCTGGGATGGCTGCTGCGCCGAGTGCGTCGCCGACTTGCGGCTTAAGACGGCGGCGTGAGTGTACTTTTGCCGTCGCCCAGGGGTGTCTCTTCGCCTTTGCTGGGTTTGCTGAAGACGATCGTTACCTCGCCGATCTCGACGCCCCACTTGCGGACACGCGCGCGGTTGATCAGCACGCCGTCCGGCTGCAGGAACATCCAGTCGTCGAAGCGTACCCTCCAGGTCCCGTCGCCGACCTTGAGATCAAGATCGTAGCGCCAGTTCAGTGCGTTGCCGTAGGCGACGCCGCTGGCGGTGCCGACGACGTCGTCGGCGGTGCCTTCGTAGCGATGCTCGTCTAGCTTGGTGATCCGCCAGATGCGCTGGTCGGTCTCGCCGTCGGAGTAGCGAAAGTTTTCGTCCAGCACGAGCTCGCGGCCATTCCAACTGCCGGCAATGTCGACGACGAACTGCCGGCGGAGGTCGCCGAACCGATCTTCAAAAATGCCCCAGGCCCGCGTCTCGCCTGCGAAATAATCCTCGATGACAAGGCGTGGCTTGTTTTCGGCGAAGTCCTTGGGTTGCATCGAACCGCATCCGGTAACGACGGCGATGACTGATAGCGCGGCAGCGATGCGGCTCATGCGGAGCGTCCTTTCGATGCCCTACCTGCCAGACTGTCGAGTCGGCGCCGGATGATCGATTGCCGCTGCGCGGTGATCGGGTGGTTCCAGACCAGCATTACGGCGCCGATCTTGAGTACGGTGGGCACTGCCGCATAGATCACGGCCAGCGCCATGATCGCGCCCGTCGTATTGCCGGGGCCAAGTTCGAACCCAAACCAAGCCAGCGCCGGGAAGGCGATGCCGACCGCGGCGGCCAGTGCCAGCTTGGTGCTCATGCTCCACAGCGCGAAGAACAGACCGGCGCGCCGCTGGCCGGTACGCAGGGTGTCGAGATCGACGACGTCGGCCTGCATTGCCGGCGGCAAGGCCAGATCTGCACCGAGCGAAACACCGGTGACGACGCAGACGACGAAGAACAGAGCGATGTCGCCCGGTTGCAGGAACGGCACCCAGACGAACGCGGCACACGCGAGCAGCATCGCCCAGCACCAGACCCGATGCTTGCCGTGGCGACGGCTGAGCCACACCCACAGCGGGATAGCGAGGATGCCGGCAAGAAAATAAACCATGATCAGCACGCCGCGGGCCAGTGGCCCGGCCTGTAGCGCATACTCGAGATAGAGCGGAAACAGCACCGACGGCAGGCCGTTGGCCAGGCCATTGACGAACCAGCCGGTGAGCAGCCGGACGAAGGGGCGATTTTGCGCCAGCGCCCGCCAGCTCCCCGCAGCGTCACCGCCGGTTCCGCAACCGCCCACAGCCGGGGCGGCTCCGGCACCCGGCGCAGCAGCAGCACGATCGCCGGCAGCCCGGCAGCGATGGCAATCCAGGCGACCGCGGCAATGCCGGCCGCCTCGGTCGCTCCCAGCAGGACGGCCACCGCTGGGGCGGAGCCGGCGGCGGCACAATACCTGCGATCATTGCGGCTTCGCGTGCGCCGGTGATACGGGCCCGTTCATGATAATCAACCGACAGCTCGGCTCCCCAGGCGGCGTAAGGAACCGCCACCAGCGTCCAGCCGGTGAACAGGACAACCGCCCAGATACCAAGGTAGACGGCATCGACGTCGGCCGGTGGGTCGAACAGCCGCACCAGGGCAACGGCGGCGATCACTGCTCCTGCCGCCACCCACGGCTTGCGCCGGCCCCACGGCAGCCGTAGACGGTCGCTGCCAATGCCGATCAGCGGATCGGTAACGACATCGAAGATGCGGGCGATGAGCAACGCGGCGCCGGTAGCGGCAAGGCCGACGCCGAGGCCATCGGCGTAGAATGTTGGCAGATAGACGTAGAGAGGGATCGTCGGCATCGCCAGCGCGAACGCCGGCAGCGCGTACAAAAGCAGGATGGAGCGGCGCAAAGGCGCGGCGGCGGCCATCCTCACGCTGGCTTTTCGATACGGACCTGGCAGACGTCGATGCTGCCGGACCGGAAGCCGGCCTCGCAGTAGGCGAGATAGTATTCCCAGGTACGCTTGAACCGCTCGTCGAAGCCCAACGCCTTGATCTGTGGCCAGGCGCGCTGGAAGCGCGCCTGCCAGCGGGCCAGCGTCAGCGCATACGAATGACCGAAGGTGACGCGATCGGTAAGCCGCAGGCCGGCACTCCCGATCTCGCGCGACAGGGCCGACGTGGTCGGCAACATGCCTCCGGGGAAGATGTAGTGCTGGATGAAGTCAGCGCACTTGCGGTAAGCGGCAAAACGGGCTTCGTCGATGGTGATGACTTGCATCGCGGCAATGCCGCCGGCTACCAGCCGCTCCCGCAGGACCGAGAAGAAGGTTGGCCAATAGGCTTCACCAACGGCTTCAAACATCTCGATCGACGCGATGCGGTCGTAATGCCCAGCAATCTCGCGATAGTCCTCCAAGCGATCGCTACCCGCTCGCCGAGCCCAGCCGCTTTCATGCGCGCGCGGGCGAACGTCGCCTGTTGTACTGAAAGCGTTAGACCGGTCACCCGGCAACCGGGCCGGGCGGCGATGCGTTCGGCGAAGCCGCCCCAGCCGCAGCCGATCTCCAACAGATGCTGATCGGCACGCAGATCGAGTAGTTCAGCGATACGGTCGTACTTCGCGTCCTGTGCCTCTCGCAGCGGCTGCTCCGCCGCGCCGAACAGCGCCGACGAATACGTCATGCTCTCGTCCAGCCAGTGGGCGTAGAAGTCGTTGCCGAGATCGTAGTGCCGCGAGATGTTGCGCCGGCTGCCGCGGAGGGTGTTCTCGCGCAGGCGATGACGGATCCGATGGAATGCCTGAACCAGCGAGAAGCCCACCGCCTGGTCACCAATCGATGCTTCGTTGTGCGCCGCCAGTTCCATCAGCGACGTCAGGTCCGGGCTGTCCCAGTCGCCATCGATGTAAGATTCGGCGAAGCCCACGCTGCCACCGATCAGCAGACGACGTAACGCCCGGCTGCGTTTGATCTCGATCTCGGCCCGCAGTTCCGGCCGCTCGCCTCCGTGAATCGGTACCCGAACGCCTTCAGGGAACGAAATCATGAGCTGGCCGACGCGGATTCGCGACGCGAGGCGCAGCAGCAGTCGCTGCCACATACAGAGCTTCGCGTCGCGTCGCTGTGCGGGTTCGCCGCGGTCGTCGCAGTTGTTCGAGGGCCGAACCAAGGCGTCGGTCATGCTGCTCACATCCGCGGTCCGACGATGCTGACCGGATGCGCCGGCGGCGGCGGCCGGCGGATCAGCGGCACGCCCTTCCACCATAATCGCAAGGCTTCAAAGTGGATGCCCCCGATTATCTTCAACGTTAACAGGGGATACCGCAAGAAGCAGCGGGCCAGCGAGCGGTCATCAAGAGGAATTCGTCCTGCTTCAAATCGAGCATGCAGCATCGGCGATCCATCTTCCGCCGTTTGCAGAATACCGAGCGTCAAAGTGTCGGCGGGCGGCGTTACGCGAAAACGATAACGCCCGGCGACCGCCAGGAACGGCGAAACGTAGAACTCCTTGTCGCACTCCTGCCGGACGACAGCATCGTCGCGCGCAGCGGCAGCCGAAGCGTCCAGGGGGATAAGATAGCTGTGCCGCTCGCCGAAGGTGTTGTTGACCTCGTAGATCATGGCCATCAGCCGGCCGTCTGCGCGGTGACAGAAGTAGACGGACAGCGGGTTGAACACATAGCCCAGGATGCGCGGATAGCACAGTAGCCGGATCGGGCCGCCGCCGAGGTCAATGCCGGCACGCGCCAGTTCACCTTCGACCCACGGCCGCAGCGGCGCGTCGAGGCCGGGGCCGTGATCACGGTCGTGAAAGGCGTAAGGCGCGAGGCGGTTGTAGCCGAACAGTCGCAGCCTGCGGCTGAGCGCCGGCAGTTCGTCAAGGTCGAGCAAGGCGCTGAAAACCCGGTAGTGCAGCCGGTGCCGTTTCGGTCGGATCCGCTGATGCGATACGGTGCCGGCATAGAGGCATGAACGCAGCTTACTCATTCGGCGGCACGCTCCAGCCGCAGCCGGCCAAGTGGTTCCGCGGCGGCCGCCGTCGCCCACGGACGACGGACGCCGCCCAGCGCCTCCGCCACCGCCAGCCCGGAGACCAGCGCGTCCTCGTGAAAGCCGGCGCCGAAGTAACTGCCACAGAACCACGTGTTGCGAACACCCTGGAGCATTGGCAGTTCCCGCTGTGCCCGCAGCGCCGCTCGATGATAGCAAGGGTGATCGTAGTGAAAGGTGGCTTCGATTAGTTCCGGCGCCGGCTCACGGGTGGGGTTGAGCGTGATGAACAGCGGCACCCGCGGGTCAAGCGACTGCAACGCGTTCATCCAGTAGGTCACGCACACCGGGGTCGACGATCGCCGCCGCGCCCGCCGATGTAGTTCCAGCTCGACCAGACGCGCCGGCGCTTCGGCATCAGCCGACTATCGCGATGCAGGACCGTGCGGTTCGTGCTGTAGGTGAAGGCTCCGAGCAGGCGGCGTTCGTCGAAAGTGGCGTCGCCCAGAAGGGCCAGCGCCTGATCCGCGTGGCCGGCGATCACCACGTGATCGTAGCGGGCGGCATCGCCAGTTTCGTCCGCGACGAGGACCGCATCACCACTCCGCGTCACCCGTGCCACCGGACACCGAAGGCGGATGCGACCGGCAAACGACTCCGTCAGCTTCTGCACGTAGACCCGGCTGCCGCCGTCAACAGTCTTCCACTGTGGCCGGCGGCCGAGACGCATCAGTCCGTGCGTCATGCAAAAACGGACAAAGGCGATCGCCGGATGCTCTCGCATGTCCTCGATCGGGCTCGACCAGATCGCGGCCGCCATCGGCAGCAGATGATGCTGGATGAACTCGGTGGAATATCCCTCATTGTCCAGGTAGGTGCCAAGCGTCAGGTGCTCGCCGTCAGCACGGTTCAGCACCGCGGGACCGCTGCGATAGAAGCGCACGATATCGCGAAGCATCCGCCAGAACCCGGGCCGCAAAAGGTTACCCGGCTGGCCCAGGAGCCCAGCGAGTCCACCGCCGCTGTATTCCACCGCACCATCGCCAATCGATGCCGCGAAGGACATCGTGCTGTCCTTGGTCGCCACGCCCAGGTGCGAAAACAGGGCCGTCAGGTTGGGATAGTTGGTTTCGTTGTAGACGATAAAGCCTGTGTCGACCCCGATCGGGCCATCCGGTCCGGCCACGTCGACGGTGTTGCTGTGACCGCCGATTCGCCCATCCTGTTCGTAGACGGTGACGCGGTGTTTGCCGGCCAGCATCCATGCGGCGGACATGCCGGCGATGCCGGTGCCAACGATTGCAATGTCGAGGGGGCCGTCGAAACCAGCGAGATCACGGGGCATTGGTCTTCTTGATCCTTTTCAGCCGGCGTAGTGCTCGGCCCGCTCTCCGCCTACGTCGGGAACGGGAGGGCGGATCATCGAGGGTGAAGGCAGCCGCCCCGGCGGGGCGTTCAAATGCTGATACCGAAGGCGGACAACAGACTGGCAACGCCAAGCCCCATGACCATCAGTCCAAGCGAGACGTTGAGCACGACGATCCATTCGAGCGAGAGATGACGGCGGACGAGGAAGGCGGTGCCGGTCAACGTCAGCCACCACAGCATCGAGCCGCACAGCACGCCGACGATCACGATCCAGTTACGCAACAGCGAACTTGGTTGGTTCTGGAATAGCCCCAGGCCGGCCAACACGCCGACGAAGGCGATCAGCGTCGCCGGATTGACGATCGTCAAAGCGAAGCCGGTGGTCAGCGCGCCGCTCCATGCTTTCCAGCGCCGGAGTTCACGCTCCACGGAAATCGGTTCATCCCTGATCTTCGGGCGCCGCTTGATGATCATTCGAATGCTGATGAAGATCAGGAAGACTCCGCCGACCAACAATACCGGTCGCTGGTTGTCCAGCAAGTAGTGGGTGAGCAGCGTCAGCCCGAGCATGGCCGCCGCCGCCAGCAACGCATCGGCGACCGCCGCGCCAAAGCCGGTGGTTAGGCCGATCAGCCATCGTCCCTGCAATGCCCGCCGCAGGCACATTGCGCCGATCGCTCCGATCGGCACGGCAACGATAAAGCCAGCGAGCAATGCTTTGAGAAACAGGACGACATTAAGCACAGAGGTTCGCTTTGTTTTTCCAAATATGGTACGCGGCCGAAGAACAGCGCGCCGCGCGCACGCTCTATACCCGGCCGCAGCCGTCCCCGCCAGCCGCCAGTCGCCATCGTCATCGTGCAGCCAGCGGTTGACCAGGAGGGCGGCGATCGTTACGGAAGAAGCCAGCCGGGAGGCTGGAGGAGGCACGGTTGAACGTCGCAGCGGAACGTGCCGGGAACGCCGCGACGGTCGCGTGCGATCAGGATCAGGACGCGCTGCGTGTTCGGCTGGGCGGCGACTGGACGCTGCGCCAGAACCTTCCCGGCGCCGAGGCCGTCAGCGCAACTATTGCGGCAGCAACGGCAGCACGGCGCCTCACCTTCGATACCTCCGCTCTGGGCCGATGGGACAGCGGACTGCTGACCTTCCTGCTTGGCGTTCACGAAGCGGCGCAGCAAAAACAAATCTCTATCGATGCGACGGGACTTCCCGAGGGTGTGCAGCGACTGCTGCGGCTCGCCACCGCTGTTCCCGAGCGCGGCGGCGGACGCCGACAGACGCAGCGAGCGCCCTTTCTGGCGCGCGTCGGCAGCGGCTGGCTGGCGCTTTCCGCGGCGACCAGCGAGACGGTGACGTTCCTCGGTGAGGCGACGCTCAGCCTGTTGCGGCTGCTGACCGGCCGGGCGCAGCTGCGCGGCGGCGACCTGCTGTTGCTGGTGCAGCAGGCGGGCGCGCAGGCGCTGCCGATCGTGGCGTTGATCAGCATCCTGGTTGGTCTCATCCTGGCGTTCGTGGGCTCGGTACAGCTGCAGATGTTCGGCGCCGAGATTTACGTCGCCAACCTGGTCGCGATCGGCATGACGCGCGAGATGGGAGCGATGATGGCGGCGATCATCATGGCTGGGCGCACCGGCGCTTCCTATGCCGCGCAACTTGGCACGATGCAGGTCAACGAAGAAATCGATGCGCTGAAGACGCTCGGCGTCGATCCGATCGATTTCCTGGTGCTTCCCCGGATGGTGGCGCTGATCCTGATGATGCCGCTCCTCTGCGTCTACGCCAACCTCCTGGGAATCTCCGGCGGATTCCTGGTTGGGGTCGGCATGCTTGATATCACTCCGCAGCAGTACTGGAATCAGACGATCGCCTGGGTGAGGATCAACGACTTCCTCCTCGGCATTACCAAGAGCATCATCTTCGGCATCATCATCGCCGTCAGCGGCTGCCTGCGCGGCATCCAGTGCGGACGCAGCGCCGCGGCGGTCGGCGAAGCCGCAACGTCGGCGGTGGTTACCGCGATCGTATGGATCGTCGTCGCCGATGGCCTGTTCGCCGTCCTCACCAACATTCTGGGCATCTGAGGCAGCATGGTCGACCCTGCCCCGATCGTCGTCGAGAACCTGACGATGGCGTTCGGCTCGTTCGTGCTGCAGCGGGATCTGACGTTCACCGTCGCCCGCGGCGACATCTTCATCATCATGGGCGGCAGCGGCTGCGGCAAGAGCACGCTGTTGCGCCATCTGATTGGCCTCAAGTCGCCGGCGGCGGGCAAAGTCTACTATTCCGGCGAAAGCCTGTGGGACTCGCCGATCGAGCAGCAGCGGCAAATCCTGCAGGGCACCGGCGTACTCTTTCAGCGCGGCGCGCTGTGGAGCTCGATGACGCTGTCGGAGAACATCGCGCTGCCGTTGCGGGAATACACCGACCTCAGCGCGGCCGAGATTCGCGACATCGCGGCGCTGAAACTGGCGCTGGTCGGACTTGCCGGCTTCGAGGACTACTACCCCTCCGAAATCAGCGGCGGGATGCAGAAGCGGGCCGGCCTCGCGCGAGCGATGGCGCTCGATCCGGAGATCCTGTTTTTCGACGAACCTTCGGCGGGTCTCGATCCGATCAGCTCGCGGTTGCTCGATGATCTTATCCTCGAGCTGCGCGACAGCCTGGGCGCGACCATCGTTGTCGTCACCCATGAGCTGGCCAGTATCTTCGCTATCGGCAACAACTCGGTCTTTCTCGATGCCGAAAGCAAAACTATGATCGCTTCGGGGAACCCCAAATTGTTGCTGGCCGAGACCAAGAATCCAACGGTTAAGCAGTTCCTGACCCGCGGTGCGAGTGCCGCACTGGCGACCTGAGAGGTTGCGGCCATGAGCAAACCCGCGAATCCCAAATTGATCGGCGCCTTCGTGCTTGGCGCCATTGGCTTGATCATCGCCGGCATCGTCATCCTGGGTGGCGGCAAGATATTCCAGAAGCGGACACCCGTGGTGATGTTCTTCGAGGGAGCCGTCACCGGGCTCAGCATCGGCTCGCCGGTCAACTTCCGCGGCGTCCGCGTCGGTCAGGTCACCAACGTCTACATCCGGTATCAACCTGATGGCAAACCGATCATGGAGATACCTGTCCTCGCGGAGCTGACCGGCAACAACGTTCAGATCGTCGGGCCTCCTACCGAAAGAAAGGAGGTTCGCCGGGCGTCGGTCGAGCAGATGCGCATCCTGGTCGATCAAGGTCTGCGCGCCCAGCTGGCGCTGCCCAGTCTGGTGACTGGTCAGGCGACGATCTCACTGGATTTCTTTCCGAATGCGCCGGCCGAGTTTACGAACGCCTATCCCGACCGGGTGGAAATCCCGACGGTGCCGTCAACGCTGCAAGAAGTGCAGGCGACGTTGCAAGAGGTCTATGCCAAGATATCACAGCTTCCGCTCGACGACCTTGTCGGCGATGCGCGTAATCTGCTGAAAGGTGCGAACCGGCTGGTTAACGATCCCGCGCTATCGCAAACGATCGTCAATGCCAGCAATGCATTGAACGATCTTCAGCAGGTGGCGCGCACCCTCGACAGCCGTGTGGCTCCGCTGATCGCCAGTATCGAGACGACCTCGGGTACCGCCAATCGGGCGATGCAGACGGCCGAGAAGGCGCTCGCCGGGATTGAAACACGCTCCGAACAGACGTTCCGCGACACCAACGCCATGCTGCAGGCGGCGACGGCCGCATTGGCGCAGGCTGACCGGACGCTGAAGACCGCCAACACGATCATCCAGCCGGGCGGCCCGGTCAACTTCGAGGTCGTCAACGCGCTGCGCGAGACGGCGGCGGCGGCACGGTCACTGCGCGATCTCACCGATCAGTTGCAGCGGAATCCCAATTCGTTGCTGTTCGGCAGGCCCGTTCCGGGAGGAAACAGATGATGCGATCGCGCCACCCACGGGCAATCGGCGCGTTGGCGCTGCTGTCCGGCCTGCTGAGCGGCTGCTCGGGATTGTTCGAGCAGGCTCCGCTGGAGTTTTACACGCTCAGTCCATCGCCCGCCGTGGCAAAGGCGACCGCGTCCGGCGGCCCGGTTTTCGCCGTCGCACCGGTCCGGGTGCCGCAATATCTGAGCCAGCGGTCGATCGTCACGCGCAGTGGGCCGACCCAACTCCGCCTGGCGGAGAATGATGTCTGGGCGGCGCCACTGTCCGATACAATTGGCTCCGTCATCAGCGAAAACATCTCGACGATGATACCCAGCGACCGGGTGGTTGAGCTGCCCGTTTCGGCGGCGGTTCCGGTCGACTACGAAGTGCGGGTCGAGATCGTCAGCTTTGAGCGTCAGCCGGACGGCGCCGTTGACCTGACGGCCCGCTGGACGGTGTTCGGCGAGGGCGGCCAGCGGCTGATTGCCATGGAGCGCACCAGTTTCCGGGCGAGCGACGTCGCCGCCGACTATCCCTCGATCACCACGGCGATGAGCACGCTGCTCGCCGAACTCAGCCGCGACATCGCCGCCGCCTTGCGATCGGCCACTCTCCCTGCTCCGCTGTCCTGAGCTCATCCATTTTTCTGAGTCGTCCGCCCGAGCACCCGACCAGCAACCGCGTCGAGTTTCGCCGCCAACACTGAATCCCGAAAAGCCGGCGCTGTGATGATCGCCCGGTCGAGCGCGGTATGACAGCCGTGCGGGCAGGATCCGCCGCGCCGCGCCAACCGGGGCACTACTGCCTTGACGAGCGCTCGCGCCTTCTCGGCGTTTTCCAGCAGCACGCGAATGATCGCGTCCACCGACACCGCGTCGTGCTCTGGATGCCAGCAGTCGAAGTCGGTGACCATACCGACCGTCGCCCAGCACAGCTCCGCCTCGCGCGCCAGTTTCGCCTCCGGCATGTTGGTCATGCCAATAACCGCGCAGCCCCAAGCGCGGTAGAGATTGCTCTCCGCCAGCGTTGAGAATTGCGGGCCTTCCATCACCAGGTAAGTGCCGCCGCGGACGACTGGGATCGCCAGATCACGGCAGGCTTGTTCAAGAACATCGCCGAGGCGCGGGCACACCGGATGCGCCATCCCGACGTGCGCCACCAGGCCTTCGCCGAAGAAGCTCTTCGCACGGGCGAAGGTACGATCAATGAATTGATCGACGATAACGAAAGTCCCGGGAGGCAGATCGGAACGCAGCGAGCCGCAGGCGGACAATGACAGGAGTTCCGTCGTCCCCGTGCGCTTCAGCGCGTCGATATTGGCGCGATTGTTGAGGCCGCTGGGAGAAATGCGATGCCCGCGCCCGTGGCGTGGCAAGAAGACGCATTTCTGGCCATCGATATGACCCTGCAGCAGCTCATCCGACGGCTGCCCCCAGGGTGATGCGACGGCGGTCCACGCCGCACCCTCCAGTCCCTCGATCTCGTAGAGACCGCTGCCGCCGATGACACCAACGACCGGCGGAGTACCCGCGGCATTTGCCCTGTCGCCGCTGCCCTCATCTACTGCATTCACCGCCTCAATCTCCCCTGTTCGTCCGCGCGGCACTTTCGCGGCTTTCCGGAAGCCGTTCAACGCCTGCGTGGGCGCGTTGACCGCGCGGCGCCGGCAAGTCTACGCTGGTCGCGAGCGCGGACAGCAGGAAACGGCCGGCACCGAATGGCGATATCCTCCGAACGGTCGCGGCGAAGACCCGGCAGCGGAGACAGGCCGGTGTCGCGGGCGCTGGTCGTGTTGCTGGCGCTGGTCACGCTGACGCTTGCTTCCCCTGGCCGACTGATAGCTGCGGAAGGCATCGAGGTAACGGTGGAGGACGGGCTGCTGAGTGCGGAGCTCGGCGCGGTGCCACTCGTCGACGTGTTGACCGCCATCGCGGAACAGACGGGCGCCAGGCTCAGCGTTCGCGGCCAACTCGGCACGGTTCGGCCACAAGCTTTCAAGGGTGTGCCGCTAAGTGAAGCTCTACCCAGGGTAACCCAGCCGAACGGCGTGATCCTGCAGTTCAACAGCGGGTCCGGGGGCGCTCGTCGGCTGCTCGCTATTCACGCCGTCGCTCCCGGTTCCCCCGGTACCGCCACCAAAAGCTCGACCTCGTCCCCCAGTCTCCGCTTCGATCCGCGCAATCCCGCGGGGCCCCAGCTTTGGGACTACGAAGCATCCGAAGACATGCCAGATCCGGACAAACGCATTGAGACGTTGCGGAAGCTGGCCAAGCAGCGTCAGCCGCCGTTGCAGTCGTTCACCTTCGTCCTCGCCGGGGATCCGGACCCTGCGGTCCGGCGGGCGGCGCTGGGCCTGATTGCCGCGCTCCCCGGGGAGGAAGCTCGGCGGACGCTCGTCCAAACGGTCGCGGATGCCGACCCGGAGATGCGGATCGACGCGCTGCGCGCATTATCCGCCGGTAAGGACAAGCCGGTCACCCTGCTGGCACAGGTGGCAAAGAGCGATGCCGAGCCCAGCGTTCGGGTGGCAGCAATCGGCATGCTGGACCGGCGGGACGGAGAACTTGCTCGCGCCGTTCTCGAAGGCGCTCGCAGCGATCCCGATCCGCAGGTTCGCGACGCGGTAGAACAGGCGCTTAAGCGCTGACAGCGTCGTGATTATTGGCAGATGGGCAGAGCAAAGGGGATCGGTACCTGCGAAACGTTGGCCCGCTGGTCGTCGCAGGCCAGGTTCAGCGCCTGTTGCGACAGTCCCTGAGCTCCGCTCAGATCAGCGCCGACGAATACCGTACCGGCGAGCGTCGCGCCGGCGAGATTGGCGCCGCTGAATTGCGTCGTCTGAACAACCGCGCCACTGAAGTCGGCGTCCCGCAGATCCGCGTTGCTCAGGTCGACATTGAACAGCACGGAGCCGCTCAGATCGGCCCCGTTCAGGCTCGAGCCGACCAGATCGCTGCCCGAGATGCGCATCCTCGCGAACTGCGCGCCGGCGAGATCGCAGCTTTCGCAGGCGTTGTCCGCCATCAGCCGGTTCAGGTCCTGCTGGTCGAGGGCGGCCACCTCTCCGCACCAGGCAACCGACACGCCGATCACCATTACCAGCATGCGTCCAATCATGGTCCATCCTTTCCCGCCGATCGCCATCGTCGACCGAGATTAACCGCCACGGCGCATC
Source organism: Rhodospirillales bacterium (assembly GCA_016712375.1). Lineage (GTDB taxonomy): Bacteria > Pseudomonadota > Alphaproteobacteria > Rhodospirillales > Defluviicoccaceae > Defluviicoccus. The sequence goes on from JADJRE010000007.1 coordinate 84,627, forward strand.
GGTACAGTACCGCGATCGTACCATCCGCGGGACACTGTGGTGAGATGGACGACCGAAAGCATCACCGGTACTTCCACCAGCACGCCGACAACCGTGGCCAGTGCCGCGCCGGACTGGAAACCGAACAGCACGATCGCGGTGGCGACGGCGAGCTCGAAGAAGTTCGACGCACCGATCAGCGCCGACGGGGCGGCGACGCAGTGCGCCACACCCAGGCGCCGGTTCAGCCAGTAGGCAAGACCGGCGTTGAAGTACACCTGGATGAGGATGGGGATCGCCAGCAGCAGGATAATCAGCGGCTGCGCCAGGATCTGCTCGCCCTGAAAGCCGAAGAGCAGCACCAGCGTCGCCAGCAGCGCTAACAGCGAGACCGGCTGCAGCCAATCGAGAGCCGACCTCAGCGCCCCGGGGCCGCGCGCCAACAAGGCGCGGCGGCCCACCTGGGCGATGACGACGGGGACAACGATGAACAGAACAACCGAGATGACGAGCGTGTCCCACGGCACGACGATCGCCGACAGCCCCAGCAGCAAGCCTACGATCGGCGCGAAGGCGACGACCATGATGGCATCGTTCAGCGCCACCTGGCTCAGCGTGAAGTGCGGCTCGCCATCGCACAAGTTGGACCAGACGAACACCATCGCCGTGCAGGGCGCGGCGGCGAGGATGATCAGGCCGGCGATATAGGAAGCCACCTGCTCTTCCGGCAGCCACGGCCGGAACAGCCAGCCGATGAACAGCCAGCCCAGCAGCGCCATGGAGAACGGCTTGACCGCCCAGTTGATGAACAGGGTGACGCCGATGCCGCGCCAGTGCTCCTTGACCTGATGCAATGCGCCGAGATCGATCTTCAGCAGCATCGGGATGATCATCAGCCAGATCAGCACCGCGACCGGCAGGTTGACCTGCGCCATCTCGACGCCGGCGATCGCCTGAAATGGCTCGGGAAAGAAGTGGCCCAGCCCGATGCCGATAATGATGCAAAGCGCTACCCAGACCGTGAGGAAGCGCTCGAACAATCCCAATGCCGGCCGTTTCTTGACCGATCGGACGGCATGTTCATGGGCAGCGACAGGGATGTTACCGGTCACGTTTCTTCACCCGCCTCGGTTATCACCTGCACGTTCCGGAGCGTCGACCACATGCTCACCGTCTTCCTTGGTAAAGGCGGCGCGCTGCGGATTTGGCAGGATTTCGAGCACGACCTCGGAGGGTCGGCAGAGCTTGACGCCCAACGGCGAGACGACAATGGGGCGGTTGATCAGGATCGGTCGTTCGATCATCAGGTCGATCAGCATCTCATCGCTGAACTTCGGGTCGTCCAGCCCGAGTTCGTCGTATGGTGTGCCCTTGCGCCGCAGCAGGTCGCGCGGGGTCAGGCCGGACCGGGTCAGCAGATCGACCAACTCGGCGCGGCTCGGTGGCGTCTTTAGGTATTCGACCACGTGGGGCTCTTCACCCGAGTTCCGGATCATCGCAAGGACATTCCGCGACGTCCCGCAGGCGGGATTGTGATAGATCGTGATCGTCAAGCGAGCCTCCTCCATTCCCGTAGCCGCAGATTTCCGGGCGCCCCTGGCAGCAGTCCTCGGTCAGAAAGGCCAGCAGCAGGCGCGTCCCTTCGATGTCGACGGCGTAGAAAATCCGCCGTTCGACCCGCCATGAACGCAGCAGCCCGGCCCGTTCCAGATGGGCCAAGTGGTGCGAGAGCGTCGAGGACGGTACCCCGATCCGCGCCGCAACTTCGCCGGCCGGCATGCCGCTGGCGCCTTCGCGAACCAGCAGTCGGAAGACGCGTAAACGGTGCTCCTGCGCCAAAGCCGAGAGAGCCCCGACCGCCTTCGTTAATTCCATATTTCGACTTGTATCGAAATACTGTGCCAGCGTCAATCCGGTCGCGCCTCAGCGGTTGGCAGCGAGCTGCTACGGCGCGGGCACATTCCTGAAGCGCCTTGCGCGAACCATCCACGGAGAGCGATGGCCTAACGATCCGCGAGAGCCTGCTGTTCGATGCGAATGCGGTGGCGCAGCAGCAGCGCGTTCATCAGCGAGAAGACGAGCGCGATCTCCCAGGCGCCGAAGGCCAGTGGCAATACCGCAATCTCTCCAGCAACGATGAGATAGTTCGGATGGCGCAGCCAAAGATAAGGCCCGCGTCGGACAAGCGGCGCGCCCGGCAGGGTGATGACGCGGGTCGTCCAGAAGCGGCCGAGGCTGGCGATCACCCACAGTCGCGCCGCCTGCAGCAGCGCGAACACGACGAGCAACGGCCAGGACACCGGCGCATCAGCCGGTACCAGTAACGCCAGCGCAGAGAGCCAGCTCGCGTGCAGTAGAAAGAATAGCGGATAGTGCCCGGCACCGGCCTCGATGCCGCCTTGGGCGCGCAGCCGCTGCTCGTTGCGCCGCGCCCAGGCAACCTCGGCCAGCCGCTGCAACAAGACGAGCAGCACCAGGGTTTGGCACAGACTCATCCGCCGCCCGCTTCACCCTCGGCGTTTTCCAGCATCAGGAAGGCGACGGTGAATCCCGGCCCGAGTGCGCTCAGCAGCGCCCGACGGCCGATGCCGCCACGCTCCAGGGCGCGGGCGAGGACGAACATAACCGTCGCGGCCGACATGTTGCCGAAGTCACGGAGTACACTGCGGGCGTGCCGAAGCGTTCCGCGCGGTTGTTCAAGCACGTCTTCCAGAGCTTCCACCACCTTGGCGCCGCCGGGATGGCACAACCAGTCGTCGATGTCAGCGATAGCAAGGCCGTGCCGAACGAGATAGTTATCGAGCGCGGGACGAAAGCGCTCGCGGACCAGCGCCGGGATGTCGCGTGAAAAGATAACCTGCAGACCTTCATCGCCGACGCCCCAGCCCATCACGTCGAGGGTATGCGGCCACGTGTGCTCGCCTGCCGAGGTGATCCGCGGTCCGGTGCCGCGACAGCTCACAACCGCCGCCGCCGCTCCATCGCCGAACAGCGCCGTGGCGACGATGTTGCTCTTGGAGTAATCGTTGCGGCAGAAGGTGAGCGCGCAGGGTTCGACCACCAGGAACAGGATCCGTTCATCGGGCGCCGCCTGCGCCAGCCGCGCCGCCCGCGCCAGCCCGAGAACACCGCCGGCACACCCCAGGCCGAAGACAGGGAGTCGAAAAACGTCGCAGCGGAAGTCCATCTGCTGCATCAGCAAGGCGTCCAGGCTCGGCGTAGCGATACCGGAGGTGGAGACGCAGACGATCCCGTCGATGTCCGCCGCCTGTAGCCCGGCGATCGCCAAGGCGCGACCTGCCGCCTCCCGCAACAGCGCTATCGCGCTGCTGAGGTACAAGGGATTGCGGTCGGACCAGCTATGATCCTGTTCATACCAGTCGAGCGGAACGGAGGAGTAGCGGGTCTCGATCCCGGCATTGCCAAATACAGGGAGGAACCGTTCGGCCTCTCCCGCTCGTTCGCGAAAGATGGCGCCGATCCGGTGCCGCACGTCCGACTGACGGATGGCGAACGGTGGAACAGCGGTGGCGACAGACAACAAGCGTGGCGACGCGGTCATTGGGCGATCAACGTCGCAAAGGGGAGGTCGTTCGGACAGGTCAATCGTATCTGCCGATCGGCGCGCGAGCAGGGGCGACCGCGTTGGCGGGAAGCTTAGCACTTCCACCGCCGGCGCGGTGGTTAAATCCCGCCAGCGGCGCGTCAGTTGAATTTCCGCGCTGGCGGCTGAATCGCACCAGCGGCGCGGGTGGTTGAATCACGCTGACGGTGGAGTCGCGCAGCAGCGCGGTGATGAAATCGAAAAGGCCCGCTCCTCGTCCGGAGCAGCAATGAGAAAGATTTTGCTCGCGTCGACTACAACGCGAACGGCCAAAAGACCACGATTGCCAAGCCCGAGGCCGTCAACAACAGGGGCACGAAAAACTGCGCCATAAGGTCTTTCATCAGCGGGTTCTTAACCATCAGAACGCTTCCTAAGGAAATTTTGCGGTGCAGCATGATGCTGTGGCTTTTGCTATGCCACAAATACAGCAAAGCAGTCAACGCAACAGTGACCTCAATCACGAACATTAAAATAAAGTAAGCTTTGTTGTCACAAACTGCCCGCTCAAGAGAATGTAAGTTGCTGCACAAGCGAACAATCTGCTGTAGCAGGATCACCTTGAGGTGGTCAGCCCCTGCGGGCGGCCAACGATGACGAAGGTGAGTGCGTCGGCGGACAGGAGTTGGTTCGCCAGGCCATTAACGTCATCGAGCGACACCGATTCGATCAGCTGATTACGCCGATCGAGGTAGTCGATCCCAAGGTTCTCGAGCTGGATCGATGTGAGCAAACCGGCGAGCCGGCTGCTGCCGGCAAACCGCAGCGGAAACGAGCCAGTCAAAAAGGTCTTGGCGTCCGCCAGTTCCTTTGCAGAGGCGCCATGCTCGGCAAAATCTCGCCATACCTGGCGAATAACCGACAGCGTCTCCTCCACCCGTTCGTTGGCCGTGCCGGCGCCACCGAGGATCAATGCCGCGTGGTCAAGCGGCACCGGCGACGTGTAAACGCCGTAAACGAGCCCGCGCTTCTCACGGACCTCGTCGAAAAGCCGCGACGACAGGCCGCTGCCTCCGAGGATCTGATTAAGCACCGTCAGCGCATAGAAGCGCGGATCATCTCGCTTCAGCCCTCGCTGGGCGAAGGCAACGGCGCTCTGCGGTACATCCATGTCGACAACGACGGTGCGGCCGGAACCGGCAAGCGACATATCGCCAAGGGTGGCAGAGACCGCCTTTTCGGGAAGGCCGCCGAAAGATTGCTGCAGCAGGGTCGTCAGTTCCGCCGGTGTGACGTCGCCGACGACGCCCAGCACCAGCGTATCGCGCGCGAGCCGCTCGCGCACGAAGCGCAGCAGGTCGTTGCGGCTGATCCGCGGAAGACTCTCTGCCGTTCCCATCACCGGCCGGCCGTAGGGGGTGTCGGGGAACAGCGTGGCCCACAATTGCCGGCTGGCCCGGGCTTCCGGATCCTCGGCCTCGCGGCGAAGCTGCGCTTCCAGCTGGCTGCGGATGCGCGCCATCGGCTCGGCGTCGAACCGTGGCTGGGTCAGTGCGAGGCGCAACAGCTGAAAGGCAACCTCACGGTTAGCGGTCAGCGTCGTCAGCGTGCCGCCAAAATTGTCGCGATCGGCATCGAACGAAAGCCGGATCGCCAGATCCTCCAGCTTTGCCTGGAATGCCTGGCTGTCCAGGTCGCCCGCTCCTTCATCAAGCAACGCTGCGACCATGCGCGAAAGCCCAGCCTTGTCGGGCGGATCAATCGCCGAGCCGGCGTTACGGAAGGCGATGCGCACCGAAATAATCGGGTTGGCGTGATCCTCGACGAGCCAAGCCTCGACGCCGCCCGCCGTCACCTTCTGTATCTGCACCGCGGCCGCCGCCGGCACGACCACCATCGCGCAGAACACGCACAGCAGAACGGCGCCGAGAAGCTGCAGAGCAACGGATCCCGGCCGCAGCACGAAACTGCGCATCAGCGAATTCCGCCGGCTGTGGTCCCAGCGGCCGGCGGGCTAGGTGCCTGAGCCGCTTGAGCGGAGGCCGCGTCGGGGTCGGCAATGAGCAACGACGTAACGGACGGCCCATCGAGGACCAGCCGCGCTGCCGCTGTAACCTCGTCGCGGCTCACCGCGGCAATGCGGGCAGGCCAGGCTTCAACGTCCGCCAGCGTCTGGCCGGTTGCCAGGGCCTCGCCAATAATATGCGCGGCAGTTGAATATGTGTCGCGTGCGTAGACGGCGTCTGCCAGCATTCGCTGCTTCGAGCGGGCAACCTCGTCCTCGGTTGGGCCGGAACGCGCAAGCTCCGCTACCGCTGCCTCGATGGCCTTTTCGAGCTTCCCCAATTCAACGCCGGGCCGCGGGCTCGCTTGGATCGACAGTTCGGAAGGTCCGCGTCGCGATGGGTCGTACCAGGCGCCGGCGGAGACCGCCAGCGCCTGATCGACGACAAGGCTGCGATACAGGCGGCTGGTGGCCCCGCCACCGAGGATATCCGCCAGAACCTGCAATGCGTAGGCATGTTTGGTTTCGCCCCAGACATAGGACGGCGCCCGCAACGAGCGGCTCCACATCGGCTGGAGAACCCGCGCGTCGGTCAACGAAACCCGCCGGTCCGCCCGCTGGTCCGGTTCGATCAGCTGCAACCGGCTCGGCACCGCGGCTCCGCCGATCCGCCCGTAGGTCCGCTCGGCCAGCGGCCGAAGCTCGGCCGCGTCGATATCACCGGTGACCACCAGAATGGCATTCTCCGGCACATACCAGCGGCGGTAGAAATCAAGAACCGCCTCGGTGCTCAGCGCCGCGATTTCCTTTTGCCAGCCGATGATGGGCCGACGATAGGGGTGATTGAGGAACTGTACCGCCTGTGCTTCCTCGGCGAGGATCGCGCCTGGATCGTTGTCGACGCGCTGGCTGCGCTCTTCGAGCACCACCTGCTTCTCCGGCGCGACCTGTTTCGGGGTCAGCACCAGGTTGCGCATCCTGTCAGCTTCCATGCGCATCACCAGTTCCAGCCGATCGCAGGCAATGTTCTGGAAGAAGGCGGTATAGTCGTAGGAGGTAAATGCATTCTCCTGCCCGCCGTTGCTGGACACGATGCGCGAGAACTCGCCCTGTGGGACGTCCGGTGTGCCCTTGAACATCAGGTGTTCGAGCAGATGCGCGATGCCCGAGTGGCCTTCGGGCTCATCGGCGGCGCCCACCTTGTACCAAAGCATGTGGCTGACCACCGGCACCCGGCGATCGGTGACCACCACCACCTGCAGGCCATTCTCCAGGGTGAAGGTTTGCGGATTGAAAAGCCCGCTGCGCGCCGCGACCGGTTGCGCAAGACAGACAACCAACGCCAGAAGGAGAGCCGTGGCCACAAACCTCGATCGGCTGAGACGGCGTTCCTGCACCGGTAGCGACGACCGGCGCCTCATGAAGTTGATCATTGCGTCTCCACTCTGCGCCGCTCGGCACGGATCACGGCATCGTCGCCGCTGTCGTTGTGCAGAGATAAGGGCCTGAGCGCCGACGCCTGCAAGCCTCGCCAGCCAATCCGTCTAGAATATACCTTCCAGCAAAGCCTTCGGCCGGCGCCGGATGGTGGGCGTTTCACCGTCGGAGACCGGGCGATTCAGCGCCTGATTCTCCTGGATGCGCCGGCTCTCCTTTGCCGCGTCGACGACGGTTGCGCGATCTGGAACATCGGACCAGAACATCAGACGCTCGACGAAGCTCTGGTCGGCCTCGGCGAGGATCGTCGATTCACGGTTGACCTGCGCGCGGATGCCCGTCTGCGCGTCTTCCGCACCGGTGCGTACCAGCAGTTGTTGCAGTCCGGGCGATCCCGCCGAAGCTACGGCGGCGTCATCCGGCACCGTGCGGGCGGCCGTACCACCAGTCATTGCTTGCCGGGCGATCTCCCGCGGCGCTGCCCCCTGGCTGGCGCCGGTCGCGGTGGCTGGCGGACGCAGGGCAAAATCCGGCGGCATACTGAGCGGCGCTCGCGAATAGACAGTGAACTCATCGGGAGGCCGTTTCACGCCAATTCCCAGATCCTGCTTGAGGCCCTCGCAGCCGCCAACCAGCAGCAGTACCGCCAGCCCGGCCGTCCATGTGCATAAGCCCTTCATTCACCCGTTTCCCTACCGACGCCTCTGTCGCTCCTGCGTTCTTCCGCTGCGCTGAACACCGAATCGATGACCAGCAAGGCAACGCCGATGGTAATCGCCGAGTCGGCAACGTTGAACGCTGGCCAATGATAACCCCAGAGGTGGAAATCGAGAAAGTCCGCGACGGCGCCGAAGCGGATACGGTCGATCAGGTTGCCAAAAGCCCCGCCAATGACTGAACCCAGGGCGTAAGCCATGATTGGCTGCCGCGCGCGGGCGGGCCAGATCAGCAGCAGTCCGACGATAACGACCGCCACGATCGACAAGATGAGCGCGTTGTAGGGCGAATCGTTGTTGAATAATCCGAAGCTGACGCCCCGATTCCAGGTCATCACCAAATTGAAGTACGATGTCACCTCGATGACGCGGGGCGGCATCATCAACCGCTCCAGGATCCACCATTTGCTCACCTGGTCGAGGACAACGATCAGCGCCGACAGTGCCAATCCTCTACCGAACAGCGGCGACAGCTTCATCGCGCTGTCCACACGGTGATATTGATACTGATCATTCCGCGGCCGCGCGGTGACGTTCGACCGCATCCGCGCAGCGCCCGCAGAGGGTCGGGTGCAGCGGATGAGAGCCGACATCCGGCAGCACCTGCCAGCAGCGCTCGCACTTCTCGCCTTGCGCCCGATCGACGCGGACCGCGACGCCCGGAACGTCGGGGAGTTGGAACGCATCGCCGGGCGGTAAGCCGTCGACGAAATCAGCGGCCGAGGTGATTGCCAACTCGGCGAGGTCCACCCCGACCACCGCATCCCGGTAGTCGTCGCCCGCCCAGATCTTCGGATGCGCCTGCAAGCTCGATCCGATCCGCTTCGCCGCCCGCTCCAGCTCCAATGCGCCGGTCACGACGCGGCGCAGGCGCCGCACGATCGTCCAGCGCTCCGCCAGCGCGTCGTTCCGCCACTCGCCGGGCACCTCCGGGAAGGTGCGCAGATGCACGCTGTCGTGCTCGCTCGGATGCCGGGACAGCCAAGCCTCCTCGGCGGTGAAGCAGAGAAACGGCGCCAGCCACGCGGTCAGGCAATTGAAGACGGCGTCGAGCACACTGCGCGCCGCCCGACGGCGGATGCTGTCAACCGGATCGCAGTAAAGCGCATCCTTGCGCACGTCGAAATAGAAAGCCGAGAGATCGACGGCGCAGAAGCCATGCAGTTCGGCGAAAAAGCCATGGAACTCCAGGGCGCCGCAAGCTTGCCGCAGCTGCGCGTCAAGCTGCGCCAGCCTGTGCAGCACCCAGCGTTCCAGTTCCGGCATCTGTTCGACCGGCAGCCGCTCCCGGGCGTCGAATCCCTGCACGCTACCGAGCAGATAGCGCAGCGTATTGCGGAAGCGACGGTAGACATCGGACTGTTGCTTGAGGATTTCGCCGCCGATGCGCAGATCCTCCGAGTAGTCCGAACCCACCACCCACAGCCGCAGCACGTCCGCGCCGTGCTTGTCGATCACCTCTTGCGGGCCAACGACGTTGCCCAGCGACTTCGACATCTTCTGGCCGTCCTCGGCCATCACGAAGCCATGCGTCAGCACCGAGTCGTAAGGCGCCCGCCCGCGTGTTCCGCAGGATTCCAGCAGCGACGAGTGGAACCAGCCACGGTGCTGGTCGGAGCCCTCGAGATAGAGATCGGCGGGCCAGCCGAGATCGGCACGCTGCTCCAGCACGAACGCATGCGTGCAGCCGGAATCGAACCAGACGTCGAGAATATCCGTCACCGGCTCGTACTGTTCGGGGTCGTGCTCCGCCGACAGAAACCGCCGCGGATCGCCGTCGAACCAGACGTCGGCACCTGCCGCCTCGACCGCCGTGGCAATCCGCCCCAGCACAGCCGCGTCGCGCAGCGGCTCGCCCGTACGTTTGTAGACGAACACGGTGATTGGCACGCCCCAGGCGCGCTGCCGCGACACGCACCAGTCGGGCCGCGTCTCGATCATCCCGCGCAACCGGTTCTGCCCGGAGGACGGAACGAAACGGGTGGCGTCGATTGCCGCCAGCGCCTTCTCCCGAAGGCCGTTGCGCTGCATGCCGATGAACCACTGCGGCGTATTGCGGAAAATCAGCGGCGCCTTTGAGCGCCAGGAGTGCGGATAGCTGTGGACGAGCCTGTCCTTCGCCAGCAAGGCTCCCGTGGCCTCGAGCGCCTCCAGCACCGCGGCGTTGGCGTCGCCTTCCGCCCCAGTCTCGGTGAGGACGCGGCGCCCGGCGAACAGCGGGATATGTTCCAGGAAAACGCCGTCAGGGCCGACGGTGTCGGGCACCGCCACGCCGTGCGCCATGCCGAGTTCCCAGTCGTCCGCGCCATGGCCGGGGGCGATGTGCACGAAGCCGGAACCGGTCTGCAGATCGACAAACGACCCCGGGAGCAGCGGCACCGGGAAGTCGTAGCCGGCCTCCTGCAACGGATGGCGGCAGACGGTGCCGGCGAGGCCGGCGCCGCCAATTTCCCCCAGCCGCAGCCAGGTCTCGATGCCAAGCGCCTCTCGCACCCGGTCCGCCACGTCGGCGCCGATCACCAGCCGGTCGCCCGGCCGCACCCGGCAGCCTTCGCCAGCGACGGTGACCTCGTAGATCGCGTACTTGAATGATTGACCGTAGGCGATTGCGCGGTTGCCTGGGATGGTCCACGGCGTCGTCGTCCAGATCACCACTCTGGCCCCGGCGAGCGCCGGATGACCGGGACGGCTTACCGGGAACGCAACGAAGATGGTTGTCGATTTGTGATCGTGATATTCGACTTCGGCTTCCGCCAGCGCCGTCTTCTCGACCACCGACCACAGCACCGGCTTGGCGCCCTTGTACAGCGAGCCGTCGAGCAGAAACTTGCCGAGTTCGCGGACGATCTGTGCCTCGGCGGCGAAACTCATCGTCGAATAGGGATTTGGCCAGTCGCCGATCACGCCCAGCCGCTGGAACTCGGCGCGCTGGATGTCTATCCATTTTTCAGCGAAAGCGCGGCACTGCCGGCGCAGCTCCAGGATCGGCACCGAGTCCTTGCTCTGCCCCTTCTCGCGATAGCTCTCCTCGATCTTCCATTCGATCGGCAGACCGTGGCAGTCCCAGCCGGGCACGTAGTTGGCGTCCTTGCCCAGCATCTGCTGCGCCCGGTTGACCACGTCCTTGAGGATCTTGTTGAGCGCCGTGCCGATGTGCAGGTGGCCGTTGGCATACGGCGGCCCGTCGTGCAGCACGAACCTCGGCCGACCAGCGGAGGTCTCGCGCAAACGTCGGTAGAGATCGATCCGCCGCCAGCGCGCCAGCAATTCCGGCTCGCGCTTCGGCAGCTCCGCCTTCATCGGAAAGTCGGTGCGCGGCAGGAAAACGGTCGACTTGTAGTCCACAGAAGCAGTTTCCGGTTCAGCCCACGGGCGATATGAGCGCGGTGAGTCAGGTGCTCGCGGCGCGTGCACGATGTACGCCGCCGGCACCGGCGAGGATGCGTCGGGCCTGCGCGCAATCCTCGGCGATTTGTGCCCGCAAATGCTCAAGGCCGTCAAACCTCTTTTCCGGGCGAAGGAACTCTACGAGCTCGACCTCGATCGTCCGGCCGTAGAGGTCAGCGTCGAAGTCAAAGAGGTGCACCTCCAGCAGTGGCTCAGTTGCCGCAAACGTCGGCCGAAGCCCCAGATTGGCGACCGCAGGATACGGCGGCGCGGCGTCGCCGGGATCAAGGCGGACACCCACGGCGTAGACACCCAGCGCCGGGTGGATGTATTCGCCGAGGCGGATGTTGGCGGTGGGGAAGCCGATGGTGCGACCGCGCGCGTCGCCCTTCACCACCTCTCCCTCGATGACGAACGGCCGGCCAAGCAGCCGCGCCGCGTCGCTCAACCGGCCGCTCCGCAACTGCTCGCGGATCCGGGTGGAGGAGTACGGCTCGCCATCGGCATCCTTGATTTCGTGCACGCAGGTGAAGCCGAAGTCGAACTCATCGCCGAGCCACAGCAGCAGCTCCGGCGTCCCCTTGCGGCCGTGGCCGAAGGCGAAATCGTGACCGCAGATCACGTGCCGAGCACCCAGTCCGCGCACCAGCACCTGTTCGACGAACGCTCGCGGCGGCGTCCGTGCGAAACCGGCGTCGAACGGAACGACCACCAGCAGTTCCGGGCCGAGGGCTTCGATCAGGCGCATCTTCATCGGGAATGGCGTCAATCGAAACGGCGCCGCGTTTGGCTCAAACACTGCGCGGGGATGCGGCTCGAACGTCAGCACTGCCCAAGGGATGCCCGAGGCCCGGGCGATGCGTCCGCCTTCGCCGATCACTTCGCGGTGACCGAGGTGCACGCCGTCGAAATTGCCGACGGCGACGGCGGCGCCGCGCACATCGCGCGGCAGGTTCTCGAAGTGGCGAAACACACGCATGCCAAGCAACGTGTCCGCCCGCGCCGCCGTGGTCAAGGGGCAACCCACCGGGCGCCGGCGGGAACAGGCCATCCGGCGCGGCGTTCACAAGATTAAGACGATGCAGCAGGAGAAAAAGCGAATGGTCAGCCACTCGGTGCCGCAACGGAGTACTGCCGAGCGCACCGCAGACGCGCTTCGGCGCCGCTCTCACGACGCGATGCAAGGCGCCACCTCGGCGATCCGCGATCGCCGGCTGCCGGGGGGCCGGACCGCTAAAATCGTCGCCGCAACGGCGGTGGCACTCGCGGCCACTGCCTTGGTCGTGGATTGGCAGGCGCGCCGCGCCGAGCGGCGTCACCCTCCGAAAGGGCGGTTCGTCGAGGTTGACGGCGTGCGGCTGCACTACATCGAAGCGGGGGAGGGCGATCCCGTGGTGCTGCTGCACGGCAACGGCAGCATGCTGGACGATCCGCTGCTGTCGATCTTCGGAGCGCTGGCCGAGCAGCACCGGGTGATCGCCTTCGACCGCCCGGGCTTCGGCTGGAGCGACCGGCCGCATAACCGGGAATGGACGCCGGAAGCGCAGGCAACGCTGATCCGCAATGCCCTGCGATCCCTCGAAATCGAACGGCCGGTGCTCTATGGCCACTCGTTTGGCGCGCCGGTGGTGATGTCGTTCGCGCTGATGCATCCGCAGGACACGCGGGGAATTGTCGCTGCTTCCGGGTACTACTACCCCCATTTCCGCGCCGATAGCATCGTCGCCTGGAGCGCCACCTTGCCGGTGATCGGGCCAATCCTGCGCAACACTGTGTTGCCCGTCGAAGGCGCAGCATTCGGCAGCCTGGCAGTAAAGGCGCTGTTCGATCCGGCGCCGGTGCCGGAAGCGTATGCCGTCTTCCCAGCAAGCCTGGCGCTGCGGCCGTCGCAGATCCGGGCCTCGGGCGAGGACGGCCGGACGCTGCGGGCGTGGGCGACGCGGACTTGCCGGCGTTACTCGGAAGTCAGGGTGCCGGTGGTCATCGTTGCCGGTACCGAGGACAGGATCGTCGATCCGCACGCCCATTCCGCCAGGCTGCACGACCAGATCGCCGGCTCGCGGCTGCACCTGTGGCCCGATACCGGGCACATGGTTCACCACACCCGCGCCGCCGAGGTCATCGACGCCATCGATGAAGTGTTCGGGATGGCCGATACCTGGGCGGCCGATCACGATGCGGCACGCCTCGGGAACACTGCCGCTCCGGTCGGCGCGCCGGACGCGATCGAAGCGTCGGAAACCCGGACGGATGCACCGTCGGTCGTAGATGCGGAAAGTGGTGGGGAGGCGAGGCGCCGCGCCGAGAATGTAGCGGGCCCCGCCCCGGTATGAGCTGCCCGGCCCGCCTCAACCGCGAGCGGGCACCATGACCACGGCTTCGCCGTCGATCACCTTCTTGTCACCCACGGTGCACACCGTCTCGCACTCGGCGAACTTTTTCTCCGGGATCAGCTTCTTGATCGTCACCCGGGCGATCAAGGTGTCGCCGATCTTGACCGGCGCCTTGAACTTCAATTCCTGCTTGACGTAGATGCAGCCGGGCCCCGGCAGCTTGGTGCCGAGCACCGCCGAGATGAACGCCGCGCCAATCATGCCGTGCGCGATGCGCGACTTGAACATGGTCGTCTTCGCGAACTCTTCGTTGACGTGCACCGGGTTGAGGTCGCCGGAAACGCCGGCGAAGGTGTAGATGTCGCTTTCGGTGATCGTCTTGCCGAAGCTCGCCGTCATGCCTTCCTTAAGGTCTTCGAAATAAAGGCCGTGCAGATCGTCCATTGGGTCGTCCCCTCCTGCTCCGAAGCGCCGCACCGGCGGCCGTCGAGCGAGCGACGATCCTAGAGGGCGCGGATGGCAGCGGCAAGTTCGAGCGCCAAGGGCGCCAAACGCCGGCGCGGCTAGCGGGACGTGGCGGTGGGCGGGTGGTCCACGGGTACGGCTCCGGCATCGATGACACCCGGGATCGGTTGCGTCGGCCTGCCGAACCTGTTCTTCAGCGCGTCGACACCCTCTTGCGGATGGGCCAGCGGAACCAGGTCCTGGCGCTCCCGGCGCCGTTCCTGCGTATCGATGCTCATCCGGCGATCCCGCGCTTCGACGAGTGCGGGATCAGCCTCCCCCAGTCGGTTGAACGACCAGGCAAGCGTCGGCTCGCCCACCGGCAGCGCATCGCCTGCCATGCCACCATGACCTGTGTTCCAGGTATGCCAAGTCTTGCCATAGCTGTTCATCTTGCTGCGCATCAGTTCTTTTTCAGCAACCGCCGGCAGACCCGGCGCCGCCAACTGGCCGGAAAGAATCTCGCCATTGTGCGGGTGCCAGTACTGCTTTTCTTCCGGCGGAAGCGACTCGAAAAGGGTTTCGGACACGATGTACTCGATGCCGTGAAGGTTGGCCGCAGGCGTATTGCCATCGAAAAGCGCGCACTGCATGAAGTCCTGGTTGACCTGCCGGCAGAAATGATGCGCCTCGAATTGATGATTCGCATCGGCCTTCATCGGATGGAAGCCCACCAGATAGATATTCAGGGCGCCGGTCGGCGCGTCGGTCTGGATTGCCGCGGCGCTGGCGGCAAGCACTTGCGTCTTGAGATTCTTGGCGCTGCCTTCAGGTTCAACGGAGGGCTCGCGGGCACCCGATCCAACGCAGGCGGCAACAGCCAGAACGGTCAGAGCCGCCACCACAGAAGCGCCGACAGGACTTCTCCGCACCTCCGCTTACTCCCGGCAGAACAACCGCTGGTAAGGAGAACCACGGCGCGCGGGCCGGGTTCCAGCCGGTCGGGACCACATGGTGACGCTGGCGCCAAACAGATGGAGAATGCGGTATGACCACCGCCATCCTCGGACTTGCCGCTTATTGCCATGACAGCGCGGCGGTGCTGTTCCGCGACGGCGAGATCGTAGCCGCGGCACAAGAAGAGCGGTTCAGCCGCCGTAAGTTCGATCCGGCGTTTCCCTCGCGCGCCGCCCGCTGGTGTCTCGCCCAGGCTGAACTGCGATGGGACCAACTGGCTGCCGTTGCTTTGGTGCGACCCCCCTTGCCATGGCAGCCCGAGCGAGCAGGCGACTTGCATCGGGACCTTGCGGGCTTGGCCGGAACGGACCCGGGAGCTGCGCCGCCGCTGCTCCTTGTTGCCCGGCACCGGGCGCACGCCGCCTCCGCGTTCTTCGCCAGTCCCTTCGTCGAGGCCGCGGCGCTCTGCCTCGACGGTGCCGACGGAGAAACAACCACCTCCGCCTGGCTTGGCGAAGGAAACCGGCTCGCGCCCCTGTGGACCATCGATGCACCCCATTCCCTGGGACTGCTCTACTCGGCGTTCACCAGCTTGTGCGGTTTTGAAGTGGGTGCCGGCGAATACAAGCTGATGGGGCTTGCGCCTTACGGTGATCCGCGCTTCACCGGGGCGATCCTCGAGCGGCTGATGCGGGTCAAGGAGGACGGCCGCTTCCGGCTGGATGAAGGGTACTTTGCCCCTGCCGCGCCCGCTTCGCTGGCCGCCCAACGACTGGCAGCCCTCTTCGGCATCCCGAAGCGCTCGCCTGGTGCGCCAATTCTGAATGAGCACATGGATCTGGCCCGCTCCATCCAGGCGGTGACCGAGGACGTGGTCCTGAAGCTGGCCCGCGGCCTGCACAGTCTAACGGGGGCGGAAAATCTGTGCCTCGCCGGCGGCGTGGCGCTGAATTGCGTCGCCAACGGCCGGCTGCTGCGGGAGGGTCCGTTCCGTGATGTGTGGGTGCAGCCGGCGGCGGGCGATGCCGGCAGCGCTCTCGGCGCCGCGCTTTCGGTGTGGCACGAACGCGTTGGCTTCCGCCGCGACAGGGCCGATCGCAGCGGAGATCTGATGCTGGGCTGTTTCCTGGGGCCGGCCTTCGACGACACGGCGACGGAAGCAGTACTCGCTTCAACCGGGGCTGTGTGGACGCGGCTGCCCGACGACCTGCTCTTTGCCCGCGTGGCGGATCTGCTGGCCGGTGGCGCGGTCGTCGGCTGGATGCAGGACCGGATGGAGTTCGGGCCGCGCGCCCTGGGCGCCCGCTCGATCCTGGCCGACCCGCGGGATCCCGGCATGCAGTCCAGGCTGAACCGCAAGATCAAGTTCCGCGAGTCGTTCCGGCCGTTTGCTCCGGCGGTGCTGGCGGAACGACTCGGCGGATGGTTCGCGCACGACAGGCCGAGTCCGTACATGCTCTTCACCGCGCCCGTTGCCCCGGCGGCACGCATCCCCCTGAGCGACGAGGAGGAGGCCACGGGGCTCGATCGCCTCGGCCTGGCTCGCTCGCGCATACCGGCGGTGACCCACGTCGACTATTCCGCCCGCATCCAGACGGTGCACCCGGACTGCAACCCGCGCTTCCGCCGCCTGCTCGAAGCGTTCGAGAAGCAGACGGGATGCCCGGTTTTAGTGAACACGTCGTTCAACGTCCGGGACGAGCCGATCGTCTGCACGCCGCTCGACGCCTGGCGATGCTTTGTGGCTACCGACATGGACTACCTCTGCATCGGCAACCTCCTGTTGGCCCGGTCCGATCAGCCATCGCTGGGAGGTGAACGCCTAGCCGCATTGGCGGCATCGTCCGCAGAGGGCGTCGGCAGCTAGCCTCGTTTCGGCCGACGCCGCACCAACCTCGGCGACGTCCTCAGCCCGGCAGCGCTCCGGCGCCGCCGCAGCTGCGGTTCAGCGGTGGCTTCCGAAGCGGGCGTATCTGCCGCCGCTGTCCCCATTTCATCGGCAGGAAACAGAGCCGCCCGGCTGGTACGGGCGCGGCTGCGCAGCTCCAGGCTTCGCAGCGTGCGGGTCACCGTCGGGTGGCGGTCGGGCGCGGTGGCGCAAGCAAGCAGGTGAACCCTGGCAATCGCCTGGACGCGCCCGACGATCATCGGATAGCGATAGCGGGTTTCGCACCAGCGGGCATAAGCCGCGAGTGTCCACGGGTGGGCCGGCAGCGGGCGCAGGTTGCGATGGACGCACCACGCGGCGAAATCAAGCCAGGCCTTGTCGCGTTTTCTCGCTCTCATGGAATCAGCTTTCGCAGGCCTTGACCGTGGCAAAAAACAAGACGCGAGTTCAGGAGTCGCCAATAATCCAAAAAAGCGCAGCAGGCGCGTTTTCGGAAAGTGCTTCAGCAAGCCGACGTTGATCGGACTTCAACAAGTTCTAATATGAACTTTCTCGTTCGGATGCGCGACGCGATCTTTCACCGGGAAGCTGCTGCGATGCTAGCAATCGGCTCGCGCCCGGATATACTCCGGCAAACGCACGGGGGAGGCTTGGGAGAGCTCAATGCAAGTAATCGATGCAGATATCGTCATTGTTGGCGCCGGCGGCGCCGGCTTGCGAGCGGCGATCGCCGTCGCCGAAGCCGATCCTTCGCTGCACATCGCGCTGCTGTCGAAAGTCTATCCGATGCGCAGCCATACCTGTGCGGCGGAGGGCGGTGCGGCCGGCGTCGTCAAGGCCAACGACAGCCTTGAGTACCATTTCAACGACACCGTCTCCGGTGGTGACTGGCTCACCGACCAGGATGCCGTCGATCTGTTCGTCAACGAGATCACCAAAGAGCTGATCCAGATGGAACACTGGGGTTGCCCGTGGAGCCGTGAGGGCTCGGGGCACGTCGCGGTGCGGCCATTCGGCGGCATGAAGATTATGCGCACGTGGTACGCCGCGGACAAGACCGGCTTCCACATGCTGCACACGCTGTTCCAGACCTCCCTGAAGTACCCCTCTATCAAGCGCTTCGACGAGTACTACACGTCGGATCTGATTGTCGACGATGGCGCCTGTCACGGCTGCACCGCCATCGAGATGCGCACTGGCGAGATGAAGCTGTTCCGCGGCAAGTCGGTGATCGTCTGCACCGGTGGTGCCGGACGCATCTTTCCGTTCACCACCAACGGCGCGATCAAGACCGGCGACGGCATGGCAATGGCGTATCGCGCCGGCGTGCCGCTGAAGGACATGGAATTCGTTCAGTACCACCCGACCGGGCTGCCCGGCTCCGGCATCCTGCTTACCGAGGGCTGTCGCGGGGAAGGCGGCTACCTGCTGAACAAGGACAACTACCGTTACCTGCAGGACTACGATCTGGGTCCGGCAACGCCGACGCCGGTGCTGAAATCGATGGAACTTGGCCCGCGCGACCGGCTCAGCCAGGCGTTCTGGCAGGAGTCGAAGAAAGGCAACACGGTGCAAGGCAAGTGGGGCGACATCGTCTGGCTCGACATGCGCCACCTCGGCGAGAAGCTGATCAACGAGCGCCTGCCACTCGTCCGCGATCTGTCGATCTCTTACGTCGCCGCCGATCCGGTTACCGACCTCGTGCCGGTACGCCCGGTCGTCCATTACATGATGGGCGGCATCCACACCGACATCAACGCCGCTACGCCGATCGCCGGCCTCTACTCCGCCGGTGAATGTGCCTGCGTCAGCATCAACGGCGCCAACCGACTGGGCTCCAATTCGCTCGGTGAGCTGCTGGTGTTCGGCGCGCGTGCCGGCCGCTTCGCCGTCGAACATGCCAAGACGGTCAAGGCGCCTCGCGATGCGCTGGTAACGGCGCAGGCGGCGGACGCCGAGGGCCGGATCAAGGCGCTGTTCAAGCGCAGCGGCGGCAAGCAGCGGGTATCGCAGCTCAAGCGGGAGATGAACCTGTCGCTGGAAGAGGGCTGCGGCATCTACCGCGACGAGAAATCGCTGCGCGATACCGTCGCTGTGATCGCCGACGTGCGCGCCCGCTACCGCGACGTGACCCTGGAAGACAAGAGCTCGGTGTACAACACCGACCTTTACCAGACGCTGGAACTGGGGGCGATGATCGAATGCGCCGAAACGGTGGTGCATTCCGCCCTGCTGCGCACGGAGTCGCGCGGCGCGCACCAGCGGCTCGATCACGTCGAGCGTGACGATGTCAATTTCCTGAAACATTCCATGGCCTACTACAACCCGAACGGCGATCCGCGGATCGATTACCACGAGGTGGTGATCACCAAGTCGCAGCCGGCCGCGCGGGTGTACGGGGCCGCAGCCGGAGGGCAGGCGGCATGAGCAAGCGGACCATACAGCTGGAAGTCCTCCGGTATCGCCCGGAGCAAGACAAGGAACCGTTCTTTCAGACCTATACCGTGCCGTGCGAGGAGGAATGGGTCGTCCTCGACGCACTCAACTACGTCAAGGACGAGATCGACCGGACGCTGAGCTTCCGCTGGTCGTGCCACATGTTCGTCTGCGGCAGCTGCGGCTACAAGATCGACGGCGAGCCCAAGCTGGGCTGCAAGGCGTTCCTGCGCGATTACGGTGACAACATCCGCGTCGAGCCGCTCGACAACTTCCCAATCGAGCGCGACCTTGTCGTGGTCATCGACGACTTCGTCGAGAAGCTGCAGAGCGTCAAGCCGTACATCATCGCCAAGGAAGAGAAGGCGCTCGCCGCCGGCGAGTACATCCAGACGCCGGCGCAGCTCAAGGCGTTCAAGCAGTACTCGATGTGCATCAACTGTTTGCTCTGCTACTCGGCGTGCCCGCAGTACGGGCTGACCAACCAGGAGTTCATCGGTCCAGCGGCGCTGGCGCTTGCGCACCGCTACAATATGGACTCCCGGGATGTCGGCCGCTCGGCCCGCGAGCACGTGCTGGCAGCACATGAAGGTGTCTGGGAATGCAGCTTCGTAGGCGCCTGTTCGGTCGTCTGTCCGAAGGACGTCGATCCCGCCGGTGCTATCCAGCAGGCGAAATTCACCAGCGCCGTTGACTACCTGACGTCGATGGTCGGTATCGGAGGCAAGTGAGATGGGCGCGCGCAGACCTTACATGCGGACGATGTCGAAGACCTCCTGGTTTATGACCCACGCCCGCTTCAAGACCTACATGCTGCACGAAATAAGCTCGGTGTTTGTCGCGCTGTACATGTGGCTGCTGATCGATGGGCTTTTTCGTTTGGCTAAGGGCCCGGAAGCTTGGGAAGCCTGGCTGTCGTTCATCAAGCATCCGCTGGTTGTCGTCATTTCGCTGATCGCCTTTGCGTTCTTCGTCATCCACACGATGTCGTGGTTCAAGGCGGTACCGCAGGCGATGCGGATTCAGCAGGGCGAGCATTTCGTCGATGGCAAGCTGATCATCGGCGGTCACTATGCAGCGCTCGGCGCGTTTTCCCTATTTGTCCTCATTCTGGCGGGAGTGGCTTGAGATGGCACGCTCGGCTAAAGCGGTTCCCTGGTTTCTGTTCGCTGCCGGCGGCACGATTACCGCGTTCGTCCTGCCGGTGATGCTTTTCGTCACCAATCTTGCGCCGCCGGTCGGCCTGTTCTCGGAGGCGATGAGCTGGGAGACGATGTACGGCTTCGTCGGCAACTGGCTGGTCAAGCTGGTGCTGCTGGGGATCATCGGCTTCGGCCTGTGGCACGCGGCACACCGGCTGCGGGTGTGCGCGCACGATTTCGGCATTCGCGCCGACACGGTGGTCGCCTACATCGTCTACGGCGTCGCCGGTCTGGCCACTCTGGCGACTATCTGGGCGCTGCTGATGATCTAACCGCTTACCAAGACTTCGAACCCCGAGGCGCCGCGGGTTCATCCTGCGGCGCCTTTTGCTTCGCGATGTCCAGCATGCGCCACCCTTTGCCTGTCTTGCCGGGTCTTCACCTCGTGGTAGAGGCGCTTGCTGCGGCGTCCGGCGACCGCCGCTGGTCAAAGGAATATGTGAGGCGGAACGACGGACCGAAGCCGTCGTAGCGCGACTCGGCGCCATTCACACTCGTCGGTGCCGTCCAATAATATCGACCGCCGACGTCAAAGCCGATTGCGCCGCCTGGGTCGTATCGAACGCCGCCTCCGCCGATCAACAGCGCGGTCGCTGCCGTTGAGCCGAATGCACCGACCACAGCGGGGCCGGCTCCACCGCCGGCGTACAGCGACCACTGCTCGTCGAGCGCGTATGCGGCCCAACCGTTAACGGTCAGCCCGGCGAGCCAGAGCTCGCGGCCGTCGGCAGTCGCTTCCCGCTGGTCGTTCCGACCGTGCAGCGGGAGAATTTGGCCGATCATCTGGGCTTCCCCGTCGATGCTCCAGGAATTGGCGATGCTGTACCGCTGCCCTATCCCAATCGAGAGGCTGCCGCCGGGCTCATCGCCGAACTCCACTTCATCGCTGTTCGACCGGTCGAACGACCATGCGACGCCGCCTTCAACGAAGACATAAGGTTCGGCCGCCGGGGCGGGGAAGGGAAGAAGGGCCAGCAGAAAAGCCAAGATCGGCGAGGCTGCAGCAGCTGTCGACGCGATGCGCCGCAACGGCGAGAGGCATACGAGCTTCAGCGGCCGCGACCGGTACGGCGCTGTAACGAGTCGATGCGCTTCGAAGCTTCCGCCTTCGTCAGTTTAAAATCGAAGGCTTCGGCTTCCCCCGCTTCCTCCGACAGCGTCTTGAGATAGGACGCCTGCGCGTCGGTCATCGGCTCGTCGCCGGTTGTCCAGTCGTCCGGATTTTTCTGCAGGTTCGACGGACGGTCGTCATGCTGCGGAACTTTTGCATTGGCCACGTTAGCGGCTCCCGTTTCTCGCTCATTGCTGGGGCGGGAACAGCAACGGCGCCACGCCGCCACGGTTCCCGTCGACCTGGCAAAAACGTTCTTCTTGTCGGTTTGAAATTGAAGTCGAAGACGCCATCTGGCGCAGCGGCCAG
Organism: Rhodospirillales bacterium; assembly: GCA_016712375.1. GTDB lineage: Bacteria > Pseudomonadota > Alphaproteobacteria > Rhodospirillales > Defluviicoccaceae > Defluviicoccus. The sequence goes on from JADJRE010000007.1 coordinate 106,375, forward strand.
CCGGCGACATCGGCGGCAGCCGCTGGCGCTACTCGTTGATGAACTGGGGCCACGACCCGCTGCAGGACCAATAAGCAGCATACGGCGCTTGCAAATCGGGGCCTGCGCCCGGCCACCCGGGCAAACGTCGCTCTTGCTCAGCTGGTTGCGCCACGGAGTTCGCTTCAGGGCCTAGTACCCGCTCCGCATAAGGCTCGCTTGCTCAAGCGATACTACCTGGGCATGTTACGTTGTTTTCCTCGTCAGGGAGACCGCCTGCGCAGGCTGAACAACCCGCCCCTCGCTTGCGCCGAAGGACTGAAGAGCACAGGGACGTCGGTATGGGGGATGTTTCTTGAGCCCACTGGCTATTTCGGTCCTCGTCGCCGTCTGCGTCTTTACCGGGGCAGTGCTCGCCATGCATGCCGCGCGTGCCTTGCCGAGTCAGCATTTGAGCGCTGAAGCTCGGGATGTCATCAAGTTGGCAATGGCACTCGTCGCGACGCTCGTCGCGCTCGTGCTCGGTTTGCTGATCGCGACGGCGAAGGGGACGTTCGACGCGCAAACTGGCGCAACCCGGCAATTGTCGTCCAATGTCTTGCTGCTGGACCAGGTGCTGGCGGGGTACGGGCCGGAAACTGAGCATTCGCGCGCAGCGCTGCGTCAAGCTGTCGCACGGACCATTGAGCGCATGTGGCCGGAGGATGGATCTCCACCTTCCATACTTCCCCCGCACGACACGGGCTCGCCGATGCTGGATTACTATAACGAGGTCGCCAATCTGGAACCTCAGAGCGACGCGCAGCGCGCGCTGAAGGCACGAGCCTTGCAAATCATGACGGATCTCGCGCAGACCCGCTTTCAAATGTATGTGCAAGAAAACTCCGGTCTGCCTCCGCCATTCTTGATCGTCGTCGTTTTCTGGCTGGTTATTCTGTTCGCCGGCTATGGGCTCATCGCCCCTCGCAATGTCACCGTTGTCGTGGTGTTGCTGGCCTGCACGCTTTCCGTTTCTGGTGCCGTTTTTTTGATACTTGAATTGGCAGATCCTCTTGATGGGCTCGTCCGATTATCCAGCCTTCCCTTGCGCCAGGCTTATGCTCAGCTCGGCCGATGAGCATATTCCTGCCTCGGAGTTAACCCGATGATGCTGCATCGTCGCTTTCTCCAAGCCATTCTCGGGATCGCCTTTCCGAGGCTGCTCGCGACCATTCTATCGATGTTGCTGATCCCGGTGACGGGCGATCGAGCCTGCGCGGCCGATGCCCCCTCTGACAGTTCAGGATTAGCGCGCGTCGGCGTGGTGGAAGCGCCGCCATTCGCGATGAAGGGTGACGACAATGAGTGGGAGGGGATCGCCGTCGAGCTCTGGCGTCATATTGCGCGTGACCTTGATCTGCGCTTCGAATTCCAGGAGATGCCGATCCCCGACATGATCGCCGCGGTCGAGCAAGGGAAGTTGATCGCGGTGCTCACCGCGATCGCTACCGCCGATCGTGAACGAACGATGGACCTAAGTCATCCCTTCTACAGCAGCGGCCTTGCCATCGCTGTGACGGTAGCATCGGGTGGCAGCGACTGGTCGAGTGTTTTTGGCAACCTCTTTTCGTGGTCGCTTCTCCGCATCGCCGGCCTGATGTTCCTGCTGCTCCTTCTCGCCGGCATCCTCGCCTGGCTGTTCGAACGGCGGGCAAATCCTGATCATTTCCGCACCCGCCCGATGCAAGGGATTGCCGATGGCCTGTGGTGGGCGGCCGTCACCCTGACTACCGTGGGCTATGGCGACAAGGCGCCGCGCACGCGATCAGGCCGGGCGATCGGCGTGATCTGGATGTTTGCGGCTGTCGTCCTGATCGCCCTATTCACGGCACAAGTGACCTCCATCCTGACCGTGACAAGCCTTGCCGGACGGGTCAGAGGGCCGGCCGACCTGTCGCACGTGCGGGTCGGAGCAGTTCAGGGATCGCCGGCGCAGGCACAGCTGCGGGCCAGGTTCGGGGTGACCGCCACCGGCTACGCAGGTTTCGGCGCCGGCCTCGAGGCGCTCGACCGCGGCGCGATCGATGCATTCGTCGCCGTTGAGCCGGTGCTTCGTTATGAGATCGCCAACCGCTTCCCGGCTCGGCTTCAATTGGTCGGATCTTCCTTCCTGCACGAAGATTACGTCTTCGCCCTGCCACCCCATTCTGAGCTTCGCAAGCCGATCAATTTGTCGCTGCTGGCATTCATGGATACCAACGAATGGCAAGCCTTGCTCCGGCAATACCTGGGCAGCGACAAGTAACCATCGTCCGCAAAAGGGGCCTGAACAGGCAACAGCGCGCTCCGCGCCTTCGGCTCGCTAAACTCCAAGCTTCGCTCGCAGCAGGGCATTCACCTGCGCCGGGTTGGCTTTGCCGCCGGTGGCTTTCATCACCTGGCCGACCAGCCAGCCGAGCACCTTTTCGTTGCCGGCGCGAAACTGGTCAGCCTGGCCAGGGTTGTCGGCGACGACTTTCGCGACTGCCGTCTCGATGGCGCCGGCATCGGTGATCTGGCGCAGCCCCTTCGCCTCGATAATCTCGGCCGGATCGCCACCGGTTTCGGCCATGATCTCGAACACCTCCTTGGCGAGGCGCCCGGAGATCGTGCCGTCGGCCATCAGGTCGAGCAGCTTGCCCAGGTTCACCGCCGAGATAGGCGATTCGGCGATGCCGCGGCCCTGCTTGTTCAGCACCGCGAACAGGTTGGTGATCACCCAGTTAGCCGCCTGCTTGCCGTCACGGCCACGCGCCACCTCCTCGAAGTACTCCGAGGCTTCCTTCTCGGCGGTCAGCACGGCGGCGTCGTAGGGCGTCATCCCGTAGGTGTCGATGAAGCGCTGCTTACGCTGATCGGGCAACTCAGGAAGGCTGGCGCGGATGCCCTCCACCCACTCCGGATCGAGCTTTAGCGGCAGCAGGTCGGGGTCGGGGAAATAGCGGTAGTCATGGGCGAATTCCTTGGCGCGCATCGAGCGGGTCTCGCCGCGGCCGGAGTCGTACAGCCGTGTCTCCTGCACCACGCGACCGCCCTGCTCGTAAAGCGCCACCTGGCGCGCCGCCTCGTGCTCGATGGCCTGCATGACGAAGCGCACCGAGTTGACGTTCTTTACCTCGGCCCGCGTGCGCAGCGCATTCTCCCCCACTGGACGCACCGAGACGTTGATGTCGCAGCGCATCGAGCCCTGCTCCATGTTGCCGTCGCAGGTGCCGAGGTAGCGCATGATCGCCCGCAGCTTGCGCAGGTAGGCACCCGCCTCCTCGGGGGTGCGGATGTCCGGCCGGGAGACGATCTCCATCAACGCCACGCCGGAGCGGTTGAGGTCGATCAGCGTCAGCCGCGGGTGCTGGTCGTGCAGCGACTTGCCGGCATCCTGCTCGACGTGCAGCCGCTCGATGCCGATCTGCTTCGTCGTGCCGTCGGCAAGTTCAATAACGACGGTTCCCTCTCCGACCAACGGCCGCTGATACTGCGAGATCTGATACCCGGCCGGCAGGTCGGCGTAAAAGTAGTTCTTCCGCTCGAACACGCTCTCAAGGTTGATCTGCGCGTTGAGCCCAATGCCGGTGCGCACCGCCTGTTCGATGCAGATACCATTGAGCACCGGCAGCATCCCCGGGAAGGCGGCATCGACGAGGCTCACTTGCGTGTTCGGCTCGGCGCCGAAGTCGGTGGCGGCACCGGAAAACAGCTTCGAGCGGGAGATCACCTGGGCATGTACCTCGAGGCCGATCACCACCTCCCAATCGCCGCTATCGCCGTGAATCAAGTACGCCATGGGCGAGGACTTCTCTTTCTTCTCTGTTCAAATAGCCGGCCAGTGCTTAATGCGGGGCGCGGTAGCGCAAGGGGAGCGCGTCCTAGTGTCATTGCGAGCCCGCGCCTCCCCGTCATCGCGAGCGCAGCGAAGCGATCCACCTGGACGCACGCAACCGTGCACTGGATCGCCACGCCCGCTCTTGCGGCCTCGCGATGGCGATCCACATGCTGGCGTCAGCTGGCACCACCGTTGCCATTAGCCTCGGCGCGGCGCTTCAGCAGGAACTCGCGGCCGACCTTTACCGAAGCCACGCCGTCGTACTCGACGATGTCGGCAGTCGCGTACGTTTCTTTCCAGGTATCCGGCAGATAGGATCCGGTACCGATGGCGTCAATCGGCGCACCGACGTCTGCCATCACCTTGCACTTCTGCACGTCGAAACCGGAAGACGCGACGATGCGCACACGCGGGTATCCCGCGCGGTCCAGCTGCTCGCGCATGTGGAAGATCGCCGCGGCGGAAACGCCGGTGCCGGTGAGATAGCGCAACTCGGTGTCGTTGCGATACCGGCGCACCGCGAGCGGCACGTTGCGCTCCAGCACCGCGTAGGACTCCTGCGGATCGAGCCCCTCGATGAACCGGCCGCCGTGGGTGTCCAGCCGCACCGCCAGCCGGCTGGTCTCAGCCAGTTCCTTGAAACGACGGCATACCTCCAGGGAGTCGGTCACTTCACGACCGTAATAGTCGACCAGCACCGTCAGGTCGTCGCCAGGGAAGGTCTCGGCGAACATCTCCGCGGCGCGAAGGGTGGAGCCGGCATAGCCGATCAGGGCGTGCGGCATCGTGCCCAGGCCCTTCGTCTGGCCGAAGTAATGCGCCGTAGCGTCGTTGGCGTTGCCGATGAAGCCGCGCGCGCCGGATTCCCGCTTCGCCGCCTCGGAGCCGGTGGCGGCGGCGTACGCCATCATCTCGGCCATCTCGATGCCGGCGCAGTGGCGAGCGTCCATGGCGAGGAAGCCGACCTTCGGCAGGTCGCTGCACATTGTGAACGCGTTGTAGGCGGCGACGCAGGGCGCCCCCAGCTTCTGCAGGTACAGCGTTTCCAGATCAACGAGATGGTAGAACGAGCCGATGATGTAGAGCAGTGGCTCGCCGGCACCGACCCAATCACCCTCGCGATAGTTGATGTCGATCCGGATGGTGATCCCGCGCGCCGCCGCTACCTGTTGCAGCCAGCGCACCATCAGCCGCGGCGTGAAGATCACCGGCCGTCGCATGAACACCGCGTAGCAGACGGTCTTGTCGCCGAAACGACCGATCGTCTGCTTCGTCTTTACGAAGTAGCGGTCAGTCCACGGCTCGACATCACCGGGCGGCGGCTGCAGGACGCTCGCCGACGGCTCAAGGAAAACATTCTCGGCCGACCCCTCGTCCGCCTCAGAGCGTGGCGAAGGCGCGCCCCGGCTCTCGCTTGCGCTCACGGCTGCGGCCCTCCTTCAGGATCTCTGCCAGCAGGAACGCCAGTTCCAGGGCCTGGCTGGCATTCAGGCGCGGATCACAGTGGGTATTATAGCGGGCGCCGAGATTGGCTTCAGTGATTGCCTGCGCGCCGCCCACACATTCGGTTACGTCCTGGCCGGTCATCTCGAAATGCACGCCGCCGGCATAGGTGCCCTCCGCCTCGTGCACGGCAAAGAAAGTGCGCACTTCCTCGAGAATGCGGTCGAAGTGCCTGGTCTTGTAGCCGCTGCTGCTCTTGACGGTGTTCGCGTGCATGGGGTCGGAGACCCAGACGACGCGCCGACCCTCGCTGCCGACGCGGCCGATCAGTGGGGGAAGTCGGTCGGCCAGCTTCTCCGCGCCCATACGGACGATCAAGGTCAGGCGTCCCGCCTCGTTCGCCGGATTGAGCATGTCGATCAGCCGGATGAGCTCGTCGCCCTCGATGCCGGGGCCGATCTTGACGCCGATTGGATTGCCTACTCCACGCAGGAACTCGACGTGCGCGTCGTCCGGGTCCCGGGTCCGTTCGCCGATCCACAGCAGGTGCGCCGAAGTATCGTACCAGTCGCCGGTGGTGCTATCGACACGGGCCAGTGCCTCTTCGTAGTTCAGCAGCAGCGCCTCGTGCGAGGTGAAGAAGCTGGTCTCGCGGATCTGCGGCGTCGTTTCCGAGGTCAATCCGCAGGCGGCCATGAACGCCAGTGCCTCGTCCAGGCGGCCGGCGAGATCCTTGTAGCGGCCGCCTTGCGGGCTATCGGCGACGAAGCTGAGGTTCCACAGGTGCACCTGATGCAGGTCGGCGTATCCGCCTTGCGCAAAGGCGCGGATCAGATTGAGCGTTGACGCCGACTGGTTGTAGGCGCGGATCATCCGCTGCGGGTCCGGGATGCGCGCTTCGGACGTGAAGTCCATGCCATTGATCATGTCGCCGCGATAGGCCGGCAAGGTGATGCCGTCGATCGTCTCGGTATCGGCGGAGCGCGGCTTGGCGAACTGCCCGCCCAGCCGGCCGACCTTGACCACCGGTACAGCCGCGCCGAAGGTCAGCACCACGGCCATCTGCAGCAGCACGCGGAAGGTGTCGCGGATGTTGTTGGGGTGGAAATCGGCGAAGCTTTCGGCGCAGTCGCCGCCCTGCAGCAGGAAAGCCCGTCCCTCCGCCACCTGCGCCAGCAGGCGCTTCAGCCGGCGGGCCTCGCCGGCGAACACCAGCGGCGGAAAGTGCCGCAGCTCCGCCTCGACCGCACCCAGTGCCGCCGCGTCCGGATAGGTCGGAACCTGTAGGATCGGCCGGCTGCGCCAGCTTTCGGGAGTCCAGGCATCATTCATCAGGCGTTCTCATGCCCCTGCATTGGTGGAGGACAGGCTATAAGCGCCCGGGGGCGGGTTTTCAACAGACGCCGGCGGTTCCCTCTCATGCGCGGCACTCGTCAGACGGCTTCATACTCGGCGATCGTCCACGGCTCCGCCGCCGCATCCGCGTACCACGCCTGCATCGCCGGCAAGCCCAGGACCGCATCGGCATAGGCGCGGCACTCGGCATCGAGATCGACGCCGTAGGTCTCGAAACGGGTGACCACCGGCGCGTACATCGCATCCGCATTGCTGAACGCGCCGAACAGGAACGGGCCGCCGTGGCCGAACCTCGCCCGGCAGTCGCGCCACATGGCGGTGATCCGCGCGATGTCCTTCTCCACCTCCGCCGACCGGCCCCGTCCCGGCAGCCGCCGGCGCAGGTTCATCGTCATGTTGGAGCGCAACGGCACGAAGCCCGCGTGCATCTCGGCGCAGATCGTCCGTGCGTGCGCCCGCGCGACAGGGCCGGCCGGCCACAGGTGCGCCTCGGGGAACAGCTCTGCCAGGTACTCGACGATGGCGATCGACTCCCACACCGTCACCGCCCCATGCCGGAGCACCGGCACCTTGCCGGCGGGTGACCAGCGGGCAATCAAGGCGGCGGTCTCCGGCAGGCGCAGCGGGATCACCACCTCCTCGAAAACAGCTCCCGCCAGTTTCAGTGCGAGCCACGGCCGCAGCGACCACGACGAATAGGCCTTGTTGGCGATCACCAGGGTCAGCTTGTCCATCCTGTCCTCTCCATGTTCCGGCCTTTCAGGTGGCGCCGAGCCGTACCGCCGCGAGTGCTGCGACAAGGCAGCCGTTCAGGGCGCAGGCAACAACGAACAGTGACAGCGCCCGGGTCACGTCGCGTGCCGTCGCCCGCGCCGTGCCGTCGCCGATCCAAGGGTCATCGACCACCAGCCCAGGATAGCGGCGTGGCCCGGACAGCGACAGCTTGAGCGCGCCGGCCATGGCGGCTTCCGGCCAGCCGGCGTTCGGCGAGCGGTGCAGCCGCGCGTCGCGCAGCATCGTGCGCAGGCCAGCGGAAGGCCGCGCACCCGGCACCGCGAGCGCGGCAACGCTGAGCAGCAGCCCCGCCAGCCGCGCCGGGACGAGGTTGAGAACGTCATCGAGCCGCGCCGATGCCCAGCCGAAGTCGCGGTACCGCTCGTTGCGGTAGCCCAGCATGCTGTCCAGCGTATTCACCGCCTTGTACGCCAGCATACCCGGCAGGCCGAACAGCAGGTACCAGAACACAGGCGCGACGACGCCGTCGGAGAAGTTCTCGGCGCAGGACTCGATGGCGGCGCGCGCCACGCCGTGTTCATCCAGTTGTCGGACGTCACGGCCGACGATGTGCGCGACCTCGGCACGGCCGGCTTCCAGCCCGCGTTCCGCAAGTGCGGTGCCGACCGCACGGACGTGCCGGAACAGGCTGCGCTGCGCCAGCAGGGAGATGACGAGCGCCAGTTCCGCCAGCCAGCCGAACGGCACCAGCCGCCCCAGCCAGGCAACCGCCCATCCGGCCGCGGCGGCAAGTCCGGCGACGACCACCACCACCAGAACGCCGCGCAGCCGCCGGTCGGAGCGCTCGGGTCGGTTCAGCTTGCGGTCGAGTGCCGCGATCAAAGCGCCGATCAGGCGGACCGGATGTGGCAGCCGCGAAAGCGGTCCGCGCGCCTCTCCGAAAAGCGGCTCCAGCGCCAATGCCGCCAGCAGCAGCAGCAGCGGGTGATACGGTAGCGCGGTGGAAGCAGTCTCGAAGAGCGGCATGGCCGCGAGTCTCGACGTCCGCATACAATGCGTCAATGGCTGACGCGGGTGCCCCTGTCGCCCGCTCTGACGCCGGACCTCGTGCCCGCCCTGCTAGACCTGCTCGTTGCTAGGTTCGGCAACGCCGGCGAACTGACGCGCTTGCTCCGAGATGTCGCGGGCGGCGGCGGCGATGTCCCGCCAAGGGTCGATGGCCAGCCGAGCGAGGCGCTGCGGTACAGTCCGCCAGTCGAAGGCCCGCGGATCGTCGATATGCGGCAACTCGTCCCAACTCACCGGCGTCGCGACCGTCACGCCGAGACGAGCCCGCAACGAATACGCCGCAACAGCGGTGGCGCTGCGACCATTGCCCAGGTAATCGATGAAGATCCGGTTCTTCCGTGCGCGCTTCGCCATGTTCTTGGTGAATCGCTTCGGTTCAGCCGAGGCGAGCGCGGCGGCGAACCCTTGCGCGAAAGCCAGTGCCTGCTGCCAGTCCGAACGCGGAATGACCGGCACCACGACGTGCAGGCCCTTGCCGCCTGTTGTCTTTACGAAAGGCACGAAACCGAGAGACGAAAGCCGTTCGCGCAGGAAGAAGGCTGCTTCGACGACCACCGGCCAACCCAGCCCCTCATCCGGATCGAGGTCAAAAACAATGCGGTCCGGATGTTCGGGGGCGTCGACGCGACAGCCGCGGCAATGCAATTCAACCACCCCAAACTGCACCAGAGCCAGCAGCCCGGCCGCATCGTCGACATGCACCACCATCTCTGCCGGCTCGTCGCCCACCGCCGGCAGCAACGTCCGCCGCACAGCTTCCGGCATGCCGCGAGTTGCGTTGCGCTGATAAAAGCAATCCTCGGCACGGCCGGTCGGGCAACGGACAAGGGTGAGGGGCCGCTCGGCCACCTGCGTCATCAACCAATCTCCGACGCGAGCATAATAGAGTGCCAAGTCCAGCTTGGTTGGACCGCCAAACATCTCGCGTTCGGGGTTTGTCACCCATACCGACGCCAGATCAGCATCGCTCACCCACCGCTTTGGCGGCCTGGCTGGGGTGCCGCCGGCCGATGCCTCTTCTACGGATGCCGGCGCCTTGTCTGGCCGCAGCCCCTTGAATACCGCCTGCCGCAACCGCCGGTCGGCGGTCCGGGTAGCGAAGCGAACCTCCGCAATCAAGCTGGGTGCTACCCAGATCGGTCTTTGACGCGTGACATCCGCGGGCACCTTAGCGGCCGGCTGATCGACACGAATGACGTCCAGCCGGCTTTCCAGATCGGCAGCGATCGCTCGCGAAAAGCCGGTACCAGTCTTGCCAACGTAGTTAAAAGTGCCGTCGTCGCCAGCTTCGGCCAGCAGAAGTGCTGCCAGTCCACCCGCCGCCGCCGTTCGCCTGTAGCCGACGATGACAAACTCGCCGGCGTTGCCGCACTTGCTTTTCCGCCAGCTCCAGCTTCGACCTGATCGATAAGGCGCATCCAGGCGCTTGGACACGATGCCCTCGATCGCCATTCGACAAGCTTCATCGAACATGCGCGCCCCCTCGCCCGTGACATACTCGCTTGGCTGTAGGGCACTGTTCGGTTTGACGGCGGAAAGTAAGGTGGCAAGAACCTGCTTACGCATCAGGAGTGGGGCGTCGCGCAGATCATGGTCATCGAGATGAAGGAGATCGAAAGCGAAGAAGACAAGCGAATGGCTGTCGTTGGTCGCCAGCGCCTCCTGCAATTGCGCGAAATCACTGACTCCGCGCTCATCCTGAACGACCACCTCGCCATCGAGAAGTGCTCTCCTGCAAGGCAGGTCGTGGAAGGCTTTGCCTAAGTGCCCGTAACGGGCGGTCCAGTCCAATCCGTTTCGGGTCAAGAACCGGACCTGCCCATCCTCCACTCGCGCCAGGGTGCGGTAGCCGTCGAACTTGACCTCATGCAGCCAGTCGCTACCTTCCGGCGGGTCATCGCACTGCGCGGCGAGTTGCGGCTTGACGAAATCCGCCATCGGCGCCGGCCGAGCTCCAGGCAACGCCGCCGCCGCTATCGCCGGCGGGGCCCGTAGTTCATCTAGGGTGCGACCAGAGACAACACTTCGTTCCTGATCCTCATCCGCCTCCTTGGATAGACCGTTTGCTGCGGTTGCTGCGGCGAACGAGTCACGTTCCTTGATCAGCAGCCAGTTGTCGTTGCGCTCCTTCCGTTTCATGCGTACTAGGGTCCACCCGCCCTGGAGCTTTTCACCCAAAAGCTGGAATTTGAGGATGCCGCGAGCATAACCTTCGTCGGGATCGGCGGTCGGCACCCAGGAGCCCCTGTCCCAGATCAGCACGTGGCCGGCCCCATATTCGCCCTTCGGGATAGCCCCCTCGAAGGCTGCGTAGGCAAGGGGATGATCTTCTACATGAACAGCAAGGCGGCGGACCTGCGGATCAAAACTCGTAGCGTTCGTAACCGCCCAGCTTTTCAAAGCATCGCCGAACTGCAGCCGCAGGTCATAGTGCAAGCGTCTCGCCGCATGCTTTTGCACCACGAACGAGCGCTGGCCGGCAGACTGGAAGTTATCGCCCGCCGGTTCGGCGGTCCGGTCGAACCGGCGTTTGCGGCGATATTCGGTTAGGCCAGCAATTTGTGGTCTCCTTCGCCAGCCTCAGCTTTCCCTCAGTGCTTATCGCGGACTGCGTCCTTGATGCCGCCGACGGTGCTCTTCACCTCTCCCTTCGCCTTATCGGCCTCGCCTTCGGCTTTCAGCTTCTCGTCGCCGGTCACTTCACCAGCACCCTTCTTGACACTGCCCTTGGCCTTATCCATGGCACCTTCAACGCGGTTCTTATCCATGTGGATCTCCAGCGGTTTCTATCAGCGAAAAGCAGGTTGCTGATCGCTCCTATTCAATTACCGGACCCTGGAAAGAGTTCCGCTCGTCGCGCGCTAACTTGAGCGCGACGAAGAGCATCTGGATCTTCATATGCCGGATCTCGGCCTTGAATTCGCTCGAGCCAAGCCGTGATCAGGTTTAACGCGCTTTGCTAGCGAGGGATTATTCCTGAGAAGCAAACCTCAAAGCGGCTTCTTCAGCAGGCGAGCCAGCTCGCCGATGACTCCGCGACGGAACGTCAGCACGCAGACGACGAAGATGACGCCCTGGACGACGATCACCCAGCCGCCGAGCTGGGCCAGGTAGTTCTGCATTGAAATCAGGATAGCAGCGCCAGCCACGGGTCCGAACGTCGTCCCCAGCCCGCCTAACAGCGTCATCAACACCACTTCTCCGGACATCCCCCAGTGAACGTCGGTGAGCGACGCGAGCTGGAAGACGATCGCTTTAGTGCTGCCGGCAAGTCCCGACAGCGTCGCCGAAAGAACAAAGGCAATGAGCTTATACTGGTCGGCATTGTAGCCGAGCGAGGTGGCCCTGGCTTCGTTCTCCCGGATCGCCTTCAACACCTGTCCGAACGGCGAATGCACCGTGCGGTAAATCAGCAGAAAACCCGCCAGAAAGATGCCGAGCACGACGAAGTACAGCGTCAGCGAGTTTTCCAGGTTGAGGATCCCGAACATCATGCCGCGTGGGATGCCCTGGATGCCGTCTTCACCACCGGTGAACGGCGCTTGCACGCAGAAGAAGAACAGCATTTGCGCCAGCGCCAGGGTGATCATGGCGAAATAGATCCCCTGGCGGCGGATGGCGAGCATGCCAAAGGCGAGGCCGAGAACGGCGGCGGCGGCGGTTCCGGCGAGGATGGCGAGTTCCGGCGGCAGGCCCCAGACTTTGGCACCATGGCCGGTGACATAGGCGGCGAAGCCGAAGAACGCCGCGTGTCCGAACGACAGAAGCCCGGTGTAGCCGATCAGCAAATTGAAGGCGCAGGCAAACAGCGCGAAACACAGCACCTTCGCAGCGAACAACGGATACATCAGGAAGGGCGCGACGACGCCGATCACCACCATGATGCCAAACGCGATGAGGAGATGCCGTGGCGTACGAGCCGGCGCAAGCTCGGTCGATGCTCCGTTGCTGCGCATATCAGGAGGCCCGGCCGAATAGTCCGGCCGGTCGGATCAGCAGGACGATTACCATGATGATGAAGACGACGGTGTTGGAAGCTTCCGGGTAGAAAACCTTGGTCAATCCTTCCATCACGCCCAGTCCGAATCCTGTCAGGATCGATCCGAGGATCGATCCCATGCCGCCGATCACCACGACGGCGAAAACCACGATAATCAGGTCGGCGCCCATCAGCGGATTTACCTGGTAGATCGGGGCTGCCAAAATGCCGGCCAACGCGGCGAGCCCGACGCCGAAGCCGTAGGTAATGGTGATCAGCCTCGGCACATTGATGCCGAAGGCCTGCACCAGCGCCGGATTCTCGGTCGCCGCCCGGAGATACGATCCAAGCTTCGTACGCTCGATGACGAACCAGGTCACGAGGCAGACGGTGAGCGAGACACCAACGACCCATGCGCGGTAAGTGGGCAGAAACATGAAGCCGAGGTTGTGGCCGCCTTGCAGCGCTGGTGGAACCGCATACGGCTGGCCGGACGAGCCGAACTCGTTCTGAAACAATCCCTGGATGATCAGCGCCAGGCCGAAGGTGAGCAGCAGCCCGTAGAGGTGGTCGAGGCCATAGATCCGCTTCAGCAGCAGCCGCTCCAGCGCAGCGCCGAGCAGGCCCACGGCCAACGGCGAGATCACGAGCGCCCACCAATAGCCCAAGCCCAAATACTGCAGCAGAAACCACGCCACGAACGCCCCCATCATGTAGAGGGCGCCGTGAGCGAAGTTGATGATGTTGAGAAGGCCGAAAATGACCGCGAGGCCGAGGCTGAGCATGGCGTAGAACGCCCCGTTGATCAGCCCCAGCATCACCTGCCCGAACAATGCCTGCGGCGGAATGCCGAGCAATTCGAACATGAGAGGATCCTCGCCGGTGGAGAGCGATCAGCCTTTCTTCACCAGTGGGCAGTTCCCCTGGTCGAGCGGTCGGAAGGCTTCGGCGGCCGGGATCGTCGCGCGCAGGTTGTAGTAGTCGTATGGTCCTTTAGAGTCCGCCGGCTTTTTCACCTCGAACAGGAACATGTCGTGGATGGTCCGGCCATCGGCGCGCACCTCGCCGTTGCCGAACAGCGCATCCTGGGTCGGCAGCTGCTTCATCTCCGCCACTACCTTTGCGCCGTCGCTATCTGACTTCACCGCCTGCACGGCTTTCAAGTAGTGCAACAGACCGGCGTAGACCCCGGCATGGATCATCGTGGGATACTTGCCGCCGTTGCGTTCGGCGAACCGCTTGCTCCAGGTGCGCGTGCCGTCGTTCATGTCCCAGTAGAATGCCTCGGTCAGGATCAGCCCCTGCGCCGCCTGCAGGCCGATGGCGTGGACGTCGGTGATGAAGACGAGCAGGCCGGCCAGGTTCTGTCCACCCTGGACGATGCCGAACTCGGCCGCTTGCTTGATGGCGTTCGTCACATCGCTGCCGGCGTTGGCGAGGCCGATGATCTTCGAGCCGGAAGATTGCGCCTGCAGCAGGTAGGAGGAGAAATCGGGCGTGTTCAGCGGATGGCGGACGGAGCCGAGCACCTTGCCGCCGTTCGCCAGCACCACGGCGCTGGTATCCCGTTCCAGCGCCTGTCCGAAGGCGTAGTCGGCAACGATAAAGAACCAGGTGTCGCCGCCGGTCTTCACCACCGCCTTGCCGGTGCCGTTGGCCAGCGCCCAGGTGTCGTAGGTCCAGTGGACCGTGTTCGGCGAGCAGGCCTTGCCGGTGAGGTCCGATGTCCCGGCGCCGGAATTCAGGAAGACCTTGTTCTTCTCGCGAACGATGTCGTTGACGGCAAGGGCCACCCCGGAGTTGGGGACGTCGACGATGATGTCGACCTTGTCGACGTCGAGCCATTGGCGGGCGACGTTGGAACCCACGTCCGGCTTGTTCTGATGGTCGGCCGAGATGATCTCAACTTTCATCCCCTTCGCCGCGGCGCCGAAATCCTCCACCGCCATTTGCGCGGCAATGACCGAGCCCTGGCCTGAAAGGTCGGCGTAGAGGCCCGACCGATCATTGAGCACGCCGATCTTGATGACGTCGTCCGACATCTGCACCTGGGCGGACGCCGAGCCCGCCCAGCAGACGAGCACCGCAGCAACCGCCCGCAACATCAACTTCCCCGACATTTCCTTGGCCTCCTTGATTTCGTGCTGCACGTTTACACTCCGAGATACGCCTGCAGCTTCGGCATCTCGGCTGTTAGTTGGGCATTTGCGATGGTGTCGATAACGCGGCCATGCTCAACCACGTAATAGCGATCGGCGACAGTCGAGGCGAAGTGGAAGTTCTGCTCCACCAATAGAATGGTGAACCCCTGCTGCTTCAAGGTCCGCAGAGTACTGCCGATCTGCTGGACGATGATCGGCGCCAAACCTTCGGTCGGCTCATCGAGGAGCAACAACTGCGCTCCGGTGCGCAGAATGCGGCCGATCGCCAGCATCTGCTGCTCGCCGCCGGACAGATGCGTGCCACGGCTGGCAAACCGCTCCCGCAGGTTCGGAAACAACTCGAGGATGAAATCTTCCGAAAGTCCGCCTTCCCTTACGAGCGGCGGCAGAAGCAGATTCTCCTCGACGTTCAGACTGGCGAAGATACCGCGCTCCTCGGGACAGATGGCGATGCCCAAGCGGGCGATCCGGTTGCTCGGAAGGCCGATCGCCTGGTGACCATCGGAAAATAATCGAGCCGGTCCGCGTGCCGACCATGCCCATGATCGACTTCAATGTTGTGGTCTTGCCGGCGCCATTGCGGCCGAGCAGCGTCACCACTTCGCCGGCATGAACGTCAAAGCTGACGCCGTGCAGGATGTGCGATTCGCCGTACCATGCGTGCAGGTCCCGCACTTCCAGCAGCGGAGCACCGGCCGGCTGCGGTTCGGCTGATGAGGCAACGACCGGCTCAGCCATGTCCCGAACCCATGTAGGCCTCGATCACTTGCGGGTTGGTGGACACCGCCGCGTAGTCGCCTTCCGCCAGCACCCGGCCCCGCGCCAGCACGGTGATGACATCCGAGAGGTCAGAGACGACGCTGAGGTTGTGTTCGACCATCAGCACCGTACGCTCGGCGGCAACCCTCTTGATCAGGGCGGCGGTGCGGGCGATGTCCTCCTGGCCCATCCCCGCGGTGGGCTCATCGAGCAGCAGCATCTGCGGGTCAAGCGCCAGGGTGGTGGCGATTTCGAGGGCGCGCTTACGTCCATAAGGCAGTTCGATCGCCGGCTCGTTAACGAAGCCGGTTAGGCCCACGTCGTCGAGCAGTGCCATAGCGCGATCGTTGAACACGTTGAGCGCCTTGGCCGATCGCCAGAAGTCAAAGGAGTTGCCCCGCTTGCGTTGCAGCGCGATCCGCACGTTCTCCAACACGCTCAAATGCGGAAACACAGCTGAAATCTGGAACGACCGTACCATCCCCAGCCGCGCCACCTCCGCCGGCTTCAGCGCGGTGATGTCTTTGCCGTTGAAGACGATGGCGCCATGCGTCGGCGCGAGAAACTTGGTGAGGAGGTTAAAGCACGTCGTTTTACCGGCACCATTCGGGCCGATGAGCGCGTGAATGCTGCCGCGGCGGACTTCGAGCTGAACGTCCTGCACGGCGTAAAAGCCGCGAAACTCTTTGCTAAGGCCGGTCGCGTGCAGGATCACATTCGGATCCAGAGGCTTTCCCGTCGCTTTGCTATCGCGGCCGCCGGGCGTTGCCGGCCATGGTTGTTCATGCGGCACTATAGCTGATTATTTTCCGACCATCGCTGTTAACGAAATGTGCAAATCTACCGCGTCACGGGATGAGCAGTGATGGGTTCGCGTCCAAGTCGTGCGCGTAGTGCGGGTAATCAGCCGCTGATGCCAAGCGTGCGGGGCGCATATCCACGACTTACGCCGCAAATGGCTTTCGTTTTTTCGCCAGTTGCGCCACACAATCGACTGCCTGAGATTCTCGTCCACCTGCCGTTGGCGGAGAGGCTTCACGTGCATGTCCTGGTGAGAGGCGGAGCACATCAGCGCATCCGGCTTGTGGCAGGCCTCGTGCTGTTCACGTTCGCGACCACGCACTTCCTCAACACCGCCCTTGCGCTCGTGGATCTGGAGATCGTTTATCGCGTTGACGCTTGGCGCACCGCGATAACGCGATCCTGGCCCGGCACGGCCATTCTCGTGCTGGCGCTCCTCGGGCACGTTTCACTTGGCTTGCTCAAGCTCGCCCGTCGCTCGACGCTGCGCATGCCGCCCTGGGAACTGCTGCAGATCGCAACCGGCATCGCTATTCCGTTTCTGCTGCTGCCGCACATTGTCAACACCCGGGGTGCACGGCTGATCTTCGGCGTGAACGACACGTATGCCTATGAATTAGCGCGGCTTTGGCCCGACAGCGCCTGGCTGCAGAGCACGCTGCTGCTGCTGGTCTGGGTGCATGGCTGTGTCGGCCTGCATTACTGGCTGCGCATGCTCAGCAGCTACCGGACCATCGCTCCTCTGCTCCTGGCGCTAGCCGTATTTGTTCCCGTAGCCGCGCTTGCCGGCTTCAGTGTCGCCGGTCGCGAGATGCAGATGATGATCAGTGATCCGGCCGCCTTCCAGGCTTTGAAGCAGACGACCCACTGGCCGTCGCCGGAAAATGCTGCCCGGCTTGCGGAGATGCGCCAGATGACACGGATCGTCTTCGGAATCCTGCTGACGCTGGCGCTCGGCTCCGTGCTCCTCCGCTCGCTGCGGCTGCGCCTCTCCCGTCGCATCAGCATCGAATATGCCGCAGGCCCGGTGGTCAGGGCGCCTATTGGCCCGACGCTGCTCGAGGTGAGCCGGTTGAAGCGGGTTCCGCACACTTCCGTCTGTGGCGGTCGCGCCCGCTGTTCCACCTGCCGGGTGCGGATTCTGCGCGGCAGCGAGTTCCTGGCTCCGCCTGAAGCGGCGGAGGCGACGACACTTGCCAGCATCAACGCTCCGCCGGACACCCGCCTGGCCTGCCAGCTGCGCCTGAACTCTCCCACCGCCGTCCTCAGACTCGTCCGCCCCGGACAGCAGGCCGCCCGCAAGGCCACCGGCGGCGCCGAGGACCATGGCGTCGAACGGCCGGTCGCGGTTCTTTACTTCGACTTGCGGGAGTTCACCCGGCTGAGCGAGAACCGGCTGCCCTACGACGTGGTCTTCCTGCTGAATCGGATGTTCGAAGCGGTGGGCGACGCGATCCATGAGGAGGACGGGTGGATCGATCGCTACACCGGCGACGGCCTGATTGCCCTGTTCGGCAGGGATAAGGGGGCGGCTGTCGGCTGTCGGCAGGCGCTGCGGGCCGCGCGGGCCATTGATCTCGCGCTCGATCGGGTGACCTCGGACCTGCAAAGCGAAGTCGGCACGCCTTTACGGATCGGCATGGGACTGCACGTCGGACCGGTTGTCCTCGGCCGGATCGGCCACCCTCTTTCGGCCAACCTCACCGCCATCGGCAGCATCGTCAATATCGCCAGCCGGCTGGAATCCCTGAGCAAGGAAAAGGGCTGCCAGCTAGTGTGCTCCGCCAGCGTCGTGCAGACCGCGGGACTTTCAGAGGAGGGGCTGATGGCTGAGACCGTCGCGGTTCGTGGGCTGTCCGTACCCCTGCAGATCTATGTCGTCGCCCGCGCTCGGGACCTGCCCGAGGTGCCCGGCGAGCCGCTCGCTGCGGAAGCAATGGCTGCACGCCTTTAACCGGCATCTTCCGCGCTTTCGAGGCACCCGCGAGGAAGGTGGTTCGATTCCGGCGCCCATTGGCGTCCATGCCTCGTTCCGCTATAACCCTGGCAAGGGCGGCTGACCCGTCCTGTCGACATGAATGGATGATGTAGATACTTGCCGGCGCAGCGTCTCGGCGACCGCACCAACGGCCGCTTCCGGAACCGGGCGCAAGGATGGCTCGCGCCGGCCGCGCTGCATCGCAGGGTCGGTTGCCTGCGCGCGGCGCGCATCGGAGGCGGCGGTGTGTCGATGGGGATGCCGCTCCGTACTCCT
Source organism: Rhodospirillales bacterium (assembly GCA_016712375.1). Taxonomy (GTDB): domain Bacteria; phylum Pseudomonadota; class Alphaproteobacteria; order Rhodospirillales; family Defluviicoccaceae; genus Defluviicoccus. The sequence continues at coordinate 124,749 of JADJRE010000007.1, forward strand.
ACTGCCCAACTTGGCGGCTTTAGCTCCAAGAGCGTCGTTCGGAAGTAAACCCACAAACAGCGCGAGGAGCCAGGCCCGACTTCAGCGCTGAGCGGGGCGACGGGGTTCCCACATAGCGTCCTGCCGCATTCCCGATTTCAGCCGGGGCGCCGCAAAATCGAGGAAGGCGCGCAGCTTTAGCGGCAACAACCGCTGGCCGGCATATACGAGACTAACGGGCGACGGCGGCGGCTCGAACTCTTCGAGCGTCACTGCAAGCCTTCTGGCCCGCACCGTATCGGCGATCTGGTACGAGAGTACGCGCGTGATTCCCAACCCCCCCATGGCCGCGTCGATGGCAGCCTCGGCGGTATTGACGATCAGCCGTGAGTGAATGGCGACAGACGCCTCCACCCCTCCGATCGCAAAGCTCCAGGAATTCGGAGACGCCACCCCTTCGAACGTCACGCAGTCATGTGCGCCGAGTTCACCGGGGCTTTTCGGTGTACCTCGCTCGGCAAAATAGGCGGGGCTACCGCACAACACACGCCGGATCGAACCGACCCTAATCGCGACCAGGCTGCTGTCGGGCAATTCGCCGATGTCAACGGCGGAGCAATTCCGGGCCACTGTGGCGGAGTAAAAGCAGGCCATTTGGGCGAAAGCGGCGCAGCACAGCAAGGGGCCCGATCGGGCCCTTGCTGTGTCGTCGGTTTGCCTCGAGGATCAGGGCTTGCCGATTTCGCCGGTCTCAGGATTGACGGTGTCGGCGGTGGCCTGGTTTTGCTCCGCCCGATCGGCCGGGGTGGCGGGACGACGGCGTCCGGCGGATTGCTTCAGGCGGTAGCTGTCGCCGTTCATGGTGAGGATATGGACGTGGTGGGTCAGCCGGTCGAGCAGCGCGCCGGTGAGCCGTTCGATCCCAGCACCGAGGTCCAGTCCTCGAACGGCAGATTGGACGTGACGAGGGTCGAGCCGCGCTCGTAGCGCTGGGAGAACACCTCGAACAGAAGTTCCGCCCCGGTCGGGGACAGCGGCACGTAACCGAGTTCGTCGATGATCAGGAGCTTCACCGCCTGCAGATCACGCTGCAGCTTCAGAAGCCGTCGTTCGTCGCGCGCTTCCATCAGCTGATGCACGAGGGCGGCGGCGGTGGTGAAGGCGACGCTGAACCCCTTCTGGCAGGCGGCAAGACCGAGAGCCAGGGCTGCATGCGTCTTGCCGGTGCCGGAATTGCCGAGCGCGATGACGTTCTCGCGGCGCAGGACGAACTCGCATCGAGCGAGCTCGAGCACCAGCATCTTGTTGAGGCTCGGAATGGCGGTGAAGTCGAAGGTGTCGAGGCTTTTGACCGCCGGGAAGCGTGCCGCCCTGATCCGCCGCTCGACCATTCGGCGTTCCCGGTCGATCAGCTCCAGCTCCACCAGGCGCAGCAGGTAGCGGGGATGATCGACGCCGTCGCGCGCATTCGCGCGCGACCTTGTCGTACTCCGCAGAACGGTCGGCAGCTTAGCTGCTTGAGGTGATGCGCCAGCAGAACCTGCGGGGTGCCGCTCGTCGTTCCCGCCGGTATCGCCTCGACGCCCGCCTTGCCGGTCATGCCGCTGTCCGGGAACGAGAACGGCGTAGTCGGCCGCCGTCGTCATCCTCACGTCCATTTTCGGCAGGTGGGGATAGGCTGCCAGGTCCAGGCGGGCGGGCCGCCGTTCGATGCGCGCCAGCGCGATCTGCTTGACCGCATCGAAGCCGATTGCACCGATACAGATCGCCTCGTTCACCGCGAAGGTGACGATCTCCATCGGTATCGCCTCCAACAGGCGCAGGATCTGGATGAACTCCCGCCTGCCGCGGTTGCCCATGCGCGCTTCGAGGAGATGGCGCAGGTGCTGGAACGCCTCCGGCAGATCCCAGTCCTTCAGCGCCGCCGCCTGGTCCAGGGCATTTGGCTTGGTCTCGATCAGCGCGAGGTAGTGCAGCGGCTCGAACACGAAGGCCCCGGTGCCGTAGGCGCGGCGATGTCGGGCGATCTGCTCGCCGGCACACAGGATCACCACCTCGTCGACGAAGCCCTTCACCACAACATCCCGGAAGCCGTATGCCGTCGGCACCGAGTAGTCGTTGCAGCGGTAGCGGACCAGGGCGGTCGACGAGACGCGCGCCGCCCGCTTCTCGCACGGCTCCAGCGGCCCGGCGGGCAGATCCCGAATGACCTCCAGGTCGGCGACGAGACGCTCGCCGATGGTCTCGCTGTGGCGACCGGCGCGTTCGCCCTGCCGGCGCCGGGAGCGCTCTTGCAGCATGGCATTGAGATCGTCGAAGCTTGCCGCCTGGGGATCGGCGTCATGAAGTTCAATCGGGCATACTTCACCAGCCCCTCGACCTTCCCCTTGTCGTTGCCCTTTGCCGGGACGGCCAAAACGGTCGCGGAACAGGTAGTGGCTTAGCAGCTCGGTGAAGGCCCGGGTCCGCTCCGCCTGCCGTCGCCGCAGATCTTCGCCACCGCGATCGTCGTGTTGTCGTAAAGCACCGACAATGGCACGCCGCCAAAGAAGCCGAACGCCGACACATGACCGTCCAGAAACGCTTCCGTCGTCTCCGCCGGGTAGGCCTTCACGAACGGCGCGTCCGACTGCGGCACGTCCATGCAGAAGAAGTGGATCTTCTGGCGGACGCCGCCGATCACGCCAATGGCCTCGCCGAAATCGACCTGCGCGTGCCCGGGGGATGCGCCAGCGGCACGAAGGTCTCCCGGCCTTTGGCGCGAGCGACACCGGACGTAGTCCCTCACCACCGTCACACCGCCGGCATAGCCATGCTCATCGCGCAGCCGCTCGAAGATCCGCTTGGCAGTATGCCGCTGCTTCGAAGGCGCCGTCCCGTCGGCCTCCAGGATGGCGTCGATCACCGGCAGAAGCGCCCCAAGCTTCGGCTTCTTCACCGGCTTGGTTCGCGTGTAGCCGGGCGGCAACGAGAACCGGCACATCTTCGAAACCGTCTCACGGCTCAGTCCGAAAACCCGCGCCGCCTCGCGCCGGCTGTTACCCTCAACGAAAACAAAATGCCGAACGGCGGCGTAGACTTCCACGGCAAACATCCCCGGCCGCCCCCTGACCAAAGGAGACAGCCTAACCACTGGCCGGATTTGCTCCGGCGCGGCAGCACCAACCGCCGCCGCTACGTGGCCTAATTTGTCACCGC
>JADJRE010000008.1 GCA_016712375.1 Rhodospirillales bacterium
ACGAGCTCCGCGACAGAACGGGTGCGGCCAGCAGGGAGGGGAGGTCTTCGCCGATGAGACTTTTTGGCAAGGGGTTTGTGCCGGCTCTCGCGTTTATTCTCACGGTCTGGCTCATCGTTCCGGCCCAGGCGGCCGATGATCCGCTCGCCTCGTGGAACGATGGGCCGGCGAAGCAGGCAATTCTCGAGTTCGTATCCGCGACCACCGAGGAGGGGAGTGCAAAGTTCGTCCCGCCGGAGGATCGCATCGCCACCTTTGACCAGGACGGCACGTTGTGGGTGTCGCATCCGCTCTACACCCAGACGATGTTCGCGCTCGACCGGGTGCATGAGCTGGCACCGAAGCATCCCGAATGGAAAAGGAAAGAGCCGTTCAAGGCGGTTCTCGCCGGCGATCGCGACGCGATGGCGAAATTCGGCGAGGGGGACTGGGCGCAAATCGTCGCCGCCACCCACGCCGGGATGAGCACCGAGGATTTCCTCGGCATCGTCAAACAGTGGCTGGCGACGGCCAGGGACCCGCGTTGGAAGCGGCCGTTCACCGAGCTCGTCCACCAGCCGATGCTCGAAGTCATGGACTACCTGCGGGCCAACGGCTTCCGGACCTACATCGTCACCGGCGGCGGCCAGGAGTTCGTGCGCGTCTACAGCACCCAAGTCTACGGGGTGCCTCCCGAGCAGGTCGTCGGATCGAGCATCGCCACCCGGTACGAGATGCGCGACGGCAAGCCGGTGCTGTTGCGCGAGCCGAAGATCTTTTTCATCGACGATCACGCCGGCAAGGCCATCGGCATCAACCTGTTCATCGGCAAGCGGCCAGTGGCGGCGTTCGGCAACTCCGGCGGCGATCGCGAGATGCTGGAGTGGACGCAAGCCGGCGATGGCGCGCGGCTGATGATGCTGGTGCTGCACGATGATGCCGAGCGCGAATATGCCTACGGCCCCGCCAACGGCCTGCCGGACACCAAGGTCGGCACGTTCTCTCAGTCGCTGATGGACGAGGCCAAGCAGCGCGGCTGGGTGGTGATCTCGATGAAGAACGACTGGAAGCGGATCTTTCCCAGCGGAGTAACACCCTGTCGGTGAAGGATTCCTCGCCTGGGATTTCCGCTGCCGGCCACCCGCTGGTTAACCGGATAGGAGGAGAAAAAGGACATGGTGACGACGACGAAAACCTCGATCGCCGCGCTCGCGGTCGCCGTGCTCTGCTGGTCTCATCCGGCCGGCGCGTTCGAATGCCCTCGGCCGGAGATGGCATCGCCGGGCGTTCTCCAGGAAACGGCGCAGGACCAGCAGGCGCTGTCGCAGATGTTCGCCGGTGGCAACATAGAGGACAAGATCGGCGTCGCGGTGACCACGTTGCAGAAAAAGTATCCGCAAGTGACCGATACCGAGCTGGTCAACTATCTCGTCGGCGGCTACTGCCCGGCCGTCGCCGCGATGCCGGGCCTGAGCGATGCGCAGAAGACCGCCAAGGTCGAGCATTTCGCCGCGACCTTGTTCGAACTGCTATCCGAACAGAAACTTTGAGCAAGGCCGGACGATGATTTCGGGATGGATGCCGGCAGCGATGGTCGCCGCGTCGGCGGGGCTGGCACCCGTCGCAGCCGCCGCTGACGAGCCGCCGCCGGCCGACGTCGATGCCGCGATGCACGGCAGCTTCAACAACGGCGAGGACATCACCCGGCCGCGGACCCTGTTCCAGGTTCGCCAGCGCTACCAGCGGCTGCCGGACGACAACGGCCACGAGCCGGAGAAATGGATCACGACGCTGCGCGCGGACCTGTGGACCGGCCTCGGCGACGGCTGGAAGCTGTACGGACGGGTCGACCAGCCGCTGGTCTATTCCAACGACGTGACCAGCAGCTTCAACCCGAACGGACACAGCCGCTTCGGCCAAAGCGATCTGCTGACCGAGATTGCGATCATCGGACCGCCGCCGACAGCGCGGGTCGGCTACGGCGCCGGCGTGCGCGCTGTCTGGCCGACTGCCGGCCTGAACGAGGCGGGTTCCGGCAAGTACCAGATCGGACCCGTTGTCGGCTTCCGCTCCAGCCTGCCGGAGATCAGCCCGGGCAGTTTCTTCCCGCCGCAGGTGATCTATCTGAACAGCATCGCCAGCCGCAACCAGAACAGCGGACGGGCCGACGTCAATCAGCTGAGCATCCAGCCGAAATTCAACGTGGCGCTGCCGGACGACTGGTTCCTGACCGCCTACGCCAGCGAAAACATCCAGATCAACTATGGCGACGATGGAAAGCTGTTTCTGCCTTTAGATCTCATGGTCGGCAAGAAGCTGTTCGACAGGATCGTCGCTTCGTTGGAATACTCGCGTCAGCTGATTCACGAGAAAGGCTTCGAGCCTTACCAATGGCAGCTCGAAGGTCGTATAGGATACTATTTCTGAGGCAAAAGCGAGGTGTCCTTCCGCGTGCAAGTCAGACCCGGATGAAGAGGTAAGTCAACATGCTCGTTACACGAAGAGAAGGATAGAGGTAGGAGTCATCATCATGTTCTTGTTGCGATCGACGATCCGTAATCTAATACCTTGCCTGGTGCTAGTTGCGGCTGCCGCCCTGCTGCCGCCGTCTGCGTCGCCGGCCTGGGCGCAAGCGTCCGGGATGTTCGGAGCCGGCGACACGGACACGGTCACGGCGCGCGCGACGGTCAAATCCGTCGACATGAAGACCCGTATGGTCACGCTCGTCGGCCCCAACGGTCAGACGATGACGATGAAGGCCGGCGATCAGGTGCAGAACCTGGCGCAGGTGAAGCCGGGCGACATCGTCATCGCCCGCTTCTACGAGTCCGTCGCCTACGTCGTGGCGGCTCCCGGAACCAAGCTCCCGGCGGACGCCATGGCCGTCGCCGAAGCGAAGGCGATGCCGGGCGAGAAGCCGGCGGGAGGGGACGCCGCCAAGATCATCGTCACAGGGCTGGTCGTCGGTATCAATCCGGTGGCGCACACGATCTCGCTGGTGGATCCCAGCGGCGGCGAGGTCCGCACCCTGAATGTCAAGGACCCGCAGTACCAGCAAATGATGAGCTCGATCAAAGTCGGGGACACCATCACCGCGGTGATTTCCGAGGCCCTGGTCGCCGCCGTCGAACCGGCGAAGTAACGCCGGCGCATGATCCTTGGGCGGGGGTGCAGGCGCCCCCCCCCCGCTCCACAACAGGCGCCCTAAAGCGTTGCGGTGCGGGCGGAGTTCCGCCGTTGTTCAGGGTATTGGAGGGGCTGGGATGCGATCGATACACGCACTTTTGCTGATTACGTTCGCCGCGGCTCTCGCCGCTCCGGCGCAGGCGCAGCAGTCGCCGGCAAAGCCCAACATCCTCGTCATCTGGGGCGACGACATCGGCGTGCACAACGTCAGCGCCTACAATCATGGCATCATGGGCTACCAGACGCCGAACATCGACCGCCTCGCAAAGGAAGGTGCCCTGTTCACCGACGCGTACGCGCAGCAGTCGTGCACCGCCGGGCGCGCATCGTTCATTCTCGGCCAGAACCCGTTCCGCACCGGTCTGCTGACCATCGGCATGCCGGGCTCTGAACACGGCATTCCCGACTGGGCGCCGACGATCGCCGACCTGTTGAAGGAGCAGGGTTACACCACCGGCCAGTTCGGCAAGAATCATCTTGGCGATCGCGACAAGCACCTGCCGACCGCCCACGGCTTCGACGAGTTCTTCGGCAACCTTTATCACCGGAACGCCGAAGAAGAGCCGGAGACCTACTACTATCCGAAGGACCCGGAATTCCGGAAGAAGTTCGGGCCGCGCGGCGTGCTGCATACTTACGCCAACGGGACAATTACCGACACCGGCCCGTTGACGGCAAAGCGGATGGAAACCGTCGACCAGGAAATCTACGCCGCGGCGGGCAAGTTCCTGGACACCGCGGTCGACCAGAAGAAGCCCTTCTATCTGTGGTTCAACACCACCCGGATGCACGTCTGGACGCACTTGAGCAGGGAGTACCAGGGGAAGACAGGCATCGGCCTTTATCCAGACGGCATGGTCGAACACGACGACATGGTAGGCGGCCTGCTGAAGAAGCTCGATGATCTGAAGATCGCCGACAACACCATCGTCATCTATTCCACCGACAACGGCGCCGAGACCGCGTCCTGGCCGGACGGCGGCACGACACCGTTCTTTGGCGAGAAGGGGACGACATGGGAAGGCGGCTTCCGTGTCCCCTTGCTCATTCGCTGGCCGGGGGTGGTGAAGCCGGGCACGACGGTCAACGCGATCATCTCGCAGGAGGACTGGCTGCCCACCTTGCTGGCGGCGGCCGGCGTGCCGGACGTGAAGGAAAAGCTGGCGCAAGGCTACAAGGCGAACGGCAAGGAGTGGCGGGTCAAGCTCGACGGCTACAACATGCTGCCGTTCCTGAAAGGCGACACGAAGAAAAGTCCGCGCGAGGAAATCTACTACTTCTCGCAGGGCGGCGAGCTGAATGCCGTCCGCTGGAACGACTGGAAAGTGAACTTCGCCGTGCAGCGCGGCAACATCGTCACCGGCGTGCGGGAAGTTCCGAGCTGGCCGTTGATCGTCAACCTGCGCGCCGATCCCTATGAGAAGGCGCCCCACGAATCGCAGATGTACATGCGCTGGTATGCAGACAACATCTGGCTGTTCGTGCCGGTCCAGCAGAAGGTCAAAGAATTCTTCGCCGATTTCGCGGAGTACCCAAACCAGCCCGGCACCAGCCTGAACGCCGGCAACATTAACTACGGTACACTGCGGATGCAGGAGGCTCTGCAACGCCTCCAGAACATGGAAGAGTTTCGGCCAATTCAGTAGGCTCCTCAATCAGGGGTAGGGATCGATGAGAGAGACTAGGTACGGTCTGAGGCGAAGCGGTATCTTCGCCGGGGTGCTTGCAGCGACCGTCGCCACGAGCAGCGCGCATGCCGCCGGCCTGTTCCTGTACGAGATGGCCACGCCCGATCTCGGCACCGCGTCCGCCGGGCGGGCGGCGGCGGCGGACAATGCCGCGACCGCCTTCGGCAACCCCGCCGGAATGGCGCGGCTCGACCAGTCGCAGATGCTCGTCGGCATCCAGCCGGCCTACGGCATCACCCAGTTCGACAAGGGCGACGACACCACGGTGTCCGGCGGCAACGGTGGGAACGCGCTGGGGTTTCTTCCCGGGCTGGCTGGCTACTACGTCTACAGTGCCACCCCCGATCTCAAGTTCGGCATTTCGCTGGGCTCCAACTTCGGCCTCTCCGCCCGCTACCAGAGCAACTGGTCCGGCCGCTACTACGCGCTGCAGGAGGAGATCCTCACCCTCGGCGCGTTTCCGGTCGCGGCGTATCGGATCAACAAGTGGCTCTCGGTCGGCGCCGGCGCGCAAATCGTCTACGGCAAGCTGAACTCGAAGACCGGGATCAACGACGTGCTCGATGGCGGCAATGCCAGCATTGATGTTTCCGATAGTGACGTCGGCTATGGCGGCATCGCCGGCATCCTCGTCGAGCCGGTGGAGGGCACCCGCTTCGGCCTCACCTACACCTCGCAAGTCAAGCTCGACTTCAAGGAAAAGCCGACCACCAACAATCTCGGGCCGTTGCTGCGCGCCGCCTTCGACACCTCCGGGCTGACCGGCGCAAAAGTCGACCTGGGCCTGACCATTCCGAACCAGGTGATGGTCAGCGGCTATCACGATGTCAACGACAAGCTGGCGATCATGGGCAACGTCGTCTGGCAGCAGTGGAGCGAGTTCGGCAAGCCGAACGTCGAGATCACGTCGACGACCAGCCGCAGCGCCACCGCCGACCTGAACTATGACGATACCTGGGGGTTCGCGCTCGGCACCCGCTACAAGTTCGCCGACGACTGGTCATGGTCGGTCGGCGTCGCGTTCGATTCCTCGCCGCAGTCGAAGAGCAACCGGACGCCGGCATTGCCGATGGACCAGCAGATCCGGGTGGGCACCGGCGTGCAGTACGCGCTCAACGATCGCATCACCGTCGGCACGGCTTACGAGTACCTGAACCTCGGGGAGGCGGATATCGACCGCAGCCGGCCGTTGGCCGGCACCATTCAGGGCAACTACTCCACCAACGAAATCCACTGGTTCAACGTCACGTTGAGTTGGAAGTTCTGATCAAGAGGAGGGCCACGATGTTTGCCTACCCGCTGCGTAACACCAGTTTGGTCATCGGCATGCTACTGCTCAGTGTGGCCGGCGCGCCACCCGCCGGGGCGCAAGGCCTGTCCGGCGCCGACGCCACGGCGCTGACCAACCTGCTTGGGGCCGGCGTCGTTGGCGCGCCGGTGGCGGTGAGCGAGATTGCCGCCCCGGCGGCGCTGCTGCCGCTGACCCCGGCGAGCTGGACGTTCCAGGTTTCCGCCGGTCCCAATCAGGGCGCGACCGGCACCGCGACGCTGCAGCCCGGCACGTCCGTGCCGTGGCAGTTCACGGCGGGCAGCAGCACCATCTACGCGCTGGCCAGCGCCGCCGACGGCAGCATCGTCAGCCCCAGCGAGCAGGACCTGGGTCAGGGTGTGCTGACCCAGTATGTGCCGTCCCGCCCGGTGCTGGTGCCGGGACTGCAGCCCAGCGCGCAACAAACCGTCCCCTCCAGGTCAGCGTCTCCAACCTCAGCGATCCGGGCTCGATTACCCATACCGGTTCGCTGACGCTCACCCTCACCTATCTGGGCCGCTATCAGGTCACGGTGCCGGCGGGCACCTACGCCGCCGACCTCATCAAGTGGCAGTACAATGGGCAGGTCGGGCCGGCGAACGTCTCCGATGTCGAGTACCGGTTCTTTGCCCCGGGCGTCGGCCCGGTCGCCGCCATCGACAGGCAGAGCGTGTCGGCATTCCTCGTCTACAACAACGATACACAGTTCGGAAAAGTCCTCGTTTCCACGGGCCAGTAAGATCGCGCAAATAATGCGTCGCGGTTGATTGCAGTCGATAACGCAACTTACGTTGCCTTCGTCGTCGGGTGGAACGGGACGTGCCGGGATTGCCACAATGCACCGTTGTCGGTCTCGGCCAATTGTTGCTGGCGGTAGCGATCGTCATCGCCGCCGCTTGCGATGCCCGTGCCGAGTCACGCGCGCAGTCCCCCACCTTCGTCGGCGTCGCGGCGTGCTCGGGCTGTCACGCGGCCGAGGCCAAGGCGTGGCGCGGCTCGCACCACGACCTCGCCATGGCCGAAGCGACGGACGCAACCGTTCTCGGCGACTTCGGCGGCGCGACGTTCACCTACGGCACCGTCACCTCGCGCTTCTTCAAGCGGGACGGGAAATTTTTCGTCAACACCGACGGGCCGGACGGCAAGCTCGCCGACTTCGAGATTCGCTACACCTTCGGCGTCACCCCGCTGCAGCAATACCTGATCGCCTTTCCCGACGGCCGGATGCAGGCGCTGGGCATCGCCTGGGACAGCAGGCCGAAGGAGAAGGGAGGCCAGCGCTGGTTCCATCTCTATCCCGACCGAGACGTGCACGCCGGCAACCCGCTGCACTGGACCGGCATCGACCAGACCTGGAACTTTCAGTGCGCCGAGTGCCACTCGACCGAACTGCGCAAGAACTACGACGCGGCGAAGAATAGCTATGCGACGACCTGGGCCGAGATCGACGTCGCCTGTGAGGCTTGCCACGGCCCCGGCTCGGCGCACGTCGCCTGGGCGAAGGGAGACAAGCGCGGCGCGGACGGCCTCACGGTACATTTCGATGAGCGGAAGGACGTCACCTGGACGCTCGACGCCGCCACCGGCAGCGCGCGTCGCAGCACCCCCCGCACCTCGGCGAAGGAGCTGGAGACCTGCGGGATGTGCCACTCGCGCAGCGCCAAGATCGCCGAGCCGTGGCGGCCGGGGCAGCCGCTGCTGCAGACGCACCTGCCGAGCCTGCTGCACGAGGGCATGTTCGAGGCCGACGGCAAGAGCCTTGACGAGGTCTACAACTACGCGCCGTTCCGCCAGAGCAGGATGTTCACGGCCGGTGTCTCCTGCAGCGATTGCCACGATCCGCACTCGCTGAAGCAAGAGGCCGAGGGCAATGCCGTCTGCGAGCAGTGCCACGACGCGCGAAAATTCGCCGCCGCCGCGCATCACCACCACGCGGCTGGATCGACCGGCGCGCAGTGCGTCGCCTGCCACATGCCGGTGAAGACCCACATGGGTGTCGACCCGCGGCACGATCACGCCTTCCGCGTCCCCCGGCCGGACGAGTCGGTGCGGTTCGGCACCTCCAACGCCTGCACCGATTGCCACGCCGACAAGGACGCCGCCTGGGCCGCCGGCGCCTTCGAGGGCTGGTTCGGACCCGACCGCAAGGGCGCTCAGACGTGGACCGGAACCTTCGCCGCCGCCCGTGCCGGCAAGCCCGAAGCGGCGGCGCTGCTGCTGAAGCTGGCGACCAGCGCCGATGCACCGTCGATCGCCCGCGCCACCGCGTTCGAGAGCCTGAGCGCGTATCCCAGCCGAGACGCGGCGGCGGCGGCCGAACGGGGTCTCGTCGACCTCGACCCGCTGGTCCGCCTGGCGGCGCTGCGGGCGTTGCGGCCGTTCCCGGTCCAGCAGAGCTGGCCGCTGGCCAACCGCCTGCTCGCCGATCCGGTGCTGGGGGTTCGGATTGAGGCCGCGTCGTTGCTTGCCGCGATGCCGCCGGATCGCCTGTCGCCGGAGGAGCGCACCCGGCTGTCGCTCGCGCTGGACGACTACGTGGCGGCCCAGCGACTGGCCGCCGACCGGCCGGAGCACCGGCTCAACCTCGCCAACCTCTTCATGCAGCAGCGGCGTTTCGCCGAGGCCGGGGCCGAACTCGCCGCCGCCCGCGCCCTCGATCCGTCGTTCACGCCGATCTATGTCACCCTCGCCCAGCTCGATGCGCAGCAGGGCCGCGATGCCGACGGCGAGCGCACCTTGCGCGACGCGCTGAACCGGCTGCCCGAGGCCGCCGACTTGCACCATGCGCTGGGCCTCAACCTGATCCGTCAGCGTCCGGCCGCCGATGCCCTGCCGGAGCTGTCGCGGGCCGCGACGCTCGATCCGGCGAACGCCCGCTGGGCCTACGTGCAGGCGATCGCGCTGAACTCCGCCGGCCGCACCGACGATGCGCTCGCGACGCTGCAGGCCAACCACGCCCGCCACCCCGCCGACCGCGACACCCTGTTCGCCCTGGTTACCATCAACCGCGACGCCGGCCACCGCGAAGCAGCACTCGCCTGGGCGCAGAAGCTGGTCGCTATAGACCCTGCGGCACAGGTGCTCGTCGATCAGCTCCGGCAGAGGGTCGCGCCACGTTGAATGGGCCACGCACGCCTGGATCGGGGTGGTCAGGGGAACTGCATTTGAGAAAATGAGGTTGCGCGAAAGGTGACGCGCCAGATCGACGGCTGGACCAGCACCCAGTGCCGTTACACCTGCCAAGACAGGTCTTTGATCCAGGCCTCGTCCGCAGTCATTGGGGGATCGAGAACAGCCTGCACTGGCTCCTCGACGTCACCATGGACGAGGTTCGGGACCATAAGCTGTTATCGGGTGGCTGTCCCGGCGGCGGCGCGATCCGACCGGCGAGAGGCCGCCGACTACTGCTATATCAAAGTTGGATCGTTGAGCTGAGGTGGGGAATGGCAAAGCAGTTTGCGGTGGTGTTGGCGATGACGCTGATGTTCGGCGCCAGCATGGAGGCGCCGCCCGCAGCGGCTCAGAGTCCCAGCGCGCCGGGCTCGCCGAGCGCGACGACGACGATCACCGGCGAGCAATTGCCACCGCCGCCGTCGCCGTTCGGCGGCAAGATCGAGCGCAACGCCGCGCAATCGACCCCCGACTGGCCGCCGCGCGTCGCCCCGCCGAAGGGCGCGCCCAACGTGCTGCTGATCATGACCGACGACTCGGGCTTCGGCGTGCCGAGCACCTTCGGCGGCGTGATTCCCACCCCTTCCCTCGACCGCATCGCCGCCGAAGGCCTGCGCTACACCAACTTCAACTCGACCGCCCTGTGCTCGCCGACGCGCGCGGCGCTGGTCACCGGACGCAATCATCATTCGGTCGGCTTCGGGGTGGTCGCCGAGCAGGCGACCGGTTTCCCGGGCTACGACTCCTTTATCCCGCGCGACAAGGCGACGATCGGCCGAATTCTGAAAGATAACGGCTACCGCACGTCGTGGTTCGGCAAGGATCACAACACACCGGCGTTCCAGGCGAGCCAGGACGGGCCGTTCGACCAGTGGCCGATCGGCATGGGCTTCGAATACTTTTACGGCTTCATCGGCGGCGACGCCAACCAGTGGCAGCCGAACCTGTTCCGCAACACGACGCAGATCTATCCGTACTACGGCAAGCCGGACTGGAACCTGATCACCGCACAGGCCGACGATGCGATCGCCTACATGCGGCGGATCGACGCGCTCGCACCGGAGCAGCCGTGGTTTCTCTACTATGTGCCGGGAGGGACGCACGCACCGCATCACCCGACGCCTGAGTGGATCAAGACGATCAGCGATATGCACCTGTTTGATCAGGGCTGGAACGCGCTGCGTGAGCAGATCTTTGCCAACCAGAAGAAGCTCGGCGTCATCCCGCAGGACGCCAGGCTGACCCCATGGCCCGATGATCTGCTGAAGCGGTGGGAGACGTTGTCGCCCGATGAAAAGAAGATGTTCACGCGGCAGGTGGAAGTCTTCGCCGCCTACGTTGCCTACACCGATCATGAGATCGGCCGTGTCATCGACGAAGTACAGCGGCAAGGCAAGCTTGATAACACACTGATCATCTACATCAACGGCGACAACGGCAACAGCGCCGAGAGAACGCTGGTCGGCACCCCGAACGAGGTGGCGATGTTCAACGGCGTCGTCGTCCCGGTGGAGGATCAGCAAGTACTTCTACGATCTCTGGGGATCGGACCGGACCTATCCGCACATGGCGGTGCCCTGGACTTGGGCGTTCGACACGCCATTCTCCTGGACGAAGCAGGTTGCGTCGCACTTCGGCGGCACGCGGCAGGGCATGGCGATTGCCTGGCCGAAGCGGATCACCGACAAGGGCGGCATTCGCAACCAGTTTCACCACGTCATCGACATCGTGCCGACGATCTTGGAAGCCACCGGCATCCCGCAGCCCAAGGAAGTCGACGGTATCGTGCAAAGCCCAATCGAGGGCGTCAGCATGGCCTATACCTTCGATAAGGCCAACGCCGGCGCACCGTCGACGCGCAAGACCCAGTATTTCGAGATGATGGGCGACCACGCCATCTACCACGACGGCTGGATCGCCAGCACCAAGGTGATGCGTCCACCGTGGGACGTGTTGGGGCCGGTGAGCCAGGATCCAGCCGGCTTCCCCTGGGAGCTGTATGACCTGACGAAGGACTGGACGCAGTTCGAGAACATCGCCGACAAACATCCGGAAAGGCTGAAGGAGATGCAGGCCTTGTTCTGGGCGGAAGCCGCCAAGTACCGGGTCCTGCCGTTGGATGCGTCGGTTGCGACCCGGCTGATTGCACCGCGGCCCAGCCTCACCGCCGGGCGGACGAAGTTCGTCTGGCCGGGCGAGTTGACCGGCACCCCGAACGGCGACGCGCCCTTCATCCTCAACTCTTCGTACGTCTTCACTGCCGAGGTCGAGATTCCGCAGGGCGGCGCGGACGGCATGATCGTCACCCAGGGCGGCCGTTTTGGCGGCTACGGCTTTTACGTGCTGAAGGGCAAGCCGGTGTTCTTATGGAACCTCGTCGACCTCAAGCGGGTGCGCTGGGAGGGGCCGGATGCACTGACTCCGGGCAAGCACACGCTGGAGTTCGATTTCACCTACGACGGCCTCGGCATGGGCACGCTCGCCTTCAACAGCGTCAGCGGTATCGGTCGCAGCGGCACCGGGATCCTGAAGGTGGACGGCAAGGAGGTTGCCCGCCAGACGATGGAGCGCACCCTGCCGCTGATCCTGCAGTGGGACGAGAACTTCGACGTCGGCGCCGACACCGGCACGCCGGTGAACGACGCGGACTACCAGGTGCCGTTCCGGTTCACCGGCAACCTCGCGAAGCTGACGCTGAACATCGACCGGCCACAGCTCTCCGAGGCGGACAAGCTGCGGCTGATGCAGGCGCAGCGCAACAACAAGACGAGCGAGTAGCGCCGAGCTTTCGGCATGTTCGAGAGGCTGTGGAACAGCCGGAGGTCGGAAGGCGGGTATTCCGAACGATATATGCTGCTCGGATCCCCGAATGCCCAGCGAACAGGCCGGGAGGGGGAGCATGCGTCATCGGGCTAAAGAAGCTCGATCTCGACTACGACGACGAGGACGAGGACGCCTGACGGACGTTCGACCGAGCAGCCTCATGCAGCTGCCGCCCAGACGCGGCAATCCGTCGTGCGCCGCCGACGGATCGCACAAGAGCGGAACCGATGCGGTCGCGATCACCATCCGCGACCGTCCCTCTTCGCTCTCCCCCATGTCCGCTTCTTCATCGCCCGTCGGCGATGGAGCTGCCGAAAGCGACCACCGAAGCGAAGCTGCTTCCGCCCGCTGCCAGCGTCGCTTTCCGCCACCGCCCATGTCCGCTTCTTTCATAAAGCGGGCCGGATGCGAACACTCCCGGCTCTGCTGCCGCCACCGACAGCTCGACCTTTCCGCGCTACTTCCGGATCACCTCCTGAGCAGGTGATCCCTGCACGGCGGCGAGCCGCAGGAATCGCCGCGGCCGGACATATTCCGGCGACGTTAAGCGCACCTTGTGTCCCCGCACCTGTAGCGCCCGGCCGAGGTGATCGCCGCAAGCCTCCATCCCCATTACGCACGCGGGCAGATTGGCAGTTAAGGCGAGGACGTGGTCCCGACGGAGGCGCCGTCGCATCACCACGCTGCCGGCCGCGTTCCAAAACTGGCAGACTGCACGTGTTTTACCCAGGTCGATCCCGCGAGAACGCTGATGGTCATGGCTCCATGCCCTCATGCTCTTGGTCAGGTCCGAAAGTTAGCGGCCTCCAAAGGGGCGGCCATTCCATAATCTTCAATGTGATCGAAATCCGCTTTAACTACCCGTGCCCGTAGCCGAAGTGTTCCATGCCGCCTCGACCGCGCGCGGCCATCTAAACCGCGATCACCAATAGCGATCCAGTTGAAACCACTAGCAGGCTGTTGAAGAATTCGGGGTGGCGGGGGCTTGTCCTTGCGCTGCCTGGGACAGGCCGTCGGCGGCGGTGCTGTCGGCGGGTTCGGCGGGGCGCGCCGTTGCTCGTCGGCCGATCGGCGGCTCATGCGGCTGCCGCGATCAGCCTGGGCGCCCGCACCAGATTGTAGGCGGCGGCGGCGAAGGTGAATGCCCAGTCTACCTTGGGCAGGCCGCGCAATCTGGTCTGGCGCAGGCCGGCCACCGTCTTGATCCAACCGAACGCTTCCTCGATCCGCTTGCGGATGCGCTGGCTCGCCGCGTAGCCGGGATGACGGGTCGTCCGCCCGTCGATTACCGAGCGGCGGCCGCTGGTGTTGCGCGTCACATGCGGCCGCACGTTCATTGTGCGAAGCTCCTCGACGAAGTCGGCGGCGTCGTAGGCGCGGTCGGCGCCGAGCGTCACCGCCCGCGACCGCCCGCCGCGCGGCTCGATCATCGCCAGCGCTGCCAACCGTTCGGCGTGGCCGGAGACCCGGGTGAGCCGCGTATCGACGATCAGCCCGGAGCGGTTCTCCATCAGGCCGTGGCCGATGAAGCAGAGTTTCGCCTCCATCCCCGGTCCCTTGCGGTAGAGCCTGGCGTCCGGATCAGTGGTGCTCTGGTGCGTCTCGTTCGAGCGCTTCTCGCCGCGGAGATCCACCGCAGCGTTGCGCCCGCCACCGCCGCCGAGCTGATCCGCGAGCACTGGGGCGACATCCTGCGTCTCGTGGCTTCGCTGAAGGCCGGCGCCGTCGCTCCGTCTGTGATGCTGAAGAAGCTCGCCGCCTTCGAGCGGCAGGAACCAAGTCGACCGCGCCCTGAGGGAGTGCGGCCGCCTGGTGAGAACCGGCTTCATGATCGACTGGCTGGAGACACCGGCGCTCCGCCGCCGGTGCCACGCCGGGCTGAACAAATCCGAGCAGCGCCATGCGCTGGCCAGTCAGGTCTGCACCTATCGTCAAGGCTGCCTCGCCGACCGGTCGCGCGAAGCGCTGGAGTTCCGCGCGTCGGGGCTGAATCTCGTGATCGCCGCCATCGTCTACTGGAATTCGACCTACATAGCGGATGCGACCCTGCACCTGCGCTTGTCCGGCGTTGCCGTGCCCGACTCGCGCCTCGCGCACACCTCGCCGGTGGGATGGGAGCACATCGGCTTCTCAGGCGACTTCCTGTGGGACCGCGCCGCCGTGCCGCTTGCAGCGCGCCGGCCGCTCAACCTCGCACGCGAGCGCACCGCCGCTTGACAGCGCGTTCGCAGTCCGTTCGCCGCTGTCGTTGTTTAGCGCACAACCAACGCTCCGCCCTCTTGCTTGCTTGAACAAGCCGGAGATTACGCCACCCTCAATTCCAACCAGTTCCCGACGGCACCAACGGGACCCCGAATCGGCGTTCAAACGTCAGCTGAGGCTGACTGCCCATAAATCAAGAATTCTGCACCAAACTTAGACGCTTGAAATTCCGCCTCTTTTCTTGTGCATAATATATGTGCATAATGCTGGCATGATTTACGGCTATGCACGGGTGTCGACGGACGGCCAAAGTGTGGCGGCGCAGGTTGCCGCGTTGAAGGCCGGCGGAGCGGAGAAGGTGTTTCGGGAAGTGGCGAGCGGAGCCAAGACCGACCAGGCGCAGCTCCGTCGATTGCTCGACACGCTCGCTCCAGGCGACGTGCTCACCGTGACGCGGCTGGATCGTCTGGCCCGCTCGACCCGCGACCTTCTCAATACCCTTGCCAACATCACCGCCAAGGACGCCGGCTTTCGCTCCTTGGGCGACACATGGGCTGACACCACGACGGCGCACGGGCGCTTGATGCTCACCGTGCTGGGCGGCCTGGCAGAGTTCGAGCGCGAGCTGATCCGGGTGCGCACCGGCGAAGGCCGGGAGCGCGCCAAGGCGCGGGGCGTGAAGCTGGGCCGCAAGCCGAAGCTCACCGACCATCAGCGCAAGGAGGCGATAGCCAGGCGCGAGAGTGGCGAGGAAACGCTCGCCGAGATCGGGCGCAGCTACAACGTCAGCGGCTGGACGATTTCGAGGCTTGCACCATCAGCATCAGGCGCCTCGCCAAGGATTAGAAAAGCCCCCTACTTAATCGAGCTAATGTCAGACGACGGGAGAAAGCACCGCATGACTCTGAAACTCAAATCGACGCTCTACCGGGCACTGAAAGCTATGGAGCGCACGAACCAACCAGAGCCGCTGCGTGCAGCGAACGGCAACTAGCATGGCGAAAAGCGTTCCGGCCCTGATCAATCCGGCGATGCTCGTATGGGCACGGGAAAGCGCGCGCCTCTCCGTCGAGGACGCCGCGCACAAGATAGGCATCGCGGCGGATAAACTCGCTGCCTGCGAAGCCGACGATGCGAAGCTGACCTTTAACCAGCTAATGAAAGCGGCAAGCGTCTATAAGCGGCCGGTTAGCTTGTTCTATCTCAAGACGCCGCCGGCAGGCTGGGCACCAATCCAGGATTTCCGACGTCTTGCGGACGCCGAAATCGGTTTCTCTCCGCGCCTGACTTACGTAATCCGGCAGGCGCGCGAGCGTCGTGAACTCGCGCTCGAATTGCGGACCGAGCTGAGCGCGCCGGTGCAGCCCTTTACGCTCACGGCCACAGTCGGGCGTGATGTGGAAACTCTCGGGCAGGAAATCCGCACCTATCTCGGCGTAACCGACGCCGAGCAGCAGCAGTGGAAGCGTCGTGCTTTCGATGCGTGGCGCATGGCGATGGAAGCCCAGGACGTGCTGATATTTATGGTGCCGCGGCTGCCGCTGGCGGAAATGCGCGGCACCGCCATTGCGGAGCGCGAGCTGCCCGTAATTCTGTTGAACGGACAGGACCGCACCGGCGGTCGCATCTTCACCCTGCTTCATGAATTCTGTCATCTGGTGCTGCGTCAGAGCGGTGTCAGCGGTCCCGGCGGCGACCAGGATAGCGCACCCAACCCTGCCGTGGAGCGCTTCTGCAATGCCGTCGCTGCCGCCGCGCTGATGCCGAAGGACTGGCTGCTCAGTGAAATACTCGTGCGCCAAAAAGGCAGTGTGAAAACCTGGGACAATGAGGAATTGGAGGCCTTGGCGCTTCGTTTTGGTGTCAGCCGCGAGGCGATGCTGCGCCGCCTATTGACGCTGGGCAAAACCAGTCGCTCTTTCTACGAGCATATGCGCCCGACCTTTCAGGCTGAATATGATGAACTCGCCGAAAAAAAAAGCACGGGCGGGCCGCCGCCGCACCTTCAGGTGCTCAGCCAACTCGGCCGCTCATTCACGCGCCTAGTATTTGAGAGTTACCACGAGCGGCGGCTGACGCTGCGCGACGTGGCCAACCATTTCAACATGCAGGTTAAGCTGGTTCCTGAGATGGAGCGCGCTGCCTTCGGCCTGAAGGGATAGCGCTTGATCGTCTATTGTATCGACACAAGCGCCCTGGTTGCTGCCTGGTATGAACGTTACAAGCCAAACCGCTTTCCAAGACTGTGGGACCTGTTTGATGAGCTGGTAGCGGCGGAGCGGTTGCTTTCGTCGGTGATGGTGCTTGATGAGTGCAGTCGCCGCTCACCGGAGCTGCATGGATGGCTCAAGGATCGCGCGGCCATGTTCCTGATGCCGGATGCTAAAGTGCAGGCCCGCGTCGATCACATCGTCAACACCTATACTGGGCTCGTCATGCAGGGAAAGGAGAAGTTCGCCGCCGACCCTTTTCTGATTGCCACGGCCGAAGTGAATGGCTTCACAGTTGTCACCGAAGAAACCGGCCCCGACAGTCTGCGGAAAATTCCCGGCGTATGTCGGGCGCTAAATGTACCCAGCATCAGCCTGACGGAACTCTTCGATGCAGAGGATTGGGTAATTGGCTGACATGAGCACAAGGGGGCCGGCGAGCAGAGCCTGACCAACGGCCCGCCAGACGCTCCAGCAGAGCATCAGCGAGGTGACGAGCGTCAGCATCGATTGTATATCGGTTCGGCTTACTATCGATTGCTATTGATCTTCGCTTTATCGAACAATCGCAGCCGATGATCCTCACCGTCGGCAACGTCAAGGGCGGCGTCGGCAAGACGACGCTGGCTGTCAACATCGCGATCGCCCGAGCGCTCGCCGGGCGCGACGTGCTGCTCGTCGACGGTGACGAACAGGGGACTGCCGCTGCCTTCACGGAGCTGCGGGCGGGGGCCATCGGCGCAGCCGGCTACACCGCCGTCATCCTGCAGGGAGCGGCGCTGCGGACGCAGGTGCGCCAATTGGCCGCCAAGTATGATCACGTAGTGATCGACGTCGGCGGCCGGGACACCGGCAGCCTGCGGGCCGCACTGACCGTCGCCGACGCGCTGCTGATCCCGGTCCAGCCGAGGACCTTCGACGTATGGTCGGTCGATCAGATGGCCGCACTGGTCCGGGAGGCGCGGGCGGTCAATGACAAGCTGCGCGCGGTTGCCGTCCTCAACGCCGCCGACCCGGCCGGCAAGGACAACGACGACGCTGCCGCTGCTCTGGCCGATGCCGATGGGATCGCCTGCCTCGATGTGCGCGTCGTCCGGCGCAAAGCGTTCCCAAACGCCGCCGCGCACGGCCGCTCGGTTGTTGAACAGGCCGGCCAGGACCCGAAGGCCGTCGCCGAGCTGGCCGCCCTAGTCGCCGCGCTCTATGATGGTGCTTGTATATCTAGGTGATATCGTATGGCCATCGCAAAGAGACCTAACCGCAGCGCAAGCAATACGCAGACGGGCGATCCTGAGAAAGCCGCCGAAGCGTTCATCGCCGGCGCCGGAGGCGCGCCCGAGCAAGCGGTCGGCCACAAGACGCCGGTGATGATAAAAGCCTCTGCTAGTGGTGGGGAATCCGTTGGGCGGGGAGCCCACACTGCAATTACTGCAGCCTAAAAAGGATTGGGGCTATCCCCGCGCGGGCGACGGAGCCTGGGTGGCCCTGTTGCAAAGCTGGCGGCTCTCCGGCGAGATATGGTCCGAGGGAGGGAGGGTCGGCCGTGTCGGACTTCAAGGGGCGCCACTTCGAGGGCGAGACCGTGCTGTGGGCGGTGCGCTGGTACTGCCGCTACGGGGTGAGCTACCGCGATCTCGAGCAGATGATGGGTGAACGCGGCGTGAGCGTCGATCACTCCACCATCTATGGCTGGGTGCAGAGGTACGCGCCGGAGATCGAGAAGCTGTAGGGCGGTGACAAATTAGGCCACGTAGCGGCGGCGGTTGGTGCTGCCGCGCCGGAGCAAAATCCGGCCAGTGGTTAGGCTGTCTCCTTTGTCAGGGGGCGGCCGGGGATGTTTGCCGTGGAAGTCTACGCCGCCGTTCGGCATTTTGTTTTCATTGAGGGTAACAGCCGGCGCGAGGCGGCGCGGGTTTTCGGACTGAGCCGTGAGACGGTTTCGAAGATGTGCCGGTTCTCGTTGCCGCCCGGCTACACGCGAACGAAGCCAGTGAAAAAGCCGAAGCTTGGGGCGCTTCTGCCGGTGATCGACGCCATTCTCGAGGCCGACGGGACGGCGCCTTCGAAGCAGCGGCATTCCTGCCAAGCGGACTCTTCGAGCGGCTGCGCGACGAGCACGGCTATGCCGGCGGTGTGACGGTGGTGAGGGACTACGTCCGGGTCGCTCGCGCCAAAGGCCGGGAGACCTTCGTGCCGCTGGCGCATCCCCCCGGGCACGCGCAGGTCGACTTCGGCGAGGCGATTGGCGTGATCGGCGGCGTCCGGCAGAAGATCCACTTCTTCTGCATGGACGTGCCACAGTCGGACGCGCCGTTCGTGAAGGCCTACCCGGCGGAGACGACGGAAGCGTTTCTCGACGGTCATGTGTCGGCGTTCGCCTTCTTTGGCGGCGTGCCGCTGTCGGTGCTTTACGACAACACGACGATCGCGGTGGCGAAGATCTGCGGTGACGGCAGGCGGGAGCGGACCCGGGCCTTCACCGAACTTCAGAGCCACTACCTGTTCCGCGACCGTTTTGGCCGTCCCGGCAAGGGCAACGACAAGAGGGCAAGGTCGAGGGGCTGGTGAAGTATGCCCGATCGAACTTCATGACGCCGATCCCCAGGCAGCAAGCTACGACGATCTCAATGTGATGCTGGAAGAGCGCTGCCGGCGCCGACAGGGCGAACGCGCCGGTCGCCACAGCGA
The DNA here is from genome assembly GCA_016712375.1 of Rhodospirillales bacterium. Lineage (GTDB taxonomy): Bacteria > Pseudomonadota > Alphaproteobacteria > Rhodospirillales > Defluviicoccaceae > Defluviicoccus. The sequence goes on from JADJRE010000008.1 coordinate 19,257, forward strand.
GACCATCGGCGAGCGTCTCGTCGCCGACCTGGAGTCCTTTCGGGATCTGCCCGCCGTGCCGCTGGAGGCGTGCGAGAAGCGGGCGGCGCGGGTCTCGTCAACCGCCCTGGTCCGCTACCGCTGCAACGACTACTCGGTGCCGACGGCATACGGCTTCCGGGATGTTGTGGTGAAGGGCTTCGTCGACGAGGTGGTGATCCTGTGTGCCGGCGAGCAGATCGCCCGACATCGCCGCGCCTACGGCACCGGGACCTTCGTGTTCGAGCCGCTGCACTACCTCGCGCTGATCGAGACGAAGCCAAATGCCCTGGACCAGGCGGCGGCGCTGAAAGACTGGGATCTGCCGGAGGCGTTCCAGCACCTGCGCCATCTCCTCGAAGCGCGCATGGGCAACCGCGGCAGGCGGGAGTTCATCCAGGTCCTGCGGCTGATGGAGGCGATCCCGATGGAGATCGTGGCGAGCGCGGTCACCGAAGCGATCCGGCTCGGCGCCATCGGCTTTGATGCGGTCAAGCAGATCGCGCTGGCGCGCATCGAGCGGCGACCGGCCCGGCTCGACCTGACGGCCTATCCACATCTGCCGAGAACGGACGTCAGGATGACGACGGCGGCCGACTACGCCGTTCTCGTTCCCGGGACAGCGGCATGACCGGCAAGGCGGGCGTCGAGGCGATACCGGCGGGAACGACGAGCGGCACCCCGCAGGTTCTGCTGGCGCATCACCTCAAGCAGCTGAAGCTGCCGACCATTCTGCGGGAGTACGACAAGGTCGCGCGCGAATGCGCCGGCGACGGCGTCGATCATCCCCGCTACCTGCTGCGCCTGGTGGAGCTGGAGCTGATCGACCGGGAACGCCGAATGGTCGAGCGGCGGATCAAGGCGGCACGCTTCCCGGCGGTCAAAAGCCTCGACACCTTCGACTTCACCGCCATTCCGAGCCTCAACAAGATGCTGGTGCTCGAGCTCGCTCGATGCGAGTTCGTCCTGCGCCGCGAGAACGTCATCGCGCTCGGCAATTCCGGCACCGGCAAGACGCATGCAGCCCTGGCTCTCGGTCTTGCCGCCTGCCAGAAAGGGTTCAGCGTCGCCTTCACCACCGCCGCCGCCCTCGTGCATCAGCTGATGGAAGCGCGCGACGAACGACGGCTTCTGAAGCTGCAGCGTGATCTGCAGGCCGTGAAGTTGCTCATCATCGACGAACTCGGTTACGTGCCGCTGTCCCCGACCGGGCGGAACTTCTGTTCGAGGTCTTCTCCCAGCGCTACGAGCGCGGCTCGACCCTCGTCACGTCCAATCTGCCGTTCGAGGACTGGACCTCGGTGCTGGGATCGGAACGGCTCACCGGCGCGCTGCTCGACCGGCTGACCCACCACGTCCATATCCTCACCATGAACGGCGACAGCTACCGGTTGAAGCAATCCGCCGGACGCCGTCGTCCCGCCACCCCGGCCGATCGGGCGGAGCAAAACCAAGCCATCGCCGAGACCGTCGATCCCGAGACCGGCGAAATCGGCAAACCCTGATCCTCGAGGCAAAGCCGACGACACGGCAAGGGACCCGATCGGGCCCCTTGCTGTGCTGCGCCGCTTTCGCCCAAATGGCCTGCTTTTACTCCGCCGCAGTGGCCCGGAATTGCTCCGCCGTTGACAGACCTCCTCGCTCCGTGTTCACCCGCGGCAGGCGGCCGGCCCGACTGGCGTCATCAGATCGAAAGATGTATCGTCCATATATGTAAAAATTCGCGCACGCATGGCGGGGAGTCCGATGCTGGCGACGTGGAGGTTGCACATGCGCCTGACGACCCACACAGATTACGCTCTGCGGGTGTTGATGTACCTGGGGCTGCGCGGCGACAACTTCTCGACGATTAAGGAGATCGCGGAACAATACGGCATCTCCAAAAATCACCTGATGAAATTAGTGCATGTTCTTGGTCAGCTTGGCTACGTCCAGACAGTGCGCGGCAAGAACGGCGGGCTTCGGCTCGCGCGGCGCCCTGACGAGATCACGGTCGGCGAAATTATCCGGCAGATGGAGCCGGACATGGCTCTCGTCGAGTGCTTCCGAAACACCGACGCCGAGTGCCGGATCGTCAAGACCTGCATTCTTCAGAGTGCGCTAGGAGAAGCCCTGCATTGCTTTCTAGAGGCCCTTGACCAATACACGCTATCGGATCTGCTGGTCCCTGGCGAAGATCTCTCGCGATCATTCCCAATTTACGTTGAGCGGCCACAAGCCGACGCCATGACTTGACTTCTGCATATCATCCGAAAATGCGCGTTTAGATTTCGAGACTTCGAGGATACATCCCCGCCCGGGGCCTGAGGCCGCATATCGGCTGGGGGGACGGCACGCAAGCCGTCCCCGCCCGATCGCAGTTAAGCCCGCCGCTTTGCCCACCCACGGTTCGCTCTGCACTTCGGGGGCGGCCGTTGCGCTCATTCCGCCGCCAACGGGCCTTCCCCTTTCCGTCCGGTCGCGAGCGGTACATGCCCCAGGCTGCCGCGCCAGAGCTTGAACAGAAAGAGGGCGATGAGCAGCGCGCCCAAACCGAAGACAATGTCGCCCGGAACCCGCATCCACACCAATGTTTGCACCAGCGGCGAATGCACCACCTCGACCGACCGTGCGTACCACAGCCCCTGGGAGACGGCCGCCCAGCCCTGAATAGCTCCGATCGGAAGCAGCGATAGAAACACCATCATCGCCAGCCCGATGTTCAAGCCCCAGAAGCCCCACTTCAGCAGCCGGTCGTCCCAGGCGGCGGACTGTAAGCCCGCGCAGGCAGAACAGCATCAAACCGATGCCGAGCATGCCGTAGACGCCAAACAAGGCGGCGTGCGCGTGCACCGCCGTCGTATTCAGACCCTGGATGTAGTAGAGCGAGATCGGCGGGTTCACAAGGAAGCCGAAAACGCCGGCACCCAGCATGTTCCAGAAGGCAACCGCGACAAAGAACAGGATTGGCCAGCGGTAGGTCCACACCCATCGCGCCGACTTTGTCATCCGATAGTTGTGGTAGCCTTCTAATCCAAGCAGCACCAGCGGCACCACCTCCAGCGCCGAGACCACGGCGCCTAATGCCATCACCGAAGGGGGCGTGCCCGCCCAGTAGAGATGATGCAGCGTGCCGATGATGCCGCCTGACAGGAAAATGATCGTCGACACCAGCACCGCCGACGACGCGATCTTCGGTCGGACCAGACCGAGCTTCATGAACAGCATGGCGATGACGGCAGTTGCGAATACTTCGAAGAAGCCCTCCACCCAAAGGTGCACGACCCACCAGCGCCAGTATTCGATCATCGACAGCGCCGTGCGTTGTCCCCATGTGAGACCGGCTGCATAGAACAGCGCGATGGCAACGGTCGATATGAACACCATGGCGATGAGTGGCTGGCTGTCGCCCGGCTTGCGCAATGCTGGCCATAGCGCCCGGCCAACCAGCAGCAACCAGAGCAGCAGGCCCACGAACAGCAGAATCTGCCAGAATCGTCCGAGATCGATGTATTCGTAGCCCTGGTGACCGAACCAAAAATTCGCATCAAGACCTAGCTTCTGCTGGACGCCGAACCACTCCCCGGCCAGCGATCCAACAACCACGATCAGTAGCGCTCCGAACAACACGTTGACGCCGGTAGTCTGCCACGGTGGATCGTAGCCGGAGGCCGCGGAAGCGATGTAAAGCCCCGTGGCGAGCCAAGCGGTAGCGATCCAGAATATGGCGATCTGGGTGTGCCACGTTCGGGTCACGGCGTACGGCAGCCAGTCGGCCAGCGGGAAGCCGTAAAAATGGGTGCCCTCGACGGTGTAGTGCGCGGTCAGGGTGCCAAGCCCGATCTGGACCAGGAACAGGAGCATCACAACGCCGAAATACTTGCGGGTGGCCAGCATCGAGCGGGTCGGCCGCAGCGCCTCCATAGGATCGCTGGCCGGCGGCGCCGTAGCCGGCTCCTCGGCGAGCTGAGCGGCCTGATACCAGACCAGGAGCCCGATTGCGCCGATTAAGGCGATGAACGAGGCGACTGACCAGACGACCGCCTCGGTCGTCGTGAGATTGCCGATGAGCGGCTCGTGCGGCCAATTCATGGTGTAGGTCGCGGTCTCGCCGGGTCGATTTGTCGCTGTCGCCCACGAAGTCCAGAAGAAAAAGGTTGTCAGCGCCGCGCGACGCGACGCATCGGGAACTGGGTTTTCGGGCAAGGCGTACTTTTCGCGCAAATCCGCCTGCTCCGGCGCCGCTCCGAAAAGACCCTCGTAGTATGCCCTGTTGTCGCGGATCGCGGCGGCCCGCTCAGCGGACACGGTGAGGATGCCTGTCGCGGGATCGACGTGATCGTTGCGGATCTCCCCAGCCAATCGTTCCTTCAGCGCCGCCTGCTGCTCACGGCTGACATCCACGAACGGGACGCCATAGTCACGCTCGGCCCAGCGGTCGAGCATGAACACGAGTTCGCGGTGCAGCCAGTCGGCCGACCAGTCCGGCGTAAGGTAGGCGCCGTGGCCCCAGATCGAGCCGAGCTGTTGCCCGCCCATCGACTGCCATACCTGGCGGCCGCGGTGCATATCTTCGGCGGTAAACAGCGTTTCGCCACCCTCGGTCACCACCGCCGAAGGAATGGGCGGCCGGTTCACGTAAATCTGCTGCCCGATAAAGCCGAGAACGGCGAACGAGCCAACGACGATAACCCCGAGGACGATCCAAAGACGGCGGATGTTGTGCACCGCAGACCTCCTGTGTTGCCGGGCAGCAGGTAACTCCGGCGGATCGGGAGTCGAGTTACCGCGCGCTGCCAATAGGTTGTAGGCGGCTGACCCGTTGCGTCTCGATCTATGTCAGCCCGAGGGCGATGACACGGCCAGCGACCCGGGATGCCTCGTCAATAGATGCATACGTCATACATCTTTAGATGCTCAGGCACAAGATGCGTGCGCGACGCATGCTCAGGGCGGCGACCGCGCGGCCGGTACAGTCTCTCGTGCACTTCACGCCTCGCGACAGCACGGTCGTCACTCTGTTGCGGCTTCTACTTCGCGTCTGGCCACCTCAGAGGGTGGCGCCGGACGGCGCCTGTCCCGGGGTAGGGGAACTGCTTTAGGGTCCGGCACCTCGACGTAGTCGCCGGCGATCAGCCGTGCTCCCCGATCGTAGGTGAGATATCTCCAGAACCACTGCATCGACACCAGGAAGCGATGCTGGAAGCCCACGAGCAGATATACGTGGATCACCGCCCAAGCAAACCAGGCAAACCAGCCCTTCACCTTGAATCTGTGATGTTCGAAAACCGCTGCATGCCGTCCCACGATGGCCGTGTTCCCCCGGCTGCTGTACCTGAACGGCGGCAGCGGCTCGCCTGTGCGAATGTGCGCCGCCAAAGCCCTGCCGAGATGAATACCCTGCTGCTTTGCCACCTGAGCAAGGCCGGGAAGAGGCTCTCCATTCTCATCGGTAAATGCCGCCACGTCTCCAAGCGCGAAGACGTCGCGGAGGCCCGGGACCGCGAGCGTCGCATCCACCGCGATGCGCCCGGCGCGGTCGGTTTCCCCCAGCTGCCTCGCAAGCGGGGATGCCGAAACCCCTGCGGCCCAGATCACCAGGCCCACAGGCAGGGTCTGGCCAGCGATGCTCACTAATCCCGGCCCAACCTCGCCTACGGCTTCGCCTGTCCGGACCTGCACACCAAGACGCTTCAACCGGGACGCCGCATAGGCCGAGATGTCTTCCGAAAAGCCGGGGAGCAGTCTCGGCCCTGCCTCCACCAGCGTGATCTTCGCGGCCGCCGGATTGATGCTTCGGAAGTCGCGGGCGAGCGTGTACCTGCTCAACTCGGCGATTGCACCGGCGAGCTCCACGCCTGTCGGTCCGCCGCCGATAATGGCGACGCTGAGGAGCCGGTCTCGTTCGACCGGATCGTCCGTCCGCTCCGCCCGCTCGAAGGTAAGAAGAAGCTGCGACCTGATGTGACGCGCATCCTCGATCGTCTTCAGGCCTGGAGCCCACTTCGCCCATTCATCGTGGCCGAAGTAGCCATGAACCGCGCCACTGGCGAGAACCAGGCGCTTGAAGCCTACGCTGTGTCCGCAGGTCAGGCGGACTTCACGATGAGCGAGGTCTACTTCGGACACTTCCCCGAAAAGCACCTGGACCGGATGCTTACCACGGAGCACTTTCCGGATCGGCTCGGCGACGTCCGTTGCCGAGAGGGCTGCGGTTGCGACCTGATAAAGCAGCGGTTGGAAGAGATGGTGGTTGTGCCGGTCGATCACAATCGTCTCGACGCCGGCCCTGCCAAGTTCCTTGGCCACCTCCAAGCCGGCAAACCCCGCCCCAATGATAACGACGTCCGACCGGCGAGCAACCTGCGGACCGTCCAAGCGAGGCGACGCCTGTTCTGGTTCCACGGATGTTCCTTGTATGAACGAAAGAGCGTTGTTCATCTCAGGGGGAAAGCTCGGTCATACGGCATGCCATCGCGTCGAGCGGACTTCCCGCAGATCCCACGGACTAAGGGTCAAGTCGCCCAGAGTGGACCGTTCTACGATTAACCGAGGGAGGACCTGCGTGTTCCCAGCCTTTGCTCGCAAGTTCAAATCTTTTCTGATTGCCGATACTGCCGCCGGTTCGCGGGCACGGCGGTCCGTCCTCTTCCAGCTCTCGCTTATTCGCCGCCGCCGTCATCACCAGCGGCACCGACGTTGCGCGCGCGAAGTAGCCGGCCAGCGGACCCCACACCACCGCCACGCCCACGTCGCCGGCGATGACTGCCTCGACGATACGCGCCGACGGATTAGCGTCGCGGTAATCGCCGTAGACGGTGTAGCCGACGACGGTATCAATAATTCCGCGCTCGCGGCGAAACCTCCCGTCTGCCCGGGCGGAAACCTCGTTTGAGAATCAACATGGATCCCAGACGGTTGGCGCGGCGCGGAGGGGAGGGGCTGAAATCCCGCCAGTGCCGGCGCGCTCTGTTACCGGGCCCTCCGCGTGCTACGAGGCGAGGAGAGAAGATTGCGTGACCTCAACTACCGCCTGCCGGCCGGGCGTGCTGGTGCATTCAGGCAGCGCTGCAGGCCGTCCGCCAGCGCTGCCGCGATGCGCCGCTGCGTCTGCGGCTGGCGCAGGACCTCCTCGTCATTCGGGTTGAGGATGATGCCGGCCTCCACGAGGACCGCCGGTGAGCGCGCCGTCTTCAGCACGATCAGGTCGTCGAAGAAGTAGACGCCGTTGGTGTCGTCCGCGAGCGGCCGGTTCTCGCCGCGGATGGGCTCGGCGTGATGCAGCGACGGCGTCTGGCCATCGGCGCGCAGCGCTTCGCCGATCGCCTGGGCGCAGACCAGGCTGGCCTCGGGTTGCGCGTTCTTGCGGGAGACGAACAGCGAATAGCCGGAGAAGCGGTCGCTTCGGCGCTGCTCGCGTCCGTCCACCATCCACGCCTCCAGATATTGCGGCTGCACCGGGATCGTGGTGGATCGATAGGAAGAAGTCGGCGCCGGTGGCCGCGGCGGTGCGGGCTGTCAGATCGTCGGCGTCGCCCCGATCACCGATCAACCGGGTGCGGAAACCGCGCGCGCGCAGCACCTCCCCAACGACCAGTGCGAGCTCCCGATTGAACGAGAACTCGGGACGGCCCTTGGCGCTGGTCGCGCCCGCGCGTGCCAGTGAATGGCCAACATCGACGGCGATCAGCGGTGCGTCGGCCGCAGATGCTGCAACACCACCGCCGAATACCCACGCCAGCAGCACCGACAGGAACGCAGCACGGCATCCCCATTGCCGGCGATCCCGCCGCTCCCTGGCTTGGCCCTGGCCGGGCATCGTCGCGGTGGCTCGCCCTCAGCCGGCAGCCCCAGCTGTGGGTTGAAGCTCGCCGAGCGGCTCGGCCTCAACCATCTCCGCAACCTGCTCGTACAACGTCGCAAAATCCTGGAGGCGCTTCGCCAGTTCCTGGTCCGGACCGGTCATCGCCCGGAACATCGTTGCCGCCTCGCGCAGCAGCCTCGCCGCCAGATCCGCGTGCGTGGTCATCGCATCGTCCTTTCCATGTCACCCCAGGTCGGCGATCGCAGGCGTTCCCCCCCACGGCCGCATAGTCGAAGGAAATACGTCGGCCCGCGGCGCAATGCTAGTCCGGATCGATCCCCCGCCTGTCGATCACGCTCCACCCTGCGTGCCGTCCGGGGGCGAAGGCACGAAGACCCGGATCGCCTTGGGCACGACGCGGAACACGACCGGCGTGCGGGCGCGAACCTCGCCGTCGACGTTCACCCGAAGGGGCCGGTCGGTTTCAACGGCGATTTCCTGGCCGTGCAGCGACAAGATGTCGTCGATTGGGCGGTGCCAGCCCCAGCGCAGGATCGGCAGCAGCACTGCCAGCCGCCATCCCGGCAACCGCGGCAGCGCGTAGAGATCGAGGCGGGCGTCGTCGATCGCCGCGTCGTCGACGATGGTCATGCCGCCGCCGTAATAGCGGCCGTTGCCAACGGCGAGCTGCATCGAGCGGAGCTCCGTCGCGTCACCGTCGCAGGTAATTCGGGCGAGAAACGAACGTTGTTCATGCACCGCTTCCCAGGCGCAGGCGAGGTAGGCAAAAACCCCCCATCGCTGCTTGCGGTCGGGTGATAATCGGCGGGCGATGCGGACACTGAGCCCCATGCTGGCGACGTTGAAGAAATGCGTCGGCACGCCACCTGCGCTTTCAATGCGGCCGACATCAATCTGCCGGGTATGGCCCTCGGCGATAATTCGGCAGGCACTCTCCGCCTCGGCCGGAATCCCGAGGGTACGGGCAAGATCATTGGCGTTGCCCATTGGCAGAACGCCGACGGGCAGGCCGCACTCCAGCAAGACATCGAGCGCATGACTGAAGGTGCCGTCGCCGCCGCCGAGAACGACGAGGTCAAAGCCCTTTGCCTGTTGCCGGATCAACTCGGAAATACGGTCCGGCTCGTCAGGCGTTTGCACCTCGGTGTCGATGCCGGATTGATGCAGCAGGTGAAGGCCACTTTCGAGCGGCAAGTTGCCGCGCGTTCCCTTGCGGTTGATCAGCAGCAGCGCCCGGCGTCGCCCCTCTGATTGGTGGGGTCTTCCCCCGCTGCTCGTCTGCTCGTTCAATGGCTCACCGCGCCGGCGACCGTGGCGGCAGCAATGGCGAGCACATCCTCGATCACCGCGCTGGCGCGATCGATGTCGTCGTCACCGATATCCAGGTGGGTTACCGCCCGAACACCTGCCGGCCCCGCCGGCAGCAGATGCACTCCCCGAGCGAAGCAGGCATCGACGAATGCGGCTGCCGACAGGCTGCGCAGCCGAAAGCGAACGATGTTGGTCATCACTTTAGAATCATCGATGTCGATGCCGCGCATTGTGGCCAGCCTCCCGGCCAGCCGCGAGGCCCGTGCGTGGTCTTCAACCAGGCGGGCGCGATGATGCTCAAGCGCCCACAGCGCGCCGGCGGCGACGATCCCCCCTTGGCGGATGCCGCCGCCGAAAAGCGCCTTGAATCGCCGCGCCCGGGCGATGAATGCTCGCGGACCGGCCAGCGCCGAGCCAACCGGAGCCCCCAGGCCCTTCGAGAAACAGACGCTGACGGTATCAAACGGCTCCGCGAGCGCCGCCTCGGCCACTCCGCCGGCAACGGCGGCATTCCACAGCCGCGCGCCGTCGAGATGCACCGCGAGGCCGGCGCCGCGTGCTGCCGCGACGACATCCTGCAAGACGTCGCGTGGCCAGATGGTGCCGCCGCCGAGGTTGTGGGAATTCTCCAGGCACAGGAGTTTGATCGGCGGCTGCACCGCCGGCAGGAACGGATGCGGCGTCCGGATGGCGGCGCGCACGTTGTCGGCGGTGAAGACGCCGTTGCGACCGGGCAGGCCACGCACGGTCAATCCGGACAGCGCCGCCGGCGCGCCGCGTTCCAGCACCGCGATGTGCGCAGCAATATCGGCCAGTACTTCATCGCCAGACTCGGTATGCGCTCGCAGGGCGACCTGGTTGGTCATCGTCCCGGAGACCATGAACACCGCGTCGTCCTTGCCCAGCAGTTCGGCGGTGCGCCGCTCCAGCGCCAGGATGGATGGATCGTCGCCATAGACGTCGTCACCGACCGGAGCCTCTGCCATTGCCCGGCGCATTGCGGCCGTCGGCCGGGTTACCGTATCGCTACGCAGATCGATCATCGCCAGCTCACCGTCCGCCCACATCACACGACATGCGGCTCAGCGGCTTCCGCCGCCGACCGAAGGCGATGTTGGCGCGGGCGTCAGCGGTTCTTCGGCGTCGCGGGCAGACTCATACATCATGTAGAGAACGCCTATAATAGCGGCCGCTGCGACGATGAGCCGCCACGCCGACGGTAGCGGCAGCGTCGGCGGCCCTGTATCGGTCGCGTGCCTGGGCTTCCGGTCTTCGTTCATCGCTTTCTCCAACCATCCGGTCGCCGAAGCCCGGTCGCCGGTGACGAAGAAGCACGGGGCAGTCCGGGGCGCCCGCAAGCCCCGGCTGGTTTCTTAGCGCCGAAGTTGTGCCGCGCCGCCCCCGATGAGACCGATTACTGCGGCGGCAGCCCCACTGTACCTCCACCCAATAGCGCGCTGGTGACGCTGGTTCCCGTGATCGTCGAGAGGTTGCTTGCGTTGCAGTTCGCCGGTGAGATGACGTTACCGTCCGAGGTATTGCCACGGCAGGCGATGGCGCGGACATTATGCGGCTCCACCCGCACCGGGCCGTTGCGGCCCCGGGTAATGACGTTGCCGTCGAGCAGCACGCTCTCGGTCCAGAAGCCGTTGTCGGAATAAACGAGGATCGACGTCTGCCCGTGCTCGGGGTGGGCGTACGGGCTGTCGTCGATGCGGTTGCCCTGTACCAGCACGTTTCGAACGCCGCGCGTTGCCCACGACGACTCCGCCGCGAGATAGACACCCGCATCGGAGGAGCGGGCGATCCTGTTGTTGCGAATGGTGACGTTCTCGCCGCCGACAACCGAAATCCCCCTCCCCCATGGCTGCTCGCCAACATCATTGTTCTCGATCAGTACCTGATAGGTGTTGACCGGGTGGTAGGCATAGGTGACCACGGCGATGTCGTCGTCACCGGAGTTCCTCACCTTGTTGCCGGCGACATAGATGTGATGTGCACCGCCGGAGAGGTGAATCGAGTCCGACTTGGTGTTGAAGACGCGGTTACGGGTGATGCGGCCGTTATAGCCACCGTAGGTAATGATGCCGGGGCCGTTGCCGCCGTCGATGGTGACGTTGTTGACGACCCAGTTGCTGGCGCCGCCTTCGATCCACACCGCCTCGTTGTCGTTGGTGCGCTGGGTGCCATAGGTGCGGATTTTCAGGCTATAGAGGCCGCTAGACGATCCCACCAGCTTGATTTGCCGGTTAGCCGGGTTCGGGCCGTGCAGGATGGAGGCGTCGCCCGTACCGACGATCTTGACACCGCCGTCGACGACGAAGCGCGTCATGTTAAAGGTGCCGGCCGGCACATAAACACACTTGGCGCTCGTCGGACGCCGCCGTGATCGCGACTTGGATGGCACTGGTCGCGTCCGGACCGTTGGAGACCGCGCCCTTGCTGGTAATCGATACGCATTTGCTGACGTCGGCCGGCTTGCCCGGCACTGGCGCTGCTGCGACCGGATCGGACAGCAACAGTGTCAGTGGCAGGCCGGCGGCGAGAACAACCGCAGAAACGGGGATGTACACATTGAACTTGGGCCGCCGGCAGCACGTCATCACTGAGGTAACGATGCGCATCCGCATAGCGATGGCGAAATCGGTATTAATCATGGTCGAGCTCTCCAGGCAATCGCGCGCGAACCTAACCCCGGCGCCAAACTGGGTGCATAGTCCCTTATTGTGCCCTGCAGTTACCAGGTATGAAGTACTGCTGCCATATTGTGTCTTACAGATGATTAGTCTATGGCATTGTACAGGTAGATTAATGCGCGCCTTTTGGTTTGTGGTGCTACTAGCTCAGATTGAGCTCGTAGCGTCCAATATGATGAGTATTAGTTTTGAATTGATAAATATGGCGGGATAATGGTGCGTTCGAGCGCTTGCGCTTTCCATTGAGGATTTAACGCGGACACGCACAGCGCCACTGCGAGCGTCGAGCGCGTTGCGCAAGCCAACGCGTGCCGCTCATCGAGATGATAAAAAGCGCAGGCCGACCAATGGAATGCGCGGACGGGCGCAGGATGGCGTGCCGGCTTGATACAGCCGGCACATGGCTGTTTGAGGCCTTCGGCTGTCGGAGGAAAGGCGCTGCGCCGACTACTTCAGCAGTACCTGCTGCACCTCGCGTAGCTGCGTCCGCAGCCGCAACAGCAGGAAGCCCTGACTAGCCAGATGGCTGGGGACGAACTGGCTCGAGGGACCGCCGTTGAGCACGACCCACGGCTGTTGCTCGGCCGCTTCCCGAGCGCTTTCCAACATCTGGCTCCACACGGTCTGCAGGTTACGCTCCGCCAGCACCTGCTCGAAGTCCTGGCCGAGCGCCTTCAGCAGCATGTAGTAGACGTACAGGCGGCCCTTCGTCTGGTAGAAGATGTCGTCGGCGGAGAAGCTGATGGGAAAGCCGGCATTTTGGCGCAGGTGCTCGTCAATGATTGCTGATGCCGATCCCAGGTCATTGTTGAACCGCTCGATGGTGTCGATGAGGTTGTCGGCGCGACGCTCAAACGTAGCGGCGCCGTCGGCTACCCGCTGGTTGTACGCCCGTAATGCTCGGAAGGCCGCCTTGTACTGGCTTTCCGACGTTGCCGTCGGTGCCAGCGATGTCCCGGGATTGAATACCCAAACGTCCCCCGGATAGCGCAGCAGGCCGGCGGCCCGATCCACGTCCGGATCGACCGCCGAGGTGCCGCGCGAGCGAGCCAGCTGTTCGGCCAGCGCGTTCCCGAAGCGGCTGAGCGCGTAGACCATACCCAGCTGGAAGTTCGGCATGTTGTCGAGCATCGAGCCCGGCAGGAAAAACGGATCGTTGGCTGTCCAGCGGTTGATCTGAACCTCGCGCTCGATCAGCGCCGCCGCCATGTCGACGGAACGGCTGCCGCCGGCGATGGGATTTGCTGGTACAAAGGACGTATCGTCATCGATCTTGTGCACCCACAGCGCGCCGACGACGTAATAGAGTACTACCAGCAGGACGACAGCGGCGAGGATGCGGATGAAGCTCCGCCCCGAACCCATCACCGCCAGCCGGTCGCGGGCGCGGTCCTTCATTTCGGTGAAGCTGGCCATAAAGTCTCCTGTCGGAAGCGCCCCCGCCTGCGAGGCTCCTGGTCTGCCGGTCGCCGGGTTGTCGGCAATCGGCGGCTGCAAGTCAAGGCGCCGCCGGCAAGCCGCGCCGATCAGCGTTGCACGACGACGCCATCGAGATTGCTGATGCGCCCCTGCCAGCCGGCCCGCTCCAGTTCCGGATCGAGATGCTCTTCCTCCGGCCATCCCAGGCAAAGATAGGCGACCAACGACCAGGTTGCCGGCACCGCCAGAACATCACGCACCCTTTCCGCATCGATGATCGACACCCAGCCGACGCCAATCCCATGCGCGCGAGCCAGCAGCCAGAGGGCGTGAACGGCGCCCACGACCGACCACGTCAGTGTCTCCGGCATGGTCCGCTGGCCAAGGCGTCCGCCGCAGTCGGTTGCATGATCGACCAACACAGCGAGATGCGCTGGCGCGCGATCGAGCCCAGCCAGCTTGAGGCGCGCATAGAGCGCGGCGCGCTGGCCTTCATATTCCGCCAGTGCCGCCTGGTTGCATCGCTCGAAGCTGCTGCGCACCGCCGCCCGGCGATCCGGGTCGTCGACCTTGACGAAGCGCCAGGGCTGACTGTTGCCGACGGAGGGCGATAGCATCGTGAGTTGGATGAGCCGGTCCAGAAGTCCTTCGTCCAGCGGCTCAACGCGGAACCGGCGCACGTCCCGCCGCCAGCGGTAAAGCTGTTCAAGCTGCCGGCGAAAGGCGGCGTCGAAACGCGGCGGGTGGTCGATCGGCAAAGCGTCGGTCATCACGGGCGTGTACTCTAACGATGGCGGCAGAGCACGCAAGCCCGGCGGCGCGTCCGTTCTGGTCCCAGCAGCTCGCTGCGCCAGACCGCGGCAACAGCTTACCGCGATCCCGCGTTGACCGCCGCAACGCGTTGAACGACAGTCTGAGCTGGCGCGTTGTGCCCATTAATCAACTCTCCGGGAGAATAAGCCCATGACCGGTTCAAGCGAGTTCCGAGCGCTGGTTTTGGAGGAGCGGGAGGAAAGGTCGCCTCCGAGATCCGCACCCTCGACAATACCGCCTTGCCCGATGGCGACGTGCTAGTGCGGATCGCCTACTCCGACCTGAACTACAAGGACGGGCTCGTGGTGAAGGGACTGGGCAAGCTGGTTCGCAGTTATCCGCACATCCCGGGCATCGATTTTTCCGGCACCGTCGAAGCGTCGGCATCGCCGAAGTTCAAGCCCGGGGACCATGTGATCCTCACCGGCTGGCGGGTAGGCGAAGTGCATTGGGGCGGCTATGCCGGCAGAGCTCGGGTGAAGGCCGACTGGCTGGTACCACTGCCCGCCAACATGTCGTTGCGCCAGGCCATGGCCATCGGCACCGCCGGCTTCACCGCGATGCTGGCGGTGATGTCGTTGGAGGAACATGGGCTCAAGCCGGAAAACAAGGGCGAAGTGCTGGTTACCGGTGCCGATGGCGGAGTGGGCAGCATCGCCGTAGCGCTGCTTGCCAATGTCGGGTACCGCGTCGCCGCGGTCACCGGGAGGGTTGATCAACACGATTATCTGCGCGGCCTGGGGGCAGCCACGATCGTCACCCGGAACGAGTTGGAGACACCGCCGAAGGGACCGCTTGGGGCCGAGCGGTGGTCCGGCGCCATCGACAATGTCGGTGGGGTGATTCTGGGCAATCTGTTAGGATCGCTGTGCTATTGGGGAAGCTGCGCGTCGGTCGGCAATGCCGCCGGCATCAAGTTCGAGGCGACGGTGATCCCTTTCCTGCTGCGCGGCATCAATCTGCTGGGGATCGACTCCGCTACCTGCCCCTACGAACAGCGAATGCTTGCTTGGCCGCGGCTGGCGAGCGAACTGCCACTCGACAAGCTGGAAGAGATTACGCGCGTTGTTCCGCTGTCTGCTGTGCCAGCCGAAGCCGATCTAATTCTAAAGGGTCAAGTCCGCGGCCGCACCGTGATCGATGTCGGCGCCTGAGACATGGGGGGGGGCGGCGACGCCAATGGCTTCAGGTGGCACGACGTGGAGTGGTCGGTTTCGCCGCAGCCTTGCGCGTCCGCGGGGTCTTGACCTCCGTCGCTGCTGTATCGCCGGAGGGCTCGCGCTGAACGGCGGCAGGTAATGGGCGGTCCGATGGAGCCGCCCCTTTCGGCGCACCGGCAGGAGAAACTCCGTCGCCGGGAGGCGAAGGCTCGGTTCCGCCCTCCGTTGCCGTCGACATCATCTTCAGCATGTCCCTTTCGGCTTGCAGCCAACAATCCAGCGTCTGGCCATAGCCATGTCCCGCAGCCTCCCAGTAGTGATAGGCCATCAGCCGGATCCGATCCAGATAGGCGGCGGGGGAAAGGTTGGCGACCTCGGCCAGCCAAGCGTTCTTGTCGTCGCGAGCGGGAAAGGCCGACACCCGCAACATTGCCAAAACATGCCGCTCGGCGGACAACCAGAACTCCTGAGCCACGCCGTACTGCCGGCCAGCGGATTCCCACATGCACTCGGCGAGTTCGCGGACGCGGGCAACCGGCATGCCTTCAGGAAGCTCGCCAAGAGGCGGCGGCGGCGGGCTGGCGGTCTTGCTCTGCAAACGGGCAGTGGCGGTCATCATCTCCATGACCATCTGCTCGGCCATCAACCAGAAGTCCATAGCCATGCCGTAAGGGCGTGCCGCAGATTCCCACAGCGGCTGGGCCAGCCCGCGGATCCGCTCCTCAAAGTTTCCTTCCATGACCGTTCGCGTCCCTGTCTTCTTGTTCCAAATCAGTGTAACGCGGATTCAGCCACGCGCCACGCGGAATGCTCCCCTCGGATCGTCTTCGACCAACGAGCGAGATTACAACGGGGTCACGGTAGTTGCCGTTCCAGCGTATCGAGACTTGCACTGTTGCGTTATAGGTCGGAAACGCCAACATCAGCAGAACAGTCCCGCGAGTTTGCGGTGGCGAGCATAACCATGACGATTAGCGGCGACGTGCTTGAGGAAGCTGTCTCGTGGCGGAAAGAACGCCGTGGCGTGGCGGTTGCCACGGTGGTTTCGACCTGGGGCTCGGCACCGCGTCCTGTCGGCAGCCAACTGTGCGTCGACGCGGCCGGCAGCTTCTCCGGGTCAGTTTCCGGTGGCTGCATAGAGGCTTCGGTCGTGCGCGAAGCGCTGGCGGTGCTGGCCGACGGCTCGCCGCGGCTGATCACGTTTCAGGTCAGCAACGACCTGGCCTGGGAGGTCGGGCTGGCCTGTGGTGGACGCGTCGAGATCTTTGTCAACGACATCGATATGCAGCTCGAGATGCTGCAAGAAGTGTTGGCAGTGCGGGCACGCGGCGGCTCGGCTGTGTTGGCGACGGCACTCCCCAGCGGCGAGCAGGCGTTATTGGCGGGGGACGAGTGGCGGGGCCGCCTCACCCTGGGAGAAGAGGTGCTCGCGCAGGGTCGTCAAGCTATCGTCAACGGCGAAAGTCTCAGCGTCGAAACCGAGCAGGACGCGTGTTCTTGCACGTGTTCAATCCGCCGCCACGGCTGATCATCGTTGGAGCGGTGCACATCGCCGAGCCGCTGTCCCGAATGGCGGCCTCGGCGGGCTATCTGGTCGTTCTCATCGATCCGCGACGCGGCTTCGCCTCTCGCCGGCAGTTCCAGGCATTCAACATTATCGGTGACTGGCCCGACGTGGCGATGGAGAAAGAACGGCCAGATGAACACACGGCGGTCGTGACTCTCACCCACGACCCGAAACTTGACGACGCGGCGTTGCGGGTTGCTCTGCGTTCAAACGCCTTTTACATCGGCTGCCTCGGCAGCAAGAAAACCCATTTGGCTCGTCTTGCCCGGCTGCGCACGGCCGGGTTCGATGATGCCGACCTTGCCCGGTTGCACGGCCCGGTGGGCTTGGCAGTGGCGCCCGGACGCCTCCTGAGATAGCGATCTCGATCCTTGCCGAAATCACTCGGATAAGGCGCGGCGAGCGGTATACGTGAAGTTTTCGGCGGAACCGATCGATCTCGCCGCGGGCGGGTTATTGGCGCACGGCGTCAAGGGAGACGGCTTCTCGTTCAAGAAAGGCAGGGTGCTGAGCGGCGCAGATGTTGCGCTGCTGGCGGCCAAGGGGTTTACGAACCTCGTCGTCGCTCGTCTGCAGCCGGATGATGTCGGCGAAGACGTGGCTGCAGCGCAATTAGCTGCGGCGCTCGCCGGATCGGGCGTCAAGCCCGCGCCGGCGGCCACCGGCCGGGCCAATCTTCACGCAACGGCGCGTGGGCTGCAGATCGATGCGGCGCGCGTTGACCGGGCGAACGGCATCGACGAGGCAATCACCGTGGCGACGCTGCCAGCGCCCATGGCCGTCGTACGGCCGGGGCAGATGCTGGCAACGGTAAAGCTCATTCCTTTCGCTGTCCCGCAGGCGGTGCTGGGACAGTGTCTGGAAGTGTTGCGGGCAGCGGCACCGGTGCTGTCGGTGGCGGCATTCCAGCCGCACCGCGCCGGGCTGGTGCAGACGCGGCTGCCGGGCCTTAAGGACGGGCTGCTGGAGAAGATGCGACAAGTGACGCAGGGGCGGCTCGCGGCGCTGGGCTCTGAATTGGACGATGCCGTGGTGGTCGCCCACGATGAACGCGCGGTGGCGGCGGCGGTCGCAGCACAGCGCGAGAGAGGGCTGGACCCTATCCTGATCGGCGGGGCGTCTGCGATCGTTGATCGTCGCGACATTGTGCCGGCGGCGATCATCGCCTGCGGCGGCGAAATCGTGCACTTCGGCATGCCAGTAGATCCCGGCAATCTGCTGCTTCTGGGGAGGCTGGATGGCGCTGCCGTGATCGGGCTTCCGGGTTGTGCCCGCTCCGCCCAGCTGAACGGCTTCGACATGGTATTGCAAAGGCTGCTTGCCGGCCTGCCTTTAGGTCCCGCCGACATCATGGGGTGGGGCGTAGGTGGCCTGCTGGCTGAGATACCGCAGCGCCCGCAACCGCGGCAACTGATGCAGCCAGCCGCTCCGCCAACCACCTCGCCTGATCTTAACATTGCCGCGATCGTGTTGGCGGCGGGCAAAGGAACGCGCATGGGTGGGGATGGCAAGCTGCTGGTGGATTTTGCCGGCCAGCCGCTGTTGCGCGCGGCGGTGGACGCCGCCAAGGCCTCGCACGCCCGTTCGGTGCTTGTGGTCACCGGTCACCGCGGCGAGGAAGTGCGGGCGGCGATCGCTGATGCCAATGTCGATTTCATCGACAACCCGGCTTACGCCGATGGCCTTGCCGGATCGCTTGCCGCCGGCGTTCTTGCTCTTCCCGAAGAGATCGATGGCGCGCTTGTGCTGCTTGGCGACATGCCGCGTGTCAGCGCCTACCACATCGATGCACTGATCGCCGCTTTCGCCACCGCGCCGCCGGGATCGATTTGTGTGCCCGTGCACGCGGGCCGGCGCGGTAACCCGGTGCTGTGGCCGGCGGCACTGTTTAGCGAATTGGCGGCGCAGAAGGGCGACATCGGCGGCCGGGAGTTGTTGGGCCGGCACGCGGAACGGCTGCGGATGGTAGAGATGCCAGACGACGCGGTGCTCATTGACATCGACGAGCCGCACGATCTGACAGCGCTGACCGCCGACATATCTTCCTGACGGTACGCTACCAGTCAGCTCACTCGTAATGCGCTTCTTCGCGCACCTTGCCGCGGAACACCCAGTACACGACGATCGTGTACATGAGCACGATCGGCAGAATGAACATCCCGGCACCGTACACCAGGAACTTCAGCGACGAGGCGGGCGCCGCCGCTTGGGCGATGGTCACGTCGAATGGAATCATATACGGCCAGAAGCTTGCCGCCATAGTGGCGAAGGCAGCGACAAAAATGGCGGCGACGCAAGTAAAGGGCAGCCAGTCATGGCGTCGGCGAACTCCGGCTCAGCAAGCCGAACGTGGCCAGTGCGCCGATCGCCGGAAAGACGACTAACCACGGCCGGTCGACCCATCGATGCATAACCGCAAGGTCGGCGGTCAGTGCGTAGCCGAAGGCGACGAACAGGAACAGCAGAAGCGCGGCCCCCAAGGGCAGGATGCGGATGTACGCCCAGTCCCGCAGTGATCCACGGGTCTTCAACACCAGCCAGCTGGCGCCGATCAGCATATAGCCAAGCACCAGGCCGATCCCACAGGCAACGGCAAAAGGTGATAGCCAGCTAAAGGGGCCGCCGACGAAGCGGCCGTTTTCGATCGGCAGGCCATCAACAATTGCGCCGACTGCTGCCCCTTGCACGAAAGCGGCGATCAGCGAGCCAAAGACGAAACCGGCGTCCCACACCCAGCGCAGGCGCTGCGTCTTGTAACGGAACTCGAAGGCGACGCCGCGCAGAATCAGCGCGATCAGCAGCAGCGTCACCGGCAGGTAAAAGGCGGGCAGCAGGATCGAGTAGACCAGTGGAAAACCGGCATAGAGATTGGCGCCAACAAACACCAGCCAAGTCTCGTTGCCGTCCCAGACGGGAGCCACCGCGCTCATCATCGTCCGCCGGAAGTCCTCATCGCTAGTGGTGCCGAACAGAATGCCGACGCCCAGGTCGAAGCCGTCAAGCATGACGTACAGCAGGATGGCGAAGGCGATGATCAACGCCCAGATCGTGGCGAGATCAAAAGTGAAGTCGCTTGGGACGGGGGTCATTCGGCGACACCCCCTCCAGTGGCCGGCGCGGGGGTTTGCCCCGCCGCCGCCATCGGCCTGAGCGCGCTGACGCCGCTTTTCGGCTTCGGCGGCGTCGCAGCGGGACCCGCCTTCAGCAAGCGATAGATGTACAGCGTACCGCCTGAGAAAATCAGTGTGTAGACGCTGACGAACGCGATCAGCGATGTCCAGGCTTCGGCGACACCGAGGCTCGGCGTGAGCGCGTCCGCCGTCCGCAGCAGTCCGTAAACCACCCAGGGCTGGCGGCCAACTTCGGCAGTGAACCAGCCGGTCAGCACGGCGATAAAGCCCGACGGGAAGCTGAGAAAGGTAATCCAGAGGAACGCGCGGGGCGCCCGGTCCCAGCCACGCCATCGCAGCCACATCCCGCCCCACGACAACGCCAGCATCAGCAGTCCTAGCCCGACCATGATGCGGAACGCATAGAACGGAATCAGGAACGGCGGCCGCTGCTCCTTCGGAACGGTGACGATGCCCGGCTCCTCCGAGGTAAAGCTGCCGGTATCGACAAAGCTGCCGAGGTAGGGAACGGCGACTTCCCAGGCATTACGCTCGTTCGCAACGTCAGGCCACGCGAACAGCAGCAGACGCGCTGGCTGCTCGGTCTGCCACCGACCCTCGATGGCGGTGAACTTCGACGGCTGATGCTTGGCCGTGTACTCGCCGTTCAGATGGCCGAAGGCGATCTGTGCCGGGATCAGCACCGCCGCCAGCCCCAGCCCCATGCTCAGCATCGTCTTCGCTGCCTCGCCGTGGATGCGGCGAAGCAGATACCAGGCTCCGGTGGCCGCGATGCAGAACGCCGTCGTCAAATAAGCGCCCAGCAGCATGTGCGAGAAGCGGATCCATGCCACCCAGTTGCTCAGGATCAGCCACCAGTCGCTGGGTGCGTAGCGGCCTCCCTCCTGCACCCAGCCCACTGGAACCTGCATCCAGGAGTTGTTCGCCATGATCCAGAAGGCAGAGAACGTCGTGCCAACGGCGATCAGGCAGCAGCTTGCCAGGTAGGCCCACGGCGGGACGCGGTCCCGGCCGAACAGCACGATTCCAAGGAAGGTGCTCTCCAGCAGGAATGCCGTATAGGTCTCGTACCCGAGCAGCGGGCCTTGTATGGGTCCCATCCTGTGGGCGAGTTCGCTCCAGTTGGTGCCGAACTGGAAGGCCATGACGATGCCGGAAACGACTCCCATTCCGAACGCAACGGCAAATACCTTGAGCCAAAAGTCGAACAGCACCCGGTACACGGGGCGGCCGGTGGCCTTGGACAGCACCTCAAGCGTCGCCAGCCAAGCGGCAAGCCCGATGGTGAACGCCGGAAAAATGATATGAAAGGAAATGGTGAAGCCGAACTGAATGCGCGAGAGCGTCAGAGGGTCTAGGTCCATGCGTCTTCCTGTGGCAAGCAGGCTCCGACCGGCGGCGGCAGGTTGCCCCGCCGGTCGTTGACCTTAATCATCATGAGCAGCCGCAACTCCCCGCATCGGCCGCATGTTTCGCTTATCCTCACAAGCCCATGATACGTCACGGATTCGACAAAGAACAGGCGCTTGCAGCCGATGGCGACGTTTCATTTGCCAGTTGCGGCAGCGGCTGCCAAACTGCGACCGCCTTTTGGCCTTAATTCGCCGAGGTCTTCCGATGAAAAGTGCACTTATTGTCGCGGTCGCCCTGTCCGTGAATTTGATCGCCGCTTCGCCAGGGTCATCGGGCGTTATCGATCCAGAATGTATGAAGTCGCTGGAAGCCGCCTCCACGCAGGCACGCAAGCGGATTGCTGTGTACCAGGGCGAGTTGAAGGGCATCAAGGATGTTCCCACCGCCGGAAGCGCGGTTTCGATTTGCGGCAGCGCCCTTGCACGAGCTGAACAGTACTACAAAAAGGGCAAGGCTGGCGATTCAATCTGCACGGTCGGCTCCGCTTATGTCGACGGCCAGGTGCTGCATTTGTTCAAGAACGCCACGATCACGTGCCGCTCCGAGATAACGACGGTGCTTGATCGCTTGCCTCCCGATCAGCAGGCGCCAATCGCCGAGCGAATCCGGCAGAAGGAAGCGGAAGCTCGCTGACCACCAACATCGTAGGACAACCTGGGCGCCCTGATTCGCGCTCACCTTGGACCGGGGATGCGAACAGGACATGGCGGCTGCGCCCTTCGACTTGCTGCTAAGGGGTGGCATTGTCGCTACCGCCGGCGGTTGTGAAGAGATCGATATTGGAGTTCGCGACGGACGCATCGCAGCCCTTGGCAGCTTACGACAAGCGACCGCGGCCGAAACGCTCGATTGCCGTGACCTGCATGTGCTGCCGGGTGTTGTCGATACGCAGGTGCACTTTCGTGAGCCGGGCCTCGAGCACAAGGAAGACATTTCCACCGGCACCGCTGCGGCGGCACTGGGCGGAGTTACCGCCGTCTTCGATATGCCGAACACCAAGCCCCCCACGACGGGCGCGGCGGAACTGGCCGAAAAATGTCGCCGCGCGGGCGGGCGAGCCTGGGTAGACATCGCCTTTTACGTGGGCGCTACGCCGGATAACATCGAGGATCTCCCCCGCCTGGAACGTCTGCCGGGTTGCGCCGGCGTCAAGATGTTCATGGGAAGTTCGACCGGCGACCTGCTGGTCGCTGACGACGCCGCGGTCGCCAAAGTGTTGGAAAACGGCAAGCGGCGGGTGGCGGTACACGCCGAGGACGAGGCAAGGCTGCGTCAGCGCTACACCATCGTCGCCGGCGGCGCTGATCCCATTTTGCACGCCGAATGGCGCGATGTCGAAACCGCCGTCACGGCGACCCGCCGCCTGCTGGCGCTGGCCGAATCGGCGTCGCGCCGGGTCCACGTGCTTCACGTCTCCACTGCCGAGGAAATGACCTTGCTGGCGGAACACCGGGATCTGGCGACGGTCGAGGTGACGCCGCAACATCTGACGCTGCAGGCGCCGGATTGCTACACTGAACTCGACAGCTTCGCACAGATGAACCCGCCGATCCGCGACGCCCGGCATCGCGAGGCGTTGTGGCAGGCGGTGGCAGACGGGATCGTTGATTGCATCGGCTCCGACCACGCGCCGCACACCCGCGAGGAGAAAAAGAAGCCCTATCCGGAAAGTCCCTCGGGAATGCCCGGAGTGCAGACGCTGCTGCCGATCATGCTCGACCACGTGGCCCGGGGACGACTTAGCTTGCAGCGGCTGGTTGATCTGACCAGCGCCGGGCCGGCGCGCCTCTTTGGGCTTGCCGGACGGGGCCGCATCGCGCTGGGCTATGCTGCCGACTTCAGCGTCGTTGACCTGAAACAGCGGCGGATGATCACCCATCGCTGGATCGCTAGTCGCTGCGGCTGGACTCCGTTCGACGGCATGACCGTCACCGGCTGGCCGATCGCAACCGTGGTAAGGGGCCGCGTCGTCATGCGTGAAGACGCGCTACAAGGGGAACCGCGCGGCGGTTTACTGCGGTTTCTCGACACTTATTAACGAGCGATACGGGACGAGAAGACAGCCGCATTAAGCCTGGTCGTACGGACGCCGGTGGGAAATGCGTCGCGCAACAAGCCGACGCAGGGCCGATGGCCAACGCAGTGGCGCAGCCGGTGCTTCGGGCTGCGAGTGAGCCAGCCCGCTCAATTGAACTAAAAGGCCGGCAAGCACGCGCACTACAGCGGCGGCAACGATCAGCGCACGATCTTGCCAAAGAGGGCGCCGCCAAGTACGGTAGCGGCCCCGTGCGAGTTCTTCGCAACCAAATCCCATTCGTTCTACCGCCATCAGCCGGGACAGCTCACCAACGAGGTATCGGATGCAGAAGATCAAGGTCGCCAAGCCCGTCGTCGATCTCGACGGAGACGAGATGACCCGGGTGATCTGGGCGAAAATCAAAGAGAAGCTGATACTTCCCTATCTCGATATAGATATTCGATACTTCGACCTGGGGATGGAGCATCGCGACGCTACCAACGATCAAGTAACCATTGACGCCGCCAATGCGATCAAGGAGCACGGCGTCGGCGTGAAGTGTGCGACCATCACCCCTGACGAAGCCCGGGTGCAGGAGTTCGGGCTGAAGAACATGTGGAAGTCGCCGAATGGCACCATCCGCAACATCCTCGGCGGCACCGTGTTCCGCCAGCCGATCATCTGCCGCAACGTTCCCCGCCTGGTGCCGGGATGGACAAAGCCGATCGTCATCGGCCGTCATGCCTTCGGCGACCAGTACCGCGCGACCGACTTCGTCGTGCCCGGCAAGGGACGGCTGACCATCCGCTTTACGCCGGATGACGGCAGTGCGCCGATCGAGCACGAAGTGTTCGCATTCCCCGACGGTGGCGTTGCCATGGCAATGTACAACCTCGACGACTCGATCCGCGGCTTTGCGCGAGCCTGTCTCAACTATGGCCTTGATGTCGGCTGGTCGGTTTACCTGTCGACCAAGAACACCATCCTCAAGGCATACGATGGCCGCTTCAGGATCTGTTCGCCGAGATTTACGAGGCCGAGTTCAAGGACCAGTTTGTGGCGAAAGGCATCGTCTACGAGCATCGGCTGATCGACGACATGGTCGCTTCGGCGCTGAAGTGGGAAGGGGGCTTCGTCTGGGCCTGCAAGAACTACGACGGCGACGTTCAGTCGGACTCGGTCGCGCAGGGCTTCGGCTCGCTGGGATTGATGACCTCGGTGCTGCTGACCCCGGATGGCAAGACGATCGAGGCGGAGGCGGCGCACGGTACCGTCACCCGGCATTTTCGCGAACATCAGAAGGGCCGGCCCACCTCGACCAATCCCATCGCCTCGATCTTCGCCTGGACACGTGGCCTGCACTACCGCGGACAGTTCGACGGCACGCCCGATGTCGTCGACTTCGCCCGCGCCATCGAAGAGGTCTGCGTTGCCACCGTCGAGGACGGGTTCATGACCAAGGACCTGGCAATCCTGATCGGCCCCGACCAGCCGTGGATGACGACGGAGCAGTTCCTCGACAAGCTCGACGAGAACCTGAAGCGAAGATGGCGGCCTGAGACCCGCGAGAATGGCAATGCACGGGTGCGCTTGACGCCCGGTCGACACTTCTCTAAATACGATCCGATATCGGACGGGGCGTCTCTTGCCCCGTCCGTACTGTTTTGGAGATGAAGCTATGGCCCGGCGCTGTCCGATCACCGGCAAGGGTGTGCTGAGCGGCAACAACGTCAGCCACGCCAACAACAAGACCCGCCGCCGCTTTCTGCCCAATCTGCAGGCGACGTCGGTTATGAGCGATGCTCTGGGTAAGCCGGTGCGCTTGCGCGTTTCGACCAACGGCCTGCGGACAATCGAGCACCGAGGCGGTATCGACTCATTCTTGCAGAAAGCTAAGAGCGCCGACCTCACCCCGGAGTTGCGCCGGCTGAAACGGCAGATCATCAAGGCGGCGCGCGCCTAAGGCGCTTGCCGACTGCCGTTTTCGACATCCGTCTTCTCGGCAGATAACGCGTGGGCAAGGGCGCGCGAAGCCGTCCAAGCATGCAGAAAGCATGAACGGCAAGAACCTTCCGGGAGACGTTGGGACCGCGACGAGAGCAACGGGGCGGAAGGGCCGCACGATGAACCTGCTGCTTATCACCGGTGCGCCACGCTCGGGCACCACGGGGGTAGGATATAACCTCGCACTACCACGTTCGGCTGGATTGCTTTACGAGCCGTTCAATTACCGGTCCGGGGTGCGTGAGATCGAACGCCCGTTTGAGATCCCGGGGGTAGGCGGCTTTACCGAAGCTCGCCTTGATGACATCGTCGCCGGCATTCGTACCCTCGATTTGCGAATGAAGAGCGGGCGGCGGGGGGCAGACACGCCGATAAAGGCGCTTGCCAAGCGTTTGATCGGTGGGCGCTCGAACCTGTCCTACATCCTTTGCCGCCTCAATCCGCTGCTCAGCACAATCATCTGGAAGGACCCGATGGCGGTGTTCACGTCGCGCGAGGTGGCGCTTCGACTTGGCATCACCGTGCTAGCTACAGTGCGGCCGCCGGCGGCGGTAGCCGCCAGCTACACGCGGCTGAACTGGAAGCCGGATGTCGGCGCCTTAATCCGCTGCTTCCAGGAGAAAGGGTGGCACGTTGATATTCCGGCTCACGATGGAGAGCCTAACGAGGCTTCGTCAGCAATAAAGGGGGCGATGATTTGGACAATGGTCTACCGCCGGTTGATCGCGTGGTCGACGGAAACCGATCGCCTGCACTTGATCAACGTGCAGGATATTGTCGACGACCCGGTTGGCACTTACCGTGACCTCTATACGCTGTGCGGCCTGCCGTGGAGCGAGCGGATCGAGGCGAGAATCGGCAAAGAGTACGCTCAGCGCGCGGATCGAGACGACCACCAGGCGGAACGGCTGCCAAAAACAGCGCACGTCAAGAATCGCGATCTCAGCCGCATCAACGAGTACGGCAAACGCCTGCTGACGCAGGCTGAGAAAGACGCGGTGGCAGCGATGACAGATTCCACCTGGGGAGAGCTTCGTGCCATCTGCGATCGCCATTGGGCGCGGATCCGACACCGGCCGCCGACCGCTCAGCCGCTCGTCGCGTCTTGACAGCCGGGACCGGCAGAGCGGATCGCAGCATGAGTGCTCGGAGCCGGCGGAACTGTTGTTGCAGCGCCCGGCCGCGATGCGCTAGGTTGGTTCAAGGCAAACAAACGTCTGCCACCATCACGCGCCCGTAGCTCAACGGATAGAGCATCTGACTACGGATCAGAAGGTTAGGGTTCGAGGTCCTCTCGGGCGCGCCATCTTTGCGATGGCTTATGATGGCAATGAACAGTTCCGGGAATTTCAGGCAAAGCAAGAGGTAAGCAGCCGAGTTCGCGTGGGCAAAGGGGTGGATCACGCGTCGTAACTCAGCAGCACTGGTTCCGGCGCGCGGTCGGAAGCAGTCCCATGGGCTTAAGTTCTGCCGGAAGTCCTCGGGGAGTTCATTCTATCATTAGCCGGCGGCAGCTCTTGTACAGCGAAGAGGCGTCGATGTCGGACGCATTGGGCGAGGGTCGAGGGCCGTGCACAACCCGGCGGAGACGTTCTCGCGGCAGCCGCTTCAGGTTAGCGCGTGACGACGACGAACAGGCGTCGGAAGGGGAAAAGGGTCAGGCCGTCGGGGCGTGGCGGGTAGGCCCTGGCGACGCGCGCGGCGTAATCCGACAAGAAATCATGCCGTTCCTGGCCGCGCAATGACTGCAGCACAGGTCGTAGACCAGTGCCGCTGGTCCATTCCACTACCGGATTGTCGCCCGGCAGGTTGTGCAGGTAGACGGTCTCCCAGATGTCCACGGAACCGGCCAGCGGTAGCAGCATCTGGGCATAGACTTCCGGCGGCGCCACCGGGTGCAGGCGGAGCAGCGGCAGCAGCCGGTCGCGCCACGGCCCCGCTTCGATGGCGTCGTAAATCGAGGTATGCGACGGCTCGCCGTGGTTGCGCGGCATCTGCGTTGCCAGCACTCCGCCCGGACGAAGATAGGTCAGCAGCCGCGGCAGCAGCGTCTCATGGCCATCGAGCCAGTGCAGCGCCGCGTTGGAGAAGATCAGATCCGCCGGCTCTTCCGGCTCCCACTCGTCAATGTCGGCATCGATCCAGGTGATCGTGCTTGGCTCGCGCCTGGCTTCCGCCAGCATCACCGGCGACGCATCTATTCCGGTGACCCGCGCCGCCGGCCAGCGCGATGCCAGCCGCCGGGTGATGTGTCCGGCGCCGCAGCCGAGGTCGTAGATGATGGATGGCACCGAAAGATCGACGCGGTTGAGCAGGTCTATCGCCGGACGCAACCGCTCCCACAGGAACGTGCGGTAGATCCGGGGGTTCCAGTCGTCCAGCTGGCGCGCGGTGGAAGGATGCTCAGTGATGGGACTTCTCGTCGTAAACTTGCTTGATTTGCAAGAAGTTAAATAGCACGGCGGCGATGAAGAAGACGATTCCGGTATAATACATCACCGGATCAGTGGCGCGCGAAGCCAGAAAAAGCGCGAACACGCCGATCAGCGCGACCATCAACCCGACTACCCACCGTCCAACCTGGGGCATTTCCGCTCCTCCTAGGTGCTTCTTGCGGTGCAACAAATCCGATTTGTCGCCGCCGCGCAAGCCCGTTCACGCCGTCTAGTGGGGAGAGGGAACATCCCCATGCGCCGTCGATGCCCGGCGCAGCGGCAGCTCGATGCGGAAGACCGTTCCGGTGTTATCAGAGCCGGCAAGAGCAAGTGCACCGCCGTGAGCGGCAACGATCTCCTTGGCAATCGCCAGCCCGAGACCGGTGCCTCCCTTGCGGCTGGCGGCGAACGGCTGGAACAGCTTGTCACGCGTCGTCGAAGGAATGCCGGGGCCGTCGTCACCGACGTCAATCTGAACGATTCCGTTTGCATGCTGCGCGGTAAAACGCACGTTTCGCGCCCCAGCTTGCGCCGCGTTCAGCGTGAGGTTGCTGAAGACACGAAACAACTGCGTCCGATCAGCGCTGATGATGATATCTAGCGCCTCTCCGTCAGCGCTGATAATAGGCAGGGCGTCTTGCGAAGTTCGTATGGACTCTCCGACCTCTGTCAGGAGATCGCGCAACCGAAAGCTATTTTCTTGCAGCGGGGCCGCTTCTTGGCCGGCGAACTCGAGCGTGCGACTGGTCAGAGCGACTGCCCGACCAATTGCCTGGTAAAGCTTTGGAGCCAGACGCTGCACCTCCGGCTCGTCGATGTCAGAGAGGCGATCCGAGGCGAGGACGGCGCTGGCCAGCGTGTTACGCAGATCGTGATGGATTTTGGTGACGGCTGTGCCAAGCGCCGCCAGTCGCTCCTTCTGCCGCAGCGCATGTCGCAGCTGTTCCTGCATCGCCGCCAGTTCCCGCTCCGCCACGCCGATTTCGTCGCTGCGATGAGAGGCTCGGATGGTCGTCCGCTCATTCTCCGGCTCGCTGCGGAAGCGCACCATGCTCTCGGTCAGCCGCAGGATTGGGCGCACCATCAGCCACTGCAGGACGACGTAAACTAGTCCCGCCGTGATCAGCGAAATAACGATCGACAGTCTCAGGATGCGCCAGGAGAACTCATACATCTCCTTGCGCAGGGGCGTCTCATCAAGAAGGACTTCGACGGTTGCGTCAGGATCACGGGGTGTCGCGCCGATAACCCGCAGAATGCGGTTGTCGCGCTGCACCAACGTTATCACCGCATCACGGATCGCCTCTGCCAACGATTGATCACGCAGATCATGCGTCGCCGCGACTTCCGGCGGCATCCGATCAGACAGCATCAGCATCCGCCGGTCCGGGGCCTTCAGCACGATTGCATGCGCCCCGGCGTGGCGCAGCAAGTCCATGGTCAAAGGGTCTGCTATCTTGCCGTTCGGACTGGCCTGCAAGGCGAGAGCGGCCAAATGAGCCTTGACGATCTGATCGCGCAGATAGGCGTCGCGAAATCGCGCGATTGACGGCAGGTAGATCAGCACCTCCGCGAGCATCACAAAGCAGATGGTGAGCGCCAGCAGGCGGGCCGACAGACCAGTCAGGAAGCGGCGTCGATAAGGTTCCTCGATCATCAACATGGATTATAGCGACTGCGTGATGGCGGCGCCGCGATCTCACGGCAAATGGATGTGCTGCCGGCGCGTCACGGCAGGCCGGCGAGCAGGCGGACCAGCCGACGCGTGCTTTTGCCGAACAGCTTCGGCGCGAAGAACTCACCGGCGGCGCGCTTGTTCGCCTCGCCCCGGGTCGGGTAGGGAGCGATCATCTTCGCCACTGCGCCGATGCCAATTCGCTGCCCAATCGCCAGCACCCACGTCTGGATCAACTCGCCCGCGCCGGCACCAACGATGCCAGCGCCCAGGATGCGTCCATGACCGCTGGTGATCACCTTCACCAGATCCCGTCGGTGTCCCGCTCCGCCTGCGCCCGGTCATTTTCGGCGAAAGAGGCCCGCGATATCCGCACATGGCGGTAAATCGCGCGCGCCTCCCCCTCGCTTAGTCCCACCTGCGCCAGCTCGGGATCACAGTAGGTAACCCGCGGCGATGCCTGGAGGTCCACCTTCGCCGGCCAGCGGAACAGCGCGTTGCGCAACACTATTCCGGCATGATAGCTGGCGACGTGCGTGAATCGCGGATGACCGTCGACGACGTCGCCGATGGCGAAGACGCGGTGATTGGTGGTGCGCAGCCGGGCGTCGACCATGATACCGGCCGGTCCGCAAGCAATGCCGGCGCGCGACAGATCCAAGTCCTCGATCGAAGCTTTGCGACCAATCGCCACAAGCAGGTGCGATCCTGTTTCTTCAGAAATGCCTGCACCATCCTCGATCTGGACAGTTATTTTTCCCGCCTCGGCGCGAACGGCAATCACTCGCGCCCCCTCCCGCATGACGATTCCCTGCTCGCTGAACCGTCGGCGCAGCACCGCGACGAGTTCAGGGTCGTCGTGCGAAAGCATCTTCGCTTGTTCGACGATCATCACCTGAGCGCCCAACTGCCGGAAGGCTTGGCCCAACTCCACGCCGATCGGGCCACCGCCGAGGACGATCAGGTGGGCCGGCAACTCGTCCAGATCGAACACCGACTCGTTGGTCAGGAATGGGGCGGTTTCGAGGCCCGGGATTACCGGCACGATCGGCAAGGAGCCGGTGGCGATGACGAAGCGTCGGGCGCGAACTCTGCGACCGCCGGCCTCGACCTCCGCTGGTCCGGAGAACCGCGCAGAATCGCGGAGCACCGTGACTCCCAGTCCTTGGAAGCGCTCGACCGAATCGTGCGGAGCGATGTCGGCAATGACCCCGGCGATATGATCGCGGATCCGCCGTTGATCGATCGGTGGAACGCCGGCGATCACCCCCAGGCGTTCGGCGTTGCGCGCCGCTTCCGCCGCGCGTGCCGCCGCCAGCAGCGATTTCGACGGCACGCAGCCATAGTTCAGGCAGTCGCCGCCCATCTTCGCGCGTTCAATCAGCGCTACCGAGGCGCCCATCTGCGCGGCGCCGGCGGCAACGCTGAGCCCTGCCGAGCCGGCCCCGATGACGCATAGATCAAATCGCTCAGGCAGCTTCATCCCCATTCTCCCCCGAACGGCCGCTTTTGCGATGCTTCAGCCATCGATAAACGACCGGGACCAGCGCCAGCGCGGCAAGCCCCAGTAACGGCGCCAGCACTTCCAGGTGAAACAGCACTCCGAGATCGGGTGTTCCACCCGCGGCAATGACGGCATTAAGTCCATTTCCAACCGAAGCATAAACGACCGAGCCGGGAACGATACCCAGCAAGGTGCCGACGATGAAGATGGGGAGGGGAACGCCAATGAGCGCCGGCGCCAGATTGACGAGCCA
Organism: Rhodospirillales bacterium; assembly: GCA_016712375.1. Lineage (GTDB taxonomy): Bacteria > Pseudomonadota > Alphaproteobacteria > Rhodospirillales > Defluviicoccaceae > Defluviicoccus. The sequence goes on from JADJRE010000008.1 coordinate 50,477, forward strand.
GAAGGGAAAGATGGGCACCAGTCGAAGAACCAGCAGGTAGCTCAGTGCATTCCGGCGGAATCCGGCTTCCATCCGGTCCAGCTGGGCACCCGCCCGTCGACGCAGCCAGTCGCCCGCAAAAAAGCGGGCCGCCGAAAAACGGCGCAGCTGCCCAGCGTAGCCGCGACCACCGAATAGGCGCTGCCCCAGACGACGCCGAACAGGAAGCCGCCGGCAATCGTCATCCACACCGCCCCGGTATCGACAGCGCCGTCACCACTACGTAGACGCCGATGAAGGTGAGCACCGCCAACGTCTGGTGGCGGGCGCGCCAGGTTAGCAGGGATCTCACGGTGCCGGCTGAGTTCCTCGAATGACAGATAGTGGTGCAGACCGAACGCGAAGAAAGCCCCGAAGCCGAGCAGCAGGATTGCCAGCGGCAGTGTCCGCCAGAGAAAGCTGCGTCCCCGGGCCTCCGGATCGCGATCCGCGTTTTCGGCCGACACTTCGATCCTCTCGCCTTGCTGCGGTGCTACCTTCAGAGATCGGTAGCATGGTTGCCGTCCGCCCATACTGTCCGAATATCGAGCTGATGTGCGGCGCCCAGCCGGCGGCTCGGCGGCGGCGTTGACTTCGTCCGCCGAGTCCGTATACCGCAGCCTTTCCCAAAGGGAGATCCATTGGTGAAGCGGACTTATCAGCCGAGCAAAATCATTCGCAAGCGCCGCCACGGGTTTCGTGCGCGGATGGCGACCGTCGGCGGCCGTCGTGTGCTGGCGGCTCGGCGCAAGCGGGGGCGTAAGCGCCTTTCCGCCTGAACCGTCCGTGACATCGGCCGTTCCCCGCCTGAAGCAGCGTTCGGAATTCCTGCGGGTCGCCCGTCGCGGGCGATCCTGGACAAGCCCGGGGCTGGTACTGCAGGTGTGGCGGCGAGACGATCGGGACAGCATGCCGTTGCCCTCCACTATCCGCGTCGGGTTTACCACCAGCCGCAAGGTTGGCAACGCCGTGGCTCGCAATCGGGCGCGCCGTCGCTTGCGCGAGGCGGCGCGACTGTTGCTCGCCGAAGCGGCCGCTCCTGGGCGGGATTATGTATTGATTGGCCGGCGGGCGACCTTGCAGCGACCATTCCCGCTGTTGCTTATGGATCTCGAAACGGCACTGCGCCGGCTCGGTGCTGAGCGGCGCCTGGATCCTGCGGCCAGCCGCCGGCTTTGGAAGACGGCCAATGAGCCCGGCGGCACGGCTGCTGAGTATGCCGGTGTATGTCTGGCGCTGGCTGCTGTCGCCCGTGTTTCCTGTCGCATGCCGATACGCACCTTCCTGTTCCGCCTATGCGCTGGAGGCACTGCGCAGCCACGGCGCATTCGCTGGAGGATGGTTGTCGCTGCGCCGGCTGCTCCGCTGTCACCCCTGGGGCGGCGCCGGATTCGATCCCGTACCGTCGCCGGCGGCGGCTCCGGCTCTGAACGGCCAGTGCTGCCATTCGAATTTGCGCCCCCCTTCCCACTGATCGCCTGAAGCCCGGAATCACCATGGATAACAAGAACCTGATACTGGCTGTCGTGGCTTCCGTGCTGATTCTGTTCGCTTTCCAATTCGTCTCGGAGCGGTTTTATCCAAAGCCTACCTCGGCACCCCAAACCGCAGCAGTCTCCCAGTCGCCGGCGCCCTCTATCCCTTCGCCAGGTGGTTCCAGCGCGCCGGCAGCACCGCAGCCGGGCATCGCTCCTCCCGGTGCCGGTGCCGGTGTCGCTCCAGGCGCTACCCCAACCGTCCCAGCCGGCATCGCCGCGGCGGCACGCGGAGTGCAGGCCCTCAAAGGAGGCCCTCGCGTTCACATCGATACGCCCAGCCTGCACGGCTCGATCGCCCTGGTCGGCGGTCGTGTCGACGACGTGACCCTCCTTAACTATCGCGAAACAATCGATCCAACGAGCCCCGAGATCGTTCCTGTTTTCGCCGCAAGGGCACCCGACGCCTACTTCTCCGAGCACGGGTGGGTTGCGCCCGGCGGCGCGGTGCCTGTCCCTGGGCCGAGCCACCCGCTGGACCGCCGACCAATAGCCCTGACGGTCAGGCAGCCGGTAACACTGAGCTGGGACAATGGCGAGGGGCTGATCTTCAAGCGGGCCTTCGCGGTCGACGAACACTACATGTTCACCATGCGCCAAAGCGTCGAGAGCAAGCGCGACGAGGCAGTCTCGCTGATGCCCTACGGGCTGATCAGCCGTTTCGGCACGCCGCCGACCAGCGGTTTCTTTATTCTCTTCGAGGGGCCGCTCGGCGTCTTCAACGGCACGCTGGAGGAGGTCAGCTACAAGGATCTTCAGGAAAAGGGCGTCATTACCCATCACACCACCGGCGGTTGGATCGGCATCACCGACAAGTACTGGCTGTCGGCGCTGGCGCCCGATCAAGAGCAGCCGATCACCGCTCGCTTCGTCTTCCAGCGCGCCGCCGGAACAAATCAATATCAAGTGGACTACGTCGGCTCGCAGCAGTCGGTGGCGCCCGGTGGCTTGATAGAAAGCGAGACACGGCTGTTCGCCGGCGCCAAGGTGGTCACGCTGATCGACCAGTACGAAGCAAAGTACGGCATCAAGCGCTTCGATCTGGCGATCGACTGGGGCTGGTTCTACTTCCTGACGCGCCCGATGTTCTACGCCTTGAACTGGCTGCACGGGCTGGTCGGCAACTTCGGAGTTGCCATTCTTCTTCTCACCGTATCGATCAAGCTGGTGTTTTTCCCGCTCGCCAACAAGTCGTACAAGGCGATGAGCCAGATGCGCAAGCTGCAGCCGGAAATGCAGAAACTGCGCGAGCGCTTCGCCGACGACAAGATGCGGCTGAACCAGGAGATGATGGCGCTGTACAAGCGGGAGAAGGTCAACCCGGCTTCCGGCTGCTTGCCGATCGTGATCCAGATCCCGGTGTTCTTCTCGCTCTACAAGGTGCTGTTCGTCACCATCGAAATGCGCCACGCGCCGTTCTACGGCTGGATCAAGGATCTCTCGGCGCCCGATCCGACCACCATCTTCAATGTATTCGGCCTCATTCCGTGGACCCCGCCGCAATTCCTGATGATCGGTGCCTGGCCGCTGATCATGGGCGTGACGATGTTCCTGCAGCAGAAGTTGAACCCTCAACCGCCTGACCCGATCCAGGCAAAGATGTTCATGATCCTGCCGGTGGTGTTCACCTTCATGCTGGCCCACTTCCCCGCCGGCCTCGTGATCTATTGGACCTGGAACAACATCCTGTCGATCCTTCAGCAATGGGTGATCATGCGGCGGATGGGCGTGAAGATCTGGATAGCCGGGCATCCGCGTCTCCGTTTTGCGCCACGTCTCCTGCGCGCTCCGGAAGACGGCGGGCCCCGCCGAAGCTCTGGAGGCGGGGTCGCCTGCTGTTCGCCCAGGAGTGCCGGTTCGTCACCGGTGCGGCGAGCGCTCGAGCAGGTCCCCCGGACGGCTTGCCGGAGATCTGCTTCGCCGGCCGTTCCAATGTCGGCAAATCCAGCCTCATCAATGCGTTGACCGGAAGGAACGCGCTCGCCCGGGTGTCGGTGACGCCAGGGCGCACGCGCCAGATCAACTTCTTCGACCTCGGGGGCCGGCTGATGCTGACCGACCTGCCGGGTTACGGTTACGCGAAGGCTCCGAAGGAGCAGGTGGCAAACTGGACGCGGCTGGTGGAACTATACCTCGTCGGTCGGGCACCGCTGCGCCGCGCCTTGCTGCTGATCGACGCCCGCCACGGACCGAAGGATGTCGACCGGGCGGTGATGGCGATCCTGGACAAGGCGGCGGTCGCCTACCAGGCGGTGCTGACCAAGACGGATCAACTGCGCCCGGCGGAGCTTACGGAGCGGATTGAAGGCACCGCCCGTGAGCTTGCCCGCCATGCCGCCGCGCACCCCGACGTGTTGCCGACCAGTGCCGAGAAGGGCCACGGCATCGCCGAACTGCGCGGCGCTCTGGCGGCACTCACCGAATGGCGGCAGCCCCGTAAGCCGACTTCGATGGAAGGCTGATGCAATGCCGCCTTGGGCGACGGTCGGCTAGCTCGCCGCAGATCGACATTCCCCGGAGATCATTTTGAGGCAACCCATTCATCGTGCCTTCCGCCGCACTTCTCGCCCTCGGTGTTGCCGTTGGCGGCTGGTTCATCGGCCGCGGTTTTGTTGATGCGCGTGCCGGCGACCGCTTCGTCACCGTCAAGGGAGTGGCCGAGCAGCCGGTAAGGGCCGATCTGGCGCTGTGGCCGATGCGCTTTGTCACCACGTCGAATCAACTCGCCAAAGCGCAGGAGCAGATCGCCGCCGACACGCAGAAGGTGCTGGCGTTTCTCGTCGCCAACGCCCTGCCGCGCGAGGCAGTCGAGGTGGATAGCCTGCAGGTAACCGATCTTCTCGCGCAGACCTATCGTTCGGGACCGATCGAAAGCCGCTTCATCATCGCGCAGACGCTGATGGTACGCACTGCTGACGTCGACAAGGTCGCCCTGGCGAGTCAGAAAATCGGCGATTTGGTTGCTGCGGGCATCGTCCTCGGCAGCGAAGGACAGCCGTCGTCCGGACCGGTCTACCTGTTTACCCGCCTCAACGACGTCAAGCCTTCGATGATCGCCGCTGCGACAAAGAGTGCGCGCGAGGGTGCCGAGCAGTTCGCCAAAGATTCCGGCAGTCGGGTGACCGGAATCCGCCGGGCGAGCCAGGGATTGTTTCAAATTCTGCCGCGCGACGAGACGCCAGGCATGACGGAAGAGAAGCAGATCGCCAAGACGGTGCGCGTCGTTTCCACCATCGACTATGCACTGGCGGATTAACACGCCTCGTATGCAGTGACGGCGCGAATTTGCGCTGGAAATCTTGGCCGCCGCCTCTACAGTCCCGCCGCATGAAAGACGTGACCGAGATCAAAAGACAACCCTTCGCCCTCTCGCGAGGAGTGGCTGGCGAAGGCGCGCACGCTGTCCGAGGCGCTGCCGTTCATGCGCCGCTACGCCGGCGCCACCTTCGTCATCAAGTACGGTGGCCATGCGATGGGTGAGACGGAGCTATTCCGCCTGTTCGCCCGCGACATCGTGCTGCTGCGCCACGTCGGCATCAACCCGGTGGTGGTGCATGGCGGCGGACCGCAGATCGGCCGCATGCTCGACCGGCTGAAGATCAAGAGCGAGTTTGTCGACGGTCTGCGGGTGACCGACAAGGATACCGTCGATGTCGTCGAAATGGTCCTCGCCGGCTCGATCAATAAGGACATCGTTTCGGCGATCAACGCCGCCGGCGGCTTCGCGGTCGGGTTGTCCGGCAAGGACGGCAACCTGATCCAGGCGCAGCGTCTGCGCCGCACCAAGAGGGACCCGAACTCCAACATCGAGCGGATCCTCGATCTGGGCCTGGTGGGAGAGCCCACGGAGATAAACCCGCATATCCTCGACTTCTATGAACGCTCCGACATCACGCCGGTGATTGCGCCGATTGGCAGCGGTAGTAACGGCGAGACGCTCAACATCAATGCCGACACCGCCGCCGGTGCCATCGCCGCGGCGGTGGGTGCAAAGCGGCTGCTGATGCTCACCGATATCGAAGGCGTGCTCGACAAGAGCGGCACGCTGATCCCGCAGATGACGATGCTGGAGGCGCGGCGTTACATCGCCGACGGCACCATTCGCGGCGGGATGATTCCGAAGATCGAAACCTGCCTCGAAGCTGTCGGCAAGGGGGTCGAGGGGGCGGTGATCATCGACGGCCGGGTGCCGCACACGCTGCTGCTTGAGTTGTTCACCGAACATGGCGCTGGCACGCTCGTCACCGCCGATTGATGCGTCGAGTCTACAGCGCGAGCAAGGTCTGGAACAACTCCGCCGGAATGCTGCGGCGGAAGACCTCGATGTTGGCGGATGGCTCGCCGAACAGATAGCCCTGAACGTAGTCTGCGCCGCAGCCGCGGGCGAAGTTGAGGCCTTCCTCATCGTCGATCATTTCGAAGACGGTCCGTATGCCGAGTTCCCGGCACACACTCGACAATGCCTTCAGGAAGGCGATCCCCTTCGCCGAAAGGCGGGCGCTCCGTACCGCCGGGCCATCGAACTTGACGATGTCGACGTCTAGACCGGCGAGGTACGGGAAGTTAGCCGCGCCGGCGCCGAAGTCGTCCAGGCAGACCGCATAGCCCCGGTCACCCAGCAGATGCACAAACGCGTTCGCTGCCGCCAGGTCGCGGATGGTGCTGGACTCGGTGATCTCGAACAGCATGCGGCTATGCAGGCCGGGATGCGCATCCAAAAGCTGCAGCAGGCGCTCAGTGTATAGCGGGGATGTTACCGACTGGCCGGAGATGTTGACGGCGCAGGCGGCCCCGACGCTGGCTTTTGTCCCGTGCAGCCAATTCACGACTTTTTGAGCGATTCCCATGTCGAGTTCCTCGACGGCACCAATTTCCTCAGCCAGCGCGACGCATTCGAACGTGGACTGCATGCCGCAGGCCGCAGGGAATCGAACCAGCGCTTCGTAGTGGTGAATCTTGCCATGCAACGCGTCGATGATCGGCTGGAAGACGAGATTGAAGCCACCGTTGGCAATGACAGTCTTCAATTGCTCGATTGTGCGCATTGCCTGCTTGGCGAGGGCTGGAAAGCCCGTCGCCGCTCCCGACAGGGCGGCAGCCGGGTCTTCCCTGGCGCGGAAGCGGTTGATGACGGCGACAATGCCTTTGGCGACCTCCTCGCTGTGCAAATGGTCGACGACGAGGGCGATGCTCGCCGTCTCGATTGCCCCGGCGGCTGAGTTACCTGCCTTGCCGGGGAGCAGGCCGAGCAGTTCCTGCCTCAGCTCCGCCAGATCGAGGTCCGGCTGATGCAGTAAGCCGAACTGATCGTGGCCAGCCCGCAGGGCCAGATCGCCATTCGATGAGAAAGCGCGCAGCGTCCCCCAGGTTGCGCAGCAGCGATTCCGCTGCAAGGGATCACCTGCCAGGTCCCCAGCCCGGAAAAACGGATCAGCGACAGTTGCGGCGACTTGCCGCCAGTGGGGGGAAGATCCCGTAGCTGCTGGCAGACGCCGTCGACGAACGCCTTGCTGTCAAGCAATCCGCTTTCGCTATCACGGTGTTCTGGCGCATCGGTGGCGTGCGATACAGTTTCGCGCCGCAGGCCGATGAAGACGTGGCCGCCCAACTCTGCCAGGCGATGGCCGGCAAACCTCACCGGCACCGCCATGCCGGCCGCATTAACCAGAGAGATCGACTTACCGTCGATGCGCTCCGCCGTCGCGCCGCGGCAGCGATTAGCACCCGAGCCAATGCCCGCTCCCCAGGCGGCACCAGATCGAGGAAGGGGAACCCAGGATCCGGCCTGCTTGAAGGCCGATGGTGGCTTCCAGCGCTCCGGTCGCGTGAACGATACAGCCGGCTTCATCGAGTTCGAACAGCAGATCGGGCCAGGCAAAGGCGAAGGCGACGAAGCGATTACGCTCGGCGCGGACTGTCGTCATGCACGATTCGCAACGGCCGGTAGGCAGCGTCGGCAAGGGAAGCATCCGGAAGGTAAGGAGACGATATCTCCCATCATCGCCCGCAATCCTTTACAGTCCGTCAATGCTGCGCTGTACGCAGCGGCGAATTCACCTCAGAGGCATGATGAAGCAGCGGTCCCATACCATGTCGTCGCCGATCTCACCGCTGCGCAACGCTGAGGCCTGGCTGTTCGACCTCGACAACACGCTCTACCCGGCGGCCATCGATTTGTTCGCCCAGATCGACGTGCGCATGCGCGGCTATATCGCCCGCTTCCTCGGTCTCGATCTGGACGAGGCGTACGCGCTTCAGAAGAAGTATTTCGACCAGTACGGAACGTCGATGCGCGGGTTGATGGACCTTCACGGCCTCGACCCGGCGCCATTTCTGGACCACGTGCACGACATAGACGTTAGCGTGCTCGACCCGGCGCCGCTGCTGGAGCGGGCGCTGGCAGCGCTGCCCGGGCGGAAGCTGGTGTTCACCAACGCCTCGGTGGCGCACGCGCGACGTGTCCTCGACCGTTTGGGTGTCGATCATCATTTCAGCGATATCTTTGACATCGTCGCCGCCGAGTTCAGGCCGAAGCCGGAACCGGAGATCTACCGCCAGCTGATCGAACAGCACGTCATCGATCCGCAGCGGACGGTGATGGTTGAAGACATGGCCCGCAACCTGCTGCCCGCCGCGGCGCTGGGAATGACCACGGTCTGGGTGCGCACCGGCTCGGACTGGGGTGCCATCGGCGCCGAAGCCGGCCACATCCACCATACCGTGGACGATCTTGTTCCCTGGCTGGCGGATGTGGTCGAGGGGAGAGTGTAGAACTTGCAGCCTGGGTTACTTGGAGGGGGAACGCCATGAACTTCCGCATTTTCTTGAGAGTGTTGCCGCTCATCGGGTCGCTGCTGGTCGCCGCGTGCACCAGCGTCACGGTCGATCCGGAATCCGGAGCGAGCGAACAGCTGCCGCGGCCCGACCGAGTGCTGGTCTACAACTTTGCGGTGACACCGCAGGAGGTGCAGCTCGACGCGGTTGGCTCAGCGATCACCAAGACATTCGACGGCACTGCCGACTCGCAGCAGGAGCAGCAGGTTGGTCACGCCGTAGCGGATGCGCTGGCCAAGCACCTGGTGCAGCAGATCAACGACATGGGCCTGATGGCACAGCGCGCCTCGGCGCCGGTGGCGCCCATTGGAACCGACCTGCTGATCCTGGGCCAGCTCGTTTCAATCGACGAGGGCAGCGCTGCCGAGAGGATGGTCATCGGGCTCGGCGCTGGCCGCAGTCAGGTCGAAGCCCGCGTCCAGGTCTATGAGAGCTCGGCAGGTCGGACAATTCCGATCGAGACGATGCAGGGAACCGCGAAGAGCAGCCTGATGCCGGGGGCGGCGGAAACCATGGGCGTGGGCGCGCTGACCGGGCACCTGCTGGTATCGGCGGCGATCACCGCCGGCTCGCAAGTGGCCAACCAGACGCTCAGCGCCAACGTCGATTCGGAAGCCGGCCGCCTCGCCGACCAAGTCGCCGATCAGCTGCAGGCGCTGTTCGCACAGCAGGGGTGGATCGCGAGCGCCTCCGGGAGCTGAGTGCCACCGAAAACGCAGGGTGCGTCGAGCGAAGCGACACGCACCATTCACAACGCGTTCAAAACGTAGTGGGCTTCCTTTCCGACGGCAGACTACGGCTTCACGCCGCCCAGCTGGCGGTGGTATCGACGAGCAGCGCATACAGCGCTTCGGAATCGTCGGTCCCGCGCAGCTTCTCGCATGCCGCCTTGTCGCGCAGCAGCCGCGATACCCTGGCCAGCGCCTTCAGGTGATCTGCGCCGGCGGATTCTGGCGCCAGCAGCAGGAAGATCAGGTCCACCGGACGGTCGTCGATCGCATCGAAGTCTACGGGATGTTCCAACCGGGCAAAAAGGCCATACAAGCGGTCGAGGGTGGCCAGCTTCCCATGCGGAATGGCGATGCCGTTGCCGACGCCTGTCGTTCCCAATCGCTCCCGTTTCATCAGGGTGGAGAATATGGCCCGCTCCGACTGGCCGCTGATCTCGGCAGATCGTCGCGCCAGTTCCTGCAGGGCCTGCTTCTTGCTGGTCGCGCGCAGCTTGGCGATGACCGACTGCGGCGTCAGCAATTTGGCGATTTCCATGGAGCCTCCGCCCGTTACGTCGCGCGTGTGTTGGCCGGGTCGATCCAACCGATATTACCGTCCGGCCTACGATACACGACGTTCAGGACACCGTTTGCCTGATTGCGGAACATCATTGCCGGTACATCCGCCAAATCGAGCCGCATTACAGCTTCGCCGACGCTGAGCGTGGCGATCTCCGTCGGCAGCTCGGCGATGATCGCCGGCTGTCCGTCGGCAGGCAGCTCCTCTTCCGAGGATTCGAGAGCGATAATGTATTGCTGAGCCGGCGTCGTTTCCGGCTGCTCGCCGCCGCGATGGCGATGATCGACGAGCCGGCGCTTGTAGCGGCGAAGCTGTTTGCTGATCCGCTCGAAAGCGGCGTCGAACGCCGCATAGGCATCGTCGGCACTACCTTGGCCTTGCACCAGCATGCCACGCGTCGGATGCACCGAAATGTCGACACGAAACAGGGGGCCGTCACGCGAAACGGTGACGGCCGCATCGTGCGCCTTGGCAAAATACTTGGCGACGGCGTTGCCCAGATGCTCCTGGACGTGGGCGCGCAGTGATCCGCCAACGTCCAATCCTCGACCTTTGATCGATAGCTCCATCAGTGCGGCATCCCATTACATGCTGCAGGGCCCAGGGGCCGGAGGGCGGCAAACCCGCATTCCATCCGGTCAGTCATCCCGCAGCCGCGACGCTCCACCGTTGGTCCGGCAAGAGAAGCGGACGGTAGGTGGCGGCACCTGTGCGGTCAAGACGGAAAGTGTCCATCATAGGGCGGCCCCTTTCTCGCGCCGCCGCTGAACTGAGGATGGTATTCGCATCGCCTCACGATACTTGGCGACGGTTCGGCGAGCGACATCAATCCCTTGCTTTTGCAGCGCCTCGGCCAGGGAATCGTCAGAGAGAATTGCGTTCGACAACTCCGCATCGATCATTTTCTTGATGCGCCAGCGCACTGACTCCGCCGAGTGAGCATCACCGCCGGCAGAACCACCAATGGCATGGGTGAAGAAGTACTTCAACTCGAAGATACCACGCGGGGTCGCCATGAATTTGTTGGAGGTAACCCGGCTTACCGTGCTCTCGTGCATGCCGATCGCCTCGGCGATATCCCGCAAAACCATTGGTTTCAGCGATTCAACACCGCTGACGAAAAAGTCCTGCTGCTGGCGGATGATTTCCGTCGCCACTTTGAGGATCGTGGTTGCCCGCTGGTGGAGCGATTTGACCAGCCAATTGGCTGATTGCAGACACTCGTTGACGTACTGCTTCTCCTCCCGGCGGCTGATATTGCGGCAGACCTGTGCATGATATCTGTTATTGACCAGCACGCGCGGCAGCGTTTCGCTGTTGAGTTCGACGATCCAGCCGCCCCCGGGTTGCTGACGCATCAGGACGTCGGGGATCATCGGCTGCGCCACCACGTAGTCGAAGACCAGTGCTGGCTTCGGATTGAGCGCGCGTATTTGCGCGACCATTTTCTGCAGCTGCTCGCCGCCAACGCCGCACAGCCGCATCAAGGCCGACCAGTCGCGCCGCCCCACCGCCTCCAGATTCTGCAGCAGCTTTAGCATCGCGTCGTCAATCCACCCGCGTTCATCGAGTTGCAGGCGCAGGCATTCTGCGAGGGAGCGGGCGAACACTCCGGTCGGCTCGAACTCCTGGACGCGCGCCAGGACGGCTTCCACCCGATCGATTCCACAGCCGAGAGCCTCGGCTACTTGCCCGATATCGCCGATCAGGTAGCCGGCCTGATCGAGCATGTCGATGAGATTTGCACCGATGATGCGGTCGATTGGATCGTTGATTTCCATCGCCAGCTGGCCGGCGAGGTGGTCGCGCAAGGATATCGCGCCACAGCCGATGTCGTCGGTGCTGGCGTCATAATCTTCGAAGCTGCCGCCGCGTCCCTGCCAGCCGCCGGCGCCCAGCGGATCCGATGATCCGAAGCTGCCATCCGCATGATCGGCATCAAACAAATTGTCGGAAAAATCAAGGTCGAGAAAGTCTTCGGTGTGGCTGCCGTCGACAGCGGTATCGACGAAAAGCGGTTCACCGTCTGCCGCATTGGCGGCCGGTTCCACCGCTGGACTTTCAGCGCCATTTTCCGGCGTGTCGGCGAAGTCGTCGCGCTCCAGTAACGGATTCTGCTCGAGCTGTGAGTCGACGTATGCGGCCAACTCCAGACTGGAGAATTGCAGCAGCTTGATCGCTTGCTGCAATTGCGGCGTCATCACCAGCGATTGGGTCTGACGCAGGTCGAGCCGCGGTGTAAGTACCATGGGGCAGGCCTACAGGCTGAAGCTGTCTCCGAGGTAGAGACGACGCACGTCCTGATTGACTACAATTTCCGAAGGTTCTCCCTCAGTGAGTACCTTACCATCGTAAATAATATATGCGCGGTCGATAACATCGAGCGTTTCCCGCACGTTGTGGTCGGTGATCAGCACGCCGAGGCCACGATCCTTCAGGTGCACAACCAGTCCGCGAATGTCGTTAAGCGCGATCGGATCGATCCCCGCAAAGGGCTCGTCGAGGAAGATGAACTGCGGATTGCAGGCGAGCGCGCGGGCAATTTCGACGCGCCGGCGTTCCCCGCCGGACAGCGCCACCGCCGCCGTGCGGCGCAGATGGGCGATGGCGAATTCCTCCAGAAGCGCTTCTAGAATCGTCTTGCGGCGCGAGCGGGACCTTTCGACCACCTCGAGTACGGCGCGGATGTTGTCCTCGACGCTCAAGCCGCGGAATACGGAAGGCTCCTGCGACAGATAGCCGACCCCCAACCGAGCCCGGCGGTACATCGGAAGCGCGGTGACATCCTGGCTGTCGAGGTTGATTCGACCTTCATTCGGCGCGATCAGACCGGTAATCATATAGAAGCAGGTGGTTTTGCCGGCACCATTCGGTGCCAGCAGCCCCACCACCTCGCCCCACTGCAGCGCCAGACTGACACCCCGCACCACCGGCCGGCTACCGTACCGCTTGCCCAGATTGACGGCGAAAAGTCCTCGGCCAGACGCCATTCGCCGGGCCTGTCTGCCCTCGGGCTCGGTTGCTGCGACATTCTGGTGGGGTTTTCGATGATGCTCGTCATTCCGGCTCAGCGCTTTCAGCGAGTCAGTTCTTTTTCACGGAGTTCGGCAGGATCAGGCCCTGCACCCGGCCGTTTCCGCTATCGCCAGGGCAGGCCACCAGCCGGCTGACCCCGGTCCGCAGGTTCATCTCGCCCTGGCAGCCGTTCAGCCGGTTGGCGCCCTTGATGATCTGCACCGAGCCTGTCGCGCTCGCGAGTTGGCCTGCAATATCATAGGTGCCGCGATCGGCGGTCACTGTCTCGTCGGGGGTGACCATGCGCATCCGACCGTCCGCGTCAATGTGCTGCGCGGTTGCCCGACCCTGCGCATCCTCGGCAAAGCGGATGGTAACGACGTCGCCATAAAGTGTGCGGTCACCCTCAACAGCAGCAGCGTTGCCGCGCGCCACCAATGTCTTGTTGGGAATGTCGTAATCGATGCGTTCCTGGGCGGTAATCTGGCTGGAAGGTGTTGTGACGCGTAGCTGCTTGCCGCCGCTGAGCGACATCTTGCCAGTGTCGACGTTGTAAGTGGCTTTCTCGCCAAAGGCGTTTTGCTGCGGCGAACTCAGCCGGACATCACCGTCGGCGTCGACGCGCCAGACTTCGATCGACCCATCGGGCCGCTCCCGGTAGCGTGCGGTGAGGACGTCGGCGCGCACCTTTGTGTCGCCACGCCTGGCCGTGGCATTGCCGCGAGCGATGACGATGCGCGCGTTGCGCTGCCATTCGATCCCCTGTTCGGCATCGATGGCAATGGCCCCCGGCACCAGGGGCGGCGCCGGCTGCTGGGCGGCAATGCGCCCGGTCGGAAGCACGGCCACGGCGAGAAGCGATGCAGCTAGCGTCAACGGCAACCTCACGGCAGCACCATCTTCCCACCGGCACAACCTGCATCCATGCCGGACCGTTGACGAACACCGTGTCGCCGCCGGCCAGGATGCGGAAACCGGTACCGGAGAGGGTACCTTGCGTTGACGTCGCACCAACTGGCCGATCACCCGCGGCACTTGGTCCGCGAAGATCGATCGTCACCTGCTCGGTACGGACGGTCAGGTCACCGCCGCGCCTCAGTGTAACGTCCCCCTGCAGTTCGAGCGAAGCCTGATCCCGACGGTAGAGGCCCTGCAGTGCGTCGATGGTCAGCAGACTGCCGTCCTTCAGCGCGATTTGTGCGTCCGGCTGCATCAGTTGCAGCGCCGTCTCGTCGCCGGGCGGGTTGCGCGCGCTTTTTGCCTTGATGGAAAAGGGCCGACCTTCGCGGTCGACACCCGAGTAGGCTGCGTTGACAATCGCATCGGGCGGTTTGCCCGCGTCGCTGCCGGCCATCGGGGTGGCGATGTCGATGCGATCGTTGTGTCCGATCAACTGCGGCCAGAACAACGCCAATAGAATGATGGCGACGGTGCCGGCGGGAAGCGCGACACGCAGCACCCGAAAAAGGCGCCGCCGCCGTTCGATCCGCTGCGGATCAACATCATCGGGCGGTGCTGGCTGCCGCGCGCCACTACCGTCGCCGCCGGAATCTTTCATAGCAACGGGCTGCGGTTCCAATCCAGTCAAGATCGGCTTCCGGCCGTCAGTCGACACCGGCGCGCAGGCAGTCGTGTACATGCACGATGCCTACCGGCCGCCCGTCCTCGACAACGAACAGATTGGTGATCGCTCGGCTGGTCATGAAGCCGAGGGCTTCACTGGCCAGTGCGTCGGGCCGAATCGTCTTTGGATTGGCCGTCATCACTTCGCCCGCGGTCAGCGATGGGAAGTGGTCGCTCATATGCCGGCGCAAGTCACCGTCGGTGACGATACCCAGCAGTCTTCCGGCATCGGAGACGATGCCGACACAGCCAAAGCTCTTCGACGACATGATGATCAACGCCTCGGACATCGGCGTCTCCGGTGTCGCGACCGGCACCGCCTCGCCGCTGTGCATGATGGCGCCGACGCGCAGGAGCTTGCGGCCCAGCTTGCCGCCGGGGTGCAGCGCGTGAAAGTCGTCGGCAGAGAAACCCTTCCGCTCCAGCATGGCGACGGCAATGGCGTCCCCCAACGCCAGCATTACCGTCGTCGACGTGGTCGGAGCCAGACCCATCGGGCATGCTTCCTGGCTGTTTGGCAGCACCAGCGCCGCGTCAGCAGCGTTGGCCAGCGTGCTGCCCGCCCGGCCGGTGATGCCGATCAGCGGTATTTGATAGCGCTTGGCGTAGTTGACCAGGTCCGCCAATTCCGGCGTCTCGCCGGAGTTTGAGAACGCGATCACCGCGTCGTGGGTCGTCACCATGCCGAGGTCGCCGTGGCTGGCTTCAGCCGGGTGCACGAAGCTGGCTGGTGTGCCGGTCGAGGCCAGTGTCGCCGCCACTTTTCGCGCAACGTGCCCGCTCTTGCCCATTCCGGAGACAATGACCCGGCCGGTGGCTTCCGCCAGCAAGTCAAGAGCGCGGGTGAACGCGTCGTCAAGCGACCGTGCCAGCGCTTCAATGCCGGCTGCTTCCAGCCGCAGCACGCGCCGCGCCGAAGACAGCCCGCTCTGCGATTCGTCGGCGAGTAAAGCCACCATTCTCGATCACCACCATTTGCCGTTCCTGCCGCCCGGCCACGGCCGGCAGTGCTTCCGCTCGCAAACCCCAAACTGCCCACCGCGCGACGGAAAAGGCGCCGGAGAATGCGAAGGCGAGACTATGGCGACCGGTCCGGGAGCGGTCAACCCCGCACATGGCCCATCTCTTGCAAGAGATCCCGTGGTGTTGCCATATGTTGTCGAACTTGTTTGGAGACGATGGTGACGCCGACTGCGCCGCAGCTGCGCCGCTCCCTGCTCGACTGGTATGACCAATGCCGGCGGGAGCTGCCTTGGCGGGCGCAGCCGGGTGAAGTTCCGGATGCCTACGCCGTCTGGCTCAGCGAGATCATGTTGCAGCAAACGACGGTCGCGACCGTCGCCGGCTATTGGCGGGCGTTTATCGATCGCTGGCCTCGGGTCGAAGATCTCGCCCGCGCCGCGCCGGACGACGTGATGCACGCTTGGCAGGGCCTCGGTTACTACGCCCGCGCGCGCAACCTGCACGCCTGTGCCAAGCACGTCGCCAATATGCATGACGGCCGCTTTCCCGCCGACGAAGCGCTGCTGCGAGGGCTCCCCGGCATCGGCGACTACACTGCCGCGGCGATTGCCGCCATCGCGTATGGCCGCCCGGCCGTGCCGGTAGACGGCAACGTCGTGCGCGTGCTTGCTCGCATGCATGCGTTGCCGACGCCACTGCCGGCGGTACGAACGCACATCATGCGGCTGGCAGAAACGCTGGTTGCCGCCGACCGTTCAGGCGACTTCGCGCAGGCGCTGATGGATCTGGGAGCGACCGTGTGCACCCCCCGCCGACCGCGTTGTCCCGCCTGTCCCTGGCGCGTCGGCTGTGCTGCGCTGGCGGGAGCCGCGCGGCCTCCTCGGCGGCATGGTCGAGTTCCCGTCGACCCCTTGGCGTAACACTGCCTGGGCTGCTGGCGAGGCGATCAAACTCGCACCGGTTGCGGCTCGATGGGGGGAACTGCCGGGCGAGATCCGCCACACCTTCACCCACTTCCACCTGCGCTTGAAGTTGTTGCACGGCCGCTGCGCGGATACGGCGGGGGAGGGGGCGCCGGATGGGGAGGGCGAGCCGTGGTGGTGCGTCCCTGCCGACTTTCCAGCACTGGCATTGCCGACACTGATGAAGAAGATCGCGCGGCTGGTCACGGTGGCAGGCCCGGCGCCCTCCTTGCCGCTGGAAGCTGTTGGTTTGGCGCGGCTTCAGGAGTCGTAGGCGACCAGCGAGGTAAACGGGACGTCGAGGTTCTTCCGCCCGCTGAGGAAAGTCAGCTCGATGATACAGGCGGCGCCCACCACGTCGGCGCCGACGCTGCGGAACAAATCGACTGCCGCTCCCATCGTCCCGCCAGTCGCCAACAGGTCGTCGAGGACGACGACGCGCTGGCCCGCAACGATCGCGTCATTCTGGATCTCGATTACGTCGCTGCCGTACTCGAGCGCGTACTCGTGGCGGACGGTGCGGCCCGGCAGCTTGCCGCGCTTGCGCACCATGACGAAGCCCAGGCCCAGCTTCAGTGCCAGCGGCGCCGCCACCAGAAAGCCGCGCGACTCGATCCCCGCCAGCACGTCCGGCGTGTGCCGGCTCACCGCCTTGGCCAGCCGTCCCATCGCCACCGAGAACGCGTCCGCGTGCGCCAGCAAGGTCGAGATGTCGTAGAACAGGATGCCAGGCTTGGGGAAGTCCGGAATGCTGCGGATGTGGTCCTTGATGTCCATGACGGGCTGCGGCTCTCGGGTTCGGGTTGAAGGGGGAGGGGACGACGAGCGCGGATGCTAACGGCGACCCGCCCGGCCGACAATCCGCAAAGGACCGAAGGCACAGAAGCCTGCTGCAGATCGCCAGAACCGGACTCTGACGCTTCTCCAATTCGTACGGTGGCGACGCACGCTGTGCGAGCCTGAGCGGACTTCTCAAGTTGAAGGCGAAGCGTTTCGAGACTGTTCTGCATCCTGCAGAAACCGACAGAGCCTGAAGCGCTTGAGGCCGCTTTTCTGCACGGATATCTGAGACGACCCGATGATTTTAGGGCCATGCTGGGATATAGACGTAACTGGAGAGCGTCACGGCTCAGGTGACGTCTCGTTTGCGAGCCACCAGAGCAATAAGATGCTTTCCTGAGGTGAATAATCCGTACTGTCGCGCCATAGGCAAGAGCCTTTGCGGCAGTTTTTATGATGCTGCTAATGGCGCGGAAGACCAGACGGAGAAGGGAGGTGAAAACCAGCTGTGGCAACGATATACAGGTTTCGAATCGACGTCTACACGCCTGAGACCATCCCGTTGGCAACTCTGGCGCGCTACATGGAACGTCTTGCCCAACTCCTGGGATCCGAGCATGGCGTGCATTTTGCCGGACTTGAAGACGGCAGCACGCAACTCCTGGGAAGGGTCGATCATGAGGAGGTCCCAAAGGTCCGTGATCGTCTCGATCAGGTGCGAAGGGGCGAGGCTCCTCCAGCCGCTATGAAGGTTTTCGACGAGATCGATCATCTCCTGGCCGCCGACAATGCTGTAGGGGCGCTTTACGAAGAGGTCCAAGGCCACACGGCCCAGATAATTGCTTTTCCCGGCCGCACCCGTCCTAAGCCGGCTCGCTATGGTCCATTCAATCAGGAAGGTAGCCTTGATGGTTTTCTTGTGAGCATCGGCGGGGTGGATAAGACCATTTCGCTACAGCTTCAGAACGGGGACATCAAGTATACGGGATGCGAAACCACGAGAGAGATTGCGCGGCAACTCGGCAAACACTGTTCGAGCCCCGTGCGTATCCACGGGACAGGGCGGTGGCTACGTGAAGAGGACGGCACATGGACCCTTAAGCGTTTCAGGGTGCAGAGCTTCGAGGTTCTCCGCCGCGAGGATCTAAAGGAGGTAGTTGAGCGGCTTCGCGCTGTGGAGGGGAGCGCTTGGCGCGAACTAGACGATCCGACCGCAGCTCTTGAAAAGATTCGAAGAGGTGAGAGCGAGCTCCATTGATGGTGGTATTCGATGCAACAGTGCTGCTCCTTGTTCTCGATCCGGAGGCTCGCCCGCCGCAAAACTCGGAAACTGGCAGACCGGTTGAGCGAGCTTCCGAGCGAATCAATGCGCTCATTGACCAGCTGTCCGCCGATGGAGAGAAAGTTGTCATTCCAACGCCGGCGTTAAGCGAAGTGCTCGTATATGCTAGCGACGCAATGCAATCCTACCTTGACATTCTTAATAAACAGTCCGCCTTCCGCATAGTGCCATTTGATCAGAAGGCCGCTATTGAAGCAGCAATTGCAACTCACGACGCAATTCGTCGCGGCGGCCGTCGTATCGATTCTGATGCCACCGCGACAGTAGCCAAAATCAAATTCGACCGTCAGATCGTCGCGATAGCCAAAGCCGAAGGATCCCATACCGTCTACTCCGACGATAGCGACGTGATCCGCTACGCAAAGCAGGTAGGGCTCGAGGCATACCGCACAGCCGATCTGCCACTCCCACCGGTCAATCCACAACACGATCTCCCGTTCGAAGAAGAGTGAGGTAAACGGAAGAGCCCACACGGTCGAGAAAAACACTATAGCGACCTCGCGCGCTGGTCGTCCTGGGCGTTCACCGCCGGACGCGGCTTTCCGGCGTAATCCTTCCCGCCGGCGACGGTCCAGATCTCACCGCGCTTCATTCGTTCATCAGGTCGGAAATCGCCTCGACGCAGGCTTGATCCTCTTCGGCATATGCGCGCTTGCCAATGATTGGCGGTGCGCCTCCGCCACGAATGACACCGAGCGGACATCGGGCACCCAGATCTGAATCGGGCGAAGGCCCTGCGCCCGAAGCCGGGCGCGGTAAGCTTGCACGTTTGCGGCCGACGGCCGGCGTCGCGAGCCAGAGGACATCGAACTATTCCAAGTGGTTACATGTAACTTGGCGCGCCATCGCTTCAGACACAAGCCCATGCTGCCGCCGGCTGCACCCATCGCCCCGGCTCTCCCGCCAGGAGGGTGCAGCGGCGCGAGGGGTGTGCCGCCGGAGGATCGAGCCGCCGCCTCTCAGTAGCGGGCGTCGGAGCGGAACAGCCAGTCGGTGAGGTGCGCGGCGTCGAGCGACGCCTGCTGGTAGAGGAATTCAAGCGCGTCGCGGCGCGCCACCAGGCCGGCCAGCTTGCCGCCCTCGATCACCGGCGCGTGGCGAATGCCCTTGTCTGCCATCGCCTTGAGCACGTCCTCGAGGTTCTCGTCCAGGGTGCAGGAGAAGACGTTGGTGGTCATCACGTCCTTGACCAGCATCTTCGCCGCCTCGGCCTCGTGCTTGCCGAGCGTGTGGCTGATGTCGCCGAGCGAGATCACGCCCACCACCTGGTCGTCATGGTCGGTAACGACGGCGAGCGAGAACCGGCGACCTCCCACCGACTGGGTAAACCGGCGGGCCGCTTCGGCGAGCGTGAAGTCGGGGTGCACCGTCAGCACCAGCATGCCGTGCAGCTTGAGAAGCTTGGAGACCTTCATGACGTCCTTCCCCTGCGTTTTGCGGGCTTGCCGCCACTGCTTACGTTGCCTGACGGCAGCGCATCGTAGCCGAGTTCGTGGTCCCTTTCGACGAGAACCGGCGGCCGCTCGTTTGTTTTTGTCGCCGCATTAAGGCCGCTGCACGTCGTGCTCCCGGACCAATGCCGCGAGGTAGGCAAGGCCGGCGACGGCACGGCTGCCGTACCACGACACCATCTCGCCGTCGATCGCCAGCGCCTTGGCCGCGTGGCCGGGGTGGGTGGCGCGAAACGCCTTGATGTGCCGCGGCTGGAAGGGAAACGGCTCGCTCGCGAACAGCACGAGATCCACGTCGGTTAGCAGCGGCTCGTCCAGCGTGATCGCGGGATAGCGTCTGTCCGCCGTGGCCGGAACGGTGTGCCAGCCTGCCAGCGCCAGCATCCGCGACACGTAGGTCTCGCGCGTTACCGTCATCCACGGATCCTTCCAGATCAGATATAGCACCCGACGGGACGGTCTTCCCCGCGCCGCGTCGATGGTCGTGGAATATGCCTGGCGGAAACGTTCCGACAGCGCCTCGGCCGCGGCTTCGGCGCCGAAGACCGAACCGATCAGCCGATAAAGCGTGAGGTTGTCCGCCACCTCGACGGGATGAGTAACGACCACCTCAATGCCCTCGGCGGTGAGTTGTTCGGCCAGCAAGCGCGGCGTTTCGTCGATGTTGACGATGGCGTGGGTCGGCGCCAGCCGGCGCAGCTTGCGCATGTTGATCGTCTTCGTGCCGCCAACGCTGCTCACCGTCTTGACGCGGTCCTTCGGGTGCACGCAGAAAGCCGTCCGCCCGACAAGCCGAGCGCCGAGGCCGAGATCGAACAAAAGTTCAGTCAGGCTCGGCACCAGCGAGACGATCCGGGCACCGGCTCCGACGGGCCGATGCAGGACGCCGGCTGCATCGATCAGCAACGGCTCGGGCGACAGCGATGACGGCGTCGTGGTTGCGGGCGGGATGCTCTGGAGGTCCGACATCTTCAGGTTGCAGAAAAATGGAAAAACGGTTTGCAGTCCGGCCTGCAACGCGCGGATCAATCAGCAGGGCTGGGGGTCAACGGGTCAATGCCGGCTGCGGTGAGGTCGACACCGTCAGTCTTCGCCGGATAGCGGCAGACGTCGCGTATGGGACACGCAAAACAACGCGGCTTGCGTGCCTGGCAAATGTAGCGGCCGTGCAGGATCAACCAATGGTGAGCGCGGCGGAGCCAGCGCTGCGGCGTGCGCGCCAGCAAACCCTGCTCCACCGCCTCTGGTGTCATTCCGGTGGCGAGGCCGGTGCGGTTGGCGACGCGGAAGACGTGCGTATCGACGGCGATCGTCGGCTCGCCAAAGGCCACATTGAGGACGACGTTGGCGCTCTTGCGGCCGACGCCAGGCAGCGATTGCAACGCCTCCCTGTCGGCCGGCACCACGCCGCCCCAGCGCTCGATCAGTTGCCTGCTCAGCGCGATGACGTTTTTCGCTTTCGTATTGAACAGCCCGATCGTTTTTATCCGCTCCCGCAAACCCTCCTCACCCAGCGCCAACATCGCTGCTGGATCAGGCGCGACAGCGAACAACGGCGCGCAGGCGCGATTGACCGAAGCGTCCGTTGCCTGTGCCGATAGCACGACCGCGACCAGCAGTGTGAAGGGATCGGTGAAGGCGAGTTCGCCGCGAGGCTCCGGATTGGCGGCGGCAAGCCGGCGATAGACCTCGTTCACCTCGTCGGAGTTCAGCAGCGGGATCGCGCAGCTGCTCGTCGCTGCCGCTCCCGGTCGTCTGGAAGGCCGCCGCGTCGTCATCCGCCCGTTTTTCTCCTCGCCCTCAAGCATTAAGATTTGATAATGATTGTCTGTTTCGTTCGTGGGACGCCTGATGAACGAGAGAGTCGATACAACCGTCCTTTACAGCGCCGTCCTTCGTCCGCATCGCAGCGCTGGAATTCGCGGCGCGCGGATGGTAACCGGCATCCTTACCGTGGTTGTTGCCGCCAGCGGTACCGGTTTCGCGCTGGCAGGCGCGTGGCCGATCCTGCCGTTCTTCGGCGCGGAACTGTTGCTGCTGTACGGGGCCCTGCGGCTCAACCAGCGAGCCGGCAACGCGGAGGAGGCAATCAACCTCACGCGGCGTGCCCTCACCGTGCGCCGCACCGATCATTGGGGCAAACAGTCCTGCGTCTCGTTCCCACCGCACTGGTTGCAGGTCAACCTGCTGCCGCTGCCGGGCGATGATAATCGGCTGGAGCTTCGCTCGCACGGCCATTCGCTTGCCATTGCCAGCTTCCTGACGCCGGATGAGCGCGAGGCGCTGGCATTGACGCTGCGCCGGGCCCTCGGGCGCCTGGTGCCACCGCCGGCTGAAGTCGCCTCGTCGGCTACCTCTGCTTGAACCAGGCACTGCCGTTCAGGTCTTCCGATCCACCTGAGCTCCCTGATCGGTATCGCTTTCACTCCGCTTCCGGTAAGCCTCACCGGCGTTGCGCTGCGGGAAATCCACAACCGCGCCGTCTTCCGCTGAAGCCGCCGCCGTCTTTGGCCCCCCCTTGGCGATTCCGACGCGAGCTGGCCGCAACGTACGGTCGTGCAGCATGTAACCGGTCTGAGCCACCTGCAGGACAGTACCGTGCGGTACCTCTGGGTTGGGCACTTCGTAAAGCGCCTCGTGGACGTGAGGATCGAACGGCTGGCCGTCGGCAGCGATCGGCTTCACGCCGTACCGCTCGAATACCGTAAGCAGTTCCTTTTCGGTCATCGCCACGCCATCGGTCAGCGCCGCCAGCGCCGGATCGGCCGCCCGCGCCGCGGCGTCAACGCTCGCGAGCGCCCGCTGCAGGTTGTCAGCAACCGACAGCAGGTCGCGGGCGAAGGCGGTGATGGCATACTGTCCCGCTTCCTGGCGGTCGCGTGCTGCCCGTCTGCGTACGTTCTCGGTTTCCGCCAGGGCGCGCAGATATTCGTCCTTCAGCCGCGCCGCTTCGGCCTCGGCGGCCGCCAGCCGCTCCGCCATTGCCGCGGCCTCGACCAGCGCCTCCGCGTCGATCGCGGCCGCAGCCGCAGCCACCGCTTCGGCATCGGGGCCAGGGCGCGCTGACGCCGTTTCGTCGCCGCCGTTCCGATCCGACTTCTGATCTGTTCCCGTCATGAGCCGTTCCCGTCGTCTGGAGACGTCAGCCGATCAGCCGGCCGACGAGTTTCGCCGTGTAGTCCACCATCGGAATAATCCGCGCGTAATTTATTCGCGTCGGACCGATCACCCCGATCGCACCAATGATCCGTTCCCGGCCATCGCGATAAGGGCTGACGATCATCGAGCAGCCGGCAACATTGAACAGCGCGTTGCCCGAGCCGATGAAAATCTGCACGCCATCCGCCTTGTCGACCATCGACAGCAGCTTGACCAGCGTCTCCTTGGTTTCCAGGGCGTTGAACAGCGATCGAATATGCTCCAACTCGCCGATTGCCTGCACGTCGTCCAGCATATGCGCCTGACCGCGGACGATCAGCGAGCCGCCGGGTTCGCCGCCCGCCCAGATGGCGAGGCCCGATTCCACCAGCTTACTGGTCAGCAGGCCGAGTTCTGTCCGGTGGGCCTCCAGCTCCGACAGGATTTCAGCGCGCGCCTCGACCAGTGTTCGACCGACCAGCCGTGCCGACAGAAAATTAGAAGCCTCGACGAGTGCCGAGGGCGGCAAGCCGGCTGGCGTCTCGATGATCCGGTTCTCGACGGCGCCGGTCTCCGTAACCAGCACCACCAACGCCCGGCCAGGGCTGAGACTGACCAGTTCGATGTGCTTCAGCGGATGCTCGGTCTTCGGCGCCATCACCAGGCCGGTGCAGCGGGTCAGGCCGGAAAGCGTTTCGGTCACCCGCTCCAGCAGCCCTTCGATGCTATTGCCGCTTCCGGCGCAGCGCTCGGCGATGCTGCGGCGCTCGTCGTCGCCAAGGTTACCGATACCGAGGAGGCCGTCGACGAATAGCCGTAGTCCTGCTTCCGTCAGGATCCGCCCGGCCGAGGTATGCGGTGAGAACAGCAGCCCGGCATCCTCCAGGTCGGCCATGACGTTGCGAATGGTGGCCGGTGACAGCGAGATCGCTAGTCGCTTCGAGATCGTGCGCGAGCCAATCGGCTCGCCCGTCTCCAGGTAGACGTCGACAATCTGTCGAAAGATCTCGCGCGAGCGCTCGTTCAGTTCCTGGATCATTCATTTCCCGCCCGGCGGCACGTCGCTCGACGGTCGGCGACGCAGCGGTGATTTAGTCGCAGGCAACGACAGCGTCAACGAAGCCTCAGCCGGAGAATCCGCGGCGCGATCCGTACGAGCAGTCAAACGATCACATCGAGCACCGACCAAGACTTGCAGATCGACCAAGCTTTCGTGCTCGATCTGGCGCAGGCCAACTTCAGCCAGTACCCATAGATTTCAATAAGTTGCCACCACATCAGAAGGGGCAGGTGTCTCGCCTGTCGCGGTGATGAGGAAGAGAGGTCGCTTGACGCGGATTAAGGCGATAGGCTCCAGGCCGGTCAGCCGCCGACCGGCCCCGTCACGGCGTTTGTAGTGGGCCGGTCTTCGTGCCAGGGGAGCGACGCAGCATCGTCGTTCGGACGCCAAAAGGGAGGAACGGTATGAAACTAGCAGCCTTACAGCGTGTCGGTCTCGCTATCGCCAGCGTTCTACTGTTGGCGCTGTCGGCGTGTTCCGGCAACAGCCGCACTGAAACGGCCGCGCCGCCGGCGCGAACCACGGCAACGGAGCCCCGGCTGCTTGCCGAAGAGTACGTCGAGGGCGAGGCGGTGGTGCAGGCAGTCAACCCGGTCGATCGCCTGCTGACACTGCGCAACGAACGCGACCAGTCGAATACCATCAAGGTACCGGCGGATGTCGACCTGAACCGGCTGAAGAAGGGCGACACGGTGCTGTTTGGTATTTACCAGTCGCTGTCGATCCGGGTTCTTCCGCCAGGCTCGGCTGCTCTAGGCGCCTCCGCCGCCGTCGGCAGCACAGCGCCTGGGCAACCGGAAGGCCGCGCCTGGGGTCAGCAACTGGTTGTCGTGAACGAAATCACCGCCCTCGACCTCGCCGCCCACACCGTCACCCTGCGCGGTGCCGACGGGCAACTGCGGATGATTACGGTGAAGGATCCAGAGATGCAGGAGCGGATGCGCAACCTGCAGGTGGGCGATCTGGTGGAACTGACTTATTCCGAGTCGGTCGCGGCGAAGGTGTTGCCGAAGAGCTGATTCTTGTAGGCGCAAAGCGGCGAAGCTGCGGTTTGCGGCGCGCATGCCGCTTGCCGGAGCGGCGGGCGGGGGGCTAGCTTGTCGGCCCTTCGTCCCTGACCGGTCAGACATCGATGCGCCCTTCTGGTAGAGCCCCCGACCATCTTCGCGCCGTCTCGCTGGAGACGGGCGTCAACAAGTACGCCGAAGGCTCGTGCCTCGCGCGGTTCGGCGACACCCACGTGCTGTGCGCCGCCTCGGTAGAACAGCGCGTTCCGTCGTGGCTGCGCGACAGTGGCCGCGGCTGGGTCACGGCCGAATACGGCATGCTGCCGCGGGCCACCACCGAACGCACCGACCGCGAGGCCGCGCGCGGCCGTCAGACAGGTCGGACGCAGGAAATTCAGCGGCTGATTGGACGCTCGCTGCGCGCCGTCACCGACCTGCCGGCACTGGCGCAGATGCAGATCCGGGTCGACTGCGACGTGCTGCAAGCCGATGGAGGTACGCGGACCGCCGCGATCACCGGGGCATTCGTCGCGCTGCATCTGGCTTGCCGCCGGCTGGTCGATCTCGGCCTGCTGAAGGCGGTACCGCTCACCGATCAGGTTGCCGCTGTTTCCTGCGGCATCTGCGACGGGGTCAGCGTCCTCGATCTTGACTACCAGGAAGACTCGGCGGCCGATGCCGACGCCAATTTTGTTTTTACCGGCTCCGGCGCCATCGTCGAGGTGCAGGGTACGGCGGAACAGAAGCCGTTTAGCGAGGCGCAATTGATGGAGCTGGTGTCGCTCGCCCGTGGCGGCATTGGCGAGCTGGTCGCCCTGCAGCGCCACGCCCTCGGGCTCAGCTGACGGCGCGCAGAGGATGCCGCGACGATTCACGGGCGACCGGCTGGTACTGGCCAGCCACAACCCCGGCAAGGTGCGCGAAATCGACGAGCTGCTGCGGCCGTTCGCGGTGGCCGTCGCTTCAGTGGGCGAACTGGGCCTGCCGGAACCTGATGAGACCGGCGCAACGTTCGTCGCCAACGCGGAGCTGAAGGCGCTGGCGGCGGCGCAGGGCGCTCGTCTGCCGGCACTCGCGGACGATTCCGGGCTGGTGGTACCCGCGCTTGGCGGTGCACCAGGTGTTGTTTCCGCTCGCTGGGCGGGTCCAAACAAGGATTTCCTTGTCGCGATGCGGCGGGTGGAGGCTGAGCTCGCGGCTGTCGAAGGCGCCGATCGGAGCGCGCACTTCGTCTGCGCAATGTCGCTTGCATGGCCGGACGGCCACGTCGAGACGTTCGAGGGGTTTGTCTACGGCCGACTGGTCTTTCCGCCGCGCGGCGAGCGCGGCTTCGGCTATGATCCGATCTTCCTCGCCGATGGCCGCGATATC
This sequence comes from Rhodospirillales bacterium, assembly GCA_016712375.1. Lineage (GTDB taxonomy): Bacteria > Pseudomonadota > Alphaproteobacteria > Rhodospirillales > Defluviicoccaceae > Defluviicoccus. Next base: position 76,866 of record JADJRE010000008.1, read on the forward strand.
ACATTCGGCGAGATGGACCCGGCCGAGAAGCACAGGATCAGCCACCGTGCCGACGCTTTCCGCCAGCTCGTCGCCGCTTGCTTCGGCTGAGGCTTCGGCCGCGCCGAAGCTCGATCTCGCGGTCTATGTCCACTGGCCCTTCTGCCGCTCGAAGTGCCCGTACTGCGATTTCAACAGCCACGTCCGCGAACACATCGACGAGCATCGCTGGCGCGCAGCCTATGTGGCGCAGCTGCGCCGCCTTGCCGCCGACACCCCGGGCCGCACTGTCGGCAGCGTGTTTTTCGGCGGCGGCACGCCGTCGCTGATGCTGCCGTCAACGGCTTCGGCGATCCTGGAGACGATCGGAGACCTGTGGCCGCTTGCTCAGAATGTCGAGGTAACGCTGGAGGCCAATCCGTCTACCGCCGAAGCAGCGCGGTTTCGCAGCTTCCGCGACGAAGGCGTCGGCCGGCTGTCAATTGGCGTTCAGGCGCTCGACAACGATGCACTGCGTCTCCTCGGGCGCGGCCACTCAGCGGCGGAAGCGGTGGCGGCGGTCGATCTCGCAGCTCGGATCTTTCCGCGTTTCTCGTTCGATCTGATCTGGGGTCTTCCGGGGCAGCGGCCGGCGGCGTGGGAGGCGGAATTGCGGCGCGCGATCGGAATGGCCGACGATCATCTCTCGGTATACCAGCTGACCATCGAGCCTGGCACCGCCTTCCGCCAAGATGGCGTCGCCGCCGCCGATGAGGACGCGGCTTTCGAAATGCACCTGCTGACCCAGGAGGTGTTGCTGGCCGCGGGGCTGCCGGCCTACGAGATTTCCAACCACGCCCGGCCGGGCGGCGAATGCCGCCACAACGTCTCCATCTGGCAGGGATGCGCGTACCTCGGCATTGGTCCAGGCGCGCATGGGCGGATCGGACCCGCTGGCAACAGCATCGCCACGCGGGCGGCACGATCGCCGGAGAAGTGGCTGGCCGCCGTCGAGGCCGGTGGCGACGGGCTGGTCGAGCGGCAGCCGCTCGATGCACGGGAACGGCGGGAAGAGCTGCTGTTGACGGGGCTACGGCTCACGCGCGGCGTCGATCGCGCCCGCTTTCGAGCGCTTACCGGACTTGAGCCGGAAGACGCGGTCGATCGGCGGGCGCTCGACTTCCTGGTCGAAAGCGGCTTCATGGAAGCCGATGCGGCGGGTCTGCGAGCCTCCGCAGAAGGGCTGTTAAGGCTGAACACTGTGCTCGCCGAGCTGATTGCGTAAGCGCGGTCAATGACGGCACCGCCTTAGTTGGTGGCGGACGGCAGCAAGCCCGCCGCCCGCGTGAACTATTCGACGGTGACGCTCTTGGCCAGGTTGCGCGGCTGGTCGACGTCGGTGCCCTTCAGCACTGCGACGTGGTAGGCCAGGAGCTGGATGGGGATGGTGTAGAGCAGCGGCGCAACGAAAGGATCGACCGTCGGCAACTCAACCGTTGCTGCGGCAACCTCTCCCAGCCGCTCGATCCCCTCCGCATCCGACAGGAAGATTACCTTCCCGCCGCGGGCGATCACCTCCTGCATGTTCGACGCGGTCTTGTCGAACAGCGTGTCCGACGGCGCGATGACGATTATCGGCATGTTCTCGTCGATCAGCGCGATGGGGCCATGCTTCATTTCGCCGGCGGCATAGCCCTCGGCATGGATGTAGCTGATCTCCTTCAGCTTCAGCGCCCCTTCCAGGGCGATCGGGTAGCCGGTGCCGCGGCCGAGGTACAGCACGTCGCGGGCATCGGTGACCGTCCGCGCGATCTCGGCGATCCGCTGGTCGTGGTTGAGCACCTCGTTCGCCCGGCTCGGCACCTCGGTCAGCGCGCGGCACAACCGACGTTCCTCGTCACGATCGATGGTGCCCCGCTTCGCTGCGAAGGCGATCACAAGGCAGGCGAGTACGGTGAGCTGAGTGGTAAACGCCTTGGTCGAGGCGACGCCGATTTCCGGGCCCGCGCGGGTCAGCAGCACGGCGTCCGCCTGGCGGGCCATCGAGCTTTCCTGAACGTTGACGATGCTGACGACGTGCTGGCCCTGCTTGCGGGCGAACGCCATCGCTGCCAGGGTGTCAGCGGTCTCGCCGGACTGCGAGATGAACAGGGCAAGGCCGCCCTGCGGCATGTCGGCGCCGCGGTAGCGGAACTCCGACGCGATGTCGACTTCAGTCGGGATGCGCGCGATCCGCTCGAACCAGTACTTTGCAACCAGCGCCGCATGGAACGAGGTGCCGCAGCCGACCAGCGTCAGCTTGGTGACCCGCGTCGGATCGAAGGGTAGCGGCGGCAGCACCACGGTCTCGTTCCAAGGGTTGAGCAGGCCATGCAGGGTATCGCCGATCACCGCCGGCTGCTCGTAGATCTCCTTCAGCATGAAGTGGGCGAAGTTGCCTTTGCCGATCAGCGCCCCGGAGGTGGCGGTCAGCTTCACCGGACGATCGACCAACGTTCCGGAGGCGTCGTGGATCTTTGCGCCGTCGGCGGTGACCTCCGCCCAGTCGCCCTCGTCGAGGTAGCAGATGCGGCTGGTCAACGGCGCCAAGGCGAGCGCGTCCGAGCCCAGGTACATCTCCCCGTCGCCGTAACCGATGGCCAAGGGGCTGCCGCGGCGGGCACCGATCATCAGCTCGGTGTGGCCGGCGAAGAGGATGGCGAGTGCGAACGCCCCGTCCAGCCGGCCGAGCGAGGCCTGGACCGCCTGCTGCGGAGTCATTCCCTCCGCCAACAGGCTGCTGATCAGATGCACCACCACCTCGGTGTCGGTTTCAGTCTCGAAGCGGCAGCCTTTGGCGCTCAGTTCGCGGCGCAGCGCATGGAAGTTCTCGATGATGCCGTTGTGCACCAAAACGACACGATCGTCGCCGTGCGGATGGGCGTTGACCGCGGTCGGAGCGCCGTGGGTGGCCCATCGGGTGTGGCCGATGCCGATTAGCCCGTCCACTGGATCGTCCTTTAGCAGCGCGTCGAGGTTGGCGAGCTTGCCCTGCGCCCGGCGACGCGAGATCGTGCCGTTGGTCAGGGTGGCGATGCCCGCCGAGTCGTAGCCGCGGTATTCGAGGCGCCGCAGCCCGTTGATCAACAGCGGGGCGACGGGATTCTTGCCGATGATGCCGATGATGCCGCACATGTTCTCGCGCTCGCTTCCAGTTCAGCTCTTCTTCGACGTCTGTTTTGCCGCCTTCTCAGCGCGCCGGCGCTCGCGAAACGTCCGCGCCCACGTCGGCTTCACCGCATGCGGAACGCGGGCCAGCGCCAGGGCATCGTCCGGCACGTCGCAGGTAACCACGGTGCCGGCGCCGATAATGGCACCGTCGCCGATGCGCACCGGGGCGATCAGCGAGGTGTTCGAGCCGATGAAGGCACCGGCACCGATCTCGGTATGCTGCTTGAAGAAGCCGTCGTAGTTGCAGGTGATCGTCCCCGCGCCGACGTTCGCGCCGGCGCCGATCCGCGCATCGCCGATGTAGGTCAGGTGATTGACCTTGGCGCCGCGCTCGACGCGGGCGTTCTTGATCTCGACGAAGTTGCCGATATGGGCACCGGGGCCAATCGAGGCTCCCGGCCGCAGCCTCGCGAACGGGCCTACCTCGGCGCCGCTTTCAATGCTAACCCCCAGCATGTGGCAAAACCCGCGGATGTAAACGTCGTCGCCGATGCGGACCCCAGGCGCGAAGACGACGTAAGGTTCAATCACCACATCGCGGCCGATCACCGTGTCGTAGCTGAAATGGACACTGTGCGGGTCGATCAGGGTTGCGCCGGTCGCCATTGCCTGGGCACGCAGCTGGTTTTGGACCAGACGCTCCGCAACGGCCAGATCCTCACGTGAATTGACCCCCAAGAGCTCGGTTTCCGGCCCCTCGACGAAGGCGCAGGAAAGACCGTCGGAGCGCGCCAGTGCGACAACGTCGGTGAGATAGTATTCGCCTTTGGTATTGGCATTGCTCAGCCGATCGAGCCAGCCGAACAGGCGGCTGCCGTCGATCGCCATCACGCCAGAGTTGCACAAGCCGATGCCTTGTTGCTCGGGCGTCGCGTCCACGAGCTCGACGATCGCTTCCAGGGCTTCGCCGTTGCTGACGACCAGCCGGCCATAGCCACCGGGATCGACGGGACGAAATCCGAGTACGACAACTGCTGGCGCGGCCACCGAGCGGCGCAGGTCGAGCATGCGCGACAGGGTCGCGGCGGAGAGCAGCGGTGTATCACCGAAGACGATCAGAACGTCCCCGTCGAAGCCGGCGAGCGCGTCGCGGGCGGCGACTACAGCGTGGCCGGTACCAAGCCGCTCGCTTTGCACGCAGGTCGGATGCGGCGCGACCACTTCCGCCACCGCCTGCATTTCCGGCCCGATCACCACCACCTGCCGCTCCGGCTCGAGCGTTTCCAACGTCGACATCAGGTGGCAGATCATTGGTCGGCCGGCCAGCGGGTGCAGCACCTTCGGCAGGCGCGAGTTCATCCGCGTGCCATGGCCGGCGGCGAGAACGACAACTGCGGTTTTTCGGATGGTCATGCTGTAACGGACCGCTTAGAAAATAGGACGACGGAGGAACGATGAAGGCGGCCCGCAGGGTGCCACAGGCCGAGCCTTACTCCAACTCCAGGCACCGTTTTCTACACGCTTCAGTCTAAAGGTTCGATGAACGTCTTCGATCTCGTCGTTTTCGATCTCGACGGAACGCTGATTGACAGCGCTCCCGACCTTCATGTTGCGCTCAACACGGCCCTCAGGGGCGACGGACGCCGACCGCTGACGCTGATTGAGGTCGAATCGATTGTCGGCGACGGCGCCACGGTCCTGGTACGTCGGGCATTGACGCTCACCGGCGCGACGGTGGCCGAGGATGACGGTGTGGTAGCGCTGACCACTCGTTTCCTCGCCATCTACGAGCAGCAGGGCGCTGATCTGACCCGCGCTTATGCCGGTGTGCCGGAGACGCTTGCGAAGCTTGCAGCGGAAGGTTTCGCGCTCGGTGTCTGCACCAACAAGCCCGAGCGGTTGAGCAGGCAGATCCTGCAACAGCTCGACCTCATTCGTTATTTTCAGGCGGTGATCGGCGGCGACAGTCTGAACGGCATCCGCAAGCCTGATCCGCGGCATCTGCTGGCGGCTGTCGAGGCGCTCGGCGGCAAACCAGAGAGGACGGTGATGGTCGGCGACAGCGTCAACGACGTCGCCGCGGCTCGCGCCCTGGGGGTGCCGGTGATCGTCCGCGCCGGTGGCTACGGCCAGGTTCCCGCCCAAAGTCTCGGCGCCGATGCCGTCGTCCAGGCTTTCGCGGAATTGCCGGAAGCAATCGCCCGGCTGGCTTGACAGTCTCGCCGCCGCCGCCGTTATATGATTGGCATCTTGAGACCTTCGGGCGCGTAGCTCAGTGGGAGAGCACTGTCTTCACACGGCAGGGGTCGCTGGTTCAATCCCAGCCGCGCCCACCATCCTTCGCGATATCCGACCCAATCCAGTGATCCCGGCCCGCCGGCTGTTGCTCGGCCAACGGGCGCTTGACAGGTGCCGCAGCTTCGCCAATACGGCTATCGAATGAGCTCCTTCCTGCGCCTCGGCGTTAACATCGACCACGTCGCCACCATCCGCAATGCCCGCGGCGGGACGCACCCCGACCCGGTACGGGCGGCGGATCTCGCGGTGCGCGCTGGCGCCGACGGCATCACCGCCCACCTGCGCGAAGACCGGCGGCACATCTCCGACCATGACATCGTGCGACTGCGACACGACGTTGACGCCCCGCTCAACCTGGAGATGGCGGCAACCGAGGAGATGCTGGCAATCGCGCTGCGCCACCGTCCGCACGCCGTCTGCCTGGTCCCGGAACGCCGCGAGGAGCGGACCACGGAGGGCGGGCTCGACGCGGTGGGCGGATCAGCGCATCTTGCCCCCTTCCTCCGAGCACTTCGCGACGCGGGCCCGCGGACGACGCTGTTCATCGAGCCCACGCCGGCACAGGTGGAAGCGGCCGCCGTGCTGGGTGCCGACGCTGTCGAGTTGCACACCGGAGCCTGGTGCCACGCGGCCCCCGACCGCCGCGAGGCCGAGTTGTTGCGGATCGAGGAGGCGGCGATGCTGGCGGTCCGTCTCGGCGGAGTGCCACGCTGGTCACGGACTGAGCTACGAGAACGTCGGGCCGGTTGCAGCGGTTCTGGAGATCGTTGAGCTGAACATCGGCCACTTTCTGATTGGCGAGGCGATTTTCCTCGGCCTGGAGGAAAGCATCGCTCGCATGCGCGCGGCAATGGACCTTGGTCGCCGAGGCGTCGGGTCTTCGCAGCCACGATGATCCTCGGCGTCGGCACCGATCTGCTGGACATTCGCCGGATCGAACGGACGCTGGATCGCTGGGGTGATCGTTTCTGCGAGCGCGTCTACACTGAAAGGGAGCGCCAACGCTGCGAGGATCACATCAACCGCGCCGCCCGCTATGCCCAGCGGTACGCGGCGAAGGAGGCATGCGCTAAGGCGCTCGGCACTGGCTTTCGCGAGGGTGTCGCCTGGCGCGACATGGAGGTGGACAACCTTCCCTCCGGCAAGCCCTTCCTGCGGCTGAGCGGTGGCGCCGCGCGGCGCCTCGCGCTGCTGACGCCGGCCGGACTGCAGCCGGCGATCGAGCTGTCGCTGGCCGGCGAAGATGCCGTCGCGCATGCCATCGTGGTGATCTCGGCGGTGCCCGGAGCGGCCGGATGAACGTTGCGCTTCGGCTTCGGCGCAGCGGCGGCTTCGAGGTGAACGTCAGCGAGAGGCCCTCTTCGCGACGATTCCTTGACACCGGGCGCCCGCGGGTGGCTTGATCCGCCGTCGTCGCGGCCGGGGTGCCGCGGTGCATTCTCCGAACTTAAACAGCTTCGAGACATCCAATTCATGGCGACGCATAAAGCGAGCGGGTTCCTGGAACTCGTCAAGACCATCGTCTACGCGGTCCTCATCGCCGTCGTTGTCCGCACCTTTCTGTTCGAGCCGTTCAGCATTCCTTCCGGATCAATGATCCCGACACTGCTTGTTGGCGACTATCTGTTCGTCTCCAAGTACTCCTACGGCTACAGCCGATATTCGCTGCCGTTCGGACTGCCGCTGTTTTCGGGCCGCATTTTCGCAAGTTCTCCCGAACGCGGCGACGTCGTCGTCTTCAAACTGCCTGCCGACAATGCGACCGACTACATTAAGCGGGTGATCGGATTGCCCGGCGAACGCATTCAGATGATCGGCGGTATCCTGCATATCAACGGCGTGGCTGTCCGCCGCGAGCCGGCGGGCGAGTTTGTGGTCGGAAACGGCATCGTCAAGCAGACTTACCGCCGCTACATCGAAACGCTGCCGAACGGCCGCCGCCATGCGATTATCGAGATCGGCGATAATGGACCGCTCGACGACACCAACGTCTACACGGTCCCGGACGGACACTACTTCATGATGGGCGATAATCGCGACAGCTCGCGCGACAGCCGCGTTCTGGGCGAGGTCGGCTACGTACCGTTCCAGAACCTCATTGGTCGCGCGGAAGTCCTTTTCTTCTCCGTGGATGGGCCGGCGCTGCGATTTTGGGATTGGTACCGGACGGTTCGCTTCGATCGCCTGTTCCGGAGCATTCAGTGAACGACATTGCATCCGATCCTTCGCTTCGCCTTCCGGCGCTGCAGGAACGGCTGGCCTATTTCTTCAAGTCGCACCGGCTGCTGCTGGAAGCCGTCACCCATTCCAGCTTCCAAGGCGACGGCGTCGGCCGGCGCCTGTGCAACGAGCGCATGGAATTCGTCGGTGACCGGGTGCTTGGCCTTGTCATTGCCAACCTGCTGTTCCGCCGCTTTCCGGGCGAGGAGGTAGGCGCGCTCGCGCGTCGGCACGCCGCCGCGGTTCGGCGCGAAGCGCTGGTGGAGATTGCCGAGCATCTGGAACTAGCCGCCTGCCTGCGGCTGTCGCGGGGCGAGGAGGAGGCCGGCGGACGGCGCAACCCCGGTCTGCTGGCCGACGCCGCCGAAGCGCTGATTGCCGCTATCTATCTCGATGGCGGCTTCGATGCGGCCAAGGAAGTAATAGAGCGCTTGGGGCGCGAGCTGATCGAGCGCGACGCATCGCCGCCCAAGGACGCGAAAACTGTGTTGCAGGAATGGGCACAGGGGCGTGGTCTACCGCTGCCGATCTATCGCGAGACCGAGCGCAGCGAGCCTCCCCATGCGCCGCTGTTTCGTGTCGAGGTCGTCGTCGAAGGGTTGCCGCCCGTCGACGCCACGGGGCCGTCGAAGCGCATCGCCGAGCGTGCGGCCGCCGAGTTGCTGTTGCTGAAGGTGCATGCCGGCAATGTTGGTTGAGAACAATGTCTTCTGAGCCAGGTGCAGACGATTCCGGTGACGCCGCCGGCGACGCCGGGGCGAGCGAACGGCGCTGTGGCTTCGTCGCGGTGATCGGCGCACCCAATGTCGGCAAGTCAACATTGGTCAACCGGCTGGTCGGCAGCAAGGTGAGCATCGTTTCTCCAAAGGTGCAGACGACGCGCGCGCGGGTGCTCGGCATCGCGCTCATCGCGGATGCGCAGATTCTGCTGGTAGATACGCCGGGACTGTTCGCGCCGCGCCGTCGTCTGGACAAGGCAATGGTCGCCGCCGCCTGGGAAGGGGCTGCAGGCGCCGACGCCATAACCGTGATCGTTGATGCGGCACGCGAAGGAGCGGCGACGGACGCGGCACCGGTGATCGACTGGCTGCGCGACAAGCAGCGCCGGGCCATTTTGGTGCTAAACAAAGTTGATGCCGCCGATAAGCCGAGGATACTGGCGCTGACGGCGGCGCTGCACGACCAGGGCGTGTTCGATCCCGTCTTCGCGATCTCGGCGCTGAACGGTGACGGCGTCGCTGACCTGGCGGCGCATCTGGCGCAGACGTTGCCGCCGGGCCCCTGGCTCTACCCCGAGGATCAGCTATCCGATATGCCCGCACGCATGCTGGCGGCGGAAATCACCCGCGAGAAGTTGTTCTGGCAATTGCAGCAGGAATTGCCGTACTCCATAGCCGTCGAGACCGAGAACTGGGCAGACCGCGACGACGGCAGCGTCCGTATCGACCAGGTCATCTGGGTTGAGCGCGAGGCGCAGCGACCGATCGTGCTCGGCAAGGGCGGAAAGCGCATCAAACAAATCGGCGAACAGGCGCGCAAGGAGCTGGAGAACCTGCTGGGTCACCGCATCCACCTCTTTCTGTATGTGAAGATCCGCGAAAAATGGCGTGAAGACCCGGCTTTCTACCGCTTGCACGGGCTACAACATCCGGGGTGAAGACGCTGACCGTCGGTGCCAGGTGATCAAACCGCCACTGCAACGCCGTTCAATCGGCGCACGGCATCACTGAGCGCGGCGTCTTCGCTGTCGAAGGCACGCTCGGCGTCGGTCAGCGGCAGGCCGTTCTCGTCGATCTGTCGCCAGACCCAGTAGCTGCCGGTGTTCGTCGTCTGAATCCGCGCGTAGAGCCGGCGGAAGAAGCCGCGCCGACACGGATGCGGTTCGGTGATCATGATGTCGTGAACGCCCAAGGGTAGCCTCCTTTCAGCTGTCCGGCGCGATGTGCGCTTGCATCGGCGGCGGAAGTGTAGCACAGCACACCCCATGCACAAGTCGGGCCATGCATAAGAGCTATGCACATTTGTTTGCTGCCTATGTTTTGAGCACGCATCTACCTGCGCTCATGGCGAATCCGCGCGGGCATATAGGGATCCAAGGGTGGAGACCCTCATTTACGGCGGATTGCTCCGCTGCACTCACAGCCACGCCACCCCGTTCGGCCGTCGAACGGGGTAGCGGGTTGCCCCGTCGCTGCTGAGCCGTCGGCGGCCATGGAATGGGACGACGATGGGGTGGTGTTGTCGGTGCGAACGATAGGTGAGACGTCGGTGGTGTTGTCGTTGTTGACCCGCGACCACGGCAGGCACGCTGGTCTGGTACGCGGCGGGGTGGGGCGGCGGGCGCGCGGCGTGCTGCAGCCCGGCAACCGCGTTGCCTGTCGCTGGCAGGGGCGGCTGGCCGAGCACCTGGGAGCCTTCGGCTGCGAACTCAGCGCGGCGACGGCAGCGGCGGTGCTGCAGAATGCGGCACCGCTGGCGGCGGTGGTCGCGGCATGTGCAGTACTCGACACGGCGCTGCCGGAGCGCGAACCGCTGCCGGAAATTTACGAAGCTTTGCTCGGCCTTCTAGAGGCGGTGGAGCATGATCCGGCGTGGCCCTTGGCCTACGTCCGCTGGGAGGTGGGCCTACTCGCCAGCCTTGGTTTTGGTCTCGATCTCTCCGCCTGCGCGCTGACCGGCACGACCGAGAGCCTTGTTTTCGTTTCGCCGCGCACCGGACGTGCGGTTTCGATGGAAGCCGGTGCGCCGTGGCAGCCGCGGCTGCTGGCGCTACCGGCCTTTCTGGTTGATCCGGCGGCACCGGCTGGGCCTTCCGACATCGCCGCCGGCCTCGCGCTCGGTAGCCACTTTCTCGGCCGCTGCGTCTATGCCGAGCATGGCCGGGAGATGCCTGCTGCCCGCACCCGGCTGCCGCAGGTGATTGCACGCATGCTCGATCCCGGCAGTGGCGCCGGCGCCGAGCGAGGAGAATAGAGGAGGGGAATGCGCACCAGCCCGCCGCCGCCCGCCGACCCGGAACGTGGCATCGACGATGTATCGCTCCTCGATGCCATCACCGAGCGCTACCTGACCTACGCCGTCTCGACGATCGTGGGCCGCTCGCTGCCGGACGCCCGCGACGGCCTTAAGCCGGTGCATCGCCGGCTGCTGTGGGCGATGCGCCAGCTCCGTCTTGATCCGGAAGCGGGCTTCAAGAAGTGCGCCCGCGTCGTCGGCGACGTCATCGGCCGCTACCACCCGCACGGCGACGTGGCAGTCTACGAGGCGCTGGTCCGCCTCGCCCAGGACTTCGCGGTGCGCTGGCCGCTGGTCGAGGGTCAGGGCAACTTCGGCAACATCGACGGCGACGGTCCGGCGGCGATGCGCTACACCGAGGCACGGCTGACGGCCGTCGCCGAGGCGCTGCTCAACGGCATCGACGAGGACGCGGTCGATTTTCGCGCGACCTACGACGGCGAGGACGAGGAGCCGGTGGTCCTTCCGGCGGCATTCCCGAATCTGCTGGCGAACGGGGCTTCCGGCATCGCCGTCGGCATGGCGACCAGCATTCCTCCGCACAATGTCGTCGAGATCTGCGCCGCCGCACGGCATCTGATCGAGCATCCCGAAGCGAGCGTGGATGACCTGGTTGCGCTGCTGCCGGGCCCCGACTTCCCCACCGGCGGCGTACTGATCGAGGATGCGGCGACCCGCACCGAGATCTACCGGACCGGCCGCGGCAGTCTGCGGCTGCGCGCCCGCTGGGCGGTGGAGAAGACGCCGGACGGCACGGTGATCGTCGTCTCCGAGATTCCCTGGCAGGTGCAGAAGGCGAAACTGATCGAGCGGCTGGCCGAGTTGCTGGCCGAGCGCAAGCTGCCGTTCCTGGCCGACGTCCGTGACGAGTCGACCGACATTGTCCGCCTGGTGCTGAAGCCGCGCGGCCGTCCGGTCGACGCGGAGGCGATCATGGCCGAGCTGTTCCGGCTGACCGACCTTGAAGTGCGTGTTGCCGTCAATCTCAACGTTCTGGTCGAAGGGACGACGCCGCGCGTTCTTGACCTCAAGGAATTGCTCCGCGCCTGGCTTTGGCACCGCCGCGAGGTGCTGCGCCGGCGCAGTCGGCACCGGCGAGGCAAGATCGACCAGCGCCTCGAGCTGCTGGCCGGATTCCTGGTCGTTCATCTCAACCTTGATGAAGTGATCCGCATTGTCCGTGAGGAGGATGATCCAAAAGCTGCGCTGATGGCCCGCTTCGGAATCAACGAGGTGCAGGCGGACGCGGTGCTCAACATGCGGTTGCGCCAGTTGCGCAAACTGGAGGAGATCACGCTGATAAGCGAGCGCGACGGGCTCCTCGCCGAGCGCGATGGGCTCGACGCGCTGCTTGGCAACGAGGCCCTGCTGTGGCGGCAGATCGGCGATGAGGTGGCGGCGATCGACGACCGGTTCGGGGTGCAGACGCCGCTCGGCCGAAGGCGGACGACGATCGCGGACGCTCCCGGCGCCGCGCCCGCGGTGCCACGAACTGTGCGCGTCGCGACGCAGCCGATTTCCATACTCTGCTCGGAGGGATGGCTGCGGGCGGAGTGGGCGAGCATCTGGACGAGGAGGGCGCCGCCGCCGTCCGTTACAAGGAGGGCGACGGGCCGCGCTTCGTGGTGCACGCGACCACCACCGACAAGCTGCTGATCCTGGGCGGGCAGGGGCGGATATACACGCTCCCTTGCGACCGCCTACCCACCGGGCGCGGCTTCGGCGAGCCGCTGCGGCTGCTGGTGGATCTGCCGCCGCCGTTCGAGGCGCAGGCCATGCGGGTGCACCGGCCGGGCAGCCGGCTACTCATTGCGTCAGATGCCGGTCGCGGCTTCATCGTCGAAGAGGACGAAGTGCTTGGCCAAACGCGCGCTGGCAGAGCGGTTCTGGTGACGGGCGAGGGCGAGCGCGCGACCTTCCTGCGGGGCATCGAGCCGGACGACGACCGGGTGGCGGTGGTCGGCAGCAACCGCCGGCTGCTGGTCTTCGCGCTGCCGGAAGTGCCGGTGATGGGCAAGGGCCGCGGCGTGCTGCTGCAACGCTATCGCGACGCCCGACTGCTCGACGCCAAAACCTTCGTCGCGGCACAGGGCCTGAGCTGGCGCAGCGGCCGGGGGATGCGTATCGAGAACGATTTGCGGCCTTACACCGGAAAGCGCGGTCAGGTCGGTCACACCGTGCCCCGCGGGTTCCCGGCCAGCGGCCGTTTTGAGGGTTAGGAAGAGCCTGAGCGGGGCTGATGGCGCGAAAACTGCGTCGAGCTTCGGTTGCCCGGCGCCTAGCAGTCAGTGGTTGGCGGAGACTGCCATTTGGAGGACAGCTTGGATGGGAGTCGCGGTAACCGCCGCCGGTTCCTGAAACGGGTTGCCGTGAACCAGGATGATCGCCGCGGTCGGCGCAGCGGCGGCGGCGAACAAGACCACCGCCAGCGCCTCGGCGCGTGGCAGGTCAATGTGCACCATCGCGATGGAGATCATTGTCAGCAGGCCAAGGAAAGCCATCCCGAGCCATTTCAGCGGGTTGACATGGGTCTGGCTGAGCGCCACGCGCACGTCCCGGCTGTTGCGCACCGCCATCGCCTGCTGCAGCAGGAATGTCTGTACAGTCGGCCCCGCCGAAGCGACGTCGCTGCCAGCGAGTAAGATAATCAAGGTGTCCAGTCGGCCGGCGGCCTCCTCGCTGCTGTCGCGCCGAGCCAGCCTTGGCCAATCGTCGCTGATCGCGAGCCGGGCATAGTCGGCAACCGCGCCCCGCACCTGCATCCGTACTTCCGGCGCCAAACGCTCCGCCAGATCAAGGACCGTGCGCAGGCTGCCAGCCTCGACAAACACCGTGTCGAGCGCCCGATCATGCGCTGTCCACGTGTCGTGCGCCAGAAAGGCAACGTTGAGGGCGAACAGCACGCTGATTACGCTCATGAAGTTTTGAGCGACCCCGCGGAAGCCGCGAATCCAGCCGCGGTAGGAGAGCGCTGCGTCATCCAGGCAGCAGCAGCATCGCCATGGTCGTCCGAGCAGCGACGAAGGCAAAGAGGTACTGATCGTGAGGACCCAGGTTCGGCATCATCGGCGGCAACCTCAGCTTCGCTGCCCGGCCTTCGCCACAGGTCTTCGCGGCGGCTGCGGCTTGCTGCAAATCACGCCGGCCAGGACAAGTTCTTCGGAAAGACGAGGTTCCCATCCGGTGCGGGGATCCCCATAGCAGAAACGCGGCGCCGGGTCATCAACCACGGCTGGATGTGGATGCGATGCAGGCAGAGAAATCACCGGGCTTGGAATGGAAAGGGACGGCTGAGATGGCAGAGAAGATCGAGACCATTACTGGATACCGGACGGATCCGAACGCCTACGTGTATTGGACGCGGGATACGGTGCGCTTCTCCGATGTCGATCGCTATCGTCACATCAACAACGTCGCCATCGCCACCTACTGCGAGACCGGCCGGGTGGAATTCGCCGAACGACTATGGCCAGGCTCCACCGCGGGTGAGACCGCCGGCTGGGTAATCGTCAAACTGACCGTGGCTTTCCTCGCGCAGGCGCACTATCCGGGTGAGGTCCGGATCGGTACGCGCATTGAGCGGGTCGGCCGGACGTCGGCGACGATTGGGCAGGGGCTGTTCAAGGACGGCGCCTGCTTTGCCACGAGCGAGGCGGTGCTTGTCTGGGTGGGCCTTGGTCAGGGCGGAGGTCCGGTGCCCTTTCCTGCCGAACTTGACGCGAGGCTGCGAGCGGAAGCAGCGCAGCCGGAACTGGCCGCCGCTATTGAGTAATGTCAATGACCGTCCGACAGAGGGCCGCTTGACATGACGCGTCGACGTCCACGAACTTGCTCGCGCATCGTGCGCGCCGAGTGACAGGGCTTGCAGGAGCTGCGCAGGTTTGCGTGAAGGTTATCGGAAGGGTCGCCGTTGATGTGGTCAACTTCCGTCGCTGTCGCCTTACCGCAGAACTCGCAGATCGGCTGTGTCTCCAATTTCTCTTGCCGCGATCGCAGCCAAGCCGCTGTCTTGTAGAGTTGGTTGTGATTGCGCGGCCGAGCCGCGGCCATGGCCTGCCGGCGCATACGTTCGCGTTCAGCCCGGGCAGGGTCAACAGGCTTCCATGGCATCTCGACGACCTTCTCGGATAAAAACCGGCATTGATGTTACTCCGACTCAGCGAAGGCCTCAGGGCAGGATGAGACCAAGCCGCAGCGCGGCGACGACCGCCTGCATCCGGTTCGCCGCTTCCAGCTTAGCCATCGCACGCTTCAGATGAAAATTCACGGTGTGCTCCGACACCCCCAAAATCTTGCCAATGCTCCAGGCGCTTTTTCCGCGTGCCGTCCATGTCAGGCACTCACGCTCCCGATCGGTAAGCCGGGCACTCGATGATCCATTGGCGCGACGGAGTTGGCGCGCGTAGGAAATCATGAACTGCACTGCGAGGATTTGCAGCTTGGCGAGATCGGTGGCTTGCGTCAGAAGCGCACTGTGGGTTGCCAGGCTGACGACGTAAGTCTCGCCGCAAGGGCCATGCAAGGGGATGCTGACGCCGTTGAGGAGGCCCGCGTCACGACTCTCGGCCATCACCCTGCGCTGCTTTGGTGAAAGCGATGATTCACGCCTCAGATCGTCCCACACCAACGGCTCCGCTGACTGTGGCGTACGCAGCATCACCGGATCAAACACCTCGTAGCGGTTGGCAGTGTAGTGTTGGATCCAATCTTCCGGAACATTTGCGGTGATCGCGGGCGAAGACGCCGTCAGGCCCAGGGTCTGTCGTGCCGGTGGGGTCACTGCGGCCAACGCCACCCGATCGTAGCCCAGCCGTTCGGCGGCGCCGCAGAAGATGTTGAAGATATGCTCGGGAGACGCCGCGAGATTGCAGCTTTCAACAAATTCCAGCACATCGATGCCGCCGGTGGCTCCGGTTCCGGCGTGAACATTATGAGCTATTGCTGGATCGTGGACCGCCTCTGTGTTGATTAGCCCGGTCGAACAAGCGCAGGGCACCTGGTCGGGCGCCGGTGTCGACAGCACCAGCCCGCGTCGTTCCATATCGTTCATCCGCGATCCTTCGGCTGGCTGAAGCATCTCCGACGGCAAGCCGTCGTATCTTCGACTGGCAGCGCGTAAAAGCGGTCAGGGCGAATCGGGAGAGTTGTTCTGCGAGCTCAGCCCATGCCAAACGGATTATGATCGCAAATAAGCCACCAAGGTTCACGCATTCGTCAGTTCCCGACCACCGGGATCATTGAGCGACAGGCACCACGCCGGCAGCACAAATGCCCCGTACGGGTAAGTACACACTGAAGTTGCCCTACATGTCAACGCCGCCGTCAACCTGCTGGAAATGGTGGCTGCCACCCTTGTAATCGCCCACATACTGTCGCGTTCGATAGACTGGAAGGACGAGGCGATGTCGATCGACGGGATGTCCAGAGCAACGCGCGAGCACAACGACGGGCCTGGGTCTCATCCGGGGTATACGATCGCTTGGCCG
This sequence comes from Rhodospirillales bacterium, assembly GCA_016712375.1. Classification (GTDB taxonomy): domain Bacteria; phylum Pseudomonadota; class Alphaproteobacteria; order Rhodospirillales; family Defluviicoccaceae; genus Defluviicoccus. The sequence continues at coordinate 92,993 of JADJRE010000008.1, forward strand.
GAGACCAAGGTTTCTATGAGCAGCGCCTCGGCAGATTGTTCGCGAACGCCAGCTTCGTTGTCCTGGCGGCTAGAACGCCTCACGCGTGCCGCGTTCACCTCAAGGGGACTGGCACGCGAATATCTTCGTGCCGCCGCTTCCTTTATCGCAGCGGCGCGCGGAATGCTCGGGGCGGTCGAGCTGCAAGAGGCACGTCATGCCGCTGCTCGCGACAGACAGTTGCGGGCTCGCAAGAGCATGGCGTTCATCGTCCTCTGCCGTCGCCGCGCGACGCGGCTGAACAGTCGCAGCGACGATCTGGCGAATTGGTAAATTCGCTGAAGCTATCGACACTGAAATTTTTCTGGCTGTTACCGTCCATATCATGTGTGGCATTTATCACATTCTCACTCTATAAGTACGCAAAAGGGTAAGAAAGGACGCCTGCGCGGGTCGGCTGACTGGGGACGAGACCGACCGCCAAAATGAGAGATCTGTCCGGGGCTGTCCTGCGGCGATCGACAATCGTCGTGTCGCGCGTGGTTATCCGCTGCACCAAGGCACGGTTTCGGCTTTTCGTTCTTTGGGCCACGGTAACGGTTGCGCTGAGTGTCGGGGAACCGCAGCCCGGCCATGCATCGGCATTTTTTGTCCGCGAACAGAGTGCGGCGGCAAATCGGCAGCGCTTTTGCCGGCGCTGCCGCCGGGGCCGAAGATCCCACCTACATGTTCTTCAACAGCGCGGCATTAGGCCGCCAAACCGGCAATTCGGTTGCCATCGTCGGAAGCTCCATTCTGTCGCAAGCAAGGTTCCGCGACGGGTCGGCGCGCACCTTCACAGGAGCAGCGATCGGCGGTGGAGGCGGTGGAAACGCCGGTGGTTTGGCCACCGTGCCGGCTATGTACGGAGCTTGGGACTTGTCGCAGAGCTTCGACTGGGGTCAATCCCTTCGCGTGGGCCTCGCGATCAACGCTCCGTTCGGTTTCGAGACGGAGTATCAGGATGACTGGATCGGACGCTATTACGCCCTGCAGTCACGGCTGCGATCGGTCGATTTCAATCCGATGATCGCTTGGCTGCCGAAGGAGGGTTTCTCGGTGGCGGCCGGGATGCAGGCGCAGCGCATCGACGCTAAGCTGACCAATGCCGTCGATTTCGGTAGCCTTGGCGCCGCCAATGGAGTGCCGGGCGCTGTTCCAGGAGGACAGGACGGTTTCGGCAAGCTGGTCGGTAATGATTGGGGCTTGGGCTGGACGATGGGTCTGCTGCTGGAACCGCGCGCCGGCTCCCGCTTCGGTATCGGCTAGCGATCGCAGATCCGCCATGAGATCGAGGGCGATGCGCGGCTTCGCCTTGACGATGAGGGTATCGGAGCAGCACTTGGGCAATCTGCGGGAACTAGCGCGGCGAAGGCGAAGCTGACCACTCCGGAAGTCGTTACGCTGGGCCTGCATCAGCAGCTCAATGAGGATTGGGCAATCATGGCCGATGCCACCTGGACACGGTGGAGTCGCTACCGGGTGCTGCGCGTTCAACTTCTGGAGGATTCGTTACCGGACGAGATCAGCGAGCAGGATTGGCGCGATACCTGGTTCTTCGCCGGCGGAACGAGTGTTCGTCTGGACGAGGAATGGACGCTGCGCTGCGGGATCGGATGGGATCAGAGCCCGACGCGGCACAGCACAAGAACGCCACGTACGCCGGCCAACAGCGGTCTCTTATTTGCTGCTGGTGGTAGTTGGCGGCCTTCGCCGACGATCAACGTTGCGGTGGCTTTCAGTCACTTCATCATCGAAAGTGCGCGCATTGATCTTGAAAGCAGCGATACAGGCAACGCTACACGCGGCGATCTTTCCGGCTCCAGCCGCAACGCCGTCGACACGCTAACCTTGCAGGTGGTCTGGGGCTTCTAGAGCCGGTAATGTCGGCTGGCCGGTTCACTTACGCTGCTTTCGCCGACGCCTCGCCAACGAGCCGCAGGACCGGCATCGTGATATGATGATGGCGCCGCAACAAGCGCAGCGCCTGCCGCGACACCGGCGAGCGGGCCGCGACCACCGGCAATCGCCCGAGGCGCTTTGCCGCGCCCAAGGGATGCGCAACAACCCCTGCTTGGCCCAAGGCAGCTGTAATCACTTGCGGCGGGGTTACGAATAGGTAAGAGGTTATTCCCTGCAGCAGCCCGAACTCGGCAAAGGCGCAAAACATTTCGCCGAAAATCCGTCCTCGAACGGCCAGATCGAGATCTCTGTCGATACCTAACCGAGTAATCTCCCAAACATCGTCGGAGGACGGCAATACGTAGTCAGCGGCCAGTTCCGGCCATAATTGTCGGATCATGTATGGGCGACTGGTAGGAATCAACCTGGCGATCGCGCGAGGGCGAGATGCTTTGTCCCGCCACAGCAGGTAAGTCGCGGCCGGAGTATCAAATTCATCCCATTCCATGCCGTTCCAGCTGGGGACACCGTACTTCTGTCGCTCAACGAAGATGCGATGGCGGAGGCGGTGCGTCGCCGGTAACGCATCACCGAGCAGATGTGCTGTTTCGAGCGAGATCGCGTCGATCATTGGTACAACCTCGATGGTCGGTGGCAAGAACAGCGACCTGATGGCCACCATTCTGCCTGCCGTGATCACAGGGGACCGATCAAAGTCGATTAGCGGTGCGCAAGGTGGAGGAGATCCACACGGTCCTGCGGCCGGACAGATTCGTGGCAGTCGCGACATAGGCTTATATACCTATATTGGTACTGCCGCAAGAACTTAAGAGCAACACAGAGAAGGTTTCGAAAAGTGAGGGCGGTGCGTTACCTCGGGTCAGCCTTGCGTTACCCGCACATCGACGGTCATGCCGAGAAAGGCGTTTGTCGGCCCCTCGAAGCTGCCTTGCAGGGGTACCGCCTGCAACGGATCGCGAGTCACCGCCACGCGGATCAGATTCTCGCCGCCAACGATGCCGTTGGTGGGATCAAATTCGGTCCAGCCGGCGCCTGGCAGGTACACCTGGGCCCATGCATGAGTGGCGGCCCCTCCAACCAGCCCGCCGGCTGGCGCGTCAGCACTGACGTCGTATAGGTAACCGGTGACAAAGCGGGCCGCCAAACCTAGGGTCCGTGCCGCCTCGATCATCAATTGGGCGTAGTCGCGGCAGGTGCCGCTGCCTGAGGTCAGCGTCTCCGCTGGTGACTGCGTGCCGAACTGGTCACGCGCCTGATAAGCAAATTGCTGGCGGATGGCGTGGGTGATGCCAATCAGCAACTCCTGGGTGCTGACCGGATCACCAGCGTAGAACGTCTTAACCCAGGCGTCGAGCTTGCCCTCCGGGTCCGTATAGCGGCGCTGGATGCAGGGCATCAGGTCGGGAAGCTCGTCCGGCGCATACTGAAATGGATAGGTCTCTGCGGTGGCATCGAGCGGAAAGTCGGTATCTGACGTGCCGTAGTGCTCGAGCCGGATCTCGCTATCGAAGCGAAGTTCCGCCGCTTGATCGGCAAACGTCGCGATGGCGATGGAATTGCCGAAGACGTCGTACAGCCAGCGAACCTTCGCGGGCGGGGCGATCGTGAGCTTGGTGTCCAGGAGCCGCATCGTGTGACTGTCACGCGGACGAAACATCAAGCGATGATCGCCGAACGATACGGGCTGTGCGTAGTTGTAAAATGTCGTGTGCTGAACGGTCAGCGTTTTCATTGGCAGCCCCTCTCCCACGGCGAACAATTGGACCCGGAAGCAACCGATTATGCTATGCCGGTGCGTCGCCGTCCTTCTGGTTCGTTATCTGGTGCGTCCGAGCGGATACGGCCGCTGCTTCATCAACGAAACGTCCAGGGCACGGTTCCGTGATCTTCGTTGTTCCAGATCCGAGGCGGTCCTACCTTAAGGTCTTAATCCGACCCTCATCGCGATACGGGAGATGCGCGCCGTGACTTGGGATCCGGAGAATTCGAGCGGCTTGTCGTTCGACGCCGGTACCGCAACCTTCGCGGACGCTGCTGCACCCGGCGCCGACAGAACATTGCGTGATCCGTTCGGCCGCGCTGTCACTTATCTTCGCGTCTCGGTCACCGATCGCTGTGACTTCCGCTGCGTCTACTGCATGGCGGAGCAGATGACGTTCTTGCCGCGCCGCGAGCTGCTGACGCTGGAGGAACTCGACCGGCTGTGCACCATGTTCGTCGGCAGCGGCATACGCAAATTGAGGATCACCGGTGGCGAGCCGCTCGTGCGGCGGGGGATCATGACGCTGTTCCGCGCCCTCTCCCGGCATATCGCATCGGGTGCGCTGGACGAACTCACGCTCACGACCAACGCTGGCCGACTGGCCGAGCATGCGACGGAGCTCGCCGCCTGCGGCGTTCGCCGCGTCAACATTTCGCTGGACACGTTGAACGAGGCGCGTTTCCGGGCGATCACCCGCATCGGTGATCTAGCCCGCGTGCGCGCCGGCATCGATGCCGCGGTCGCTGCCGGTCTCAGGGTGAAGATCAACGTCGTGGCGCTTCGCGGTGTCAACGACGACGAGATCCCCGATCTGATGCGGTGGTGCGCCGGCCGAGGCTTCGAGATGACGCTGATCGAAGTGATGCCGATGGGCGAGATAGGCGGCGACAACCGCCTCAATCAGTATCTGCCGCTCGCTGCGCTGCGCGACCGCTTGGCCGAGCATTGGACACTAACGCCGCTCGATGTGCGCACGGGCGGACCAGCACGTTTCGTGCGGGTCGAAGAACTCGGCCTGCGGCTCGGCTTCATCGCGCCGCTTACCCACAACTTCTGCGAGAGCTGCAACCGGGTGCGACTGACCTGTACCGGCCAGCTCTACCTCTGCCTTGGCCGTACCGAATCGGCCGACCTGCGCGCGGTTCTGCGCGGCGACGGCGGTGACGCAGCGTTGGCGGCGGCGATCGGAGAAGCGATCGGGCGGAAGCCGAAAGGCCACGACTTCGTCATCGACCGTGATCACCGAACGCCCGCGGTCGCCCGCTACATGAGCATCACCGGAGGCTGAGGCTAACGGCTGCGTCACCGCCGGCTTAGCCGGCGGCGGCCTGCAGCAGCGGTTGCGGAGCTCGACGGTTCGGCAGCTCGATGTTTACCTCCAGCGTCGAGACGCTGCCGTGCGGTTTCGAAATCGACGACGATCTTGTCCTCGTCGATATCGACATATTTCGCGATCACCTGCAGCAACTCCTTGTGCAGCCGCGGCAGATAGTCCGGTTTTGCCAAGTCGGACCGTTCGTGCGCCAGCAGGATCTGCAGACGCTCCTTTGCTTCGGTGGCCGACGGTTTAACGCGCGGGCGGAACAGGCTGAAGAAGCTCATGCCGTCCTCCACAGCAGCCGCTGAAACAGCCCGCGGCGTTCAGGTTGCACAAAACGATGCTCGATCGTCTCGCCGAGATAGCGGCCGACAACATCGATGTACGCCTGCCCCGCCTTTGAGGCCTTGTCCATAATCACCGGCATGCCGAGGTTGGACGCCTTCAGCACCGTCTCGCTTTCCGGAATGATCCCGAGCAACGGAATAGCCAAAATCTCTAGAACGTCCTCGACCTTCAGCATCTCTCCCCGGGTAACCCTGTCCGGGTCGTAGCGGGTGAGCAAGAGGTGCTCTTTAACCGGCTCCAAACCCTCCTCGGCACGACGGGACCGGCTTTGCAGAACGCCCAGGATACGGTCGGAGTCGCGGACGCTGGAGACCTCCGGATTGGTGACGATGACCGCCTCATCGGCAAAATAGAGCGCCATCAACGCGCCTTTCTCGATGCCGGCCGGGCTGTCGCAAATGATATAGTCGAACTGCTCGCGCAGCTCTTCCAGCACGCGCTCGACTCCCTCGCGAGTAAGCGCGTCTTTGTCTCGGGTTTGGCTGGTCGGCAGCACCGACAGGTTCTCGACCCGCTTATCCTTGATCAACGCTTGGCTCAGCCGGGCGTCGCCGTTAATCACGTTGATGAAATCGAAAACGACCCGACGCTCGCAGCCCATGATCAGGTCCAGGTTGCGCAGGCCGACATCGAAGTCGATGACGACGGTGCGCTGACCCTTCAGCGCCAGTCCGGTGGCAAATGCGGCACTGGAGGTGGTCTTGCCGACCCCACCCTTGCCTGACGTCATGACGATTACCTTGCCCAACTTCACCTCCACTGCTCCCGAGTGGCCAACCTGTCCATGGACTCAGCGGCCGTAGTTGTCCCCCTGCTCATGTCAGCGTTCGCCTTCACCGGCTGAAGCCGGTTGACGAATTCATGCCAGCGGCTCGATGGCGATGCGCTCGCCGTCGAGAAAGATCTGCACTGGCTTGCCGATCAGGGCTTCGGGGATGTCGTCCCGAACCCGCCAGTAGCCGGCAATTGACACCAACTCCGCCTCTAGCGAGCGGCAGAAGATGCGTGCCTCGGTATCACCGGAGACGCCGGCCAACGCCCTACCGCGCAGCGCGCCGTAAACATGGATGTGGCCGTCGGCGAGCAATTCCGCGCCGGCGCTGATCGAGGCCATTACCACCAGATCGCCGCCGTGCGCGTATACCTGACGGCCGGAGCGAACGGGCTGCGTTACGAGCCGGGCCGGCGAGGTTTGCGCTCCCTCGGCCGAAGCGCCGGCCTTGGCGGCTTCGACGGCGGCGGCAACTGCCGCGGAGGGCGGCGCGTCGGAGGCGGCACGCGGTGCCGGCGCGTTATCGCGCAGCGGCGCCTGGCGCCCTTCCGGAAACAGGCTCCAGCCGGCGTTGACAGCGGCGCGGTTCTGCTCCTCGCTGCCATTCTGCACGCCGATCGGTACCAACTGGTGCTGGCGCAGCCGGCGGCCCAACTCGGCCATGTTGAACGGCGGAGCGTCAACCAGATTCTGCAGGTCGATGACGACCGGCGCGTGCCGGAAAAAGTTCGGCGCCTGGGCGATCTTGTCGGCGAGAGCCTGAAACAGCACCGGATCCTTCGGATCGTTCAGCCGCAGCACTAGCAGCGTGTACGCTCCGCCGCGGAGCTGGAACGGTTGCACGGAATGCGCACCGGCCGTCTGTGCCTGGGTCGCCGAAGTCATACGTGTCGCCTATGTCGTCGCATCAAACGTCTGTAACCGTTGGTCGTCGGACCGGCGGAGCTCCGACCGAATCGGCACCGATCGCGACGATGATGCACGAGCTTTGCGGCCGAGTCTCAGTCGGCTCCCGAGGTCGTTCTCAGGCTACATCAACACTCGCTGCTAACAGGCCGGAAGGGTTCCCGAATCGGAGATCATCGGAACTCTTTGATTCGATCTTGGCAGAGACGGCGCCGCACGTCGAGAGGACTGTGTTGATGCGAATCGCTAACCGGCGATTCGGTCTCTAAGAACAATATCTCGTATGCTGAAGGGTCGTAGGGATCAATTCGTAGCGTTTGATGGGGCTGCAAGCCTTTTAGGGCGTAAGCGCCGGAGCTTCCACTAGCGCCGCGGCGTGAGCCGCGTTACGTGCCCAATCTTGCGGCCCGGCCGCGCCTCCTTCTTGCCGTACAGGTGCAGCCTCGCGTCGCGATCGGCCACCAGTTCCGTCCACCTTTCCACCTCGCAACCCAGCAGGTTTTCCATGACCGCGTCGGCGTGCCTCTCCGTCGGCCCGAGCGGCAGGCCCGCGACAGCGCGCACGCATTGCTCGAATTGTGAGACGGCGCAGGCGTCGATCGTCCAGTGCCCGGAGTTGTGCGGTCGAGGCGCTAGTTCATTGACCAGCACCTTGCCGTCCCTGCCTACGAACATCTCCACCGCCAGCACACCTTCCAGCGCCAACGCCTCGGCGATACGTCGTGCGATAGCCTCGGCGTATGCGGCCACAGAGGGACCTATCGGCGCCGGTGCGATGGTCCGTCGCAGAATATGATTCTCGTGTCGGTTTTCTACAGGCACCCAGGTAGCAACATCGCCACATGCGGAGCGGGCGACGATCACCGAGATTTCCAGCGCAAAATCCACCCACGCCTCGACAACACCGGCTGTCGCGCTCGTTGCCAGCTCTGCCCAAGCGGCTGCGATGTCGGTTGACGGGTAGATCGGCGATTTGACCTTTGCCGTCGTAGCCGAGGCGTGCCGACTTGAGCACTGCCGGGCGCCCGATCTCGGCTAAGGCCCGGTCCAACTCGGCGGCGTCATCAGCCGGCCGCCAGGCTGCGGTCGCCACGCCAATCTCGGCGAGGAAAGCCTTTTCGGCGATCCGGTCCTGGCAGGTGGCTAGCACGGCCACGCTGGGGCGCAGCAACGTTTGCCGCGCGACGAGCATCGCCGCTTCGGCCGGTATGTTCTCGAATTCGTAGGTGGCGACGTCGCAGGCCTGGGCAAAAGTTGTCAACGCGGACTCGCCGCTCCAGTCGGCGACGGTGCTTCTGGCGCTCACCTGCGAGGCCGGCGCGTCGGCTTCGGGGGTGAAGATGTGGCAGCGATAGCCGAAACGCGCAGCTGCCAGCGCAATCATCCGGCCCAGCTGGCCGCCGCCGAGAATGCCAATCACCGAGCCCGGCGGCAGAGGGCCTGCGTCATCCGAGTGCATCACGGGCTCAGTCTTGGTCGTCGGGCTGTTCGCCGACCCCGTCGCTCTGCGTCCGGCGGAAAACATCAAGTGCGTCGGCCACCCGCGAGTCGTTCAGAGCCAACACGGCAGCCGCAAGCAGAGCTGCGTTGATGGCACCGGCACGGCCGATCGCCAGCGTTCCGACCGGGATGCCGGCCGGCATCTGCACGATCGACAGCAGACTGTCGAGACCGGATAGTGCCTTGCTCTCTACCGGCACGCCGAAGACCGGCAGCGGCGTCAGCGCCGCCATCATGCCGGCAGATGCGCGGCACCGCCGGCACCGGCGACGATCACCTGCAGTCCTCTGTCCCGCGCCCCCTCGGCGTAGTCATAGAGCCGTTGCGGCGTGCGGTGCGCTGAAACGATCCGCGTTTCGTGGGCGATACCGAGATCGACAAGCGTTTCCGCCGCGTGTCGCATCGTCTGCCAGTCCGACCGGCTGCCCATGACGATGCCGACCCGCGGCCCTGTTGATATCCATCGGAAACCTGCTCTGCCGCGATAAGAGGCGGCGCAAAAAATAAGCCGCGGATTATTCAGGAACGGCCCAGACGAAACAAGCTCTCGCTTCTGCCCTTTTTACAGGCCGCTGCTTGCGTTGACTTCAGGTAGGCCACGGCGCTAAAGAGTGCCACGCGGCCGGCTATGGTGTCGGCCTGCAAGCTTGCCAAGATGCAATGGTGACAGGGAAAAATGGAGCGGTCTGCGCCGCCTTGGCACTGCTGCTGTCCGGCTGCATCAAGGTAGGGCCTGATTACAGCCCGCCAGCAGTCGCCGTCGCCGATCAATGGCTCGAAGCCACTGATGCGGTTGTCGGACGCGGCGCGGTGGATCAGGCGTGGTGGACGGTGTTCGATGACCCCGTCCTTGACCGACTGGTCGAGAACGCCTACGGCCAGAACCTGACATTGCAGGCGGCTGGTGTGCGTGTGCTGCAGGCGCGCGCCCAGCTCGGCATTGCCGTCGGCGATCTTTATCCGCAGACGCAGCAGGCATTTGGATCGCTCGATTACAACCGCCAGAGCGCGCGGGCGCCATTTCAGGCAGGCGGACCGTCCAGTCTGCTCAGCTACTGGCAGGCACAGGTCGGGATACAGGCGGCCTGGGAGCTCGACTTCTGGGGCAGGTTCCGCCGCGCCATCGAAGCCGCCGACGCCAGTCTGATCGCCTCAGTCGCCAACTGGGACGACGTGCTGGTCTCGCTGACGGGTGACGTCGCCAATACATACGTCCAGATCCGCACGCTGGAAGCGCGGCTGGCAATCGCCCGCAGCAACGTCGAGGTACAGCGGGAGAGCTTAGGCATTGCCGAGGCTCGCTTCCGTGGGGGTACCACCAGCGAGCGCGACGTTGAACAGGCGCGTACCGTGCTGGCCTCGACCGAAGCAACGATCCCGCAGTTCGATGCAGCGATCAGGCAGAGCAAGAACGCGCTGTGTGTACTGCTCGGGCTGCCGCCATCTCCGCTCGATGACATGCTCGCCGGGACCTCGGGCATTCCGGTCGCGCCACCGCAAGTGGCGGCCGGTATTCCGGCCGACCTCCTGCGCCGCCGACCCGATGTGCGATCTGCTGAACTGCGAGCCGCGGCTCAGAGCGCGCAGATCGGAGTCGCCAAGGCCGATCTTTACCCAGCGTTCTCCTTGACCGGCAACTTCGGCTTCCTCTCCAGCGACTGGAGCAACTATGACCTCTCCGACATCTTCATGGCGAAGAGCCGGGCGTACTCCGTCGGCCCGTCGGTGCAGTGGAACATCCTCAACTACGGGCAGATCACCAACAACGTCCGCGTCCAGGATGCCGCCTTTCAGGCGCTCCTCGCTGAGTATGGCAATACCGTGCTGCGTGCCCAACAGGAGGTGGAGGACGGGTTGGTTGCTTTCGCCAAGGCACAGCAGCGTACCGAGCTGCTGCAGCTGGCTGCCGCCGCTGCCCAGCGATCGCAGGCGCTGGCGGTTTTGCAGTACCGTGAGGGAATCACCGATTTCACTACGGTGCTCACCGCCGAACAGAATCTTCTACAGCAGCAGGACTCGCTCGCCGTAAGCCAGGGCGATATCCCGCGCGGCCTCATCCAAACCTATAGGGCGCTCGGCGGCGGCTGGGAGATCCGCCAGGGCGATCCGATAGTGCCTCCCGATATCCGCGAGGCGATGCAAAAGCGTACCAATTGGGGATCGTTGCTCAAGGCGGGGGCGGTCCAACGGGCCGTCGAAACGCCCCCCGCGCTCGTTCCAGCACCGGACTGGTAGGCGGATTGATGATGCACGGGCCCCAGTGGACAGGAGTCGCCGACACGATGAATGGTTACCAGCACTCCACCCGCCGCCCGCCAGGGCTCGCCTTGCTGCGTCTGCTGGCGCCGGTATTTGCCACGGCGCTGCTGCTGGTTGGCTGCGAGGAAAAGAACGCCTTCGTGCCACCACCGCCGCCGAAGGTAACAGTCGCCAAACCGTCCCGGCAGACGGTCACCGACTATCTCGAACTGACCGGCAACTCCCAGGCCATCAACACCGTCAAGCTGGTGGCCCGCGTCGAGGGCTACCTCGAAGGCCTGCACTTTCAGGACGGCGCCGATGTGCGCAAGGGTGATCTGCTGTTCACCATCCAGCCGCAGCAATGGCAGGCGCAACTGGCGCAGGCGAAGGCAAGCGTACAGGCCCAGCAGGCGGCGCTGTTGAACGCTGAGACCGAATTTAACCGATACTCGCGCTTGTTCGAGCAGAAGGCGGCGGCCGCCACCGACGTCGACCACTGGCGCTTTGAACGCGATTCGTCGCGAGCCGCGCTCGCCAACGCCCAGGCGCAGGTCGACCTCGCAAACCTGAACATCGGCTACACGAAAGTGACAGCGCCGTTCAACGGTCGCATGGGGCGACGGCTTGTCGACGTTGGCAACGTGGTGGGCACCGGCGGCGAGGAGACTACCCTCGCCGAGATCAATCAGATTGATCCGATCTACGTCTACTTCACGATCAACGAACTCGATCTCCTGCGTATCCGCGAGCGGCAGCAGCAGGCCGGCGAGGGTGACTACCGCACCCGGCCGGTGCCGGTACTGGCCGGGCTGGCCAACGAGACCGGCTATCCGCACGAAGGCCGGATTGACTTCGCGGCAATCAGCGTCGATCCGAGCACCGGCACGCTGCTGCTGCGTGCCATATTCTCCAATCCCGACCGGGTCATCCTCCCCGGCCTGTTCGTCCGGCTGCGGCTGCCTGTAGGGCGCGATAGGGATGCGGTGCTGGTCCCACAGATCGCTCTCGGGCTCGATCAGATCGGGCGATATGTCCTGGTGGTCGACGACAAGAACATCGTCGAGCGGCGGGGCGTAAAGGTTGGTCAGACATTCGGCGAGATGCAGGTAATTGCCGAGGGTCTGAACGGCGATGAGCGGGTGGTGGTCAACGGCCTGATGCGGGCAATTCCCGGTCGCGAGGTCACCCCGGAGACGCAGACAGCGACGGCGCAGCCTGCCGCCGGCGGTCGCTCCTGAAGCGCGGCGAACGGCGAAGCAAAGGAACCCGTCTTGTCGAAGTTCTTCATCGAGCATCCGATCTTCTCCAACGTCATCGCTATCATCACGATGCTGCTGGGCGGGGTCTGCATCTGGATACTTGCCGATCGCGCAGTATCCCGAGATTACGCCGCCGACCATCCAGGTCACTACCTCATACCCCGGCGGCAGCGCCGAGATCGTCGCCAACACCATCGGCACCCCGATCGAGCAGGCGGTGAACGGCGTCGAGAATTCGATCTACCTGTCATCGACCAGCGGCAGCGACGGCAGCTATACGCTGACCATCAGCTTCAAGGTCGGCACCGATCTGAACACCTCACTGTCGCTGGTGCAGAACTACGTCAACGCCGCCCTCTCGCAGTTGCCGGCTGGGGTCAATGCCCAGGGCGTCACGGTGCGCAAGGTCAGCACCAACATCCTGTTGGTCATCAACCTGTTTTCGGAAGACAACACGTTCGACGAGACGTTTCTCGCCAACTACGCCATCATCAATATGCAGTATCCGCTGGCGCGACTGCCTGGTGTCGGGCAGTTAAACGTCGTCGGCGCCGGCGAAGTACAGCATGCGCGTGTGGCCTGACCCGAACAAGCTGCAGTATTACGGGCTGACGACACTCGACGTGCAGAACGCCATCCAGAGCCAAAACGTCGAGGTGGTGGCCGGCCAGCTCGGCGGCCCGCCGGTGCCGAAGGATCAGGCGTTCCAGTTCACCATCAACGCGCTTGGCCCGGCTGTCGACCGTCGACGAGTTTGAGAACATCATCGTCAAGAGCGTGCGCGGCGAGACGGCGCAGATCGTCCGGTCAGGGATCTGTCGCGCGTGGAACTCAGCCAGCAGAGGTTCGCCAACTTCTCCCAGGTATTCGGCAAGCCGGCGGCGCACATGGTGTTCTACACCCTGCCCGGCTCCAACGATCTCGCGGTGGCAAAGGAGGTGCTCGCCAACGTCGAGCAGATGAGCAAGAAGTTTCCGGCCGGGATTAAGTACGCCTCGGTCTACAACACCACGGCGTTCGTGCAGCAGGCGATCAACTCAGTCTACCACACGCTGTTCGAGGCGGCGATCCTGGTGCTGATCGTCATCATGGTGTTTTTGCAGAACTTCCGCGCGATGCTCGTGCCGGCGACGACGGTGCCGGTGACGATCATCGGTGCGTTTGCGGCGATGGCGGCGCTTGGCTTCAGCATCAACCTGATGACGCTGTTCGCGCTGATCCTCGCCATCGGCATCGTTGTCGACGACGCCATCATCATTGTCGAGAACGCCTCGCACTACATCGAGAAGGGTCTAACGCCGAAGGACGCGGCGATTAAGGCGATGTCCGAGCTGACCGGCCCGGTGATCGGCATCACCCTGGTGCTGACGGCGGTGTTCGTCCCCGCCGCGTTCATGCCGGGCATCACCGGCCAACTGTTCCGCCAGTTTGCCTTGGTCATTGCCGCAACGGCGCTGATCAGCGCACTGAACGCGCTGACGCTGAAGCCGACGCAGTGCGCGCTGTATCTGCGAGCGAAGAAGGAAGGCTACCGTCCAAATGCCTTCTACCGTGGCTTCAACCGCGTCTATGCCGCGGTCGAGAACTTCTACATCGGCATCGTCAGTTGGATGGCGCACCGCACCGGTGTGATGCTGCTCGTCTTTATCGCTATCATCGCGCTAGCCGGATGGCGCTTCGCGCATCAGCCGACCGGGTTCCTGCCGGTTGAGGACCAGGGCTACTGCATCATCGCTTCCAAGCTGCCGGACGGCTCCGCGCAGCCGCGCGCCCGCGCCGTCGTCGACAAGATCAATAAGATCGTCTCCGAAGAGCCCGGGGTGGCGGGATGGGTTACGATCGGCGGCCTGTCGATCCTCGACAGCGCCAACCTCTCGACGGCGGTGACCACCTTCGTCACCTACAAGGACTGGAAGGAGCGCGGCTCGAGCCTGAGCCAGGATCACATCGTCGGCAGCCTGCGGCAGAAGCTGGGGCAGATCCAGGAGGCTTTCACCTTCGTCGTCATCCCGCCGCCGATCCGCGGCCTGGGTCAGGCCGGCGGTTTCCAGATGATGGTGCAGGATCAGGCCAGCCTCGGCTTGCAGGAACTGGACAAGGCGACGCAGGAACTGATCCGCACTGCCTCGACCCAGTCGGGATTGGTCGGGCTGGCATCGACGTTCAGCGCCCGCTCGCCGCAGCTCTACCTGGAGATCGACCGCACCAAGGCGGAGTCACTGGGGGTGTCGCTTAACGACGTCTTCGATACCCTGCAAGGCTACCTGGGCTCGTCTTTCGTCAACCTGTTTAACAAGTTCAACCAAGTGTTCCAGGTTTACATCCAGGCGGAATCGAACTTCCGCCTGCAGCCCGAGGATATCAAGAACCTCTACGTCCGCAACGACAAGGGGCAGGTGGTGCCGCTGGGTACGCTGATCACCGTCCACCCAATGCTCAGCAGCGAACTGATCACGCGCTACAACCTGTACCCGGCAGCGCCGGTATTCGGCGCTGCCGCGCCGGGATTCAGCTCCGGGCAGGCGCTGAACCTGATGGAACAGGTCGCCGAGAACGTCTTGCCGGCCGGCATGGGCTTCGACTGGACGGCGACTGCCTTCCAGGAAAAGCAGATCGGCAACACCTCGTACTTCATCTACGCGCTGTCGTTGACCCTCGTCTTCCTGGTGCTGGCTGCGCAGTACGAGAGCTGGACCAGTCCGGCGGCGGTGATTCTGGTGGTGCCAATGGCGCTGGTCGGCGTGCTGCTGGCGCTGATGATCCGCGGCTTCGACAACAACCTCTACACCCAGGTCGGCTTGGTGCTGATGATCGCGCTGGCGGCGAAGAACGCCATTCTGATTGTCGAGTTCGCCCGCGAACTGCGCGCCGAAGGAATGCCGATCGTCGACGCGGCGGTGGAAGCAACGCGCCGCCGGTTCCGGCCGATCGTGATGACCTCTTTCGCCTTCATCCTCGGTGTCGTGCCGATGGCAACGGCAACCGGCGCCGGTGCCGCCAGCCAGCAGGCGCTGGGCACCGTCGTCGTTGGCGGTATGCTCGCCTCTACGCTGTTTGCCATCCCCTTTGTCCCCGTGTTCTACATCACCATGCAGCGGCTCAGCGAGCGCCGCGCCGCGAAGAAGGCGCCCCCCGCCACTGGTGGCGCGGCACCGCCGGCGGCGCCAGCCGCGGCGGTAAAACCGCAGGGCACGCCGGCCGAGTAGCGGCGATCACAGACGGGGGCATCGCTTTGCAGTAAGAACCCGCGGAAACGGCACAGCCCCAGAAACGCGCGAGAACTTCGGCTGTCGCCCCTCTTGCCCTTCGATACCGCCCGCTGCTACAAGCCGACCGCCATTCGGCGCCGCAATCGCTCCCGCACCTGAGGTCACCGATGCTTCGTCGTCTCTACGACACCGTTTTGCGGTTGGCCGAAGGGCCGCAGGCCGAAAAATGGCTGGCCGCCATCTCGTTCGCCGAGAGTTCGTTCTTTCCGGTTCCGCCTGATGCGATGATCGTACCGATGGTGCTGGCCCGGCCGGAGCGAGCGTGGCGGATCGCCACTATCTGCACCGCAGCCTCGGTGATCGGCGGCTTCTTCGGCTATGCCATCGGCTATTTTCTGTTCACGACGATCGGTCAGCCGATTGTCGACTTTTACGGCTATCAGTCGGCATTCGATAGATTTCAGCATCAGTTCCAGGAATGGGGGCTCTGGATAATCCTGATCAAGGGAATGACGCCAATCCCCTATAAGATCGTGACTATCGCCAGCGGTGTTGCGCATTTTGATCTTCTAGTGTTCGCGGCGGCTTCGGTGGCTACCCGCGGGGCGCGATTTTTTCTCGTAGCGGCGCTTCTTAAAATCTTTGGGCCGCCACTGCGAAACTTCATAGAAAAGTATCTGACGTGGGTGACGACGGGCTTCGTATTGCTGATCATTGGCGGATTTGTTGCCCTCAAATACGTCTGAGGCGGAGTAGCGAACTGGATCGCGGCCTTCAACGGCAGCCCCGGTTTCCTGCAAGGGTTATCAAGGACCATCGCTAAAACGGGTGGTTGCCGGAAGCCGCTGTCGCCGTCGGCCGGCGGTGGCTGAGAGGCTACGGCAGGTGCCCTGGACGCTGACGGGGATCGATTGGGCCGCTTGCGCCACGGGCCTGTCGCATTTCAGCGCACAACGCCCGCACTTCCGCCAGCAGCGCTTGCTGGTCTTCGTGTGCAGCCTTCGCCGCCGAGGCGGTTTCCGCCTCATGCTCCGACTGCATGGCGCCGACGATCACGGCGACGAAAAGGTTGAGCATGACGAATGTGGTGATCAGGATGAACGGAATGAAGAACAGCAACGCGTAGGGGTGAACCTCCATCACCGGTCGAACCACGCCATCCGACCAGCTTTCCAGCGTCATGATTTGGAACAGCGTGAACAGGCTGGCGCCAATGCTGCCAAAAAGGGCCGGGAACGTTGGCCCGTACAGCTTCGTTGCCATCACCGCGCCGACATACATCAACAAGCACATAAGTGCGATGATGGATCCCATGCCAGGAATGGCGCCCAGCAGTGCGCTGACCACCCGACGCATGCGGGGGCACCACCGAGATCAGCCGCAGCACCCGGAGGATTCGTAGCGCCCGCAGAACCGACAGCCCGTTGCTTGCCGGGACCAGCGCAAGACCCACGACGATGAAGTCGAAAACGCTCCACGCGTCGCGGAAAAATCGCCAGCCGTGAGCGATCAACCGAAGCGTGATTTCGATGACAAATGCCCCCAGGATGGCCCGGTCAATCGTCAGCAATACGCTGCCTGCGGCTGCCATTGCCGAAGGCGAGGTCTCAAGTCCGAGGGTGATCGCGTTGATCACAATCAGCGCGATGATGACGTTCTGTAACCAGCGATTATCGAGGAATGCCCGCAGTTGCGATCGCCAACCCGGTTTGTCTTCACGGCCGTCGTTTGTCACAGTTGTCCTCGCCTTCGATATCGATCACACAACGGTCGAGCTTGATCGGTCACGATCAAGACTTTCGTCGAGTAGCTTGCTGCAGCGTTCTATAGCATCCCGGTAAGCGATCGCGACGGCAGAGCGCGGCAAATATGGCGGAGAGACGAAGCTTTGGGCTCTGCCGGCATGCCGCCCGATGCGACGACATTTGCGTCGCCGCCGTGAGGGGGCTAATTGGGAGGGCAATTGCCGGCGGTAGCGCTGCAGCGGGGGCCGCACCCCGTGAACGAGCGGCTGCCACCATCGAGAAGGCATCGCGGAGGAACCATGAGCCAGAGAGTGTACGAGGTGCTCGATCGGCCGGAAGTGGTGGGCGTGCTGTTCTATCCGCGGCGCGACGTGGGCATTCCCCGCCTCGCCAGCGGTGTGCACACCGTTCGTATTCCGGTATCGGGCGATGTAGCGCTGGGCGGCAAGATCTTCGCCGCCAATGCCGGTGCTCCGGTGATCTTTCACTTTCACGGAAACGGCGAGATCGCGTCCGACTACGACACGATTGCGCCGTTCTACACACAGCACGGCATCACTTTGTTCGTCGTTGACTACCGCGGCTACGGTCTCAGCGAGGGAACGCCCTCGGCGACGTCGCTGATCGACGACGCCTGCACCGTATTTGCCAAGACACCGGATCTTCTGGCGCAGGCCGGCATCGCGGCCGGTCCCCTGTTTGTCATGGGTCGCTCGCTCGGCAGCGCCGCAGCGCTCGAGATCGTCGACCAGGCCAAATCCAATGTCGAAGGTCTGATCATCGAGAGCGGATTTGCCTATACCTTTCCGCTGATCGAGCGAATCGGCTTCCTGCCGCTGACTGATGCTTACGAGCACAAGGACGGCTTCGGCAACCTCGACAAGATCGCACGCGCACAGTTGCCGACGCTGATCATTCACGGCGAACGCGACTGGATTATCCCGATCAGTGACGGCGACGCGCTGTTCGAGGCATCGCCGTCGAAGCAGAAGACCTTCGTACGCATTCCCGGCGCCGGCCATAACGACCTGATGCTGGTTGGCCGGCAGAGCTACTTCGACGCGCTCGCGCAGTTCTGCGGGACGCGGCCGAAGGCTGTGGCGGAAAGCGGTTGAGGCCTCTACCGCCGGCTTCCCGCGTTTGTACCAAGCACTCGGCATCGTCTGGACACGCCCGGCGGATATGGGCGGTGCTCCTCATTTCGCCGTCCTGCCCTTGTAAACGCAAGTCTGATGGCACGATGGCCGTCGCACGGTGACGCGGCATAGCCCGGGAAAGCGCGGCGCAAGACGCTCCCACACCCACATCGCGATGTTCTCCAGGCTCGGAACAGCGAGACCAGGCACCTCGTTCAGCAGCCGGTGGTCAAGATCCGAGCGCAGCTCGCCGCCCGCCTGCTCGAGCCGGGCGAAGTCAACAACGAAGCCGGTCTGCGCATCTGGCTCGCCTGCGATGGCGACCTCGACAAAGAACGAATGTCCGTGTAGCCGGCCGTACATATGGCCTTCTGGCATGCCCTCGAAGTGGTGCGCGGCGTCGAAGCCGAACTCGAACGAAATCTCCATTGCGGCGTCGGACATCAGCGCATTCCCAGGAGCTTGTGCGTTTGCAGGCTGAGCCGCCAGCGAGGCTGCGCGAGGCAATAGGCGGCGGCTAGCTGGGTGTTGCGCAGCAGCTGCGGACCATCCATCGGCTGCAAAAAGAAGTGCGTGAAGCCGAGGTGTTCGAACGCTTGTGGTTCGGCGCCGTCTTGCGGGAACACCAGCTTGAGTTCGTCGCCGCTGGTCAGCCGCAACGGCGCGCAAGCCTTCGGGCTCACGCAGATCCAGTCTACGCCCTGCGGAAGATCCAAGGTGCCGTTGGTCTCGATGGCGACGCTGCAGCCGCAAGCGTGCAGCGCTTCCAGCAAGAGAGCATCCAGTTGCAGCGCCGGCTCCCCCCCGGTCAGCACCACGAACCGCCGGTCGGAGACGCCGTGGGGCCAGTACGCAGTGATCGCCGCCGCCAGCTCCGAGGCGGTGGCGAAACGACCGCCCCCGTCGCCGTCGGTGCCAACGAATTCGGTGTCGCAGAACCGGCAGATCGCGGACGCACGGTCTTCCACGCGGCCGCTCCAGGTTGCAGCCGGCGAAGCGGCAGAACACCGCCGGTCGCCCAGAGTGTGTGCCTTCGCCCTGTAACGAATAGAAGATCTCCTTGACCGCGTAGCTCACGTCGTCCGTCCTGCCGGGCCGGCGAAGGCCGGCTAACTAAAACCACTATAGGCGATCACACGCCGATGCGAGAGCTCGTGTGCAATCCCCCAACGCGGCGACCTGCGCTATAGTCTCCGCATGACCAACGCTGCCTTCGCCGCCGCGCGTACCCAGTTGCCGGATGTTCCGGCGCTGGCGGTGGGGGTGCGCGAAGCGACCTGGGTGACGCCGGCGGGTGAAGTGGAAACGCTGACCCCGGAGGTTGCGGCAGCCCGCCTTCGTCAGGGTGAAACGCCAATCGTCTGCCACGCCCGCGCCGTCGCGCGCCGGCTGCGGCTAACGACGGTTGCCGCACTCGACGTCCTGGAACTGTTTGCGTTCGTCCGCCCGGCGCGATTCTGCGTGCCGACGCCCCGCGGGCTCGCCGCCGCACTGTTGCTGCCGCCGCCGGAGGGTCATGACGGAGATGCTGCGACGCTGTTCGCGGCCTCTCGCGCGCTGCTCGGTGAACTCACCGCTTCGCCAGGACGGGATGCCGCCGGTATCGCCTGGACGATGGCGCGTGGCGGCTGGCGCTGGGCCCCGTCCGTGCTTGCAGCGTTGGGAGCCACAACACAGGCGCCTGGGCGGCCGGAGGATGCGCTGCGGGTGTGGCAGCGACTACCGGAATGGGACGAACGCCCTGCTGAAGCAGCGCCGGATTCGTGGCCGGTGGAAGCGGTTGAAGCGCGTGCTCGGCTGGTTCAGTTGCTTGGCGAGGCGGCCGAGCCGCGGCCGCAGCAGCTGCGGTACGCTTCACGCCGCCGCCGCCGCGTTCGCACCGCGCCAGCGAAGCAGGCGAGCCGCGCCTGGTTCTCGCCGAGGCGGGCACGGGTATCGGCAAGACGCTCGGCTACATCGCGCCTTCTACGTTGTGGGCGCAGAAGAATCGTGGCTCGGTCTGGATCAGCACCTATACGCGCAATCTGCAGCGGCAGCTCGACCGGGAACTGGATCGGGCCTACCCCGACCTTCGGATCAAGAGCCGCAAGGTGGTTGTCCGCAAGGGCCGGGAAAACCTGTTCTGCCTGCTGAATTTCGAAGAAGCCTCGACGCACCTGTCCATGCGCCGTGATGATGCCGTTGCCCTTGGCCTCGTTGCCCGCTGGGCGTTGGCCAGCCGGGACGGCGACATGGTCGGCGGCGACTTCCCAGCCTGGCTCGCCGACCTGCTGGGTAGCACACTCACCGTCGACCTCACCGACACCCGCGGTGAGTGCATCTACGGCGCCTGCAGACATTATCGGCGTTGCTTCGTCGAGCGTTCGATCCGCCGGGCGCGCCGCGCCGAGGTCGTCGTCGCCAACCACGCGCTGGTAATGGTGCAGGCGGCGACCGGCGCCGACGAAGCGACGCTGCCGGTTCGCTACGTTTTTGACGAGGGCCACCAGCTGTTCGACGCGGCCGACGACACCTTCTCGCTGCACCTCAGCGGGCGCGAGACGGCCGAATTAAGGCGCTGGCTGCGTGGCGCCGAGGAAGGCGCGCGGCAGCGCCGCCGCGGCCTTCGAGAGCGTGCAGGCGAACTGGTCCAAGACGACAGGGCCGCCTCAGGCGCCCTGGACGATGCGCTGCGGTTCGCCCGCTCCCTGCCAGGGCCTGGCTGGCGGCCGCGTCTCGCCGCAGATTCGGCGCTGGGCCCGGCCGAGGCGTTCCTGGCGCTGGTGCGCCGCCAGGTTTATGCGCGGGCACGCGACGCCGACGCCGCATACAGCCTTGAAGCCGAGATCCGGCCACCGATCCCTGGGCTGACTGAAGCGGCGGCGGCGTTGGCCGAAGCGCTGGCACTAATCGCAGCACCGCTGCAGACGCTCGCCCGCGCCCTGGACGCCCGCCTCGACGCGGAAGCCGAGACGCTGGAGACGGGCACCCGCCAGCGCATTGAAAGCCTGTGCCGCAGCATCCGCCGCCGTGCCACCGAGCCGCTCGCCGGCTGGCGAGCAATGCTGCGATCCTTGGCAGAGGAGCGGCCGCCGGAATATCTCGACTGGCTTGCGGTGGAGCGAATTGAGGGCCGGGAGACCGACGTTGGCTTCTGCCGCCACTGGATCGATCCAATGCGCCCGTTCGCCGAGGTGGTGCTGCGTCCGGCGCACGGCGCCCTGATCACCTCTGCCACCCTGCGCGATGGCACCGGTGACGACGACGCGGATTGGGCAGCCGCCGAGAGCCGCACCGGTGTCCGTCATTTGCCCGCGGCGCCGGTGCTCTCGGCACTGCCGTCGCCGTTCGATTACTCAACCGATACCCGGGTGCTGGTAATCGGCGACGTCACCCGCGACGATCTCCGGCAGGTCGCGGCGGCTTACCGCGAGCTGTTCATCGCCGCCAACGGCGGGGCGCTGGGCCTATTTACGGCGATCAGCCGCCTGCGCGCCGTGCACCAGGCGATCGCCGGCCCGCTGGAGGAGGCGGGTCTCAGCCTGCTCGCGCAGCACGTCGATCCGCTGGACGTGGGCACGCTGATCGACATCTTCCGCGCCGAGGAAGATACCTGCCTGCTGGGCACCGACGCGGTGCGCGATGGTATCGATGTGCCCGGCCGGTCGCTGCGGCTGATCGTCTTCGATCGCGTTCCGTGGCCCAGGCCGACGCTGTTGCACCGGGCGCGGCGGGACGCGTTCGGCGGACGCGCCTACGAGGAAATGCTCGCCCGGCTGAAGCTGAAGCAGGCCTACGGCCGATTAATCCGCCGCCAGGGCGATCGCGGCGTCTTCGTCATGCTCGATCGCCAGCTTCCCACGCGCCTTGCCGGCGCATTTCCTGAAGGTGTCCGCGTCGATCGCCTGGGGCTGGCCGAGGCAATCGCCATCACCAAGCAAATGGTTTCTCGATAGCGGGAAGGCGAACCGCCTCGACGCCGCAATTCAACGAACAAGCTTCGCCGTCACTTCCGCCACGTAGCGTCCCTGGCTGCGCGCGATTTTCAGATCGTGCTCCGGTACCGGGAGGCTCTTGCCGTCGGCGCCTGCCAGCGTGGAAGCGCCATAGGGGCTGCCGCCGGTGATGTGCTCCATGTTCAGTATATCCGCCTCCGAATAGCCGGGCGGGACGATGATGAAGCCGAGATGGCACAGCGTCACATGGAACGAGGTAATTGTCGTCTCTTGTCCGCCATGCTGCGTGCCGGTGGAACAGAATACACTGCCTACCTTGCCGAGCAGCTTGCCCTGCATCCACAAGCCGCCCGTTTGATCCAGGAAGTTACGCATCTGCGCGCACATCATGCCGAAGCGGGTCGGTGTGCCGAAGATGATTGCATCGTAATCCGG
Organism: Rhodospirillales bacterium; assembly: GCA_016712375.1. Taxonomy (GTDB): domain Bacteria; phylum Pseudomonadota; class Alphaproteobacteria; order Rhodospirillales; family Defluviicoccaceae; genus Defluviicoccus. Next base: position 115,500 of record JADJRE010000008.1, read on the forward strand.
AAGTTCCTGCACGGTCGCGACTGGTGCCGGCTGGTCAAGCTTGAAGCCGGAACTGCGGGCGGCCTCTGCGGGAACCAGCTCGGCAACGCGCTTGATCGCCACCTCAGCGCCCGCCTCCCGCGCTCCCTCGGCAACTGCCTTCGCCATGGCCTCGATATGACCATAGCTCGAGTAATAGAGCACCAGCACCTTGGTCATCCCATTCCTCCCGTTACCGACACGCCTTCGTCCAATGCTGGCCGGAGGCGGCGCCGTGGTTCCCGAGGTGGAACCCGGCGGCCGGCGCGCTTGTTCCCCGGAGAGTCGACGGGTCCGTTGCGTCGCGCCAGGCAAGAACGGTACCGGCACGGCGAAGCAGCAATTAAAGAAGCCTGGCGCCTTGCCGAGCCCCGGCACCAAGCAGCTTGTGACGCCGAGAATCCCATCAGGATGATGGCGCAGGCTGGCAGCACAACGTCGATCGCTACCTGTTCGATTGGTGTGGGCTTGACGGCTTGGCCACCGGCGCGCATTAAGCAGTTTCCCCGCTGAGGACGCCGGCTGCCGCGTCCCGCCAGTTGCCGAGGCTCCGGATGATCAGCCACCACGCCGCCCTAATCTACACCATGGTCCTGGTTTCCGCTTCCGACCGGCGCATGCCGGACTCGGAGCTGCGGAAGATGGGCGAGATCCTCGGCACGCTGCCGATATTCGAAGGCTATAACAGCGATCTGCTCACGCAGACCGCTGCTGCCTGTGCCGATTTGCTTGACGACGACGAAGGTCTGGACAAGGCGCTGTCGCTGATCGAGGCGGCGCTGCCGCCAAAGCTGCGAGAAACCGCGTACGCGCTCGCCTGTGACATTGCCGCCGCCGACCAGGAGGTGCCGGAAGAAGAAATGCGGATGCTGGAGATGATCCGCCACAGGCTGAAAATCGACCGGCTGATCGCGGCCGGTATTGAACGCGGCGCCCGGGCGCGGTTCAGCAAGCTATGAGCCGGTATAGCAACCGCACGCTCTTTATGGAGCGGTGATTTTTGAATTATCGGCGAGGAATGCCCGCGCCTCCGCGGCGCTCTCGAAGACGTGCGGGGCGACGTCGCGCTTGGCCAGTTCTTCGCCCAGCTTGGAGCGCATAAATGCGCTTGTCGAATAGCGCGTAACCTTGACGTAGTACGTTTTCTGCATGTACTGGATCATCTTGGCGTACGTATCGAGCATACTGTCGTCAATGCGGAATGAATCGTAGTTAACAACGACATCGACAAAACGGCCGATGCGCTTGCAGCGGCTCTCCACTGCTTCCTGTACCGCTTCCACGTCTTTTTTGTCACGTATCCGCAAGCCTTCGAAGTTGAGGAACAGGACGTTGCGCTCCACGTCGTAGCTGATGCGGGAGGCAAGGTCGCGGAAGCCGAGGAAGTCGCGATCGAGACCCATGAGATCGGGGCGGAAAATGCGCGCGTCCATTTCTTGCGGATGCTCAACGATGGGTGTGAACTCCATGTGCGCAAGAATGTCGCGTTCGATGTCGATTCCGGGGCCACCTCAGCGAGCGCCAATCCGTTCTGCGTCAACCGAAAGACGCAGCGCTCGGTGACATAAAGCACCGGTTGCTGCGTCTCCCGCGCGTAGCTGCCGCTGAACGTTACTTGGCCGACCTGCTTGACGAACTTGCGCGCCCGACCCTCCTGAACGATGCGCAAACGGCCATCCTCAACGGCGATCTTCAGGCCACCGGCGGTAAAGGTGCCGGCAAAGACGATTTTGCGGGCGTTCTGGCTGATGTTGATGAAGCCCCCGGCCCCGGCCAGTTTCGGGCCGAAACGGCTGACGTTGAGGTTGCCTTCTTCGTCGCATTCGGCGAGGCCTAGACAGGCCATGTCGAGGCCGCCACCATCGTAGAAGTCGAACTGCTCGTTCTGGTCGATGATCGCCTCGGCATTGACGTCCGCCCCGAAGTTCAGGCCAGCCTGCGGCACGCCGCCGATCGCCCCCGGCTCGGTGGTTAACGTGACGTACTTGAGGACCTGCTCTTCGTTGGCAACGGAGGCCACCCCTTCCGGCATGCCGATGCCGAGATTGACGACGCCGCCCGCCGGCAGCTCGAAGACGCAGCGCCGGGCGATCAGTTTGCGATCATCGAGCGGCAACGGCGTCAGCGAGCCGAGCGGCACGCGGATCTCAGAAGCGTACGCTGGATCGTAGGGGATGCCGTAGGTCTGCCAGTGGTGCTCGGGTGAGGCTACGACGACGCAATCAACCAGGATGCCGGGGATCTTGACGGCCTTCGGATTGAGCGAGCCCGCTTCGGCGATGCGCTCCACCTGTACGATGACCAGCCCGCCGGAATTCTTCGCCGCCATCGCCATCGCCAGGTTATCGAGGGTCAGCGCCTCGCGCTCCATGGTGACGTTGCCGTTTGGATCTGCGGTGGTGCCGCGACAGAATGCGACATTCACCGGAAAAGCCTTGTAGAACAGCCACTGCTCGCCTGCGAGTTCGATAAGTTCGACGAGATGCTCGGTGCTGATGTCGTTGATCCGGCCGCCCTCGCGTCGGGGATCTACGAACGTGCCGAGCCCGACCTTGGTGATGACGCCTGGCTTGCGGCCGGCGATCGCGCGGTAGAGCTGCGAGATTACCCCCTGCGGCAGGTTCCATCCCTCGATGCGATTGGCGAGAGCCAGTTTCGCTACCTTCGGGATCAGGCCCCAGTGCCCGCCGACCACCCGCTTCAGCAGGCCATCATGGCCGAGATGGTTTAGCCCTCGCTCGCCGCTGTCGCCCTGGCCGGCCGCGAACATCAAGGTTAAGTTGCGCGGTGAGCCTGTCTCCAGGAAGCGGCGCTCGAGTGTCACAAGCAGGGCTTCGGGTGCTCCGGAGCCGATAAACCCGGTATTGATCAGCGTATCGCCGTCACGCACAAGCGCCACCGCCTCTTCGGCGGAAACTATCTTGTGTTTCATCGTGGCACCTCCCGCAGCAGTTTATCTTGTCGCACGACACCCGCTTTCCGACATCTTGCTTGAGAACGCGGGGCAGTGAAAGCGCCCGCCGTCTGGATTGTGACGCAGGTGAAACGCGCTCATTAGCTTGGTGCCGAGGGTCGATTGTTTCAGGAACTGATCGGCGCCGGACATTCGCGAGCGGCGGTCGTCAGCTCCACCAAAATCTCACGCAGGCTTTCAGCGTCCGTCGCCAGGCGAGGAAACGAGAGCCTGGCGAACGCGGATTCGCCGCGCCCCAGGTCGCAGCCCTCGGGGTCGAGCGCCAGTATCTTCCAGCCGCTGCCGGCACGCCCCAGCAGCCGCTGTGCACACAGGTCAATGGCGTCAGCATGATCGGTGTTCATGTGCGCCAGCACCGCTGGCTCGGCTTCGGCCAATGCGCGCGCCGCCTCGGCTTCGGTGAGCAAGGCCGATGCTTCGAGTCTTCGTGCCTGGGCGAAGCCGCCAACCCAGTGGCCGCCTTCAATGTGCATCCGGAAGACCCGGAAGTCGGTAAAGCCGGCGTACATTGAGGCGCCGGGGTGCCGGGCGAGGAAGCGGCGGCGCATCCGTGGGTCAGGGTCGGGCTCGATCCGACCGAGCAGGGTCAGGCGGGGGCCGGTCTGCGGATTGGCGCGGCGACCCGCGTCCTCCAGCAGCAGTGAGGCAAGAGAACTAGTGTCGAGGTTGCGGGTGTGGTCGGAAAGCGTGGAAAGCAGCAGGATCGGGCTGCCGTCGCAATCACATGCCAGGGTCACCAGGGAGCAGAACGGCCGACCGCCCTCACTGGCAAGCGCCGTCGCCAACGCCCCCCATCGCCGCGTGCGGAGCATCAGCCGCGCGGCGTCGGCGGCGCGTCGTTTTTGGTCGCTGGGTTCCTGCTCGCGTTTCGTCAACCTCGCCTCCCGGGTCAGCCAGCCGCCTCAGCCCCGGCGGGCGTGCTGCGCAGGACAAGGTCCCGCAACGTGACAATACCGACCGGGGCGCGCGCGCTGTCGACAACGAGAGCACGCGATACGCTAAACCTCACCAACAGGCGAACGGCGTATTTCGCCTGCATATCGACTGGCAACGTCAGCACAGGCTTCGACATCACCTCGTAGACGTTGACCCGCTCGGCCGCCCGATCGCGGGCGACAACCTCGCGAGCAATGTCGGTGACGACAATCAGACCAAGTTCGTCAAAGACATCGCGGCGCTCGACCACCAGCGAGCTGACGCCCGCTTCCCGCATTGCGCCGATCGCCTCGGCGACCGTCGCCATCCGGCTGATGGTGCGCACATCGCCGGTCATGACATCGCCGACGCACAAAGGCAATTCCGCGCTCATATCCGCTCCTCGATCGCCGACAGCAGCGCCGCCTGTTGCGTACTCAAACCTACCGCGTCCTCGATTGCGAGTTGAAAAGCGATTCCGGCGCCGGGCTCGCTGTCAAGCGCGCCGGCCTGTGCGATCGTCTCCAGAATTTCGCGTGCCTTGGGCGCGGCGACGAGAAACAGCAGCATGTCCCGCTGCGCGGTCAATTCCAGGCCGAAGAAGGTTTTTCCGGGTTCAGGCCTTCGCCGCGGGCGTGCGTGATCACTGTCGATCCGGTCGCGCCCGCCTGTCGCGCCGCATCCAATACGGCCTCCGAGCGTTCCTCGGAGACGAAGGCGACGATCAGTTTCAGGTTCATCAGTCCGTCTCCCGCCGCCGCCGCCGCATACGATCGGCCGCAGTGGCGTAAGCAAGCACCGTCATAATGGGACAGAGGCAAGTAAATGCAATCAGCCCGAAACCGTCGAGCAGTGGACTTCGGCCGGGAATCGCCGACGCTAACCCAAGGCCCAGTGCCGCGACCACTGGCACCGTTACCGTTGACGTCGTTACTCCGCCGACATCGTATGCGATCGCAACCAATGAGCGCGGAGCTGCCAGGGTCTGTAAGGCAACGATCGCGTATGCCGCGCCAATCATCACCGGCAACGAGGTATCGAGAACAATCCGCAGCGTGCCGAGGGCGACGCCGGCGCCGGCCCCCAATGCCACCGCCAGCCGCAGGCCAAACGCCGGTACCGTGCGGCCTGAGACCTCCTCAGCCTTCAACGACACGGCGATCAGCGCCGGTTCGGCCAGCGCCGCGGCCATGCCGATGCATGCGCCGAAGGCGTAGACTGGGGCGTAATCGAACCATTGGACGCCTGCGCCACCCGGGGCGGCATCCAGGACTGGCTGGGTGAGCTGTTCCACCATGGTTTGCCCGATCGGGAACAGCGCTTCGTTCAAGCCGACGAGAAACAGCGTGAGACCGACAGCTACAGCGACACAACCGGCAAGCATCCGGCGGATATTCGGCAGCCTACGGCGGAGGATGAAGAGCTGAAAGCCCAGCAGTACGGCTATGATCGGCGCAATGTTGAACAGCGTGCTCTCGCCCGCCTCAACGATGCGTGCCAAAAGCTCCATGGCGCTCCTCAGTTCCCCAGCCACGCGCGCAATGTACCGAAGACGAGCACGAACAGGATCGGCAAAAGACTGGCGAAGGCAATGAGGCCGAAGCCGTCGACCAGCGCGCTGCGCCCGCGCAGGTTGGATGCCAGTCCAACGCCCAGTGCCGTGACCAGCGGCACGGTGACCGTCGACGTCGTCACTCCGCCGGAATCGTAGGCGAGGCCGATGATCCCCGGTGGCGCTAGCGGTGTCAGCGCCAGTGCCAACGCATAGCCCGCGACGATCAATCGTGGCAGGGGCCAACCTTTGAGGATGCGCAAGACACCCAGCACCAAAGAGGTGCCGACCGATAGCGCCACGACGAGGCGCAAGGAAAGGGCAAAGGCGTCGCGCGCGCCTTCATCCGCGGCGATGTCGCCCGCGGCTGCGGCCGCGTCGGCTCCCTCGTCGGCAATCGCAATCAGCGCCGGCTCGGCGATGGTGCTTGCTGCCCCCAGCATGAAGGCAAAGGTAAGAAGGGCAGGGAGGCTGCCCTTGCGGGCCAAGGTGGCTGCCATTGCCTCGCCGAGGGGGAACAGCCCGGCGCGCAACCCGACGATGAATAGCCGCAAGCCAACCATCACCAGCAGCACGCCGACCAGCACCCGCTCGACCGCCGGAAACGGCTGACGCAGCACCAGCAGCTGAAACGCCGCAACCACCAGCACAAGCGGTGCCAAGTCGCGCAGCGGCGTGACGAGAGCGAGAAGCAGGCGGCGAGGAGATTTCTGCATTGGTGATCCGGATTCGGAAAGCCGGCAATGACAGCCGCGGTCAGCGACCTCAGCTCGGCATGCTCCGCATACCAGTGCGTTTGATAACGAACCAGAGGCGACGAGCCTACACCGCCGAATCCGGTTCGGCTATTGCCTCTTCGACGCCGATCTTTGCGATATCGTACCCGATCCGCGGGGGCTTAGCCGGAAGCGAACTCGCGAAATCGGGTAACGCGGAGGCCAGCTTCGGCCAGGTCGTCGGGGAAGCGGTGCGACGAAAAGTAGGCATATTCGTCTTGTCGCGGCTCGACGACCATATCGACGGCCCGCAAGCGGTCGTCGACGAAGCCCGGATGGCACATGATCAGCGGTCGCCGCGAGCGTCCCTTGAGGAATTGCGGAAACATAGCGGCGTAGTCCGCGTCCGCCGCGAATCCATGAACACCGCGAAAGGAGTTGTTGGTTCTCAGCCGGCCGGCCACGGCCGCCCGTCGCAACGGCAACGACAGTGTCGCCAGCACAATGCCTTGCCGGTGGCGATACGCCGCGCCAGCACCCGCGCCGGCGGCTCCCAACAGCTGCGCAGCCACGGCCGCTCGCCAATTGGGCAGCGGATTACTTGATCCAGCACCGCCGAAAGAACGCCCGGAAGCAGGTGGACGTGTTGGTGGCCGTCGACAAAGTCGGGCAACCGGCCACGCGCGTGGACAAAAGCGTCCCATTGCCGCGCCACTTCCGCCTTCACTTCCGCTGCCGCTTCTCCTCGCGCCAACCGACCAGCAAAAGCCGCGGCGAACAGCTTACTGAGTGCTGGCAACATGCCACTTGGTGCCAGCTGAGGCATCGCGCCAAGCGGCGACTGGTCAGTCAGGGTCAGGTGCAGTCCAATGTCGCAGCGATCCTGCAGCGCTTCCAATCGGCTTGCTGCCTGCGGCCAATCCGCCATCACTGCCATGCAGGATATTGCGGAGAGCCGCCCTGCCTCGGCAAGGCGGACGATGGCTTCATCCACTCCTGGCGCCAAGGCGAAATCGTCGGCGCAAATCACCAGCGGCTGCCGTTCCCCTGTCATGTCACCACCCTTCGCCATCGTAATCTTCTCCATTGTCGACGACCGATGGCCTCCATGATTACTCTAGCCTTTATCAGATATTAAGTGCATATAGTGCCAGCAGCCGTCGGAACGCTAGAAATGCATAGCATAAGTAGAAATCAAACGGGCAACACTAACCCAGATGGGTATAGAAAGCTAACCCCTGTGCTGTCCGTCGTCGTCCCCATGTGCAACGAGTCGCGAACGTGCAGCCACTCCCTGAGCCGACTCGTCCCTGTGCTCGAGCGGATTGGCATGGAGTGGGAGATCGTCTGCATTGACGACGGCAGCAGCGATAATACCGCGTTGCAACTCGCCGAATGCAGGAAGAGCGAGCCGCGGCTCAAAATCGTCCGTCTCAGCCGCAACTTCGGCAAGGAGGTTGGGCTTGCCGCAGGCCTCAAATACGCCCGCGGCGATGCACTGGTGCTGATGGATGCCGATCTGCAGCACCCGCCCGAGCTTATCGAGACGTTCGTCGATCGCTGGCGTGCGGGCTTCGACATGGTTTACGGCATTCGCCGGCGCTGGCACGGCGCCTCGCGGGCGCGGCAGGTGGCCGGCAAGGCTTTCTACAAGATCTTCGCCGTCATGACGCACACCAGACTGCCGCGTGGCGCGGGTGACTTTCGCCTGCTCGATAGGTGCGTGGTTGACGCGCTGAATTTGTGCACCGAGCGTAGCCGTTTCACCAACGGTCTGTACGCCTGGGTTGGCTTCCGGCATATCGGCGTGCCTTTCGACGTCGATCAGCGAGTCTACGGCCGCTCCGGCTGGAGCCTGTTTGCGTTATGGCGCTTCGCCGTCGATGCGATTACCGCCTTCAGCATGATGCCGTTGCGCGTCTGGTCGTACATCGGGGTCGTTGTCTCGCTGCTTGCGCTTACGTATGGGGCCTTCATCGTCGTCCGCACACTGATCTTCGGCAGCGACGTTCCCGGTTATGCCTCGTTGATTGCCGCAATCACCTTCTTTGCCGGCGTGCAACTGATCGGGCTCGGCGTCATCGGCGAATACCTCGGCCGCGTTTTTACGGAGGTCAAGCGCCGGCCGCTCTTTATCGTCGCCGAGGAAGTCGGCTTCGACATGGCGCAACCGGTTCAGCCTCCGTCCGACGAAAGCAAGGCAGCAGCTTCCTCTGCAACCGACGAGCGCCAGCCGATACGTTTGCGAACGCTGTAACCTTGCAGTTCGCTGATTGTAATGGTAGGCGATAGCTAGCGGATGCGCGGCTCTTTTGACTGGCCTTGCGCCGTCATTCCCGAGCGTCGATCCTTGACAATGCCGAGCACCGCGCCGTCGCGTTCGACTGTGATGACAGTCCGGCCATCGGCATACTGGTCACAGTCGTTGTTTGTGGTGGGGACAATGAAGTCGGCGGTTCTCCAGTCGTAGGTTATCTCTAGGTACGGAATATCCAATTTGTCTAGCGCCCGCGGCGCGTTGCACACGGCGACGGTATAAGTGCGGGAAGGAGTCTTTCCGTTATATTCAGCGCGAATTTTTCGATCGAGCTGTTCGATGGCCTCGGGGAGGAAATTCGACCAGTAATCCATTTCGTAATTTCGATAGGCGCCGGCCGGCCCTCCAATCAATGCGTTGAAGTAGACATACTCATGCGGATGCAGATCGATCATCGTCGTCAGCTCACGAGCGGCCGCGCCGACGAGGAGAATGGCGAACGCCGCGCGGATCCAGCGTGGCCGTCGTTCGGTTGCGCACCAAAGTCGATCAAGCCCGAGTGCAGCCAGCGCAAATAATGGCGGCATCAGAAAGAAGAAGTGCCGCATGCCATTGTAGATCGCCGGCCGAGCGGCGAACACATAGGCAAGCGGCACCATCACCGACAAGGCGACTGTCATTACTGATAGCGATCGCTTGAGGTCGGAAGAAGATCGGCGGCGCCACACCGCAGCCGTGCCAAAGCCAATCGCCAGCAGGATGCCCAGCAGAACGACCTCGGGCACCTTGATCGCCAGGTAAGACGGCAAATATGTCCACGGCAGGTCGTCGGCGCGGTAGGAGGTCCCATCGAATTCCGTCCGAAATGGCCATTCGGTCAATTTCGCGAGGGCTTCGAGCGGGTTAAGCGGCGCGTGAACCGACCATGGCCAGAAGAACGCCATCAGGAGGTAGGCGATCGGAATAGCTGGCAGTAGTGCGAAACAGGCGGCGGCGCCTTCGCTTCTGGCCTTTTTCCATCCGTACCAATGCGCGGTAAGAGCGATATAGGCGAACACGGCCGCGCCGAGGTAGACCAGCGCAAGCACGCCGCCGAATCTCTGCCCAAGGGTCAATCCGGCGACGATTCCTGAACAAGACGACGTGGCTGACGTGCGGGCGCGGCAGGCGATCCACGATCAGGCAGGTCAGGTACAGCAGCCACGTCATCCCCACGGCGAACGGGATGTCCTTGGTGTTGTTGAACATTGCGCCGTACCACGACGCAGTTAGCGCGAGCATGGCTGCGGCGATAAAGCCGACGCGCGGTCCTCCGATCTGGCGCGCCAGCTGTCGGATACCGACGATGCCGAGAACACCAACCAGTCCACAAAGAAGGTGGCGGGTGTCATACGTCTCGAACGGTAGGATGTGCTGTAGGGCGACGGCGACCATGTCAAACAGGCCGCCGTAGAGGTAGAGGTTCTCAAAATCGAACGCCGAGCGGTCGGCAAATCCCGACAGATAGAAGGCCCACAGCTTCTCGCCGTAAACCTGCTGCACATATTCGTCGGTGGTGATGCCGTAGTCCCGAAAGGTCAGCGCTACCAGTCCGGCAAGCACGGCGAACAGGACGAACGCCAGACGGTCCCACAGCCGGCCGTCGGAAGGATCGGCTAACCGGCTCAGGGCTGCGACGAGGCGTCGTCGCGCAGGGTCGATGACTTTCCAGAAGCGAGGCGAGGCTGGGGGCACGGAGCCGTCTGAATGTGGTTGTTGCCGTTGTGAAACGCTACGCTCGACGTGCCGATCGCACTCGTCCGCTGCCGATCGTCCGGTCGCGGGATTATTGCCTCATCCCGATCGCCGCGGAAAGGCCGAAATAGCCTCATGGGGAGAGGTGGACGGTTGATCGCAGCGAACGAAGCCCTCCCAGCCCGTTGGCGAAGTCCGGCGACTTTGACTCCATGGGTTGATCAGGGATTTGGGGATTGCGTCGGATGGCGCTGGGTCGGCAGGGGGATCGGCAAGGCGATCTGCTGGTAACGTGGCGGGAGATGCCGCGCTCGCCGGGGCACGTTTTCTACGATCGGCTTCAGCGGGTGCTGATCGGGCCGAGTTCGACTCCTTCGCGGAGGCGACCTGCAAGCCGCACTACGCGGCGAAGATGGGCGCTCCGTCGGTTCCGCCCGGCCGGTACTTCCGGATGCACATGGTGGGTTACTTCGAGGGCATCGACTCCGAGCGTGGGATCGAGTGGCGCTGTGCGGACTCGCTGTCGCTCAGGGAATTTCTGCGGCTGCGGACGACCGAGCGGGTGCCGGATCATTCGTGGCTGTCGAAGACTCGCTCGCGCCTGCCGCACGAGGTCCACGAGCAGGTGTTCGGCTGGGTGCTGGCGCTGATCGCCGAGCGCGGCCTGGTGAAAGCCGAACGGATCGGCGTCGACGCCTCGACGATGGAGGCGAACGCCGCGCTCAGGACGATCGTGCGCCGGGTCTCGGGCGAGACCTACCGGGAGATGCTGAAGCGGATGGCCAAGGCGAGCGGCATCGAGACGCCGTCCACCGACGATCTTGTTCGCATCGGATCGCGCACGCAAGGGCAAGAAGCTGTCCAACGCGGACTGGGTGAGCGGGACCGATCCCGAGGCGAACATCGCCAGGATGAAGGACGGCACCACGCATCTCGCCTACAAGCCGGAACACGCCGTCGATCTCGACACCGGCGCCGTGGTCGCGGCCGAGATCCACCCGGCGGACCAAGGCGACACGGCGACGTTGTCCGCCACGTTGCGGGCGGCGGCGGCGAACCTGGCTTCTGTCGATCGCGCGCCTTCGACGGCCGAGACGGCCGAACTCATCGCCGACAGGGGTTACCGCTCCCGGGCGCTGCTGAAAGACCTCGACGGCGGCGTCTGGAAGACGCGCATCGCCGAGCCGCAGCGCACGGCATTCCTGCGCTGGCACGGCGACACCGAGGCAAGGGACGCCGTCTATGCCAACCGCAACCGCTTGCGCTCGGCGGTCGGCAAGCAGAGCATGCGGCGACGGGTGGAGATCGTCGAACGATCGTTCGCTCACAACCTGGAGCGCGGCGGCATGCGGCGGACCTGGCTGCGCGGCCGGGAAAACGTCCACCACCTCGCCGGCCACAACCTCGGCATCATGATGCGCCTGCTGATCGGCGCCGGAACCCCGAAAGAGGCCGCCGCCCGCGGCCGGGCATTGCTGCTCGTCCATTACCGCGCCGACACCCTGGCGATCGTCGTTCTCTTCCTCGACGAACCCGGCCCCGGCATCCTCATGCTCACCGGCACCGCCAAGCCGACATGATCAAACCGCCCACATCGTCAACGGCTGCTAAGTCCCGTCGGCGTTGCAATCCCGCCATCAACCTGCCAGGGAAACCGCCTCAATTAGCGGCTGATCCAGCCAAGGCCTCTGCCAGTGAGGACCCGCAGCCGATATAAGCTTCGGTCGATCTGCCCACGCCCCAGGAAAACTAACGCGCCCGCAAGCGGCCGCCCAAAATGACCGAACGCCTCAAGCAGCGAGTAGTGGTGCTTCGCCAGCACGCGGCCAAGACCGCGAGCATAGGCATACTGGCGATCGCGCGCGCGGCGCGAGTATTCGACGATCTTCTCGGCGTGGTGGACAAAGATCTCCGGCGTGTAGACGACGTCTTGTTCCCGCGCCAGTGCGCGCAGCAGAAAATCCGTCTCCTCGCCGCTGCCCCAGGGGGTCCCGGCGCCGACGCCCAGCGAGTCGTCGAACGGGCCGGCGGCGGCAAGGCGCTGGCGCGGGCGAAAATGGTGTAGGATATGCCCATGCGTAACACGTTGCGGCGATCGGCACGGACCACGTGGTCGAGCCAGCGGCCCTGTGTGTCGCGCATCCGGTCATCAACAGAGCGGCCCGAGACGACGTCCCAATCAGGGTTCGCTTCGAACAGCCGTAGGACGGTGGCGAGAACATCGTCGGGATACCAGCAATCGTCGTCCGGAAACGCGACGATGCGCCCGCGGGCGAGGGGAATGCCGGCATTGCGGCCGCGCGAAATGCCACCGCTGCTGCGCACCCGGCGCAGCGGAAAGCGAGCTTCGTACGGCCGCAGGATTGGCGTCAGCCGATCGTCGCTATTCTGGTCGGAGACAATCAGCTCGAAGCTGCGCTCGCTCTGCGCATCGAGGCTGCGCAGGAATCGTGCCAACTCCTCCGTCCTGTCTTTCGTCGACAGCACCAGCGAGAACGCGGGGACGATGCTCATAGCCACCATCCGCCAGTGCTGGGAGAGCGATTGCCCATTTTCCAGGTCCTTTGTCTTCCGCGCGTTCTGGTCCGCTGGCCGGACAGGTGGTTGAACAGGTGATGCAATCCGGCCGGCGCTGATGAACCCGAGCGCCGTCGCTCGTCAATGGCGAGGCGCGCGCCCGAGCCAATCAATAAGGCCTCGGTCCTATCGTGTCGGTGAGGACCATCACATGCGGCGCGCTACGGCACCTGCTAAAAGCTTCATCGCAGCTTACGCCGACGCCCTCGTCGGTTCCCAAGCCCACAAATGATCACTCATGCCGCATCAAAGCCTAACCAGGGCAATGTCCATTGGGAGCGCATCGCGTGAAGGCACCGGAGGCGGGATGAAGACGATGGCGGGGTTCGCCGGGTTGCTGCTGTCGAGCGCACGCAGACTGCTGGGCGATCAACGTCATAGCCGCCACCTTCTGCGCGGCTCGATGCTGGTGATGGCCACGCAGATCGCGGGAATTGGCCTCGCCTACGCAATGCAGGTGGCGGTGGCGCGAACCGCCGGGGTGTTCGAATTCGGCTTGTTCGCCTATGCATGGACGTGGATGAACCTGATCTTTCTCGTCGCCGCGTTTGGTCTGAACGAGGCGGCGCTGCGGCTGTTGCCGACCTACGCGTCGCAGGGCGACTGGCCGAAGCTACGGGGCCTTGTGATGCACGGTCCGCTGATTGTGCTGGGGGCGGCTGGAATAGGCGCCCTTGTGGCAACCGGCGCTATGCAGCTGCTCGGGGACCGTGTTGGCGAGCATTATCGGCTACCGCTGCTGCTGACCTTCGCGGCTGCGCCCGTGATTGGCCTGCTGGCGTTCCTGCAGGGGGTCGGACGGGCGCTTGGCGGAGCACTACTGGCCTTCCTGCCACGCACGATAGGGCTGCCGACGCTGGTGCTGCTCGCGGTAGCGGTAATGCTTGCTGCGGGGGTCGTTCCGGTCGCGACGACACTGGTCGCAGTGACCGTCGCCGCCGCCGCAGCACTGGCGCTGCTGCAATGGCTGCTGCTGGTCCGCCGCGCCTTGCCACCGGACGCGCGCGGCGTCGACGCGGCCACTCCGCTGCGCGATTGGCTGCGTCTCGCCTTGCCGTGCCTGTTCATCGCCGTCTGCTTCGGTCTGCTGACCCACTGCGACCTGTTGATGGTGGGCTTCTTTCATGTCGGCCGAAGACGTCGCGGTCTACCAGGCCGCGTCTCGAACTGCGGCCCTGATCTCGTTTCCGCTGTTCGCGATGAACGCTCTTGTCGCCCCTCTCATCGCGCGGCTGCACGCCGAGAGGAAGATGGCCCAGTTGCAGCGGACTGTAACCTTGGCGACGCAGGTGGTGTTCTGGCCGTCGCTGCTGGGGGCGCTGCTGGCAATCGGTGCAGGGCCATGGATACTGGCGATCTTCGGCCCCGGTTTCCCCGCTGGGCACACCGTGCTCGCCATCCTGGTCCTCGGCCACCTCGTCAACGTCGCCGTCGGCCCGGTTTCCTACCTGATGACGATGACTGGCAACCAGGGCGGCTGTGCCGTCGTCTGGGCGGCAACGGTGGTCGTTCAGCTCGCCGCCAGCTTGTACCTTATCCCGCACTGGGGGATCGTCGGCGCGGCGCTCAGTACGGCGCTGGCCACCATCGTGCTCGGCATCGCCCTGACCGTCCTTGTCCGGCGCCGCCTGGAAATTAGCGCCGATGCGCTGGCTCCCGTGTGGCGGACCCTGGCCCGCGCCGCCCGGTCATGAACCTGACATCGCGTCCGATGCACCTTTTCATCCAGGCTGGCGAGGCATGATGCCCACCATCTATATCAATGGCCGTTTTCTGACCCAGAAGATGACCGGCCAGCAGCGCTTCTCCTGCGAGCTGGTCACAGCGCTAGACCGCCGATTGCAGGCCGGCTGGCATGGCAGTGATGATCCGCGCGTCGTCCTGCTGGTGCCGGCGGCGGCAGCGCCAGAGTCGACGCTCGATCTGCGCCGCATCGAGCTGCGACGGGTTGGACGGCTACGCGGCCACGCCTGGGACCAGATCGACCTCGCGCGGCACGCCGCCGGCGGTGTCCTGGTCAGTCTGTGCGGCACCGGGCCGCTGGCGCATCTGCGCCATATCGTCACCATTCATGACGCGGCGCCGTTCGCCAACCCGCATAACTTTACCCCGGCCTTCCGCCGTGCCTACGGTGTGCTGATACCGACATTGGCGAAGCTGGCGCGGCGCGTTCTAACCGTTTCCGACTTCTCGAAGGCGGAGATAGCGCACTACTGCGGCATCGACGCCGGCAAGATCGAGGTTGTTGGCAATGGCGCCGATCACATCCTGCGCGCCCCCGCCGACGCCGCGGTGCTTGACAACTACGGGCTGGCCGGTCGTCGCTACGTGCTCGCCGTCGGCAGCCTGAGTATCAACAAGAACTTCGGCCTGGTGGTCGACGCGTTCAACCGCTTGCAGCGCGACGATCTGGTACTCGCCGTCGCCGGCGGCCAGAATGCCGGCGTCTTCGCCCGCTACCCGCTGCGTGAAACGGCGAACGTCGTCCGCCTCGGCTACGTTTCCGATCCAGCGCTGCGAGCGCTCTACGAGAACGCTCTGTGTTTTGTCCTGCCGTCGCTGTACGAGGGCTTCGGCATTCCGCCGGTGGAAGCGATGCTCTGCGGCTGCCCGACGATCATCTCGACCGCGCCGGCACTGGTCGAAATCAGCAGCGACGGCGCGCTGGTCTGCGATCCGCACGATCCGGACGCGTTGGCGGAACTGATCGGCCGGCTCGCCGACGACGACGGGCTGCGCAGACAGATGCGGGAACGAGGTCTCACCCGCGGCCGCCGCTTCACCTGGGAGGCCTCAGCCGAGCGGCTGGCGGCGGTGCTGCATGGGTTTGGTCACGAACAGCCGCTGCCGGCGGTCGGCCGCCCCGCCTGATCACAGGCCGCGGCCAACTACACGCTTGGTCATTGTCGGCCAACACCCGCACTCCGCCAATCATCCCGCCGTTGCCGTTGGCTGCGCAGACTCCGCGTCGGCTCCGGATAATGCGATGGCACAGCGTCGTGAAAGGGCGGAGCGACCGTTGCACCGCATCAATTCTCGACGCGCCGTTCAACCTCCCACCCGAGGTTGGCGAAGCTGTTCGCCTCGATAACGATCGCCGTCTGGTCCAGCGCGTTCGCGCACAGGATGCGGACGCCGAAGCCGCGGCCCTGATGGCCGTGGATCAGCTCGGGGTCGGTCCAACCATCGGCGGTGAATAGCCGCCGCTCGCCCCGATGCGCCCCGAGCCGCCAGTCGGAGTAGCGGACGCCCAGGCCGGATGGCTTGTACTTGGCGACGACGTTGCTGGTGATCCGCACGCTGTCCGGCCGCCCGCCCGGGTCGTAGAGGAAGATGCCGGTACCGACGTCGCCCTGGCCGGGAAGATAGTCGTTCTGCAGCACCTCGGAGATGATGTTGCCTGCAACGACGACGCAGCGGTGAACGACGTTGCCCTCGTGCCAGAACGGATCGCGGCCCAGATAGATGCCGTAGTTGTTGGGGCTAACGATCTGGTTGTGGACGATCGTTACCTCCCGGCCACCGAGCACCTTGATACCGTTGGCCTGCAGGATTTGGTTGTGGGCGATCAGCGTCGCCCAGCGCTGGCCCTCGTCGTGAGCGTCGCGCGGAACGTGCACGGCGATGGCGTCGTCCCAGCAATGCTGGATGGTGCAGTTGATCACCTTAACGAACCGCGAGCCTGTCAGGTTGATTGCGTCCCGTGCCGACCGGCGGATCAGGCAGCCGTCCACCAGCACCTCGTCACAATCGTCGGCGGTGAAGGTCATGTTGCGGAAACCTTCGGCGATCAACTCGCTCAGCATCACCCGATGGTAGCCCCGCACAGCAATACACCGGGCGCCATCGCCGCCCATCGAAGGCCGCCGGTCCCAGTCGCCGACAAAATGCAGGCGGCGGAACGTCAGCATCGGCAATCGCATCTGCTGCCTGTCGCTTGCGATTTCGCCCGAGAACAGTCGGAACTCACGGTCCGGGGTGGCCTTGCGCAATATCGCGCCGCCCACCCCCTCGATGTGCAGAGAAGCAACGTCGGGCAGAGCGAGTTCGCGGGAGAGGACGTGCTCCCCGCTGGCCCGCAGCGTGCCGCCGCCGGCGGCGGCGATGCCGAGTAAAGCCTGCTCCCACCAGGCGGTGGTGTCGGTGCCATCGCCGTGGATCGTCCACAGGCTGCCCGCCGGCGGGGCGCCGAAGACCACGCCGCCGCCGCTCGCCGGCTCCGCCGCCGCCGCTGGCATTATCGGCAGGAGCAGACCAGAAGCGACGGCGCCGGTGGACAGCACGCCACGGCGGGAGAGTCGCCGCATCGGCCGACGCGGCACCTCAGGTTCCGTAGTACGACTTGACGCCCTTGTAGTAGTAGCCGGAGTCGCCGAAGCCGTAGCGCGCGTGCTTTTCCGGGTCGACCATCGTCAGGACGACGCCGCTTACCTGCGCGCCGGTTTCCACCAGATCCTTTAAACCCTGGTGCACGATCTCGCGCGGAGTTCTGCCCCAGCGCACGGCAAAGACGCTTGCATCCATTTCCGGCGCCAGCAGCCTGGCGTCGGAAACCGCCATCAGCGGCGGCGAGTCAACGACCACCAGGTCGAAGCGCTCCGCCAGCGCTGCCAGCAGTTCCCGAGGCTGCGGCGATGCGAGTACTTTCACCGGATCGACACCGAGCTTGCCGCAGGGGACGACCCAGGCGCCGGTTGCCTCGTCCCGGTGCAGTACCTCGTCCAGTGTCGCTTCGCCACGCCAGTAATCGGCGAGGCCCGGTGCTTGCGGCACGCCCAGAGCACGGTGCACCGACGGCTTGCGCAGGTCGGTATCGACGACGACCGCGCGCTTGCCGGAAATAGCGCAGATGCGGGTCAGACAGACGGCCAGCGTCGTCTTACCTTCCTTCGGCTGCGAAGAAGTGACCAGCAAGGTGCGCGGCGCTGCCCTGGAACCCGAGATCAACAGGCTGGTGTAGACCGAGCGGATCGACTCGCCAAACAGCGAGGACGGGTTGTTGACGACGAAACCCTGCGGACCGCCGTCCTTCTTGCGGCCCTTGAACAGCGGAACCAGACCGAGGCTGCGCGCCCCGGTGTTCTGCTCGATCTGCTCGCCGGAGCGGAAGCCGCGGTCGAGGTTCTCGACAAGGAACACGATCGCTGCTGCCACCACCGACGCCGCGACAAACACCAACGCCAGAATCTGTATCTTTTTCGGTGACGACGGATGTTCCGGTGCTACCGCCTTGGACAGGATGCGGGCATTGGTCTGCTGCGCCAGCATGTCGCTCTGCGCGGTGATTTCCTCAAAGCGCGACAGGAACTGCTGCATCAGCGCCTTGTTGGCGTCGGCCTCGCGCTCCAGCGCGCGCAGTTGCACTTCCGACGCGTTGGCTTCACCGAGACGGCTTTCCAGCTGCTGCGCACTGCGCGCCAGCGTTCCCTCCCGCGCACGCGCCACGCCCGCCTCGTTCTCCAGTTTCTGCACCACCTTGCCGACCTCGGAGGCCATTTTGCCTTGCAGGTCCTGCAATTCGGCGCGGGCGCTGATCAGCCTCGGGTGCCGGCCCCCCATTTCCTGTGACAACTCGGCGATCTTGCGCTTGACCTCCGCCTCTTGTTTGGAAAGCTCCTGAACGGTTGGCGAGCCCAGAACATCCGCCGCTGCCTGCGCGCTACCCGCGGCGCGAATCATCTGCCGAACCTGGTCTAGCCGAGCCTCTGCCGCGGCCCTTTCGCTGCGCGCGACGATCAGCTGGGTGTTGAGGTCGGCAACCTGTTGCGAGATCAGCGTTCCGTCCTTGCTCTGCAGCAGGCCGGCTCGGCGCCGGTACTCTTCGACCGCGCCATCAGATTGTGCCACCTGTTTGCGCAGGTCCTGAAGCTTGCCAGCCAGCCACTTGTTTGCCCGCTGGGTTGCCTGGAACTTCGCTTCCAGCTGCTCAACGATGTAGGCATCGGCGATGGTATCGGCGATGCGCGCGGCCTTCGCGGGGTCTTCGGATGTGAAGTAGACGACGATTACCCGCGACTGTCCCTTGACGCTCACCGCGAGGCGCTCGAGGAAAGCGTCCACCAACTTATCGCGTTGGCGCGCCAGATGGTCGCGCTCGCTGATGGCCTTGGTGTCGTCGTCCGCGAGGAAGCCTGCGAGGATGTCCGCCGGTATCCATTGAGCGAGGATCTCTCTGATCTCGTCGCCAATCACGGAGAACATGCCGGCTGGTTGCAGTGCCTCGTTGAACTCAGGATCGCGATCGAGCTTCAGCTGGTCGATTACCTTGTCGGCGATCGCCCGTGAGCGGATCACCTCGATCTCGCTGAGCAAGCCCTCCTTGTCGGGCAGCACATCGCCCAGGACCGCCTTCAGGTCGGCGATTTGCTGTTCGCGACTTTCAATGATGACGTCGGTCTGTGCTGTGTACAGCGGCCTGATCGCCGAAAGACCAGCGAAGGCCGCCATTGTCAGCAGCGCCACGATGCCGATGAACAGACTCTTCCGACGCCAGAAGAGGCGGAAGACGGAGCCGATGTCGAGCAGGCCTTCCGCCGGCTTGGGGGTATGCGGGGGAAGGACGCGGGCATCGGAGGGATCCGAGAGATAATTCACGGTGCTGCTCGCTTCTGTTGTGGCCACGCCCGTGCTCTCGTTTGGTAGAGGAATTCGCGCGAGCGGCCGGCCGGTGAAAAAACACCTGTCTAAAGACGCCAATTTTCGATGCATCCCCCACCGTAGGCCTCTCGGCGGATCGCCAATACTGGTGCGGTGCGGTCGTTGCTCCGCGCGCGCCGCCCATTGCTGAGCCATAGCCGCGGGCGACGTTTGCGACAGCTGACCGCTTGCCCCGTCAGCCGACGCGACAAGCGCGCCCCTGAATGGCTGCCGGCGAGATCGAAGCTTTGGCGGTATCGGTCGAGGATGCATTGTTTTTGTCACTACGCTGCAGCAAGGAGTATGGCTTGCTAGGCGTTAACCCGCCGCTAACGCCGCGTCTGCGACAACGTGCTTCGGACGAGGAAGAACTTACGACATCCGGCGGGCTCTGAATGTGATGCAGCGCAATAGTCAGCCGACTGGCTTCGGTGGTAAAAGCGGCGGCATGAGTTTCGCAATTCTGCCTGACCGTTCGGCGCCGCCATGGTGGATGGCGCCTTGGATGCTGTCTTGCGTGATTATGTTGCCGCTGTTGACTGCGGCGCTGATCGTTCCCATCGAGTTCCACTGGGAACTTGGCCGGATGGCGACGCTAATGAGCTTCGATACCTGGGCGATGGCGGTTGGTGGTGTGCTCAGCTTCGCAGCAGGCTCTTGGCTCGGCGCACATGTTCGTCTGTCAGCGCCAGGGCTGGGCATTGAAGACGTCGCCCTTTCGCCGGCGCTGTGCCGTTTGTTGCGCGTTATTACCTGGACATTGTTCGTCGTCGCCGTTGCAGCTTATGCGCTGTGGTTCTTGCCGGTGGCGCGTGATCCATCGATCTTGCTTGCGGTACTTGCCGGCCACTGGCATGAGCTTGAGATCCGTAGCACGATTGGCACGATACCCGGCGTGACCACGCTCGTGCAGGCACAGATCGTTTACGTGACGCTGTTGCTTTTCCGTTGGATATACTTGCCGCAGGCGCGGCCGTCGCGCCTGGAGAAGTCGGCTCTCGTCGTCGTCTTCCTGCTCGCCTGCTTGCGCAATCTGATCTGGAGCGAACGGATCGCCGTCATCGAACTGCTGGTCCCGGCGGCCATCTTGTTTTTGCGCCAACCCAAATATCCGCGAATGACGGCGTTGGCGCCGATATTCGCCGCTATAGGGCTGGTTGTCTTCTTTTCGATATTCGAATACTTTCGCTCATGGTCCGCATACTACCAATATAGATATGATAGTTTTGCTGTATTCATCATGACCAGATTGTCAGGGTACTATATAACAGCGTTGGACAACGGTGCAGGGCTATACCAAGACTGGCAAGGCATCGCTGCGCCTTTAAGTACAGCGGATTGGTTCTGGAGATTTCCATGGGAGATTGGCCAGACGTGGCTTTCGGAAAGTCTCGGTCTGGAAAAATATCAGCATGCCGCCTGGTTATACTGGAACGCTTCGCCAGAATTCAATAATTCATCTGGTATTTTCATGCCGTTTATCGATTACGGCGCGGTTGGAGGCATGATATTCTGGGGGATTTTTTGGTTTTCTGACCGGCCAGATATTCCGTGGTTTTGCCAAGGGCCGGATTGTTGGAATGCTTATATACCCATCGTGGTTTATCGGCCTCCTTGAAATGCCGCGTATTCTTTATCTCTGTGAGGCACGCTATTTTCCGGTCCTGATGATATGCCTTGCGGTTATCTTTCTGATCGCCATGATGGCGGAACAGCAAGAGAAGGCGGTCGCCCGGCGTCCGGTGATGTGAATAGCCGCCTCCCCGTAGCCGCGCAGGAGCCCGTTGAAACCAAGTCCAGCCGCTTCGCCGGTTATCGCGATTGACGGGCCGGCTGCTGCCGGCAAGGGAACGCTGGCGCGCCGCTTGGCGGCGCATCTGAATTTCGCCTATCTTGACACCGGCCTGCTTTATCGGGCGGTCGGCACCCGGGCGCAGGCCGAAGGCGGCGATGCCGTGCAGGCCGCCGCGGCGCTGGCTCCCGCCGATCTCGACGATCCGACGCTTCGCCTCGATGCGGCGGCGCAGTTGGCATCCCGCGTCGCCGCCGTTCCCGCGGTGCGGGAAGCGCTGCTGGAGTTCCAGCGCCGTTTTGCGGCTGAACCGCCGGGCGGCGCGAAAGGGGCGGTGCTCGACGGTCGCGACATCGGCACCGTTGTCTGCCCACATGCCACGCTGAAGCTGTTCGTCACCGCGTCGCTGGAGGAGCGTGCGGCGCGGCGGCTTAAGGAGTTGCGGGAACGCGGTTCCGAAGCTATAGATAGCCGCGTTCTGCGGGAGATGCGGGAGCGGGACGAGCGCGACTGCGCGCGCAGCGTCGCCCCGCTTGAGCCTGCTGCCGATGCCGTCGTCATCGATAGCAGCGGGCTCGGTCCGGATGCGGTTTTCGCGGCGGCCCTTGCGGCCTGGCGAACGCGCCAGCCCACGGATTAGGTGACACGCCTCCGTCGGCGCGCACCGCCGGCCCTTTCCCGACCGGCAACGACGACGGGGCAGGGATGCAATGGCCCCGGCCATCGCGGTTTGTGCCGGCTGCACGGCCCGGCGACGGGTCGGATGGACAGAGCGATTTGAAGAGCGAAACGAGGATCGAGGAAGCTGAGACAGATGATCGCGAGCGTAGTTGACACCATGGCCGACCACAGTGCCCATGCCGGGAAAGAGAACTTCGCGGCGCTGCTGGATGAGAGCCTGGGAAGCGCCGAGGGCTTTGAAGGCCGGGTGGTCAAGGGCACGGTCGTCAGCGTCGAGAATGACATGGTGGTGGTTGATGTCGGCCTCAAATCGGAAGGCCGGGTGCCGCTGAAGGAGTTCGCGTTCAGCCCACAGGAGGTGAAGCTGCAGGCGGGGGACACCGTTGAGGTGTACGTCGAGCGTTTTGAGGACCGTGATGGGCTGGTCGGCCTCAGCCGCGAAAAGGCGCGGCGCGAGGAAGCGTGGAATGTTCTGGAGCGTGCTTTCAAGGGAGCGGAGCGGATCAACGGGACGATCTTCGGCCGGGTCAAGGGAGGCTTTATCGTAGACCTCGCCGGTGCCGTCGCTTTTCTACCCGGCAGCCAGGTCGACATCCGGCCGGTACGTGACATCACGCCGCTGATGAACACGCCACAGCCGTTCCAAATCCTGAAGATGGACCGCAGCCGCAATAACATTGTCGTCTCCCGCCGCGCGGTGCTGGAGGAGACCCGTGCAGAGGCCCGTTCCGAGCTGATCGCTAACCTCAAGGAAGGCCAGGTTCTCGAAGGCGTGGTCAAAAACATCACAGACTACGGCGCCTTCGTCGATCTGGGCGGTGTCGATGGGCTGCTGCACGTCACCGATATCTCATGGAAGCGAATCAACCATCCCTCCGAAGCGCTGCAGATTGGCGAGACGGTTAAGGTGCAGGTCATTCGCTTTAATCCCGAGACACAGCGCATCTCTCTCGGGATGAAGCAGCTTGAGGCCGACCCATGGGAGGGCGTCGAACTGAAGTACCCGGTCGGCGCCAAATTCGTCGGCCGAGTCACCAACATCACCGACTACGGCGCCTTCATAGAACTTGAGCCGGGTGTCGAGGGCTTGGTGCACGTTTCCGAAATGAGCTGGACAAAGAAGAACGTGCATCCCGGCAAGATCGTCTCCACCAGCCAGGAAGTAGAGGTCGTCGTCCTCGACGTTGATAAGGACAAGCGCCGCATCAGCCTCGGCCTGAAGCAGTGCATGGCCAATCCGTGGGACGCCTTCATCGAGATGTACCCGGCCGGCTCGATCATCGAAGGCGAGGTCAAGAACATAACCGAGTTTGGCCTGTTCGTCGGCTTGCCCGGTGAGATTGACGGCATGGTGCATCTGTCGGATCTGTCGTGGACACAGACCGGCGAAGAGGCAATTGCCGGATACAAGCGCGGCGACCAGGTGCGAGCCAAGGTGCTCGACGTCGACATTGAAAAGGAGCGCATCAGCCTCGGCGTCAAACAGCTGGAGAGCGATCCGTTCGAGTCCGGCATGAGCAAGCTGAAGAAAGGCCAGGTCGTCACCTGCACCGTTGCTTCCGTGTTTGACGGCGGCATTGAGGTGAAGGTCGGTGACGGCGTGCCGGGTGTTATACGCAAGTCCGACCTATCGCGTGACCGCAGTGAGCAGCGGCCCGATCGTTTTGCCGTCGGTGAAAAGGTGGATGCGAAGATCATCCAGATCGACAACACGACGCGCCGCGTGCAGCTGTCGATCAAGGCCCGCGAGTTGGACGAGGAGAAGCAGGCGGTTGCAACCTACGGTTCCAGCGATTCCGGCGCCAGCCTCGGCGATATCCTTGGTGCCGCCATCAAAGAAAAGCGGGAATCGGCGGAGCGAGCGGAAGCGGCGGCGGCGGAAGCAGATAATCGCGACAAACCTGAATAACCCTCAGAGTGGGGATCAGGCCGATAAAACAGATCACCGATGTCGATTGATGCTGATTGGCTGGTCGACCGCCGGCGGTTGAAGCGGCGGCTGGCATGGTGGCAGGTCGCTGCCGTGCTTGCCGTGGTTGTCGCCGTGGTCGCCGCGGTTGGCCGCTTCCATGTTTTTGACCGAGCGCATGTCGCCCGCGTCGCCGTTTCCGGCATCATCGTCGAGGACGAGGAGCGCGATCGGGTGCTGGCGGAGCTGGCGGACGATAGCGCGACAAAAGCCGTGCTGGTCCGTATCGATTCGCCAGGCGGTACCGTCGTCGGCGGAGAGACTCTTTACCGCCGCTTACGGCAGATCGCGGAGCACAAACCGGTGGTGGCGGTGATGGGCGAACTCGCCACATCGGCCGCATATATGACCGCGATCGGCACAGACTGGATCGTCGCGCGCGAAGGAACGCTGACGGGCTCGATCGGTGTGATTCTTCAGGCGGCGGATTTTACGGGATTGCTCGACAAAATCGGCATCAAGCCGGAGACGGTGAAGAGTTCGCCGCTGAAAGCTCAGCCGAATCCCCTCGAGCCATTCACGCCTGCGGCACGAGCGGCAACGCAACGCGTCGTCATCGATATCTACGAGATGTTTGCCGGCCTGGTCAAAGAGCGGCGCAAGTTTTCGCCCGAGCAGATCACGGCGGTGGCCGATGGCAGCGTGTTCACCGGCCGCCAAGCGCAGGCGAACGGACTTATCGACGCCATAGGTGGCGAGGACGAGGCGCGCGGCTGGCTGGAAAGTACACGCGGTGTTGCGGCGTCATTGCCGGTGCAAGACATTGAGGTCCACGACACCGAGCGGGACATTGCTGGTTTTTTTGGCGGGTTCGCAAAAAAAGCGCTTTTTTCAGAAAGGCTTAATCTTGACGGTCTGATTTCCGTCTGGCACCCTGATCTTTAGGACGCCGGAGGACGGTGAGCGGCGCCCGGGAGCGTCCATCCGCAAACGAGGGGAGGACCCATCGCCGATGACCAGATCGGAGCTCGTCGCCCGTCTTGCCGCTGCCAACCCGCACTTGTATCAGCGGGATGTCGAGCGCATCGTTACCACGATCTTCGAGGAGATCTCCGCGGCGCTGGCGCGCGGCGACCGGGTCGAGTTGCGCGGCTTTGGAGCATTCTCGGTGAAACAGCGAGGCTCTCGTGTCGGCCGCAATCCACGCACCGGCCAAGCCGTCAGCGTAACCGCCAAGCACATCCCCTACTTCAAAACCGGCAAGCAGCTGCGCGAACGTCTGAATACCGACGCGTGAATTGCGCCGGGCGGCGCCTTATTCTAAGAGCACAAGGTCCGTTATCGAAAAGGAAGCACGCGGTGAGCAGGGTGCTTTATTGGATCGCCGTCATTCCGCTGTTCCTGGTGGTCATCATCTTTTCGGTGACCAATCACGCGACGACCGAGCTGAGCTTGTGGCCGGTGCTGACTGAGCCAGTGCCATTTCCGGTGTACGGCATCGCGCTGGTAGCACTCTTCTTGGGGTTCATTTGGGGCGGTATCGTTTCCTGGTTCCAGAACGGGCGAAATCGCCGGCGTGTGCGTGACCTGCGACGCCAGTCCGAGATTGAGCAGCGGGAGATTGCGGTTTTGCGCGACCGGCTGGCGCGGCTGGAGGGCGGCGAGCGGCAGGCGACGATTCCGCCGCTGCCGGACGCGCCGTTGTCGGGCGAGGCCCCGGCGCCTTCGCCAGTCGCGGTGGCAGTGCGCTGATTGCCCTGGCCGATGACGCTCGAGGTCAAGATCTGCGGAATTTGTGACGCCGCTGCCCTGGCCGCGGCGGTGGTAGGGGGTGCTCGTCTGGTGGGCTTTGTCTTCTTTCCGGCCTCGCCGCGCGCGCCAGCGGCGGCGCTGGCGGTTACGGTGCCGGCGGGCATGTCGCGCGTCGGCCTTATCGTCGACGCGGCAGACGACGATATCGCTCGCCTTGTCGCCACGGTGCCCCTTGACGTCTTGCAGCTCGCACGGCAGCGAAAGCCCCGCCGGGTTGCAGAAGTGCGCAATCGTTTCGGCTTGCCGGTGATCAAAGCAGTCGCCGTCGCCAATGCCGGCGACCTCGCGCAGGCGGATACTTATGTCGGCGTCGCCGACCGGCTGCTGTTCGACGCTCGGCCGCCGGAGGGTGCCACACGGCCGGGCGGAAATTCGCGCCCATTCAACTGGCGACTGCTCTCCGGCCGGATCTGGAATATACCCTGGCTGCTGGCGGGTGGACTGCATGCCCGCAACGTTGCAGACGCGGTCCGCCTCAGCGGCGCCGCCGCTGTCGACGTCTCGTCCGGAGTCGAAGACACGCCCGGCCACAAGAGCGCTGCCTTGATCCACGCCTTTCTCGCCGAAGCGGCGCGGATCGATCCTGCGGCAGGCGCGCACACGCTCGCCCCGGGCACACGCGCCGCCCATATGTAACGTCTGGCCGGCAAAACCAAACGGGACGAGAAAGCATGGACGGCATCAATACCTATCGGGCTGGACCGGACGAACGCGGACATTTCGGCATCTACGGCGGCCGCTTCGTCGCCGAGACGCTCATGCCGTTGATCTTGGAGGTCGAGCGCGCCTACGCGGAGGCGCGCGCCGATGCCGCGTTCGCCCAGGAGTTCGCCTACTACCTACAGCATTATGTCGGCAGGCCGAGCCCGCTCTATTACGCGCAGCGGCTGACCGAGCGGCTGGGCGGCGCGCGCATCTATTTTAAGCGTGACGAGCTCAACCACACCGGCGCGCACAAGATCAACAACACGCTGGGCCAGATCCTGCTTGCCCGCCGCATGGGCAAGACGCGGATCATCGCCGAGACCGGAGCCGGTCAGCACGGGGTCGCAACCGCGACTGTCTGCGCGCTGTTCGGTCTCTCCTGCGAGGTCTACATGGGGGCAACCGACATCGAGCGGCAGTCGCCCAACGTCTTCCGGATGAAGCTTTTGGGCGCCACCGTCCGGCCGGTGACATGCGGCAGCGGCACGCTGAAGGATGCTATGAACGAGGCGCTGCGCGACTGCGGCCAACGTCGCCGACACCTATTACCTGATCGGCACTGTCGCCGGGCCACACCCCTATCCGGCGATGGTCCGCGATTTTCAGTCCGTGATCGGCACCGAGGCGCGCGAGCAGATGCTGGCGGCCGAGGGGCGGCTACCGGATACGCTGGTCGCATGCATCGGCGGTGGTTCCAATGCCATCGGCTTGTTCCACGCCTTCCTCGACGAACCCTCGGTGAAGATGATCGGCGTCGAGGCGGCGGGCCGCGGCGTTCATACTGGCGAGCATTGCGCTTCGCTGACCGCCGGACGGCCGGGGGTGCTGCACGGCAACCGCACGTACTTGCTACAGGATACCGACGGCCAGATCGTCAACGGCCACTCGATCGCCGCCGGCCTGGATTACCCCGGGGTCGGACCTGAACACTCCTGGCTGCGCGACAGCGGCCGCGTCGCCTACGTTTCGGTCACCGACGAGGAAGCGATGGCGGCCTTTGAGCTGTGCGCCCGCAGCGAAGGTATCATCCCGGCGCTCGAACCGGCCCACGCACTGGCGCATGTCGCTCGGCTGGCGCCGACTCTGCCACGCGACCACCTGCTGCTGATGAACCTGTGCGGGCGTGGCGACAAGGACGTTTTTACCGCCGCGCGCCACTTCGGAATTACGCTGTGAGCGCGTTCGGCGAGCAACGCATCGCACGGCGCTTCGCCTCCCTGCGCCAGCAGGGGCGTAGCGGGCTGGTCACCTTCATTACTGCCGGCGATCCAGATCTTGGCACCTCCATGGATATCCTTCGTCGATTGCCGGGGGCGGGGGCGGACCTGATCGAGCTTGGCATGCCATTCTCCGATCCGATGGCCGACGGACCGGCGATCCAGGCGTCGTCGCAGCGGGCGCTGCGCGCCGGCCAGACGCTGCGCCGCACCTTGGGAATGGTCGCGGCTTTTCGACAGGCCGACGGAGAAACACCGATTGTGCTGATGGGGTACTACAATCCGATTTACGCCTATGGCGCCACGGCGTTTGCCGCCGACGCCAAAAAGGCAGGAGTCGATGGGTTGATCGTCGTCGACCTGCCGCCGGAGGAGGCAGACGAACTCTTCCTACCGGCGACCGCCGTCGGGCTGGACCTCATCTTCCTTGCCGCACCGACAACCGACGAGGTTCGATTGCCGCGGGTGCTCGCCAGCGCGCGCAGCTTCCTCTACTACGTCTCGATCACTGGCGTCACCGGCACCCGCGCCGCCGCCGCCGAGGAGGTGGAGGCGGCGGTGGCCCTGATCCGTCAGCACACAACGTTGCCGATAGCCGTAGGGTTCGGCATTCGCACACCGGAACAAGCGGCGACAGTTGCCGCTACCGCCGACGCCGCGGTCGTCGGATCGGCGCTGATCGGGGAGATTGCCCGGAGCCTGGGTTCGGACGGTGGACCGCATCCGAAACTGGTAGATCGGGTTGCCGAACTGGTGTCCGCACTAGCACGAGGTGTTCGCAGTGCTCCGGTGCGCGGGCCCGCCGAATGAGTTGGTTGACCAATGTCGTCCGGCCGAAGCTGCGAGAGCTTGTTGGCGCACGTCGAGATATTCCTGACAACCTCTGGGAGACGTGTCCGGCTTGCAACCAGATGTTGTTTCATCGTGATCTCGACAAGAACCTTCGGGTTTGCCAGCATTGTGGCCAACACATGCGACTGGGCGTCGACGAACGGCTGGCGATGCTTCTTGACGACGGTTGGCGGCCGGTCGAACTGCCGAAAGTCCCCGCTGATCCCCTCAAGTTCCGCGACCTCAAGCGGTATAGCGAGCGGCTGAAGGAGGCACAGTCGAAGACTGGCAGGAACGAGGCGCTCGCCGTTGGCTGCGGAACGATCGGCGGAGCACCGGTGGTCGTTGCCGCGATGGACTTCGCGTTCATGGGCGGCTCCATGGGAATGGGGGTCGGCGAAGCTCTTCTCACCGCAGCCGGATTGGCGGCAACCGACCGGGCGGCGCTCATCGTGGTTTCTGCTTCCGGCGGCGCGCGCATGCAGGAAGGCATCCTTTCGCTGATGCAGATGGCGCGCACCACCATCGCCGTCGAACAGGTCCGAGCCGCCGGCTTACCGTATATTGTCGTCCTCGCCGATCCTACCACCGGGGGCGTTTCAGCTTCCTTCGCCATGCTGGGCGACATAACTCTGGCCGAACCGGGAGCGGTGATCGGCTTCGCCGGCGCCCGCGTCATCGAGCAGACCATCCGCGAAAGCCTGCCGGAGGGGTTTCAGCGTGCCGAATATCTGCTGGAACACGGTATGGTCGACATCGTCGTGCCGCGCCCGCAACTGCGCCAAACACTGATCCGGCTGCTCGATCTGCTGCGCAATCCGTACGGCGCCTCGGTCGATACCGGCGGGGCGCAGCCCGAACGGGCGACGGGCGAGGGGGACATGGCCGCGTCCGAACGTGCAGCCGGATAGCGCCCCGCCAGCCAGTCGGGCAGTGCTAGAGCGACTGAGTGCCCTGCATCCGAAGGTCATAGACCTCTCGCTTAGTCGGATCGAAAGACTTCTTGGCTTGCTTGGTCGCCCCCAAGACGTGCTGCCACCAGTGGTGCATGTCGCCGGTACCAACGGCAAGGGGTCAACAATCGCTTTCCTGCGGGCGATGCTGGAAGCAGCCGACCTCACTGTGCACGTTTATACCTCGCCACATCTGGTCCGTTTCAGCGAACGCATCGTCGTCGCCGGCCGGGAAATTGATGAGGTTGAACTCATAGCAACCCTCGAAGAGTGCGAGCGCGTCAACGCGGGTCAACCGATTACCGTCTTCGAGATCACCACCGCCGCGGCACTGCTCGCTTTCGCGCGCAGCCCGGCCGACATCACCTTGCTGGAAACGGGACTGGGCGGCCGTCTGGATGCGACCAATGTAGTGGCGGTGCCGGCTCTGACCGCGATCACCCCGGTTTCACTGGATCATCAGAGTTTCCTAGGCGACAGCATTGCCGCGATCGCCGCCGAGAAAGCCGGCATCCTCAAGTCGGGCGTGCCATGTGTCCTGGCGGCGCAGCCTCTAGAGGCCGCGGCGGTGATCCGCGCCCGCGCCGCCGTCGTGGGCTCGCCGTTGATCGAGCAGGGCAACGAATGGGACGCCACCACCAGAGCGGGTGGGCGGTTGTTGTTCCATGCTGATGGAAAGGCGTTGCCCTTGTCGGCTCTCGGATTGCCGGGGGCGCATCAAGCGCAGAACGCCGGGGTCGCCGTCGCCTGCGCGCGCTATCTGGCCACGGTGCTGACGCCGCGAGCGCCGGCAGCGCGGCGACTCGACGAGGCTGCGATCGCGCGAGGGATTGAAAGCGTGCGTTGGCCTGCCCGTCTGCAGCATCTGCGTAAAGGCAGGCTGCCGGCCTTGCTTCCCGATGACTGGGAGCTGTGGCTGGACGGTGGCCACAATCCCGCCGCGGCGGATGTGCTCGCCCACCATCTCGCGGGCTGGCGCGACCGGCCCGTGCACCTCGTCTTCGGCATGCTGCGCAGCAAAGATGCCGATACCTTCCTGGCGCTGCTAGCGCCGGCCGTTGCCTGTCTCGCAGCGGTGGCCATCCCCGGCGAAGAAGGCAGCCTGAGCGCCGCCGAGGCGGCTTCCGTTGCCCTCCGTCACGGTATCGCCGCAACGCCTGCAGCCAGTGTCGCCGACGCAGTTCGCGAGCTGGCGCTAGTCGCTGGTCAGCCAGCAAGGGTGCTGATCTGCGGTTCTCTCTATCTTGCGGGATCGGTGTTGGCGGAAAACGGGGATGACAGAGTGGCGTGAACCTAATGCTTCATGCCGACCAAACGCGTGCGCGACGGGATCCGTCGCAGGTGAGTTCGATGATGCGGTGGTGATTGGTGTCGCAGACGAGCAGGCGGTTGGCGCCGTCGCTGGCGACGCCCGCGGGTTCGCCGCCGTCGAACCGCAGGCCGTTGCTCCAGCTATAGTCGTCACCGCCGAGTTCGCTCACCTGCCGAGAGGCGAGATCGAGAACACGGAGCGTGGAGTTGTAGGTGTCGGCAACAACCAGGCTACCGTTCCACCAGGAAATGCCGAGGCAGTGCTGCAGCCGGGCCCGGGCGAAGTCACCATTGCGTCTTCCGCATTCGAACAGCCCGGCACCGACCAGCGTTTCAACGACAGGATTGCCGTCAGCGGCCACGGCACGCACCGACGAGGTCTCGCTGTCGACAAAGTAGAGAGTGCCGGTGGCGCGGTCGAGGGCGAGGCCGGCTGGTTGTGCCAGGTTCGCTTTGGTGCCGGCGCCGTCAGCCAGTTCTTCGTAGCCACTGCCGGCGAGTGCCGAGACCTCGCCGGTGCGGAGATTGAGGCAGCCCAGTTGGTGGGTCCCGGCATTGGCGAAGAAAAGCCGGTCGTTCAGGCACTCGATGTCCCAAACCGAAGCAAGGCCGGTATCGCGGCCGGCGGCTGGCCCGTCAAGAGGCGATCCGCGCTCGCCGGTGCCAGCCAGCGTCCGGACTGCACCGGTGGCCAGTTCGATGTGGCGGATCGCATGATTGCCGGTGTCGGCGACGTAGATGCTTTGTGCGTCACAACACAGGCCCTGCGGGCTATTGAAGGCACACGCCTCGCCGTCGAGATCAAGAAAGCCGGGTTGCCCCCGGCCAAAGCGGCGCACCTCGCGGCCTTCATCGTCGCACAGAACTATCTGGTGGTGACCACTGTCGGCAATTGCCCACAGCTTATCGGCACCATGGCTTCCAACCGGCTTGATCTTTGCGGGAAAGCGAAACCGGCTTGTCAGCACCTTGGTTTCCAGCACCGGCAACGGCAATGGAGGCGGCGCCAAGGTATTTCGCCACGTGCGGAGCATTTCGCCAATGCCTGAGATCAGCTTGTCGGCGGAAGGTTCTCCAGGCAGGTCGCCGAGGATACGCCCCCGCGGATCGACAAGCACCAATGTCGGCCACGCCTGAACGCCGTAGTCCCGCCAAAGCAGCAGTTCCGGATCGTGGATGACCGGATGGCGGATGTCGAGCCGCATGAGGGCGTTCGCGAGGTTGTCGGCGTCTTGCTCGGCGGGATATTTCGGCGAGTTAACACCGATCACCGCAATGCTGTCGGCAAACGTCTCTTCAAGACGGCGCAGAGTCGGCAAGACATGCAAGCAGTTGACGCAGCAGGCAGTCCAAAAGTCCAGAACAACGAGACGATTGCGTAAATCTGACAAAGAAAGTGGCCGGCTGACGTTGAACCAGCGCAAACCGCTTCTATGCAGTTCCGGCGCCGGTGTCAGACCAAGCATTCAGGCAGTGCTCCCCTTACTAGGCTTGCTGGCGAACTGACCATGAGCATTTTGGGGCGACGCCTTCGTCTTTCCAGGAGTTTCCGATCCCTAACCAGCATTAGAGCCGCTTGGCGGACCGTGACAGCCTTTCTAAATGCAAGAAAAGATGCGACGACCGTCTTCTGGCCGCGCGAGGAAAGGAAATGTCATATGGCGCTAAAGGATATCCTGGTGCACATCGACGATGGCCGCAGCTGCCCGGCGAGGCTGGATGCTGCGATCGGCTTGGCGGCAGCTCACAATGCGCACCTCATTGGACTCTACGTGCTGACCCGGCCAAACCTTCCCGGCTACATCCAGGCGCAAATTCCGGAGCATGTCGTGCGTCAGCAGATGCAGATGTCCGAGGAGGCGGCAGTCGCGGCTCAACAGATGTTCGAGGAACGCGCGGGCCGCTCCGGCGTCGCCGTCGAGTGGCGCCGCGAGGAGGGACAAGCCGTGTCAGTCGTCGCCCTACATGGCCGCTACGCCGATCTGGTGATCGCCGGCCAGCGGGATGCGACTGGCGAAGAAGGGGTCGACGACCCAACCATGCCCGACCAGTTGGTCCTATCTATCGGCCGTCCGGTTCTGCTGGTGCCGCATGGCGGTGAGTTCCCGGTGATCGGGAGGCGAGTGCTCGTCGCCTGGGACGCCAGCCGGCTGGCGACACGCGCCATCAACGACGCGCTACCGTTGTTGGAGAAGGCGAAGGAGGTCGTGGTGATGGCGATCAACCCGAAGACCAGCAACACTGCCCATGGCGAGATCCCGAGCGCCGACATCTGCCTGCACCTCGCTCGCCATGGCATTCGGGCGGAGGCACAGCACCAGTACGCGGACGACATCGCGGTGGGCGCGCTGCTGCTGTCACGTGCCGCTGACGAGGGGATCGACCTCATCGTCTGCGGTGCATATGGCCACGCCCGCTGGCGCGAGCTGGTGCTGGGTGGCGTAACCCGCCACCTGCTGTCGCACATGACGGTGCCGGTGCTGATGAGTCACTGATTACGGCTCGCCCGGAGGTTTTCGGGGGGCCCACTGTGTTTACGCCCCCGGCAGCAATGGCCCACTTCGCGCCAGTGAAGGCCGGCGTTGCTGCCAATACTCCGGCGATTGTTGAGGCGATGACCAGTGATTAGGCGCCCGGGTCGTTGACGTAGCGACGGCTCTTCACTGAGGCAGATCGAACAACAGCACTTCCGCCGCCGCTCTGGCGTCGATGCGGATCTCTTCCTCCGCTTCGATAATCGCGGCGTCGCCGGCCTGGAGCGGAGTCTCGCCGAGACGCACCGCACCACGCGCCACCTGCAGCCAAGCCCGACGGCCGGCCCCCGGCCGATGCCATAACACGCCGCCGTTATCGCCCGTCCGTCCTGCCCACAAATCGGTGTCTTGGGCGATGGACAGCGAGCCGTCGCGGCCGTCTTGCGAGACGAGCAACTGCAGTCGCCCGTCGAGTTCGGCCGGCTCAAAAGCCTTCTGCACGTAGCCTGGAGAAAGTCCCTGTCGCTCGGGAACGATCCATATTTGCAGGAAGTGTACCGGCTCCTCGGCCGAGGCGTTGAACTCGCTGTGCCGGATACCTGTACCCGCCCGCATTGCCTGCAACTCTCCAGGGCGGATTACGGCACCGCTGCCCAGGCTGTCGCGATGGGCAAGCGCACCATCCAGCACCCAGGTTAGAATCTCCATGTCACGATGGCCGTGGGTCGGGAAACCACCTCCGGGCGCGACGCGATCTTCGTTGATGACCCGCAGCGGTCCGAAACCCATCCGTGTCGGATCAAAGAAATCGCCAAAAGAAAAACTGTGCCGGCTGTCCAGCCAGGTCATGCGGGTTGCCCCGCGATCGCCGCCGTCAACGATTTGAATCATCACCTACCTTGCCTGTTCAGGCGCCCCCGCCAATCGGCCGCCTTATCGAACAGGTGGGAAGCTGACGTGTTGCTGATAACCCCCGGCGTCGACCGAGGGGCGGCTTCAAGCGTACTTATTTACAGCGCGTCGCCTCGTAGACTTCAAGATAGCGCTCGCCGGACTGTGCCCAGGAATAGTCCGCTGCCATGGCGTTGGTGATCGATGCCCCGGAAGTCGGCGTCGTGGAAAACGTAGCCGTTTCGTTCCTCCGGCGGCTTATCGGAGTGGTCGCGGTCGAATACCGTATCCACCAATCCGCCGACGGCGCGCACGACAGGCACGGACCCGTAACGCATGGCGATCATCTGTGCCAGCCCGCACGGTTCGAACAGGCTGGGGACGATGCAGATGTCTGCGCCAGCATAGATCAGGTGCGCCAGCTGCTCGTTGAAACCGATCTCCATATGGCAGTCAGCGTTGTTGTTCAGATAATGTTTCAGGTGCCAGAAGTGGTTATTGATGCCGCGATCACCACCAGCGCCCAACATCACGAATTGCGCACCACGTTCCAGGGCAAAGAACTGCGCGTGCTGGATTAGATGCACGCCTTTCTGTGCATCGAGGCGACCAACATAGGCAACAATTGGCTTATATTCCTTGCGCAACCACAAGCGATCGCGCAGTGCATCCTTGTTGCCGTACTTTCCCTCAACGTTCCAGACATTGTAATGCGAGGCGATGAAACGGTCCGTCTCAGGGTTCCAGACGTCATAGTCGACGCCGTTCAGTATCCCGCCAAACTTGTAGTGGTGGATAGCCAGCGTCTGTCCCAGGCCGTCGCCTTGATCGGAGAAACGCGCCTCCCAGGAATGGTGTGGCGAGACGGTATTGACGTAATTCGAGTAGACGATACCGCCCTTCATCAGATTGATGGCGGTGTGATTGAAATTGTCGAGCAGCCGGTCATGATGGAAGTAATACTCCGGCCGACACAGGCCGGTTGCCCACAGCACGGCCTCGCCGGTGATTCCCTGATGCTTGAAATTATGAATCGTATAGACGACGCGCTGGCGGTCCATGCCAAGGCGAGCATAAATTTCGTATAGCAGCACGGGCACCAGGCCAGTTTGCCAATCGTGACAGTGGATGATGTCGGGGCGCTTGTTGCCCTTAAGCATGAACTCCATCGCTGCCTTACAGAAGAAAGCGAACCGCAGCGGGTCGTCGTGGAAGCCATAGAATGATCCACGATTAAAAAAATTGTCCGGGCTTTGCGGCTCAATGAAGAAGCACTTGCGGCCGTGAACGAAGCCGAACCACACCGAGCAGGATATGCCCGCGCCGTACCAGGGCACCCAGAGGTTCTCCCAGATCTTGTGCAGACCCCAGATCTCGTCGTGCCACATGCAGTCGTACTTCGGCAGAATGATCTCTACCGAATGGCCTCGGACCTCCAGCTCGCGGCTGAGCCCGAACACGACGTCCGCGAGCCCTCCGACCTTGGCCACCGGGGCTAGTTCCGCCGATACCATCACGATGTACATGGCAGACCGTATGTTGGCGTTGTTGCAAAGTTTCTGATCGATCGAACTCGCGTCTTACAAACGAGCCGGCGACGGACAGGTGGGGAAACCTTGAACAGGCCCGGACCCCGCCGGTGTCGGCTCCGTGCCGGCAACCGGCAGTATGATTGTGCACCGCGGGCCAAGTCCACCTTCAAGATACCCTTGCTCAAATCGCGTCTGTCGATGCGCGAAATGCGGTCTCTGAATCTACAACCCCCTGGTCCCAACCGTGGTCCGGCGCCCGTTTACCTTCCTTTGGCTATCCTCTTCGGTGATCGAGCCGTGTTGCCGCTCCTGCGCCGCAACACGGCCTGCACCAGCGATCTGGCCGCCAGGACGAATCTCGTTAAGACGCCCGTTTCTTTTCGGCTGCCGGAACGGCATCGATCGATTTGACGCCCCAGATTTGATCGGCGTACTCGGCAATCGTCCGATCCGAGCTGAATTTGCCGGCGCGGGCGATGTTCAGGATGGCCTTCTCGCTCCACCTTTCCTCATCACGATAGAGCGCTTCCACTTGGCCCTGCATATCGATGAAGCTCCGAAGATCCGCCAGGTTCATGTAGAAGTCGCCATGTTCGAGAAGATTAGCGACGATCGGCCTGAATATCCCGGGTTCCGTCAGGCTAAAGAAATCGTTGCGAATCAAGTCGACGGCACGACGAATTTCTTCATCGGTGTCGTAGAAGTGACGCGGATTATAGTGCGGCCGCGACTGGTCCACCTGCTCGGTTGTCAGGCCAAAGATAAAGATGTTTTCGTCGCCAACTTCTTCCTTGATCTCAACGTTAGCGCCGTCCAGCGTGCCGATCGTCAGCGCTCCGTTCATCTGGAATTTCATGTTGCCGGTGCCTGACGCTTCCATCCCGGCGGTCGAAATTTGCACGCTAAGGTCGGCAGCGGGAATGATCTTCTCCGCGAGCGAAACGCGATAGTCCGGCAGGAACACGACTTTGATCTTGTCCTGTATCTCCGGATCGTAATTGACCACGCCGGCGATCTGGTGGATCAGCTTGATAATCAGCTTCGCCATGTAATATCCAGGCGCGGCTTTCCCGCCAAAGATGAAGGTGACAGGAACGATGTCTCGTTTATTATCCGTCTTCAGCCGGTCGTAGAGCACAATGATGTACAGGCATAGCAGTAGCTGCCGCTTGTACTCATGGATGCGCTTCACTTGCGACTGGAACATCGATGATGGGTCAACCGTCAAGCCAATCTCGCGCTTGATATATTCTGCCAACGATTCTTTATTCGCGAGTTTGATCTGACGAATGCGCTTACGGAAGGCGGCGTCGCCTGCGTACTTTTCGAGATCGCGCAGCTTATCGAGATTAATGATCCATTCATCACCAATTTTTTCGCGGATGAGCGCCGACAAGCGCGGATTGGCTTTGAGCAGCCAGCGTCGCGGCGTGACGCCATTGGTCTTGTTATTGAAGCGATCGGGGAAAAACTCCGCGAAGGCGCGCATCAACCCGTCCTTCAACAGACGAGAGTGCAATGCGGCGACGCCGTTAGTGGAGCAGCTGCCGACCACCGCCAGGTTAGCCATCCGGACCGCCTTCTCCGGATCCTCCTGCACCAGGCTCATGCGCTTCAAGCGATCGAAGTCGCCGGGGTAGCGGGTCGCCACCTTGCGCAAAAAGCGGCTGTTGACCTCATAAATGATCTGCAGGTGCCGCGGCAGCAGACGCTCGAACATGCTCACCGGCCAACGTTCCAGCGCCTCGGGCAGCAGCGTGTGATTGGTGTAGCCGGTTGAGTTAACGGTGATTTCCCAAGCCTTGTCCCACTCGACGTCTTCTTTGTCGAGGAAGATGCGCATCAGCTCGGCGACGACCAGCGCCGGGTGGGTGTCGTTCATCTGCACGAACACCTTGTCCGGGAACTTCAGCCAATCGTCATTCTCAACCTTGAAGCGGCGGACGATGTCCTGAACGGAGCACGAGACGAAGAAGTACTGCTGGCGAAGGCGCAATTCGCGACCGGCGTAAACCGCGTCGCTCGGGTAGAGGACCTTGGTCAGGTTCTCCGCCATCAGCTTGTCTTCCACGGCCTCCACGTAGGAGCCGCGGCTGAAGTCACCGAAATGGAATTCGTCGGTGGCCTTCGCCGACCACAGGCGAAGGTTGTTCACGTTGAATGAGCCATAGCCGACGATCGGCGTGTCGTACGCAATGCCAATCATCGGCCGGGCGCCAACCCAGTCCCAATGGGTCACGCCGCCGACGCGGCGCGGCTCGGCACGGCCTTCAAAGTTGACGATGTACGACAATTCCGGGTGCACGACTTCCCAAGGATTGCCCCAGCGCAGCCAGTTGTCCGGCTCCTCGACCTGGTAGCCGTTGTCGATGTGCTGCTTGAAGATGCCGTAGTCGTAGCGGATGCCGTAGCCGATCGCCGGAAGCTTTAGCGTTGCCATGGAATCTAGAAAGCACGCAGCCAGCCGGCCCAGACCGCCATTGCCGAGCGCCGCGTCCGATTCAACGTCGCGCAGCACGTCCCAATCGAGGCCAATCTGGTTCATTGCGTCGCGGCAGGTGTCCTCGAGCAACAGGTTAATGACGTTGTTGCCCATCGCCCGTCCGATGAGGAATTCGAGAGAGAGGTAGCAGATGCGCTTGACGTTCTGCTTGTGGTAGCTCTGCTGGGTCTGGATCCAGCGGCCGACCAGCCGGTCGCGCACGGCAAGCGCCAGCGCTTGGTAACGGTCCTGGTTGGTCGCCGTGTATTGATCCTTTGCGAGCGTGCAGCCCAGATGAAAATAGAAGCTGCGGATCAGGCTGTCCGCGTCCATTCCGCTCTGGTCATTGACGACGCTCAGTTCCAATTCCGCGCTTTTGCTGGGTCTGGCGGTCCCTCGACTTTCATTCTGTGGCTCTCCCTGATTGACGTGGCTCGCCAGCGGTATCGACCCGACCAATAGCCGGCCTTCGACACGCCGTCTGTCATTTCCGCCGAAGCGTATACCCCGCCGCTCTCGACAGGTCCACGAAACAAGGCATGCCACAGCGAGTGATTCTCATACTGGCGGGAAAGAGTCGTCGTCGAGACAGCAGCGGCTAACGTTCGGGGACAGTGACCCGAGCGCCGAGTTCGCGCTGCCGCAACGCCATCGCGGCGGCAGCGGCGAGTAAGACGACCGACAACAGCAGGCCGGCCCGGAGGCCGCTGGGGCCGTCGGACATTACTCCCGCCAGCACCGGGCCAAGGCATTGGCCAAGCGCGAAGGCGACGGTCAACGCGCCGATGACCCGCGTCCAGCTCCCTGGCGGTGTCGCCCGGCGGGCGACATGGGTGACAGCGGTAACGACAGCCAGAAATGATCCGCCGAAGAGCGCGGCCGAGGCGAAGGCCGCCGGTATACTGGTTGCCGCAAGCGGCAGGGTCGCACCCAGC
Source organism: Rhodospirillales bacterium (assembly GCA_016712375.1). Lineage (GTDB taxonomy): Bacteria > Pseudomonadota > Alphaproteobacteria > Rhodospirillales > Defluviicoccaceae > Defluviicoccus. The sequence continues at coordinate 154,404 of JADJRE010000008.1, forward strand.
ACAAGCACCAGCAGCACCACGAACACTCCGCGACCGGCGGGGAGGCGGGCCAGGATAGGGCCCCAGACGAACGCCGCGCCAACGGCGGCAGCCCCGAGGATTGCCCAGAATGCCATGATCTGCGCCTCTGTCGCGCCACCGCCGCGCAGGAAGGCGACAATGAATGTCATGTACGCGATGTAGCCCGATCCAGACAGGCCGTAGGCGACGAAAATAGGAGCGAGAGGTCGAAATCGAAAGCGTTCGTCGGCGAGCCCGGACGTGCTGTTGGACGGTGCGCGGGCAAGGGCTGGCGATGCGGCGACCGCCGCAAGCAGCGTCGCCGCGCCGAGAGCCAGCCAGCCGCCTGGCCAATCAGTCGCGGCTCCCCCCGTGCCATAGCGGACGACGGGCCCGGAAAGAAGAATGCCAATGCCGGGGCCGGCGAAGTAGACTGCGAGCAGCAAGGCGGATCGACCGGCGCCGGCGGAGACTCCCGCCATGGCGGCGAGTCCGCCGCCAGCAACGAACACCACAGCTCCAGCGGCACCGGCAGCGATGCGCAGTGCCAGCAAAGTGTAAAGGTCGCGCGTAGCCGCCGACAGCATCAGCGCTACCGCCGTTGCGAGCAGCGCGAGGAGGAACGCGCGCTTCGTGCCGAGTCTTCGGGCGACGGCCGCCGCGATCAACGCGCCACCGAGATAACCCAAGGCGTTGGCGCCATTGACTGCGCCAGCTTGGGCATAGCTCCAGCCAAGATCGACGCGCATCGACGGCAGCAGCAAGGCGTACGCGAAGCGCCCGAACCCCAGCGCGGCCGCTGGTCCAAGCGCCAGTCCAAGCGCCACCCACAACGGATTGGACGATGCGGATCTGTGGACGGTTCCGCTGCGGAGGCAGTGTCAGGCGAGGGCGGTACCGTGGGATAGGCACTCGGTTGCGGCATGAGCTGAACTAACTACAGAAATGCAACTGCACACACATATGGGCGCGCTTGCGCGAGGAAGAGCCATATCACGCACCCGGGACAACGCCAGGTTACCGGGCAGGTTCGCATAGGGGGACGACAGGGACGCTTGGGAGGAAGCGCCTGCGGATGCATACTTCCGGCGCCGGCAGGCCGGAGACGGTCGATGGGTCCGGCTTCTGCCGGGAGGACGTCCTCTTGTTCATGCGCGATGTGAGCCTGGCGATCGACGATATTTACGTGCCGGTGAAGCGGCGGCAGACGCTTGATGACGCGCGAGTTCAGGCGCTTGCCGAGAGCATCCTGGAGAACGGGCAGCAAACGCCGATCTGGGTACGCCGCGACGAAGGCCGCTACGTCATGGTCGAGGGGTTGCATCGCCTGGAGGCCTGCAGGACGCTGGGCGAGAAAACAATTACCGCCGTCCTGGTGCAGGCACGCCGGTTCTAGAGCGCTGCCGCCCTGCACATTTGCAACTGTGGGTATCGAAACCGGGAAGGAGCGCTGATGCTCGGGATAATGGTGGAGCTGTTGCTGGTCGCGGGTGTTGCGCTGATGTCATCAAACGTTCGGGCGGACGCGGACGCGGCTACGGCTCTGCCGGCTGCGCCGTCGCCCGGACGCCAGATCAACCGCTTCGTGCCGGTTCCGAAGACGATCAGTGCGGAAGCGCAGGCGGTGCTCGCCGGGCCGCTGAGCCCGATCGCCGGCGTCGTCCCCAGCTCTCCGGAGGCCTGGAAGGCGTTGATCGCCGAGATCGAGGCCGAGACTTGGACGAGCCTCGTGCAGCCAGCCCTGGAACTTTATCCGGTAAACATCGAACGCAAGACCATTGCCGGCGTCCCCGTGGCGGTGGTGACACCGAAGGGCCGTGTGTCGAATGCGAATGCGCGGCGAATCGTCCTCAACCTCCACGGCGGCGCCTACATCGTCAACGCCGGGAAGAATAGCGTGATCGAGGCTATCCCTATCGCCAGCCTGCTCGGCACGACGGTAATCGCCGTCGATTACCGGATGCCGCCGGACCATCCGTTCCCGGCGGCGCTCGACGATTCCTACGCCGTGTATCGGACGTTGATCCGCTCGCATGATCGGCGGCGCTTTGCTGTCTATGGTACGTCTGCGGGTGGCGGGCTCACGGTCGCAACCCTATTGCGGGCGCGTAGCGAGGGGGTTGCGATGCCGGCGGCGGTGGCGCTGGTCTCACCGTGGTCGGACATCGGCCCGGTGGGCGACAGTCTCGGTACCAACGCGGTCGTCGACCCGACGCTTGTGCAGTACGACGGCCTCTTGCGTGCCGCAGCCGAACTGTACGCTGACGGTACCGACCTTGGCGATCCCAGCCTGTCGCCGGTATACGGCCGCTTCGCGACGTGGTTCCCATCGACGCTGTTGCTGTCCGGATCCCGTGACCTGCTGCTGAGCGGCACCACCCGGCTGCACCAGCGCCTGGTACAGTCCGGGGTTAACGCCGAGCTGCATCTGTTCGAGGCACTGTGGCATGACTTTCCGGTGAGCTACGGCGTGCCAGAATCAGCGGAAGGCTGGAAGCTGGTTGCCCGCTTCCTCGACCAAAGACTTGCTCGCTGATCGCCGTCCTCGCTGATCGGGGTGCGGTTGGCGTAACCTACGCCTCGGCCGCGCTCTTCCTCGCGGCGCCGGTTGCGCGACGGGTCGGCGAAGCTTAGGTTGCGCTCATGTCCACCCCCGTCATCGGTATTACCCTCGACCGCGAGGAGCCCGGCGGCTACTCGAAGTTTCCATGGCTGGCGCTGCGCGAGAACTACGCACGTGCGGTCGCCGAGGCCGGGGGACTGCCGGTGCTGCTGCCGCACCAAGCCGACCGCATCAACGAATATCTGGATCTCGTCCATGGCCTGATCGTCTCCGGCGGCGCCTTCGATATTGACCCGGCGGTGTTCGGCGCTTCCCACCGGCACGCCACGGTAACCACCAAAGACGCGCGCACCGCCTTCGAGTTGGGCATCACGCGCGGCGCACTAGCACGCGAGACGCCGATCCTCGGTATTTGCGGTGGTCAGCAGCTGCTGCACGTGGCGCTGGGCGGTACGCTGATCCAGCATATCCCGGACGAGGTGCCGGGTGCGCTGGCGCACGAGCAGCCGAACCCGCGCGACGAGCCGGGACACCGGGTGCGCATCCTGCCGGGGACGCGGCTGCATGAAATCGTCGGCGCCGACGAACTCGCGGTGAACAGTGCACATCATCAGGCGGCCAAGGACGTACCGATTGGCGTGCGGGTGAGCGCTGTCGCCGACGATGGAGTAATTGAAGCGATCGAGGCTGCCGACAAGCCCTTCTGCATCGGTGTGCAGTGGCATCCGGAGTTCTCGTTGTCCGACGGCGATCGCCGCCTGTTTGTCGCGTTCATCGATGCCGCGCGCGGCTGACCCGGCGCCGGCGGCGGGAGGCGAGCGCATCGCCAAGGTGATTGCGCGGGCCGGCCTGTGCTCGCGGCGCGAGGCGGAGCAGTGGATTGAGGCCGGCCGCGTGAGCGTCAACGGCCGCATCCTGACGAGCCCGGCGCTTAACGTCGAAGCCGGCGATCAGGTAATCGTCGACGGCGCGCTACTGCCGGAGCGCGGACGCGTTCGGTTGTGGCGCTACCATAAGCCGCCGGGGCTGGTGACATCGCACAGCGATCCGCAGGGCCGGGCCACGGTGTTCCAGAAGCTTCCCGAAGAGCTCGGCCGGGTGATCTCGGTCGGCCGCCTCGACCTTACCTCGGAAGGGCTGCTGCTGCTCACCAACGATGGCGATCTTGCACGTCACATGGAGCTGCCGTCGACCGGCTGGACGCGGCGCTACCGGGTGCGTGTGCACGGCCAGGTCGACGAAGGGGCGCTTGCCCGCCTGGCCGGCGGCATCACCGTCGACGGCGTTCGCTACGGACCCATCGAAGCGGCGCTGGAGCGGGTGCAGGGCGCCAATGCCTGGCTGTCGATGGCGCTGCATGAGGGCAAGAACCGGGAAATCCGCAAGGTGCTGATGGCGCTTCGGCTTGACGTCGGGCGGCTGATCCGAGTTGCTTACGGACCGTTTCAGGCTGGGCCTGCTGGAACGCGGCGAGGTCGACGCGGTGCCCGGGAAGGTGCTGCGCGAACAGCTCGGCAAGCGGTGGGGATGACCACCCGCATCATCGCCGGCAAACACCGGGGACGGCCGCTGAAGATCCCGCCCGGCGGTGCGGTACGACCCACCGCCGACCGGGTCCGGGAGGCGCTGTTCAACATTCTGACCCACGGCATCGAGTGGCCTGGCCTTGATGGCGTCAGCGTGCTCGACGTCTTCGCCGGAAGTGGTGCCTGCGGTCTGGAAGCGCTGTCGCGGGGTGCTGAACACGCCACCTTCGTCGATATCGACGGCGCGGTGCTGCTAACCATCCGCCGCAACGCCGCAGCCGTCGGCGAGGCGTGGTCGGTGACAATGCTGAAGTTGGACGCTATCCGGCTGCCGCCGCCGCCCGGAGCGGCGAAGACGCCCTGTGCGCTGGCCTTTCTCGATCCGCCGTATGAAAGCGGGCTAGCCAGCCCGGCGCTGCAGGGCTTGGCGACGCGCCACTGGCTGGGGCCCGGCGCGATCGCGGTGGTCGAGGTGGCGGCGCGCGAGCCGCTAGTTGTACCGCCGGGATACGTTTCGTTGGATGAGCGGACGTACGGCGCGGCGCGGCTGGTGTTCCTCCGGCTGGGAGAGACATCTACCAGCGCAACGTCATTCGCCCGCGGCTGACCTCGTAGCCGCGCAGCCGGGCGAGAAAGCTTGCGCCGAGCAGCGACACGTCCATCGGCTGCCTGCTGACCGAGGCACGGACGTCACGCATCACGAGATCGCCGATAACAACCTCGTCCAACACGACCGGCGCGGCGCGGACGGTTCCGCCGGGGGTACTGTATATTTCGGTGAAGTCGCGCTCGCCGACGCGCAGCCCCAGGCGCCCCGCGTCGTCGGCGCGCAACACCACGTGGCTGGCGCCGGTATCCACCAAAAACCGCACCGGCCGGCCATTCACCCGCGCGCTCACCAGGTCGTGACCGCGGGCATCCGCCTTCAGGATCAGTTCGCCGGGCGCACTGGCGATCGGCTCTTCTCTAGGGACGCTCGGCAGCAAAGTGAACAGCTGCTGGACAGCTGCCCGGTCGCCCAGCGCCACCAGGCACAGGAGCCCGGCGCAGGTGGCATTCAGGAGGGTGTGCAGCATCCAGTGGCTCGCCGCTTATCGATCAAAGGCTGCACCAAGTGAGCTCCTGATCGTCCACTGGAACATATAGGAATCGCGGGAACGCTTAGCTGCGGCCGAACAGTTTTTCGATGTCGGCCCGCTTCAGCTCCACCCAGGTCGGCCGGCCATGGCTGCACTGTCCCGAAAAAGGCGTCGTTTCCATTTCGCGCAGCAAGGCGTCCATCTCCTCAATGGTAAGTTTCTGGCCGGCGCGCACGCTGCCGTGGCAGGCCATGGTCGCGCAGGCCTTGTTCAGCCTTTCCCGCAGCACGAGTGCATCGTCGACCGCTGCCAGGTCTTCGGCGAGATCGGCGATCAGTACGGCCACATCGGTTGCCCCGAGCAATGCCGGAACCTCGCGGACCACCACTGCGCGGCCGCCAAATCCCTCCACAACAAGCCCAATTTCAGCCAGCTCCGCTGCACGCGCGGCAATCCGTGTCGCGGCAAGCTCGTCCAACTCGACCACCTCGGGCAAAAGCAATGTTTGCCGGGGGACGCCGCCTTCGCGGAGCGCCCGGGTCAGCCGCTGATGCACGATGCGCTCGTGCGCCGCGTGCTGATCGACGATGACCATGCCGTCCCTTGTCTGCGCCACGATGTAGGTGGCATGGAGTTGCGCCCGGGCAAAGCCCAGTGGTGGCGTGTCCGCCGGCGCCTTCGTATCGACCGCATCGGCGCCAGTCAGCGGCGATAGCACGTATGCGGCCGCTGCCTCGGCGAGGCCGCGGTTGCCATCGGAGACCGCATTAACCGGTGGCAGCGGCAGCGGGAACGATGGCATAGCCGAAGATGCGGCGAACGCGGCCGCGCCGCTGCCGGCACCGTGGTGGCGGGTCCAAGCGGGTGACGGTGCTGTGGCGCGGTGGCCGGCCTCGGCCAGCGCGCTTTTCAGCGCGCCGACAATCAGCCCGCGTACCAGCGCGGCATCGCGAAAGCGCACCTCGGTCTTCATCGGATGAACGTTGACGTCGACCAGATCGGGCGGCACATCGAGGAACAATGCCACCAGCGGGTGGCGGTCGTGGGCGATCAGATCGTGGTAGGCGCCGCGCACCGCGCCGTGCAGCAACCGGTCGCGCACCGGCCGGCCATTGACGAACAGGAACTGCTGTGCCGAGGTGCGCCGATTGAGCGTCGGCAGCGCGGCGCGTCCAGACAGGCGCAAACCCTCGCGTTCGGCGTCCACGAAGACCGAATGCTCGCCGAAGTCGCGACCGAGGATGGCGGCCAGCCGCTCACGCCGCGCCGCTTCCAAATCGGTGCTGGCGACCGCCTGCAGCGCCAACAGCGTCCGGCCGTCCTCGGTCAGCGTGAATGCAACCGTCGGCCGTGCCATCGCCAACCGCTGTATCGCGTCCGCCACGTGCGCCACTTCGGTTTGACGGCTCTTGAGGAATTTCAGCCGCGCCGGCGTAGCGAAGAACAGGTCGCGCACCTCGACTCGGGTGCCGGGCGGTAGCGCCGCCGGCCGCGGATCCCTCACCGCGCCGCCCTCCACCGCGACCGACCAGGCCGACGACGCCCCGGGCGGCCGGCTGGTCACCATCAGCCGGGCCACCGCGCCGATCGACGGCAGCGCCTCGCCGCGGAAGCCCAGCGTGGCAATCCGCATCAAGTCGTCATCCGGCAGCTTTGAGGTGGCATGCCGCTCGACGCAAAGGCTGAGGTCTCCCTCGTCCATGCCGTGACCGTCGTCGGTGACGGCGATCAGCGACCTTCCGCCGTCGCCGAGCACCACCTCGATCCGCCGGGCGCTGGCGTCGATGGCATTCTCCAGCAACTCCTTCACCGCCGATGCCGGCCGCTCGACGACCTCGCCGGCGGCAATGCGGTTGACGACGGTTTCGGGAAGCCGGCGGATACGCATCAATCGCCCCGCCGCAGCTCCTTGTAGGCATTGATCAGGCCGTTGGTCGACGCGTCATGCCCGGACACTGCGTCGTCGCCGCCCAGTTCCGGCAGAATAACCTTCGCCAGCTGCTTGCCCAGTTCGACACCCCACTGGTCGAACGAGTTGATCCCCCAGATCACCCCTTGGGTGAAGATCTTGTGTTCGTAGAGCGCGATCAGCATGCCGAGCGTGTAGGGATCGATGCGCCGGACGAGGATCGAGTTGGTTGGCCGGTTACCATCGAACACCTTGTGCGGCGCCAGCACGTCAATGGCAGCGGCGTTGAATCCCTGCGCCTTGAGCTCGGCGCGGACCTCCACGTCCGTCTTGCCGCGCATCAGCGCTTCCGTCTGCGCGAAGAAGTTGGACAGCAGGATCTGGTGATGCTCGCCAATGCGGTTGTGCGACTGCGCGGGCGCGATGAAGTCGCACGGCACCAGGCGGGTGCTCTGATGCACCAGTTGGTAGAACGAGTGCTGGCCGTTGGTGCCCGGTTCACCGAACAGGATCGGCCCGGTCTTGTAGTCGACGCGACCGCCGTCCTTACGGACATACTTGCCGTTGCTCTCCATGTCCGCCTGTTGCAGGAAGGCGGGCAGGCGATGCAGGTACTGGTCGTATGGCAGCACCGCATAGGTCTCGGCGCCGAGGAAGTCAGTATTCCAAATGCCGATCAGTGCCAGCAGGACCGGCATATTGACCGCGGGCGGGGCGGTGCGGAAGTGCTCGTCCATCGCCCGGCCGCCGGCAAGCAAGGCGTCGAAGCGATCCATGCCGACGGCAATGGCGATGGACATGCCGATCGCCGACCACAGCGAGAAGCGGCCGCCGACCCAGTCCCAGAAGGCGAACATGTTGGCCGGATCGATGCCGAAGGCTCGCACCTCCTTCTCGTTGGTGGAAAGCGCCACGAAGTGTTTTGGCCACTGCCGCCTCGCCCAACGTACCGACCAGCCAGGCGCGCGCCGACAGCGCATTGCTGATCGTCTCCTGGGTGGTAAAGGTCTTGGACGCGACGATGAACAGCGTCGTTTCCGGCGTCAGGTGTTTCAGTGTCTCGGCGATGTGGGTTCCATCAACGTTGGAGACGAAGTGCACCTGCAGGCCCGGCTGATGGTATGGCTTCAGCGCCTCCGAAACCATGACCGGCCCGAGGTCAGAGCCGCCGATGCCGATGTTAACGACGTCGGTGATGGCAAGACCCCCGTGGCCGCGCCAGGCGCCGCTGCGCACGGCATCAGAGAACGCCCGCATCTGCTCGCGTACCCGCACCACCTCTGGCATGACGTCGATGCCATCGACCATGATCGGCCGATCGAGCGTGTTGCGCAGCGCGACGTGCAGCACCGCGCGGCCCTCGGTAGCGTTGATCTTCTCGCCTTCGAACATCTTCTGCCGCCAGCCGTCGAGATCACCTTCCTTCGCCAGCGCCACCAGCAGGCGCAGCGTTTCGTCGGTCAGGCGATTCTTTGAATAATCGAGCAGCATGTCGCCCAGGCGCAGCGAAAGACGGGCGAAACGCTGCGGATCCGCCGCGAACAACCCGCGCATATGAACATCGCGTTGTGCCCGGCTGTGCTCTTCCAGCGCCTTCCAGGCTTGCGAACTGCTGATCGACGGCATGTTTATCCCCTGTCCCGGTGATTTTCGTGAAGCGGCGGTCGCCGCTGACGGGGACATTAACAAAGCTACCGCGCGACGGCCACCATGCGGGTCGCACCTCCGTGGCGGATCGGGCATTCTTGCGTGTCTTTCGTAGGGTGAGGGGGGACAGCAGATGGACTGGCTCGCGGGACTAAACCTGCTGGGCTTTCTGCTGTGCGGCATGGCGCTGGGCGCAATGGTGTTTTTTGCTGGCGTCGTCGCGCCGCTGGTATTCCGCCATCTTCCCAGCGACATCGCTGGAGATTTCATCCGCGCTCTGTTTCCGCGCTACTACGTGGTGCTGATGATGGCGACGGGTATCGCGGCGCTTGCCCTGTGGGGGCGCCAGGAAGCTGGGGTGCTCACGGCGGTCTGCATGCTGTTCGCGTTTGCGCGGTGGGGCCTGATGCCGCGGATCAACGAGGCGCGCGACCTCGAACTGCTGGGCGACGCGCAAGAAGGGAAGATCTTCCGCCGCCTGCACCGGCTGAGTGTGATCGCCAACGCTGCCCAGATGGTGGCGCTGCTGGCGGTCTTCGTCCGTCTCGCTAGCGATTGAACGGAGGCAGTGCCGGAAATCCACCGAGCCGGGACCGACGTACAGAAGGCGGCGTGGCGTTTGCGGTGGCTGTCCGCGCCAGAGAATGCGCCATCGCCCATTGACGGTCTCAGGAAAGGCTACCCGTGAACGCTCCAACGCCCTGTCTCGTTGCCAGCTGCAAAACGATGACCAGCTTGCGCCGCCCCAGTCGAGCGGAAGCGGAGGAGGCGGTGCGGACGCTCCTGCTGTGGGCAGGGGACGATCCTGACCGTGAAGGACTGCTGGCAACGCCAAGCCGGGTAGCCCGCGCCTACGAGGAACACTTCGCAGGTTACAATGAGGATCCGGCAATGCTGTTGCGGCGCACCTTTTCGGAAACAGAGGGATACGACGAGATCGTCTTGCTGCGCGACATTCCGTTCGAAAGCCACTGCGAGCATCATTTGGCGCCGATCATCGGACGAGCCCACGTCGGCTACCTGCCACGGCACCGCGTGGTCGGCATCTCGAAGCTGGCACGGGTCGTCGAAGCATTCGCCAAGCGCCTGCAGATCCAGGAGAAGATGACCGCACAGATCGCCAATACGATCGACGCCGAGTTGCAGCCACTCGGCGTAGGGGTGGTTATCGAGGCGACGCACCAGTGCATGTCCACACGTGGCGTGCACAAGCCGGGGGTGACGATGGCGACCAGCCGAATGCTCGGCACCTTCCGGGACGACGCTTCAACCCGCCGCGAATTTCTCGCGATGCTGGGGGATCGCTCCCGCGGCTGACAGCGCAAGCGGCGGAGACAACGGGCGTTCATGCAGGTGAGCTGGTGCAGGTCGATTATCTATGGAACGCCGACCTCCCGCCGCCGCCGCCGGCCGGGCGTGCATTGGTGCCCGAACACTGGGGCAACGCCGCCGTGGCGAGCGACCAGGCCAAGCAGGCAATCATGCGCACGCTCCGCCGCTGGGGTGAAGATTGGCGGCCTCGTGTCGCCGCCGTGCGGCCGATCTCGGGCGGCCAAAACGGCATGCTTGCTGTTCGCACCATCACTTCTCTGTCAGGGTCAGCAGGACGCCGGTCTCGCCCCGTTGCAGGCGGCTCAAATGCAGGCGGGCAAGTCGGTCGTCGGGGCTCGCCTCAACGATCGCCGCGAACGCCGCTTCCGCCGCCGGATCACTGACCTCCATCAGGCGGAACGCCTCCAGCCACGCGCGCAGTGCGGGCGTGTCCGCCTCGTCCTCCGGCAGGGGCTCAAAAACCCTGATCGGCTCGGTCTTGCCCTTCAGCAGCAACGTGCCGGCAGGCCGGCCGACAAAGCCGGGGCAGCGAGTGACGACCGCTTCGCTGACGCAGATGCGCGTGCCCAGAAGTTTGTTAGCGCCCTCCAACCGGGCGGCGGTGTTGACCGCGTCGCCGTGTGCCGTGTAATCGAAGCGCAGCGCGCCGCCGAAGTTGCCGACGATTGCCAAGCCGGCGTTGATGCCGATTCGGGTGCCGCCAAAGACGAGGTCTTCACGCTGTTTATCCAGGACGAATTGCTGGGCGAAGCGGTCGAGCTCGCGGGCACAGGCGACAGCGCGTTCGGCGTGCCGCGGATCGGCGATCGGTGCTCCGAACATCACGTGCACAGCGTCGCCAATGATCTTGTCGACGGTCCCGTCGAAGTCGAAGGCGATGCGGATCATTCCATCGAGGTAAGCGTTCAGCGCCGGAACCACCACCGAGGGCGGGTTGCGCTCCACCAGCCCGGTGAAGCCCTCCAGGTCGGTGAACAGGAACGACAGCTCGCGCCGCTCGCCGCCGAGTTGCAGCTGGCCAGGATTGTCGACCAACTGGCCGACGAGCTTCGGCGAGATGTAACTGGCGAAGGCCTTGCGAACCCAGCGCTGCTTTCGTTCCGTCTGCAAGTGGCGGAGCAAGGAGAACACGAAGTAGACGGCGATCACCGCGGTGGCGGCGAGTAACGGGTCGAGAAGCAGCCCTGGGTGGAGAACGCCACCCAGGGAGACGGTAAAGGCGGCAAGCACCCCCAAGCCGGCGAGCAGAGCGGTTGCCGTGGGGCCAAGGCTCCCGCCGATCGTCAGGACCAGCCCACCGAGAAAGAGCAGCAGGCCGATTTCGGCGCCCTTCGCCCACGCTGGCCGGCGCAGGTAATCCTCGTGAATCACCTGCTCCAGGGTTTGCGCATGAAACTCGACGCCCGGCACGTCTTGCCCAAGCGGCGTCTGGTGGACGTCCTGCAGGCCGCGCGCCGTCGAGCCGATGAGCACCACCGCGTCCTTCACGGCATCTTGTGGGAGCGCTCCGGCCAGCATCTTCCATGCTGGGAGATAACGCTCCGCAAGCGGCGGCGACGCATAAAACCAGAGTTGGCCAGCTGGGTCGGTAGGGATACGGAAGGCGCCGATGCGCACCTCCTCGACCGACCGGTCGTTCGGCGACAGACGGACTTCATAGGTGTCGGCGCCTTGAGCAACCCGCAAGGCCTCGGCGGCCAGCGAAGGGTACACCCGGTCCCCGACTTGCAGCAGGAGCGGAAGTTGGCGAAGGACGCCACCAGCCGCGAGGCTGATGCTGAGCGCACCGTTGCCGGCCGCCTCGTGTTCCAGCATCGGTAGCGTGCCAACGGCGCCCGGGGCGTTGGGCAGGAACGCCGGCGCGTCCGCGCCCACCCAAGCGAATGCTGCCTTCTGGGCAGGCGCACCGCTGGTGCCAACTTCAACCAGCGCGAAGCCGGTAACCACGCGGCCGCCGGCGATCGCAGCCGCCAGCAATGCGTCGTGATCAAGCACAGCGTCTGCTTCCGCCGCCGCCTGCAGTTTGGGTTCGGGATACTGCGACAGCAGCAGGCGGGTGGGTGAGGTGCGATCGGGTTCCGCCAGCAGGACGTCCACCACCACCGAGGTCGCTCCGCCATCGTTCAGAGCTTTCACCAGCTCGGCCAGCCGCGACCGCGGCCACGGCCATTGGCCGATACGCGCGAGGCTCTCCTCGTCGATATCGATGATACGTACCGGCGCAGCCAGAGCCTGACGCGGGCGCAAGCGCTGATAAGTATCAAACAGGCTGTCGCGTACGCTTTGCACGAGGCGCGGCTCATGCGCCGAGACAAAGGCCATCGCCAGCAAGGCGATCAATGACGCGAACAGCGGAGTCCGATGCGCCAGCCGAGCCAGGATACCTTGAGATGGACGAGGCCACGTCGCGTGCCAGCGATCGCTATCGACGACCAACGACGTCTTCTCCTGCCGCCGTGGCGCGAACACCTAGGAGTCGGGGCAAGGCGCCGCTTGGACGTATAGCCGACAGCGGGTCGATCGGGACGCCGCTTAAGGCTGCTGCGCCAGCACCTTGCCCACCTTCGTATTGTCGTTGTAGATCAAGAAGGCGGCGACGTCGCGCTTCTCCGCCGCGGCGACCATCCCGACGTTGGGAGCAACGAATCGCGCTTGAATATCCTCGACCGTCGCTGGGCCGATCTTGCCATTGAACGCCCACTTCAACAGGGCGGCGTCGTAGGTCCCGGCCGGTACCGTCACCTGATAGGCCCCGACGTAGGTCAGCGTGACGTCTAGCGATCCCTGGTGCTCGAGGTCGCTGGGATCGCTGAGATCATAGACGTTGACCTTCAAAGTTACGGACTTGCTGTCGCCGGCGTTCATCCCCGCGATTAGAAGCGGCTCCGGCGGGCTGTATTGCGTCGATACACCCTGATCCCCGTCCTGCTCGGAAACAACGTTCAGGCTCTGGCCGGGCTGCAATTGCAAGTAGACCGAGCGGTCGCCGATCGTGTAGCGCCACTTTGTGCCGGTCGTATCGCCAGCTAGCGGAGCGATAACATGCTGCTCGGTGGTCCCGGCGTTGGGGCCGCTGACGATCTGGTACTGCCGGGTTCCGGCGGCGAGCGAGGCGAGAGCCGGATCGATGGTAAACGCCGGTACGGGCTGCCCGACCACCCCCCGGCAGGTACTGCTGCGCGGCGGCCTGCATTTGAGCCGGCAGTGGGACGACTGCGCCAGCCTGCGCCTGAACGGTCGCTGGCTTGCAGGCGATAGCCACGGTCAGTAGCGCCGCCGTCACCGATGAGGAAAGAATGGAGATCGCTGAAATTTGCACGTTAAAGCTCCGATGTAATCGCAAACGATATCTTTAGTAGCCGGCCACGTTCTTTTCACAAGCGCCGTAAATTCGCAAGATGCTATCGGATACGTTCGTGAGGTGAGTTTAATCGGAACGCTGCCCGAGAATGCCACTGCGCACTTGTGCAGCCGGCTGGATGATCACGCGGCCGGCAGCGCTGACAAAGCGCGTTCGATGGCCTGCAGCGCGGCCTCGGCGCGGGACGGATCCGGACCGCCCGCCTGCGCCATGTCGGCGACCGCCGCCGCCGGCACCGCCAAGCTCCGCAGCCCCGATCTTCACCAGATCGACCGCGTTCAGCCGAGCAGTGAGATCGTTGGTGACGCCGACGACCAGCGAGGCTTTGCCGTCGTTGGTGGCAACCAGCGCGACTACCCCGGATCCGAGCTGCTTCTTGAGATCATCGGCAAGGCTCTTAAGCTCGCGCGCCGGAACTCCGTCCAGCACTCGGGGCGAGAAACGGATGCCGCGGATTTGCCGTTCGGCACTCGAAGCGCCGCCGCCGCCGGTGGCCAGCGCCCGCCGCGCCTCGCTCAGTTCCCTTTCCAGCCGGCGCCGGTCGTCGAGCAACTGGGCTACCCGCGAGGGCACCTCCGCCGGGGCGGTGTTGAGCAGTTGCGCCGTCTCCTTCAAGCTACGTTCGTGCTCGACCAGGAAGGTGCGTGCCGCCTCGCCGGTCATCCCCTCGATGCGGCGTACGCCGGACGCCAGCGCCGTTTCGGAGGTGATCTTGAACAGCGCGATGTCGCCGGTGCGTTCGACGTGGGTACCGCCGCACAGTTCGGTCGACCAATGCCGGCCGTCCGGCCCCTCGCGCCCCATCGAGACAACGCGCACCTCGTCGCCGTATTTCTCGCCAAACAGCGCCATCGCGCCGAGTTCGACCGCCGACTGTGGGTCCATCAGATGGGTCTCGACCGCGGTGTTGTCGCGCACCTGGGCATTGACGTCCGTCTCGACCTGCGTGATCTCTTCGGGCGACAGCGGCTTCGGGTGACTGATATCGAAACGCAGCCGGTCGGCGGCGACCAGCGATCCCTTTTGCGTGACATGCTCGCCCAGCCGGCGACGCAGTGCTGCTTGCAGCAGATGCGTCGCCGAGTGATTGGCGCGCAGCGCGGTGCGACGGGCGTGATCGACGGTGAGTTGAACGTCGTCGCCGCGGCGCAGGGTGCCGGACTCGACAACGCCGATATGCACGTGGAGGTCGCCAAGCTTCTTCACGGTATCGTCCACGCGGACAACCAGCCCGCCAGGACCGCTTATTCTCCCGGCGTCGCCTGCTTGGCCGCCGGATTCGGCGTAGAATGGCGTCTGGTTGCAAACAACGGCTACAGTCGTTCCTGCCGGCGCTTCGGTAACCGCCGCGCCGCCCTCGACTATTGCCAGCACCTTGCCTTCCGAAGCCTCGGTGTCGTAGCCAAGGAACTCGGAAGCGCCGGTCTCCTCGCGCACCGCGAACCAGACGGCTTCCGTTGCCGCCTCGCCGGAACCCGCCCAGGCACGCCGCGCCTCCTCGCGCTGGCGGGCCATGGCGCGACCGAATCCATCGGTATCAACGCCGATACCTTTGGCTTTGAGGGCATCCTGGGTAAGGTCGAGGGGAAAGCCAAACGTGTCATAAAGGCGGAACGCGGTTTCACCGTCGAGCATGCCCCCCGCCGGAAGCGCGCCAGTCGCGTCCTCAAGTAGCTTCAGGCCGCGATCAAGTGTGTTGCGAAAGCGCGTCTCCTCCAGCCGCAAAGTGTCCGTCGCCAGCGCCTGGGCGCGCACGATCTCCGGAAATGCCTGGCCCATCTTGGCGATCAGCGCCGGCACCAGCCGCCACAGAAGCGGCTCCTTGCTGCCGATGATGTGCGCGTGCCGCATTGCTCGGCGCATGATCCGACGCAACACATAACCCCGGCCTTCATTCGCCGGCAGCACGCCGTCGGCGACAAGGAAGACCGAAGCGCGCAGGTGATCCGCGATCACCCGGTGTGAGATCGCGTGGGCCCCGTCCGGATCGGTGCCGGTGGCCTGCGCCGAGGCGAGGATCAATTCGCGCAGCAGGTCGATGCGATAGTTGTCGTGGGTCCCCTGCATCACCGCGGCGACGCGTTCGAGGCCCATGCCGGTATCGATCGATGGCTTCGGCAGGGGGACGCGTTGCTCCCGCGTCACCTGCTCGTACTGCATGAACACCAGGTTCCAAATCTCAATGAACCGGTCGCCCTCGGCGTCGGCGCTGCCTGGCGGGCCGCCGGGAATGTGTGCGCCGTGGTCGTAGAAGATCTCCGAGCACGGGCCACAGGGGCCGGTTTCGCCCATCGCCCAGAAATTGTCGGCGGTGGCGATGCGGATGATCCGCTCCTCCGGAAGTCCGGCGATCTTCCGCCAAAGGCCGAACGCTTCGTCATCATCCGCGTAGACGGTGACCAGCAACCGGTCGGCCGGCAGTGCGAACTCCTTCGTCACCAGCTTCCAGGCGAGCTCGATCGCCACGTCCCTGAAATAGTCGCCGAAGGAAAAATTCCCGAGCATCTCGAAGAAAGTATGATGCCGAGCTGTGTAGCCGACGTTTTCGAGGTCGTTGTGCTTGCCGCCGGCGCGCACGCATTTTTGCGAGGTGACAGCGCGCGTGTAATCGCGCTTTTCGACGCCGGTGAAGACGTTCTTGAACTGGACCATGCCGGCGTTGGTGAACATCAACGTCCGGATCATTACGCGGCACCAGCGGACTGGAGGTAACCGGGCGGTGGCCATGGCCAGCGAAGAAAGTCGATGAAGCCGCGGCGGATGTCGTTGACAGTGTGCATGATCACTGGATGTGGGTTGCCGCGCGGCGAAGTTTTACCCCCCGCCGCTCCGGGCCGCTTTTACGGCGCGCCGTCGGCCGTGTCCAGAAAACATGGGAATCGAAAGGATGGGTCGGACTGCCGCAGCGAGAGTGTTTGCTGGCGGCAGTCCGGGCTAGGGGAGGGGGTCAGGCGGCGCGGACGGTGGCGAGGAAGCGGCCGACTTCGCCGCGCAGCGTCTCCGAGTGGCGCGCCAGGTCCTGCGAGGCGTTCAGCACCTGGACGCTGGCGGCGCCGGCTTCGGCGGCGGCGCTGCTGACGCCGCCGATGTTGCCGGAGACTTCCGACGTGCCGGCCGAGGCCTGCTGGACATTGCGGGCAATCTCCTGCGTCGCCGCGCCCTGCTCTTCGACCGCCGCGGCGATGCCGGCGGCAATCTCGTTCATGCCGCGGATCGTCTTGCCGATGCCGGCGATGGCGCTGACGGATTCGCCGGTGGCGCTCTGGATCGATTTGATCTGATCGGCGATGTCCTGCGTCGCCCGCGCCGTCTGGGTGGCGAGCGACTTGACCTCGGAGGCGACAACGGCGAAGCCCTTGCCGGCCTCGCCGGCGCGCCGCCTCGATCGTCGCGTTCAGCGCCAGCAGGTTGGTCTGCGCCGCGATGTCGGAGATCAGCTTGACGACGTCGCCGATCTTCTCGGCACTGTCGGCCAGCGCCTGCACCTGGACGTTGGTCTTGTCCGCCTCGCCGACGGCGCGATCGGCGATCTGCGACGGCGCCACCTGCCGGCCGATCTCCTGCACCGACGACGCCAGCTGCTCCGCCGCCGAGGCAACCGTCTGCACGTTTACCGACGCCTGCTCGGAGGCCGCGGCCACCACCGTCGCCTGCCGCGACGTCTCCTCCGCCGTCGCCGACATCGACTGCGACGAAGCCTGCAACTCGGTCGCCGCCGATGAAACCGTCTCGATGATGCCGCCCACAGCGCTCGCGAAGTCGTCCGCCAGCTTGTGCAGCGTCGCCCGCTTCTCGATCTCCGCCTGCTTCTTCGCCGCCTCCTGCTCCTCCTCCATGCGCCGCTTCTCAAGCGCGTTCCGCTTGAAAACCTGCACCGCGCGGGCAATCGCGCCGACCTCGTCGCCGCGACTCAACGCCGGAACGTCGATGGTGGTGTTTCCGCCGGCAAGGGCCTGCACGCAAGCGGTCAGCGAGCTCAGGGGGCGAACCACGGCACGGCTGATCAACAGCGCGACAACGCCGAGGACGACGATCATCACCGCGCAGGCGATGGCGATCTGCAGAATCTCCTTACGAACGACCGCGTTGACGTCGTTGACGAACACGCCGCTGCCGATCACCCAGCCCCACTCCGGGACGCCCTTTACGTAGCTCATCTTAGGCTGCGCAGTCGCATCCGCGGGCCAGTAGTACTGGTAAGGGCCTTCGCCGTTTTTCTTCACGATGTCGATCATGTCAGAATAGATGTAAGCACCAGCGGCATCTTTGGTTTGAATCATGTTGCTGTTAACGATATTTCTTTTTGGGTGGGCAAGCACCACGCCAGACAAATCGTTCACCCAAAAGTATTCGTCGTTGTCGTAGTGCATAGACGACAGACGCTCTAGCGCTTCTCGCTGCGCATCCGCCGTTGCCATTTTTCCTGCCTTTACGAACTGTGCATAAGCCATGACCATGCTGTGCGCGCTTTCGACCAGACGACGGGTCTGCTCGCCGCGTTGCTCAAACATGGAGTTGGCGATGTGGTAGGCGGCGAATGCCAGCAGGAAGCAGCAGCCAACGGTCATCAAGCCGACGAGAAGATAAATACGGTGAGAAATCCTCAGACGCGAAGCGAAGTGCCTCATCAAGTTATCCTTTCTGCCAGAAGGCTTGCCACAATTGCAATGAGCCGAGGCGGTCAAGCGAGAAGCTGGGCTCCTTCGGGCGAGCGGTAGCCATTGATGGGGAGACGGTAACAGGAGGATCCTAGCGCCGGGTTAAGCGCTGCCGGTGCGGGCACCGGTATCGGACTGCCGCAGCGAGAGTGTTTGCTGGCGGCAGTCCGGGCTGAGGGGAGGGGGGTCAGGCGGCGCGGACGGTGGCGAGGAAGCGGCCGACTTCGCCGCGCAGCGTCTCCGAGTGGCGCGCCAGGTCCTGCGAGGCGTTCAGCACCTGGACGCTGGCGGCGCCGGCTTCGGCGGCGGCGCTGCTGACGCCGCCGATGTTGCCGGAGACTTCCGACGTGCCAGCCGAGGCCTGCTGGACATTGCGGGCAATCTCCTGCGTCGCCGCGCCCTGCTCTTCGACCGCCGCGGCGATGCCGGCGGCAATCTCGTTCATGCCGCGGATCGTCTTTGCCGATGCCGGCGATGGCGCTGACGGATTCGCCGGTGGCGCTCTGGATCGATTTGATCTGATCGGCGATGTCCTGCGTCGCCCGCGCCGTCTGGGTGGCGAGCGACTTGACCTCGGAGGCGACCACGGCGAAGCCCTTGCCGGCCTCGCCGGCGCGCGCCGCCTCGATCGTCGCGTTCAGCGCCAGCAGGTTGGTCTGCGCCGCGATGTCGGTGATCAGCTTGACGACGTCGCCGATCTTCTCGGCACTGTCGGCCAGCGCCTGCACCTGGACGTTGGTCTTGTCCGCCTCGCCGACGGCGCGATCGGCGATCTGCGACGACTGCGCCACCTGCCGGCCGATCTCCTGCACCGACGACGCCAGCTGCTCCGCCGCCGAGGCAACCGTCTGCACGTTTACCGACGCCTGCTCGGAGGCCGCGGCGACCACCGTCGCCTGCCGCGACGTCTCCTCCGCCGTCCGCCGACATCGACTGCGACGAAGCCTGCAACTCGGTCGCCGCCGATGAAACCGTCTCGATGATGCCGCCCACAGCGCTCGCGAAGTCGTCCGCCAGCTTGTGCAGCGTCGCCCGCTTCTCGATCTCCGCCTGCTTCTTCGCCGCCTCCTGCTCCTCCTCCATGCGCAGCTTCTCAAGCGCGTTCCGCTTGAAGACAATCGCTGCTTTGGCGACGTCGCCTACCTCGTCCCTGCGGTTGTCTCCTTCGATGGCCACCTCCGTCTCGCCAGCGGCGAGCTTCTGTAGAGCGGCCACTACCTTGCTGATTGGCCGGGCCACGCCGTAGTTCGCTAGCAAAAATCCTAGAGCAGCGCCGACAGTCACACCTGCCGCAGCAAATCCGATCAGGAGCATCCGAACGCTTTTGGAGAGCTCTTCGGCATTGTGGGCGCCAACTGCGACTTCCTTGTTGCGATCATCGCCCATGCTGATGAGCAACTCACGAACCCTTTCGACGGCGTCGCGGCTCGCGATCGCCTCGTGCCTGATGCGAGCGACATCTGCGCTGATCGCGAGGTCTCGCGCTTCTCCAGCGACTTGCAAAGGTCTTCTGGTACTCTGATTGATAAGCGCGGAAGAGCTTTTTCGAGTTCGTCGACCTGGGCCAGCTTGTCGCCAGCTGTCAGCGATCGCAGTTCCGCCAGCCGTTCAACAAAGTCCTTTGCTCGGCTTCGCCACGCGTCTGTGCTCCTTTCACCTGGTCCGGCTCCGGATCGAGTGCCATCCGATATTCCGCGCGGTTGCTGGCGAGCATATTCTGATTCATCCGCGCAACGGTGAGTGCCTCGGACGCGGAGGTGCGCATCTCTCGTGCCGAAGTGGCAAGAGACTCGAGCGAATCGATTGCGAGAAGCACGATAGAGATCGCGACCACCGAAAGGAAAGCGATCAGTGCCAGCAGCTTCGGAAGAATCCGGAAGTTGGCGAGCCAAGACATGTCGTTGCCCCTTTGATGCGATGTCAGGTATGAGCGCGGCGACGCCGGCATCTGGTAAGGGCACAGGCTAGCGTAAGAGAGTGATCTAAAGCTTAACGGGCGATATCGCCGTGCGCTGTTCAGCCGCGGCGGGTTCAATATCGCATTAAGCTTTTCCGGAAATCGAAGCCGCGCAACCAATCGGACGGTGCCGATTCAAGACGATGTGGTGATGCGGCGGTACGGCGGCAGGGTGCAGGCGCATTGCGCGCCGTTGTCTCGGCTGCTGTTGAAGGGGCCGGTTCCTTTTCCAGAGCCTCGAAGGCTAATCGTATTTCAGCAGCACTCTTCTTCAACCCGATGCAACAGCGCCAGGCCTTCGTCGTCACCGTAACGCTCAAACAGTTCCTCGATAGGTGACGGCACCGCAGATGAGGCGCAGTTCGTCGGGAGCGTAGCGGTCGTCGCCCGTCGCCGCCTGCGCCAGCTTGACTTTAAACGCTTCCCAAAAGGCGTCGGTCTTTGCAGGATCATTGATGTGGCGGCTGATCGCGGCAGCCAGCCGTCGGCTGTCGCCCATGCAGTCGATGCCAATGAAGGAGCGATACCGGTCTGGCCGCTCCCGTTGGTCGCTCATCGTCCGTTTCTCCTCCCGCCACTTTGGTCCACGTGCCCATCTGTGCAGAGACCGTGCCAACGCTGGGAGAGGCGGGAAGGGTGACGCGGGCCGACCGGGCGCCTCCGGGTCGGAAAGCCTCGATCGCCGCCTCGTCAGACCTTCGTGCTATTCGCTGGCGGTGGCCGTATCGTCGGCGCTGTCGAGACCGCCCGAAAGGAGCGCATCCGAGACAAGCCCGGCATTCTGGCGAATTTTCGATTCAATCTCCGCCGCCCGATCCGCGTGATCCTTGAGATACTGCTTGGCGTTTTCCCGTCCCTGACCAATGCGCTCGGAGCCGAAGGAGAACCACGAGCCCGACTTCTCGACGATCCCGGCCTTGACCCCGAGATCGAGCAGTTCTCCAGTCTTCGAGATGCCCTCGCCGTACATGATATCGAACTCGATCATCTTGAACGGTGGCGCCAGCTTATTCTTGACGACCTTGACGCGGGTCTGGTTGCCGACCACTTCGTCCCGATCCTTGATGGCCCCGATGCGCCGGATCTCGAGGCGAACGGAGGAGTAGAACTTCAGGGCATTACCGCCGGTTGTGGTTTCCGGGTTGCCGAACATCACGCCGATCTTCATGCGGATTTGATTGATGAAAATGATCATCGTCCGCGAGCGTGCCACCGATCCGGTCAACTTGCGCAATGCCTGGCTCATCAGGCGCGCCTGAAGGCCGACGTGGCTATCGCCCATCTCACCTTCCAATTCAGCGCGCGGCACCAGCGCCGCTACCGAATCGACCACCAGCACGTCGACGGCGCCGGAGCGCACCAGCGTGTCGGCAATCTCAAGCGCCTGTTCGCCCGCGTCCGGCTGCGAAATCAGCAGATCATCAATACAGACGCCGAGTTTGCGGGCATAGACGGGATCAAGCGCGTGCTCGGCGTCGATAAAGGCGCACACACCGCCCTTCTTCTGCGCCTCGGCGATGGCAGGCAGGGCGAGCGTCGTCTTGCCGGAGCTTTCCGGCCCATAGATCTCACGACCCGGCCGCGCGGCAGGCCGCCGATGCCGAGTGCGATATCAAGGCCGATCGAACCGGTGGAGACGACTTCGGTCTCGACCGTCTCGCGCTGGCCCAGCCGCATGATCGAGCCCTTGCCGAAGGACCGCTCTATTTGGCTCACAGCCGCGTCGATTGCACGCGTCTTTTCGGTAACGTCCTTCTCTACCACTTGCAGCCTGCCGACCAGCATTGCAACAATCCCCTTATTTCACGCGCTTCGCCTGTTGGCAACGCGCGGTTAGTGTACATGTTCCGTTCTGGTTCCAAAGCCATTTTTCTAACATATTGTGATGTAAAGGATGTGACTGCCCTTTAAGGGGTGCGTTTCACCCGGCAGGGTGTTAAGCAGGACGTCAAATGGCTGCGGGGACCTTCAAAACTGGAGGTGGGTTAGTGAGATTCCGCGGATATTGCCAGCAGTTGAATGACGGTATGATGACGCAATGTGGCGATGGACGCCCTCTGCCGGTCGGGCACGGCAGCGCCGGCAGGAAGCTGCCTCGAAAATCGGGAGGGTATCGGACATGAGCAATGGGCAGTTCCTTGACAGGCGCTCGGGACAGGACCGTCGCAGCCTGCAAGATCCCCGGCAAGGAGAAGACTGTCGTTCTGGCTGCGACCGGCGGCGCAGCGATCAACTCACCTCGCGGTCCAGCAACGATCACCGGGTGGACATGCGCGCGCCGCTCCGCGACGGACACAGCAGGCCTGCAGACATCGGTGGGGCAGTCGGCTATCCAGCAAGCATCAACGACTTTCTTGCCGGAATCGGCACGGTGCTCACGACCGTCGTTGCCGGCTTCTATGAGGCAAGTATCGATCCAAAGCTGTGGCCGGAGGTGCTGGGCAAATTGCGCGATGCACTGCATGCCGATACCGCAGCGGTGATCACGCACGACTTCGACCAGGGGCGCGGACAGCTCGACCATTCAGTCAACATCGATGCAATGTTTGTCACCGCCTATCGCGAGTTCTACGGCCGGCAGAACGTCTGGCTGCAGAGCCCTGAACATTTTCGGCAACCCGGCACCGTCCTCACCAGCCGTCAGCTCATCGACGCAGCGACGTTGATGGAAACTGACTTCTATCGGTATTGGCTGCGACCGCAGAATTTGTTTCACCATCTGCTGGGTGTCCTGGATACGCAAGGATCGCAGGTAACGTTGCTGTCGTTTGCCCGTGCTCGGGACAAGGGGGCATTCTGGAGCGACCATTCCGAGTTCCTGTTCCGCCTGTTGCCGTATCTGCGGCAGGGGTTGCGCGCCGGCGGCACGATCCGTCGGGTGCAAGACGTGGAACGGATTCTGCACGACGCGATCGATGTCATGCCGATAGGCATCGTCGTCCTTGGCTGCTCGGGCGTCGTGCTGAACGCTAACCGGACGGCCCGTGAGATAATCGACAATGAGGACGCGCTCTACCTCGGCAGCGGGGGCCTCGGCTTGAAGTTGACGGCAGGCCGGTTTCGCTTCCGTGATTTCCTTGCCTGTTCGGGGAGTGAGTCCAAGCCCGATCCAATTGGCGATACGCACACCTTCTCGGTTCCCCGCGAATGAGGAAAGCGGCCGCTCACCTTGCTGGTGATGCCGGTTAAAGACAGGACGCAGCGACGCAGCGATCGCGACCCCGGGGCAGTATTGTTCATCGGTGACCCAGAGCGGCCTGTCGACATCGATCCGCGCCAACTGGTTCGCATGTACAACCTGAGCCGGGCCGAGGCACGGGTGGCGGTGTTGCTTGCTCGCGGCATGCGCCTGGACCAGTCGGCGCAGCATCTCGGGCTGACCTATGAGACGGTCCGCAAGCATCTGAAGCAGATTTTTGCCAAGACAGGCACCGACCGGCAGGCGGAACTCATCCGGACCCTAACGTCGGGTCCGGCGGGGGTGAAGCTGGAGCGGGATTCACCGGACAGTACCGACGAGCCCTTCGGCTATTCCGCCTCGACGAGGACACGCTCGACGCACGTAACAAGTTCTGCCAGGAAAACGGTTTCGACAGCCGCGACACCCGCCGGTCCATCTCCTCCTCCGCCCAGGCGGAGATGTCGGCCGAAATAACGACGACTTTCAGCCGCGACTGGCCCCGACGGGCCTGTTCGACGACCACCGAGCCGTGGATGTCGGGCAGCGTCATGTCGCTCAGTAAAACATCGAATGGCACATTGCCGGCCATGGCCCGTAGCGCGCTCTCGCCATCGGCTGCCTCCGTGACCGTCCAGCCGCGGCCACGGAGAGCGCGGGCGGCGAATCGACGAACCGCTTCGTCGTCCTCGACCAGAAGAATAGAGGCAGCGCGCGTTGACCGCCCCTGCGGAGGCCGCGTCTCTATCCATGTTGAAATTGATGCGGGCGCGCTGTTTTCGGCGGGCTCCATCGCCGGTTCGGCGGCCGGTAGCAGGATTCGAAAGGTTGCTCCGGAGCCGAGCGCGCTATCGACGCCAATATAACCGCCGCTCTGGCGGATGATGCCATAGACGGTCGCCAGTCCTAGTCCGGTGCCCTCGCCCAGGGGTTTGGTGGTAAAAAACGGCTGAAAGATATCGTCGATGATTTCCTTTGGGATGCCAGTGCCGGTATCGCGCATCTCCACCTGCACGAATGGCCCGGCCGGCATCATGACCTCTCCGAGCTGAGTGGGTGTTGCGAAAGAAACCCCTTGCGTGCTGAGTGACAGCCGGCCCGAGCCACGCATTGCATCTCGCGCATTTACCGCCAAATTGACGATCACCTGGTCGAAGCGCCCTGGATCCATGCGGGCGAGGGGTAGCTGGGAGCGTGGAACGTATCGATCCCGATGCCGGCGCCCAGCAGCGGACGCAGCATCGGCAACAGGTCCTCGATGGCCCGGTCGAGGCGCAGCGGAATTGGCCGAAGCGGCTGTTTGCGAGCGAAGGTCAACAGCTGGCGGACCAGATCGCGAGCGCGGAGCGCGGTGGCGCGAATATGCGAGAGATCATCGTAACCGCTGCTGCCGGGTCGGGTCTCGTTCAACAGCAACTCGCACGACCCTAGCATCGCTGTGATCAGGTTATTGAAATCGTGCGCAATGCTGCCAGCCATTTGGCCGAGCGCCTGCAACTTTTGCGCATGCGCCGATGCGATCTCAAGGTGGTATCGCTCCGTCGTGTCCAGCACGTGCGCCAGTAAGCCGCACAGCTCGCCGTCGCGCTCGATTGCAGTCGTAAACAGCTGCACTGCGCGTTCGGCGCCATTATCTTTTGCCGCCAACCGCAGGTTCTCAATGCTATTGCGCCGCGCCGTCCGCATGACCAGCTTCGCCAAGTGGGCGCGAACGTCGTCCCGGTCCTCGGCGGCGAAGGCATCGGCGAACGCACGCCCCTTGAGGGCGCTCACCGGGAGCCCAAGCATTTGCGCAAGAGTGGCGTTGCACTGAATAATGCCACCGCCGCTGTCAAGGCGGGCGATGCCGAACGGGCTTTCTTCAAACAGCGCGTCAAATACGTCCGCGATGTCGCCGTCTGATATTGTCATCCGTGGATCACCGGCTCGTCCTCTCGCCTTTGGTCTTCATCACCCAACCGATCACTTGCGCTACCGCCTGATAGTGTTCAGCTGGGATCTCGTCGTCGATCTCGACCGAGGCGTGCAGCGAGCGGGCCAGGGGCGGATTCTCCACCACTGGCACATTGTTGGCGGCGGCCACCTCGCGAATTCGCAGCGCCAGCTGGTCCACGCCTTTGGCGACCACTTTGGGTGCTGGCATTGCCGCCATGTCATAGGCCAGAGCGACGGCAAAGTGCGTCGGGTTGGTGATGACCACCGTCGCTGTCGG
Organism: Rhodospirillales bacterium; assembly: GCA_016712375.1. Lineage (GTDB taxonomy): Bacteria > Pseudomonadota > Alphaproteobacteria > Rhodospirillales > Defluviicoccaceae > Defluviicoccus. Next base: position 179,826 of record JADJRE010000008.1, read on the forward strand.
CACCGCCGCCATCATCCGCTTCCTCGCCCGCTCCTGACGCAGGCGGCGGATGCGGCCCTTGATGTTGGGATCACCGTCCGCTTCCTTGAACTCGTCACGAAGCTCCTGCTTGGTCATCCGCATCCGCGCCAGGAAGGAGAAGCGCTGGTACATGTAATCGGCCGCCGCGACCAGCGTCGTCACCGCCGCGACCGCGGCAGCGATGCGAACGAGCAGGGCGTCGCTGCGGGCGAGCACCGCCGCCGTTGACAGCGACGCCCAATGCTCCAGGCCGGGAACATAGGGGCGCAGCACCACCACCAGCACCGCCGACACCACCGCAAGCTTGAGCAGGCTCTTCACCAGGTCGATGAGGGCCCGCGGGGAAACCAAGCGCTGAATGCCCTTGAGCGGCGACAACTTGCTAAAATCTGGCGCCAGCCGCTGCGGCGCCCACATCGGCCCCGCCTGCGCCAGTCCGCAAGCGGTTCCGAACAAGGCTAGCAGCAGTAACGTCGGCCCGAGGATGATCGCCATCTCCAACAGGATTTCGCCCACCCCTTCGCGAATCGACGAGAACGCGATGCGCACCTGCTCCGGTCGCTCGAGGAAACGCACGCCGACCCGCAGCGCTCGTTCCGTCGCTGGCGGCGCCAGTATCGCCAGGGCGAGGGCACCGCCGCACAGCGTCGCCCATACCTGAACTTCTTGCGACTGCGCTATCTCTCCGCGTTCGCGCGCCTGCTGCAGGCGTTTTGGTGTTGCTTCTTCGGTTCTGGAAGATTGCTCGTCGTCCGACATCGCTCTGCGATCCGTCCGCCCTCAAACACCCACAGAGGCCAGAACGGACTGACCGAAGTGGTTAAGGAAGACGAGCATAATGCCCGATATCGTGAGCATCATCACGCAAATCTGCAGAGCGAGCTGTAAAGGCAAGCCGAAAAAGAAAACCTGAAGTTGTGGTACGAGCCGCCCGAGTAGGCCCACGCCAATGTTATAGACGAGGCTAACGACGACAAACGGCGCGGCCAGCTGCACGCCAAGCGCGAAGCTATCGCCGACTGCGCGAGCAATCGCCGCTGATGCATCACCAATAGCTATCCCCGTCTGAGGTAAAAAAATACCGCATAGCTGTCGACCAGGGCGCGCAGCATCAGGTGATGCAGGTCAGCGGCGAACAACACGACGACGCCCAGTGTGGTGAAGAAGCCGGCGATGGTCGAACTCTGCTGGTCGACGATCGGATCTTGCACCAGAGCGTTGGCGAACGAGGCGAGTAGAGCGATGTAGCTGCCAGCGATTTGCAGCGCAGCGAAGAAAATGCGCGCCGTGCAGCCAAGGAACAGGCCGATTGTCGCTTCGGCCAGCAGCAGCAGGCCGAGCGCCGCCGGCGTACGGGGCATCGCCGGCAGCACGTTCGCAAGCGTCGGCGTTACCAGCAGGCTGATCAGGAGTGCCAGGAGCAGGCGCAGTCGCATCGGTACGTAGACGGCGCTGAACCCGGGCAGGAAGGCGATGGCTGTTCCCACACGGACGAAGACCACGAAGACGGCAAAGACCTCGGCACCAGGCAGTGCGACCGGAATGGCCACCTCAGCCGCCGGCGACGATGCGGTCGAACAGGCGCTGGGTGAACTCGATCAAAGTAGTTGTCATGAAAGGCAGGAACAGCACCATCGCCGCCAGCATGGCGACGATCTTCGGGACGAAAGTCAGCGTCGTTTCCTGAATCGTGGTCAGAGCCTGCAACAATGCCACGGTAATTCCGACAACGGTGCCGACCACCAACAGTGGTGCCGAGATCAACAGCAGCATCCACGTTGCCTCGCGGCCGATCTCCAGAACGGCGAACTCGTTCATGGTTTCTTCCCCCTTGTTTAGCTCCCGACCCTCAGATCGGCATGCGCAAGATTTCCTTGTAGGCATCGATCACGCGCTCGCGGACGGCGACCACAGTCTGCAGCGTCATTTCCGCTTCGGAGACCGCGGTGACCACCCGACTGATATCGCCATGGCCGCCGGCGGCAGCCACCGACGACGCTTCGGCGGCGTGTCCAGCGCTGACCGCTTGGCCGGCCACGTTCTTCAGCATGTCGGCGAAACTGGAACCCGCTGCCGGCTCACCGGTTTTCGCCGTAGCGCCACTGGCTGCACGCTCGTAAGCTGCGAGCGCCCTGCTGTAGCTGTCGATGGTATTGGGCATTTGTGTTTACCTGTCCGAATGCGCCTGCTCAGCGCAGCACTAATCGCGTCTTGCAGCATTCCCTTAGTTGCCCGGACGACGTCCAGGTTCGCCTCATAAGAACGCTGCGCCTCCCGCATGTCAGTCATCTCGATCAGCGGATTGACGTTGCTTTCGAGCACGTAGCCGCTTGCGTCGGCCGCTGGGTGGCCTGGATCCCAGCGCCGCTGGAACGGCGTGGGGTCGTCGTCGACGCTCTTCACCCGCACCGTCTCGCCACCAGCTGCGCGGTCGAGGGCGCTGCGAAACGACACGACCTGCCGGCGATACGGCAGCTCGCCCGGCTGCGTCGCCGCTGAATCGGCATTGGCGATGTTTTCAGCGATTACGCGGAGACGGGTACCCTGAGCACGCATCGCCGCGGCGGAAACACGTAAGGTGGCGGTGACGTCGTCCATCTTTTTCCCTCTGGCCAAGGCAGGCTCCGCTAGCCGCGTGCGCTGGCGGCGGTTCGAATCATGCCGAGATACTTGCGATAGAGCTGCGTGGCGAGGCGGTGCGACGCGCCGACCTCGTTCAGCTTTGCCATCTGGTCCTCGAGATCCACGGCATTGCCATTCGGCGTTGCTTCCACCGGATCGGACTCGCGGCGTACCGCCCAGGCCGACGGCGCGGCCAGGGTACCGGCAATATGATCGGGACGGGTGGCCGCCAGCTGCACCGGAGCAGTGGCGTTCCGCAGGGCCGAGCGAAACTGGAATGGTTCAACGTCGTCCGGCACGTATCCTGGAGTATCGGCATTGGCGATGTTACGGGCCAGGACCTGCTGGCGCTGATCGAGCCAGCCGAGCCGCTCCTTGAGAATTGCGAGAGGCGCAGTTTTGCTCCAATCCATGGTTATGCACTTTTAGCCCGTGGTCGAATTGCGGCTGGAAGTATTGGAGCGACCGCTTAACATCGGGTAAACGTCACAGACCTTGAGGAGCGCTTCGAATGTTCGAGGAGACGCTACGGGTGATTCTCGGTCTTGCCGAGATCGAGCCGATCGAGGTGCTGCCGCCTGGCCTCGATGCGCTCTTCGAAAGGCTGCGCGAGGACGATGCGGCGGCCGTGGCGTGGCGGATCGAAGATGATATCTGGCAGATGTGGACAGCGCATCCTGACGCGGCTGCCGATGCGCTGATGACGAAGGCAATCGCCGCTGTCGCTGGCAAGCGCTGGAACGAGGCGCAGACGCTGCTTGACGGCCTGGTGCGCGCTCAGCCGTTGTGGCCGGAGGCATGGAACAAGCGGGCGACACTCGCCTTTCTGCGCGGCGCCGACGAAGCCAGCGCCCAAGACATCCGCCGCACATTGCAATTGGAACCACGTCATTTCGGCGCGCTGGCCGGCTTCGCCCAGATCTGCCTGCGACATGGCGACGCGGATGCGGCACTCATCGCCGTCGAGGCGGCCTTGCGCATCCATCCGCACCTGGCCCAGATGCGCATCCTCGCCGACGAACTCCGCCGCCACTACCCACCAACCCTGCACTGAGGCTACATGAGGCTTGGCGAACGTTGTCGCCAAGGAGGCTGTCAGTTAGACTCCGAAGGCAGGACCGGAAAGCCGGGATCGCTGGTTGGGGGTGGTCGTGACCGGAAGTTTCGATGTCTTCCTAAGTTACAGCCGCAACGATCAGGACGCGGCGACCCTGCTGTGCGGACACCTTGAGCGTCACGGGCTGACCGTCTTTAGGACGACAAGAGCATCCGCTGGAGTGAGCGCTGGCTTGATAAGTTACAAGAGGAGGTCGAGGGGTGCCGGAACTTCGTGGTGCTGGTGGGCCGCGACGGCGTTCGCCGCTGGATCGGCGCCGAGACGCACGTTGCGTTGATCCGCCACTTTGGACCGCACGATGACGAGAAGCGCCTTCCGATCTTTCCGCTCCTCCTGAGCGACACCCGGGCTGATGCTCTTCCGGCCTTTCTCAACCTGTTCCAAGCGCACGAGTGGACCGGCATCGATCCGCTTCCCACCGAACTCCTTAATCAGATCAGCGGCCGGATCAGCGTCACAAGCGTTACGGCACGGATCGAAGGGTGCCCCTACGTTGGTCTCGCTGCCTACACGCCAAAGCAAGCGCATCTGTTTTTCGGCCGTCAGAAGGAAACATTGCATGCGCTCTCGTACTTCAACGGGCGACGGGGCGGCCCTCCTGTGCGCTGGCTACAGATTGAGGGCAACTCGGGTTCCGGCAAGTCGTCGCTAATGAACGCGGGGCTCCTGCCGCTGATAGGTGAGGGGTTGCTGTGGCGCCGCACGGGTTTCGAGTGCTGGATACGGATCGGTCCGATGATGCCGGGTGTGCACCCGGTGGACATGCTGGCTGAGCACTTGGCCCGCGCCTTCAGCGGTCCTCACCGGCAGGAGGAAATGGCCGACATTCGTCACCGCCTGGAGAGCAGTGATGACCGAGCGCTCGCCGAATGGCTGCGCGGACGCAAATCGCCGGACAACGATACCGCCTTCCTCCTCGCTCTCGATCAGTTCGAAGAGTTGTTCACCTTTGCCGAGGAAGAACAGCGCCGCCGTTTCGATCGTCCTCTCTGCGGCTCTGGAAGACCCTGACTGCCCGCTGTTCGTCATCTCCACCGTGCGCTCGGATTTTCTTAATCACGTCGAGATCCTGCCACGACTGGTCAGCGCCCGTAATGAGATCGGAAGGTCCTGGACGCTCGCCCCGATGGGGACGCAGGCTTTGCGCGAGGTCGTAGACGGCCCGGCGCGGCTCGCCGCCCTCGAAGTCGGCGAAATCCGGGATTGGATCGTCTCGGAATCCGAGGGTGAACCCGGCGCCTTGCCCCTCGTTGAGAACGCTCTCGCATGGCTGTGGGAAACCAGGTCCGGCAACCGCCTTAGCGGGCAGCAGTTCCGAAGCGCAGGCGGAATTGCCGGCATCCTCGTGCGCTCGGCCGATGATCTTCTCGCTTCGATGGACGACGCGCACCGGACACAGGCTTTGGAACTGCTTTTTCGCTTGGTGAAGGTTGATTCCGAGGGCTATCGGCACGCCCGCCGCAGGCTCCCGTTTGCTCAAGCTGTCGAGGCGTGCGGCGGAGGAGAGGAAGGTCGAGGGCTGCTCTACAGACTTGCGGGCGGGCGCGGCCGGGGTGACGGAATGGGTGGGAACGGCGTGCGCTTGATTACTGTGACTGAGGATACGAGTTCATCCGATGTCGAGGTCGCGCCCGCTGATCAGCGTGACGGCCGCGCAGTTAGCCTGATCCACGAGACGCTGATCCGCAGCAAGGATGCCGACGGCAAGCCCCAGCCCTATTGGCCGACACTGTGGAACTATATAGAAAAGAACAAGGAGCGGGCGACATGGCGGGAGCGGCTGCGTGAAGACGTGGCGACGTGGGTGGCGAAAGGGCGCAGCCCGGGTCTTCAGTGGTCGCTCGAGAGAGTGCGGGAGGCGGCCAAGGCCTTACGGCCGGTTATTCCTGAGCTGAGCCGTGACGAGCGGGAGTTTCTTGGCTCTATTGACCCCCGGGCAATGGTGGCCGAGCTTCAGCGTTCAGAAACAACGCATATGCGTCGTCTTATAATTGGTGAGCGTCTCGACGTGTTGGGGGACCCGCGACCTGGCGTTGCCTCGGGGGCGCAAGGACTGCCGGATATAGCTTGGTGCGAGGTCGAAGGCAGGACTCTGACTATCGATTTTCGGCGGAATCCTAACGATCCATGCTCAGCGATCATCGGGAGCCTTGCCCGCAGCGTCAGGCCGTTCCGCATATCCCGTTACCCGATCACCGTCGCACAGTACCGCGCATTCGTTGAGGCAAATGACGGGTGGGACGATCCGGCTAGTTGGTCCGGTGGTCTTTATCGCGATCCTGAGGGCAGGAGTTACCACTTCGGTCGGTTCGGCAACAGCCCTGCCACTTACGTAAGCTGGTTTGACGCCGTGGCATTTTGTCGTTGGCTAAGCCGACGGTCTGCCTTGACCATCCGACTGCCAGACGAGTGGGAGTGGCAACAGGCGGCGACGGGTGGTGATATCAAGAATCTCTATCCGTGGGGCGCAGGCTGGATCCAGATAAGAGAGCCCTATCGGGCAAATATCTTGGAGAGTGGGCTTGGCGGGGCCACAGCAGTCGGTATGTACCCGGATGGCGCTTCCCCGGCCGGTGCGCTAGACATGGCGGGAACGGTGTGGGAATGGTGCATAGATGAACATGACTTTCCTGGGGCTGTATCATCACAAGACCTCGACAGATATGATGCGTCGGAAACAACGGGACCAGGCTTCAACCGTATGGTAGCGCGTGTGTTGCGTGGCGGGTCCTGGTTCGACCTTCAAGACTTCGCACGATCCAAGTTTCGCTTTCGAAGTATGCCAACTAACCGCAACGCTACTATTGGGTTCCGGGTGGTGTGTTCGTCCACGTTTTCGCCCATTGACCACTGAAAAGCGGCGCGTCGGCTCTTCAAATTTCTCGAGACACTGCAGTTTGCCGTACTGCGCCACCCGTCTACCGTCTCGTTGCACCTCACCGATCTGCGTTATTGGGCAGGCGGAGTGTGGAGGAGCGGGCAAGCCTGAGCGGTGACATGAAGGCCTTGACGAGTGTTTTGCTGGCCGGCTGCGTCGGTTTCGCGGCGGCAATAGTGTCGTGTCGGCGATGCCGGCACATGCCGCTGACGGCTTGCCGTCGGCGGTGAAGCAGCAGGTGGATGCGGCCGTCGGCCGGTGGTCGGCGAGCGGCAACACGGCCCAGGCGGGCGCCGCCATCGCCGAGCTGTGCAACCAGAACCCCGGCGTGGCGCCTGACATCGTCGCCTATGCCGGCGAGACGGCGGTACGCGCGCAGCTTCCCGAGCGCTGCCTGATATCGAGTTCGACATGCCAGGAACTGGACCAGCTACTGGCGCTGCTGCTCGAACGCTCGATGCAGCTGGCCGGCGGACGCGTCGTCCTCGCGGCCCTTCCCGCCGCCACGCCGACCGGCGCTGCCACGCCGCCGCCTCGCGCTGTCCTACCGGTCCCGACACCACCTCCGGCAACAGATGGCGGCGCAGTACAGGGTGGAGACACCACGGCCTTACCGCCCGCCGGTGCGTCCGCTGGCCCGCCCGACGGCCAAAGGCGGCAACACCGGAGGTGGCGGCCCTGTCGGCGGCGAGTCGGGAGGAGTGGTGCCGTGTCAGGCGACCGGTACTTGCGGCGGCGAGCCGCCACCGACGAGCTACACCAGCTTGTAGGGGTTGGCGACGTTACCCGGACCATTTCGTCATCGCGAGCCCGCGCCAGCGGGCGTGGCGATCCAGTGCCGGGCTTGGCTCACACAGTGGATTGCTTCGCTCCGCTCGCAATGACGCTGTCCCCGGTTCGCTGCGCTCGCAATGACATCCGCGACCACCGGAAAAAACAAAGGCCCCGCTAGCGGGGCCTTCTCAACGAGTTACGCCGGTTCGGCGGGATCACTCGCTCCGGGCGACGCCCACCAACTGCAGGATCCAGATGAACATCGTCACGAAGCTGCCGTACAGCATGAAGGCGCCGAAAATCGCCTTTCGCTGCGTCACGTCACCGGCGTCGCTCTCATAGTACCAGCTCTTGATCTGCTGTGTTTCGAACGCGGTCAACCCGGCGAAAATCACCGGCACCAGGAACGACATCAGCAGCTGCAGGCCGCTTGACTGCAAGAAGATGTTGACTACCAGTGCGATAAGGACGCCAAAGGTGGCCATCACAAGGAACCGCCCGATCGCTGAAAGGTCGCGTTTGGTCGTGTAGCCATACAGGCTCATCGCCGCAAAGGCTGCCGCAGTGACGAAAAACGCGCGCGCGATGCTACCTTGCGTATACATGTAGAACATCGGGGCGATCAGGGCGCCCCACATCGCCGCGTACACCCAGAAACATGCCTGGGCAGCGCCGATGCTCCTCGACATCATTATCTTCGGCGCGAAGAAACCGAGGCCGAGGATGCCGATGAACAGCACCCACTTCATCGGCCCAAGGGCGACTGCCTGCATGATTGCCGGGTTTTGCGAGACCAGCATCGCGATGATGCCGGTGCCAGCAACGCCCAGCGCCATGTAGTTATAGACCCGCAGCATGTACTGGCGGAGGCCGACATCGATCTGTGCGGCCTCAGCCCCTGCTCGGGACAGCGAGTCGGCCCGCATCTGGAACCGTCGGTCAGCAGCCATATGCTCATCTCTCCTCTGTGTGGAAACCATAGCGAGTATATGGCCGACTAATTGACTCGGTTCAAGCGGCCGTGCGTCAACGAGCCCGGGAAGCACTGCTGCTTGTCGAGGTTGCGTCCCGAGCCCACCGGCGGCACCATCGCGATCGGTGCCGCGGCACCGGCCTTCGGCCCGGGAGATCTTTCATGTTCCGCCTGTTCGTCGGCATTGCTCTTCCGCAAGAGGTTCGAATCCGACTGTCCATGCTCTGCTCGGGACTTCCCGGAGCGAAGTGGATCGATGCCGAAAGCATGCACCTGACGCTTCGCTTTATCGGCGAGGTGCGCGGCGACCTGGCGGAGGACATCGACGCGGCCTTGCAGCAGGTAGATGCCCCGGCATTTGATCTGCTATTGACCGGCATCGATTGCTTTGAAAGCGGCGGTAAGCCTCACACTGTTTGACCGGCGTTGATAAGCAGCCGCTTCTGTCGCATCTGCGCGACAAGGTCGAATCGGCGCTGGTGCGTGCCGGCTGCGAGCCCGAACGTCGCAAGTTCAAGCCGCATGTGACGCTCGCCCGGCTGCGAGGAGGAAGCGAGGGAGGGCGGCTGGGCGCCTTCATGCAGCAGTACAACCGCATCGCCGTAGGGCCCTTCCTGGTGGACAGCTTCACCTTGTTTCGCAGTCACCTTGGTAGCGAAAAAGCACATTACGAGGCGCTGGTGGAGTACCCGCTACAACCGTTGCCAGCCTAATCGGCGCCCTCGAGAAGACGCGGCAATTCGCTCATATGTGAAAACACACGTTCGCCGCCGGCTGCCAGCAGCACTGCCGGCGCCTCCGGCGTGCAGTGACTGCCGCCTGTGAAGCCGAGCACTCGCATGCCAGCGGCGACGCCCGCCTGTACGCCCGCGCACGAATCCTCGACGACGAAGCAGTTCGCGGTGGAAAGCCCATTATTTGCGCTGCGTGCACGAACAAGTCGGGCGCCGGCTTGCCTTGAGCGACCATCTCGGCCGAGAACAGATGCGGCTCGACGAACGGCAGCAAGCCGGTCAGGCCAAGGGTGAGCCGCATCTTCTCGAGCCGTCCGGAAGAGGCGACGCACCGCGCCCAATCAAGCGCCGCCAGAACCTCGCGCGCGCCCTCGATCGGCTGCAACTCTGACTGAAAGGCCGCCGCGTCGCGAGCACGCACCCGCTCCAGGAAGTCGGGCGGCAGCGGGTGGCCCCACTGCGATTCAACGCGTTCGGCCACCGATGTCATGCTAATGCCGGTGTACCGCGCGATGCAGTCGGCAGTGCTCAGAGCAAAGCCGACCGCGGTCAACTCGCTGGCGAGCACTCGTGCGGAGACGACCTCGGAGTCGACGAGCACGCCGTCACAATCGAAGATGATCAGCTCAAATCGAGCTATCAACGAGAGTCACATCGGTTCCCGCCGCTGACGGGGAGAGGTCGCTAGTGGCGGCTCCCTGTTCGCGGGACGTGCCCGTTGACGCGCTTAGCCAAGGGAGCGCCCGCGCATTGGCCAGAAGGTCATCATCGCGGGCGAGCGTCGTCAGCATAACGTCCTCAAATAGGAGACAATAACATTAGCTCATAGGCATGGGCCAGTCATCCGGCAATCGCGAAATATTCAAAGCGTCGCTTTAGATCAGTAACTCCTGCAAACGCAACGCTGCGAGTTCCTGACGCTCGCTGTTGATGCCTATGCAGGATGTGGCTGTTCCAAATTCAATCCGATGCCGTTGCAGCGGTTTGGGCGCTCTGGGACGTTTTGCCGTTGGTCCATGTTGTCCACCGCTCATGCATGATCCGATGCTCGAGCGGAATGTCGCGCATTGACAGAATTGCGATCACCCGACCTTGAGCATCAACCACCGGCAGATGGCGGAATTTTCCCTCGATCATGACGGCAAACGCCTTGACCAGCGGTGTTTCGGTGTTGACGGTACGTGGAGCGCGAGTCATGAGATCGGCTACCTGAGTCGTCTCGGGGTTTCGCCCGGCAGCGACTAGCCGCCGTAAGATGTCGCGCTCAGTAAACATCCCGACCAGCCGATCATTGGCGAGCACTGGCGCGGCGCCGATGTTATGGTTGCTAAGAATGGTCGCGGCATCGCGGATCGTTTGCTCTTGAGTAAGAAAGATCGGGGCCCGCCCGCTCAGCACTCCTCGCACCGTATTATCAACCTGGGCCATAATAGCGCCTCCCTGACGGCGGCAATTCGTTGTGGAAGCAGGACCGCCGTCCCCTTTGGCGATTAACTTGTCAGAATACAACCCGTTTTGTAAATCCAACTTAACGCGAATGTCATGATTTGATCGTTCTACAGGCATCCCCCGGATGGCTGCACGGCTCGATCTTATGGCAAGAAAAAGCTTCGTCATCGGCAACTCGCCAGATCCTCCTTTCGCGGAAGGCGTCTAGCCATGGACGGATGGACTGGATGCAACGGAACAGTGGCAGGGAAAGGCGATGTCACATACGTTCGGGAAGATGCAACGAAAGAGCAGAGCGGCAAGCTGGGCGGCTGCCCGCAAGCGCGAGGAAGAGGTGCACCATGCGGGACCAGGGAGGGAGCGCCGGGTCGATCGTCGTGCTGACAGGGGCCGGCGTCTCCAAGGAATCGGGTCTGGACACCTTCCGCTGCGAAGGCGGGATCTGGTCGAAAGTGAGCCTGGAGGACGTGGCGACCCCGGACGGCTTCGCCCGCAACCCGGAACTGGTGCACGCCTTCTACAACGCTCGACGGAAAAGCTCGGCGATCCGGCAATCGGGCCGAACCCGGCGCACGCGGCGCTGGCCCGGCTGGAACAGGAGTGGCCTGGTGAGGTGTTCGTCGTCACCCAGAACATCGATGATCTGCACGAGCGAGCCGGCAGCCGCAATCTTTTGCACATGCACGGCGAGTTAAACAAGGTGCGCTGCGAGCGCTGCGAAGCGGTGATCGAGTGGCGGGCCGACCTCGGCCTCGACGACACTTGTCCCGGTTGCGCCGCTGTTGGCAAGCTGCGGCCGCACGTCGTCTGGTTCGGCGAGATGCCGATCGGGATGGAGCAGATTTACGAGGCGCTGGACCGCTGCACGTTGTTCATGTCGATCGGCACGTCGGGGCACGTCTACCCGGCGGCGGGATTCGTCAGCCACGTCCGGATGTATACGCGGGCACATACTGTCGAGTTGAACCTGGAGCCGTCCTCCGGTGCCAGCATATTTGCAGAAACCGTGTACGGCCCCGCCAGCGAGGTGGTGCCCGTGTACATCGACGCGCTGCTGGCCGGCCGCATGCCCGCCTGACCGACTGTCTGCCGACATCGTCGGCCGGCGCCGCGCCCTCCAACGTTGACAGGCAACGGGCGGATGCGCATGGTCGCAACGCGCTGATTGTTCCGAAACCGAGGCCTTTTCCCCATGACCGACGCGCTGATTGCCGCCATCGATGCCGCCTGGGAAGATCGCGAAGGCCTTGGTTCCGCCACCGCCGGGCCGGTCCGCGAGGCGGTGGATGGCGCCCTGGCGCTGCTCGACAGCGGCACTGTGCGGGTGGCGGAGCCGGTGGATGGCGGCTGGCGGGTCAAACCAGTGGCTGAAGAAGGCGGTGCTGCTGTCCTTCCGCCTGAACGACAGCGTCCCGGTCGCGGGCGGCCCGGGCGGCGCTTCATGGTTCGACAAGGTGGCGCCTAAACTTCAGGGCTGGGATGATGGCCGCTTCCGTTCCGCCGGCTTTCGCGCCGTCCCCGGATGTATCGTCCGGTATTCCGCCCACGTGGCACCAGGAGTGGTGCTGATGCCGTGCTTCCTCAATGTCGGCGCCTTCGTCGACGAGGGCAGCATGATCGACACCTGGGCGACGGTGGGCTCCTGCGCGCAGATCGGTAAGCGCTGCCACATCTCAGGTGGTACGGGTATCGGCGGCGTGCTCGAGCCGCTGCAGGCTGGCCCGGTGGTTATCGAGGATGATTGCTTCATCGGCGCCCGGGCCGAGGTGGCGGAGGGCGTGCGCGTCGGCCGTGGCTCAGTGCTGTCGATGGGCGTCTTCATCGGCGCCTCGACCCGCATCATCGACCGAGCAACCGGCGAGGTGCATTACGGCGCGGTGCCGCCCTACTCGGTGGTCGTCTCCGGCACCATGCCGGGCAAGCCGCTGCCCAACGGCAGCCCTGGCCCCGGCCTCTACTGCGCGGTGATCGTGAAGCGGGTGGACGCGCAGACCCGCGCGAAGACCTCCATCAACGAACTGCTGCGCGAGTGACGACGCAGGGTGGGTAGGTCTGCCGACGCCGCTTTTATCGGTCTGGGGGCTCCGCTTCTTGTCTTCGTCCCCTGATCCCCTGTCGAGCTCACCGCGCGTTGATCCGTTGTCCGAACATCACGCCGGACGGACGCGGGCGCGCTGGCGTTGCTGGAGGCGGCTCTGCGGCCTAGGTTTCGCCTCCGAGCGGATGCGGTTCGAGGAAGACGGGGACGGCGCCGGTCGAGAACCTGTGGGCGCGCCAGGGAGGCGGCGCCGCGGCTTCTGTTTTGCGGGACACACCGACGTGGTGCCGCCGGGCGATGCGGCGCTGTGGAGCGTCGATCCCTTCACGCGGGCGGTGCGCGACGGCCGGCAATGGGAACCGCGGCGCCTCCGTACATGAAGTCGGCAGATCCGCCTGTTTCGTCCGCTGCCGTGTCCGCTGTGGCGAGGCGAGGGGAGCCGGCTGGCTCGATTAGCCTCCTGATCACCGGTGACGAAGAAGGGGTGTCGATCAACGGAACGAGGAAGGTGCTCGGTCGGCTGGCGGAACGCGGCGAGTCGATCGATGCCAGCGTGGTGGGCGAGCCGACCAACCCGATGACCCTGGGCGAGATGATCAAGATCGGGCGGCGCGGCAGCCTGAACGCCCGCATTACCGCGGACGGTGTGCAGGGACACAGCGCCTATCCGCAGCTCGCCGATAATCCCGTTTCACGGCTGGTCAGGCTGCTGGCGCTGCTGGAGGCGACGCCGCTCGACCAGGGCACGGAGCATTTTCCGCCATCGACGCTTGTGATCACATCGGTGGACGTCGGCAATCCGGCGGCCAACGTCATCCCGGCCCGCGCCACCGCGCGGCTCAACATCCGCTTCAACGACCTGCACTCAGGCGACGATATCCGCTGCTGGCTCGCAGCCCGTTGCGCCGAGGTCGGCGGGCGGATCGACCTTGTCTGCGAGATCTCCGGCGAATCCTTCCTGACCCCTCCCGGCCCGCTCACGCGCGTCGTCGCTGCCGCAGTGCGACGTGTGACCGGTGTGGAACCCAAGCTGAGCACCACCGGCGGCACGTCGGACGCCCGCTTCATCAAGGATGTTTGCCCGGTCTGTGAGTTCGGCATGGTCGGCGAGACGCGCACAGGTGGAC